>CAMVNQ010000009.1 GCA_947168885.1 uncultured Clostridia bacterium | reverse complement strand
TGCAACCGCGAATTAGCTTCAAGCTGCGCTTTGAAGCCGATTCGCGGTTGATGAGTAGACATTAATTATCAGTGTTAGCTTCGGTGCGGCGGTAAACTGATATTCAAATGCGTCCGCAATAAAGAGCGGTATGACAAATAAGGTAGACTAACACGGTCTGCTATAACATGGATTACAACGTGTGCTTCGATGATTCCTGACTCGGAGAAGATCACGAATCAGCGGTGTGACCTGTTGAACTGAGGTGTGGATATGTTTTGAACAAAATAATCACTTTGCTTGACGTTTGTGCTGAATTGTGGTAATATATAGTATAGGGAACCTCTAAAAACCCATTTGAGAGAAAAAGAGCTACTTGCACCGATAGCTGCGTCAAGCCTCCTCACCGTGCGCCAGCACGCTTTCGGAGCCTCTCCTTGCTCTCGGCACAATTATCTCATTTTCTCTTTTCAAAGCGGTTTTTAGAGGTGCCCTATAGATATCGAGATGCGTCATGTATCTGTAAATATTCCGATGTTATAAATTGTGCGTAAGAATGACTGTCTGACCGGATCGGGCAACATCAGGCTTGCCGCAGAGACGTTGAAGGCTGAACGGACGTTTATCTTGTCGGATACGGTATGAAATATTAAGACAAAATATAAGGAAATGAGATTATGCGAAAAAAAACAGCGAAGGTCGATATTATAATCATCGCAGTCATTATACTGATGATAGCGGGTGGAATACTGCTTGCGATATTAACGCAAAATGAGCAGAAATCAGAGAATACTGTTTACAAAGGCACTGATAGCGGCGAAAGCATTACATACAAAGACTACATAGGAAAACGAATCGGTATAATGACCGGTTCATCCTTTGAACCGATAACTTTTGAGTACCTGCCGGACAGCGAATATTTTTACTATGACAGCATAAGCGATGTTGCTGTCGCTCTGGAGCAGAATAAGATAGATGCGTTTCTCGTGGACGAGCCTGTCGCGCGTATGCTGCACAACGAAAACAACGGTTTGGATTACATAAAACAACCGCTGATAAACGATGATTATTCGTTTATGTTCCAGAAAGGAAATCCAAAAGGTGATGAGCTGCGTCAACAGTTCAATGAGATGCTTGCGAAGTTCAGGTCGGACGGCAAGCTTGATGAAATTACAAACAAGTGGTTCGGCACCGATGAGTCCGCAAAAACGATTGAACACACTGCTTTCTCTGGTGAAAACGGCGAATTGGTCGTTGCGGGAATGCCGGACAACATACCGTTCGCTTATTATCTGAACAATGAGTTTACCGGTTTTGCCGTTGAGATAATTACTGATTTTGCTCAGGAATACGGATACAGCGTAAGATTTGAGCAGCCGAATGCTAACGCGATGCTGGCGGGTATTATCTCCGGAAAGTATGACATAGCAATAGGAAGCATATCTGTCACCGAGGAAAGAAAGGAAAGCGTTGATTTTTCAGATACCGTATATACCGGCGGAGTAATGCTGATGGTGCGCGAATCCGATATTTCACAGACCGGTGGTGCAGTTAACGAGAATACGCCTATCTCATATTTCGGAGACAAGCGTATAGGAATCCTCACCGGAAGCGCTTATGAGCCTGTTGCGCAGAAGATATTCCCGGATGCGGAGTATGTTTATTATGATGTGTCCTCTGATCTTGCGCTTGCGACCACGACCGGGAAAATAGACGGCTACTTAATGTCGATAGAGCAGGCTGAAACCATGATCGAGGAAAATCCGACTCTGTTCTGGCTTAAAGAAACAGCCGAGGAGACTCCGTATGCTTTTGCGTTTCCGAAAACAGAAAAGGGCGCAGCTCTCCGGGACAAGATCAACGAGTTTATTGCAAAGATCAAAGCTGACGGGACCATGGATAAGCTTCTTGAAAAGTGGACAAAAGGCGATATTGAACTGTCCGTTGATCTGACAGACTTCACAGGAGAGAATGGGGAACTTGATATTGCCTGTGACGGAACAACTCCGCCATGGGAATATACATATAAAGGCAGCCTTACAGGCTATGAGATCGAGCTTGTGGCGATGTTCTGCCGTGAGTATGGCTATACCCCGGATTTTGATACAATGACGTTCTCCGCGATAATACCGGGTATTGCATCGGAAAAATATGATATGGCTGCGGCAAATATCTCGGTAACGCCCGAACGTGCGGAAAGTGTCTATTTCTCCGATAAGGAATCGGGAAGTACTGTTGTTATGGTGACTGCGGCAGTCAGTCCGGAAGGCTCGGATAATGAGGAGACGGTGACCTTCTATGAAAGCATAGCAGCAAGCTTTGAGAAAAACTTTATCCGTGAAGACCGCTGGAAGCTGATAGTCGAGGGTATCGGCACTACCTGTCTTATCACTGTTCTTTCCACACTGTTCGGTTCTGTGCTCGCTTTCCTTATCTGTATGTTCCGGCGTACGGGAAGCAGGCTCGCAAATGCTGTATCCAACATTTATGTGAAGCTTCTGCAAGGTACGCCGATAGTAGTGCTGCTTATGATACTGTACTATGTTATTCTCGGAAAGTCCGGACTTGAAGCGGTATGGGTGGCTGTTATCGGCTTTACGCTGAACTTCGGCGCGTATGCTTCTGAGATCATGCGTTCGGGAATCGAAAGTATAGACGGCGGACAGCGAGAAGCGGCACTTGCCCTCGGTTACAGCGAAAACCAGGCGTTCTTCAGGTTCATATTCCCGCAGGCTGCTGCACGGTTCATTCCTGTGTATAGGCAGGAGATCGTCTCGCTGCTGAAAAGCACATCTATAGTCGGCTATATCGCGATACAGGATCTTACAAAGATGAGCGATATTATCAGAAGCCGGACTTACGAGGCGTTCTTCCCGCTTATCGCGACAGCGGTAATTTACTTTGTACTCGCATGGGTTATATCGCTGGTAATCAATATAATTCTAAAAGCCTTTGACAAAAGACGTAAGAAAGGAGTTGAAAAGAAATCGGTGTGATAAAGACAGAGCATAAAAAATAATACGGTACAGGAATCGGAATTATAGGATAGGCAGGTGACTGATATGACATTTGAAAGCAGGATATACCGTTCGGAAGCGGTGAATTGTGTGTTATGCGGCAACGCCCGATGTGAACGGGTTTGCCCTGCGAAGCTCCCGGCAAGGGCTCTGCGTGGGATATGGTTTGATAACAGCAGATACACGGCAGCGGAGCTGCCCGCGGAAAACCCATGCATAAACTGCTCTGCGCCATGCGAGAAAGCCTGCGTGAGAGCAGGGAAGGTCCCGATAAAAGCGTTGATGACAAGACTGTATGATGATGTCAGACCCGGTATAGAGACTGCGCCTCCGTCAGACCATGACAGGCTTAAAACAGACCTCTGCGGCATACCTCTCGAAAATCCGTTTCTGCTGTCGTCGTCGGTCGTCGCAAGTACATACGATATGTGTGCAAGAGCGTTTGAAGCCGGCTGGGCAGGTGCAGCCTTCAAGACGATCTGCTCACTTGATATTCATGAGGCGTCGCCGCGCTTTTCAGCAATAAAAGGAAGCAGCGGCGAGATAATCGGCTTCAAGAACATCGAGCAGCTTTCCGACCATAGCGTTGCGGAGAATATGGAGATATTCCGCAGGCTGAAACAGAATTACCCGACGAAGTTCATTCTCGCGTCGATCATGGGTAAGGACGAAGCGGAATGGGAGGAGCTCGCGGGACTTTGCGAACAGAACGGAGCCGATGCGATAGAGCTCAACTTTTCCTGCCCCAATATGGCTGAGGGTGGCTTAGGCTCGGATATCGGGCAGGTGCCGGAGCTTGTCGAGCAGTTCACGAAAGCGGCGAAGCGCGGCTGTAAGATACCGGTGCTTGCGAAGCTCACACCGAATGTTGCGTCGATGATACCTGCCGGTGAAGCCGCTAAGCGCGGCGGCGCGGACGGTATAGCCGCGATAAACACCATAAAGAGCATAACCGGCATAAATCCACATACTTTGGTAGCCGCACCTGCTGTTCACGGAAAATCAGCGCTGGGCGGGTACAGCGGTAATGCGGTTAAGCCGATCGCGCTCCGTTTTATATCCGAACTTGCGGGAGACAAGGCTCTCGCGGATATGCATATAAGCGGAATGGGCGGAATTGAGACCTGGAAGGACGCTCTTGAATTCATACTTCTCGGAAGCGGCTCGGTACAGGTGACCACTGCTGTTATGCAGTACGGTTACCGGATCATCGACGATCTCACAAGCGGACTCAATTACTATCTTGCGGAAAAGGGATATAACAGCGTCAAAGAGGCTGTCGGGCAGGCTCTTGATACTGTGAGCGCTACGACCGACGTTCTGGAGCGCGACACGGTATTGTTCCCGAAGTTCGATCTCGATAAATGTATCGGCTGCGGAAGATGTATTATTTCCTGCAGCGACGGCGGCCACAGTGCTATAAAGTCCGATGAAGACGGTATGCCAAAGCTGATAGGCAGCATGTGTGTCGGATGTCATCTGTGTCTTCTTGTCTGTCCTGAAAGAGCGATACGGACTTCCAGAAAACGCATAGATCGGAACAAATAAGACACAAGATAATGACCGGAAAATGTCATTATAATACGTCGGTAAAGCCTGCGTCGCTGCTTGCAAAAGGGCTTTGACGCAGGCAGCAAGTATAGCAATAATACTGATATACGATCTGCTCTTATTGCTGTTATCGCTTTTTCAGTTCCGCCGATGCGGCATAATGCAGTATATTAAATTCCTCCGGCGCGATACCGGACAGGAGTTTAAGATGTTCCTGCTCCCACGATCTTATTTTTTCTTCCGGAAGAGAAGCTCCGATGCCGCGGCAGGCTTTCATTCTGCCGTTCCAGCTTTCACGTGTGAAGTGCACATTCAATTTGTACTCATCGTGACGCACAAGTTCAAATTTCTTGTAAAAACATTCGGGAACGAATACCGGGTGCATTGTCTCACCGGCGCCGCTCCAGTCCGGGTTGAATTCAAGCACAAGATCTTCGCTTGCACTTGCGATTTCATCTTCATAGGGAAGCCACGCCATATACAGTATAAGAATGCGCCCGTCCGGTTTTAACATACGATAGAGTTCGGGCATTATCTTTTCGTGATCGAAATACCATATACACTGGCACGCGGTGATAACGTCGAACGAGTTGTCCGGGAGGTCAAGCTTTTCAACGGGAACTGGCCGGTAATCTATGTCCATTCCCTGTGAAAGTATTTTCGCCTGACCGATTTGTTTGTCCGAAATATCCTCGGCAGTCCATCTTGCACCGTACCGGTACATATTTCGTGGGAGCACGCCGGTTCCTGTGCCTATATCAAGCACATCCTGTCCATTTGTGCAAAGACCGCGTTCAATTATCTTTTCATAGAACTCCTGCGGATAAATGTCACGGTATTTCGCATAGTCGGAAGATGTCCTGCCGAAATCGAAAGCTTTTCCGGCATCTATGTTTTTGATAGTTATGTTCATGTTCGCTTATGTTCCCCCGATAGATTAAGTATTTTTGTATTCATTTCCGAAAAATCAGATTTTTCTTGATCATAGCTGAAATCTGTCTCTCTGATCATCTGTTTCATTATACCATATGCGGTTTGACAAGTCAATCGCTTGTTCTGAGCCTGCCGTCAGGTGAGGTTCATAAAGGGCACCTCTAAAAACCCATTTGAGAGAAAAAGAGCTACTTGCACCGATAGCTGCGTCAAGCCTCCTCACCGTGCGCCAGCACGCTTTCGGAGCCTCTCCTTGCTCTCGGCACAATTATCTCATTTTCTCTTTTCAAAGCGGTTTTTAGAGGTGCCCATAAACGCACATTGTTTCCATTGACTTTTATTACATATTGTGATATAATAATGCAGTATTTTTACAACAGAGAGAGGGACATGATATGGTATGCAATAACATACTTGAAGCGATAGGTCACACGCCGATCATACGGCTCAACCGTATGCACCGACCCGGCAGTGCCGAGATACTCGTTAAGTTCGAGGGCCTGAACGTAGGCGGCTCCGTAAAGACGCGCGTAGCCTACAATATGATACGAAACGCCGAGAAGGAAGGTCTGATAGGACCGGATACTGTCATCGTCGAACCGACCAGCGGCAATCAGGGTATAGGGCTTGCGCTTGTGGGTGCCGTCCGCGGATATAAGACCGTGATAATCATGCCGGATTCTGTCAGTGAGGAGCGCCGCAAGCTCGTTAATCATTACGGCGCGGAGGTCATACTGATACATGATGATGGGGACATCGGCAAGTGTATGGAGAAGTGCGTACAAACGGCGCTCGAAATGAAGGAATCAGACCCGAACGTATTTGTTCCGCAGCAGTTTGAGAACAAAAATAACACATTCGCACATAAATACTATACTGCGCTGGAAATACTTGAACAGACAGCAGGGAAGATAGACGGCTTTTGTTCCGGTATCGGAACGGGCGGCACCATAACCGGCATCGGAGAGACACTTAAAAGCCAGTATCCCGACATGGAGATATGGGCTGTAGAGCCGGAGCACGCAGCTATACTCGCAGGAGGTACTGTGGGTACGCATCTGCAAATGGGCATCGGAGACGGCATAATACCGTCGATACTTAACAGAAACATCTACGACCATATACACATTGTGACCGATGAAGACGCAATAAACACAGCAAAGCAGCTCGCTTCGCTTGAAGGTATAATGTGCGGCATATCCAGCGGCACTAACGTCGCAGCTGCAATAAAGCTTGCGGAGAAGCTCGGCGAGGGAAAGACTGTTGTTACTGTACTTCCGGATACGGCAGAGAGATATTTCTCTACTCCGCTTTTCGGCTGATCGGTTTTGACCGGCGTACTGAAAATGAATAATATAGCGGCGGATGCATACAGCACCCGCCGTTTTGTTGTATTCAGATCACCTACATCCGGTAAGAAAAGCCGCTCACCCATAAAGGGCAAGCGGCCGTGTGATGATCCTGTCTGCTGCAAATAGCGTTGATACAGCGCTTATTTGTTGATACGGAAACGGGAAACCTGATCTTTAAGAAGCTTGGACTGTCCGGAAAGCTCCTCGCACGAAGCAGCGGTCTCTTCTGCGGTAGCAGAGTTTGTCTGGATAACCTGAGAGATCTGCTCTATACCGGATGTGATCTGGTGGATAGAGTCGTTCTGTTCTGCACTTGCCGTTGCGATTTCGGAAATGAGGTCGGCTGTCTGAGCGGACATAGCCTTTACTTCCTTCATTGACTCTGCCGTAGAAGTTGCGATCTTGCTTCCCTTATCGACAGCGTCGATAGATGCCGTTATGAGCGACGATGTGCTCTTTGCGGCTTCGGCGGACTTGTTCGCGAGGTTGCGGACTTCATCGGCTACGACTGCAAAGCCCTTGCCGGCATCACCTGCGCGGGCAGCCTCAACTGCTGCGTTGAGCGCGAGAATATTGGTCTGGAACGAAATATCTTCGA
This sequence comes from uncultured Clostridia bacterium, assembly GCA_947168885.1. Taxonomy (GTDB): domain Bacteria; phylum Bacillota; class Clostridia; order Oscillospirales; family Ruminococcaceae; genus Ruminiclostridium_E. The sequence continues at coordinate 109,923 of CAMVNQ010000009.1, read as the reverse complement.
TAGTCTTGATGATTTTTTCGATCTCCTTCGATGTATCGCTTATCTCGTTCATAGCAGCGACCATGTTCTGGATCTCTGTATCCTGTTCGTTTACTCTTTCCTGTGTCTGTTTTGAGAGGTTGCCTGCCTGAGCCGCGTTCTGAGCGGTATTGGAGATCTGCGTTGAAACTTCCGCGATAGTAGCGGAGATCTCCTCGATAGCGGAAGCCTGACGTGTCGTGCCGTCTGCAAGGGACTGAGAGCCCTCCGCCATCTGGCTGGAGCCCGAGAGAACCTCATCCGAAGATGTGTTCATATTGCTGAGTGTAACACCGAGATCGTCCTCGATCTTGAGTATGTTCCTTTCAATATCCTCGAAATCTCCGGGATATTTAACGTTCGGAGTTTCTGTGAAGTCGCCGTCAGCCATTGATGCGAGTATTCTTGAGGAGTCGCCGACAACGTCGCTCATACCGTGCTTCGCGGTACGAAGCACCTCGACGAATCTGCCGACTTCATCGTCCGCGAATTTGTAGTTGACGTTGGAAGTTGAAAGCTGACCCGCGAGCATCTCGTTCGCATATTCCTCCGCGTGCTTGAGCGGAACGGTAACTCTTCTCTGGCAGAAGATGAATATGAACAATGCTATGCCGATACCGCCGACAACGCCTATGATTATTGCTATCGCTGTTACTGCGCCGAATTCTTTGTCGGCGTCGCGTGCATCCGCACCAGCCCAGTACGCACCTATGATATTTCCGTCATAGTCCTTCATTGTATGGTAGGATACATAGTAGTGTCTGTCAACAACATCATGCTGACCTTCGTATTTTCCGTCTTTTTTAAGTACAGCTTCCTGTACGTCCTCGTTGAGGTCTGTACCGGTAGCACGCTCTCCGTTGTCACGCTTGAGTGTTGTAGAGTAGCGAATATCCCAGTTCCATACTGTAGCGTCGCAGTTGGATATTTTCATAACTTCATCGAGCCATTCATAGGACTTCATATCGAGGCCGAGACAAAGCATGAATTCCTGACCGTCCTGATCTACCACATAGGAAGCATACATAGCAACAAGCTCACCGTCGCATCTTGCGATACCCCTTATGGTCTTGCCGGCTCCGACGGGAGCGTAACTGAACGATTTAAGAGGGTATTTTTCGGACTGATATGTAATTTTTCCGCTTTTGTCACCGACAATCATATAGTAGTGCTCTCCGGGAAGCTTTCTCTGCAGATAGTCCTTCAGAACAGTTGCGTTTGCGGCTTCTGCGGCATCACGGAAATCTCCGTCTTCCTTCATCATAGAGTAAGCGTCTTCAAGATTGCCAAGCACTGTTTCGACCCTGTCCTCAAGTACCTGCATACCTACTACTGCTCTCTGTAGCATGATAGAGTCATTGTAGTTTCTGAACGAGATAACACTTACCGTAAGCATTACAGCAATTACAACAATAACTATTGCGATCGTTGATAAAACGATCTGCATACCAAGCTTTTTAAACATTCTGGTTCCCTCCGTTGTCTGGTTTGAAGTTTGATAATTTTCGGCATTATATACCGATACAAATTTATTATATGACTATATTCGTCAAAAGTCAATAGTTTTACTAAATATTGGTAATATTAACAAAATACGATCAATATTAAAGCGACTGTCTATATATTGCCGTTTTTGAGAAAACAGTCCGTTTTCTCCATAATATCCCGCAGATAATCCAGATTCAGATAGACATCGTCGCTTTCAACGGAATGATTGGCATTACTGTATTCAAACAGCGGCACGTCATGCTCCCTGCACAGACGCTCGATCTCGGACGTGGCAGCCCACTGATCCGAAGTTCCGTGAAAAGCTATACATCTGCTCGTATCGTGTACGAATGTCATTTCAAGCGGTGTCAGGAGAACAGCTTTTGCGGACAGTCTGTGTTTTTCACGGAACGCGAGTGCAGCTTTTGTTCCTATACTTTTCCCGATAAGTACAACATTGTTATACAGCGTAAAATCTGTATTTGCGAGCTGTTCTTCCGACTGCCTGAGAGCGTGTTCTGCGGCAGTACGCATTTTTTCGGCATTCCCCTTGGCTCCTTCGGGAAAATCCGAATATTTCAGAGATATGACATCATATCCGTTTGCTCTTGCAAGTCTTGATGAATAGTAGAGAAGCGGTTTATCGCAGTGATAGCCTATTCCCGGAAACAAAATGCAAAGTTTCATTATGCAAACTCCTTTATGTCATGTCCACAGCGATGTTATGAACATGGGCGAAGAGTCCATGCTTTTCTCAAACCCGCATTTTTCATAGAATGACAGCTCTTTATCGTAAGCTATGAGTGCTATGCGCAGATAGTTCCTGTAATGCTCCCTCGCCATTTCAACGAGTGTTCTGCCTATATTCTGTCCCTGATGCTCCGGGTCAACGAGCAGGTAATGGATATACGCGGTCATGATCCCATCGTCCATGGCGCATATCATACCGATGAGCTTTTCGCCGTCCCATGCGGAATAAACGGTATCATAATTCTTCATCGCGATGACAAGCTTGTCCGGATAATGCCCTGAAGACCATTCTACTGAAAGGAAAAGGCGTTCAAGTTCTTCTCGGCTGAAATCGTGAGTGTCCTTATATTCTACTGACATATTATTCACCTCATAGATCACTATACCACAATTTCAGTGATTTTGCAATATCATTATATAAGATCGTAGCCGTACATTAATGTTCCTATGTTTCAGCAAGCGTGAACGCTTTCGGATGCGCCGCAACCTACTTGTATGAAATGAATATAAAATCAGGTTGTGATTTGTACATAACGACAAATATCGCACAGAACTATTGACATACGTACAGAAATGTTGTATATTGAATACAAGTTCGGTGAATAAGAATTCAATGAAATTTGATTCAAGAAAAGGAGTGAGTCATTTGACGAGAAAAGAGCAGAAAGAAATGCGTCAGAAACAGATAATGTTCAAAGCGCTTGAGCTTTTTGTGACGAAGGGGTTTGCCGAGACGAAAATATCGGATATAGCCGAGGAGCTCGGAATTAGCGTAGGGCTGCTTTTCCACTATTATGAGTCGAAGGAAAAGCTTTATCTTGAACTGGTGAAAATGGGGCTTGAAGGTACGCAGGGTTCCGAAAAAACGGCATTCGATGACCCTATACAGTACTTTGAGAAGATACTGAACGGTCTGCTCGGTGCGGCACAGGATCAGCCGTGGGTCTGCATGATGTTTGTGCTTATGGCACAGGCGCAGAGAAAGGGTATGCCGGAGGAGATAAGGCAGCTCGCCCTTACGGTTGATCAGATACACTTCTCGGCTGCGCTTGTGGAGCAGGGTCAGAAGCTCGGCTCGATAAGAGACGGTGACCCGCTCGCTCTCTCCAGCGCGTTCTGGTGCAGCGTACAGGGCATTATGGAATATCATGCCGCGGTACCGGAAATGCCGCTTCCGAAAACAGAATGGATAATTGACATATTAAGAAAGGCGTGAATGATATGAAAAAGAAGATAGTTATAATAGGCGGCGGTATAGGCGGACTTTCTGCGGGAATATATGCACTTCGATCGGGATATGACGCTGTGATCTACGAAAAGAACCCCGTAGCGGGCGGTGAGTGCATAGGCTGGAACAGAAAGGGCTGTCATATCGATAACTGTATCCATTGGCTCACAGGAACGAATATGAACACCTCGCTCTGGAAGATATGGAATACACTCGGAGCGATAGACGAGAACACGCCATACGCGGAAACAGAGAAGTTCTATACGACCCGCCTTGGCGAAAAGGAAGTTACACTCTGGAAAGACCTCGACAGAACGGAAAAAGAACTTATTGCAGCTGCTCCGGAGGACGAGACAGAGATACGTAAGCTCATCGGGTATGTCAGATACGCGGAGGCCTGCACTGTCCCGGTAGATAAACCCATGGATATGATGAGCATAGGCGATTATATAAAGCTCGGAAAGAGCATGGAAAATATGCCGAAGGTCATGAAGGAATACGGTAAGATCGACCTGAATCAGCTTGCAGAACGCTTTCATTCACCGGTGCTGAAAAAGATGATCGTTGATTATATGCCTGCGGAATACACGGCGTACTCTTTCCTCGTTTCATACGCTACGATGACGAGCGGCAACGGCAATATTCCTGTCGGCGGTTCGCTCGCTATGACTGAACGTATCATCGGGCGGTTCAGGGAAATGGGCGGCGAGCTTCACACCAACGCTTCCGTAAAGAAGATCATTGTCGAAAACGGTACCGCGGGAGGTGTTGAGCTTGAAAACGGCGAAAGAATAACTGCCGATATAGTTATCTCCGCAGTTGATACAAGCCTTATGTACGGGAAATTCCTTGGTAGATCATACACTCCGAAAGACTGGGCGGATGCCTATGAACACCATGCAGACTACCCTGTGATAAGCGGATTTCAGCTTGCTTTTGTCACCGACGATACGTTTTCCGGCAGCGACACGATATTCTTCGGCTGTGACCCGATAAAGATAGGAAACAGAAGCTTTGACAGGATATATGTCAAGAACTACGGCTATGACAAAAGCTTTGCACCGGAAGGGAAGACAGTCATACAGACGAACATCTCGCAGACGGACGTGGACTATCTTTACTGGAAGAGCCTTTCAAAGGAAGAATACAAGGCAAAGAAACAGGAGCTTATCGCCGCGGTGACTGAGCGGGTGATAAAGGAATTCCCGGAGCTTGACGGAAAGCTTGAATTTCTCGACTGCTGGACCCCGCTCACTTATGAGCGCTACTGCGGTGCTTATCACGGAGGCTACATGGCGTTTGTGACAAAGCCTTCGATAAAGAAACTGAAATGCAAAGGTACGGTAAAAGGCGTGAAAAACCTTTATATCGCGGGGCAGTGGATAATGAGCCCGGGCGGTCTGCCCGTAGCCGCAGCTTCCGGGAAGTTTGCGATACAGCGTATCCTAAGGAAAGAAAAGCGGCCGATAGATATATGATATATAGGCATACAAAAAACGGCATTACAGCGTCATGGCTGTAATGCCGTTTCTGATGTGTAAAAATTACTTGGCAACTGCGTCCTTAAGAGCCTGTCCTGCCTTGAAAGCGGGAACCTTTGTAGCCTTGATCTTGATCTGCTTCTTGGTCTGGGGATTGATGCCTGTTCTTGCTGCACGAGCGCGGGACTCGAATGTACCGAAACCAACAAGCTGAACCTTACCGCCTGCTGCAAGTGTCTCTGTGATAGTAGCTGTTAAAGCCTCAAGAGCCTTAGCGGAATCCTTCTTTGTGAGTTCTGTCTTTTCAGCGATAGCCGAAATGAGTTCTGCCTTTGTCATTTTTCATTCTCCTTGAATATTGTTTATTTACGATGAACACAGAGTTCATCAGTCACAATGGACATTATACAGTATTTTCATACATTTGTCAACATATTTTTGAAAAAAATGACGTTTTTGCTGCGAAAAAACAGCATTTTCGGTATAAAACAGGTGTGATATGCCTCAGAACTGTATGGAAGGCTGTTTTTGTCCTGTGACGGTGCTTGCTGAAATGCCCGTTACTGTATTCTTACGGGCTTTTGTTGTTATTCATATCCTTAGCGGAATGCGCCGGTAAGGCTCTTCAGGCACAGTTCTCAAGAAAGCCGAGAATAAGTTCTTTCATGCCGCTGTCGAGAACGACTTTATCGGCATCATCGACTGCTCCGTTTTTCATTTCCGCCGCCGAGCTTTCTGACATAAGTATTGTCATGTGCCGGTTCCTCTCCGGTTCTGTTACAAGAACGAACGTGCTTCCCGGGGCAGTGCATTCGTTCTCTTTGGCGTAAAGGCTCTGGTCCGGCGGAACAGTCTTGTCGTCCGAGCCGTAAAGCACGAGTACCGGTATTCCGGACTCATTTATGCTGTCTATCGCGGTCAGACCGTGCTCTTCGCCGCATCGGATACGGCTCCACATCCAGAGAAACGGGATACCGAGCGAGGCTATCGGACCGGCGTGTGAAATACCGGTACTGTACATATATCCCAGAGGATCATTGAAAGCAGATATGCAGACGGCTCCACGGACATCGCCGTTTCCTGAGAGTGACGCTGCCGCCGCATAAGCCCCCATACTGTAGCCTAAAAGAAATACGGGCTCACACGAAAGCACTTCGTTCGATCTTATATACTCAAGGGCAGCGTTCACATCCGAGCGAGCCTGTGAAAACCCGTTGATACCCGATCCGCTGCTTCTGCCGTGACCGGTAAAATCGAATGTTACCACGTCGTACCCGCTGTCCGCAAGGAAAAACACCTCGGGGAGATGACACTCCGTATTTTCGTGAAAGCCGCTGCAAAGCAGAACTACTCCTCTGCTATCCGGCACATCATATACGTGACCGAAAAGGCGCTCATTACCGGAGATGATCTCAATTTCGGAGCGAGGGTATTTTTCAGCGTCGCTCCGGCTGTATTCATAGATGTTGCCGGTAGTCTCTGTTCTGCGGAATATCAATTCAAAGATGATACCTGCGCCTATAAAGGAAAGACAAATAAAAACGGCAAGAATGACCGCTGCAGCGGCGACGATCCTTCTTACCGGTCTTTTACGGCTTAAATTATCGTTTTTTACATCAGACTGTTTCACAGACCGCCTCATGCTCCTTAAGAAAATCTGTTATAGCACTGTCGTATTTTTCCATGTGAGTAATACGAATCCGTGAGTGCGCACCCGTCGGAAACCATACGATCTCCTTCGGTGCATTGCATTTTGCATATATCTCTTCCGCTTTTTCGGGCAGGGAATACGTATCCTCTCTGCTGTGCAGAAACAGTATCGGCTTTTTAAGAGCGCCTATTCGGTAGATGGGACCGTCATGCACAACGTCCGCGCCCGAGAATATCTTCATCATTAGCATAGCTGACTGATATATCGGGAAAAGCGGCTTTTTAAGCTCAAGGATATGGTTTTTTAACGACTCCGAAAAGCTTGCGTACATACCTTCTGCGACCATGGAATCTATGTATTCCGGGCACTCCGGAGCTGTCATAGCGAAAAGTGCAACGGACGAACCGATACAGATACCGTGCAGTACCACGCTATTTACGCCGAAAGTCTCATGAAGGAGCTTGCTCCACGCGATAATATCCTTGTATTCGCTGTATCCGAGGCAGCAGCGCTTTCCCTCGGATAGCCCGTGCGATCTGTTGTCGATGACGAGAACATTATACCCGCTCTTCTGGTAGGGCTCGGCAAAGAAGTAAGAGTAAAGAAGCGATTCCATACGTCCCGGGATTATTATGACCGCCTTGTCATAGCCGAAATCGAAATACTCGCCCACAAGCCTGAAACCACAGCTTGTGATACCGACATCCTGCTTTGCGTTCTTGTTTTTCTCATACCACTCCATGCCTATATCGAACATACTCTTGTATTCCGCATCTTCGGGGAGACTGCATTCTCTGCCCCATTTATCCGGCTTATTGCGGACAAGAAGGACAGCGTAAAGAATATAACCGAGGACTGCCACGGGAAGTATCCCGAGGAAGATCACGGCACCTGCCGCTATCAGCAGTACTATCAGAAAAATGTCCATTCTATCTCCTTACATCAAACCAACTGTCCAGTTAAAGAGCTCCGATCCGCCGTCTATGAAGCTTACCTCAAGATCCGGGAAAGCGTCGGCTATCAGGCCTCTCAGCTTCTCTTCACGCACATCCGGCTCGGAAGCCCCGCGGAAAATGACAGCGTTTTCGCGGTCTTCGATATCCGGAAGAGCCTTTAGTCCTTCGATAAGCGTTCCGAGTGAATCCTCGCCGACTGCGGCAAGCTCGTCGTCCGTCACGGCGATCATATCGCCTGCATTGCACTTAAGTTCTCCCGAAGCATACGGCTTTGTGGCAACCGTGACAGATATTGTCGCGGAACCGGAATAACCCTGCTTTATCTGCTTTATGCGGTAATTAACATCACTGCTGTCTCCGACATCCATGCAGAGGGCAAAATAACCTTCCGCTATACTTTGTGTCGGCACAACGGTCACATTGGTAAGCCCGCTCAGCTTCTGTGCCTGTTCTGCGGCAAGAAGAACATTCTTGTTATCCGGCAGGATAACTACGTTTGCTGCGTTGGCTTGCATGACTGCGTCAGCAATCTCTTCGACCGATACATTCATTGACGGACCTGCATTTATTACTCTTCCGCAGCCAAGATCTCCGAACAGCTTAGCTGTCCGTGCGCTGTCACATACGGCAATAATGGAAAGATCCTTCTTCTTTTCCTTTTTCTCCTCGCTCTTAACATGCTCGTTATGCTGAAGCTGCATATTCTCAAGCTTGAACGTAAGGAACTCACCGTATTTCTGGCTGAGCGTTATCAGGTCTGCGGGGCGTTTCGTGTGTATATGCACTTTGACACGCATACCGTCCTGAACGCAGACTATTGAATTTCCCCATTGTTCCATAGCGGATATGAAGTCTGATATTCTGAAATGCCTGTCATATTCTGCGGCATTCATTAGCTGTAGGATAAACTCCATGCAGTAGCCATATTCAAATACCGAATTTTCACCGAACATAGAAAGGTCGGGAGCAGACGGGCGGATCTCAGCGGGTCTTTCCGCCGGTTCATTTTCATATTTTACATCTCCGTAGAGATAACCGAGCATTCCCTCGATTATTGCGATATAACCCGTCGCGCCGCTGTCAACGACGCCGGCTTCTTTGAGCACGCTGAGCATTTCGGGAGTATAGGAGAGGCTTTTTTTCATTTCCGCAATGTACATTGAGAGGAACTCTTCGACCGTAGTCTGACGGTCGGTCTGGTTCTTTATATGCTCTATACCTTCGCGGCAAACGGTGAGTATCGTTCCCTCAACGGGACGGACGACTGCCGAGTAAGCAGTCTTGTACCCGACGATGAACGCATTTTTCAGGTCAGTTACATTCGCTGCCGCGCATCTTGAAAGATAGGTATAAAACCCCTTGAAAAGCTGAGAAAGGATAACTCCGGAATTTCCTCTGGCACCGAGAAGTGCGCCCTCTGTAAAGCTCTTGAGAAACAGACACAGTGTTTTCTGCGGTTCGGATACCCGAAGTCCGTTCTCTATCGTAAGTCTCATATTTGTTCCCGTATCACCGTCTGCCACCGGAAAAACATTCAGAGCATTTATCTCCGCTTCCGAGCTGCTTAGTACGGCGAGAGCATTTCTCAGCATCTTTTCCATCATGATGCCGTCAACGCGTTTAGTCTTCATTTTTTTCTTCCTTTTCCTTTTTATCCGTTTCCTGTGAGCCGAGAGAAATTATTGATTTCGGAAGTATGAATGTCATCAGGAACGAGACAAGTGTTCCTCCGGCAGCTATCAGTGTCATGAACGTCATAGCGGTGGAATGACTTGCCTCGCTGCCTTTGAGCGCGGTAAGCACCACGCCGGTAGCAATTCCCGTGGCTATGCCGGCAAAAAGTCCCTGTACAGCAAAATACATTGCGGAATTCTTGACACCGGTCTTTTTCTCCTCTTCCGCCGCAAGCTCGGACGGTACCGAGTAGGCAACAGAAAAGAACGCGCCGACGGAGAATGAACAGATAAGTCCCGAAACGACCGATAAAACGGTCTTGAGTGTGCCGGCCTCCATAAGTCCGGTAAGAAACAGCATCAGCATACCGAAGGAATAGGTAAGCAGAACGTATCTGAAAGCAAAGCCGAAGCTATGCTTTTTCTGTATCTTATTGAAAAGTATGAGTGTGAGCGGCACAGGCGCAAAAGATGAAGCCATAACAAGTATCATACTCATTCCGACGAATGAGAAATACTCGTTTATACCGCTCAGGAAGAGCTGTACACCAAAAGTCATGAATGAATAAACGACCATCCATAAAACGAACGGCTTGTTCTTTACGGTGCATGAAAGTGAGCGCACAAGACCCGGTACCTGTTCCGAGCTCTTTGCTTCGCCTCTGTTGGACGGTTCTTTTATCATGAACATCGGAATCATCATGGTAAGCGAGAGCGGAAGAACAATAAGGGCGACTGTGCGTATGTTCATACCGTTGAGCATAGCGCGCACTACAACATATCCAAGTATGAAATATGCGATGTCGCAGATCGACTTCACGTTTGAGATGAAGTTTCGCTGCTCCATAGTATCTACTATCTCTGTGAACGTTGCGTAATATGTTACCATTGTCAGGGTATAGAACGCGTAGAATATGCAGAGAAGAACACCATAATAAATGGTATTCAGCACCGAAGCGCCTGTCGGGTCGGGGATTATAAGGAAGAGCAGATACGCCGCTACCATAGGCAGAAAGCCTATCATAAGCGCAGGACGCCTTCTTCCCCATCTTGTTTTGAGACCGTCGGAAAACGACGCCATAGGTATATCTATAATTCCGTCGATTATTTTCGACACAAGCACGAATACTGCCCAGACAGCGGCAATTATCAGATCTTTCTGTGCGAAGGTCTGGTTTTTTACTGCCTCTTCTCCGAATCCGCCGACGAGAAGTGCACTGCAAAGATATGAGCCGAACATCAGGTTGAGCATATTTACGCCCATGCCGGAAACGGCATAAAGTGCCATCTGCCCCTTTTTATAGATCTTATTCATACATTCTCCTTAAGAGCCGGAGGCTTCCTCCAGTATTTTCTTTTCCTCGGAAAGGTCTTTGCTTATCGGCTTGCCCGTATAGTAGGCTGCCATAAGACCGGGACCGACATTTATTCCGTTCATAGCGAATACATCACTTACATAGATCTCTTTCGGGTGGAAGCGTTCATCTATCATCACCCTGAACTTTTCCGCCTGATCGTATCGGTCGGTATGTGCGATAAATACTATCTGATCCTTCAGATCGACCGACGTTTTTTCGATATAATCGAGCAGAGCGCTGTAAGCTGCTTTTGCACCCTTTATCTTTCCTATGACTGTCGTAAGTCCGTTATAATCAAATTCACCGATAGGCTTTATTCCTACAAGGGTACCGAGGAAAGCCTTTCCGTGAGTCATTCTTCCTTTTTTTGCGACAAAGGACAGATCGTCGAGCCAGCCGGCCTGATGGAATGTGTTTTTTCTTTCCTCGATAATGTCGGCGGTCTCCTGAATGCTCTTTCCTTCATTTCTGAGCATAGCGGCGTGTACCACCATAAGTCCGAATCCGGGACCGAAACGGCGGGAATCTATGCAGATTATCTTTGCTTCCGGGTACTTTTCAAGCACGCTTTCTCTTGCGCTCTGTGCAAACCCGAAAGAACCGCTTATTGCGGCAGAGATAGTCATAGCAATAACGCCGATACCCTGAGAAACATACTTCTCAAACTCCGCAGCGTACTCGGCTATGTTCGGCGGCGAAGTCGAATAGCTTTCGGGACTGCTTTTGAGGGCCTTGAAGAAATCTTCACGAGTGAATCTTTCCCAGTTCTGAGATGTTGATATCTCACCGAGTCCGGGAACGACTATATGACCCTGTATGACATTTATGTCATACTTTTTCTGAAATTCCTCATTGAGGTCACAGGTCGCATCCGCGATGATAACAAATTTTTCCATTGAATGATCCTCCGTTTATATTTCAGGCAATTGCGCATAAACAGACGAGCGCGATCCTCTCCCGCTATCTGAGCGGCATAGCCTTTATTTACATGGTAAAAACACTGCCTATGATTCCTTTCCGAAATGCTCCGCCAGGAATACACCGAGCCTTTCCCTTGCACAGGATTCTCCGGCATAATACGCCATAGTATGCTCTGCGCCCGGGACGATAAGTACGCTCTCCGTGCTTGCGCACACCTTAGCGTTCTCTTCTGTGCAGCGGTAATTTACTGTTCTGTCAGCATCACCGTGCAGGAAAAATGCAGGTATGACCGAGTTTTTCAGAGAACTCTTCACCGATCTGCGTATGTCTGTTTTAAGGGCCAGCTTTGCAAACAGTACGAAATGCGGGAGCATTATCCACCACGGACTGTGATGCGCTTTTCCGTCGCTTTTGAGCTGTTCGTATGGTGAATCGAACCCGCAGTCCAGCACCATGCCTTTTATTCGCGGGTCTTTCAGTCGTTCCGAGGCATACGCTATCGTTGAACACCCCATTGATATACCGTAAAGGAGAAGTTCCTTTTCGCCCCTGCCAAGCATGAGCGTTATCCATTCCTCAAGGTCATACTGTTCAAAAAGCCCAAGACCGCAGTGCTTACCGCCGCTTTTCCCGTGAGCTCGCTGGGTCACGAAAAGGATGCCGAATCCCGCTTTATGAAGGTCACGCGCCTGAATGGCAAAATTCAGCATAGGTGATGCTCTGTATCCGTGCATCAGTATAGCTGTCCTTCCCGTTCCGGCAGGGTAGTATCCGGCGTACAGCGTTGCGCCGTCACGTGCCGTTACCGTAAGTTCTTCATGTTCGAGAGCGTCAAAATACCTGCTTGCATCATATATCTCGTCAGAATAAGGTTCAAGATAGCTTCCCGTGACAGCTTCAAGCCCGTTCTGCTTCTTTCGGCCGAAAATATAAAGAAATATTGTCAGAGACGGGAACAGCGCGAAGAACAGATACAGACCGATCAAAACAAGCAGAATGATGATAAAAATGTTCATATCAGTTAAGTCCGGTCATTTCCGCTGTGGTGCGGGTGAATTTTCCGCTGCTGTACACATAGCATCTCAGGGCTCCGGCTTTTTCGCCGTGAACGGAAAATATATATCCGGGAAACTCCGTAAGGCGCATTGAAAGCGTGTTCTTCTGTGAAGCCTCTGTTTTTACGGGCGAAAACGACATTTTTTTCATGCTTTTGAATATGCTTTCTTTTCTTGTCAGAAGTACTGCAAGTTCGTCACCGGTGATACCGGAAAGCATTTTCTTTTCCTTGCGCGTCAGAATACTATCGGCAGAAATACCGGAGTGCGCGAAAACTTCCGTATCTGCGGCATCTATACCTGCCGGCGCGTTGGAGACTGCTACTGCGGCGACGTTGTCGGTATGGGTCATCGAAAACTCCATTCTGCCGCTTGTCCAGCAGCCGCACTTATCTTTCTTCAGTGCCAGTTCGTCCATACGGAATCCGAATGAGCGCATTGCCGCCGCTTCAAGCAGTTCCCACGCAAAAAGTCTTGATCTGCGCAGTTTTTCATCGGAAGTCGATCGGATATATTCAAGTCGCTGTACGGGAACTATTTTATCGGAATACTCTTCAAATGACAGTTCTTCCGGCACCGCAGCAAAATAGCAGTCAAACACCGGTCGGTCATACCAGCGTTTTCTTGCTTCTTCCTCCTGTGTGCTGCGCTTTTCTCCGAAGACGCATTCGTTGACAAAATGCTCACAGTTGTTATGAAGCAGGTCATATCCGCCCTCGCCTATTCTGGAGACTGCGGTGTTTACCGTCTGTTCAGGCGGTATTCGTCTTTTCTGTTCATCCTTGTCCAGCACAGCAACTTCTACTATCTTACCGCAGGAAAACTCCTCCGGAGACGCAGTACAGACCTTTATGTCCTTACCGTCGTTATAGCCGCTCGTACCCGGGGGCGGACCGAACTGAACGACCGTATCATCATCAACGAAGATACCGTAATGATATATCGCTCCGACAGGTATGCGGATAATATCGCCGCGTTTCGGGTCACCCGGCCACCATTTCATGACAGGTGCTCCTCTATATGATTTATAACATCACGGACCGTTCTGAAATCCGAGACTCCCATACCGGTAAAACGTACATGGAATGCTTCTTCAATAGCTATTACCACGTAAAGCATACCGATCGACGACAGCCCTATGTCCGTAAAAAGATCGGAGTCCTCGTTACAAGCGTCACATATCTCCGGCGGGACTGCATCGGAGCTTATAAGTATCTCCTTCAGGCGTTCGAGTATCTCGGCTCTTGTCAGCTGCATTTGTGGTACCTCACTATCTTCATACTGGGTGTGCGCTCAAAGTCGGTATCGCGGATAACTATGCGGCTCACCCTCTGGAATGACGGGAGCGACCGGTTTATACGCGTAAGCTCGGACATGAGCACTTCTGCTGCGTCGGCAGACGGGTCTTTGGCCTTGAGAGCAGCCATTTCTGTGGCTCTCGGTACTACTTCGAGCGCAAGAATATGGACGCCGTTCTCGTTTACGTCCTCAAACACCTGAGAATCCTGAACGAGCGCAAGTTCGTTGAAGTGCGCTTCGACCTCTGCCGGAGAAACATTCTCGCCGTTTGAAAGAACAATAAGTTCCTTTATCCTTCCGGTAATATACAGGAATCCGTCGTCGTCAAAGCGTGCGAGATCTCCGGTGTGGAACCATCCGTCATTATCACGGCCGTCCGTTTCTTCGCCGACATAATCCTTCATCATATTGGCGCCTTTTATAAGGAGTTCGCCGTTTTCTATGCGAAGCTCCTGGTGTGCATACGGAATACCAACGGAATCCGGCTTTTTAAGGGGTTCGGGATTACCTGAAACAAGGTTTGCCGTTTCTGTAAGACCATATCCCGGGAAAAGCGTTATGCCAAGCTTCGCGTATTCCTCTGCAAGATACGGCGCGACAGCTGCGGCACCGCAGATGATGTATTTCATATCCTCGCCGAGCATATTTTTTCCGAACTTTTTCGACAGCATAAGAGCCATTTCGGCAAGCGCAGGTACAAGTACAAGTATCGTAGGGCGATACTGTTCGATATCGCGGAACATATCCTTAGTGTTCCGGCAGATATAGATCGTACTTCCCGTATAGAGACTTGTGAGAAGATTGCGCACAAGTCCGAAAATATGAGAAAGCGGGAGTACGAGCAGATAGCGCTGATAAAACACTTCTTCATATCCGTAGCAGCCGTTCACAACACCCTGCATCACTGCGCCGTGAGATAAAAGCACAGCTTTGCTTTTTCCGGTAGTACCGCCGGTGAACATGATCACGCATGAATCATCGGCATCTGCGTCAACTGACGAAGACGCGTTGTCTGCCGAAGCATCCGCCGGTATAAGCAGCAGGGCAGGGGCTTTCTCCTTTATAAGAGAGAGTTTGTCCTCCATACCCGGCATATATATGAGCGCTTTGAGCCCGAATTTCATCGAGCATCCAAATACCGATACCGCATCAAGTTGAGCGGGAAGAACGACTGCCGTATTACCTGAGGTCGATACAGCCAGAAATGCTGCCGCGAGCTCAAAGGAATTGGGCATGAGCAGACCGATATTTCCCGATATACCGTTCGACGAGAATATACCTCTGAACTGTGCGGCTCTTTCTTCGGTCTGTGCGAAAGTGAACAGCTTTCCGTCATCTCCTATCGCGGGTCTGTCGGCGTATTCGCTCAGGCAGTGCTTCCACATCTCACTTACCGACCGGTATTCTTTAAGCTTTTCAAATACCTCGGGAGAAGTGTAGGTGCGGAACCTTTCGTTGTTTTCGATTATCATATCTGACCTCCTGATAATTCGGGATTAATGTATATCCTGCTCCGGCACGCGTCATTTCATCGTTCGGCTGTGTGCCGGATAACCTGTGGCCGTCTTGCTTCATCTTCGTTTCAGCTTTGACAGTTCATCTTCCTTTTCGTGGAGCAGCTTTGATGCTGCTTCTATCTGTCTGAGAGTAGGACGCGGTCCGTACATTTCGCAGACATTTACCGGCTCACCTATAACGAGTACGAGCCTCTCATACCAGTGAGCGCGTTTGTGTATATACACCGGAATGACCGGTTTTCCGCTGCGAAGGGACATAAGTATCATACCGGACTTGAACGATGCTATGCCGTCTTCCTGATTTATCCGTCCCTCCGGAAACATACACACAAGCTCTTCGTTTTTAAGATGTTCCGTTATCTCGTCGAGCTTATCCAGTCCGAAATTCTCACGGTCTATCGGTATGCAGAGAAAGTGCCTGAAAAAGAAGCCTCGTTTTCCTTCAAAAAGCTCTTTTATGCAAACAAAGCGCTGACGTCTGTACCATATACCCATGAGAAGGTAAACGGGGTCGAAAAAGCCTGTGTGATTTGCTATGATTATTGCGCCACCACGGATCTTCTTCCTCGCTTTTTCGTTTTCACAGATCGTTTTCGGACGAAAGGCTATAAGTCCGGGCAGAGCCGCGGTTAGTTTCACAAAATCGTAAAACAGGTACTCAAGACCGAATATTCTGCTTTTCTGTTTTTTCATAAAGAAGTTTCTCCAGCTCTATGACCTTGTTTCTGAGACCGTTGCTTACCGCTCTCATGTTTTCTTTGTCCGAACAA
This sequence comes from uncultured Clostridia bacterium, assembly GCA_947168885.1. GTDB lineage: Bacteria > Bacillota > Clostridia > Oscillospirales > Ruminococcaceae > Ruminiclostridium_E. The sequence continues at coordinate 93,758 of CAMVNQ010000009.1, read as the reverse complement.
TTCTCGCCGCAGAATACGGATACATCAACGGGTTTGCCGACGATAACACGCGCACGTTTCAAGCCGAAATAAGAGCCGTCGGTATAGACCGGAATAACAGGTACTCCGGAAGATAATGCAAGATATGCGGCGCTTGTCTTGAACGGAAGCGGACGTTCCTCGCCTTTAAGCGGAAGCCTTGCCTCGGGGAATATCCCGACCACACCGCCTTTGCGTAGTATCTCTTCCGATTCCGCGATAAATCCGAAATCATAGACGTTCCTGTTGACATATATCCCGCCGAGCATACGCAGGAATGTCCCGAGCACCTTTTTACGGAACAGCACCTCTGCCATCTGGAAGCGAAGTGTCCTTGAAAAAAAGACAAAGAGCCAGACTGCGTAATCAAAGACCGAGGTGTGGTTTGAGATTATGATCGCCGCACCGTGTATTTTTCTTTTCTGTATAGCAGGATCTTCATAGTATATTTTTGTCCGGAAGCAGAGCCACTGGACAGGAAAAGCGGTTATCTTCGTGAACCAGTTCCAGAAGCGTATCATTTCTGACCTCCCGATAAGGATAAAACTGCTGTGACAAAACGTTACAGGCGTGCTTCTATATAGTCATAGAGCGCGTCGATGCTGTTGAGACCGGATCCGTTCTCCATAGGGAACGAGATCCCGTAGCTTTCCTGGAGCCGGGATATTATGGCGAAATAATCAAGGCTCGTACCGCCCTCGTCAATGAAGAAATCTGCTCCTGTATCCCTGACCTCTCTGCCGAGTGCTGCAGAAAACAGTCTTTTAAGCTCTTCAAGAAGCTCCTCGTTTTTAAACTCCCTGTCACTTCCCTTGGGAGCGGCATTCGGGTCGGCTATATGCAGGAGACCTCTGCTGAGCTCATCAGAGAGCCTTCTGCGGTTAAGCTTGAATTCGGAATCAAGCATAAGGCTGTCGGTGACAAAGACGATCTCATCTATCCTCGTAAGCACGCCAAGCTTGTCGAGCTGCTCACGAAGCGAGCTTTTCAGTTTCGCAAGGTCATCGCTCTCTATGTGCCGGTCAACGCTCGCTATCAGCACGGGTGAGGTCCTGTCGTCCTTCACACGGGCTACTATGCATGCTCCGCAGAGTTCAGGATGTTCAAGCAGCGGTTCTATGAGATTCGGGTTGAGGTTCTCGCCGCTCGCGTCAACAAGAAGCTCGTCGCTTCTGCCGATGATGCGCCATCTGTTTTTTCCGGAGCGCTCTGCAAGGTCATGCGTGCAGAAGCTTTCTCCGCGTGGGATCTTCTTTCCGTTCTCGATGATATATTTTGCTATGGAATCACCGCTCACGATCAGCTCGCCTTTGTCGTTGAGACTGTAGCTGACGGACGGGAGAGGTTCACCGACAGATGCGGACGACAGAATACGTTTATCCGCCGAGAGTTCGACTGAGGTAATGCCTATTTCCGACATTCCGTACCCGTCGGCAAGGCGGTATCCTATGTAATTGAAGAATTCAAGCGCCTGCCCGGAGATACGGCTTCCGCCGGTTATCAGGAAGCTTATGCTGTCTCCGAATATGTTCTCTCTTACTTCACGGAACGCTTTACGACAGAACGCATTGCCGAGCAGAGGGACATTCCCTATAGCTTTGGCTATCTTCATTCCTTTTCCGAATTTCTTCCAGGTTTCCTCGCCGCGGTCTTTTATACCGGCGACAGCCTGCTGATAAACCTTTTCCCAGAAGAGCGGTACAGCGAAGATATGCGTTACCTGATGTCTGCGGACCGTATTCACAATTGTTGATGGTGCGAAATCCTTGAACGCAACGAAAGTCCTGCCGAAGAAAGAAAACCAGAGGAACATCGCGGTAAGCCCGAAGATATGATAAAAAGGCAAAAAAGTCAGGAGTTTCAGAGACCCGTTATAATGTTTTTTTATTGCTTTGCACTTACAAATAATGTAGTAGCTGTCTTTTATCTGGCTGTATATCTCGTTGGCGGAATAAGCGCAGATCTTTATGTGGCTTGATGTTCCGGACGACATTACGAGCAGCTCTTCTCCGCAGTCCGAAAGTTCAGCGGGAGCATCGTCGGGCGTTATGCCTGAGAACATCAGCGTTTTTACGCCGAACTCCCTTTTGTCCGAAATCACCATAGCCGCGCCGCACGACGCAAGCGCTTCTTCTATCGCGCTGTTATGGAGACGCAGATTGATGAGCAGGGGTCGGTATCCGGATAGGATTATCGACCAGAACGCGGTTATCCAGTCAAGTCCGTTATCCATAGCGAGGCCTATCACAGAGCCGTGAGGCACATCATTCGCTGTACGTCTCAATGCGCCGGTATATCTCAATATTCGGTCATAAGCCTGCCCGTATGTAGTCTTTTCGATGCGTATGCCGCGGCTCTCTTCGTAAAAGATATTATCCTTCTCACGAAAAGATACCGTAAACAAGGAACTGAAGCTTTTTTCCAAAGATTCAAAATGCTCCAGCTTCGACTTTACATAAGCGTTTATTGAACTGTATCCGCCAATAGACTCAAGCATTGTTTCATCTCCACTTCATAGTTTCTGTAAAAGCACATAACTATATTATTATATCACAAGCACATTGAAAAATCAACCCTAAATACCAAAAAACGACCCGAAACAACATACGGCTGTTTCCGTATGTTGTTTCGGGCAGAGTACGTTTACAAATGTTTATCGTCCATCAGCAGTCAACGCAGTTTTCCGCTGTCATCCACATGATTGTCCTCGACGTAGGTGCGGCTGTAATCTCCGAAGGATTCCGCTATCTTCATAGTCTCTTCCTCGGCAGAAAGGAACGCGTCGGCTACGAGAGGGTCGAAGTGAACTCCTGCACCCTCACGGATTATATTACGCGCCTGCTCGAAGGAGAAAGGCTCTTTATAGCTTCGTTTTGAGACAAGTGCATCGAACACGTCGGCTACTGCCATGACACGCGCCGACAGAGGAATGTCCTCGCCGGACTTTCCTTCCGGATATCCGGTGCCGTTCCACTTTTCATGGTGTGAGTATGCAAGATCTCGTGCTTCACGCAGATAATCGGATTCCGGTACGAGTTCTATCACCTCGTCGATTATCTCGCGTCCGTATGCGGTATGATCCTGCATAGTCTTAAATTCATCGTCTGTGAGCCTTCCGGGCTTGTTGAGTATGACGTCCGAGACCTTGATCTTTCCTATATCGTGCATAGGCGCGGTACTGCTTACATTCTCAATGAAGCTGTCGGTCAGTTCATCGGCGTAGTAGCCCTTCTTTTTCATCTCTTTCATTATCACGCGGCTGTACGCTGCAGTTTTACGGACATGGTCGCCTGTGTTCTTGTCACGGCTCTCGACTATATCCGCGAGTACAAGGATAAGCGCGTCCTGCATTTTCTTGATAGTCTCGTTTTTGCGGCGAATGTCCTCGACCTGCGCGACGCTGTCACCTGCGGTCTTCAGCACGGCACCGTAAAGGTTCTCTATCTCATCGCCCGTATGTATATCAAGGTCGCGCATCATATCAACGTTCTCATTGAGCTTTTCGTCGGTGTTGTTGAAAGCGAATCTGTTCGCCACAGCGGACATCGAGTTGACCGGTTTCACGATATGATACTCTATGACCCAGAGCACCACAGTGAAGATCACAATAAAGAATGCGAGATAGAGCGCTATCATACCTGTGATGAAGTTTCGCTCAAGGTCATCGACATGGTACATCGAAACATCGACCGCTGCGTATGCCATACAGTTTCCGCTGCTGTCATATATCGGCTTGTATGCGGTTATGAGTTTCCCGAAAGAGTCATCGGAGATAAAAGTATCTATCTCTTCGCCGGCTATGAGCGCGTCACGGAAGGGATGCACTGCTTTGTCCAGTTCGACCACCGCGCCGGGCTTATCTGCCTCAAGGTCCGGTGTGTCAAGGTCGAATACTACATGACATCCGTCCTCGGCGATCTTATAGACATAGATGTATCTTATATCCTCGTCGCCCGCAAGAAGGCTGTAAAGCGACTTCTCGGTCTCGTCGTAACCCGGGACATCATGTGAGTGCGCAAGATACTCATCGACCATATCGCCGTTAACTTCAAGCGCGGCAGATGTCGCCGTACTGTTAACGAGCTTTTCCTGCTGGGCAACGACCGCGTTCCTGAACAGCACGAAGCTGATAGCCGTAGCAGATGACGCGAGCAGCAAAAGTGCCGTTATAAGTACAGACATTATTTTTGTGCGAACGGAAATGCTGCGGCACTTCATATCTTTCATGCTGTCTGCGAGCTCTCCGCTCATAGGGCGCTGCATCCAGCCGGTGAAAAGGAGCATCTCTTTTATCTTTTCAGGAATCAGAGCCTTTATCACAAGCACGATGATGACAGTTACGGTCTTGTCGAGTGCGTCCATAATAAGATTGCCGAGAAGCTGGGCAAGAGTCTGGTCTTTTATTCCGGCGTTCACAAGTGCTGCACCGAATGATTCGCTGTCAAAATAAAGTCCGTCAAGCATCCATGGGAGGATCGTGCCGAGACCGCCGCCTATGAATGTCAGGGTAAGTATGTACAGCACGAGCATAAGAGGCTTCCTTACCGAAAGCCAGCCCTTCTGTGCGAAAAACGCCGATGCGGCTGCTATAAGCACGCTCAGCACTGCGTAGTATATTGAGGACGGGTCGGTGAAGCAGTTCACGATGTTAGTAAGGATCCCGGCAAGCATACCCGGTATGTAACCACCGAGTGCCGACGCGAGTATCGTTCCCGCGCAGTCAAGATACAGCGGCAGCCCGAGACTGCTTACAAGCTTGAACAGCAGGAAGTTGAGTCCCACGGCCAGAAGTACCACGATAACGGTTATAAGGCGGTTTTTACGCCTTGCCTTTCTGTATATCCCTATATTGCTCTCAGTCATTATGCCACAGCTTTCTTTATCAGTTTAAATCACTGATGATATTTGTTATTGATATGATTATATCACATTGTCGGCCAAAAATCAATAATAAAGTATAAAAAAAGTTTTTCAGATCTCTGGTCATGCACATCAGCTCGTTATGACATTTCCTGTTGAAATTACTGTCGTAAAATGATATAATCAAAAACAGAAAAAAAGTGAACCGACCGTAAGATCGTGACAATATACTGGTGAAAGGTGGTGAGAGCATGACGACCGGAGAATTTGAAAATCTTCTCGGGATATACGGAAATGATGTTTACCGTTTCTGCATGTATATCATGAGAAACAAGGAAAACGCCGACGATCTGTATCAGGACACTGTTCTGACGGCATTCAGAAAGGCGGAGACACTGGAATTATCTGAGAACCCGAGATCATATCTTCTCTCCGTTGCCGTAAAGCTCTCCCATAACTTTTTCCGGAAAGAGAAAAGAAAGAACGAACATATAGTATCACCGGAACCGGAGATGCTGGACAATCTCGCAGATGATACCGACGTACAGGCGGATGCAGAGAAAGCGGAGCTTAAAGCGGCACTCAGGCGTGCCGTATCGGAGCTCGATGAAAAATACCGTGTACCTGTCGTGCTGTATTATTTCGACGATCAGAATTTAGCATTTATCTCGGAAGTAATGAATCTTCCGCCGGGGACGGTAAAAAGCAGACTGCATAAAGCGAGAGAATTACTTGCCGCAAAACTGAAAAAGGAGGTATCCGACAATGGATGAAAAGCTTCTGACCGAAGTATTTACAGAAAGATATGAAGTTCCCGAGGAACTCAGAAACCGCATACACGAAAAGCTTCTGAAACAGGAAAGAAGGATAATGATACGAAATCTCGCTGTCTCACTTACAGCGGTGATAATACTGTCGTTCTTTATCATATCATTTGCCGTGATCTTCCTTGGAAGTATTGTGTGGCTGCTGGCAGCTGCCGCGTTTTCGGCACTTTCGGCTGTATTTGCCGTAATACTTGCCTGTGCGGCGGGAAAATACGAGATAAGAAACATTCAGAAAGGACTTGTTTGATATGACTGCACCATTATTCATTTCATTTACGGTCATTACCGTATTATCGTTCATAGCGTTACTGGCATTCATCTGCCTTTATGTTTATGCCGACGCTTCTGTAAACAGTGACAGACCTGTGCTCTGGCTCCTTATAACCATATTCACTCCGAACCTGTTCGGCTTCCTTATTTATATGCTTGCGGGACGAAAAAAAGAAAGAACACCCGTGAAGAAATTCAAGGTTCCTGCGTTGATAAGCGCGGCGGCTGTGGTCATATCCACAGCGGTATTTCTGGGAACCGTGATATTCGGCAGCGACCTTCCCGTTATAGACAACGTGTCGATCGGTATGGTCAACAACAATATCGGTTCGCAGTGGGACGTCTCCTTCAGAACATCGGGAGAGACTCTCGAAAGAACGATAGCGCTTAATGGCAGCGAGCTTGAAAATATCACTGTTGAAGCAAGCTGTGACGAAGGCGAGATGTATCTGCTTCTTTTACAGGGCAAAAACGCGAAGGTCGTGGATATAACCGACTTCCCGCTGGGAAAACTCAGCCTTGATGATTTCAATTCGGGAAATATAAAGCTCTCGCTCTACAACGAGTCGGCTAAGAACGCAAAGATAAAGATAGACTGGTAATTTCCGGCAGACAAAACGCCCCGTACTGCTTTATATGCAGCACGGGGACTTCTGCTGAACATCAATTTTCCGGAGGTATTCTTATGGAACCGCATGATTTCATTGTAGAAGATATACAGGGCGACTACGCGTTCCTGAAACAGACGGACTCGGAAAGCACATCACCTTTTCAGGTCGCTATGGCTCTGCTTCCGCCCGAAACAGACATAGGAACGAAGCTTCGCGGATTTATGGGTATGTTTGAGGTGATCGAATAATTGAAGCCGCCGTCTGCGACGATGCAGACAGCGGCCGGTTTCATTCATCTCTGTAACATTCCTGTATCGAGCCGTCCTCATTATAGTGCATTTGGGTAACGCATACAGAACGGTGGAAGAGGCTTCCGCCCGGGAGTTCGTCGGTATGGTAGAAAAGCCAGCTCTTGCCGTCAAAATCACATATACCGGGGTGATTGGTGAAGCATGAGCTCTCTTTCATGAGCACACCGCGGTATTCCCACGGCCCGGTCGGGCTTACGGAAGTAGAGTAGGCAAGGTGTTCGTTTCTGCGCTCTCCTTCCGCAAACGCGGCAAATACCATATAGTAAAGCCCGTTCCGCTTATAGAACCACGGTCCTTCGCCGTAAGTCGTGCCTGTCTGGTGACTGCCTTTACCGAAGGACTCCACAGTCATCGGTGTTCTTACTATGCCGGTCTTCGTGTCATAAGAGATCATATCCTCGTTGAGCAGGACGTACCGCAGCTCCGGATTGCCGAAATAGAGATACGCCTGACCGTCGTCAATAAACACGGTAGGGTCGATGTCGTTCCAGTCTCCCTCGTCGATGAGCGGATAACCGAGGTCTTTGAAAGGACCGGTCGGGCAGTCCGAGACTCCGACGGCTATCGCCATTCCGCTGTCCTTTTTGTGCACGGGGCAGTAGAGGTAGAATTTTCCGTTGCGCTCAATGCACTGCGGAGCCCATGCGCGGTCGTCCGCCCATTCTATATCGTCGAGCGAGAATATCTTCCCGTGGTCTGTCCAGTGTTCCATATCCTTAGTAGAAAAGCAGCGCCAGTCATACATCGTGTAGAAATCGTTCACAAGCTCGTTCTCGTCGTGAGTAGTGTACAGATAAAGTGTGTCGCCGCAGACCATAGGCGCAGGGTCTGCTGTATAGATATTCGTTGCTATCGGCCCTTTTTTCATTGTAAAAGCTCCGTTTCATTAATAATCTGCTGAATAGATTATAGCGCAATTCTCTGATAAAGTCAATAACTTTGCACAATATATGGTTCATCTTTTGCTTGACAATTATGATCGGCTGCAATATAATATAAATGATATTGAAATTAAGGAGGATACCGAAATGAATGACATCATCAAAGCAATGAAAGAGCGCAGAAGCATACGCAGGTTCAAGCCCGATATGCCGCCGAAGGCAGACATTGAGCAGATCGTCGAAGCCGGTCTTTACGCCGCGAACGGGCGCGGACTTCAGGGTGCGATCGTTATAGCGATAACAGACAAGACGGTACGCGACAAGCTCTCGGACGCAAACCGTAAGATCGGCGGCTGGGACGAGGGATTTGACCCGTTTTACGGAGCTCCGGCGATACTTGTTGTTCTTGGTAACAAGGATATAAACACCGGTATCTATGACGGAAGTCTCGTTATGGGTAATCTTATGCTTGCCGCTCACTCTCTCGGACTTGGCAGTATCTGGATACACCGTGCAAAGGAAGAATTCGAGATGCCCGAATATAAAAAGCTTCTTTCCGACCTCGGTGTCGAGGGTAACTGGGAGGGCATAGGTCACTGCGCTTTAGGCTATATTGACGGTGAACTGCCGGAGCCGGCACCGCGCAAGGATAACAGAGCCTTCTTTATCGGGTGATGACCCGCGGAGTTTGATATGATAAGAGAGATAGTACACGACCCGCTTTTTCTTGCAAGAAAGTCGGAACCCTCTGCGGCAGACGACATAAAGACCGCGCAAGACCTTCTTGATACTCTGTCGGCGAACAAAGAGACTTGTGTGGGAATGGCGGCGAATATGATCGGTGTTCTCAGGCGCGTTATAGTTTTTGACAACGACGGTGAGTACATGACTATGTTCGACCCGGAGATAATCAAGGCAGACAAGCCGTATAACACGACCGAGGGCTGTCTGTCGCTCATTGGCGAACCACGCCCCGTAAAGCGCTATAAAAGCATAAAAGTCCGCTGGAAGAACGAGAAGTCCGAAATCCGGATAAAGACATTTACAGGCCGACCTGCACAGATAATACAGCACGAGATCGACCACTGCAACGGTATATTGATATGAAACGACCCGACTGTGCGGCTTTCCGCCGTTCAGTCGGGTTTTTGATGTTCAGAGGCTCAGAGCCGTACTAAGTGAATTGGGTATCCCACGCGGTCCTCTTACCGCGAATATCCCGTATTCCTCGCCGAGTCTTGCAAAGGTGAACTGCTCCGGCGGATAGCGCTTTTCGAGCTTTATGCGCATAAGGCTACTGATCGTGAGATTTTTGTCGCTGTAATCATACGGAATGTCTGTCTCCGTTACGGTGCACTTATACAGAACAGCAGATACGGGTGCGCCGACGTACATAAAGACAGTATCGCCTTTCCTGATGCCGCTGCCTTGTTTCCATTCGATCGTGTCTCTGCTGTCGAACGCGTGAACTATATCATAGTATTTCGGGTTTGCGGGGATAAGCCATTCCTTCGGCGGGCGAAGCTGCTGCTTTTTCTTCGCGGACGCGGTAGATTTATAGCTTTCGTCGATAAGAGCGTATATTCTTTTCAGAGGAACTGTCCCGTCAAGAAGTACGGATATCCAGTTCCCGCGGCTTATGTGATAACCGCGGAAGAATCCTTTTTCCTGCATAAGCATATCTGCGAGCAGAGGGTCGCTTATCCTTACGTTGATTATATCGGTCTTATCGTTTCCTGCGAGTCCGAGCTTATCTCTGCCGACGTTCATTATTATCGCGAACCATTTGCTGTTGTCCGAATGCCTGAAAACGGCGTAGCCAGGAAAGCGTTCCCAGAGATATTCCGGCTCTGCGTTATATTTGCTGCCTATATATGTACAGACTTCATTTCTTGGTAACTTTTTCATACTATCCGCCTTTCTGCCGCGAAGCTCACAGTTTAATATAACTTACCTTGCCGGACGGCAGGCTGTCGAAATTGATGTCCTCGCCCTTGAGGTATTTGTCGAATAACGTTGTGTGGCAGTAAACAAGATGCCTGAACATTTCCTCCGGCGGGAGCTTGCCCGAAATGAATTTAACGGGAATGAAGAATTTCGCGTCGGTAAATCCGAGATGCTTCATATCCTCAAAAACAACATGATATGTGTCCGCGACAGTGTCAAAAAATGGTCTTGTCTCAACGTTGAGATTTTCTCTGCAGCTTATCTGACAGAACGGCCTTGTCATTGTCTTTTTCTGGTATTCGCCGAAAAGCGCGCTGTCTATGTTGATGCCGCAGCTGAATTCGTTGTTGTATCTGCAAAGGTTATACGCGATGCAACCGCCGAGTGAATGTCCGGAAGCGCCGATGCCGCGGGAAAAGTCTATGCTTTCCGACCACCTTTCCTTGACGGCTTCAAGCGCCTTTTCAATATCCTTTCTCCATTCTCCGACCCTTCCGATCAGAAACGGAGTGTACTTTTGCTGGAACGCGTCAAAATCCTTTAATGCCGTTCTCGGATCCTTGCTTTTCTTCAGCAGTTTGTTCTGTGCGAACAGAGCACCGATAAAACTTGTGTACATCGCTTTTGATATTCGCTTGTCCAGAAGATCTGTGCTTCCGTCGTCATAATCGTTCTCGACAGCTTCGTGCGCGTGTCCGACGCACGCTATGATATATCCGCGGCTCGCAAGTGCGCACAGCAGGAAAGAGTTCGATTCGACATACGACCCATATCCGTGACTGAACATTATCAGCGGGAATTTACGGCCAGAAGCTATCGGCACATCTTCATAGAATTCGGCGTAGTTCAGGTCTTCGTTGATGTTCCTTATATGAAACGCTTTTATAACCGCATTCTTTTTAGCGTCCGAAAACAGCCGCGCATAGGTCTTTCCGGAAACAGCTTCTTTTTTGACAGGATAATACATTCTTACAGCTATCTTTCTGTCCTCGTTCCCGTCACCGATGACCTTTTTCCTGTCCTTATCGACAACGGTAAAGCAGAAGGTTCCGACAGCATATTCTCCCGAAGCATAACCTTCAGGCACTTTCAATGTGTTCTTGTCAGACATGATATTCTCCGTTCTTTGTCAGGTCCCGTACTTTTATCAAAACCTGTCGCCGTACATTATATGCCGCTTCACTGCGGTGCCTCAGACAACGTCTTTAAGATGTCCTGCCATTATTATATCACATATCTTCGTCATCGTCAACATAAGGGGTATAGCCTGTATTTACGGTTCAGATTGTATGCCCTATTGACAGAAGCTTAGTTGTACGTTATAATGAAATAAGAGACTGCATAGGGGGAAGAATATGAATAAGAACTGGTCAGAGCTTAATAAAAAGATGCAGCTTCAGCTGAAGAAGCAGGATACGTTCGATGACGGCATCGGGACGCTGATCGAACTGCGCAGGCAGATAATGGACGTTTTGCTGTCATTCAGGGACGACATACCGTGTGCGGATCTCCGCGCACTTCCGTTTCCGAACGCAAACGGAAATCACAGCACAACGATAGTGTGGTCGCTGTGGCATATCTTCCGTATCGAGGATATTGTCGCGCACACCTTAATAAACGGTGATGAACAGGTTTTCTTCTCCGGAGGGTACAAGTCGCGCACGGCTTCGCCGATAATAACGACAGGAAACGAGCTTACCAAAAGCGAGATGTCCGATTTTTCGGAAAAACTCGATACAGATGAACTGTATAACTATATTTCCGAGGAAAAGAACAGCGCTGACAGTATCATCAACCGCCTTACGTTCGCTGAAATGAAGCGGAGGATATCGCAGGAGAGAAGGGAAGAGCTGATAAAACTGAATGTCGTAAGCAGCCGCGAAGACGCGGTATGGCTCATAGATTACTGGTGCGGAAAAGATGTCTGCGGACTGCTTCGTATGCCGTTTTCAAGACACTGGATAATGCACGCCGAAGCGTGTATAAAGATAAGAGACAAGCTGAAAAAATGAACATATACAGAGACCCGGCCGGAGAAGTATCATCACCGGTCGGGTTTGTTTATCTCTTTTTGTACATCACAAGTTCCGGATTCATGCCGTTCGTTTCGTAAGTGCAGACAAGAATGAAATCCATATTCGCGAGAACGCCGAAGCACCTGTCGCCGCCGAACTCGCATTCGAGCTGGTTCCCGAGGTATGTGGCGTTGTCGTCAAGAAATTTCACCATGCTTCCGTTCGGAAGTCTGTATTCAAGATTGACATAGCTCCCGACAAGCGCGTTAAGCTTTTCAACCTTCGGAAGCCCCTCGATATTCAGCGCGTTTATCTCGTTAATGAGCTTCTGTTTGAATTCCTCAAATTTTCCGTCGCCGCCGAGCTCTTTGTAGCGCTTCCAGTAATCGAGCTGCGGGAGCATATCTTTGAGGTAAGCGCGTACTTCCTTTTCGGGGTGCTCGTCGTTTGCCATATTCTTTACACAGATCTCGATAAGATCGTCCATACTGCTGTACATATACTCGCCGTCGGCATAGCACCATTTGCAGTAATCGTCGTTGAACGAACCGTCTTTCTCCCTGCTTACCATAGCGTCTTCAAGCGGCATACCGCAGCACTGGCATACAAGTTTACGCGGTGAACCGAGAATGGTGTTGATAGAAACATTGAACAGCTTTGAAAGCAGTTTAAGCGTTTCGGTGTTCGGGACAGTCTCGCCGTTTTCCCATCGTGAAACTGCCTGTCTTGTGACATAAACTTTTTCTGCGAGCGCGTCCTGCGAAAGTCCGTTCTTTGTGCGGAGTTCATGTATTATGTTTTTTTTTGCCATGTTCATCACCTCAATGAGATTATAACACAGTGTATGCCGAAAATCAAGCAACTTGTTGTTGCGTTTTCCGGTATTCCGCTTCGCATCACCGGAAAGCAGCCGTATCAAGGTCGGGCAGTAAAAAAACCGGTGCGTCGGTCAGATGCACCGGTTTTCGGTCAATATACCGTATTTATCGGGGCGGCGGAATTTGTCGCCCATAATTTCTCTCTCGCGATGCTTCCGGAGCAACCCGAGGTCGAGTTCAGCAATATAAATGCTCTCTGCTTCCGGAGCCTCGAATACGCACATATCGCGTGATCCGGGCTCGTCGGGAAGCCACGACACTCCGTCGAAGAGCGTCGAATGACCGTTGCAGTCCGGTTGTCCCGCAGGATAATTACAGGTCGCTATTGCGAGCATATTCTCGTAAGCTCTCGTGCGAAGCGTCGAAAGCCGGTTTATCTCCATAGGACAGGCGTTCGGCGCGAGTATCAGCTCCGCACCTTTGAGCATCAGTATCCTTGCGCTCTCAGGAAATTCGCGGTCAAAGCATATCATCGCACCGACCTTTACCGGTCCGACAGCGGTATTGAGCACTGCAACACGGAAATCGTCACCGCCGTCCAATACCCTTTCGAGGTCGAATGCACAGGTATGGACTTTTGCGTGATACAGCACTTCCGCGCCGGTACGGTCGAACAGGATAAATGAGTTCAGCGGTTTAGGCTCGTGCTTTTCGAGAAACGTTATACCAATAGCGAGCCCGAGCTGTTTCGCGGTATTGCGGAAGCCGGTGATAAAATCGCTGTCTCTGCTTATCGTGAGGGAGTTAAGCTCACACTCGTCCTGCGGCAGATAATATCCGTCGCTCCACATCTCGGGAAAGAGCGCTATGTCCGCGCCCATCTCCTTTGCCTTCTCGCAGGCGGCTTTCCCCTTGTTGTACTGCGCACCGAGGCTGCTTTCGGGGAGCAATTGCAAAAGTGCGATCTTAAGCTGCATCATCGTATAATTCCCAGTCGTTTGTACTGCTGTCGTACCAGTAGAGGCTGCCGTCTTCGTCTGCGCTGAAGAACAGTCCGCTCTCTTCATCATACATATAGATGAATCCGGATTCTTCGTCGGTTATGCTCCAGAGCCCGTCGCCCTCGTTTGTCCAGTCGCTCTTCGTCCAGTACGGGTCGAGATAGTTCCACCAGCCGTCGTCGCTGCTTTTTCCGGAACGATAGTAGTAATCGTCGAAATAATCGCTGTAATCGTAGTTGTAATTATAATTGTTGCCTATCTGACCGAAATCATAGTTCCAGTCGTCCCAGTTATTGTTCCAGTAATTGTTGTTATTATTATTGTTGTTGTTCCACCAGTCATCGTCCCAGTAATCATCGTCGTCCCAGTAATCGTCATCGTCCCACCAGTTGTCCCAGTTGTACGTCGTGGTGGTCGTCGGCTTTGTAGTATATACCGGAGGCTTAGTGGTCGTTGTAGTGTACCACCAGTCAGGGTCGTTCCACCAGTCGTCGTCCCAGTAGCTGTCCCAGTTGAACGTTGTGGTAGTGTGCGGCTTGGTTGTGGTAGAAGGCTTTGTGGTCGTGACGGGTTTTGTTGTGGTTACAGGTTTGGTCGTTGTTACAGTGGGTGTGCTGCCGTCTATGATAGTCGGATTGTTGAAGTTGGTCCCGTACGCGTTTCCGCGGAAATAGTTCTTATACGAAGCGTAAGTACCTTTTGCGAGAGGGAGATAGGTAGAAGGTGACTGGAGTGTGTGGTCACGTGACATCTGTGAACTTGTTATGTTGAAGTAATCGTAATAGTATGTATTCGGCGGGTTGTTATATGGGTCGTCCCACGTTACGTCCGTGACATAGCTTTCACCGTTCAGCATAACGATGTTCCACGCGTGATCCTCGCCGGCGTATCCGATGACAACGGCACAGGGTGCACCCATTTTCTGCATCATATATGCGAAAGCCTGAGAATATCCCGCGCAGACTGTTTTATGCTGCACAAGGGCGCTGTATGCATTCTGATCGAGGTCATTCTCGACATAATCGACATAATGGGTCAGATAATCGTGAGCGTACTTCGATCTTTCGATGTTGTTCGGGAGCTTCCACATCACCGCAAGAGCACCGGATACGCTTTTTTCGAGAGCCTTCTTCGCGCCGGAAATATCCTTTGCAAGCTTATTGTACATCGGCGAGATCGAAGTCACGTTTCCATAATTGTTGTATGTGTAATTATATCCGGGTTCTGCCCAAACTATCTCCGGGTCGTCGTAAAGAACGCTGTAATATACAATATCTACGTCGGAAATGCTGAGCGGTGTGGAGAGCTTTATCGTTTTCGTGCCGGTAAGCAGACCCGCGTGTATTGTGTCATAGGCGGTTTTGCCGGAATTGTTGAGCGCACAGCGATAGTAGTAGAAATTCTCGTTCACAGGAGTCCCGTCGTACATTGTCCCGACGATCTGCTTTACGTTGTTTGCTTTGCGTCGAACGGCAGTATCCGGCTCATCGTTCAGTGTCCCGACACCCGGGGAATACCGCAGACCCGCGCTTTTTGCCTCGTTTTCGGAAGATGCCACGGCTGTCGTGTCCGCGGTCTCGGATGTTACGACAGTCTCCGGTGTTTCGGTAAATGCTTCCGACAGCGAGACAGTTTCCTGCACAGAAGTGGTTTCGCTCTGGGCAGCGGTGGTTTCACTCCGGGCAGCGGTCTGCTGCTCAGAGCTTACAGAGCACCCCGCAAGTGTTATACTCAATATAAGTGCTGTAATGGCTGAAAGAAATCGGATCTTTTTCATTGGGGTCACTCCTTTTTGATACAGAAAAGCGTATTCACGAAGGTATAAAGGCAATACCGCACAAATAGACGCACGCATCTTTGCATCGCTGCTCTTGCTTGCATATTATTCTGTCATCTTGACCAAATTATCCTTGACTTGCAAAGTGTTTTATGTCCTGCTTGAAATACGGCCATTTATAGTACATTGTAAAAATCAAAGCCCTTTGCACTTAACGGGCGAAGGGCTGAATGATCGTTTAGTTGCCCGCAAAATAGCTTGCAAAGTCAAATCCGGTCGGCATAGGTATCGTGCACATATAGATAGTGGCACCGATAAGACCTACGACCGCTATGATAAGTACTGCCGTACGGTTCGGGATCTTCTTGAAGATGCCGACGATACCGAGCATGAACAGTACAACGGAGTAGATGACGTTAACGAGGTTGTACGCGTCGCCGTGAGCGTTGTCCTGCTTGCCCTGTTCAAGATACTCTCTCGATTCGGCGAGAAGTGCATTTGCGTCGGTAAAATACTCGTCCATCATTCCGGGAACTTCAAACGGTGATTCCATATCTTCTGTCATACTGTTGAATGCGTTGATGAGTATGATACTGCTGTTCTGAACTATGTAATTGTCAAGTTTTTCCTGAATAAGATTGGCTTCAATGCTGTTGCCCTCGGCTTCGGCAAGTGTCTTGTCGAAAGCGTACTCCATCATGGTGTTCCATGCCATAAGGTCGGAAAGGTAAAGCTGCATACCTGCGTTGTACTCCGAGTTGCCCTCTGAAGCGAGGTTGTTACTCGTTGTGTAGTTTGTAGCCTGATTACCGCCGTGAAGCGAGCCTATCCATGATGCCCACGCGGTGAGAAGGGCTGTTATTCCAAGGAAAATGGCTACAAGAATCTCGACAGCGTTATCGCTTAGGAATGACTTCTTTTCTTTTTTATTTCTGCCGGCTTCTTCTGCGGCAGATGATGTTTCTTCAATGATCTCTTTTGTTTCTTCGGACATGGTTGTTTCCTCCGTATTTTCATATAGTTTACTTATTTATTATATACCTATATGGCGCAAAAGTCAATACTGTAATTGATTTTTACTTTATTAAGCAAACACCCCACGGCTGTTGTCGTGGGGCACTCGCTTTGGAGAAATGTGAAAGAAATTATTCTACGTAGTTTTCTTCGCCGTAGTCCTCGTAATTCTCCTCGCCGCCTTCTTCAGCGGGAGCTTCTTCCTGTGCACCGCCGTTAAGTGCAGCAAACTGCTCTAAGAACTTAGCTGTGAGATCGTACGCACCCTTTTCATAAACATAGGTGTAATCAACATCGCCCTGCTTGAACTTTACTGTAATAGTACCGGCTTTCTCATCGAGAACATAACCGATATCATAGCCGCCGATTTTAGCGATGAAGCCGTCCTTAGCCATCTCAATAGTACCGGTCGCAGTATCCAGATTGCCTTCGATATCCTTTACCATGGACTGTGAAATAGTAAGGTCATTGATATTGAAAGTTCTCATTGCGCCTGCTTCAACAGTGTTGAGTGTTGCTGCGTAATCGGCCACAGACATACCGTTAACGCTCGTTGCGTGCCAGTCACCCTGTACTTTCGACTTGTCGATTGCGCCGCAGGACGCGATGCTGAATACGAGCGCAGTGATGAGCATTATCGCCGCAAATACCTTGATTGTCTTCTTCATTGTTTGTTTCTCCTTTTGATTTAAAAAAATTTTATTCAAAGCGGCCTTTTGCCGTTTTGTACTGAATTAAAGTCCGAGAGCGTCAAGCTCCTGTGTCGTTATTTCAACGAGTTCTTCGATCTTCTTCGCGTTCTTTCCGAAAACGCCGGAAGCCGATGTCGCACCGCCGGTCACGTCGCTCAGGAGGTTGTTCACTACAGCGTTGCCGACACCTGCGAGCTGTCCCTTCTGTACCGTCCATTTGGTGTACGGGGGCTTTTTAAATCCGCCTGCATATACCCAGATCTGATTGTTTCTATCGAGCGGCGGGAATGTGATTATCGTGGAAAGTCCGCTCTTTGTGAGAGAGGGCTCGCCCGCTGTGAATGTCTTGTCCTTGATAGCTTCGTAGAGTTCCTCAATCGTGTAAGCAGTCTTGGTCTGGAAGCCTTTCATTTTGAATCCGAATGCCATAATTTTTTCCTCCGTTGTAGTTGTTATTGAAACCGTCTCTGACGGCAAAAGTTACTTTCCCTGCTTTGCGAGCATATCTTCGAGCTTCGCGAGATGTTCCCTGACTGCGTCTATCTCTGCCTTTATGTCTCCGGTGCCGTTTTCTTCATGCTCGTCCTTCTTGTTCATCTCGGCAACTTCGCTTATAGCGTTTACGACGATGCCGACAACGACATTCATCATAACAAACGCGGAGATCAGAACGAACGGTACGAAGTAAGCCCATGCGTAGCTGAACACTTCCATTACAGGTCTGCTGATACCCATTGACCAGCTTTCAAGCGTCATTACCTGGAACAGTGTGTACATAGCCTTAGGTATATCGCCGAACCATTCGGGAAAGGCTGCGCCGAACTGCGTAACACCGATAATCGCAAATATGTAGTAGATTATGAACAGCAGGAGAGCTGTCCATGAGATGCCGGGGATAGAGCGCCCGATAGCGCTTATGATGACCTGAAGCGGTTTGAGCGAGCTTATCATCTTGAAGCCGCGTAAGCCTTTGAGTGAACGGAATACTCTGAATACGCGGAGTATTCTTATCGAAGAGAGTACCGCAAGACCGGACAGGACCGAGGTAACTATTATGATGAAGTCAAACCAGTTCCAGCCGCTCTTGAAGTAGCCAAAGAACTTGTATGCCACCATTTTTATGAGCATCTCGATTATAAATATGCCGAGACATACCGAATCGAGTATGCCAAGTATCTGACCTATTGAATCGTTTATAGCGGGTGAAGTCTGTAATCCGAGAATTATTGAGTTTATTATTATGACGATGAGTATCGTGTTCTGAAACGCTTTGCTTTCAGTAAATTTTCTCAGCTTCTCCATAAATAAGCGGTTTCCTTTCTTGTAACTGCTGTAAATATCAGCCTGTTTATTTGGCGGTTCGCTGTACGGCTTTCTTTATTGTGCCGCTGAGTCTTACATCATCGTACGGACGTTCGAGAAATCCGAATATATGCTGGCGTATTGCTGTTCCGGCAAAATACTGGTCGTCTGTGATCCATATCACGAGTGTATTGTCGAACCTCCGGCTGTGTTCGAGCACAAGCTCCATGCCCTGTGCGCCGTTAAGTGCTACGACAACGATGTCATACCCGTGTGAGAAGTAGCTGTGTCCATTTAGCGGGTCTCTTTGCACTTCTATCTGATCTGCTTCCGATCGGAGCATGGTCTTTATCTTTTCAAACTCGTCATCGTCCTTTGTATAGACCAGAGCATCCATGCAATTTTCCCCTTTCGTTTTTTATTACTGTTCACAGACCTTATAATGTTTGATATTTTACGGTCGTTTTTGTTTTTTTACATTATAGCACACTGGAAATAAAAATCAATACTTTTTGCATGAACGGCAAGAAAGTCTGCATGAACGGCATTTTTAGTATGCAGATATAACAAAAGTAGCATTTGTTGCTTGGACGGATTTGTTGAATATGACATCAACCGGTGATATTTACCCGTTCCGCGAATTTTTGTTGTTGACAGAATGCCTGTTTTTCTGATAAAATATAGTTGTTTGAAAAAGAGAAGGGGGTATTTAGTATGAATGTCGCTATCGTTGACGACGAAAAGCGTGAGGCCGATGAAGTTACGGCACTTATAAAAGAATACGCTTCGTTGAACGGGCTCGATGCAGAAATCTCCTATTTCCCGAGCGGCGCGGAGTTTCTTCGTGGCTACAGCCCGTTCAGGTACACCGTTATTTTTATGGATATTTTCCTTTCCCGCCCGGGTTTACCCGATATGTCGGCAGCTGTGGACAGTATGACCGGCATTGATGTGGCGGAGCAGATACTTGAAAAGGACAGCGACGCGCTTATCGTATTCCTCACAACGAGCGCGGATCATATGTCAGACGCTCTTATGATGCACGCTTATGATTACATACGCAAGCCTGCCGATAAAGTAAGGGTGTTCCGGCTTCTTGACGATGTTATGGATCTGCGCACCGAGGTTCGAAAATGCCTTTCGTTCACATTCGGAAAGACCGAACATCACATAGAGCACGGCAGTATAGTTTCGATATGTGCGGACGGACACTGTGTCTCGATAACAGATACCGATGGTAATGAGTACAGACCCTACGGCTCTTTTTCTTCGATAAGCCGACAGGTGGCTGATGATAAGCGTTTCCTTGAAGTGAACCGCGGTGCGCTCGTGAATATGGAACACATAAGCGGGTTCAGCGAGGGTGTTTGTGTTATGTGCAATGATGTGCGCATACCCGTAAAGACCAAGAGCAGCAAGCAGCTCGAACAGACATGGCACAACTACGTTTTTGCCGAGCTTCGCAGCCGCAGCAGAAGAAGGTGATACCGGTGACCCCCGAGAAATACTTTGCCTGCGTCGCGGTAAATCTGATATTCGTACCTGCGGCGGTGCTTTGCTTCGCTCCTATGAGAAACAAGCTGAAATTCGGATTTCGCAGGACAATTCTGATAGTAGCGGCTGCGCTGGCTGTGATGATATCTGCGGTATCGGTTTTCGACGCCATGTTTGAGGAGATACAGAATTTTACGCTGTTTCCCATGATCGTCGTGCTTTATACGATCTATCATTACTGCGTAAATGTGCATATCAGCAAATCGCTTGCAGTATTCACTCATGTCTGCGCTCTTATGGGCGTGGCATCCAATATCGGAACAGGAATAGATGCGATCCTTGAACCGAACAACTCCGGAGCGTTTGCTCTTACTCCGATAAATATTTCGCTTCCGGTACTGACCTGTTTCGCGGCGGCGCTCATACTTATCTATCCTTTCAGGAAATACGGGAGCTTCCTTGTCGATTCGTTCGACCTTCACAAGGTATGGTATATCACCGTTTTCATATCCATTATGATATTCCTTACGGATATGAGCATTATCCCGCAGAAGTATGAGACACTCTACACCAACAACGCGTTCCGCGCGTTCTGGGTGATGCTTATGACGCTTCTGATATTCCTGGTGCTTTTCGCGGTCATATTCTACTACATAGTAAAAGGAATGATCGATTATTCCCAGAAGGAAGAAAAGATGCGCTTCCTTGAGATGCAGGAGAGCCAGTATATCCGGCAGCAGAAATACATCGAGGACACTTCACGCGCGCGCCACGATCTCCGTCAGACGCTCCGGACGCTCAAAGGCATGGCGGAAAGCGGTGATATCGAGGGTATAAACGAATACCTCGACCGGTACATAAGCACGATACCGGAGAACGATACCGTGCGGTACTGCAAAAACAGCGCCGTGAACGCGATACTGAACTTCTATAACCGGCTTGCGCACGTCCATGAGATCGTGCCCGACTGGCAGGTAGCGCTTCCGGAGGACATTGATATTGACGACACCGACCTTTGCATAGTTATCGGCAACATCCTCGAAAATGCCGTCAACGCGTGCAGGAACATAGCTGACGGCAGCAGATATATCCAGCTCACGGTCGCGGTCAAGAACAGCAATCTGTGCATCGTCGCGGTAAATCCGTACAGCGGAAAGCTCAGACACAAGGACGGACGATATTATTCCACAAACAGGAAGGGAAGCGGCATAGGTCTTTCCTCGATAACGTCGATAGCCGAGAAGAACGGCGGTACTGCGCAGTTCCACCATGAGAACGGAGAGTTCTTCTCCGATGTGATAATGAAAACCGAGACGCAATAAAAAAGCTGTACAGGTATTTTAACCTGTACAGCTTTTTTGTTGTGTTGCTATTTGTGAAATATCTCAGTTTTCGGATGTTTCACGAAGCCTCTTTGCTGTCGGAGACCGTTTCCTTGACCGCGAGATTTTTGAGCCAGCGCTCTTTTTTCAGCCAGATATGGAACACGATTATTTTTGCAACATCAAGTAACTTGACGTAAAGATACAGCATTACGGGGCTCGTATCGGTCAGAAGTCCGATAATGAACAGCATCGGGAGCATTATTACTATTGTGATGGCAGAGTCCGTGTATGCGCCCATAGCGGTATCGCCGCCAGCTCTTGCGACTGCCTGCTGTGCATTGAGATAGACCCATACCGGCATAAAGAACGACATAAGTATGACCATATCGCGGCAGATCGCTATCGCGCTCTCGCTTAACCTGCCAAAAACGACCGGTATCAGAAGCGTCGTCAGAAATCCGAACAGCATCATTATCACACCGAATACTGCCGAGCCGGACAGAAGCCAGGTCTTTTCGCGTCTCGCCTGTTCGAGGTCACCGGCACCAAGAGTCCGGCCGAGTATTACTCCGGTCGCGGAATAGATACCGCCGAATGCGACGAAGAACAGGTTCGCTATTGCGAAGCTTGACGACATTCCCGAAACTACGTCCGCACCGCCTCTGCCGTTGTATATTGCGGTGGTTATCGTCTCCGACATTATCCACACCATTTCGCAGAACAGAACAAGCGAACCCTTTTTAAGAATGCTCCCGAAAAGCTTTCCGTCTATTTTGATCAGCTTTGAAAGCTTTACTGCAAAATCCGGCTTTTTCTTTATGTAGATGACAATAAAGATGATGAATTCCAGTGTCCGTGCGATGACTGTCGCGAGTGCCGCGCCCTGTACCCCGAGAGCAGGCAAGCCGAGGTTCCCGTATATGAGCAGCCAGTTGAACAGAGTGTTGGTGAGCGTCGCGACGACCGTCACGGCGAGCGGTATCTTTACCTCGCCCATATCCCGGAGCGAGCTTGCTATGCACATCGAGAACGTCATAGGGATACCCATGAAGAACATGATGTTGATATACTTTACCGCCTCATCGAGTATCGGCTCTGCTTCGGTGTTGCCGATGAGCATGAGCGACAGCACCTCACGCGGGAATATCACGCACACGAGCAGGAACGGTATGAATGCCGCGAAGCCCATAACGAGCTTGAAGCGGAACGCCTGTTTCATTCCGTCTGCGTCTCTTGCACCGAAGAACTGGGTCATGAATATACCGCCGGACATACATATCGCGTTGATATATACCATAAATACGAATAACACCTGTCCCGCAACATTTACGCCGGACATAGGTACGTCGCCGAGTCCCGACACCATAAAGTTGTCGATGAGCGACACAAGGCTCTGGATAAGCTGTTGAAGCATTATCGGAACGGCAAGTGCAAGCGCCTTTCCGTAGAATTTCCGTGAGCCGAATAATTTCTTTTGTTCTTTTGTATTTTCCATTTTATCTGTATAAGTTGATAGTTTACTTACCCTCCGTGAAGGCGTTTATCTCCTTTTCGAGCAGACGGTACACGTTCGCGAGCAGAAATCCGTCCGCGACAGCGTGGTTGAGCCGCACCGTAAGCGGCATCATAAGCCGTCCGTTTTCCTCGCGGTATTTTCCCCAGTTCACTATCGGCAGGAAGTAAAGATAGCCGTCGGGGAGCTCAACGTTCAGACTGTCGTAAGAGAGCCACGAAACGAACGAAGCGTCGAACCAGTTCGGGTGGTTCGCGGCATCGAGCATATACTCTCTCGTTTGCTTCGCTTTTTCTATGTCCGCACGCGCGTCTTCGTAAAACCTGCCGTAGTCCTCGCAGTAATGCGAATAGACCGGTGTGCAGGTCTCCGTGTCCTTGTGGAAGATATACTGTGTCGGGTTTATCACGTCATAGCATATAAGCTCGTCTGACTGCCACAGATATCCCATTTTGTAGTCATCGCGCGAGTTCAGGACCTTGCAAAGTATCCAGAGAAAGTCGATGTAGAATTTCGTACCTCTGCGCTTCGACGAGCTTACGAGCTCCGTCACGTCTATCCTTGCCGTCATGGACACCGAGCATTTGCAGTCTTCGGAGAAGTGGCGGTAAACGCCTTTTCTGTAATATTTTTCCTTGTCTATTATTTTGTAGTTCATTGTTTTTTTCCTGATGTTAAGCATTGCAAAACGCGTCCGCAGCTCAGTTTGCGTTCTTCCATTTCTTTGTCTCGAAGAAATGATCGACCGCTTCGACGATCTCTTCCTTGCTCATTGTCTTGAGCAGATAGCCCTGCGGTTTCAGCGCCATGACTGTCATAACACTCTCTTTGTCCGATTTTCCGGTCAGGAAGATTATCGGTATCTCCGCGGCGCTGTGCTCGCTTCGTATCATCTCCATTACCTGCGGACCGGGGGTTATCGGCATATCGTAGTCAAGCAGGATAAGATCCGGATTGTGGTTGGCAATGTATGTTATAGCCTGCATTCCCGATCGTACAGAGGTGATATTGTATTTCATCGACAGCCAGTCCTGCATCATTTTGAGGAATGCCGCGTCGTCATCGACAAGCAGGATATGTCTGCCTTTTCTGCGCTCCGCGTCTGCTTCCGCGAGCGATACGAGTGCGCTGGTAAGATCTTTCATATCGAAGGGACGCTTGAATTCGCGGGAAATATACTTTGTGGGAACAGCGGCCTTTATCTCGGTGAGTTCCTTTTCGTAGCCAACTATGCAAAGCGGCTTTTCTTCCTCTGCGCAGATGTCTTTGAGATATACGAGAACATCGGGAGAGTCGAAAATGAAGTCGCCGGCATAAAGAAGATAAATGTCCGTATCCTTTCGCTGCTGACCTATATGCTTGATCCCAGGCTCAACGACGGATGGGTAGAATCCGGCTTTTTTCAGGCTGTTCACAAGAGCGTTCGTCATGAACGCCGCGCCGTGACTTATTATCATTACGTTGCTTGTCATATCCTGTTCCCCTTTGTGTCTGTATTTGTCGATCATTCCGCAGCTTTTGCTATAGCGTCGTAGTCGAATTCCGCCGCTGCTTTAATGAGCGCCGTACATCTTTCTTTTTCATTGTCCGGATAGCTGTATTCTTTCAGTCCGCCGATTATCTGTATCACGCTTTCATAATCTGCGACAGAGAGAAACTCGCGTATCAGCGTGTAGGCTTCCTTTAGCTCGTCCTCCGGTATAAGCGGCTTTTCGCTCGTTTCGAGAAGCGGTGAGAGCTTTTCTCCGAGAGCCCTGCAGCGGTAAAACAGCTCGCCGGAGCGTTCGTTGAGATCGTCGGTGTCACCTGCGTTGCCGGCAGCTTCGAGTTCTTCCGCGAGAGCGCCGAGCTCCATAGCTCCTATAACGTGGGATGTGCTCTTGAGAGCGTGTATCTTCACCGTCGCGTTCTTTATATCTCCGTTTTTCAGGAGACTTTCCGCTTCGTCCGCAGCCGCAGTGACAGTCTCCGCGTAAGTCGTGAGCGTTCCTAGATATGTCTCTGCCGTGCCGCAATGGCGCAATCCGCTCGATGTATCTATCTCCGTGATGTCATTCAACCAGTCCGGAAGTGTAACATCGCTTTCCTGCGCATCAGTAACGTCCTCTGCTGAATGCGGGACAGCGCCGCTTCTTCTCGTTTTTGCGGTGCTCCGGAGCTTGTCTATATTCTTCCAGACCTTCGCACCGCCCTGTTCGTTCATCTTGTAATCGGTGTCGTCGTCGATCATCTTTATCATGACCGCTGCTATGGCCGGATCGAACTGTGTGCCGCTGCAGCGCTCTATTTCGGCTCTTACCGCATCCTGCGCGCGCGGTGTGGAGTATGTGCGTGTCGATGTCATTGCGTCGTAGCAGTCGGCTACGCAGATAATACGTGCGGCTTCTGGTATTTCGCTGCCCTTAAGCCCGTCCGGATATCCGGTGCCGTTGAATTTCTCGTGGTGAGAGCGGGCGCCGACAGAGAGCTCCGGCATTTCGGTTATAGAGCTTAAAATATCACAGCCTATGACCGTGTGCTTCTTTATTTGCGTGAACTCGTCGTCAGTGAGACGAGAGGTTTTGTTGATTATTTCTTCGCTTACACCGATCTTTCCTATATCGTGCATGAGCCCCATTTCGTATATCTTTTCCTGCTCCGAAAGGGGTTTGCCCATTCTTCTTGCGATTTCCGCCGCATATTCCGCGACGCGGCCTGAATGACCGTTGGTATAGTGATCCTTTGCATCGACCGTCTTGGACAGTGCGATCATCATTTCAAGTGAGAGCCGGTCAGCCCTTTCGGTCTGTCTGCCGACTTCGCGGATAAGTCCTGACTGATAGTGATAAAGATCAATGACGCGTTTCGAGCGCTGGATAAGAACTTCGGGCACGAACGGCTTTCTGATGAAGTCCGACGCGCCGCAGCGGAATCTTTTGACTTCGGTATCCTCACTGCTGTCGCCGGTAATTATCATTACCGGGATACTGCACGTCCGTATGTTTTCGCGCAGTCGCTTCAGTACGTCGAAGCCGGATGCACCGAAAAGGTTTATGTCGAGCAAAATAAGGTCGGGCTGCTCGTTTTCGGCAGTCTCAAGACCGTTTTTCTCATCGCCGCAGCAAATGACTTTATAGTATGGCGAAAGTATGCTCTCTGCGGTCTTGCGTATGACAACATCATCGTCTATCACCAGTACGCTCGATAAGACTTCGGCGGATCCCGTCTGCACGACGGATTTTACGAGTTTCTCCTGTGGGAGATATTCCATTATCATCTGCTCAAGACGTTCCGGTTCTACGGGCTTTGTGAGGTAGTCGTCAAATCCGGCGTTCAGGTATTTTTCCCGTGAGCCGGAGACCGCGTTCGCTGTCAGACATATCGCGGGTGTCGCGGCGTTCGGGCAGTCTTTGAGCGTTTTGATTTCTCCGAGCGTTTCTATGCCGTCCTTATCGGGCATCATGTGGTCAAGGAACATGATGTCGTACTTCTTGCTTTTAGCGAGAGCGATGCATTCGTCGCCGCTTCCCGCCGTGTCTATATGCACAAGCGTCTTTTTCAGCAGGCTTACGAAAACTTCAAGGTTCATCGGTGTATCATCAACGACGAGTATTTCGGCTCCGGGAGCCATAAATCTCTCGTGATAGCCCGTTCTGTCGGCCGGAGAACGGTGGAGTGCTTCATCAAGCTCGCCTGCGGCGTCCCACTTTACGACGTTCTGCGTGACAGCGAACGAGAACAGCGAACCTTTGCCGTATTCGCTCTCGACGTCGAGCTTACTGTTCATCATCGCGAGAAGGCGTTGGGTTATGCTCATACCGAGCCCCGTGCCTTCGATATTACGGTTGCGTTCTTCCTCTATGCGGTCGAATTCCGAGAAGAGACGCGGTATATCCTCCTGTTTTATGCCTATACCGGTGTCGGCGACGCTTATTGTCATTACGATACTGTCTTCGCCGCTTTTTTCGAATCCGACCGAGAATGTCACAGTACCTTTCTCGGTGTATTTCACCGCGTTCGTGAGAATATTCGTGATTATCTGCTTTAAGCGTATCTCGTCGCCGCGGAGAAGCTTCGGTATGTTCGCATCAACGTTCGTTTCAAGCTTCAGCCCTTTTGCGTCGGCGCGCGGCTGTATCATACATACAAGGTCGCTGAGCATGTGTGTCAGATCATAGTCAACAGGTATGATGTCAAGCTTTCCGGCCTCTATCTTCGAGAGGTCGAGAATATCGTTTATCAGTCCGAGAAGTGTTGTGCCGGCGCTTTTTATCTTGTCGGAATAGTCGAGTATCTGCACATCATCGCACTCGCGCTGGATCATTTCGTTCATTCCGAGAACAGCATTAATAGGTGTGCGTATATCGTGGGACATATTCGCAAGGAATACACTCTTCGCGTGGTTTGCGCTATCGGCTATTGTCTTCTGCTCCTCAAGCACCTGCATATAGCTGAAATGCTCGGTCTCATCGACAAGGGCGTACAGTTTTCCGAAGTTGTCCTTTCCGCGTATGAGGTCGTTTTCCTCTGGAACATATACACGCCCGTTGATCGTGATTGTGCCGTGCGTCGCTATAGCCTCGGTTATCTCCGGCGGAACGTTTCCTTCGGCGATCTTGAGGTCGGGGTAGAGCATCTTGGCGGGGGTATTGAAGTACTGCACAGTGCCGTTTCTGTCCACCGCGATAACACCCTCGGAGAGTCGGTCTATCATGACTTCACGTGCGATCTCGCTCGTCCCGAGAAGGTCGTAGCGGGTTATCGCTTGGAACATGAACAAGTTCCCGACAGTATAGCCGATCATCGTGACATCGAAGACATTGGTGATCTCGCGGAAAAGTCCCGATATCTGCAATATGTATGTCAATGTCTGCGCTATGAACGAGCATATCATCATGATGATACGCCGTTTTGCGGCATGTGTTTTCTTCTGTTTGTGAAGTGCCGTGAAAAGAAGCACAAAGGCGTACAAAATATAGCCGAACTGTAAGACGGTAAGAATGATGTGTACTATGCCGTTGGTATGTGCAAAGTGCGCGAAGTTGCCCTGGCGGTAGAATACATATTTTTCGTAAAAAAGATCGTGCTCTGTGAATGTAAATACAAAGCCGTAAATTATCACGTGTACTGATACGAACGAGAGTTTTATCGCAAGCGGCAGCTTCTTCTCGCAAAGTTCGGTGGTGAAGAAGAGCAGAAAAGGCACTATCCACAATCTTCCGAGATAAGACAGCCGCAGAGCCGTTATATATGCGCTTTGGGTGTATGAACTGAACTCCGCAAGATAACCGACCGCGTTCAGGAGCATAGCGATACAGCCCAGAAAAAGCCATCCGTGCAGTGAGCTTTTCCAGTTTCGGAACACAAGACAGGCTTCGACAAATATGATTATTATATTTATGTACTGTATATAAAGCAGAATGTCGTGCATTGTTTTCATCCCCCGGGACACATCACTGTATTTCATATGGGTACCTCTAAAAACCGCTTTGAATAGCGAAAATGAGATGATTGCGCCAAATGCAAGGAAAGGCTCCGAAAGCTTGCTGACGCAAGGTGAGGAGACTTGACGAAGCAGTTGGTGCAAGCAGTTCTTTTTCTCTCAAATGGGTTTTTAGAGGTTCCCATATGTTCCATACAGCGAATGTTTGCCGTTTAATTATATCACTAATGATGTAGTTTGTCAACAAATAATGCACTCTGACATTGCGTCCGTACTGCGATAGAAATATTTTTATAATAAATTTAATGAACCTGTGCTTTTTCCTGTTGCAAATTTGGCGGAACTGTGGTATAATATATAAAAATGTCCGTACGGAAACCGGAGAAAAGGCTTGCGCCCTGCTGCAGCACGCGATTATGAACGCAGCCTTCCAAAGACCGGCGGATATAAGACTATGGAGGTAAATATTATGTCTGAAATGAGAAAGACAAGCAATCACTTGCTTAACGAAAACCCTATAATCAAGAAGCTTTCAAAGATCAATGAATACGGAAGCGAGACTGCCTGCACCTATAAGGGAATTGCACTTAAACTCTTGTTTTTCGTGCTGGTTACTGCTCTTGGCGTAGGACTTTGTGTATTTATGAAAATGACCGGAGCTTTCGGCGGCGAACTTGTTATGAACGAACCTATCTATGAAGACGGTTCGCCGGTTGTGATTTACTCCAACGAGTTCATATATGTTGCGATAGCGGGTATCGTATCATTCATTGCGCCCCTGCTTGCTACATTCATCAGACCTACCATCCCCGTGACCGGTACGCTTTTCTGCGCTTCCATCGGTTTCCTGCTCGCATGGCTTGCGACGACGTTTGCTGACCAGTATCTCGCACCGGTGCTCCTCGCTCTCGTTATCACACTTATACTTGTGTTTACAATGGGATTCCTTTACGGGATGGGCATCGTCAGAGTAACGCAGAAGATGAAAACATTCATAATGACTGCTATGATAACCGTCTGCATCGGCAGTCTTCTTGTGTTCATCGGTTCGCTCATCCCGTTCACAAGAGGACTTGTAGGACAGCTCATGGCAAACCCCGTTTTATCTATCGGCGGAAGCTTACTAATGGTTATAATCGGAACTCTGTTCCTTCTCGTTGATTTCGATACGATCCGTGAATGTGTAGATAACGGTCTCCCGAAGAAGTACGAATGGTATGCTTCGTTCGGTCTTGCTTTCAGCGTTATCTGGCTCTATCTCAAGGTCCTTGACCTTCTTCTCAAGATCATGAGCAGGAACAAGTGAGTGGTATAATATGTTTCCCTGTTTTTTCAGGGGAAAATGTTAACAGGAAGGCTGGTGAGTGAATTGAGCGAGAAGACCCCCGACCGCCGGACGCTTAAGACGAAAAAGGCGCTTCGTGAATCCCTTGCGGAGATCCTGACGGAAAAGGAACTGCACAGGGTAACGGTACAGGAGATCGCAGATAAGGCGGATGTGAACCGCGTTACGTTTTATAAGCATTATCTCGACGTTTATGACCTTTATGACAAGATAGAGCAGGAAGTGCTCGTTGAGATCGGACTTGTCGTATTGAAGCTTGAGGAACTCCCGACAGATAAGCTGTTCTCTCAGCTCTTGGATTATATTGACGACAACCGTCCGGTTTTTGTGATGATGTTCAGCCCTAACTGCACGGGTACGCTTCGCGGAAAGCTCGTCAAGTGCCTTGAGGGTCTTTTCCGCCAGACGGAAGCCGAAAAGCATTCAGCCGATGTCAATGATACAAAGCTCTGCTACCGTACCTGCTATCGTTCTCAGGGCTGCGTCGCAGTAATAAGCAGATGGGTACAGGGCGGCTTTGCCGAGCCGAAAGACCTTATTGTAAAGATCCTGACAGAGCTCGACCTCAACACCGAGAAGCTCATAGGCGCTGTTCCTGCCGCCAAGAGACCGGTAAGTGCATGGAACTGATCCTGCTGAATAACGAAAAACAGCCGCACCGGAATTTCCGGTGCGGCTGTGCTGTATTTATACCGTTTATTTTTCGCTGCTGTCTTCGGCATCAAAATCCGGAAGCTGCTCAATGAACTCGAAATCAGATGGCTTTTCTGCTGCGCTCTCGTCTTTTGTGCATATCGAGTAGCCGTGTCCGCCGCTCTGCTGTATCTTTTCAAGCTCCTTTTCCGCAAGCTCTGCGAGATGCTCATAATCCTTGCCGTTGTCGGGAACGGTAACGCCGCCGACGGAGATGCCGACAGAAACGCTTGACTTTTCGCCGAGCTGCTTGGTGAGAGCCTCGGTCATCTGCTCTTCAAGGCGCATCGTGAAGTTTGCGATAACGCTCTGGCTGGTGCAGTTCTTGAGAAATACCGCGAATACCTCTCCGCCGAGTCTGCCTCTGACATCGTCGGTATTGGTGTTGTTTCTGAGAAGTGTACCGAATGTGCCGAGTATCTTGTTGGCCTGTTCGTGACCGTAAAGGTTGTTGAGTCCCTTGAAGCCGTCGAAGCTTACTGTGAGCAGTGTACCGCTCTGTTCCGCACAGGTCTCTGCAAGTACTTCGATAAGCTTTGTGCGGCTGTAAAGACCGGTGATGCTGTCTATCGCAGCTTCCTCGGTCAGTCTGTTCGAGCGGAGCTCCTGCTCTGTTACATCATGTATCATAACGATAAGGCAGTCGCAGTTTCCGCGGTAGTCTGTGTAGTTTGTCTTTTTGAGAGCGAAAACACGTTCTCCGCGTTTTATTGAATCGGAATCGGTAACTGTGGAAACGAAGCTGCTGAGCTTCTCGGGGTCAGACTCGGAGAGTTCCATGAAAACGCTCTTTGCGGTTCTGTTCGCGAAGAGATAGTTTTTATTCTTGTCGAGGATAATAACACCGTCGTTGGTGCTGTCAACGCTGCAGCTCTTACCGAATTCAAGTATATCCGCGCGGTCGAGCTTTCTGACCATAAGGAGAAGCAGAAGATCGGCTATAAGAACAGCGATAAGCGTGAGTATGCCGGTCTTGGTTGCAAGCTCGCTTACAGCCGCGAGTGCGAGCAGGATTATCGAGAATATTACAAGGAAGCGCATAGAGGATGATACTTTGACGAGTTTTCTCGACATAGCGATGAATGCGAAGATTGCTATTATCACCATTGCTGCGATAACGGCAATGTTTGCTGTGTAGAATACTATCCCGTATGTACACGATGAAGGTATGCTTCCGTCGGGAGTACCGACAGACACCTTTGTTATGCAAAGTCCGTGTATGTTCATTGTAGCCATCAGGATAACGTAGAATGCAGTTATAGCTCCTAAGCCGAACTTAAGCGGCTTGGGTACAAGAACGCCGCTCACTTCGGTTATCGCGAACATATAGGACATTCCTGTTACCGCAAGAGCTATAAGGGACAATGCACACACGAGGATATACGCGGTCTCACCGCAGTAAGGCAGGATATATGACGTCGCCGCGTAAACGAACGAGCCTGAAAAAGCCACAGCCGCCCACATTTTGGTACCGGTGGATCTTGACAGCACCGTCGCTGTGCCGGCGACAAGTGCAAACAGCATTATTACTGCCTGGATAAGTTGTTCTATCATATGTTGCTCCTTCTTGTCTGATATACAGACTGTTTGTTGTTCATACACTCGGTATTTTGGGTTTACCGATGTTCTTGGTATATTATAATACGGGATAGAAGATTTGTCAATAAAAATATCACGGTATGTATAAAACTTCTCGCAAAATATATAACTGAGTTGCTGCCTTACGCATTATAAATGTGCATAAAAGATATAAAAAGTTACATATTGCTTGTTTTTATTCGGAAAGATTATGATTATAGCCACATAAGTCTCTGAAGGATACCATTTTGTAACCGTGTTTTTTATAAAGTTAAATCGTTGACAGATGATACAAAAGTGTGTATAATACTTTATAGAAAGAAGGAAGACTTATGGTTACATTTATAATCGGAATTGTGATATTATTAGGCGGCGGATTCCTGTATGGCGGGCTTTGCGAAAAGGTATTCCGCCCCGACGACAGAAAAACTCCGGCTTATGAAAAAGAGGACGGCGTAGATTACGTCCCGATGAAAAAGTGGAGAAACAGCCTTGTGAATCTGCTCAACATAGCGGGCACGGGGCCTATACTCGGACCGATACAGGGCATACTCTTCGGACCGATAGCGTTCATAACTATACCAATAGGCTGTGTTATCGGCGGAGCAATGCACGATTATTTCAATGGCATGATCTGCACCCGCGAGGGCGGCATACAGATGCCGGAAATGATAAAACGACACCTTCCGAAAGGAATTTTCGGCTTTTTCACCGCTTTTGTCAGCATAACGACACTTCTTTGCGGGGTTGTTTTTGTCTATACTCCGGGCGACATAGCGGCGACACAGCTTTTCGGCTTCGGCGGGACAGCCGGCGAGGCTTCGACATGGATAATATACGGTGTCATCTTCGTTTATTACCTGATAGCAACGGTGCTCCCGATAGATAAGATCATCGGAAAGGTGTATCCTTTACTCGGCGGCATACTGGTCCTTTCGGCTGTCGGTATTTTCGTGATGCTGTTCTTGAACGGCAGTAACCTTGCCGAGATCTTCGGCGACTGGACGCTGGGCGGTTTTGATTTCGGCGCTTATTTCAGAAGCGAGCACTTCATACCGTCGTTCTTCGTAACTGTCGCCTGCGGTATTCTTTCCGGATTTCACAGCACACAGACAGCTCTTGTTTCGAGGACGATCGAGAGCGAAAAACACGGCAGAATGACATTCTACAATATGATGATCTGCGAGGGATTCATAGCCATGGTCTGGGCTGCCGGAGCTATGGCGGTCATCGGGCTCGGTGCGGAGAATGCGGGCATAACTATGCAGCTCACCGATGCCGGCTGGGGATATTTTCAGAGCGTGAACGGCGTTTTGCAGCAGATCTCGCCCACAAGCGTGGTAGGGGTCGTCTGCAGAAGTATGCTCGGTGATATCGGCGGGGTTATCGCTATCATAGGTGTTATAATACTTCCGATAACTACCGGCGATACGGCACTGCGTTCCCTTCGTCTCATGATAGCCGAGACATTGCATATAAAGCAGGAGAACTCCGTTCAGCGAATACTTCTTGCGATACCGCTGTTCGCGCTGACTGCCGGCATACTTATCTGGGCAAAGAACGACCCGAACGGATTCAACGTGATCTGGAAATATTTCGGCTGGGCAAATCAGACGCTTTCGATATTTGCGACATCTTCCATAATGATATATCTCATCCGACACGGCAAGTCGAAATTCGTATGGATGCCGGCAATACCGTTCCTGTTCTATTCTTTCGTGACTTCGAGCTATCTGCTGAGTGCGCCGGTAGGTTTCTCTGTCGATATAACGCTGTCCTATATCATCGCAGGAGTGTTCACGGCTGTGATCTTCGCAGGCGTACTGTACAGGGGAATAAAGACAAAGCCGGTGACGACGGCTGTAAAATAATAAAAAACGGGCGCACTGCTGAGTGCGTCCGTTTTTGGGGTCACCTTATATTATCCCGTTTTTGTTCCATTGCAGCACGACCTTGTAGCCGAGCTTTCCGTACCACGGCGCAACACCCGTGTAGTGTATCCAGCTCAGATCAAATCCCTCGTCCCGCAGAATGGCAGTCGCTTTTTTCACCATAGTAAGAGCTATGCCCCTGTTCCGGTATTCGGGGAGCGTTCCGACGCAGCCCGGACCGCCGACTTTGATCCGGCTGCCGTCTATGCTGTGTTCGCCCATATCATCGATGAGGCAGAAACTTGCGATGCTTCCGCCGATAAAGCCGCAATATACTCTGTCACAGCTGCCGAATAAAGGCACCCAACCCTCATCTACCTGTGCGACCGCTTTTTTCAGCTCGTCGGTTTCTCCGGAAAAAAAGCCGAATGTTATACTGCTGTCAAGCGTTTTTTCATAGATGTGCCCGTCGAATACCGCAAGCGGGAGTATCATCTCGTCAAACGTCTCGCTGTCGGGAAGCTCACGGATATACGGCTTGTCAAAAAAGCCGGGGTGCATAAGCTCAAACAGCTTCACAAAGTCTTTCTTTTCCATATCTCCACCGTCGCTTTCCTGTTATAAGCGCGCAAGAACGTTCCTGTGCGCTGCTTTTGTGAACAAAGCGCAGCTGTCACGCCTTGGCGTTCCCGCACGGCTTTTGCTGCTGCGTATTTTTTATTGGTTTCTGTTTAGCATGATTAGTGTCTGTACATCAAGGAATGTGTCCGCTGTAAAACACGCTTAAAGTCTGTTTTACTGACTTTAAGGCAACAAATACCCGAAGGCAGTTGTCGGGGATACATAAATTATAGCACAGATGTCGGCGTTTGTAAAGCCGATTTGCCGGTTCCTGCTTTTTTTCTGTTGTTAACATATCAGATTTTTTGTGTTTTTTTGCTCACTTTTGCCCAATAAACTTGACAACTTATACCACTTGATATATAATTAATTATATGCGTTTGCTAAGTATGTACGCGTCCGCGCCGAAAACGGAACGCGGCGAAAAAGCTTTATCTGTAATCAGCTCAGAACTTTTTGACCGAAAGACAGCAACGGAAGGAGATATACTCTCTATGAGCGGTTCAAGAGCAGGGAAGATCATAAGAACTTTTGCGGCAGTGTTAATATCCGCAGTCTGCGGGTTCGGCGCGATCTGCGTGCCTGCAGAAGGCGAGAACACCGTAAATTCGGAAGGCGGCGGTCTGGCAGTCACCGGTCAGACGGAGGGCATAGGATATGCCGCGAAGCTTTACAACGCGGACAACGGTCTCCCTACATCGGAAGCGAATACTATAACGTCATCCTCCGACGGATTTATCTGGATAGGCGGGTACAGCGGTCTTATACGCTATGACGGCACTACTTTTGAACGACAGGATTCCTCGGGAGGAATAACGAGCGTCAACGCTGTATTTGAGGACAGCACCGGACGCTTATGGATAGGAACGAACGATAACGGGCTTGTATGCCTTCATAACGGCGAGAGCCGACACTTTTCGACCGAGGACGGACTCCTTTCTACATCGGTCAACGCCGTTACCGAGGACGGGAACGGCAACATTCTTGTCGGAACGAAGCAGGGACTCTGCTATTTCGACCGCGATTATAACATTGGTGTAATAAACGATTCACAGATAAAGAATACATATATCACCGAAATAAAGACTGCCAAGGACGGTGCTGTCATCGGTAATACAAGCGGCGGCGCGGTGTTCCGTATTAGGGATCTGCGCATGACCGACTTCTTCAACGGTGCCGACATAGGTGCCGGTGAGATAAATGCGATACTTCCGAGCCCGGATTATGCCGATAAGGT
The DNA here is from genome assembly GCA_947168885.1 of uncultured Clostridia bacterium. Classification (GTDB taxonomy): domain Bacteria; phylum Bacillota; class Clostridia; order Oscillospirales; family Ruminococcaceae; genus Ruminiclostridium_E. The sequence goes on along the minus strand of CAMVNQ010000009.1, from coordinate 58,315 downwards.
ATGGCTCGGCTCTAACACAGGACTGTTAAGCTACGGAAGCTTTTCCGAGGCTTTCACCGATCTCAAGAAAACAGAGATGTACTATGACCGGCCTATCCCTGCCGAGGAGCGTCAGGCAGGCTATAACAAGATCACGGAGCGTATCCTTGCGTCGGACCCAATCAACTGCCTTTACTATTCGGCAGGCAGGATATGGGTGCTCATGACGACTCGCATTTTTTACGCTGACTGGACGGGTATGTACTGGCAGCTCGGGAATATGCCGCTCAATGCCGGCATAGAGGATATGTGTGAGGACTTCGAGGGAAACCTTTGGTTCACGTCGAGAAGACAGGGCGTTATGAAGATCGCTGCGAACAAGTTCTTTGATCTTTCAAACCGTGCGGGATTTGAACCGAGAGTCGTCAATACAACCTGTATGCATGACGAAAAGATATATATCGGTACAGATACGGGGCTTCAGCTTGCAGACAGATTCTACACATCAAAGACAGGCTATATCACCGAATATATCGGAGATGCACGGATAAGATGTCTGCTCAACGATTCCGGTAACAATTTGTGGATCTCAACATTTTCAAACGATCTCGGACTTGTGTGCTATACCGACGAAAACGAGATCATCAGCTTCACCGAGGCGGACGGTCTTCCGAGCAATATGGTGCGCTGTACCGTTGAGACTCCCGACGGTGCGATCCTCGCCGCGACAAACGGCGGTGCTGCCGTCATAAGGAACGGTAAGATCGAGCGTGTCATAGATGCGGACAAAGGATTGAGCAATACCGTTATCCTCACGGCGGAAGCAACGGCCGACGGAAAATATTATCTCGGTTCTGACGGTGACGGCATATATGTGGCAGACGGGAACAACATTACCCATCTTTCGCGTGCGGACGGTCTTACGAGCGATATCGTCATGCGCATAAAGAATGACGAGAAGCGCGGAGTGCTCTGGATAATCACCTCAAACTCGATAGAGTACATGAAAGACGGTGTGATAAAGCAGGTCGAGGGCTTCCCGTACACAAACAACTATGATATTTATTTCGACAGCGAGGGCAAAGCGTGGGTGCTCGCTTCAAACGGTTTATACGTTGTAAACGCTGATGACATGATATCGAAAAGCAGTTACGACTATCTGTTTTTCAACACATCAGACGGTCTTGCCTGTGTGCCTACTGCAAATTCGTTCAGCTACCTGAACGAAAACGGTGACCTTTATATCGCCGGAAGAAGCGGTGTGAGCCGTGTAAATATCGACAACTTTTTCGTCGAATCCCATGACATAAAATTCGCTGTTCCCTTTATAGAGGACGACAAGCATCGTTATTACCCCGATGAAAACGGCGCGTTCACTATACCGCCAACAGCAGAGAACATTACGATTTATGGCTACGCGCTCACATATATGATGCATGACCCGCAGATACAGTATTTCCTTAAGGGTGCGGACAATCAGCCGAACGTTGTGAACAAGTCGGGAATGCAGCCTATTAGATATACGAACCTCAGCGGCGGAACGTATGAGTACCGTCTGTCGCTCATCGACAGCTCGACACATACCGCAAGACAGACTGTGACATTCACGATAGAGAAACAACCAGCGTTGTATGAGCAGTGGTGGTTCACTATGTTCCTCGTTGCTTCCGCGTTCGTTGTAGCCATTATTCTTATCAATCTCTTAAAGCGCAGACAGGATATGCTGCTGCGCAAGAAAGAAGCGGAAGCTGATCAGATGCAGCGCCTCTTCGAGCAGACAGCTACCGCTCTTGTAAACGCGATAGATGCGAAAGATAAGTACACCCACGGTCATTCTTCGCGAGTAGCGGTATATTCAAGAAAGATAGCGGAGATGCTCAATAAGAGTGAGGAAGAATGCAACGAGATCTACTATGCTGCGCTTCTCCACGATGTCGGAAAGATAGGCATACCCGGAAGTATCATCAACAAGGACGGTAAGCTTACCGATGAGGAATACAAGACGATAAAGCAGCACCCCTCAATGGGCGGACAGATTCTCCAGAGCATAAGCGAGTATCCGTATCTTAGTATAGGTGCGATGAGCCACCACGAACGTTACGACGGCAGGGGTTATCCGAACGGTCTCAAGGGCACTGATATTCCTGAGATAGCAAGGATAGTCGCGGTCGCCGATGCTTACGACGCAATGACCTCAAAGCGAAGCTACCGTGACCCGATACCACAGCAGAAGGTTCGCGAAGAGTTTGTGAAGGGTGCCGGCTCTCAGTTCGATCCGGATTTCGCGAGACTTATGGTACATCTCATTGACGTAGATACCGAGTACGAGATGAAGGAAAGGGAAGATGTCAAGGAGAACTCCGGCAAGAACGAATTCGTCGTAGGCGAAAGAAGAAGCTTCGTATCTGAAGGCATACTCCTCACGCCGTGTATGACAACAGTGAATGTAATGGTCGCTCCCGATGTGAGCGGAAATATCGCCGCACCTTCGATGATACTGTTCGACTCGCTTGACGGCCGCGAGCATAACGACGAAAGAAATATGAAAGACCTGATGTACTTTGAGTATGCCGAGGTCTGGTTCGACGGACACACCGTTATCGGAGGCGCAAGAAAGACAGAACTGAACGTGATAAAGAACGGCTCGTCTCAGGTGCTGAAAGACGGTGAATACAAGATAGATGCCGTAAAGATCAAAGATCACGTTTTCATCAGGATAATCGGTAAAAAGCAGATCTCCGAAGTCACGATAGCGCTTCCCGACAGTGCAAGATACGCATATATCGGTCTGACCGGCGTTCATTGCCGATACAGCGATGTAAGGACTACCAAGTCCGAAGAGGAAATGGCTCCGGACTACATCAGGAGAATAGCCGAGGAAGTAAGCTACATCAATGTTCCCGCAGGTGTTATCCCGAATGTTCAGATCGACGGATACCGCTCCGATTCCTCAGAGGGAATACCCGTGAAGAACGGTATGAAGATCGTGTTCCATACTATGAGCCTTCCGACCGCAAGGCTTGTATGGCACTGTGCTTTTATAAACCTGTTCGGTTCGGTTGACGGAAAAGTCGGCGGTGCAAGCTACCGCGATCTTGCGCTCATGAGGATAGACGGCGAGTGCTGGGAGTGTGACCCGGAATGTGATACGACGCCGGGTGTCAGCAAGAACGACGGTTTCGAGGGCTGGGATGCATGGAAGAGATATAATATGACCGGCTTTGACTGTACCGTTGCATTTGCAGTCGATGGCAGGAAGATAACCGTAAGTACCGAGAACGCGGGTATCATGGTAAAAATGACCGCGATTATGCCCGAAAACATCAACGGGACGATATATGCGGCACTTACCGGAGATCAGGTCGCGATCACGAATATCAGGATAGTTGATCCGGAATAATAAAAATATCCCGTCTGACAGCAGAGTTGTCAGACGGGATCATTTTTTTTATTTTGTTATTTTATAATCGTAGAATGAGCAGCCGTGTTTTCCTGCTGATTTCATAAAATATAGAGCTTCATCGGCGTGTTTGAAGGTCGATTCAAGGTTTTCCTCGTTACAGCCGAATGCAACACCTACACTTATAGATGTCGCAGGAAGCCCGTCGCTTGTATCCGCGAGTTCCTTATTTATGTGGTCGATCTTTATGCTTATGAGATTTTTGCGCTTTTCGTCCATGTGCAGCATGAACACGAAGAACTCGTCGCCGCCGATACGGCAGATATAATCCTCACGTCGGAAAGTGTACTTGAGGGCATCCGCTATTTTCCTCAGTATCGCGTCTCCGATCTGGTGCCCGTTTGTATCATTTATTTCCTTGAACTTGTCTGCGTCTATGATTATGACAGCGGTCGAGCTCAGGTCGATGCTCTCGCTTATGAGATCGTAGCCTGCGCGGTTGTACAGATTTGTCAGCTTATCATGCGAAGCTTCATAGTTGAGGTTCTCTATGCTTTTCTGGACTGCTTCATACATCTTGTTGTATGTCTTTGCGAGGTAGCGGAACTCGTATGAGCCCGTGACCGGCATCTTCTTATTCTCGCGTATCCTCTGTACGCTCTTGAGTATCGGGTTAATGCCGAGGTAGGAGGTCAGCCAGAGCACTATTATCATACCTATCGACTGAACTATGAGAAGCACCTGCATCACAGCCATATTGATGCGCAGTTTTGAGTTTATACTGGTCTGAACTCGCTGGGTGTCATCGATGAGCGTTTTTATGCAGTCTTCCATTCCCTTGCGTATGCTCGTTTTCTGCTCATAGTATTTTCCGTCGTGTACCAATGACTGAGCAAGATGTATCTTCTCGTCCCTGGTCATTTTCTCATACCCTTCGGGCAGTACTGCATTGTTGATCTCGGGGAACTCTGTGGTATAGCCGCACGCATCACATATAAGCTTCATTGCCCGGTACTCGGTATCCATAAGGTTCACCGAGCTTTCGAGAGCTAAACTAAGCACCTCATAAGCCATTTTATCGGGTGCGCGACGCTCCATTTCTTCGACCGCGATCTCTCTCCGGCGTACATTGTGTGCTTCGTCGAAGTATGCATTCATATCGGCTTCATCTAAGATGACGGTGAAGCGCTGGACCTTGTCGGTGAGATAATCGGAAGCGTCCATTAAGCTTTCCGCACTTTTCTGGAGTTCTATGTAGCTGTCCGTGATGTCTCCGAGTTCTGAGTATAGTACACTTGAACGGAATGTAAAGAAAAGAAGCATACACATGATTATGAATGTCAGCACTATCATAAGAATATGTGCGATTTTAAGTGAAATGCCCTCTTTTTTTACCCTTTTTAGCGGATTCATTTTTGTACCCCTTATAACGTAGCATTACCAGTATTATAAATCATTTTACATCATTTGTCAACCTTGCACGGTGCAGTACGACAGGGTTTTGTATTGTTTTTTACGTCGTTTTCGGGTTATTTTATGTCTTTGAAGAAACTCACATGACGTTCGAGTTCACGGAATCCGTTTTTCAGATAGAATTTATATGACGGTTTGTCGCTGTCGGTCTGGAGAAAAATACCCGAAAGACCGCGGTCTCGTACATCGTCCTCTATCATCTTCATGAACCTTGTCCCAAGCCCCTGATTCTGGATCGCGGGTGAGACACAGAATTCTTCAACAGCGTATTCCGTTCCAGACCACCAGTGGTGGATCTTCCCGACGGACATGGCGGAAAGCTTCCCGTCAATGATAAGTCCGTAGTTCAGCGAGTTGAACGAGCAGGATATTTCCTTCATATATTTGTTTAGCTGTGCGGTGTCGCTCCAGTCGTCGTTCCACGGCTCACCTGTGAACGCGGCTTTGTACAGCTCAGCCATCTGTGGCAGATAGGTATCATCGAGTATGATAAATCGTTCTGTTTTGTCCATAATAATCTGTCCTTTTCGTATTTTTATACCGACGGATCAGTGTACTTTATCCTTATATCTGTAACGGCGACCTGGTCTCCGGTGACAGATGCATATACCGTACGGTCGATCCCGGTCAGTACGGCAGTGTTCCTTATTGCTATACCTGCGTTTTCTGTGATCAACGTTATCCTGTTATCATCGACCTCGAATCTTATTTCTACGTCAAAGCCGTTCTTATTGAAATTTTTCCACGCATCCCAGTTCTTGAATTCCGGCGTTTTGGTGACGTTAAGCTTAGCGGAACACCCCGGGTCGCTTTCCCAGAACTCTCCGTCAATGCGCATGAACGCAAGGTCGCGGTAATTCTCGCCGTACACTGTGCCGTCGTCCGAGCAGAACAGATCGATACACGGACAGTGCCATACAAGTCTTGCGGTCGGCAGGCTCATTGCATGGAAAGTGATCCTGAGACCGTTCTTTATCGCTATTCCCTTGGTATGTTCGTACCGATATCCGTCGATCTGCACATTAGGCAGATCGCCTTCGGGACCGTTGATATAGCTGATCTTTTCTGCTATTCTCGGGATATAGTCCTCGGGAGATTCTGTTGCCGCCTTGACAGTGTTTATGTCGCTGTATCGGCAATGCTCGCCGGTAAGTCCTATGTACATATATCTTGAGCTGTCGGGAAGGGCAATTATTATCTCGGCGGTACGCGTCTTTTCCATAACACGTATGAGCGCGTGATCCTGTATTCTCACAGCTTCGATTTTGTAGCTGCCGTTCTTTTCGATCTCGTCAGAGCCTTTGTCTATGATCTTTGTCTGTATTTTTCTTGCACCGCCGGTAATTGTCTGACCGTTGTACATTATTTCGCCGTATTCGAAATAATTCAGGTCATTTATCTCTTTTGCGTCTTTGTGTACCTTTCCGTCGAGCGAATCGAAAAGTATCATGGACGGCATAGGCGTGATTCCCGAAGCTTCATCGTCCGAACTGAGTGAAAGAGTTATGAAAGTCATGCAGGCGTTTATAAGTATGCCGTCCGTGACTGTTCCGCCGTGTTGGGCCACATTGAGCCTGATTCTTCCGGAATCATCACGGACTTCCTCGCGCTCTCTCATTTCGTATTCGGTATCAACATCTATAAGGTGTAGCATAAGTCTTGCATACACGGGGTCGAACTGCGTTCCCGTACCCTTGACTATCTCTTCGCGGACTTTCTGCTGGGGTATAGGGTCGCGGTAGCTCCTTTTCGATGTCATAGCGTCGTAAGCATCTGCGACAGCGATTATTCTTGCTATCTCGGGTATTTCTTGTCCCTTTACTCCATCGGGGTATCCCTTACCGTCATAGCGTTCGTGGTGATAATGTGCGCCAATGCTTAACGCAGGGAACTCGCTTATACTTTCAAGTATCTGAACGCCCATTATCGGGTGCTGTTTTATTATAGTGTATTCCTCGTCGGTTAGCCTTCCTGACTTGTTTATGATGCTTCTCGGAACACCTATCTTGCCGACATCATGGACAAGTGCGGAATAGTATATCTCTGTGCATTCACGCTCGCTTTTTCTGTTCATCTCGGCAAGCCTTCTCGAATACTCTGCGACTCTTGAAGAGTGACCGTGAGTATAGGGGTCTTTCGCATCTATTGCGTTTACAAGTGCGGTCGCGGTCTGCGTGAAAAGGCGTTGTGTACTTTCCTGTTCCTTCTCCATAAGTTCTTTTTCTCTTATATGGACTTTTTCGAGCTCCCTGCGTGCTTCTACTATTTCCAGAATGCGGAGGATAAACGTGAGAAGCGTTATTGTGATGTTTGCAAGAGACACCCCGTAAAAGAAGATCTGGGCTACCGTGGCTATGATCGGAAGGGTGCAGAAAAGCACCAATACCGTGAACATACGGCGGCTGAAGCCGGAATGGTTCTGTATAAGGACAGAGAAGCATATCATCCATGCGATCATAGGGATAAGGAAATACAGAAAAAATCCGTCAGATCTCTGGTATTGGTTTTTTTCGTCAAATGTATAATAAAGACCGGTAAACTGTGAAATAACAAGAAGCAGCGCACCCGATGCGATGATAAGCCGGTTTATCTTAAGGCGCACAGGAAGTTTTCGTATCTTAGGGTTGTTTTTGCAAAGCTCGATAAGATAGCCGTTAAAGGACAGTATCAAAACGAGAATAATGAACATAGTGAGGAAATTGCATATCCTTACCATCCAGTAACCGAGCGGGGTGATGTTGCCTCTGTAAATATAGGCAAATCGGTCGCTTAACATCAGTATCGCGGCACCCATATCCATAATGAAAAGGTAGAATTTCTTCATCGCGGAAGTGTTGGAAAAAATTCCGCATATCGCTAATGAAAAACATATGCCGCTCAGAACCAGCATGAGATCCAATTGATAATCCTTTAAAAAATCCATTTCTGTAATTCCTTTTGATAATAAAGAGACAAGGCAATACCGCAGAAACAGATATACGATCTATGTGCGGTATTGCCAGGATAAACCAGTGTATAAAACGATGTCAATTTATAAGTTTTTCCAGTGTACGGAGAAGCTCGGCGGTATCTGCGGGCTTTGAGAAGTGCGCGTTCATGCCGGCGCTTGCCGTTCTGTGTGCGTCATACTCTATATCGTTTGCGGTTAGCGCGATTATCGGTATTCTTTTAGCGTCGGAGCGAACCATTGATCTTATTGTCTTTGTCGCTTCAATACCGTCCATTATCGGCATATGTATATCCATTATAATAGCCGCGTATTTGCCTTCGCTGCTTGATTCAAAGAGTTCAACGGCTTTCTGCCCGTTCTCCGCTATATCAGCAGTACAGCCCACAGCCGCGAGCATCTGGCGCAGCATCTCCGCGCCTATGATGACGTCTTCAGCGATAAGTACATACTTCCTGTAAAGCTTGGAATGACCCGAAGCGTCGGTACCTCCGGGAACTGCGAGGTGGCTCAGCTCTGTCTTTACGTTACCCATACTGCGGCGGATATCGTCGGTGGTCGCGGACATTTTGACGGTCGCTTCAGCCAGATTGTTCGTAAGACCGCTTACCGCCGATACTTCGGAAGCAAGTGTCTCCGCGCCCTTTATTATGTTTATCGCAGACTCGTCTATGCGGGTCTGGTTCTCGGTACTGTTGTTGGCAGTCTGTTCAGAGTTCGCCGCGAGGTTTTTGATCTCCGATGCAACGACAGCAAAGCTCTTTCCGGCTTCACCTGCGCGTGCTGCTTCTATGGACGCGTTCAGTGCGAGAAGGTTGGTGTGGCTCGCTATACTTACGACTTCCTTGTTGTTCTCGCCGAGGTGATCTATAAGCTCACGTATCTCGTTCATGGACTTTTCGAGGTTTTCCGTAAAGTCGGAAACGCCCTGTATTTTCTGCGCGATATTGTTGCTGTCGTCGGCATTGCGTTCGTTGCCCGCGGCCATTTCGTCTATTGCCTTATAAATATCATCGAACTCGTGCTCTATGCGCTCAATCGAGTTCAGAAGTTTCTGATGCTCACCTGTTGCCTGGGCACGCTGACGTTCGACTTCTTTCGCGAGGCATTCTGCGTGATCCATTTCCTGCTGAAGATGATCTTTCTGATAATGGATGCAGTTTTCCTTTACATTAAAGCCGTTATGTATTGCTGTTGCCATCTGATGACAAGTCTCGTATCCGCAGCAGGTGCAGTTTATCTCTCTCTGCTGTTTGGTGAGCTTGCGCATTGAACGGAATATAGCGTCGAGCTCGGACGAGTTCGGTATTTTATATTCGGTATTCTTCGATCTGTCGGTGTATTTGCGTATGTAGTCCTCAAGGCGAAGGCGGCTGAACTGGGCGTTGAGCGCTGCAAGACGCATTTTGGGTGACGCGTGCTTCGTCCACGGGCTTGCGGGACGGTTTTTCTTCGACGCTTCCTTGATTTTCAGCAGATTGTACATCGCGTCGTCAGTTTCCGACATTTTGGGATCAACAGCGGTTCCGCATATACAGCCGTTTTCACAGTTGAGCGCGTCTATGAACACAAACGGAGTTGTGCCGTCCTTGATGCGCTTGCTGTTCTTTCTGAGCCATTCGTACATTCTCTTCTCGCCCTCGATCTGACGTATAGCGACATCAGGACCGAGAAACCAGTAAGCGTTTTCTTTGAGTCCGCCCGGGGTGGGGTATATCGAACCGAGACCGTATTCTATTTCATCCGTGGCGCTCGGACCCGTGATATGGTGTTCCTTGACATATTTCATAAGGTGGTCGAAAGTGACGTTGTACTGGATGAGACCGGCGTTGTTCGGGTCATCTATCTCAAGCTTCTTCGCAACGCAGGGCGATATGAACGCGAGCTTGTCCGTCATATTCAGCGTCTTGCGGCAGTAAACGGCGGTGCACATCATAGGGCTGTGTATCGGGAAAAGCTTCGGGAGAAGCTCGGGAGTATAGTTCTCTATGTATCTTACGACAGCGGGGCAGGGCTGGGAGATGCCGCCGAGATAATTATATTTTTTTATGTAGTTGATATAGCCCCATGTGCATATATCCGCACCGAACGAAACAGAGATGATGCGGTTTACACCGAGCTTTTTGAGTCCGCCGAGCACCGAGCCGTACTGTGTCGGGTAATTTGCGAGGAATGCGGGAGCCAGGAGCAGAGAGATCCTCTGACCCGCCTTGAGATCCTCGAAGAAGCGCTCTGTATCATCGTTGAACTCTCGTGCACCATGAACGCAGGCATCCATGCAAGCACCGCAGGATACGCAGTAAGTGCCGTTGACTGATATGCGGCGCTTATCGCCGTCAACATCGACAGAAGTGCAGGCGCCCATTGCAGGACAAACGTTTATGCACTTGTTGCAGCCGATACATTTTTCATTTGTGTAGATAAGTGATGCCGTAAGATCCATGATGTGTTACCCCTTTTTTATTCTGACTCAAATTGTGTGAAGAAATCTGTCGGATAAGCTGATTGTTCCGCTGAATCATCACTATGACATACTCTGCTATTATACACCTGAAAAGCGGTTTTGTCAATCGTTTCAGGCGCTTAAAACTAAAAATGATGTTAAAACAGTAGTATGTTCGCAATTAATTTTCTTATACCGAGCCGTAAAAGAGCGATTTTTGTGTCGGATATTGTAATTTTACCGAAGATGTGCTATAATTATTAATAACATTGTAATGACCTTGGTCGGTGTGCGCTGCAGCCGACGGTATGGAGAAATTTATGAAGAAAAACAAGACCCAGACCGGAATACATAACCGTAACTCATTCCGCGTGATAAGTATGGGATTTATGGCGCTTATCCTTCTGGGAGCGCTCCTGCTCATGCTTCCTGTCTCATCGGCCGACTTTACCTTCACGCCCTTCAGTGACACGCTTTTCACCGCGATCTCCGCTTCCTGCGTTACGGGGCTTGTGGTACGCGATACTGCAACGCATTGGTCACTGTTCGGTCAGGCAGTGATACTCGTGATGATACAGATAGGCGGTATGGGTGTCATCACCATAGGCCTTACGATAACAAGGCTTGCCGGGAAAAAGATCGGACTCTGGTTCAGAGGTATGATGCAGGACTCGATCTCGGCACCGAATGTCGGCGGGATATTGCAGCTCACCAAATTTATCCTGAAAATGACCGGTATAATCGAGCTTACCGGTGCGGTAATGCTTGCTCCCGTGTTCATAAGCGAGTTCGGCTTCCCGAAAGGCATCTGGTATGCGGTGTTCCATTCGGTCTCCGCTTTCTGTAACGCGGGTTTCGATCTTATGGGCGTTAAGGAACCGTTCTCTTCGATGACGAGCTACGGCGGCAATGTCTATGTCAATGTGGTATTGATGCTTCTTATAATTTTAGGCGGTATCGGCTTCCTTACATGGGACGATATCGTGAAGCACAGGCACCATTTCAAAAAATACCGGTTACAGACAAAGATCGTCCTTGTGACAACGGGGATAATGATATTGCTTCCCGCGGTATTCTTTTTCTTTGCCGAATACTCGGGCGAGCCAATGAAAGAACGCGTGCTCCACTCGCTTTTCCAGTCGGTAACTGCAAGGACGGCCGGCTTCAACACGGCAGATCTTTCAGCAATGTCTGAGCCCGGAGCAATGGTAATGACTGTTCTCATGCTCATTGGCGGCTGCTCGGGCTCTACCGCAGGCGGAATGAAGATAACGACAATAGCTGTGCTGTTCCTCGCTGCGCTGAGTGTTTTCCGTCGCAGAAACGATGTCGAGGCGTTCAGGCGCCGTATCCCGACGGACACGATACGCACCGCCGGAGCGATACTGTTCATGTATGTGATGCTGTTTCTCTCAACGGGAATTGCGATAAGTCTGATAGATTCGCGCCCGCTAATAAGCTGTCTGTTCGAGACAGGCTCCGCGCTCGGTACGGCGGGTGTTACGCTTGGAATAACGACATCGCTTTCGCTTCCGTCGCACATCATTCTTATGATACTGATGTTCGCGGGAAGGGTAGGGGGACTTACGCTCATATATGCTGCGTTTGCTTCACCCGCGGAAGCGTCAAGACTGCCGCAGGAAAAGATAACGGTCGGATAATTAAAAGGAGGATAAAAATATGAAATCAGTCCTGATTATAGGTGCAGGCCCTTTTGGCATACATATAGCAAAGCGTATGTCGGATCTCAGATGTGAGATAATGGTGGTTGACAGCGACGAAGAGCGGGTAAACGCGATACTTCCGCTTGTTACCAACTCACAGATCGGCGACAGTACGAACGAGGATTTTATGGAATCTCTCGGCATACCGGACTTTGATGTGTGTATAGTGACCATAAGCGACAGCTTTCAGGATCTGCTTGAGACGACCGCCTTGCTTAAAGAGCTTGGCGCACGAAAGGTGATCGCCCGCGCCAAGAACGATGTGCAGGAAAAGTTCCTTTTACGCAACGGTGCCGACGAAACGGTTTACCCCGAAAAGCTTACCGCGATAAGGCTTGCGACCAAGGAAGCGTCAGACGATATCCTCGATGTGTTCCAGCTTGACCACGACATCAATATTTACGAGATACGGGTGCCGGATTCGTGGCACAACAAGACTATCGCCGAACTCGATGTGCGCAAGAAGCATCACCTGAATATCATAGCCATCCGCACATCCGATCAGCTTGTCGTGCCTATGCCGGATATGGTGCTTACCACAGACTACACATTGCTGTTGATCGGAAGCGTCGAGAATATCCGGAAAGCTATATGACCGGTTCCTGACAATAATGACCGCCCCGGACTGTAAAACCCGGGGCGGTCTGTTCGTTATGTGATGATATTTGTGCTGCTTATGGTCACATTATCTTTCTGTAAAGTTCCTTGAGCTCGGCTACACTTGTGTCTTTCGGGTTGCCGGGGCGGCAGGCATCGGCGTAAGCGTCTTCGGCGAGTCTGTCGAGATCGGCTTCCTTTATTTTGTCGTTTCTGGCAGGTATGCCTACGTCGGCGGAAAGTTTTCGTACTGCATCTATGGCAGCCTTACGGTATTCCTCCTGCGACATAGCGTCAACGCCTTCAACGCCCATTGCACGTGCGATCTCGCGGTATTTTTCGCCGGTGCATTCCTGATTGTATTCCATGACTATCGGAAGCATCATTGCACAGGCAACTCCGTGTGGAGTGTCGTAGTGAGCACCGAGAGTATGAGCGATCGAGTGAGCGATACCAAGACCGACGTTCGAGAAGCCCATGCCGGCGATATACTGTGCAAGAGCCATTCCTTCACGGTTTTCGGGCTTGTTCTCAACGGCGCCGCGCAGGTTCTTCGAGATAAGTCGGATAGCTTCAAGGTGGAACATATCGGTCATTTCCCACGCAGCCTTGGTGGTGTACCCCTCGATAGCGTGCGTAAGGGCATCCATACCGGTAGCGGCAGTGAGCGACTTCGGCATCGTGTACATCATTTCCGGGTCTATGACAGCGACATCGGGAATATCGTGCTCATCTACACAGACAAACTTTCTTTCCTTTTCTGTGTCTGTGATAACGTAGTTTATCGTTACTTCCGCAGCCGTACCCGCAGTCGTCGGTACAGCTATCGTCGGTACGGCATGATTTTTGGTGGGGGCAACGCCTTCAAGAGAGCGTACATCCGCAAATTCGGGGTTGGTTATGATTATACCGATAGCTTTAGCAGTATCCATGGACGAGCCGCCGCCTATTGCTATCATGGAATCTGCGCCGCACGCCTTGAATGCTTCAACACCGCTTTTAACGTTTTCAATGGTGGGATTTGGCTTGATGTCAGAGAATACGGTGTACTTTATCCCTGCGTTGTCAAGCAGACCGGTCACTTTGGCGGTTACACCGAATTTTATCAGGTCGGGGTCGGAACATACGAAGATATGCCTGAATCCTTTTGCCTGCGCAAGACCAGGTATCTCTGCTATAGCGCCTTTGCCGTGATACGATGCTGTGTTCAGTATTATTCTGTTTGCCATGTTATATCCCTCCGTAGTAAAATTATGATTTCAGAACCTCTTTACAGCGCTGTGCTGTACCTTAGATCCTCACAGAATATTATACCACATATCACGTGAAAAAGCAATAGCATATTTCCGGCATTACTGACCGAACGTCACGGTTCTTTTGTCGTGTCTGCGTCGGTGTCTGTCGTGGTCTCTGACAGTTCCGGTATATCTGTTACGGTCGTTTTCTTTGTTTTTGCAGTTTTTGAGCCCGATGTCTCCTGTTCTTTTGTCTTTTTGGTCTTTTTGGTAGCTTTTGTTTCCGGAACGTCGGTTGTTTCCGGAGCAGTTTCGTCCGCGGGAGCATCGGTATGTATCACATTTCCCTCTGCGTCATATTCGATATTGTCCAGCACACGTTCGGCTATCTGATATAATATCGCATAATATGCAAGACCGCTGAGATGGATACCGTCGCCGCCGTTATAACGTGATTTCAGACCGTTATACTGATCCTTGAGACCGTGTGATATATCTGCGTAGATCCATTTCCCGGTCGCGTCAAGGTATTTTTTCAGAGTTGCGTTGAAGCTGTCTATTCTTGTGTTTGTACAGAATTTTGAGCCGTATATTACCGGCGTTACCGAACATACGATAAGCTGTGCGTCGGGAAGAGCCTTTTCGGTCAGCGAAAGAAGATAACCGTAATTCTCACAGAATTTTTCGGCGCTTGTCATATTAACATCATTCATACCCATTGAAAACACTATGTATTCCGGATCAAGGTGCTTCAGACAGCTTATAAGGTCGCCGGTATATCCGGGGACTTTGAATGTGTATTCAAGGATATTCCTTGCGGCGGTGTTTCCCTGTGCGCAGACCTGCTTTGACGGAAGTACATCGTATGCCTTGAAGCCGCGGCATATACTGTCTCCCACGAAAACGCACTTCGAGTAGAATTTCTTGTATTTCGCACCCGGCGTTTTGTCATCATAGTTGTACAGAGCGTTCTGTACAGCAGCCGGCACAGATGTGACGGTTTTAAGAGCTTCGTCCTCATAACCGGGATTCGGCGGTATCGTGGACACTGCACTTTCCGACGACGAAGCGAATGATTCTGTCGCACTCGTGACGCTTTGTATGCTCGTCTGTGTCTCTGTCTGTGCAGTTGACGCAGATGTTGTTCCGCTTGTCGCCGGCTGAGAAGTCTCCGTGATGCTTGCGGAAGTTTTTTCCGCGCTTGTCCCGGTGGTGCTTTCGGTGATCTCTGATGTCAGAACCTTGCTTTCGGTCATCTCGGCAAAAACGTCTCTGGTCTCCTGTACATTATTTGAGCAAGCAGATAACAATATAACTCCCGACATCAATAAAGCCGGTATTCGTGTTTTCTTCATACCATGTATCCTTCCGCAGGCTTGCTGACTGTACGCTGAAACGGCACGGTCAGAAGTTTATCTCTTCGATGCCGTCTCCGTAAAGCGAAGACAATTTCTGCTTCATTGCGGCAAATGCTTCCGGAGAAAGCATTCCGGGCATTGCCACGACCATAAACAGCTTTCTGGCGAGAGAAAGAGTTGCTGTCTGACGTTCTGTTTTCTCAATAAGCTCTTCATCGTCTGAACCGAGATATGTTCTGATGAATACGCTCCATATCCTCTTTATCTCGTCCTGCGTGAAGCGGCGCAGTATGGGGCTTGCCGCGATAGCCGCAGGATCGTTTGCCCGCTCACAGAAAAGCGAGTACATACTTCCGAGATCGAATATCGGGTGACCCATTCCGGCCGTGGCAAGGTCTATGAACATCATCTCGCCGTCGCGCACCATCACGTTCCCGATGTGACAGTCGCCGTGTATGAACGTATCGCGGTCGGGTATGCTTTCGTATATATCCCTTACCATTTTCATCTCGTCGTCCGTGAGTACAGAAGCCAGCATCGGGAGCGCTGCGAGAGACTCTTTCTTCGTTGGAGCGAATTTATCGACCTTTATGCTGTGCATGGCTTTTACTGTATTTGCGAAGTTTCTGATATATTCATCAAGATGCTCTTTGTCTTCCGCGATGACTGCGGTAAGCTCCTTTGCGTCCAGCATCTCATAAACCGTGCCATAGCATTCGCCGACACGTACTATGTCGTATGGTATGGCAGTCGGCACTCCTGCGACAAATGCGTTTCTTGCTTTCGAGTTTTCCTTGCTTATAAGCATATCAAAGCTGATATTCGGACGAAACACTTTCAGGACGGTCTCGTCATCCATACGATACACATCGCCGGTTACTCCGCTTCCGATAAGCGTCATACCGTCCGTGCTCACTTTGCGGAATGCCTTTCTGACATCGAGGATCTCCGTAAAACCTGTGGTCTCGAAAATATCATAAACATCGCGGGAAACGTTGATTATCGGTACAGGCTTTGGTCTTGTCTTCTGTACTTTCATCAGAATACGCAGGCCGGCGCTTGATATGTAAGCAAGTTCTTCCGCGTCGAACGTGATGTCCTCGCAGCCGCAGGACGTGATCGCATCAAAAATATCCTTCTCCGTCTGTGCCGCATTTCCGGCATCTATCCTTCCTTCAAGGAAAATGGTCAGTTTATTGTTCAGGGTTGATGATTTCATGAACTTTTACTCCTTTGAAAAAAATACCGCTTATTGAGCAGAAAATATTTTTTGACCGCGCATTATATCCTCATGTATTCAGTATATGACACAGTTTACGCGGGTTGTTTCAACTTCTGCCCGAAGACAGTTGCATAGAACAGATTTATTATAACATCTCATAAATGTATATGTCAATATATAATCAAACGATTTTGACTGCCATTTATGCGTTTTGTTGACAATTAAGGGAGATTACGGTATCATCATCTCATAAATGACGGCAATTCCGCGCGAATACTGTGGTAATTGCCTGAGACAGCGGAAAATAATACATCTTAAACTTACAAGCTCCGATGATCCGATGACGGGTTTTATTGACCGTTATTGGTTGTGGTAGTGATTTTTTTGCCCGCGCCTTGTTTATTTTGAATTAAAATGTTGACAACTATATTATAATATTGTATAATATTATAAAACACTCGTGAATTGCCTGAATCTATTTTCTGTTACAGAACAATGATGTATGATATCAAATGTCAACAGAGCATTCGGAAATTCTGCCATGCAGTAAGAGAAAAGGATAATAGCTATGAAAAATTTATTCAGTTTATTATGTACAGTATTTATCGTAACATCAATGTTATCTTCCTGTGGAAATAATCCGCCTAAGGAAACTGTTGATACGACTGTTTCTGAAACGGCATCGACGGAGGCTGTGACCAATAGTGCTCCGAAGGAAACAGATCTTGAGATACCGGACAGCGCCGTTGAGATGGCGGCAGTCATGAAGCTTGGATGGAATCTCGGAAATACACTTGATGCGATCGGAGGAGAAGGACTGGATACCGAGACATCGTGGGGTCAGCCTTTCGTCACGAAAGATCAGATCGAATTTATCAAGAAATCGGGATTTACTACAATCCGCATACCGGTAAGCTGGAGCAATCACGTTGATGCGGACAACAGGATCGACCCTGAGTGGATGTCAAGAGTTAAGGAGATCGTTGACTATGCCCATGACAGCGGTCTTTATATCATAATCAATTCGCACCATGACTGTGACAGCTATTACCCGACAGAGGAAAAGTTTGAAAAGTCGTCAAAATATCTTAAGGATATCTGGACCCAGATAGCTGATACTTTTGCTGATTATGACAAGAGCCTTATATTTGAGTCGATGAATGAGCCGAGACTTAAAGATACGAGCATAGAATGGTGGTTCCAGTCGTCGGATAAGACAGGTACAGCCGCCATAGAAACTATCGTAAAGCTCAATCAGGTGTTTGTTGATACAGTCAGAGAAAACGGAAAGGGAAATAACGGCACGCGTTTCCTTATGGTGCCGAGTTATGCCGCAAGTCCTGATTTTGCGCTTCACGACAGCTTTGTGATGCCGAATGACAAGGTTGACGGAAAACTTATCGTTTCAATACATGCATATACACCTTATGATTTCGCAATGAATAAAAAAGGTTATAATGACTGGGACGGATCAAAGAAAAACGAGCTTGGGTTTATGAATAGACTCGACAAAAAGTTTACGCAGAACGGTTACGGTGTTGTTATAGGCGAATTCGGCGCGACAAACAAGGGTAACATCGATTCTCGTGTTGCGTGGGCAAAGGATTATACATCACTTGCCGCATCTCTCGGAATTCCTTGTATCCTGTGGGATAACGGAGGAATCCTTGTCGGAGAAGAAAACTTCGGTATGATAAACAGACGTGAACTCAGTGTTTATTTTCCTGAGCTTCTTGATGCTCTTCTTTCGGGGTATGAACAGACGGCAGAACCTGCCGCTGCCGCATGAAGTGCAGAGCAAAAATGGATAATATGACCGCGGACAGGCGGTTCGCTGCCCGAATGATACAGATAACTCCGAAGCAGCCTTGAATGCCGCTTCGGAGTTTCTTTGCCCTAAGATACATTTTTTACCGAAATGTCGGTGTATCTATAATATGCAATACTGGAGGTTTGTCAGATTGATATTGGAAACGGAAAGACTTATACTTCGCCCTTGGGAAGAGTCCGACGCAGAAGAGCTGTATAAATACGCAAGTCACCCCGACGTGGGTCCGATAGCAGGCTGGCCGGCACATACGAGTGTCGGAAACAGCAGAGACATAATAAAAACAGTGCTGTCCGCGCCCGAAACCTATGCGACCGTGCTTAAAGAGACCGGAAAGCCGGTGGGAAGCATAGGACTTATGATCGGTAAAGCCAGCAATATAGGTCTGCCCGAAACGGAAGCCGAGATCGGATTCTGGATAGGCGTACCGTACTGGGGCAGGGGACTGATACCGGAGGCTGTCAGTGAGCTTCTGAGATACGGCTTTGAAGAACTTCGGCTTGACAGGATATGGTGCGGATACTTCGACGGTAATATGAGATCCGGAAGAGTTCAGGAAAAATGCGGGTTCAAATATCATCATACAGCGGAAAATGTGCCTTGTGCAATAAAAGGCGTCCTTAGAACAGAGCATATCACCTGCATCTCGAAGGACGAATGGCAGCGTAAGGAATGAAAATTTTTCTTGCAGTTTTTCGCAATTTGTGATATAATAAAATATTATATTATCCGGGATCCGGTCTTCGGAAAAAGTAAGATAAACAACATACAACAGAGAACGAAAGAAGAGTGACATATCCATGATATGGATAATCAACAATTGCGCGCTGCTGATACTCGGAACTATCGCAGGCGTTCTGGGCATAAGTTTCTATTTCAGGAACAAGGGCTCTGCCGGAAACATACGATACTATATGCTTTTCTACGGTGTGTTTTCCGCACTGTGGTGCCTTTGCTACGCGATTCTCGGCGTTACAACAGACCTGTCGTTCTGTGCGGGAATACGGACAGTAGGATTGTTCGCGATAGATGCATTTCTTATAAACGAGACTCTTATAGTGACTGAAATGGCAGGAATACGAAAGCGAACAGCCATGTTCATACATATTGCCGTATGTATAATGTCTGTGGCAGACGTCCTTATATATTCACACAAGGATGTGGATAATTTTGTGCGCGAGGACGGATATACAAGGTGGTTTGCCAATACGGAAATGCACCTGAACCGCACTATTCACAATATCTATGAGATCATGATGTTTTTACTGCTTTTCATCCTAGCACTTATCTGGATGAAGCGTACAAAGCTGAAACGTTCCCGCAGATTTCTGAAGATACTTATCTTCGCGAACTTTTCTATCCTTTTCTTCACCATTCCTGATACTTTATTCCCTGCAATCGGGCTTCCGGGTATAGCTACATCGGGTCTCGGCGGTGCGGTCTGCACTATTGTCATGTGGTATGGCGCCAACGTTATCAATTCCTTCGATGTAAGCGTCGGAAATATCACACGGCGTGTGTTCAATTTCATCGAAGCCGGCGTTATAGTTTTTGATACGAACCGGCGTATAGCTATAATGAACGCTTACGCCGAGAATCGTATGCCCAAAGGTGCAAAGACAGGGCTTCGTGAAATGTTCAGCATCAGTGAGACAGATGTCAATGCCATGTTCGAGAAAGGGGCAAATGAGATCTATTCCACCCGACTCTGGGACAAAAAGGGTGAAAAAGCATATTCCGTGAAGCTCAATTCCGTCAAGGATACATACGGCGAGCCGTACTGCATACTTATGGTCTTTGCCGATATAACAGAGGAGATCAAGCTTGCGGACAAGTTCGCTATCGCGAGTCAGGCGAAGAGCCAGTTCCTTGCACAGATGTCCCACGAGATCAGAACGCCTATAAATGCAGTGCTCGGAATGAACGAGATGATACTGCGCGAATCGAAGGATGACAATGTTCTTGAATATGCTGCAAATATCGATTCGGCAGGAAACACGCTTCTTTCCCTGATAAACAGCATACTTGATTTTTCTAAGATCGAAGACGGAAAAATGGAGCTTGTGCCGGTAAAATACGATACGGCATCTCTGCTCAACGACCTTTACCATTCGATCATACAGCGCGCGGATTCCAAGGGGCTTGCCTTCGTTATGGAAGCGGACAGGAATCTGCCGTGCTCGCTTTTCGGCGATGATATAAGAGTATCGCAGATCATAATGAACCTTCTGACGAATGCCGTAAAATACACGGAAAAAGGAACGGTAACGCTTTCCGTATCCATAGTGGAAATGAACGGGAAAAACGCCAGACTGCGTGTTTCCGTTAAAGATACGGGCATAGGCATAAAGGACGAAGACCTTGGCAGACTCTTTGAATCATTTGAGCGGCTCGATGAGATCCGCAACCGCAATATAGAGGGCACCGGACTCGGAATATCAATAGTGACAAGTCTGCTGAGAATGATGGGAAGCAGTCTTCAGGTGAACAGCAGATACGGAGAGGGCTCAGAGTTTTACTTTGTGCTTGAGCAGGGTATATCCGACCCGACACCGATAGGAAATCTTCAGGAAAGAATGAAGAAACGGACAGAACACAAGGACACAACGGATGTTATAAATGCTCCGAGCGCACGCGTTCTTCTTGTTGATGACAACGATATGAATCTTAAGGTCGCGAAAAATCTTCTCAAACTGTGCGGCATTAAGCCGGATATGGCTTCTTCCGGAGAGGAAGCAATTGAGTTTATGCGGTGCGGAACATACGATGTCGTATTCCTCGATCATATGATGCCGAAAATGGACGGTATCGAAACGCTCAGAAAACTTAAAAGCGAAGACCTTGTGCCTGAAAACACTACGATAATTGCGCTTACCGCAAACGCTGTCGTGGGTGCAAGGGAGATGTATCTTAAAGACGGATTTAAAGACTATCTGTCGAAGCCCATGGAAGTAAAGAAGCTTGTGGAGAAGCTTAAAAAGTATCTTCCGGAGAGCGCTTACGCCGAAAAAACAGATAATACTGCTCTGACCGCAGAGAAAAAAGACACAGAAGCGCCTTTGCCGGCGGATGATGAAATTATGGAGTTTTACCCCGAAGACCCGGATGAAAACTCCGGAGAGTTGAACGATGGTTCTGCTTATGACAAAGAGAAGCTCACAAGCGCGGGCGTTGATGTGGTTAGCGGACTCGGATACAGCGGTAATGACGAAGAGTTTTATGGTGAGATGCTCGACGAGTTTGCGTCGTCCTTCGAGGGAAAGATAGCGGCACTTGACGGGTTCCTTGCGGCAGAGAACTGGAAAGACTACAATGTTAAGGTACACGCTATGAAGAGCAACGCGAGAATGATCGGAGCCGAATCCCTGTCTGTGCAGGCGCTTAAACTTGAAGAGGCATCTAAAAAGGAAGATACAGCATACGTAAGAGAAAACCACGTTCTTCTTGCGGAATCCGGCAGAAAGCTTGTGAAAGCGATCAACGAAAGCTTTGGCAGATGAACATGGAGCAATAAAATCAATCAGACCCCGGAAGCGTCGAAAAGGCACTTCCGGGGTCTTCAGCATGCGATGAAATTGTTCTTTAAATCCGAAAAAACTATAATCAGCGAAAGTTTTTGGAAAGTAATCCCAAAAATCTGGAACAAAAATATTTCTTGTGCGGAAATTTAATATTGACAAAATGTTCTTGATGAGATATAATATAACTGTAAATCGTTCCTATGGAGAGCTGAACAGATGTGTACAAGATTTTACGCCGATATTGATAAAGAGTTGAAACCGATAATTACCGCTGCACAACAGGTATCATTCGCGCAGCAGATGATGATCTCTCTGTCGCGGCCGCTGTCCATGAGCGGCGAGATTCGCCCTACCGATATCGCGGCAGTAATAGCACCGGACAAAAGTGGAAATAAAGCTGTATTTCCCATGCAATGGGGATTTCACGTTCAGGGCTTAAAGCAGCCGGTCGTAAATGCGCGCATCGAGACTGCCGCAGAGAAGCCGGCGTTCCGCGATTCGTGGTATCGCCGCCGCTGCATCATACCTGCGTCATGGTACTTTGAGTGGCAGCACACGCTGCTTCCGAACGGAAGGAAAAAGACCGGAGACAAGTACGCTATACAGCCAAGAGACGCTGAAATGACATGGCTTGCGGGACTGTATCAGATTGAGGAGATAAACGGGTTCAGATATCCCACGTTTGTGGTACTCACACGCAAGCCCTGTGACGCTGTAAGCGGGATACACGACAGAATGCCGGTGATACTTCCGGAATCAAAGGTCGATGAATGGATAGCTCCCGACGGCGAGCCTGAGAAGGTCGCGGAAACGGCGCTTACCGATCTTGTGACGGAAAAGGTATGACCGTATAAAGGAAAAGCCCCCCGATCGGGGGCTTTGTTGTATATCAGATGTTCAGAGTATCACCGATCCGCTCAACGGCAGGGAACTGTCTTTGCCGCAACGACAGGTATGCCGGTGGAAGCCACGTTTTCTATGATGACGTCGCCGACTCTTACGGGCAGAGTTACCTCTGCTTTTTTAATTTCACTGACGCAATCGAAGATCCTTTCTTTGGGAACAGGCTCCTTCGTCTTTACGGGAATGCTGACTCCGTCGGCTGTCCGTACTGTCGTCGTCACCATGCGCACCGGCGCAGTAAGCTCGGTGACGGCGTATGCGCTTCCGCGTTTACAGGTGTTTCCGGTGACCGAGACCACCTTTTCGCCGTCAAGCTCTATGGTCATTCTGCACCCCATAGGGCAGCATATACATATAAGTTCCTTTGTCACTGCGCTTCACCTTCTATCATTATTTCAACGTCTTCCCGAGCCTGTGCAAGAACGTCTTTCTTTACCGCGATGTCCTGCATTTCGCTTGGTATCATTATCATCGTCTTTTTGCGGAATATCTCGTTCCCGCCGCATTTCAGCACTATTGCCGAATTCTTGTAAATACCGGTTACGCGGAATCTTATGTGAAGTTCGTTATCGGGGAAGTCCGCGGAAAATTTATTCGGGACTGTGTATCTTACGCCGTTTTTCGGGATCAGATTTATTGTCGTTCCGTCGCCGGAAGTCTGTCCGCTCCGGACGAACTCTGCCGCGCTTTCTCCGGCTTTGGCCGCTTCTGCGGAAACGTAGTCCACAAGATCGTGAACGTGCAGAACATTACCGCAGGCGAATACGCCCGGTATGCTTGTCTGAAGCCTGTCGTCAACCACTGCGCCGTTGGTAAGAGGGTTTATATCAACTCCGCAGGCGCGCGACAGCTCATTCTCCGGTATAAGTCCGCAGGACAGCAGCAGGGTGTCGCAGGGGTAGTATTCTTCGGTGCCCGCGATAGGCTTTCCGTCTTTTACTTCCGCAACAACAACGCCTTCGAGATTCTCCTTGCCTTTTATATCGATTATAGTGTGGGACAGCAGGAGCGGTATGCCGAAGTCATCGAGACACTGTACGATATTGCGGTTGAGACCGTTGCTGTATGGCATAAGCTCGAACACCGCCGCAACATGAGCGCCTTCGAGGGTCATTCTCCGGGCCATTATAAGCCCGATGTCGCCCGAACCGAGTATGACGCATTCTTTCCCGGGCAGAACTCCGTCGATGTTGATGAGCCGCTGCGCCGTACCGGCTGTGTAGATGCCCTGCGGCCGGTATCCGGCTATTCCGAGTGCGCCTCTCGGACGCTCACGGCAGCCCATTGCAAGCACGACGGATTTTGCCGAGATGCCCTCGACGCCGCGTTCTCTGCTCATTATCGTTACAGTCCGGTCATCCGATATATTCAGTACCATGGTTCCGGTCTCATACGGTATGCCAAGTTCACGCACCATGTCGGCGTAGCGTTCGGCGTATTCGGGACCGGTAAGCTCCTCTTTGAATGTGTGGAGTCCGAATCCGTTGTGAATGCACTGGTTGAGAATGCCGCCGAGCTGTGCGTCGCGTTCAAATATTATGATGTTGTCAAGACCTTTTTTCTTTGCCGCGACGGCAGCCGCCATACCTGCGGGTCCTCCGCCGATAACTGCAAGATCAAATTCACGCATTTGCCCACCCCCTTAATTCTTTCTTACGCTCTCGAGCGGTATGCCGTACTTTTCGGCTATAAGCGCCATTGTTTTCGGCGAACAGAAGCCTGCCTGACATCTGCCCATTCCCGCTCCGGTACGGCGCTTTACGCCGTCAAGGGTTCTTGCTCCGAGTGAGCGGCTTATCGCGTCCCGTATCTCGCCCTCGGTGACAGTTGCGCAGCGGCAGACGATGCTGCCGTAAGCGGGATCTCTCTTTATCAGCTCGTTCTGTTCCTCGCGGGACAGCGCGACGAAATGCACGACGCCCTTTCGGGTGCCGTTGAATGCGTCATTGCGTTCTGCACCGGCTTTTTCCGCGATCATTCCCGCAATATACTCGCCTATCGCGGGGGCACTCGTAAGTCCGGGAGATTCTATTCCCGCCGCGTCAATGAAGTTCTCGGCACTCATCGTTATGATAAAATCGTCCGTATCACCCACGGCACGGAGTCCCGAGAAGGTGGTTATCGTTTTGCCGAAGGGTATGCCGCTCACCGACAGTCCCGCGCGGTCTCTGACGGACGCAAGTCCTGACGCGGTAGTGGCTGTATCTTCCTTGTCGTCGATGTTTTCCGCCGAGGGTCCGACGAGAAGATTGCCGTGGACGGTGGGTGTCACAAGCACGCCTTTGCCCATTTTTGTCGGAAGCTGGAAGATCGTGCGTTTCACGGTATTTCCTGCTTCGGTATCCAGCAGGCAGTATTCGCCGCGGCGCGGAGTGATCTTTATCTTGTCCTCGCAGACCATATTGTGTATTACATCGGCATATACGCCTGCTGCGTTGACGACGAATCGGCTCTCAAAAGAACCCTTGTCGGTCTCGATGCGATAGAAACTGCCGCTTTTTGAAATACCGGTCACGGTCGTGTCGAAACGGAAATCCGCGCCGTTGTCGTAAGCGTTCTCCGCGAAAGCTATGGTCATCTCGAACGGGCATACTATTCCTGATGTTTTCGCAAGCAGAGCGCCTGCAACATCGTTGAGTGCAGGCTCGATGTTCCGCACCTGATCGGGTGTGAGCAGCTCAAGACCCTCGACACCGTTGGCAGTACCGCGGTCATACAGTTCCCGCAGCCCGTCGAGCTGAGCCGGGTCAAAGCACAGTACAAGCGCTTCGTTGTTTCGGTAAGCGAAATCCAGTGTTTTTGACAGCTCGCGCACCATAGCGCAGCCTTTTACGTTCATTTTTGATTTGAGGGTGCCGGGCTTACAGTCGAATCCGGCGTGGACTATACCGCTGTTTGCTTTGCTTGTGCCTTCGCAGACATCGGTCTCTTTTTCGACGACGCATACGCTCAGGCGGTATTTCGTAAGTTCACGTGCCACCGCGCAGCCTATCACACCTGCTCCTATTATAGTTACATCTACCATGCTGTGCTCCTTTTCCTGCTGTATTTCCCGTAACAAAGCCGTTTCTTCGCCGCGGTATCCATCTTTAACATAACATATTTTCAGTGTTTTGTCAATACTGAACAGAGCTTTATGATAAGAGCAGATATGCACTGCGGACTGATATCGGAGCGCATAAAACAGTATAATAGCCGCCGGTGAGAATATGATGAACCGCACCATTATGTACGTTCAGCACAAAATGGTGCGGTTCAATTAACTTCCGAGTATTTTATTAGTAATGCTTAACGGTATCAGCAGTCAATTCAGACCTTTCATTGTAAGGGAGATACGGTTCTTCTTTACGTCGATGCCGAGTATCTTCACATTAACGATGTCTCCTACCTTGACAACGTCGAGCGGGTGTTTAATGTATCTGTCCGCAAGCTGAGAGATATGCACAAGCCCGTCCTGATGAACGCCGATATCAACAAATGCACCGAAATCGGTTATGTTGCGGACGGTGCCCTTAAGTTCCATGCCTTCCTTGAGACTGTTGATATCCACAACGTCGGTGCGGAGCATGGGCTTCGGCAGCTCGTCACGCGGGTCGCGTCCGGGTTTCATAAGTTCCTTGACTATGTCCGAAAGCGTCATATCTCCGACGCCTGTCTGCTCGGCAGCTTTCTTGATTCCGAGCTCCTTTACTTTAGCGTTTATGCTTTCGGCGGCAGATTTAGAGGAAATATCGGCCTCGGTCAGTCCGCAGAGTTCCAGAAGCTTTCTCGCTGCCGCATAACTCTCCGGGTGAACGGCGGTATTGTCCAGCGGTTCCTTGCTGCCGGGCACACGCAGGAATCCCGCGCACTGTTCGTATGTCTTTTTGCCGAGCTTGCTTACTTTGAGCAGCTCTTTTCTCTCCGTAAATCCGCCGTTTTCCTCACGGTACGCGACTATATTTTTGGCAATACCGGTATTTATTCCGGCAACATACGACAGCAAAGGCACGGAAGCGGTATTGACATCAACGCCTACATTGTTGACGCAGTCTTCCACCACACCTCCGAGAGCTTCCGAAAGCTGTGCCGGCGGCATATCGTGCTGATACTGACCAACGCCGATCGCTTTCGGTTCGATCTTTACGAGCTCCGAAAGCGGATCCTGCAGACGTCTTGCTATTGAGACCGCGCTTCTCTGTGTAACATCGAAATCCGGGAACTCCTCCTGTGCAAGCTTGCTTGCGGAATAAACGCTTGCGCCGGCTTCGGAGACTACCATATAGCTTACCGGTACGTCAAGCTCGCGTATCATATCGGCAACAAAGACTTCACTCTCGTGGCTCGCGGTGCCATTGCCTATCGAGATAGCGTTCACGCCGTACTTCTTTATCAGAGCGGTAAGTTTTTTCTTCGCTTCCTCTGTCTTATTGTGCGGGGGTGTCGGATATACCACCGCAGTATCGAGCACCTTTCCGGTCGCGTCAACTACCGATATTTTGCAGCCCGTTCTGTACGCGGGATCAAGTCCCATCGTCACCATTCCCTTTACGGGCGGCTGCATAAGGAGCTGGCGCAGATTGTCGCCGAACACCTTTATCGCAGCTGTGCAGGCTTTTTCTGTAAGATCGTTCCTTACTCTTCGCTCGATAGAAGGGTGTATAAGACGCTTGTAAGCATCTTCAGCGGCCTCGGTCACAAGGTCAGAATTCTTATTGTTTGCTTTTCCCGTGACGCATCTGCTGTAAATCGTAGCGAGCATATTGTCTGTATCGACCTCTACAGCTGCTTTCAGAACGCCTTCACGCTCTCCTCGGTCGATTGCGAGAATACGGTGAGTCGGTATTTTAGAAACAGCTTCTTTATAATCGTAATAGTTTTCATAAACGCTTTCTTCTTCACCATCTTTTGCTTTTACAGAGGTGATGAGGGCGCTCCGGTCATAAAGGCCTCCGAGAATCTTGCGTATCTCCGGATCGTCGGAAATGTTTTCGGCTATGATGTCCTTTGCACCGTCGATAGCGTCCTGGACGGAAGAAACGCCCTTTTCCTCCGAGATATACTGCTCGGCTTCGGCATAAGGGTCGCCGGTGGATTGTGCGACGATAAACTCTGCAAGCGGTTCGAGTCCTTTTTCGCGCGCAACGCTTGCACGGGTCTTCTTTTTGGGCTTGTACGGGCGGTATATGTCCTCTACTGCAGCAAGAGTCGCCGCTTCGGACAGGTCGCGCTCTATCTCGTCTGTGAGCTTGCCAAGCTCTTCGATCGCGGTACGCACTTCTTCCTTGCGCTTTTCGAGGTTGCGCAGATATGTAAGCCTGTCTGAAAGGTCACGTAGCTGAACATCGTCGAGTGCTCCGGTAGCTTCCTTTCTGTAACGGGCGATGAACGGTATCGTGTTGCCCTCGTCGAGCAGCTTTACCGCGGAATCTACCCTTGACTTTGCTATGTTAAGTTCTTCCGATATTTTTGCGATAATGTCCATAAGTTTATCTCCGTTTATAAATATTGTTTTTTTATTATATCACATTCTCACAAGTAAATCAAGAATAAATTTTTTTAGTGGTTCACTTAAGATAAAGGTAATGATTTATAACAATTTCAGCGGGTTTTGTTGCCAAAGCAACATTTCTTTTCGGTGCTGTCGATTTTGCAACATTTGTACATATATTTGATTATTGAATTATGCAATAAACTATGATATTATGTAGTTACAGAAAGGAAAACAAGAAACCTCACGAGACGATAATAATTCTTAAGGAGGACACAACTATGAAAAACACAAAGATGACAAAGAAAGCTACAGCTTTACTGGCAGCTGCAATGATGATAGCAACTGTAAGCGTATGTGCATCGGCAGAGACCGATCCGAACAGACCGCCGGAGGAAGATACAAGACCTGCATTAAACATACAATCTGAGCAGGGCGAAGATACTTCCTGCGGAGCAGGGATACACGTACGGCTCGGAATAAGAGTATAAACGTCAACACAATATATAAGGAGGATACGACTATGAAAAACACAAAGATGACAAAGAAAGCTACAGCTTTACTGGCAGCGGCAATGATGATAGCAACGGTAAGCGTATGTGCATCGGCAGAGACTGATCCGAACAGACCGCCGGAGGAAGATACAAGACCTGTATTAAACATACAGTCTGAGCAGGACGAAGATACTTCCTGCGGAGCAGGGATACACGTACGGCTCGGAATAAGAGTATAAACGTCAACACAATATATAAGGAGGATACGACTATGAAAAACACAAAGATGACAAAGAAAGCTACAGCTTTACTGGCAGCGGCAATGATGATAGCAACGGTAAGCGTATGTGCATCGGCAGAGACTGATCCGAACAGACCGCCGGAGGAAGATACAAGACCTGCATTTAATATACAGTCTGAGCAGGACGAAGATACTTCCTGCGGAGCAGGGACACAAATCTCGTACGGTATTCCTCGCGGAGGAAGAATCAACATTCGTGTAAAATAAAAAACAATACAACATATAAAACGCAAAGAATAATGATATCAATGATATTTCTCCGGAAATTGATCCAGAGTCCTCTCTGCAAAAAACAACAAGTCCGCAATAGTCATGCGGACTTGCTGTTTTTTATGCCTGATATTTGACCGAAAGTATGCAGAGGGAGCTTTGAAATATACATATCTTTCTGCACACATTTTTTCGGAGTTCCTTTGATTTTCTGCACCACAACGATTAAAAATGTGAAGTCCGCCGTGTATTGACAATATCTCAGTTGTTTGGTATAATTAATGAAAATCGCAGACAAATAAAGAATGCACCTCGGCTACATAAAATGACCTATAGAAAGGGAAATTAACAATGAAAAATATTTTGAAGATCATTCCGATCGTATTTATGCTGTTCATTGTGCTTAGTATCTCCGCTTGCGGCGAATCCGCTGATACTGCCGCACAGAACACAGGTAGTTCATTTAGCGCTTCAGATCTTGTAGGAAAATGGAAGGGAACAGGAGAGGAGATATCGACACTGACGTTCGGCAGGGACGGCAGTTATAAAGATGACGCAGGCTTTGCTGTCGTTGAAGGTACATACACTGTTGACGAAGATGCGGGTACTATCACCGTCAATGAAAAGGAATATGGACTTGTCTTCGTGTACAGTGCCGAATTGTCCGGCAATAATCTTACAATTCAGACTGATTTCGGCTTGCCGAGGACATTTACAAAGAAGTAATTAATTCTGATACCTCTTGTTTTGGAAATTTACGCTGTCTATAGTTAACACTTTGGGTGCTTCTCCGGATAGCGAGACAGAAAAATAACCCCGTCCCGGAAACCCCAGGACGGGGTTCGTCGTCGCTGCGTTTTTGCTGCTTCTATATATGTGCGCATCGCGCGCCTCTGGAAACAACTGTAAATGCATCGGGCAGTACGCGGCTGTATCTGTCGAATGCTTCAGATATTCACTCTGGACTGTGAAACAAAAAACCGTATGGCAGATAACTACCATACGGTTCCGCAGCCGCGCTTACGCAGCTGGAGCTGATAGTCGGAATCGAACCGACGACCTCATCCTTACCAAGGATGTGCTCTGCCGACTGAGCCATATCAGCGTTTACAAGAACATATTATATCACAATAATATTGATTTGTCAATATGTTTTTTAGTAAATATGAAAATTTAAAAAAACTATTGACAAAATGCAAACAATGTGATATAATAGAAAAGCATTAACGGAAAAGTATATCGCGGAGTGGAGCAGGTGGTAGCTCGTCGGGCTCATAACCCGAAGGTCGTAGGTTCAAGTCCTATCTCCGCAACCAATCTACAGACCTCGTAAACGGCTTGGTTAAGCCATTTACGAGGTTTTGCTTTTACATGAAATATTGCGCTTGGACATTGTTTGGACATTATTTTTCGAGAATGGACATTTAGCTCGCCTTTTTCTCATCCGCCTTGCTGAAATCAAGTGCGTTCGCGATGATGTCGCTCGTTCTTGCTTGTGCTTCCTGAAACATATGCACATAGATCCCGGTCGTTGTAGAAATTGCACTATGTCCTAAATCGGCGGACACGGCGGCGGGATCGACTCCCGAAAAAATTAGAAGCGAGGCATGAAAATGACGCAGGGAGTGAATGTCACAGAACCGGATATCATTCTTCTTGCAGAAGTCTTGAAGCCACCTGTACGGACGGTTGATGTGAACCGGCGAGCCGTCATCGTGAACAAATACTCTGTTAGTTTCCTGCCACTTGTCGCCGCACATTTCCTTGTTGTACTCCTGCTCTGACTTCAACTGCTTCAACATATTCATCACCACGGGCGAGAGCTTGGACGAACGCTCGGAGCGCTTTGTCTTGGTCGTGTCGGTATAGTTGCCGTAGAGCTTTGAATAATTTGCGGTGCGGTGTATGCTGATAACATTATGCTCCCAGTCAATGTCGCTCCATTCCAGACCACACATCTCGCCCCTGCGGAATCCGCTGTAAACCGCGAGTGTTATAAAGGTGCGGTAGACAAGCGGTGCGGTTTCCAAAAGCTCGAAAAGTTGCTGCATTTCTTCAATAGTGTAGATGGCTTTCTCCTTTTTCCTGCCTTTGGGTATAGTCACGCGGGAACAGGGGTTGTCCTTGATCATGTCCATTTTTTTCGAGTAATTGAATACCGAAGATATGAAACTGAGATGATGCACGAGAGTCTTACGGGAGAGGGGCTGCCCGTTCTGCAAGTTCTTTCCGTTGACAGCGAGATCGTTTATGAACTTCTGAATGTCGCGGCTCGTGATCTTGTCAAGTTTCAGATGTCCGATAGCCGGATAAACGCGGGTAGTCATTGTTCTCTGCATTGTGTACGACGACTTTTTCAGATTGAGCTTTGCGTAGTTCTCAAACCATTCTTCCGCGCGAGCCTCAAATTTTATCGCCGCCGTGATCTGACCTTTTTTGTACTCTTCCTCGAAAAGGACGCACTGCCTTTCGAGTTCCTTTTTTATCTGACGCTCGGTCATATTCTCCGGCGGTCGCCACGTCTTGTACTGCAAATTCTGATTGCCGTGAATGTCGTAGCCGCACGACACCTTGATCCTGTAGCTTCCGTTTCTTTCTAAAACTGTTGCCATGTGTTTATTCCTCCTATTATAAACCACAAGGCTATTTAGCAGCCGCTTTGCTGTATTGCATATTTTGATATGACATAATAAAACTTGACAAAAGGCCGTCAGTAATGGTAAAATATGTATATCTAAAAAACGTTTTGAATCCCCAAAATATGACAAAATACAAATTGGAGAAAAACATGGAAGTATATTCAAAATGCTCAGATTACGCATCTGATGCCTGTCCGTGTGAACTTGCGGAAAATGGATGCTGCATCGTGTGCTCTATGTGTCGGGGCGAGGATTATTGCAGCTGTACGGATACTGTTTCTTTCTGTGTATATCAGGATCTGATCAGCAACGGCGGAAAAGCCAGACCCCGTCGGAGATCCGTTAGCTGTCAAGTGACTTTTGTCAAGCAATATGGCGACGATTTCCGTTTCATCAGACTTAACATTCCGGACGGAGACACCACGGAGTTCAAAAAGCTCGGTGCTTACGTATTTGTCAGGACGAATGAGAATCCGCACTTCGATACGCCGATTTCCGTACTGTATGATGAGCAGAAAAACAACAGCATCGGTTTGCTGATTCAAATGCAAGGCATCAAAACAAATTGTTTCCGGAATCTTCAAAAAGGCGACAGCGTGTATCTGAGAGGACCCTATTTTAACGGCATCCAGGGGCGCAAGATGATTGCGGGACTTCGCGGCGGAAGCGCAGCTGTTTTTTGCAGAGGCATTGGATTTCTGCCGTCTCTGGGTGTGATACTCACGCTCAAAGCCAACGGCAACAAGGTCGATGTGTATCTTGACAGAGGCAATTTCAATACGCACCTTCTGAATCTGTTAAGCCGCGTTTTTGAGGTGCATCTCAGTGAAGTGGATATGTGTGATGAGACAGGGAAAATCACTGATGAAATGCGAAGTGTTATCGACAAACATCTGCAGAACGAAACAGGCTTGCTGCATTTCGGTATGTCGGATTATCTGATAAAAAACATCGCTGAAATTCTGGATACTTATTCGCAGATCCCGTCAGTTTCATTTATCAACAATGTGCAAATGTGCTGCGGTGAGGGCATCTGTGGTGCGTGTACACGAAACATAGATTCTCCCGGGGTTGTTCATCTCTGTAAGGAACAGCTTGATATGGAAGAACTTAAAAAGATTATGAAGGTGAAGATATGAGCAAGATAGTGATCGCAGGCGGCGGCTGGGCGGGTGTTTCGGCAGCGGTAAGTGCCAAAAAGGCCGGCGCTCAGGCGGTTTTGATTGAAAAAACGGATATGCTCCTCGGCGCAGGCAACGCAGGAGGTATCTTCCGGAACAACGGCAGATTCACGGCTGCTGAAGAGATGAAAGCACTCGGCGCGGGAGAGCTATTTGACATCATGGATCAATGCGCACTGCATAAGGGCATCAGCTTTCCCGGTCACGTGCACGCTTCTCTCTATGATGTAGGCGCGATCGAGCCGGTCGTCAGAAGATTTGCAGAAGATATTGGCATAGAACTGATGATGGAATCGCATATCATGGATGTCCGCTTCAGTAACGGAAAAATCCATGCGCTCCTGCTCGATGACGGCACGGGAATTGAAGGCGACGCTTTCGTTGATGCGACCGGTTCTTCCGGGCCGATGGGAAATTGTCTGCGTTACGGTCACGGATGTTCCATGTGCATTCAGCGCTGTCCGACATTCGGTCCCCGTGTCAGCCTCACCGCAAAATGCGGAATCAGGGATCTTGTCGGCAAACGTGCAGACGGAACACCCGGTGTATTCTCGGGAGCCTGCAAGATAGACAAGGAAAGTCTGAGTCCTGAACTTAGAAAGCAGCTTGATACCGAGGGCGTAGCCGTAGTGAAAGTGCCCGATGAGGATATCGACTACGGCAAACTTGGCAGAAAAGCCTGCAAACAGTATGCACTTAAAGAATACAGCGAAAATATAATCCTCCTTGATACCGGGGCGGCCAAGCTGATGACAAGCTATTATCCGCTCGGGAAGCTAAGAAAGCTCCCGGGGCTTGAAAATGCCCGTTATATTGATCCGTATTCTGCCGGTAAAGGCAACTCCATAAGATATCTTTCAGTCGCGCCGTGCCTTGACACGATGCAGGCCGAGGGCGTGGACAACCTGTTCTGCGGCGGTGAAAAGGGTGCTCCGCTGATCGGTCATACTGAAGCGGTACTGACAGGAGCGCTGGCAGGACATAATGCCGTGCGCTGCACTGAAAACAAAGAACAGGTCGTTCTGCCTGACAGTCTCGCAGTTGGACTTATGATTTCGCATTCTCACCAGAATTTCATTCAGAAGCGAAAATATGATGAGCGCTACACTTTCTCCGGCGGCAGCTTCTTTGAGCTGATGAAGGAGCTCGGACTGTACACTACGGATATCGGTGAGATCGCATCAAGAGTAGAGCTTGCAGGGCTTACAAATATGTTCGGGAGTACATTGCCGTGAAGACAGTATACAGCCACGACGACAAACTGCTGGTACGCATCTTGCTTCCATTGATTGCAGTCAACATTCTCAGCAGCCTGATCCAGCCTTGCAATCAGTTTATTGACAGTATGCTGACGGGAAACGGGCTTGGGATAGAAGCTATGCAGGCTTATGCACTTTTCTTTCCGCTGGGTTCCCTTGTTGTTGCGCTGAGCTGTGTTTTTTCCGTAGGCACTCAGATCAACTGCTCTCACATGCTTGGGAAAGGAGAGTTTGAAAACTCCGGAAAGCTGATTAAGACTTCATTCCTGTCGGCTGCGGTGTTCTCGGTATCCATTACGGTGCTCCTGATAGTGCTGGCACCGCAGATCGCTGTTCTGCTCGGTGCAAGCAGCGATGTTCCCGGACAGATAAGCGATGTTGTTTCCTGCCTGCGCGGTTATGCGCCCGGAATTCCCGCCATATTTCTCATGGGCATTATGATGTCTTTGCTGCAGCTTGAAGGCCGGAGACAGATGGTGATTGCTTTGTCGGTTGTCAATCTGACGATCAATCTCCTCGGAGATATTATGAATCTCATGGTATTCAGGATAGGCTTGTTTGGCATGGCACTCGCAACATCCATTGCCAATACTTTTGTTTTTCTTATTCTTCTGGTATATTTTCTGTTTTACTCGCGGATGTTCCGCTTCTCATTAGCCGGATTCAGCGGAAGTCATCTGAGGCGGATCCTCAAAAACGGATTCCCGTCATTGTCGTACTACGGAAGTCTTGTGATACGATCGGCATTTTTCAATTATCTTATCCTGACCAGACTGAATGGTGCTATTCTGGCAGTGCTTCTGGCTGTGAATGCATTTACATCGGTCGTTGATGCAGCGCTGGGCGGAACGGGAGATGCAGTGCTTCTGCTCGGCGGTGTACTTCATGGAGAAAAGGATAGAGCCGGTCAGAAGAAGCTGCTGAAAACAGCCATGATATCCGGAACCGTGCTGCTGCTGGTGATTACAGCGATATCTTTTGCAGCGGCTGTGCCGATCGCTTCGCTTTTCTCCGACAACAAAGATCCGGAATTCATTGCAGCAACGGCATCTGCGATCAGACTGACGGCACTCAGCTTCGTACCGGATGTGATTGCCTGCGTATTAAAAAAATACATCCAGTCCGTGGGGGCTTCCAACTATACCTCTGTAACGAACATCCTGTGTAATGTTGTGTATGTGTGTCTGTCTGCGATGATTCTGGTAGAACTTATCGGCTCGGACGGCATCTTCCTGTCCTACCTCGTCTGCTATGTCCTGATACTTCTCACGCATATTCTCTATGCGGTGTTTCTCTCCGGAAAGAATAAATGCAGAGGAATGGATATATTTCTATTCCTTCCGGAGGATCATGCCGAGCACTTCGTTGATATGTGGGAGGGCACAGTCACCAGCCTTGATGGCTGCATGAAAGTTTCCAAAGATATAGCTGCCCTTTGCAAAACAAAAGATCTGGACACCCGGCGTACCTATCACATCTCCCTGTTTGTGGAAGAAATGACAAAGAATATTGTCGAGCACGGTTTCCGGCACGGGAAACACAATCTGATCGTGATAAAGATGATATTATGGGATGACAGCATCTTTTTGACAATCAAGGATAACTGCCGGAGCTTTGATCCCAAGCATTATTATGACACACTTGACGAAAAGGAGGGCGTTCCCGAGGGAATGGGAATCCGGCTTGTCATGAAACTGGCAAAGAAAACGGTCTATACCAACAGCTTCAATCTTAACAATCTTATGATAGAACTATGAATTTTCAGGTATGACGATATTGCGTTGCTTCATGAGCTGAATCCATCAGTTAACATTTTGTCGGGCAGCATATATTATAGCTGCTTTAGTGATAACGATCAATTTATCAACGATAATACACGAATTCGGACATTTTGTAATGGCAAAGCTCACAAGCTACAGCTTTGTTTCATTCAGGATAATAACAGTATAACCTAAACGGTGAAAAATATAAACGCACAAATACCGGAAATGTCTGCTATTGGCAGGGTAGTCTGGTCTTTGGACTGAGTGCTGCTCTTTATAGTCTCTGCGATCTTCTTGTCGGAATTTTCGATAGTATATATGGCCTTGCAGCCAAGCTCATCCACCTTCTGCGCAAGGAAGATCACTGTTTCAAAGCTTGCTTCGGTCTCAGCCGAGCAGCCTACGAACGCTGCAAAATAGTCCAGACTGTAATCATCGACAAAGTATCTGAAAGGGAATCTGTCTCCGAACACTACTGTTTTAACGGGAGCCGCATCGACAAGTGCCTTGATGTCGCTGCCAAGCTTGTCGAGCTCTGCGGAATATGCGCTGAAATTAGCCTTATACGTATCGGCATTTGCGGGGTCGAGTTCGCTGAGATCAGCCGTTATCTCGGCACAGAGATATTTTGCATTTCTTACCGACAGCCATACGTGTTCGTCGTATTCTTCCTCGCCTTCTTCGTGATGAGGTTCGTGTTCATCTTCGCTTTCCTCATGATCGTGATCCTCATCATGGTGGTGATCGTGACTGCCTATGTCGAAATGAACCTGATATCAAGGAATATGTCCTCAACAACTCCATGAATGCAGTTGTTGAGGACACATTAATTATACGCAGCACTGCCGGAAAAAATCACGCTTAATAATCAACCGGAGGAAACAGAGTGCCTCGCGATTATTTTGAGTTTTCCTCATCGTGATGTCTGATCTGGGCACGTTTTATCTTACCGCCGAGAGTCTTCGGAAGCTCGTCAACGTATTCGATAACACGAGGGTACTTGTAGGGAGCGGTTTCTCGCTTAACGTGATTCTGCAATTCCTTTGTAAGCTCAGGTGACGGGGTGTAGCCCTTTGCGAGAACTACGGTAGCCTTTACGACCTGACCTCTTATGGGATCAGGAGCACCGGTTATGGCAGATTCAACTACGGCAGGGTGGGTGAGGAGAGCGCTTTCGACCTCGAATGGCCCGATACGGTATCCGGAGCATTTGATAACGTCGTCGTTCCTGCCTACGAACCAGTAATATCCATTAGAATCACGCCATGCAACGTCTCCGGTATCATAGTTAGCACCGCCAAGTACAGCCTTGGTAAGCTCAGGATTCTTGTAGTATCCGCAGAAAAGCCCGGTGGGATGATGTTTGTCTATGTCGCAGGCCATGATGCTTCCTTCTTCACCGTCTTCGGTTTCAGTGCCGTCCGGACGGAGAAGGTGGATATTATAAAGCGGGGAAGGCTTTCCGGTCGAACCCGGCTTAGGATCTATCCAGGGGAAGTTGGCGATAAGTACAGAACCTTCGGTCTGACCGAAACCTTCGCGCATTTTTTTGCCGGTCAGGTCATAGATACGGTTGAAAACTTCCGGGTTAAGGGGTTCACCGGCGTTACAGAAGTTTTCGATAGTTGAGAGGTCGTACTGAGTCATATCTTCTTGCAGCATGAAGCGGTACATAGTAGGAGGAGCGCAGAAAGTAGTGAGCTTATACTTGCTAATAACCGAGAGCATATCCTTTGCATCGAAGCGCCCGGTGAAGTCATATACGAACTGTACAGCACCGCAGATCCACTGACCGTAGATCTTGCCCCAGCCGAATTTAGCCCAGCCCGAATCCGAAATAGACATATGAAGCTTGTTTTCCTGTACCTGATGCCAGTACTTTGCAGTAACAATGTGACCGAGAGGGTATGAGAAGTTATGGCAAACCATTTTCGGCATACCCGTAGAGCCGGAAGTGAAGTATATGAGCATGATGTCGGAAACTTTTGTAGCCTGATCGTCGGTAGGACGCTCGAAAGTATCAGGATACTTGGCTATCTCGTCCTCAAAGAAATCCCAGCCGTCACGGGGTTCGGCAACGGCTATTTTCTTGCGAAGCGTTTCTATCTCGGGTGCGGCACTGTCTATCTGAGTACGGATATACTCATCATCACAAGCGATGATCGCAGATATTCCTGCCATATTTCCGCGGTATGCGATATCATGAGCAGTAAAAAGAAGATTGCCCGGGATAAGTATAATTCCAAGCTTATGCAGAGCCGTAGCTATTACCCAGTACTCCCAGCGGCGCCGGAGAATAAGAAGAACAACATCACCTTTTTTTAGTCCGAGACTGCGGAAATAGTGGCAGGTCTGGTTTGAGAGCCTGGATATATCAGTGAAAGTGAAAGTGCGCTCCTGCTTGTCGTGACTGAGCCAGAGCATAGCTTTTTTATCGGGTTCCTGTTTTGCCCATTCATCAACGATGTCCCAGCCAAAATTGAAATCTTCAGGTACATTTACACGGTAGTTTTCTACGAAATCCTCGTAAGAATCGAATTCTATACGGGGAAGATAACGGTCTAAAAGCATTTTAACAAATCTCTCCTTTATCAGATAAGTTCGGTGGATCATTCAGCGATCACGGTAAGGAATCTTGCCTTGGCATTGCCGTGGCAGCGCTGACCATGAGGGTATGTGGGATTGAAGTAGATAGAATCGCCTTCACCCAGAGTAATTACCTTATCCTCGAAAATAACGTCTATGCTGCCTTTGAGGACAAGGTTGAATTCCTGACCGGCATGAGTAACGAGCTCAGCGTGTTCATCGGAAGGTTCGAGCGTAACAAGGAGGGGCTGCATGATCTTGTCCGCATAGCGGAATGCCAGATCCTTGAAACGATACCCGGAAAAACGGCTGACTGTTTTTCCTTGCCCGCGCCGTACTACCTGATAAGTATTTATACGACTTGGTTCCCCGGTAACAAGTTCGTTGAAATCGACTCCGAATTTGTTAGCGATCTCATAGATGACGCTTATCGGAAAATCTCCGTTCTGCTCATAGCCGGCATATAGTTCAGCGGCAATACCGAGTTCATCGGCAAGCTTTTCCTGAGTGTAATCACACACTTCCCGCAATTCACGGATACGAGCAGCAATTTCTTTGATGCTTTCCATAATTCAACCTCCAGTAAAGTTATAATATCAATGACTTTATATTATGAGTAGTAGGCGATCCTACATACAGCCAATGGTTATTCAGGGTGCCGGTCTGTTCTTGTATGAAGCAAACGAATTTCACATTTTTCACCCTACAAATCTCAATTTACAAATGACAATATTTATATTATTATATCACTACCATATTAAAAAGTCAATCATATTTCTTGGTGAATAATGATAATAGCAGAATTATATATCATTATGTAGAGCTGATTTGCAGAAAACCGATAAAAAGTTATCGCTGTTTTCAAGCCCCTGAACTTAGTTGAATTGGGTTCTGACCGACAGTGCCGAATGATCTCACGGACGGCGTGGCTGATATTGTCTTAGCAAAGTAAGCGTCAAATAATCTGCACGCCCTGACAATATCGCCTGCGGATAAAAGTAAAGCCGTCTGATATAATAAATGTGTCCTCAACAACTGCCTTTTTAGCAGTTGTTGTTCCGAAATCCGCAAAGCGGACTTCGGAAATCCTAAAAAATACGCTTTCAGCGTCTTTTTTAGGCGGACACATTCCTTGATGTCAAGCTCATTTCGTCCTTCGGACGAACAAAAGTGCAAGTATAATTTGTTTATTCCGAAATTTTCATTGCACTTTTGCAACCGTGAAAAGTCTTCATGCTGCGCTATGAAGCCTTTTCGCGGTTGATGAGTAGACATTAATAACAGACGGCTTTTGTGAGATTTTCGCATATCCGGTTTATCCGATCGGCTGAATATCCGCGATCCCGGACACCCCGGTTATTATTTTCTTCCCGTTTTTCCGCGTATTCACGCAGAATATCCACGGCGTTATTGTACTGTCCTGTGGGACATCCGCTGTCAATGACATACCTGCACTTGT
Organism: uncultured Clostridia bacterium; assembly: GCA_947168885.1. GTDB lineage: Bacteria > Bacillota > Clostridia > Oscillospirales > Ruminococcaceae > Ruminiclostridium_E. Next base: position 18,323 of record CAMVNQ010000009.1, on the reverse strand, counting down.
CGATGACACTCTTTGCCTTGTCGATAAGCACGTCATCTGCGACGGAGTGCCGTAAGCAGCCCGAAGCTGCCGGTATAAGGATAACGGCCTGCTGAGACCAGCTCCCGGCAGGTCATCATCTCAGGGCGAATACGTTCCGTAAGAACTGCCGCGAGTTTTGTTGCTATGCCTTTTCCGCTCAGAACCTACATATTCCTGCTGGCAATATAGACGGTGCGGGAGATAGCCGCAAGCTGTCTTACTTTGCGTTCAGACAGAATATGTCCTTTTCTTCCAATGTTTCGTAATGAGTGAGAACAGCGGTTTCGTGATAAGATCATAAATCAGGAATATAACAAAGCTTATCAGGTATATAACGATCGTACTGCCGATAATATGAGCAGTCAGTAAGGCCGGATCCTTCCGGGCAAAAGTTTCTATCCCGCAGTATTCGAGCAGATTTATGTGTATCAGATATGCCGGGAATGAAGCGGTGGCAAGCTTGTTTATTACCTTGCTGCTGCCGAGCTTCATATTGCCGAATATCAGGAAAACAAGTACGGCTTCGGTTATAACAAGCGGGTTGTCATAATTCCATGCAGCAGTTTTATTGATTAAATCTCCGGTGATGAATTTCTCTGAATAAGTCCAGACGAATATTGCCGCGACATTGAGTACAAGAAGCAGCAAGAGCTTTCCCGTGCCTGTTTTTCTTCCTTTATCTTCACGGTCGCGAAGATAACAGCCGAGAAGATACATAAGCACGAAATTCACTATCGTATAGCCTGCTTCTGATCCGAGAAGTCCTATCGTACTCAGTCCGTTATTTTCATCGGGGCGGAAATGCTGAACAATATCCGTCAGAATGGAGTATGCCGAGAACAGAACTGTACATATTATCAGCAGCGTCTTTTTGCCGCTTTCGGAAAGATGTGACCATACAAGATTGATATACGGCGAGATCATATACAACGCTATATACACAAACACGAACCAATAGCTCGGCGTAAAATATCCGAGAACGGTCGTGAATGACAAACCCTCGCCCTTCGGCAGTTCCTTTATCAGACAGAACAGAAGCTCAAAGACAACAAGCTGTGCAAGAAGCTCGATCGGTTTTATCAGGTCTCTTTTTGTCGAGTTCCTCATAAAATAGCCGGAGATCAGCACATACAGGTTTACCGCACAGATAAATACAGTTTCAAAAAAGGTCATTATCGCCTGGTTTATGCTGCCGTCATCTGCTGCGCCGTACCCGCCGCCGATATTGGGATTGTTGTAGTGCAGGATGATCACTCCGCAAGCCGCGACGATCCGCAGCAATTCAATGTTTGACTGCCTTTTTGAACGTTCCGATGCCATATATGCTGTCCTTTCAGTTATTGTTTTTACAGGTCATGTATTGCATTACGATTACATAACTCCGATCATTACTTGTCGAGCGATTATATCTGCAAGCTATTTCCGCGATATTCTTCATGTCCTCGGTTCAGTCTATGTCATACGCGAATTTGTCGCCGAAGTGATCTTTTACCGCCTCTATCAGCTGTCCGTACTCCGGGAATCCGGTCCGGTCGGTCTTGAAGCCGAAACTGTATTCACTGATGCGGCCGTTTCTTTCATAAAACGCCAGCTTTCGCATATCACCTTTACTGTAGCCCTGTTCCGGTGTCATTACTACTTTCTCCAAGTCAAGCTCACCGAAGGGTTCACCGTCTATATAGCATCGGCTGCCGATGAACACGATCTTACGGGGTATCTTCCTGGCAGAATTTTTGAATTTTCTGCACATGATAAAATTCACACCGCCCAGTATCAGCACGTTCATGATCATAGGTATCAGAACCCAGACCCAATTTTCTTCAAGCTCATCCTGCACGATCGTAGATATCAGTATCCATGAATACAAAACGGTCAGGAACCAGAACATGATCTTTGTCATAAGTCCGGTCCTTTTATATATCTTTTCAGTGAGCTCGGCCGTGGGAATGATGAAAGACTGCACAGCTGATTTATCTGCATCATCCGTTGCAATGTCGTCGTATGACTCGCGGTACTTTTCTCTCATACCTGTCTCTATGATCTTTGCAAGCCTGCCCGCATCATGACTGCCGAGAAACGAGCATTTTATCTTATGCTTACTGCCGAGCGTTATGTATCTTTCGGTTACCGGAATAACGCTGTAATAGTGCGTATATACCTGCATATACATATCGTTTTCCGCAAAGAGATACTCTTTACCCTTCAGATATATACCGTTCTCATCGGCTTCTATGCTTTTTCCGATACCGCTTATGATGCCGATGACACCGCAGATGACCATGGCAGCCCCCAGCAGCGGGATGAACAGTTTTTCGTCCATTCCCAGAGCCAGTGCGATCAGCAGTATAATACATCCATACATAAATCCTCTTATAAGTCCCATCGGAAGCCCTCTGAGAGGGTTGCACCTGAATACTTCACGTCCCATTATATGAACTCTCCTGTACAAATTTAGGGCACCTCTAAAAACCGCTTTGAAAAGAGAAAATGAGATAATTGTGCCGAGAGCAAGGAGAGGCTCCGAAAGCGTGCTGGCGCACGGTGAGGAGGCTTGACGCAGCTATCGGTGCAAGTAGCTCTTTTTCTCTCAAATGGGTTTTTAGAGGTTCCCTTTATTTACCGCTTGTCTGAAATGGATTTCTCCGTCCTCGTGAATTGTAATTGACCGCGGCGTATTGACGTCCTGCATCTTTCTGTTCAACAATCGCAAGCTTTATTACGTCCTGTGAAAGTTTAACATGCTGTATTATATCACATTTCGGCAGAAATAGCAATAGTCAGCATAAGCGCAGAGCCGAAAAAGCTGCATAAAACGAGTCATCATAATTCACATTATTTCCGTGAATGACGATGACAGAGTGAGAGAAGAAAATACCGGACAACAGAGATGATAGCCTGATTTTATTTTTCGTTCGGACGGATTTATCATGATTTGATATTGTAATTTTTCTCCGGATATGATATAATAACAAGGGATACAGCAGGAATGCTGTCTGAAGTTTTATGCACATACCATGTCGGATTTCAATTGACTTGCGCCGGCAGGTCTGAACATCGCATGAAGCGCCGGTAAAGCTTCATTATATGTGCTGACTGCGCAATTCGTGCACGATCCCGGCGTGTACCGTCTGAAAATCAACAAAGGAGCCGAGCAAACATGATTCTTTACTTTTCAGCAACCGGAAACACCAAGTTTATCGCCAGACTGATCGCCGATAAAATCGGTGATGAATGTTTCGATCTTCTTGACAGGATCAAAAATAATGACAATTCTCCGATATATTCAGAAAAACCTTTTATCATCTGCGCACCGATCTATGTATGCGAAATGCCGCGGTTCATGAGCAAATTCCTTAAAAACCAGGAGTTTACAGGGAACCGTGATGTTTATTGTATTTTTACAAGCGGCGGATATACAGGGATCGCCGGTTCTCTTGCAAAAGGGATATTCCGCAGGAAGAAGATGAATTATAAAGGTCAGGCAGAGTTCAAGATGCCAAGGAATTATATTATAAGCGACCACTATCCTCTGAACGACACGGAGGAGATACATAAACGTATAGAGGATTCACGTCAGAAGGTTGACGCGGTAGCTGAAAGTATTAAGAACGGCGAAATACTGAAGACAAGGTATGTATTTCTATTTGAGAAAGTGGTGACACTGCCGTTTAACCCGGTGTGGGTAAAGTACAAACAGCAGGCGAAGAAATTCTATACGACCGATAAGTGCGTCGGCTGCGGGAAATGTGCAAAGCTGTGTCCTCTGAACAACATAAAAATAACGGATAAGCGTCCGGAATGGATAAAAAGCTGTGCTCACTGTATGGCCTGCATCGGTAATTGTCCTTTCCAGGCTATCGAGTATGGTGATAAAACGCAGGGCAAAGTCAAATACAATATTGAGAAGTATATATGATGATAGGTCTTTTTGCGGCTTTTGAACAGATAATGCCGTGACAGCCGGTGTTTATGCACCGGCTGATTTGCTTTATAAATGAAAATGTACGCAAGGGATACGTTATTTTGTAGTCGGAATTGGAATATCTGCGGCATACCTGAAACGGATCATACGGAATATCTGTCGATTTTGTATATTATTATTGACTTTTTTCGATTATTATGGTACAATATGCTTATATATATTGTCTGCGCTGTGCTGCGTGACACAATACAGTCTGAACGCTTACCGGTCGTCGCAGCTGATCTGAGGGTAAAGACAGATTCACAATATTATAGGGAGAAAGGAATACTTTTCCGGTTATTAAGACACCCTGTGTGTTTTACGGAGCGTTCAGCGTGATTATAACACGGAACGGAAAAGTACGGTAAAAGAAATGAACATAACAGCAGAAACAGGTATCGGGATAATATCCGTATATGCACAGCTCACTCCTGTGGACGCGGGAGATTTTTCGCAGATCGATATTCAGGGAATGATGAAGTTCAATACTTCGCAGTATGAGATAAATGGACTTGGAAATCTCTCGGTCATGACTTCGGGAATGGCCGGTATGCAGATGATCTCATTGGTTGTCACGCCGTTTGAGAAGAATATGCCGCTGATGTCTGCTGACTTTATCATCAACGGGGAAGATGTCAAGGCTTTAGTTGAATTCTATGACCTTGTCGCCGACAGAAATACGGCGGAATATACCGGTGTGCTTGATGCCGCAAGAGAACTCGTGGGCAGATACAGCGGGCTTGATGATTTTGCGGCCGAACGCAGATGGTACAGCGATCTTATATCGGTCGCACTTCACAAGACCGGAAAAACCGACAACGAACTGCTTGATAAGATGTTCAGCGATATTATACGCTGTTATATGGAGAAGGCGGCCGAGCTTCCTGTCCTCAGCACGGAGGAGAAGGCGCGCAAGCTTGCACTCACTCAGGAATACGCTGATGCTCTTGTCTCGAAAGGCGGAGTTTCCACGGACGTTTTCAAGAAGTTCCTCGGGGAAGACAAGACAAAGAAGTTTTTCAATAAGGTGTTTTTCGGTATTGAAAACAGAAAATGAGAAAAACTGTCGGTTCCCGGAAGCAGGTTCCGCCGGACCTGACGAAAGACCGCGTAACGGTCATTGCGCGGGAAAGCCTTTGATAAGGAGCATTTCAGATCATGAAGGAATTGGATAAGATCGGAATTGGTGCGGCAGAATTGTTTTTGTCCGGAAAGGATCATGTTATAGTTCCTGAGGACGGGTACAGCAGTTTTTCGTTCCCTAAGCTAATAAAGCTTATGAAATTTGATGTTAAGCGTTATCGTATAAACGGATTCGGAAATATGATGACCATGCGTACAGACGGCCCTTTCGGTATGCAGCTTCTCACGATGTCGTTCATGCCTTTTGAGGGAAACAGCGTTCCGTACCTGCTGATAGACATTATGAAAATGAGAAAGAAGAGACTGATATTCGTGGAGTATTACGACTGTACAGCCGAAAAGCCGGAACAGCCTCTTCTTAAAAAAGTCTGCGAAAAATACACAGAAGTTCCCGATTACGCGGAAAAGCCGGCATGGTATATCGGCGAGAGAACGGATTATTCCATGATAAAGTCGCTTGAACCGGACAGCAAAGTCAGACTTTCTTCCATTGCCGCAGACAGCATAAGAGCATATAAAAAAGCTGCATTTTCCGCAGAGAAGTCCGGAGCGAACCTTTCGGGACTTCTCGGGTTCCGCGAAAGAATGATAAATGAAGGAAATCCTTCATCAGATATATTGAAAAAGGTGTTCGGCGAAAAAGGTGCCGCAGATTTTTTCAGGGAGTGTGTAATGCCCGACAATTGACGGTATTTTTCCGGACATACTGAACAGGAGGTTCATACTATGGTTTTGTATTTTTCGGCCACAGGAAACACAAAATATGTCGCTGAGCTGATCGCAAGAAAACTCGGAGATGAGTCTCTGGATCTTATTAAAAGGATCAAGAGCAATGACAATTCGGTGATACGCTCGCAGAAGCCTTTTGTGATCTGTGCACCGATATATGTAGCCTATATCCCGCTTTTCCTTGAGGAATTCCTCAGAAAGCAGAAGTTCGCAGGGAACAGGAAGGTTTACTTTGTCTTTACGAGCGGAGGCGGACATTCCGGCGCGGCAGGCGCTGCGGCTGAGAACATCGTGCGCAGGAAAAAGATGCTTTTTATGGGATATGTGGATGTAAAAATGCCCAATAATTATATGGCGCTGAAATTCATTCCCGCTCCGTCAGACGAGAAGATCGCCGATATGCTGAATAATATGCGTTTGCCGGTGCTCAGAGCCGCACATGCTGTTGCGCAGGGAAAGAAGATCAGAACAAGACATATCACATACGCCGAAAATCTGGCCACAAAAGCTTTAGCCGATTTCTGGAAGAAATTTATGCAGCCGTCAAAGGCTTTTTATGCGACGGATAAGTGCGTTGGCTGCGGAAAATGCGTTTCTGTCTGTCCTCTGAACAATATCGAGCTCAATAACGGCCGTCCTGTGTGGAAAGCGTCGTGCGCACACTGTATGGCGTGTATCGGCAACTGTCCTGTCGAAGCCATTGAATACGGCAGCAATACACAGACAAAGCCCAAATACAACATAAAGAAATACAGCGGAAAGAACGGCGTTGCCGCAAAAAACGCAATTAAGTACAAATCGGGGTTTGTATCGCTGAGACCGGTGGATAACTTCTATCAGTCCTCGCTGTTCTTCCCGATGCCCGTCGTTCTTGTGAGCACGCTCACAGACGACGGTAAGACCACATGCGGTCCGTATTCGCTTATTGCTCCGTTCTATGTGGCAGGCAAGGACTATTACGCCTTCATGCTTGAATGCCGCAATTCGTCAAATACCGCGCAGAACATTATAAAGAACAAGAAGTGCGTTATAAACTTTCTTCCCGATGACGGAAGTGTTTTCAAAGAATGCGTCCGTCTGGGCTGGCCGGGAGATACTCCCGCGGAAAAGATGAAGGATTTTGCTTTTCATCTTGAAGAAGGTCACCGTAAGGCAGAAGATCCCGACGGAAAATATCCCAAGGTGATCTGCGAAGCCGTTCAGGCTGTCGAATGCACATGGGTCGATACCCTTGACGGAGCGCAGGATGATGCGCCGCTTGAAGAGGGCGCTGACCACTATGAGCTTGAGAGATACCATGATTTCAACGGCATAACATCGCCTTACGGAGCTCATTTTGTCCTTAAAATAGAAAAGATACTTATGAAGCCGAGATACCGCGACGCTGTCGTAAACGGCGTCAGACCGGCTGATTTCCCGCCGCTTCCGGTCGATTACGGTTACAGGGATTCAAAGTATTTCTGGTATCACAGGCATACAAGGATGATACCTGCGCTTCTGCCGCAGAGACAGACCACGGTCTCGTCTGTACGCTATGCCGCAGACCGGCTTCAGACTGATGTTACATTTACAGATGCAGCTCTCGAAAGAATCGTGAATGTTCCGCGCATCTTCCTTCCCACAGTTCTCAAAGGCTGTGTGAAGTGGGCGGAAGAAAACAATGTCAAGGTCATTGATGTAAAGGAAATGGAGATCATCAACGACAAAAGAAATAAAGGGAACCGCTAAAAACCCATTTGAGAGAAAAAGAGCTACTTGCACCGATAGCTGCGTCAAGCCTCCTCACCGTGCGCCAGCACGCTTTCGGAGCCTTTCCTTGCATTTGGCGCCAGAGCAGGATGCTCTGACTATGCCGCCAGAAGAGCGCAAGGATGCGCTTTTGAAAGCGGCATAAGGATTATACTCATTTTCTCTTTTCAAAGCGGTTTTTAGAGGTGCCCTAAAGAAAAATCATAATATTTCATACCGAAAGAGGGAATTGTCATGAAGGTCGTACTTGCCGGCGCTTTTGGAAATCTCGGATTTGAGATACTCAAGGAGCTTATTGCAAAAGGTCACGAGGTCGTGGCTGCCGATATAAAGGAAAAAGAGAACAACGGACTTGAAGGGAAATATAAATTCCGCTGTATCGACGCTCTGAAAAAAGAGTCTTTCAGGGGACTTTGCAAAGGTGCTCAGATAGTTATCACGACGATGGGACTTACGGGCGCTTCGACCACGGTAAACAACTATGATATCGACTATAAGGGAAATATGTATCTTTATGCAGCCGCAAAAGCCGCAGGCGTGCAGAAATTCAACTATATCTCGGTCATAGCCTGTCGTGAGCCAGGAGCAGAGAAGATACCGATGCTCCACGCTAAGGCGCTTGCGGAAGAAAAGATCATGAAACAGCCTATGGATTATGTCATATACCGCCCGACAGGGTATTTCTATGATATAGCCAAGGTGTTCAAGCCTTATGTTGACAATGGCGAGATGCGCCTGCTCAAAGGTTATCACGGTGTCAAGGCGAATGTTGTGGACTGCCCTGATTTTGCCGGATTCATCGTTGAGCACATGGAAGACAAGAACCGGATTTATGAGGTCGGCGGAAAAGAGACATATACCTATGAGCAGATGGCGCGTATGTGCTTTGAGGCTGCCGGAAAGCCTCTGAAGATCAAGGACAGTCCTGCGTGGATGTTCGGCATACTCGCAAATCTTCCCAAGATAAAGAAAGCAGGGAAGCACGACATCATACTGTTTTCAAAATGGACGCTCTCGCATGATCTTGTGGGAAAGGATAAAGTCGGCGAAAGCTCGTTCGCGGAATATATCAAGGCTTATTTCGGTCACTGACCGGGCTTTCCGCTGTGATAACGCACCCGATAAATTGATTAAGGAGACGAACAATAATGTCCTGTAGGATAATGCTGATAAGTCAGGGAGCCGCGTTTATGACCGACGCTCTTGTAAACAATCTCATTCGTTCCGGCACGGAGGTCATATCGGTCACGCCCTCGATAGCGGCAATAGGCGCTGAAAAGGAAGGTACCGATATTATACTGCTTTTCGCGGGCGACAGCATTATCGGCTATCCCGATGTGCTTGTATATCTTAAGGATATATGCGATGACGGAGATCTTCCGCTCTGCATTATCGGATATGAAAAAGAGTTTACTGAGATACACAAGCTTATACCGAAAAGGCTTATTATGCGTGAGTTTCTGAGACCGTTCGACGTTAAGGATCTCACCGCAGATCTCCTGACTGTTGTCAAGAATACCGAGGAGCTGAAAAAAGGCAGACATATCCTGCTTGTTGACGACGATGTTACCTTCCTGCGGCTCATGCAGGACTGGTTTTCGATGAAATACCGGATCACCGCAGTCAAATCAGGTATGCAGGCGATCACTTACATAGCGGCACATACGCCGGATCTGATACTGCTCGACTATGATATGCCGATAACTCCCGGTTCGCAGATAATGGAAATGATACGAAGCGAGCCGAATTCCGCAGGCATTCCGATAATCTTCCTCACAGGAAAATCGGACAAGGAGAGCGTTATGAACGTGATGCGCCTGAAACCGCAGGGCTATCTCCTCAAGTCGATGAGCAAAGAGGATATCATAGGTGCCGTTGACAATTTCTTTGCGACGCGAAAATGGAAGAACGCACAGTTATAAAACAATACCGCCGGAATGCTTAAACGCATCACGGCGGTAGTTTTTATTTCTTTGCCGCTTTAAGGACCGCGGCTGTAATATCAGGTGCGTCTGCGGGTTTCATCAGGTATCCTGCAGTGTTCGCGGCACGGATATTTTCAAGTATATCCGGAGTGTTCGCGCCGGTAAGGAATATCACGGGAATGTCGGAATATCCCTTGACACCGCGTATCGCCGCGAGCGTCTGAAGACCGTTCATTTCCGGCATTTCGTAATCGAGAAGTATGACGTCGGGACGCTTCTTTTCAAACAGCTTTACAGCCTTGCTTCCCGAAGGCGCAAGCACAAGGTCGAATTTGTCGCCGAGCATGGTCTTCATCATTCTGAGTATTCCCGCGTCGTCGTCTATGACCATTACGGTGAGCGTTCCGGTACTGTCGTCCGGATACGGCAGGGTAGAGCATACCGTATCATAAGCCGTCTGCACAATGTCGGCGCATACTGCGGCAGGATGAAGTTCCGGATAAGCCGCCGCCTCTTCCGGAGTCCCGAGAACTATGACGGGAACGGCGGAGAACTTTTCGCTGATACGCTGTATTATATCCCTGTCCGTACCGGGAAGGCGTATAACGATCAGCGACGGCGCGAAGCTGTTCAGCAGGGCTTCCGCCGCAAATCCGCCGGATGAGCCGTATCTCACCGAGTAATGCGCGGAAAGCTTATCGCCGAGCTCTGTGTATGTACTGTCAGTTTTTCCGATTAGAAGTATTTTTTTCATTCTGTCAGATCCTCATTTATCTTTTTGATCATCTCTTCCGCCTTATCCTCGTCAAAAGCGAGCACGGCGGCTTTCAGCCCGCTTATCATGGACTGCACGCTCTCGTTGTAGGAACAGCTCTCTATAAGTGCCATCGTCTCGTCCGCTGCATCTATGTCCGTATCTTTAATATATGCCAGAAGTGCCTCAAGCAGCTCCGGAAGCTTAGCGGTACCGTCCGTCTTTTCTGCCGTGCCTGTTTCGGACTCGTGCATCCCGAATGCTTCGCCGAGCTTTTCATATATCCGTTCCCACTCGTTCACAAACGGCTCATGCTGCTTCTTTATTTCATCGGACTTGTTGTCTTTCGCAAGCATTTCAAGCGACCTTGCGGCTTCGGACAGTGCCGTAAGTCCGACCGTAGCGGCATTGTTCTTCATGGAGTGTGCGGTGATACGGTACGCGGAAATATCGCCGCCCGCACAAGTCTCGTCATACGCAGCTTTCAGCTTGCCGAGCTTCACGGGCATGAGCTCATAAAACCGCCTTATCGTAAGCGCAAGTATTTCTTCATCTGAAATATTCTTTCTCGCAGCCGAAATATCCAGCTCTGATATCTCCGGAATAAACGGGGTACCTGCTTTTATATCCTGTGCAGGTTCCGGTATCACAGCGGGCTCCGGTTCCGTATGTACGGTCTCCATATCCGTGCTGTCCGACGGAATTACGGCGTTGTGTCCGGCGCGCTCACTCATCTTGTAATCCGGGTCGTCGTCTATCATTGCTATCATGACATCAGCTATGACCGGATCGAACTGTGAGCCCTTGCAGCGTATTATCTCCGCGCGCACCGCCGACTGTTCACGCACGGTCGAGTACGAACGGTTCGAGGTCATTGCGTCGTAGCAGTCCGCAATACATATTATGCGTGCTTCTTCGGGAATATTCACGCCGGAAAGCCCGTCCGGGTAGCCGCGTCCGTCATATCTTTCGTGGTGCCAGCGTGCTCCCGTGGCAAGTCCGGGTATCTCGGTAATCACTTTAAGTATGCCGTGTCCTATTTCCGTATGTTTCTTTATCTGTGCGTATTCATCGTCGTCAAGGCGCGATGTCTTGTTGATGATCGCTTCGCTTACACCTATTTTTCCGACATCGTGCAGAAGACCCATTGAATATATCTCGTCCTGCTCCTGCTTTGATTTGCCCATCCTGCGCGCAATCTCGGCGGAGTAAGCCGCGACTCTCTGTGAATGACCGTTCGTATAATGATCCTTGGCATCGACGGCCTGTGCGAGCGCGAGCATGATCTGTTTTGAAAGGTGAGCCGAGCGTTTTGTCTGCGCTGCGACTTCGCTGCTTAAGAAATGCTGTAACCTGTCAAGCTCGATTATCCTGCGCACACGTTCGATAAGCACCTGTGAAGCGAGCGGTTTGCGGACGAAATCCGAAGCACCCGCGCGAAGACAGCGTATCTCCGCGTCTCTGCCCTCGTCGCCGGTAAGGAATATCACGGGGACGGACGAAAGCTCGTGGGACTGGCGTATCCGTGAAAGCGTCTCGAAGCCGTCCATTTGTTCCATGTTTATATCGAGAAGTATCAGCGAAGGCTTCATAAACGCGAGCTTTTCGAGAGCTTCCTCGCCGCATGATGCCGTTTCCGTGCGGTAGATCTTTCCGAGCATGGCCGACGCGCTCTCGCATACCATCTCGTCGTCATCTATCACCATGACGAGAGGTGTTCCGGACATTTCCGGCGGTGAAGCGGGCGCTGTACGCTGTTCTCTGCCGTATGTTTCTCCGTATTCGGCTGCCTTGTCGAGCAATCCGTCGATAACATCGGTCATTTCCGCTGCTGCTGCGGTTATTTTCCGCGCGTATTCCTGCATCACGGGGTCGGAAGATCCCGCGATAAGCCTTCCGTAGCTAAGTATAGCGTCTATCGGGGCTTTGAGCTCATGTGATATTTCCGTGAGCATCTTTTTTTCGTCGCTTCTGTTCATTTCCTCAACACCTCTGGAGTAGATTAAAATTCCGCTGAACGGACATAAAGAAGTCAGCAGTCAGTTACTGATAATTTCCGGGATCAGATCATAGTCATAGTTGAGCGCGGCACGTTTCAGCTTTTCAAAACGCTCGGCTTCATCATCGGGGATCCCGTACCCGTCAAGGCTCTTTATCATATACTCGATTGTGTCATAATCGAGAGCTTCCGAAAATTCAAGTATAGTACCATAGGCTTCTTTAAGCTTCTCGTGTGAGATGAGAGGCTTGTCCTTCACGGCGGAAGGCTTGGCAGGAGAAAGAGCCGTGACAAGTGCGCGATAATCGGATAAAAGCGCATCGGTATTGTTTTCGAGAACCGAAGTATCGTTCGCGTTTCCTGCTTTTTCGAGTTTTTCCGCAAACGCACCGAGCTTTTCCGCGCCGATTATTCTTGATGTGCTTTTCAAAGCGTGTATCTTCACTGTAAGGCTCCTGATGTCGTTTTCGCTTCGGAAGCGCTCGATCTCCGCTATGTTGTCACCGGCGGTATCGAGAAATGTGCGAACCGCGTCCATATACGCGCCGGCGCTTCCGCAGTGCTTTAGTCCCGCTGCGACATCTATCCCGTCTGTATTATACATAAAGTCCGGTATTAATGACGTATCGTCCTCGGTATCCGTGTCGTCTGCGGACTGTATCTTATTCTTCGGCAGATAGCCGTGTATCGTGCTTTCAAGACTGTCGGGATTGATCGGTTTTGTGAGATAGTCGTCGAAGCCCGCTGCAAGATATGTCTCTTTCATTCCCGATACAGCGTTTGCGGTAAGACATATCATCGGTGTATCTATGTTCGGGTTGCCGCTCATGGATTTAAGTTCTTTAAGTGCTTCTATGCCGTCCTTGTACGGCATCATGTGGTCAAGGAATATAATGTCGTACTTTGTCCGCATAGCGTATGCAATGCACTCGTCTGCGCTGTCCGCCGTGTCTATCTGTATCTTCGTGCGTTTGAGAAGATTTTTGAATACTATAAGGTTTACGGGCGTGTCATCCACCACAAGAACACGCGCATCGGGAGCGACGAATTTCTCTCTGTATTTTCTTATTCCCGCGATCGAGCGCCGGAACGCGGCTTCATAGTCGCCGACAGGTTCGGGGTCTATGACTTTCTGCCTGAGTGAGAAGCTGAAAACAGAGCCTTTCCCGAACTCGCTGCTTACTTTCAGAGAGCTTCCCATAAGCCGCAGCAGACTGTCCGTTATCGTTATGCCGAGACCCGTGCCTTCTATGTTCCTGTTGTTCGCTTCGTCGATGCGCTCAAATGCGGCGAAAAGCTTCGCTATATCATCTTCCTTTATACCGACACCCGTGTCCTCGACACTTATATTGAGCATTATGCTGTCCGGGTCGTCTTCTGTCTTGTCATATCCCACGGAGAAGGTTACCGTACCTTTCTGGGTGTACTTTACCGCGTTTGTGAGGATATTCGTCACAGCCTGCTTTATCCTTATCTCGTCGCCGCGAAGATAATTCGGCATACTGCTGTCTATGTCAAGCGCAAGACACAGCCCCTTTTCCTCGACCTTCGTGCGAAGCATCGTCACAAGGTCGTTCAGCACGGAAGACAGCTCATAGTCAACGGGTATTATGTCGAGCTTTCCGGCTTCTATCTTTGAGAAATCAAGTATATCGTTGATAAGTCCGAGAAGCATTATTCCCGATGCGCGTATATGACCGGAATAGATAAGTATATCCTCGTTATCACATTCGCGGAGCACCATTTCGTTCATGCTGAGGATCGAGTTCATCGGTGTCCGTATATCGTGAGACATCGTTGAAAGGAAGTAAGTCTTGGCTCTGTTCGCGTCTTTCGCTTCCTGTGCTACCTGTGCGAGCTCTCTGTTCTTTTCTTCGAGAGCGATACGCGCTTTTTCCCTGTCTGCCGCCTGAGATTTCGAGCGAGCCGAATCACGCACGAGAAAAGCTATCACTACTGCGGTTATCGCCACGGCTATGCCTGCAAAAAGCAGGATATTGTCACGAAGCATATCCGCAAATGTATATGTGTAAAGTCCGTCGGTATATTTGCCGGCGATGTTCTGTATATATTCTGCTCCCGTTATATTGATGCCTCTGTTGAGAAGCTTCAGAAGGCCGTCGTTTCCTATCCTTACGCCGAAACAGCGGTCGTCGGAGCGGGTAAGGAGCTTCATGGAAAGCTCGTGGTATCTGCTGTTGCGAAGTATCTCGTTAGCCCGAAGTCCGTTGAGCGTCGTGCAGTCCGCTTCGCCGGCGATAACGGCTTCAAGGTTCTCTTCCGCAGAATCATAGAATACAATGTCAGCGTTTCTGAAATGAGACATTATGTAATAATACTGCATCCGGTTGTTTTCGTTGACAGCGAAAGTAAGCCTTTCCTTTTCGGGATATTTTCCTTTGTAGATAAGCTCCGTTGTCGATGAAACGACAGCGTTGCTCTGGTATATGCCGTTAAGCTCGGAGTAGTACAGTCCGCCTCCTACGGGAAAAGCAACGTCTATGTTTTGTGCAGCCATGCTTGCCGTCATATCGTCGTAGCTGTCGAAGCCGATATACTGCACCTTGAGGTCGGAAATACCGAGAACAGACAGCATCTCGGGTACTATGTCCCTGATAAGACCGGTAACATTTCCGTCTGCGGAAGTGTTGCTGTATGGCAGATAGTTGTTGAGATAGCCTATCGTAAGCGTGTCGTGCGCAGCGAGCCATTCCTTCTCGGAATCGGAAAACGCTCTGCTTGAAACGCTTACGGAGTAGTATTTCGCACGAAGCGAATTGATATAATCGGGCTCGTCAACGCGAAGTTCCGCCTGTGCCGCATTCAACTCGTCAAGAAGGTCCGGACGTTCTCTGTTTACGCAGATATAGTAGTCCGACGTGCCGAATGCGCACACGACTTCGGTGTTGTCGCGTCCGGAAGTTCCGTCGCTTTCCGCCGCTATGACATCGACCTCGCCCGCACTGAACGCGGAAATGAGAGCGTCATAGCTCGGATATGTTATCATAGATGCGCTTATTGCATGAGCATCAAGATACGACGATGCGGCGGTTGCAACGGCGCTGTCGAGCGCTCCTATCCTTTTTCCGCTGAGAGTGTTCGGGACAGCGGTTATGTCCGTGTCCGAAGAGTGCTTTACGAAGCTGTAAACCTCGTTTCCCATAGGCTCGTCAGGATAGCCGATAAGCCCTACACGATCTTCTCTGCGTGCAAGTCCTGCAAGAAGATCTATTTCTCCGTTCAGAAGCTTTTCGTACATCTCGGTGAAATCACCGTAAACATACTCATAGCTCCAGCCTGTGTATTCGGATATTTTCCGGTAGTATTCATAGGCATAGCCGGTCTTGACAGCGTTTTCGGATGCGCCCTCCTGGAACACCTCGTTTTCATAGTAGCCGACTCTTACGACTTCTGTATCGGGCAGGGCATAAGAGCGCAGGGAAAGACCTGCCGCAGCCGTGAGCGTCAGGCACAGAAGCACCAGCAGGCAGACTGTCCGTTTATACAATACCGACATAGTTATCCCTCCCGTACAGGTAAGACGAAACTTACTATTAACACCATTATAACATATTTTTAGTGTGTTTACAAGCATTTTCGACAAATGAGGTCATATTCTTTTCTTTAAATCCAGTTATAAAAAAACAGAGCCTTTAAAAAGACTCTGAGCGATGAAAGTGCAGATATTAATATGTCGGGAAAAACGGTGCGGTATGCTGTTTCGGGAAAGCGAATATCCGGTCATAAAATAATACGAAACCGACGAATTTATATAAGGGAACCTCTAAAAACCCATTTGAGAGAAAAAGAACTGCTTGCACCAACTGCTTCGTCAAGTCTCCTCACCTTGCGTGGTCTCCCCGGCAGCGGGGAGGTGTCGAGCTTGCGAGACAGAGGGGCTGACCGACAGACCAGCAAGCTTTCGGAGCCTTTCCTTGCATTTGGCGCAATCATCTCATTTTCTCTATTCAAAGCGGTTTTTAGAGGTACCCATAAATAGACAGTTCATTTACCTGCCGCCTCTATCAACCCCATGTCGCGACGGCGACACCGAAGCCGTATGTTATCATGCGCGGATGTCAGGTCTCTGCCTCGCTGCCCTTATTAACCCAATAAACAACGGGTGCGGTCTATTCGGCCGTGACTTGAACTCCGGGTGGAACTGGACCGCGATGAAGAACGGGTGATCCGGAATCTCGACTATCTCGACGAGCTTTCCGTCCGGCGACTTTCCCGACAGTTTCATTCCGTTCTTCTCGAAATCCTCGCGGAAGTCGTTGTTGAATTCGTAGCGGTGGCGGTGACGCTCGGAGATGTATGATATGTCGTAGCATTTCAGAGCGAGACTGCCCTCCGCAAGTTCGCACGGGTACGCGCCGAGCCGCATAGTCCCGCCCATTTCGACGCCCCTCTGATCGGGCATAAGATCAATCACATTGTGGGGAGTTACGGCGAACTCGGCGGAATCCGCGTCGCTCCAGCCAAGCACATTCCGCGCGAATTCAATGACCGCCATGTGCATTCCGAGACACAGCCCGAGATACGGGACTTTGTTCTCGCGTGCGTAGCGTACAGCCTCGATCTTGCCCTCGATACCGCGGTTCCCGAAGCCGCCGGGGACGATTATCCCCGCGCAGCCGGACAGCAGATCGGATACCGTTTCCGCGTTTACTTCTTCCGAGTTTATGAGCTTTATCTCCGCCTTTGCGCCCTGTGCGAATGCAGCGTGGCGAACGGCTTCCATTACCGAGATGTACGCGTCCGGAAGCGCGGCGTACTTGCCGACTATCGCTATTTTCAGCGGTCTTTCCGCGTGTTCCTGCCGATGAACCATTTCCGTCCACGCTGTCAGGTCAGGCTTTTCATTCTCAAGCCCGAGGTGGTGGCAGACCGTGTCCGCAAGCCCTTCGTGCTCCAGCATAAGCGGCACAGCGTACAGTGACGAAGCCGTACGGTTGATTATCACGTCTTCCTTGCGGACGTTGCAGAAGTTCGCTATCTTCGCTTTTGCGTCCTCGGGAACTTCGCAGTCCGCGCGGCAGACAAGCACGGTAGGCTGAATGCCGACTGCAAGAAGCTCCTTCACGCTGTGCTGAGTGGGCTTGGTTTTCAGCTCGTTGCTGCCCGAAATGAACGGCAGCAGTGTGACGTGAATGTATATCACGTTCCCGCGTCCCTTGTCGAGCCCGACCTGTCGTATCGCTTCAAGAAACGGAGTTCCCTCGATGTCGCCGACAGTTCCGCCGATCTCTGTTATCACGATGTCCGCGTCCGCAGCTTCACCGGCTTTGTAGATTCGTTCCTTGATCTCGTTCGTGATGTGCGGAACGACCTGTACGGTGGCTCCGAGATAGTCGCCGCGGCGCTCCTTGTTTATGACGGTCTGATAGATCTTTCCGGTGGTGACATTGCTGTTCACAGACAGATTTTCGTCGATGAAACGCTCGTAATGCCCGAGATCCAGGTCGGTCTCGGTCCCGTCGTCGGTGACGAAGACTTCTCCGTGCTGATAGGGCGACATCGTACCCGGGTCAACGTTTATGTACGGGTCGCATTTCATGACGGTGACGCGGTGTCCGCGGTCTTTGAGCAAACGCCCGAGAGACGCGGCGGTTATGCCTTTTCCGAGCCCTGACACAACACCGCCGGTTACGAAGATATATTTGGTTTCCATAGCATTTCCTTTCTTGCGTTCCGGTACGGCGCGGTACAGCAAAAGTACACCGTGCGGTACACCGGCTCACGCCCGCAAATGTGCTCGCAAAGCGGTTTCACGGATTTTGGTACAGCTGGTACACCGATTTTCAATTCGTTTTCTGCATTGTTATGAAGACATTGAAAAGACAGCAGAAAAGACAGCAGAAAAGACGCTGCGGTGTGTCAGCAATTCCTTTGCAGGAGCGGGTTTCAGGGTTTTGAAACACCAAAGACATCAAATTTCAAATCATTATCCGATTCTGAATTGTTTTCGGATCATATTGAATAGCCTGTCAACATAATATTAATAATGATTTCAAAAACGGTGTACCAGCTGTACCAAAT
>CAMVNQ010000008.1 GCA_947168885.1 uncultured Clostridia bacterium | reverse complement strand
TTTTTGGTTTTGGAGCTGATCAGGCTCCGCTTCCGAAAAGTACTTTTCGTGGGTTGGTTGCGGTATGGCAGTAAAAGGTTGCCACTCAAATCATTTTTTTCTCTGTGTCTTTATTTTAGCACATCCCAAGCCGAAAGTCAGTACCAAAAGAGTCTCATTTTAGTCCCAATTTAGTCTCATTTTTACGCAATTGCTGTACAAAGTCTCGGAGAAAAACAAAAATGGCCGAACAAAGAACATCCAAGACTATGTGTTCATCTCAGATATTCAGTGTTCGGCCATTTGGTGACTCGTTGGGCAGGTCGTAATGCCTGTCACGGACCCGTTGCTCGCGCCGCTGATGAGTTATTAAATTTTAGGATTAGACTCAGTCGCTCTTCTTCACGACCTTCGTTCTATCAATTTCCGGCGGCGGATTCTTCACATATTCGGCTATGTCAATATCCGATATTTTTCCGCAGCTTATGCATTTGATAGAGATTATTCCGTGAGGATCAGTCTCAGGTCTGACATCGAAAAGCCGGAAGTTACATCTCTGACATTTTACAGATAACGGCTTCATCGACTCGACCTCCGCGACTGTGGGATTAAAAACGCGAACGGCTTGTTCGTGCTTATAACTTATAATACACTATAATTTCAGATTTGTCAAGGGGTTTTTACAAAATATTTTTGAATGTGGGCGGATTTTGGGACAGATGAATACGAACATATTGACAAGGCTTTAACCCATCTCCGTCCAGAAGAGAAATTATATTGCTCATTAAAAATCAAGTAACTTTGTTTATAGTTTTTACGCAGCTATGACCTTTTTGGCAATCCATATCAGTCCGAGTATGCCGCTAATTGTTGCAGAGCCAATTCCAATATCCCAGAACAGTATTTTTCGTTTGCCAACAGCTTTTTCTACTGTAGAAAGGCTCTCGTCATCGTCGATTGCCTTATAGTCACTTGCGTTTTCCTTAATAGAATTGAGAGCGCCATGACCAAATGCGAGCGATAAATCTACAAACTGACTCATGTTTCGCTCCTTTATGGATTGTTCGTCGGATGTTTGTACCATATTCTTTTTATTACTCATTTTAGTTTCCTTTCTGATTTGTGAGCGCATCTATTTTCAGCAGCCCTTCTAGAGAGCCATATTTTTCGCGAATGTCGCATAATTCGTCTATACTGTAAATATCAAGTTCTGCCGCACGGTAAAGATCTTCAACTGTTATTGGTTTTCCATCGCCGCCTAAGATAGAATCTTTCTGTGGAATGATCTCATAGGGCATATCATCTGGCTGTATGCAGTGAAAAGCTTTTTCAACTTTGTATAGGTGCATGAGTTCATCAATTTCAATCCAAGCATGTGCATTAAACAGAAACAGTCGACGCTCCTGTAACTGGATTAATAAATCCTGAGCTTCGTTTATTAGTGAGTGAAAATGAGACCTCCATCTGTTGTTATGTACTTGTTCTAAAGAAGTGAATTGTTGTTTTTGAGGGCTTTGAGGTGCTCCATATAATTTCATCCACCCTTCAGCGCCAAGATATTGTTCCATGAATACACTCTGGTTTGAAATCGAGAACGAGAGGCCATCATTAGTTATTTCCACCTGAAAGTACTCACATAGTTCAGGCGCGTCAGCACCGAACCGTTCGCCGTAGATTACAAGTTTACCATTGTCATTGATAGCGTCTATACGTGATATGTAGTGACGTGTATCCGCGCATATGGAATAAATATATCTCGCCTTTTGGTCAATATATTCCTGTAATCTCGACACTTCATTCAAGAGGTCTGTATCATCACAAGATGGTATGTTAAAAAATGATGATACGTTACTATAAAGATGTATCCATCCATCGTTTTTCTGCTGTCCGATTTCATAAGTACCTTTATCCATTGCGGTTATGCGATACTTTAGATATGGTTTTTCCTTATTGTGAATAATCATTTCGCCATGATAGTCATATTGATCGGGGCGATAACGTTCGTGTAAAGAACAGGCAGAATCGTCTGCGGCGACACAATACGGCTGAACATCTACAGATTCTTCTTCGTACTTTAATTCTGGTACTGAATAATAAAATTTTGCCAAGTTATCTTTTTTGTAATATGTAGAGGGATCTTTTTGGCTTCGACGCACTATATCCAGTTTCGGGAAATTGTACTTTACAAGGATATAGTTCAAATCGGGAATATCGCATCTCTCATTCAGGGCTTGTTCAATAACGAGATCCCTCAGGTTGTGGTGGTTTAAAGGTGCCATAAGGTAAAGATTCAGAGCAGTATTGGCTTCATCAACGTTTAGTTTCAATAAGAAACAAAGCGCAATGATTAGATCCCTTTTTCTGGTAGTTTGAGAATTGTTGATGATCTTTGTAAGCGTACTGGTTTCTATTCCAATTGCTTTTGCTAGTGTTTCACGGGTACAGTATCGTGCCTCCCCATCACAATACTTTCTACGATATTCATCAATCTTATTAGATATAAATGAAGTAAAATCAGTGCAACATAACGAGTTCTTCGTAATCTCAATCAGTTTTGAATAATCGTAGTCAGCACGAGGTGTTTGGGTAAGAATATCTTTCATGTTAAAACTCCTTTCTGCATAACTTTGTGATCACTGTCTATATTATACACTAAGTTCATTTTATCCGCAAGCGAAAATAGGGTATTATTTACCCTATTTTTAAAAAGTTGTTTTCACATAATAAAGCACACTTTATAGTGGTCGATATGTTAGTACTCGGGATTAATCGTTGCTGTTCATTATTTATGAGATAAGGTTACAAGGAACAATATTAATACTACTTCTTAACTGAAAATGATTTCTTGTTGCGAATGATCTTATATTTTTGGGGATGCTCATATGCTAACCATTTTTCAAATAAAACGTCTCTATTCTATAGAAATCTGCATTTTTATTATTCATCTCCTCTAAAAATATGCGCTTTTTATTGACAAATATTCTGAAAATATGTATAATTATATTCGAGGAGCTGATATTATGCTTAAAAGAAAGTTTTATGACCGGCTGAAAGAATGGAAAAACAGCGAAAACAAGAACTGTCTGTTGGTCAAGGGAGCGCGACAGATCGGCAAAACATACATCATTGATGTGTTTGCACGGGAGAACTATTCAAACTACATCTATATAAATTTCGTTGAATCGCCGCAGCACAAGGACATTTTCAGCGGTGAGCTCACTGCTGACGAGATATACAAGCGAATCACTCTTGTGATGCCCGAGGTCAGGTTCGTAGAAGGTGACACCCTGATTTTTCTTGATGAAATACAGGAATGTCCGAGCGCGAGGACTGCACTCAAATTTCTGGCAATTGATGGGAAATATGATGTTATCGCGTCTGGCTCGTTGCTCGGCATAAGTTACAAGGAAGTCCCGTCCATCCCCGTCGGATATGAGACCCAGATTGAGATGTATTCCCTTGATTTCGAGGAATTTCTATGGGCTGTCGGGTACGACGAAGCTGCAATAGACAATCTGAAAGCCTATTTCGACAAGAAAGAAAAAGTCCCCGAATCCGTTCACAACAATATGATGAAGCTGTTACGGGAATATGCAGTCATCGGCGGTATGCCCGCTGTGGTGGACACCTATGTTAAAACGCGGCACTTCGGTCAGGTGCAGGACATTCAACAGGCGATACTCGACAGCTATTTTGATGATATATCGAAATATGCTTCAAATACCGAAAAGCCGAAGGTCAAGAGCTGCTATTTGTCTGTTCCGAAGCAGCTCGCCAAGGAGAATAAAAAGTTTCAGTTCTCGGTAGTCGAGAGCAAGGGTACTGCACGTAAATTCGGCAACAGTATCGAGTGGCTGCGTGACGCGCACTTTGTAAGGCTGTGCCACAATGTCAGCGCCCCGGATTTCCCACTTACCGCTTATGAGCGCGAAGATCAGTACAAGCTGTATATTTCGGACATCGGGCTTCTTACCGCGATGTACGGTTTTGACATGAAGAAAGCCGTCATTGACGATACGCTTAAAGGCAACACCAAAGGCGGCTTGTATGAAAATCTGATATGCGATATGCTGACCAAGAGGGGTTATCGGCTGTGCTACTACCGCACCGATAACGGCTCCGTGGAAATAGAGTTCCTTATTACAAAGGATGCGGAAGTAATTCCCGTTGAGGTCAAGGCAGGTAATGGCTCAACAGCTTCTTTGAATCACCTTCTCGAAAACGACAATATCCAGTTCGGCTATAAGCTGATATCAGGCAATATCGGAGTAAATGGGAAAAAGATCGTACTGCCGTTGTATATGGCGATGTTTATCTGAGGACGAGCCAAGCAATGAAAACATATACGATAACAGGCGGTGTTGACGGAGTCGGTAAAAGTAGCCTTCTCGGGATACTGACAGCAGAGCGAAATGATATGGGGATTATCCTCGATGAGGAAGCAGCAGATCAAAAGATAGCGTCCTGTCTTGAAAGCGGTGTCAACTTCACGCAGGAAACGACGCTGTCCGGTGCGAGGACGCTCAAAACCATACAGCGTGCTCAGGAGCTTGATTATTATGTCAGACTCTACTACATCGGTATCAATAGCGCGGCCGAAAGTATTGCCCGTATCAGCAACCGCGTCCGCAAGGGCGGTCACAATATCGCCAACGAAGATGTCGAGCGCAGATTTGACAAGCGCTTTGAAGATCTTGCCAAGATACTGCCGTACTGCAACGAGGTGCGTTTCTACGATAACGAGAACGGCTTCGCTGATGTAGCGGAGTTCAGGAATGGCTCTCTGATAATAAAAGGGGATTATGTCCCCGAATGGGTCAATGAACTAAAAATATACATGGAGTAATTTATGTGTGCCCACATAAAGAATGAAATATAAAATCTTTGGGGATTTTTGAGCAAGAAACGACATAAACACTTATTTTTAGGCACTTCACGAACACGCGCTTTGGTACAGATTTGGTTATTACGGAGACAAAAAATAACCAAATTTTGCTTTCGATAAAAAAACAAGACAAAACGAAAAGTGCATAACAAAGCCATTTGCTTAACTTTGCAAAATTATACACAATGTATAATTGCGGTTCGTAATGCGCAGGTCTCGGACTACCGATAAAGCGACGCATCAGTCGGATCAAAACGTAGACTTTACAATTTTTCTAAAATTTAATATGCTGGTGTAGCTCAGTCGGTAGAGCAGCGCATTCGTAATGCGCAGGTCGGGGGTTCGAGTCCGTTCACCAGCTCCAATTAAAAGCCTGCTTGGTTGTTAAAATCAAGCGGGCTTTCGATTCAATACAGTATAATGGCATCCGAACCATATTAGCAGTAATATGCAATACTTTTTTCTTTATAATGACATAATTGGTTAAACATTCCAAAGATTTAACCACTGCTTCTAAGTGGCGCAAAACATGACAATATACCAAAAAATTGTATTTCGCTGAATTATCATAAAAATATTTGAAATGTACTTGACATTTTCAGATAAATGCTATATAATATGTTGTGGAAGATTTCTTCCGAAATATATATTTTAAAGGAGCATTTATGAAAAAACATATCGTTTTTAGGGAAAAGCAGATAATAGAACTTGTCAGATGCATATTTCTCGGCATCGGCGACGATATCAAGCAAGCGATAATGAGCAGTGAGCTGGACCGCAGTACAATGAACAGCTATGCCATACTGATCTGGGACATCATTTATCACAATGTACAGAAGTGCTTCGAGAATGATCCTGACATCATAGTCGGCTATACGCGAAGAACCCCATGGAATCTTATTGTCATCTATGACAAGCAGAGCCGCAACATTATCACATTGATGCGGGAGGAGAGGTTGAGACAGTTACAAAAAGATAAGAACGGCTGGAAACATTACCTGACGCAGCTGGTCACGGAGCTTAATAAGCAGTTGGAGGACCAACAGCAGACTTTTGACGATTATGATGAAGATTATGGAAAGCGGTCTGTTCAGCACATTTGCGGCGATTTATCTATTACGCCCGAAATAGTTGACGGACATTCACTGGTACTGTTTTCCTCCCATGAGTATTTTCTAAACTCCGTACGATGTGTACGCTTAAACAGACTTCTTGAAGTCTGTGAGGAAGAGAGCTGGAATGAATACATCGGTGCTGAAGAGAGTGTGATCGTAGATCAGGTGGACGACGTTACGGATAAACATAACGATCCTACAGGCGGCCTCTCGCTGAAAACAAAGGCCTTGGAGCGCAAAAAGCAGCATCAGAATATCAATGTAAAGCGCAATTCTGAGAGCAAAGAGGCATAATTTCAACATAGGAGGGGGCTCTTATGAAAGAGTTCAACGGACATCGCCTAAAAACTGCAAGAACAATAAGAAGGTATGGATTAGCTGAACTTGCAGATATTTTAGGAGTAAAAAGACAAACGGTTTCAATGTACGAGAGCGGGAAAATTGCAGACCCCGGCATGGAACGAATCAGGAAAATGAGCAAGGTGCTTGAATTTCCTGTAGGCTTCTTCCTTGATTCCAAGGAAGAAGCCGTTAACGTGTCGAAAGGGGTTTATTTTCGTTCACTGCTCACCACTGGAACAAGATACCGCGAGGAACAGGAAGCTAAGATTGGTTTCGTATCGACGATGTATGCTTTTTTAAGTGAATATGTTTCTTTTCCTTCGCTTAATCTACCGACAATATACGAAGATGATACTATTGAAAATATGGCGTACAAACTGAGAGATGCATGGGGATTGGGGCGCGGTCCGATCAACGATCTTATTTACCATGCTGAACAAAACGGCATTCTTGTTACGGCGTTCTCGACCTCGACCAACGATATAGACGGATTTAGTCAGCGATTGTATATAGACGGAGAAGAAAAGTATCTTATAGCACTCTCTAAAAACAAGGAAAGTGCTGCACGTCTGCACTTTGACGTTGCACACGAGTTGGGGCATATTTTAATGCATAACTTTGATGATAATGTAGAAACGCTCGATCCGAACGAGTTCAGGGAACGCGAACGTGAAGCTAATGAGTTTGCGGCAGCTTTTCTACTCCCGAAAGAGACGTTTATAAACGATATCGGACCTCATGCTGCAAAATTTCAATACTATATTGAAATGAAGCGGCGTTGGAAGGTCTCGATTGCCGCTATGCTTATGCGATCAAAGAATCTTGGACTTATTTCTTATGACACCTATCAACGGCTTGTGAGATATATGCAGACTTATGGATTACGGAAAAATGAACCGTTTGATGATGAACTTATGACAGCACAGCCTGCAATGTTAAAAACGGCAGTTGATTTGCTACTCAATAATAATGTTATGACGGCGCGAGAGTTTGTGCAAGAGATTTCTATGAATTATAACCTTACATTGTATCCTGCACAGATAGAGGAGTTGCTCGGATTGAAAAAAGGAAGACTAAAGGAAGCTAACCTTCCGCTTGAATTTAATCTTAAAATAAAAAAATGATAACATTTGAGATATCATTATGTATTATCAAATCTCAAAGGAAATCATTGTATTTATTATTTTCAGAAAGGACATTTTATCTATGAAAAGCAGAATAAAGAACATAGTTTTAGACGAATTTTCTCGTCTAACAGACCTCATTGAAGCTGACTTCCAGAGCAATTATCATCGTAAAGTTAATAATTTTCTCCTTAATCAGATGGACGAGCGTATTACCGCAAGCATGGTGTTTGTAAGTAGTTTTGAGTCCAAAAGCGGATTCGCTATTGAAACCTGCGCCAAAAGAATCGCCCGTTTAAAATTTGGCGACGAGAATGTTCCAGCAATTGTCAACCCAAGAGGTCTTACATATGATATAGATGTGAGTACGGTCACAGGGCAGGTCGTTGTTACTGATGTTGACACCCATAACGGGGATCTACGCGGTGAAATAGCAGCATTTCGTGCAAACAACGAGGCTCAGGGCAGAGGTAAAGCACGAACTGAAAGCGCTACGACAATGGAAACGATAAAATCCACCCTTCTCCCGTTATCTACAAAGTATAAATCCAATAATATCTTCACTAAGCCGGTTGATCTCGCGTTTTATGACGGCGAGAACTGGAATATTATGGAACTTAAAGCCGGCGGCGATCTTGATAGTTCAAATGCACCCTCAAATGTTGAGAAGCTACTCACAATATATGTTGATATGGGCATTGAAAACTGCAATGCTTATTTCGCGACCTTGTACAATAAAGATGGAGAAGGCAACACATGGACGGGTGCTGTAAAAAAGCATCTTCACTATCCGTCTATGTTTTTGATTGGTAAAGATTTCTGGAATAAGATACTTCCAGAAGGTATAGATTACGCTGAGTTTACTCGTATATACAAACGCGCTCTCGAAGAGTTGGATCTGAACAAACGTATCAATACTATGATTAGCGACTGCATAGGTGAGTAATATGGCAAGGTTGATTTGCGGAGACTGCATGGAGTTTATGCAGACAATGCCTGATGATTGCATAGATCTGATACTTACCGACCCGCCATATAATATTTCACAGTACTCAACCGGGAATATTCCCTTACCAGGTCGCGAGGCATTGAACAACGACATCGCCAAGTGGGATGATGTTCCTCTCGATCCAAGTAAATTATTATACGACTTTAAAAGAATACTAAAACCAAATGGCAACATATTTGTTTTTACAAGCTATAATATGATAGGAAAGTGGCATGAGGTTTTTGATCCCGAATTTGATACCTTTCAGTTTTTTATATGGCATAAAACGAACCCGGCACCAAAGATATTCAAGAATGGATTTCTTAACAGCTGTGAGATGATTATATGCATGTGGAACAAGGGTCATAAATGGAATTTTTCCAATCAGAAAGAAATGCATAATTTTTTTGAAAGCCCTATCTGTTCTTCCCCAGAAAGATTGAAAGATCCGAAGCATCCTGCTCAAAAGCCAGTCAAGCTATTAAAACATTTAATATCAATTGCCAGTAATCCCAACGATATAGTATTTGATCCATTCATGGGAGTTGGGTCAACTGGAGTTGCGGCAATCGAGCTTGGAAGGAGATTTGCAGGATGTGAGATTGATGAAATCTACTATAATGCAGCAGAAAAGAGAATCGATTTTTGAATACAATGTATTTAAGAAAGGAGGTGATTTTATGAGCAGTTACACAGAAAGCCAAATTGCCGCAGTTGTATTAGATTGCATTAAATCTAAACCTGGCATTACAACCACGGAACTAATAGCTGAAGCAAGACAAATAATGAAACCATCTGGTGATGATTTAGAGCAACTTGACAATAGAAATGATGATAAGTTTTCTCAAAAGGTAAGAAATATTAAAAGTCATGATTCTATTGCACATCTTGTACGCACAGAAGGCGATAGAAATCGTCGATGGTATCTAAAGTAATAGCAAATCTCCCTGTTATTCAGCAACAGGGAGATTTGTTATTATAAGGTGTTCTGTTTTTCTGTCATTCCGGCTTCTGACATTATATGTATAGTGATTATCAAACGATAATATGTTTGCCCAATTTTTGTACAGATCGTAAATGAAATCCGTATACTTAATCACCAGTATGAATTTAGCCAAGGTTTTCTTCAATACCGCCGAGAGCCTTTCTTGATCGTTGTGACTAAAGTCCTTACCCTCGTAATCCGAAAAATCCGTATCATACGGAGGATCAAGGAACATAAAATCGTCCTCAGAAAGGTTCTGACTTGCAATAAATTCTTCAAAATCGGTAGAGTAAATATCTGTTGTTTTAAAGATCGTGGCAATATCTTGATTAAACATATTGTCGATTTTAGATTTCAGATTTTTAGTGTTATAAGATATACCGCCGTAAGGTATATTAAACTCACCTTTTGCATTGTACCGGAACATTGAACCATAGCAGTATTCTCTGATAAAATAGAAATTTGCAGCTTTATATTGATCAGAGGGTGTTTTTATGCGACCAAGGTTTATATCGTTATATACATCTCTGAAATACATATAATAGCCGCTAGAAAAGCCTGTAATCAGATTATCTTTCATATCTTCATCGGAGAATGGCTTTTTCGCATCATTTTTAATTGTTCGTCCCAGTTTGTCAACGACCATTTTTATTATCTGCGAACGGAACTTCTGTTCGTCCAGCAAGAGCTTGTCAGTAAATCCCGAATTTATATCAGTAGAAAGGTTTTCCACAAGACCTGCAACAAGTTTCTCGGCAGCTTTTTTATCAATGTCGCCCATCTTCAGCTTAATAAAAATATCGTAAATGCTATCATAGTTGGAGCCGCATACATTGATGAGATTAGAAAAGCTGTTATTATAGCATATCAAAAGATCGTAAAGCTGTTTGTCTTGATTTTTGATAAGTCGATAATAATCCATCAAAGATGATGACAAATCGTTTATTCCGGCTTTCTTCGGGTTAAGGTAAAAGAAAACCGCACCGCCTCCAAAGAACGGCTCAATATATCTTTTATAATCCGGAAACAGATGATTGATTTTGTCGATCTCGCCCGATTTACCCCCGGGCCATTTTATCAAGGGAGTCATAAGACACCTCCAAAAGAGATTGGAACTATTATAGCACATCTGAAGCAAGATTTCAAGAGTCAAAAGGTAGAATTGTCGAGCGCATGTACGGCTTTATTTATTGGTATTGATACAATTGGGGAAATGGCGGATAAAGCCTGCTATTTGCGCTTTTATTGCATATAGCCAACTCTGTCGCACTGTTTTAGTGCAACAGGTAGAATTCGCGATTTCTTGATAGACATATCCCTCCGCTCTGTGGTATTGTGGGTGGTACGAAGAACCGCAACACCACAAGAATGGAGGGCTTTATTATGACGAAGAAAAGAAGAACAGGTCTGGCGATAGGAGCGGCAATGGCTTGCATCACGGTGCTTTGTGCGGTGGGAGCGTGCAACGGAGCTACGAAAGAAGAAAGGACTGCGCACCGTTTTATAGTAACTACGACCACGACAGCAGCGACATCACAGCCAACCAAGAGTAGTACGACCACTTCCTTGCCGACAACGACAGCACCCGTGACCACGACAGTAGAAACCACCACGGAGCCTCAGATCACGACAACCGTGACCTGTGCGACCACGGAAACTACTACAGCAACGACGGAACAGACCACAGCAGCCGATACGACTGTTCAGCCGACCACGACAACGACACCTGTGACCACTACGGCTCCTGCTCCGGCTGAGTCATACCACGGACAGACAAGCGGAGACTACATCTACGTCAATGGCTTCGGCTGGATATTCAACGAGGGCGGTGGTGGAGAAGGCTCGGTCAACTATGAGATGTACTGCAACGGAAATAAGATCGGATACTTCGGTTGACGGGACACGCTCCCGTCATTTTTTTGTTCGCAGATAGGAGAGACAAGATGAAAGGCATAATCGAACAATTCTACTATGGTAACATCATGCCATGTGAATCAACCGTAACCGACAACGGGTTTCAGAAGATAGTCTCGGATATAGACAGCATCTAATTCGAGATGCTCGATCATTATCCGGAGATCAGGAAACTGCTCGACCAATACCGTGACAAGAACGGCAGACTTGCCGGAATGGAGAACGAAACTGCATTCAGCAAAGGATTCAGGCTCGGGGCGCTGTTCATGGCCGATGTGTTCAGCGGAAAAGAATAGCTGGGTGAACGAATCATTCTCGCAGAGAAGCCTATAACAAAACGTGATACTCTATGGGGGTAATCCGATTCGTCTCAAAGGTCGTGAAACACGACGCCGGGTATGACTCAACAATAAATCACTACAGAGTCATCTGTTCCAAATCAGGAACAGATGCATTTTTGCTATTGAAAATCCCGCCAGGATATGGTATAATGATAAAAATGTTTGCGGGAGGTCGCCATGCCGAAGAAAGAACCATACAACGGAGAGATCACTCCCGAAAAACTGCGTGAGTTGTTATGGGCGGACGACTTCACGAAGATGCCCGTTCGTGACCCGTCCGAGTACAACGAGAAGGAAGCAAAACTGTATAAGACTGTCGAAACATACATAAAAGAGCATTGGGATCGTATCGCCAAAGTGCTGGCAGGAACGTATGCTCCGGACGCTTACTCAAAGGACTTCCCCACCGAGGTATTGCGAACGCGCTTCACAGCCATTGTTGCGGACAATGTCATTAAGTTGTACTTTGATAAAAAGCGGTATCGTATGCTGTTCGACATCTTCATTCTGCCGCGCCTTATGAAAGGCAGCACCGGCGATGAGGAACTTCATAATGTTCTCAATCTCGCCATGCAGACAATGCAGGTAGGTGAAGTAGCAAAGATCGCCCGCCGCAACTCTGCCGATGAGGATTTTTCCAAAAAGTCAAGCCGCGCAAAGAAAGATCATATAAAGCGGTTCGGTCACTCCCGCAGTGATACGAAAATGATAAACTACTCGGAACTTGAGGATCCGGAATCGGAGATATCTTTTCTTGATACGATCGCTGATGATGACATGGAGAAATTGTTTGACAAGATAGAGTCAGACCTTGCAGTGGAGCAGATATGCAAAGGACTGAGCGAACGAGAAGCTGTCATCTTCCGCGGGCTCTACGACGGCAGACCCCAGCAGGCTATCGCTGACGAACTCGGCGTATCACAGAGCTACATTTCAAAGTTTAAGGTCAAGCTGAGTAAGAAGCTGTCAGAGATGTACAAATGAGCCGCAAACGTTTGCATTTGTAAAATCGCATAAAACGAGATTGAGAAAATATACAAAATAAACAAACTTAAAAATTTTTCAGAAATTGGAATAAAACTATCCGAGAAGTGTCGGTAGTATATTAGAGGGACAGAGCACCTGCGGTCGCGGGTGTTCTTTTTGTTCTCAAAAATACAGGAAGGAGGAATTTTTATTCCACAAAACAACGAATTGAAAATGTACAGCTGCGCCTACATCATGGACACGCAGCTGAAATCGAACCCGTACATAGTCGAGAATCTGCTCTACCCAGGACTGTACATTCTTGCTGGTGCTCCGAAGATCGGCAAGTCATGGCTGGCGCTCGATCTGTGCTTGTCGGTGGCAGAGGGCGAACCGTTCCTCAAGCACGAAACACATCGCGGACAGGTGCTCTACCTCGCGCTCGAAGATAGTCTGCTCCGATTGCAGAATCGCTTGTATGAGTTCACGGAAGAACCCGCTGAGGGCTTGCAGTTCTCTACTCTCGCCAAGACGATAGGCGGCGGACTGGAGCAGCAGCTCGAAGATGCGAAACGCAGACTGCCAGACCTGCGGATTATAGTCATTGATACCTTGCAAAAAGTTCGCCGGACTGTCGATGTGAAATACGGCAGTGACTACAGTGAGCTCGGTGTGCTGAAATCTGTCGCGGACAAGCTCGGAGTTGCAATACTTCTCATTCATCATACTCGCAAGGAGCGTGACAGTGATCCGTTCAACATGATCTCCGGCACGACAGGACTGAACGGCTGCGCTGACGGGAGTTTTGTTCTCACTCGTGAGAAGCGAAGTGAGAATACCGGAACACTTCACTGCACCGGTCGTGATATCGAGAGCACAGAGATTGCTGTTCGGTTCGACGGTCATCGCTGGTCTGTCACAGACGAGGTCGAATCCCATAAACCCGATACTTTTTCTTTCGCAGTTCATGACTTGATGCTTGAGCAGATATCGTTCAGAGGTTCAGCGTCCGACCTCTGCAAATTACTTTTTAGAAAGTTCGGCGGTCAGCACTTCCCGAACCGAGTGACCCGTGACCTCATACAACACACGGAAGAATTAAAAACGCTGGGAGTTATGTTTCGCTCACGTCGCAGCCACGGTTATCGTATCATCGAACTCGATTATGATAAATCGGGTGACAGTAAAAATGGAGCCTTGCTCCTCGTCGAAATACTTGATCCTACCGGCACCCAAAATTCCGCAAGCCCTTTCACTGTGCTGATCGGGGCGGGTGACGGTAAAATCTCGGGTGACGGCAACTCCCTTGCAGGGTGACGGTAAACCGAGTTCGGGTGACGGCAAATTCGAGCGGTTTCCGACGTTTTGCAGAGCAGGTAGAGTAACGATACCACCGAGAGGGTATTCGAGCAAATTTGAGCCGTTTCTGCGCCCGTGTGAGCCGATGACGCTCTGGGCAGGGCACTCAATCCCAAAACAGGACTGAGTTGGAGCATTGCAGGACTTCGGCATTATGCACAGGACGTTCAAAAAACAGGCAAATTCGGGGGTATGAAAAAAATGCAGGATAAAGGGCGGTCGCCTTTTTGGCGTCTCGCCCGTTCACTTCGGCGGGCAAAGCCCACCGTTGAGCGGTTTGTATAAAAATGAAAAAGGGGACAAAATATGAAAAACGCAAAAAATCAGGGGTCAATGACCGAAAATTTGAAAGAAAATGGCTTAACAAAGCCAAATTCCGAGGGGTCAGGAAGGCGAAAATTCGCGCTTTACATAACCGAGGACACGCTTGCGGAGGTCGGAAAAAAGTATGCCGAGAACGGCTGCAGCTCCCGCTCGGAATTCATCGAGGAAGCCACAAAATTCTATCTTGGCTACATCAGTGCCAGGAGCAGCGTGAAATATCTGCTACCTGTGATGAACAGCATTATCCGTGATCAGATGCAGGTCTCGGAGCAGCGAACCAACCGAAATCTGTTCAAGATCGCAGTGGAATTGGGTAAGCTGTCTCACATCGTCGCGGCAATGAATGATGTTGATGACGACACGGTTCATGACCTGCACGCAATGATCGTGGATGAGGTTCGCAGGATAAACGGCATCATAAATTACGAACAGGCCGAACGGTTTCAGCATGATTATTGATGAAAGGAAGGAAAACTATGAAGAAAAATATCAGAACGAACAAGGAAATCGGTCTTAAAGAGCCACTGTTTCTGAGTGAACCGGAGAGCGTTTCAGCAGAGTGCCATGACATAAAACTGGACGGAATCACCTACCGTGTGTGGTCGGTGTTTACCAACGAGGGAGAGCCGTCTGACAGGCTCGCGGACTTGATGCAGAGCAGTGTTGAGTCGGGAGAACAGGTCGGTGAGGTCGTTGACTGGCAGCTTGTTGAACTCGGAAAGATGTTCCTTGAAGCCAGACAGATACAGAAAAACAGGGAGAACGGTCTGCCCGATGACTACGGATTTCCTTTGGAGATCGAGGTTTATTGAGAGAAAAAGTTTCGGCAAGATCCCGGATTTCGCTGGACTTCCGCCGGCAGTTGTGATATACTGTGCGGTGTAAAGTCTACGTGAGATCCGGCTGGGAAGGGAGTAAAATGAACGATAAACAGCAAAAGAAAACAGCATTGTACTGCCGACTTTCTGTTGACGATGGCAGGCTCGGAGAGAGCATAAGCATTGAGTCGCAGAAGATACTTCTGGTGCAGTACTGCAAGGATCACGCGATAAAGAATTACGAAATTTATGATGACGACGGGTTCAGCGGAACGAACTTTGACCGTCCCGGCTTCGGCAGAATGTATGAGGATATACAGCGCGGACTTATCGACACGGTGATCGTGAAAGACCAGTCCCGCTTCGGACGCAGCTACATTCAAGTGGGAATGTATGTCGAGCAGTTTAAAGACGCAGGAGTAAAGTTTATTGCAGTCGATGACTGCTACGACTCGTCACAGACGGACTACGATATGATGTTCCCGATGCGCAATGTCATTAACGAGTACTACGCCCGCGAGGCGAGCAAGAAAACAAAATCCGCAAAGAAAGCAAAGGCGAAAGCCGGACAGTTCATCGGTTCCAAACCGCCTTTCGGTTACAAGCTTGATCCTAACGACAGGCATCATCTGATCGTTGATGAGCCTGCCGCAGAGGTCGTCCGCAGGATATTCACGCTCGCGTCACAAGGCAACGGCTTCACCCGCATTGCCAAAATACTGCGGGAAGAAAAGGTGCTTACACCGATAGCGTACTTCAATATCCACAATCCCGATTACTTCAAATCCGAATACTGGCGGCAGGAGTTCGACTGGCACTGCGAGAGCGTTCGAGTAATGCTCAACAACGAGGTGTATCTCGGTAAACTCGTCTATGGCAAGCAGCGGAACAAGTCCATGAAAAGCAAAAACAAGGTCAAAAATCCAAGAGAGGACTGGATCGTGGCGGAGAATTGTCATGAGCCGATAGTGACTCAAGAGATGTGGGATAATGTTCACAGGCTGCTCTCGTCCAAGCACAGGGAGATCAAGACAGGCGATGTACAGATGTTCGCGGGGCTCGTCAAGTGTGCGGATTGCGGTCATGCACTCACCTACTCACAGAAACAGCGAGCCGACGGCAGCTACCACGGATCATATTCATGCTGGATGTACAAGACCCACGGCAAAGAATACTGCGCCTCGCACTATATCACTTACGATGATCTGTACTCTGTCGTGTTCGCGGATATCCAGCGCGTTATACGGGCTTACGAATACGACGCGGACAGGTTCAGGCGGCTCCTCGACAGCAGATGCAGCTCAAATGCGGACAAGAAAATTGTTGCTCTGACTGCAGATTATGAGCAGAAAACTTCCCGTATCGCAGAGATCGACAAGGTGCTGAATAAGCTCTACGAGGACAGCGCACTTGGGAAAATCCCCGAAAGCCGATTCGAGATAATGCAGCAGACATACGATGCCGAACAGGAAACACTCAGGAAGGAACTACCGACATTGAAAGCTGAGATTGACAGGCTCAAAGAGCAGTCGGATGCCGCCGACAGGTTCATCAATGTCATTCGCAAATATACATATCTCAATGATCTGACCGCAGAGGTGCTGAACTCGCTGCTCGACAGGATAGTAGTCCACCACAAGGAAGTCGGCTCAGACGGCAAGGAGTACCAGCAGATTGAGATATATTACCGGTTCGTCGGTAGGATCGGCGCAGCGGAGAAAGCGAAAAATGTTGCTTGACATTGCCCTCTCGATATGATAAAATAGGTATTGAAAACCAAATATGCCACTTTCGGGAATAAATGGCAGGGAATATATGACGGAGCAGAAACGGCTCGAACCCGCACCACAAAAGGAATTATAAGCAATAAAGCAATCGTCGCTTTAAAACAAGCCCACGGTCGGGGGTTCGAGTCCGTTCACCAGCTCCAATCAAAAACCGCTTAACAATCGCTGCTAGGCGGTTTTGCTGTTTGATAATCAAAACATTTATTTTACATCATTTTGGCGATTTGTCGCATTTCGTTTCAAAAAGATTAAAAAAGACGGTAAGCTTTTTTAGCCTGCCGTCTCTTTTTGTATTATCCGATTTTTCTGTTTTTGCTGTTTCTGCCTTTCTCGATCATTGCAGACAAGGTTTCTGCTGCTGCCGCTTCTGCGGACTGTATTGCGTGAACATATATATTGCCTGTTGTGGTAAGCGAGCCGTGACCTAATCTATCAGAAACGACTTTCAAGGGAGTGCCAGCAGCTATAAGCAAAGTTGCCGACGTGTGCCGGAGGCTATGTAAGCATATATCAGGGAGCTGCTTTCGCTGAATGAAATCGTGAAACCAACCGCTTAACGTGTCAGGGTGTATCGGTGCGCCGTCCCAAGTGGTAAAGAGTCTGTTTGAGCCTTTCCACATTGTGCCGAGTTCGTCGGCGGTGCTTTTTTGGCTCTCCCTGTATGCTTTGAGCATTTCAACAGCGTCGGAGGGTAATATTATTGTAATAGCAGATGGTGTATACGAAACACAGCTTGATGGTTACGAGCTTAATCAAATCTACAATATGACAGGACCTAAAATACATCATGTTATTTTTGTTGACAACTACAAGGTTTGGTGGGAAATGGGAAAATCATATACGGTTAGGCTTGTAGATACTCTTAATGTCAAAATAAACGCCGAATGCATAATAGGCAAAAGCTGCTGTCATCCGGAAAATCGCTACAGCTTTCGCAGCTCTTTCCTTGAAGCGATCATCGAGTTGGATTTTATCGGCAGCTTTCTTTAGCTGTGATTTATATTTATTAACTATACATCATTTTACAGCAATCGCAACAAAAAGCAGACGCTCAAAACTATATTGTTATTATAGTTTTGAGCGTCTTTTTGAAAGCTATTTTTTCGTTGACTTGATCCTTGAACTTATCGCTTCTGTGCTCTCGCGATATTAACGCCGAGTGAAGCAAAACGCTTGCTTGCCTTCAGAAATGTACCGACGTGATTCGGCATTTTGGTTACAAAAGTCTTGTTCATGATCTCTGATATTTCGCCTTATCCATTTCCCGGATAGCGGCACGGCGTATCTTGCCGCTGCCTACTGTTTTCGGAAGCTCGGGAACGAACTCGATGACGCGGGGGTACTTGTAAGGTGCAGTACGCTCTTTGACGTATTCCTTTATCTCGTTTACAAGCTCCTCCGAACCTGTTTTATCTTTTGTGAGAACAATAGTTGCCTTTACTACCTGACCTCTTATCTCATCGGGAACACCCGTGACCGCACATTCAAGAACATAGGGCAGCTCCATGAGAACACTCTCGATCTCGAAAGGCCCGATACGGTAGCCGGAAGACTTGATAACATCGTCAACCCTGCCGACATACCAGAAATAACCGTCCTCATCAACCCATGCGGTATCGCCTGTGTGATAGTAACCGTCACGCCATGTATCTGCGGTGTTCTCTTCATCCCCGTAGTAGCACAGCGCAAGTCCCGGAACGCCGTATCCGGGAGCGTTAACGTCCTTCAGCTTTACGCAGATCTCACCTGTTTCGCCTGTGCCTGCGGGAGTTCCGTCGGGAAGAAGCACACGGACATCATACTGCGGGTTCGGCTTGCCCATACTGCCAGGCTTAGGTTCCATACCAACAACATTTGCGATAGTAAGTGTGGTCTCAGTCTGACCGAAGCCCTCCATAAGCTTTATGCCGGTCGCCTTATAGAACTGGTGGAATACCTCGGGGTTGAGAGCCTCACCGGCAATGCAGGCATATTTCAGCGAAGAAAGATCATACTTTGACAGATCTTCCTTGATGAAGAAACGGTACATTGTGGGCGGTGCGCAGAAGGAAGTCACATTGTACTTTCTGAACATCGGAAGGATATCATCTGCATGGAAGCGTTCAAAATCATATACGAACACTGCCGCCTCGTTCATCCACTGACCGTACAGCTTGCCCCAGAGAGCCTTGCCCCAGCCGGTATCAGAGATAGTGAAGTGCAGGCCGTTCGGGTCGGCGTTCTGCCAGTAACGCGCAGTCACATAATGTCCGAGAGGATACTGATAGCTGTGCAGCACGAGCTTGGGATTGCCGGATGTGCCGGAGCTGAAGAATATCAGCATCGGGTCGGTGCCGCAGGGCGTTTCGGCTGTACGCGGGAACTCCGTACCGTATGCGGGAAGCTCGGCGTTGAAATCGTGCCAGCCCTCGCGCTGACCGTTTACCATGATCTTTGTTTTCACTGTAGGCGAAACGGCACAGGCCTTATCTACCTCATCCGCAACTTCTCCGTCGGCGGTACATACTATAGCTGACACCTCCGCCGAATTGAAGCGATATTCGAGGTCGTGCTCCTTGAGCATATTTGACGCGGGGATCACCAGAGCGCCTATGCGATGCAGCGCGATTATCGAGAACCAGAACTGATAGTGCCTCTTGAGTATCAGCATTACGCGGTGTCCTTTTTTTATTCCGAGCGATGTGAAATAATTTGCGGTCTGGCTGGAATACCGCTTTATGTCCGCGAATGTGAAGCGGCGTTCATTATGATTGACATCCACATAGATCATCGCCGTCTTATCGGGGCATTTTTCCGCCATAGCATCAACTATATCATAGGCGAAATTGAACTTATCCTGATTTTTGAAATTGACAGCACTCAGCACACCCATATCGTCGGTCTCGCACCCGACAAACTTTTCCGCCACAGGATGCAAGAGACCTGCTTTGTCAACATTTGTCAGATAGTGCTCCGTAACGTGCTCATGGTATTCCGCCATGCCTGCGGTACCTCTCGGAGCCATGACAAGCGCGTATATCTCGCAGTCCTCACCGTCAAGCGCCGTTTCATTGTGGGGTATGGAGCTGTCGTAGTAGATGCTGTCTCCCGCGTGAAGTATCTCCGTATGCGAGCCCACAGTCATACGCATCGTTCCCTTGATAACGATGTCCATTTCCTGTCCCGCGTGACTTGACATATGAAGCGGCTGAGAAAGCGCTTCTTCGGAATACGGGATGACTACATGGAATGGTTCGAGGGTCTTGTTCTTGAATTTCGCCGCAAGACGATTGTAAACAAATCCCTGTCTGCGGACGATCGGCGCGCCTTCGCCCTTGCGGGTTACCGTATAACTGCTAAGCTCCGGGCTGCTGCCTTCCATGAGGTCGGTTATCTCAACATGGAATTTATTGGCGCACTTGTAAACAAACGTGAACGTGAAGTCCTTTTCACCGGATTCGAATTTCACATAATCCTCCACGGAATAACCTGTCACTTCCGCCATTTCCCGGGCGGTCAGACCGAGATCCTCGCGCAATGCGGCTATACGCTGCGCTACCTCTCTGATCTTCATTTCTGCACTCTGCTGATTTACTTTTTCGCTCATGATAAATTCTCCTTTCGGTCAGGGCTTGCCGGCACTTAGCCCAGCAGCCATGTTTGGTTTGAATACTGGAAAATGAAACGAGAAGTATCGTAAGTTTTCTTTTGTATGCGCCGCGTCCTTGCGGTGCTTTGGAAAACTTCCTTATGACATCCTTGTCTTAGCGCGGATCTTTTTCGCGAAAAAACAAAAACTCGTCTCAAAGAAATGATCTTTGAGACGAGTATCAAGTACTTGATTACCCGCGGTACCACTCAAATTGTGCCGCTATTGCGTAACACCACTTCAGACTCCAGCAAGTCCTATTCATTGACGCAGAATCACGGAAGCGCTTACTGCATATTTCAGCACTTCGGCTCAGAAGGGATACATCAGAACGCATATCACCGACTCACACCTACCGTCGGCTCTCTGGAGACATTGGCGAACCTCTGCGTGTCTTCCTCACAGCTTATGTTTTGGATTATATCACACAATATTTCATTTGTCAATACATTTTTTAAAAAATTTTTGGAATTGGCGACGATCATGGTTTAAAGAATTATCAAACTTTCGATGTCCTCCACAAATGGAAGGCATACCCTTCTGTTTAATATGCCCTATACAAACTGCTATGCTTTGTTGATAATGCTGAAAATCTAAAAATTCCCGAATGTATATTGACACAGTGTCAGAATGGTGTTACAACATCCATGGTGACACAATGTCAGAATATAATACAGGAGTGATACTTATGAAAAAAAGCATTGATACAAAGCTGGCACTTTATCCC
The DNA here is from genome assembly GCA_947168885.1 of uncultured Clostridia bacterium. Lineage (GTDB taxonomy): Bacteria > Bacillota > Clostridia > Oscillospirales > Ruminococcaceae > Ruminiclostridium_E. The sequence continues at coordinate 155,924 of CAMVNQ010000008.1, read as the reverse complement.
ACGCCTGTTACCGTGATAGGTGCTATGAACGGCGATAAACCCACATGGACGCTTGTGGCACACATCGGTATCATCGGACATGACCGCATTCTTGTGAGCCTTGCCGAGCCGCATTTCATCAATCATCTTATCAAGGAAAACGGCAGGCTGTCAGTAAACCTTGTGACAGAGGAAATGCTGCCTGCTGTCGATGTTTCGGGTTCTGTTAAAGGGGCTAAGGCTGACAAGTCCGATCTGTTTGAATATGAGCTTGGCGAAAACGGTATGCCGATCATCAAGTCCGCTAATCTTATCCTTGAATGCAAGGTCGATGATATTTACAAAACGCCGAATTTTGAGAGCTTCATCTGCACGATAGACAACACCTATGTTGAGGAGGATTGTCTGAACGATAAGGGCAAGCCCGATTACACAAAAGTCAGACCTGTGCTGTTTGAGTTCCCGAATTATCAGTATCTGCGAACGGGTGACGTGATCGGAAAGTGCCTGACATTCAAGAACAAGGAGGACTGACAATGCCAAAGGGATCGCCTGAACTGACGGCTTCACGCAAAGAAGAGATCGTGAACGCCTGCGAAAAGCTCTATCAGACTATGAGTTTCAAAGAGATCACGATAAAGGCTATGCTCTGCACAGAGGACAACATCGCCATGACACCGTACAGCGCCCTTGCAAGCGGAAGACTGTCAAGGCTTCCCGGTGAGACTTCAAAGCGTGCCGAGGAGGATAGCTACGCAAAATTCAAGTATGATGCCACAAAGGAGCAGGATGAAATAATTATCCGCCGGGTTGCAGAGCTTGCCGAAAAGCACGGCGTTTCCATGACAGAAGTATCTCTTGCTTGGCTGCTTACAAAGGTGACTTCACCTGTTGTTGGCGCAACAAAGCTTCACCACATCGAGGGTGCGGCAAAGGCTGTCGATCTTGAACTGACAGCCGATGAGACAGGCTATCTTGAAGAGCCATATGTACCTCATGCACTTGCAGGAGTAATGGCACAGAACAAGCCGGCAAACAAAAACGAAAAACACGTCTGGTCAACAGGCAGTCAGAAGATTTAAGGAGGAACAGATATGAAATACTGTGCTTGTTTTCGTCGGCTTTTAAATATAGCAAATACGATCCCCAAAGATCAGTTTCAGAACTTTGGGGATCGCTTTGTTATGACATTTTAACACAATCTTTATACATCGAAAAAGCCTAATGTTTTCACAGACTCAAAAAGCATCCTGATATACTCCACATCAGTCAGAGACCATTTAAACCCAAGACGGTACAGCGCTTTAACGGTAAAAGCATTATCCGAAATATTTTCTACGCGTTTATCTTCAAGATCATACCCGACAAGCGGCAGCATATACTGATTCTTACCTTCGTCCGAAAGTGCCTTTGAAAGTCTTTCTTCAAACTCAGCGTCTTCCACAAGATCGATCTTGATTCCTGATTCATTTATTGCATATATAATATCACCCATTTCAACGGAATGAGAATTATAGGGATGGAAGACGGTGAATTTATCAGGAGTCTGGCTGAGCAGCACAACTGCTTTCGCGACCTCATCAACCGGAGAAAGCTCGTCGTTATCATGCGCCTTATTTACAGGGAAACAACCAAGTATAGCATACGCTTTCAAAGTGTTCATAAAGTTGTTGGAATTAAAGTTTATCTGAAATTCTCCGTCTTCATTCCTTCCCATAAGGTTTCCTACGCGCATGATCTTAGCGTCCAGGCCTTCATTTTCGATCGTATGCAAAATGTATTTTTCAGCCAGATACTTTGTGTGCACATATACATTCGATTCAACTTCCTGACCAAGCTCAAGATTATTTTCGCTGAGCACCTTTGCTGTCGCTCCTGCTTCCACGGAATCTCCGGCCACAGATACAGAGGAAATATGTATAAATCTCGCTTTCTTTTCAAGGCAAAGTTTCACAAGATTCTGTACGCCATATACATTGACCTGCATCATCATATCTTCTTTTGCAAAGTGTTTCACGCAGGCAGCGCAATTGATAACCACAGAGTAATCATATTCGTCAAAAGCTTTAAGGGTCGCCGCGTCGGTTATATCAGCTTCGACCGCTATAACACGGGATTTGAAAGCGTCCTGATCAGGGTCGTTGAAATAATAGGTATAATAGCTTTCAAGACGTGTTTTTACATCTTTGCCATGGCCTCCGATAAGGCAGTATATCTTACCGGTGCCTGTTTTCAAAAGTTCGTTCAGTATATGTATCCCAAGATACCCTGTTGCACCTGCAAGCATTACATTGCCTTGCAGATGAAGGCGCTCTTTGCAAAGCGGTATTTCATCAAGAAATTCATCACTGTTGAAGGCAAGCGCATTTTCAACCTTTTTCGCTCCGAGCTCAACAGACGTTACCGCGTGGTCGCTTTGTATTGTATTGCCCTCACCGAATTCTTCGATATGTTTACGTGCAATGACTGCTGCCAGCCCCGCTGGGGTGGGGTTGTCGAACACATCCTGGTACACTATCCGAAGCTGCTTTGACATAGCCGCCATCATTACTTTTGCAGCTGACAGCGATGTACCGCCAAGTTCAAAGAAATTGCTGTTTTCATTTACTTCGCTGACAGACAGGACCTTCCTGAATATGTCGATAAAGATACTTATAGATTCCTGTGATCCGGCATTCTCAACTTCCGGACTATTATCGCGAGCTTCCTGCCGGCCTGTTTTATTGTCGTCACTTTCTTTTCCGGTTGCCGAAATAACTGAAGGATGTTCCGGTACAAGTGCTTTCACATAATCAGCACTGCATACAGCGCTCAGGTCTTTTTTCTCAAGCATTCCGGCAATGATTGCTTCCATAAGTTCATAGAAAGCATTTATTGTTTTTTCCGCATAGACCGAAGGATCGTACTCAAAATCATAAATGATCTTTTCCCCGTCAAGGGACACATCCAGACCGAACAATGATTTTGCCTGTGATAAGGCAAGATCGGTCTCCTCCGTTTCATCCATGCTGCTATGTCCTCCCTGATAAGCAAATATTATATCGGACTCAATGCCATACTTGTTTCTTACCTCGGCAAAACTTACTATATCATTAGCCATAAGGCTTATGAGGAGCTGCGAGCAGGCTCTGACCGCATCCGTCACTGAAAGGCTCCGCGAAAGGTCAGGACGTACCGGAAAAGTCTTTACAAACATAGCCACACTATCTGCTGTCCTCGGATCATTTCTTCCGTGGTAGATCGTTGTAAAGACCACATCCCTGCTTCCCGTAAATGTTTTAAGGGTTAGCGCAAAAGCAGTTGTAAAAAACGCATTCAGAGACAAACCGCATTCCTCGCAGAACGCCTTCACTTTCCCGTTCTGTATATTCCCGACGATCTGTACAGTTCCTATCCCGCAAACGGACGACAGGCTGTCTTTTTCATCAAGGGACTGCGGCAGGGTCGTACCTGTACAGCCTGAGAGAGTCCTGTCATAAAAGTCAAATGCCTCTTGAAGCTTTGACGACATTCTTAGGTTTTTCTCGTGAAGAGCTGCCTCGTATCCTGTATATTCCTCACTTTTCACCGGCTCACCGCGATATGCCTTATGAATGTCCCTGAAGAGTATATCATAAGATTCTCCGTCAGCAATGATATGGTGCAGATCAATGAAGAGATATTTTCCTTCCTTTGTATCATAGACAGCGACTCTGTAAAGAGGCTCCTCAGCCGTAAGGTCAAAGGGGCGTACAAGTTCTTCCTTTGAAGGAAGGACTTCGGCTGTCGCAATGTCGGGAGCAGTGACTTTATGGCGTACAGCATATACCTCCTCGTCCTCGCCCATTTCAAGAGTCATATAAATGTAGGGATGAGCCATAAAAGCAGTTTGTACAGCCTCTTTGTATCGTTTGATGTCAGTGTCTTCAGGCAGCTTATAGAGACAAGGAATATTGTAAACAGTTGTGCCCGCAAATTTAATGCTTTCAGCAAAAATACCCATCTGTGTCATTGTGAGAGGGTATTTTTCCCTTAACTCAAATATAGCTGCGTTCTCGCTGTCTTTCTGCAATATCACTTTTTCAAGTGCCCTTATCGTTTTGCCCTCAAAAATCTCGGTTATACCGATGTTCTTTTCAAATTTTCCCGAGAGCAAGGTTCCGAGCCTGATGCATGAAAGAGAGGACAAACCGGCTGCAAACAGGTCTGTGGTGATGCCGACAGGCGCATCCCCAATGACGCTCCTGACAACGGACATTATCTCCTGCTGCATTTCACTTTCCGGCGGAACGATCTGTTCTTTGGCAACATTCGGTTCGGGTAAAGCCTTCTTATTTATTTTGCCGTTGGCAGTCAGAGGCATTTTTTCGAGCTGCATAAATACCTGAGGCACCATATATTCAGTAAGTTTTGACGCAATGTGAACCCTGAGATCGTCTGTATCGACCTGTTCATTTGCTGTAAAGTATGCCGCAAGATATTCTGTTTCTTTCCTGACAACTATTACAATACACGAATTGACAGACGGATAGGTGTTGATGACGTTTTCGATCTCACCAAGTTCAACTCTCAGGCCGCGCAGTTTCACCTGATTATCTATGCGTCCATGGAATTCGATATTTCCGTCTTCACAGATACGCACAAGGTCACCGCTGCGATAAGCAGGTTTTCCGAGCATAGTGATAAACGATCTTTGCGTCAGATCGTCCCTTCCGACGTAGCCTCTGCCTACTCCGTCTCCCATAATTATCATTTCACCAAGGGCGCCAAGAGGCTGAAGTCTGCCGTCTCTGTCAACAGTGCATACAGATACATTTGCATTTGGTATTCCTATGGTGATGTTATCGGCGTTTTCTATGACCTGCATAGTACAGCTGATAGTGGCTTCTGTGGGACCATACCCATTCATTATATATATATCGGGATTTACCGCTTTCAGTTTATCCAGAAGTGACGAGGGAAAAGCCTCTGCACCAAAGTCAATACTCCTGAGTCTTTTAACAGCTTTTGTAAATACATCAGTGTATTCGCCCATGTCAAGCAGATTCATTATGTAACTTGGGGTACAGCTCATAACATCTACACGGTTTTCACTCATAAGCTCAGCCAGCGCTATCGGATCCATGATCTGCTCATGTGTTGCCAGGACCACAGTCATACCGTTAGCAATAGGAACAAACTCCTCCATAATGGAGAAATCAAAGGTAAGGGCAGCTATGGCAAGGGCTGCCGTTCCGCGTCCCGTGTACCCTAAAATCTCGTTATTTTTTTCATTCGGATCCACAAAGTTGACAAGGTTTTTATTGGTAAGCATAACACCCTTTGGCCTTCCCGTGGAACCGGATGTATAAATAACATACGCCAGCGCATTTTCCGATACATCCACATTCAGATCATTTCTGCTTTCTTCCTTGACTGCTTCGCAGACATCTATGATCCTGATGCCAGTCAATGCAAGCTCATCGAGAAACGCTCTTCTCTTTTCGATAACGCTGCCTGTGGTGACGATAAGCTTAACACCCGCGTCCTCTACTATAAACCTTATTCTGTCCTCGGGATATTCCGGATCTATGGGCAAAAATGCTCCGCCGCTTTTCAGAATACCCTGACGCATAACGTAGGCATAGCTGTTCCGTTCGCCGAGCGTTGCAACAATGGTGTCGGGGCCTGCTCCCGCCTTTTTAAGACAATGTCCAAGCGCATTGGCCTCTTCGTTGAGCTGTCTGAATGTCAAAGTCCTGTCGTCAGCCACGACCGCCTTCCGGTCGGGTGTCTTTTCGGTCTGATCCTGCAGCAGACGGTATGCCGGGCGCATAACAACAGGGTATGCAGAGTCATATAGCTCGGATATTGCCTTTTTGTCCTGCTCGGATATAAGGGTGATATTTTGTATATTATCCTTGCTTATCATCTCACCGGCGATATGGTCGATAAGATCTGTAAATCCATTCACTGTATATCCGCTGAAAGAAGACGGGTCATATTCTTTCTCAAATACGATCCTGTCACCGTCCAATAATATATCGAGGCCGAGAGGAGCCACCGGGCGCGACAGTTCAAGCGTTTTAAGCGCGGCAAAGCTTCCGCCTATCATGGCACCATGTTCAAATTCGCCCTGGTAAGTCACTATCACCTCTGCCCTGATATCAAATTTCTGCCTTAACTCTGCAAAACTGTAAACATCATTGGCCATTGCAGTAAGAAGATAGTTCTGGCATTTGTTAATATATTCTTTTACACTTATTTTCTCATCGCAGGGCATATACACCGGAAGTGTCTTAACAAGCATAGATACGCTGTTTTCAAGCCTTGCATCATTTCTGCCGTTGTAAACTGTTGTAAACACTGCCTGTTCAGAGGCGGTATAAGCACTCAGCGCAAGAGCAGTCGCAGACATAAAGAATGCATTCAGAGTAAGTGAATTATCCTCGCAGTACTTTCTTATCACGGCCGCATCCGTCACGCCGTATGATCTTTCAAAGGCTATTCTGCCGTTTTCAGGGACTCCGTCCCTGACGGGCACAGTTTCCCCTCCGCAATCCGCCAGTATACCTTCATACCACTTCTCTGCCTTCTTATACTGTTCACTGTTTCTGGACACGATTTCATCAAGCGCGTACTCATATCCTGTATAACTCTCTTTTTCGGGATGCTCTCCCTGGTATGCCCTTTCAATATCCCTGACGAGAATATCCAAAGAGCCGCCGTCGCTTACTATATGGTGGGTATCCAGGAAGAACCAGCGTCCGTCATCGGTCTCATATATCTCCGCGCGGAACAGTACATCATCCGATTCAAGGTCAAATGGTCTGACCAGTGTCTTATCATCGGGCAATTCCTTGCACTTTACTATTTTTATCTCAAAAGGCTCATCATCTCTGCGCCGTGCAAAAAGTTCTCCCTTTGCATTCCTACAGGGAGTCATAAACAGATACGGGTGACTTCTTACCGCATCTTCCACGGCTTTTTTCAGTTTATTCAGGTCAACAGAGCTGTCAAGTTCATACAAAAACGGAAGATTATATGTGGTGGAATCGGGGTATCTTTCACACTCTATATATATTCCCGTCTGTGTCATGGACAGCGGGTATTCATCTCTGACGGAATAATCAACTTCAGAGTCTTCATCAAGTATCAGTTTTTCGATAGCAGCAACAGTGTTATTCTCATAGACCTGTGCTACCTTGATATTTTTGCCGAGGTTTTCATATATGAGGGCACAGAGCCTCATACACCCGACAGAAGACAATCCTGCTGCAAAAAGGTCGGTGGTGATGCCTATCTTATTTCCGTTCAAGGCCTGTTCTGCCAGTTTGATGATCTTCTCCTGCATTGGGGTTTCGGGAGCAACTATATCTTCTGCGGACACGGTTATCTCCGGAAGAGCTTTCCTGTCGATCTTACCGTTAGCGTTGACAGGCATCACATCAAGCTGCATATACGCCTGAGGTACCATATACTCTGTAAGCTTTGCGGCAAGGTGTGACCTCAGACTGCTTATTTCGACCTGATGTTCAGCGGTGAAATAAGCTGCAAGATAGTCTGTATTCCCCTTTGCAACAATAACAGCACATGACCTTATTCCCGGATATGAGCCAAGAACGGTCTCTATTTCTGAAAGCTCCACTCTTAAACCTCTGAGCTTTACCTGGTTATCCATACGCCCGTGAAAGTCGATATCTCCGTCTTCTCTGATGCGCACAAGATCACCGCTCCTGTAGGCGGGGAGCCCAAGAATTTTTATAAAGCTTCTCTCGTTAAGGTCATCTCTCCCGATGTAGCCTCTTCCCACACCGGCACCCATTATCACAAGCTCACCCATGGCTCCGGGAGGCTGCAGCCGTCCCTCTCTGTCAACTGTTGCCATTTTTACATTCGCAAGCGGTTTGCCGACAGTGATGTCATCGGCATTTACAACTTCTTTAAGCGTGCAGCTTACCGTACACTCGGTAGGACCGTATGAATTTACCACATACAGACCGGGGTTGATTGCCATTAGTTTATCATACAGTGTCGCAGGAAAAACTTCCGCTCCCAGGTCAGCGACCTTGAGCTGTTTAACCGCAGGTCTGAATGATTCTGTCTCGATCATTGTCATAAGGTAAGTAGGAGTGCAGGTCATGAATCCAACATGATTATTTATAATAAGATCACGCATCTGTGCGGCATCCATTATCTGCTCCATTGTGGCAATGACTGTTGTTTTGCCTCTTGAATATCCCAGAAATTCCTCCGCGATCGAAACATCAAATGTAAACGGAGCAACTGCAGCAAGAACATCGGCTCTGTCAACAAATGAAAGTGTCTCAAGGTTCTTTTCATTATCATCGGCGTAATTTACAAGATTACTGTTTGTAAGCATTACACCCTTAGGCTTACCGGTGGAGCCGGATGTATATATCACATAAGCAAGAGCAGTCGGCGGAACATCAACATTGAGGTCATCGACAGCGCCGCTTTTTACTGCCTCGGCCACATTTACAACAGTAATTCCGGAGTTCCGGAGAGAATCTAAATATCCCTTTCTTCTGCTTAACACGTTCGGTGAGGTAACAAGTATATTACAGTGCGAATCTTCCAATATATAGCTTATCCTGTCCTCGGGATATTCAGGGTCTATGGGCATGAACGCACCACCGCTCTTAAGCACGCCCTCCCTCATGACATAGGCGTAACTGTCACGGTCTGCAAGCACAGCAACTTTCACTTCGGGACCTGCACCAATGTCAGCAAGACAGTGTCCCAGAGCATTAGCCTCTTCATTAAGTTCCTTGTGGGTAAGCTTTCTGTCGATTGCAATGACTTTGAGATTATCCGGATATATTTTTGCAGCGTCCTGAAGCAGACGGTACGCCGGTCTCTCCTTCACCTCGTGATCTGTGTCATAAAGACTTACGATCGTCTCTTCGCCTTTCTCATCAACGAGAGTGATATCATTTACATTCACCCGGATCATCATTTCACCGATAATATGATCGATGAGATGAGCAAATCCCTTTACTGTATATTCGCTGTATGATGACGGATCATACCTGCATATAATATCAAGCGCATCATCAGCAGAAACAGCAGTCTCAAGGCAGATCTGTGAACCGTTATCGCGACCGGAGACACCCGTATCAGATGTCGTTCCGGAAATAATGCCAAACATGATCTTACCCGTGATTCCATAAGATCCGTTAAGGTCTCTGATCTCGTTTTCTGACAGTTCAGCAATACCGTTATCTCTCGCAGATGATAAATAACAGCTGCACTTACCGATATATTCTTCCACTGTCAGCGTCTTTTCATAGGGAAGAAACACAGGGATATTTCCCTTTACTGTAAAAACAGCCTGTTCGGCTGATGTATATGCACAGAGAGCGAGTGCAAATGCCGATGTAAGGAAAGCCTCCTCGGAATATGGCTTATCCGAACAGAGCTTTTTTATGTCACTTACATCCGTCCGGGAATGCAAAATGTAAATACCGTTATCATCTTTATTGCCGCAACCGTCCGCATAAAGCAAAGTCTCACTGCCGCAGCCCGCAAATATGCTTTCATACCATGCCTTTACCTTTTCATATTTTGCAGTATCTGATATTTCAATTCCTTCGATGTCTTTCTTGTCCATACTGATAACTCCTGTTCCGAGCGACAAATGCCGCTGTATTTCTTCACAATGTATAATATGATGACCTTATTCAAAATTTATCATCCATCTTCTTACATAATTGAATTCACTTCTGACGCATTCACCGACTATAGCTTCTGCTTCTTCCTCCTCATCATCTTTCAGCACACCGTCCTCACTCAATACATCATTCCCGGAATCATATCTGAGAATGGCTGACTTGTGTCCGTCCTCTTTCTGAATGATCATAAAGGACGATGCATATCTTGCTCCGTTTTTAACGGCATTCATATATGGGACCATAAGTTTTTCCAAAAGTATTTTGCTGTCCGCCTCCGTAATATGTTCTTTTGCATCATTATACCATTTGTCAAGTTCATTCTCGTCAGGAATACCGCCTCGCATCAATAAAATATGCTTCTGCTCCCAGTTCACGATATCCCTAATCTGTTTACAGAACACTACAAAATAGACAGTAACCGATACATAGGCGGCGCAGGCCGCTATCCAGGGAGCATCATTAGGAACCACTCCTGCTAAAACTACCATTACTGCGATCTGCACAATTCCCTGTACAAAGAAAGAGATCGATGCCTTTTTTTCGTTGTCTGTCGATTGCATATAACTTACCAGTATAGCATTTATCATCGACGCAGGCTGCGCCAGTGCCATTATCCTGATGCCCCTCGGCAGTGTTTCAAGCATCAAAGGTTCATCGATAGCAAAACAGTTCATCAGCCATTGCGGATAGATCAGAAGAGATATGACAAACGGCATTATCAATACCTCGCCTACCAGGAGCACTTTCTTTTTGATCATGCGTACCTCATCAATATTCCCCTCTCCGTAATATGAGGCAAACATCGGCAATGAAGATTCACTGACCCCTGCGATGATGATCGTGGCTATCAGTTCCAGATTTTCGATCACAGCCGAATTTCCCAAACCGCTCGTTCCGATAGAAGCACTTAGTATATAATTAGTCTGTAAGATCTGAATGACAAAAAGGAGGCTCTGACAGCCTTCGGGTATTCCGGGTGATATAATCCTTATCATTCTGACATCTTCGACACCTTTACGTTTCTTTGTGAACCTGCATATCCTGTCTTTTTTTCTCATGTGGAGCAAAAACACAAGACACCCCGACAACATACCAACTACAGTGCCAAGTGCAGCGACCCATACACTCTGATGCAGCAGAACTATACCCACAATATCGATTACAGCATTCACCACACCCGACACGATGCCGCCAGCCATGGAAATATTGGCATCGTTATCATCCGTAAGAATGTAGGTCAAAGCCATGTTGTTTACATAAAACACCATTCCCGCCAGCAATACCATAAGATATTCCTTGGCATATTCATAGTTATCCGGTGTAGTGCTCAGCGCGCATAATATCGGATCAATAAAGATCATAGAAAGTGCGCTTAACACAAGCGTTATCGCCGACATCCATATCATTACCTTTGTAAAGACACGTCCGCCCATGTATTTATCGCCCGAACCTGCTGCCTTGGCGATCCCGATTCCGCCGCCAATTCCGGCAAGAAAACTGATGATATTAAAAAAATAATAGATGGGATTTACTGTACTCATAGCAGAAAGAGCAGTTTCGCCCCAGACTACAGATATACAGTATGAGTCTACGAGCGGTGCTATCTGGCTGAATATCAATGCTATGGTAGTGGGGATAGCATATCTTATATATCCCTTCGATATCATTTTTTCTTCAGCTAAATAATTATGTATCGCTTCCATCAAACAATACTCCTCTTAATATTCCGAATATTTCTGTCTTAACCGGCGTGCAGCACAAAATCGGTACTTCTGCGTAAAGCTGTGATAAGTTTGCTGCCGGGAGCCGGGATAAGATATGCAGCACGGAGGGGAAAACCGTTGAGCTTTTATGTATGTCTTTCAAATTGAGATTCTCTCTGCCGTATATGCATTCTGACCCTTCGCCGTCAAGCTCAGAGTAAGCAGTCCGGTGCCTGCTTTTATCCGGTTTTTCAAATTTAATTATATCATAAGTGTTATTCAAAGTCAATTACAAATTCACGTTACAACCGCAGTAAATTGTACGAAGGACAGTACGAAAAACAACAGAGATATGTATCGACGCTGTCGTTAGTATATTTTCGGGAAATAAAGCAAGAACAGCACAGCATGATACTGTACTGTCCTTTCATTCAATTCTGCACACACAGTCACCGACCGTGAACACAAGGTCCCGGTTTCGCCGGAATCATTATCTGAAAAAGCCTTTCACACCGCCGAGCACAAGCCTGTTTGTGATCTCAATGATCTCCTCGACCGACTGCTGCTTGCCTTCCTCTATCCACTGCCTGTAAATTCCGAGAACGGAATTATTGACGAAGTTCATCAGCATGGTCTGCTGATATTCGGGAAGTGCGCCGTATTTCTTTGAACGGCTCCAGCCTGCGGCGTTGACCTTTTTTATCATACCGCTGCGGATGTAGTGATAGGACTCATTGCCTGCACAGGTGATCTTCTCATAAGCAAGCCCCTTTTCTTCCGAAAAAAGGAAAAACTTACGGTTCACCTTGTCAAGCTCATCAGGCAGCTTGTAGTCCTTGATACGCTCGATATATTCCGCAGAATACTCCGACTGAATCTCGGCAAGCAGATCGTCAAGAGTGGGATAGTAGACGTAGAATGTCTTTTTGTTTATCATTGCGCGGCAGCAAAGCTCCGTGACCCTTATCCTGCTGTAATCCGTTTCGCATATCATCTGCTCAAACACGCTCTTGATCGAATCTATCGTCCTGCGTACTCTGAGATCTTCGCTGCCTGTAAGTATCATAATAGCCCTCCTGATATTCTATAGCAAAGCAACTGTGGTTACATTATACCATAGAGTGCCATTCCTTTCAAGCCTTAATCCGCAGGATGCCACGCTCCGAGGTTTGCTTCCTGCTGTTCAAGCGTCATATTGAAGAAACGCTTGCCGCAGTCCAGCGCTCTGATCTCAGCCATTTCTTCGGCTGTCAGCGCAAAGTCGAATATCTCGAAATTCTCCTTCATGTGCTGAGGATTGGTCGTTCTCGGGAATACGATAGTTCCTTCCTGGATGTGCCAGCGTAAGATTATCTGCACGTTGGCCTTGCCGTATTTCTGAGCCAGTTTCGTGAACACGCTCTCATTGATAAGGCCCTTGTCACCGTGCCCGATGGGATACCAGCTCTCGATCACTGTGCCGTACTTTGCGATGCGTTTTTTCAGCCACTTCTCGATCTGCGGCTTTGCGTTTTTACTTCGCTGCCCTCGTTGGTGCACAGCGGATATATCGCCTTTCCCGAAAGATCAGCCGACTTTAGGTAACTCTCGTTCCGTTAATTCTATTTTAGCAGATATCTTCCGGAAATTCAACGGGCAGATTCAATAATCCGGTTACTTAGGTAACTGTTACAGAAAAATGGTTACTTATCTGTCAGAAGCAGAGCTAAACAAAATGCGACATTATAACCGAAGTTGCTGGCGGACAAAATGCTTGACAAGTATTAATTGGGGGTGATATAATTATTACATTGCATGATCGGCAATAAGCATAAAGCTGAAAAATATATGCACAAGATTCAGAGGATTTTTCAATACATTACCGAAAGTTCAGAAACGGGCTGTACGGAGCACTGAAACATCAGATCACATAAAAAGTGCCATAAAGGAGGAACAGACTTGAAAAAACTGCTTTTTGTATATAACCCTCATTCGGGAAAAGGAGTCATCGGTCAGTCGCTGTCGCCGATAATCTGTCGATTGACGAGCGGAGGATATGACGTCACTGTTCACCCTACCAGTGAGCAGCGGGACGGACAGAATTATATCCGTGACCACGCTGCCGAATATGATACTGTCGTTGCAAGCGGCGGCGACGGTATGCTTCACGAAATGTTCTGCGGGCTTAACGAAGCGGGGATAAAAATGCCCTGCGGTTATATTCCGGCAGGAACAGTAAATGATTTCGCGTCATCTCTCGGAATACCCAAAATACCGGAGGAGGCTGCGGAAATAATCGTTGACGGCAATTTCAGGGAGATTGATACGGGTTCGTTCAACGGCACCGTATTCTCTTATGTTGCGGCTTTCGGTATGTTTACAAAGGTAAGCTATGCCACCGATCAGAAGATGAAAAATGCTCTCGGTTCAGCGGCGTATTTTATTGAAGTACTGAAAAACCTTGACCCGAAAGCTTTCCGCGAATCAACGGTCCATGCCAGGATCGGATTTGACGGCAAAGTGTTTGAGGACGATTTTATTTATGGAATGGCCTGCAATACGCTTTCGGTGGGGACGCTCAAAGGGATCATTCCACACGGCGCCAAAATGGACGACGGACTTATTGAGGGTGTGTTCATTAAAGCACCTAAGTCTCTGATAGAGCTTGACAGCATCAGGAACGCGCTTATTACAGGAAACCTTGACATTCCGGGCATAATTTACTCGAAGTCCGCATCCTTTACCGTAGATACCGACCGGGACATTGAGTGGACTCTTGACGGCGAGTTCGGCGGAAGCCACTCACACGCAGACATCCGCGTAAAAGTACAAGCAGTCAGCATTGCTGTTCCCGCCGATAAATAAGGGCTGCCACACACATTTTCACGATTGCGGGCATTGATGAATCATATATGAAAATTGCTATGACAGCATTTCCTGCAAACGTTCCGCAGCTTGAGACAGTGAATTGCTTCGATGTAAAAGAAGAGGTCCTCATCGGATATATTATCTATGTTATCATATCCGATGCAAACTGATCCTGCTTCGCAGATATTCGTTCTGAAATTATTCCTTTACATTTATTCTTGCTGTTCTTTTTCAGGGAAAATGAAAGTCAATTTCCCGTCTTCATTATATTTAACAACAACATCATCCGGAAGAATTGTTCCATAAGCCGGACAATCAAAACCGGAGTGCATCGGTCTGTCAACGCAGCTTTCAAATCTGTCAAGTATTTCAAGCATATCATCCGGCAGGCGTTTCCTGCATTCTTCCTTGAACTCATCCGGAATTCCATAATACGCTTCCGCAATACTGCCCGCGATGCAGGTCAGCGTATCGCAGTCACCGCCGAGAGATACGGCAGTTCTGATAACATCTTCAAAATCCTCGCCTTCGAGAAACGCCGTTATCGCTTCGGGAACGGTCTGCTGACAGCTTTCGACATGGTGGTAATCCGGGCGGATCTCGTCGCAGGTACGGGAAAGATCGTAGCCGAATTCGTTAATGATGTACTCGCGAATCTCGTTCTTTGTGCTGCCGGTACGTGCCATGAATATCGCGCTGGCAGCTGCTTCCGCGCCCTTTATCCCCTCGGTGTGGTTGTGGGTGACTTCCGCTGTGAGGCGGGCGATATGACGGGTCTCCTCCAGAGTATCGGACAGCCAGCCTGCCGACGATACTCGCATAGCAGAGCCGTTGCCGTAACTTCCATAAGGCTTCGGGTCACGTGCACCGAGCCAGCCGAAGAATCGGGCACCGTAGCCTGCGTTCGGGTACTTTCTGCCCCACTTCTGCATTGATGTCACAAGTGCGGCTCTGATCTCGTCGTCGGATCTACCCCTGCTGTCAAGCAGAGCCTCTGCTACCGCAACAGTCATAACGCTGTCATCCGTGAAGTGCGAACTCCTGCTGAAAAGCGGGAACTCCTTTGTTTTAGGGCTCCTGTCGAATTCATAGGGCGCGCCTATCATATCACCTAAAATTGCTCCGTACATAAATCTGCTCCTTTCGCAGTCGGTTTGTTTGTTCTTACAGGCACATTATAGCACAGAAAAATATTAAACGGGTCGTTTCGGAAACGACATTTTTACAGTTCCGGAAGTCCGTGATTGTAAAGCGCAAGGTTTATATCAATAATATTGTAATGCATGTGTTTAATAAAATATTCAACAACAAGATCGGTTTTGTCGGAATCCGAAAAAGCATATCCGGCTTTTGCAAGCAGGATTCGCGTTGTCGGCATATCAAGCTCTAAGGCGACCGCAAGCGCAAGCGCTGTCTGCTTCTTCGGCTTGTAGCCGGGTTTACAGCGTATCGCAGAGAACAACTTACGGTCTATAAAAGCTTTGTGATAGACTTCCGGTTCTGTCAGTCCGCGCTCGGCTATCAATCTGATCAGCATATCCGAAAAACTCTCGCCGGGATTTTTCAGCGCTTCATCAAGACTTGTATCTTTCTGCTGCTGCCTCGGTAAATGCGAACGTTCGCGCTCATAATAGCTTCGGCTGTTCATTCCGGGAAACCGATACTCTGTATCGGCAGTGTCAGCGGCGTAATGCTCGTCGATGTACTCGTCTATCCCGGCGAACAGCTTTCCCGACAACTCGAACGAGCCCTTGTCGAACACCACGATCGTAACTGTCATCTCATGCGTCAGCAGGAATTTCTGTATTGCCGAAAGCGCGATCTGAAGCGCCTCGTCCTTCGGAAAACCGTAAACTCCGGTCGCAATAAGCGGGAATGCGATACTTTCCGCGTTCAGCTCCGACGCAAGCTCAAGCGATGTTTCATAGCAAGAGCGCAATATGTCGCGTTCTCCGTGATCGCCGTCTATCCACGCGGGACCGACAGTGTGAATGATATATTTTGCCGGCAGAGCAAACGCGGGTGTCACCGCAGCCTGCCCGCGAGCAATATTGCCGATCTTTTTACGCTCTGCGAGAAGTTCGTCCGAGCCGGCAGCTTTGTATATTGCCGAGTCAGTTCCGCCGCCTATAACAGGTTCGGGGTTAGCTGTATTCACTATCGCATCGGCCTTGAATTTTGTTATGTCGTTGCGTATTATCTTAAAGGGCATGGAGTCACCTCATTGTTGAACAAAATACTCATCGGATATGCTGCTTAATGGCGTGAAAATTCTGATTCAGATCAGGTGTTTTATTCCTTTTCTGCTGCCTGTGACGATAAAATGCTTTTATGAACCGCTTTCCGGAAATATCTCCTCGTCCGTTTCTGCATAGAGAGGCGAACCTGATACCATACCGTTTTTCGGATCTTTATCTGTCATCAATTATAACATATTCTCCGCAAACATTCAAGCGCTTTGGTATAGGTGCGCCGAATCATGCACGTCTGTTGTAGATATGCCGGGTGAGTCCATAATAAAAGCCGTCCGGAAGAGCATAGCCCGATACGGAGCATTATTTCCAGCCATGCGTACAAAATGCATAGAACGGCTCAAATTGTACCGAACGTATTGACTTATATACCCGATTATGGTAATATATAAGGCGTAGAGATCATGACAGGTCATATCTCCGAATCCATTAAATGAGGCGGAAAACCTCGGGAAGGAAGAACTATGAACAAGATACTTAAGAAAAGCGTAAGCGCGGCACTTATCTGTGCGATGCTGCTCACGACCGCAGCGACCGCTCTCAATGTTACGGCGTATGCGGACACGACCACCACTGTAAGCACGACGGCATCCAAGGCCGATAAGGTGACCTCAAAGAATGTAAACTGGTATATCGAGAGTAAGGAGACTAAAATCAAGTCTCCGATCTATTTCGCGAACGGCACCGATGTTCCTTATCTTGAGATCAGTGATTTTATAGGCGTTATGGCTCAGTACTATGTCGCAAACGGCAATCCGGATTGTAAGTTCGATGTTGCTACCAATGGCGATACAGTAACTCTCACAAGAGAGAACGGCCATTTATGCTCGATAGATTTTACCAAAAACAGCATTTACTTCTCTGATTATAACGCATTCATCAAGCTCAAAACCGATCAGACACTCGTTGACGGTCACAATCTGATCTTAAAGGACGAAAACGGTAAAGACCTCTACCTTAAAACCAACCTCAAAGCTTCAAACGAGCGTTACGGCAAATACATAACATTGGATCTTGACGCGTATGATATCGACCTTGTAAATGATGACAACGGTTACTATCTCCCCATACAGACCCTTAACGATATATTCCTCAAAAATGTGATGAGGAGTATGCTTTACAACGGAAAGTCGGTGTTCATTACGGCTGCGGATGGATCCTCTCTGAGAGCAAACGGAGAACTTACTCCCCTCGGTAAGCTGTACTACAAGAACAAGCCCAAGAAGTTCAGTAAAGCGCTTACACTTTACAACTACAATGAGCTTTGCTTTGCGCTCGACCATTTCTACGGTCTGAAAGAACGTCACAACATTTCAAGTTTCAATGAGCTTTTCCTCGAAACAGGACTTGCAGCCGATCTTCTTTCCCGCGACCCCGAAAAGATGGATAGAGCGGTCTTCAAACTTATAAGCAACTACCTTGACGATCAGCATTCGTCATACGCTATGCCCAGCTATGCTTCCGATTCAGAGCTTACAGCAAAGTTAAGGAAAAAGTACGGCAACGGTCTTAGCTTTGATACATCAAACGATAACTTAAATGAGTTCCTTGCTGCAAGAGCAAAGTTCTATCCCGACGGAGTTCCCGGATATGAAGAAGTCGGTGACACCGCTTTCATCACATTCGACCAGTTCTCTATTGCCGGTCTTGCTTCCGGACTTGATTATTATCAGACAGCTCCCGAGAACAATCCTAACGATACTATCGGTATCATGGCTTACTCTGTTCAGCAGATACTCAGAAAGGGAAGCCCCGTCAAGAATGTTGTTCTTGACCTCTCGTGCAACGGCGGCGGAGCTATTGACACAGCGTGCTATACTGTTGCCGCACTCCTCGGAAAAGCGGACATTAGCCTTGAGGACACACTTACAGGCGCTCTTGTAACTACAAGATACTATGCCGACACGAACTTCGACAAGAAGTTCAACAGCAAGGATCATCTCGCAGGCAAGGGCCTCAACATTTACTGCCTTACCTCCGACGCAAGCTTCTCCTGCGGCAACCTTGTTCCGAGCGTACTGAAGCAGAGTTCCAACGCGTTCCTTATCGGTCAGACAAGCGGCGGCGGTGCGTGTGCGGTACTTTCTCTCTGCACGGCTACGGGTACGCTCTTCAGAACATCCAGTTCCAATCGTATCAGCTTCCTTAAGAACGGTTCTTTCTATGATGTAGATGAAGGAGCTGCTGTTGACTATGCTCTGAGCAAGAAAGAGAGCTTTTACGACAGAAAGAAGCTTGTTGAGTACATAGACGGGCTGATGTGATGTCATACTTCCAAAACAACATTGACTGAGAACACGCTCTCCAGCATTGATCTGTCGGAGAGCGTGTTTGTTTTATCTGATGTCTGCTGTAAGCGTGTTTCAAAGAAAGCCAATCATCTTCAAGCGCCTTTATCTGCTGCGACATAGAGGAATGCGATATGAAATGCTCCTCGCCGGCCGAGAAGGTATATTCGTTCATAAGCACAGCAACCGATCCGTCCGGCTTTCCCGGGACGTGGTTCTCGGTTTTTCGGTCATGCTCCCGAAAAATAAGGCTTCTCCAACTCCGCAAGCAGCCTGCATTTCATATCTGTAAGCTGTCCTTCGCCGGGTCTGTTATCATCGGAATACATCTTTTCCATAGGATACCACCAGACGGGACCTCTGCCGTTATTACCGTAATTCTCAATATCACCGCTCACCCTCGGGAACAAATGCCAGTGCAGGTGTGCATCACCCATTCCGAGAAGCTCGTAATTAATCTTCTCCGCGCCGAATGCCTTTGACACAGCCTCGGCAACTATCGTCATTTCTTCAAGAAATCTCGCCCGCTCTGTCGGGTCAAGGTGGAACAGCTCGGACTTGTCTCCGTGGTGCTTGTATAGAAACAGCGTGTAGCCATGAAAATGCTGATGATCGCCTAACACAACATATCCGGTATCAAGTTCCTTGACGAACCAGGGATTTGTTCCGTCCTTTATCATTTTTATCCTGTCGCATATCAGGCACATTTTATCGTCTCCTTTAATTCAGTCCCGCTTTTTCCTTCAATACCGCAAGGGCTTTCTCCATAGCCGGGTCACGTCCTTCGATATGATCCGGAAGACTGCGTTCCACCCTTATATCGGGTGCGAATCCCTTATTGTAGATATCCTCACCGTTCTGAGCGATGCACCTCATTGTGCATATACGGAAGCAGCCGCCGCTTTCAAGAGGAATGCACAGCGGCTGTCCCGAAGAGCCCGCGGTGTTACTGCCGATAAACACCGCGTCGGTGTTTGCTTTCATCGCATCTACAAAATCCTCGCCCGCCGAGAAGGTGTACTCGTTCATAAGCACGGCTATCGGCCCGTTCAGCTTCCCCGGGGCATGGTTCTCGGTTTTTTCGGTCACGCTCTCGAAATAAATATGCCGGCTCATTTTGTAATCCCTGATACTTTCCTCGTCCGTGTATCTTTCTTCAAGTTCGGACGGGGATATATTTTTCAGATCATCTCTGAACATACCCCACGCCTTGTATGTAGGCTGATACGTTTGCATCTCGCCGCTGAAATTCTGAAAATCGCCGTCAATGAACATTGCTGCGATCTGATGTCCGTTGAAGCTGTTGCCGCCTGTGTTGCCACGCACATCAATTATGTATGCCTTAGCTTCGGCAAGCTCGTCAAAATGTTCGTAAACTATATCCGGCATCGAATTGTCGGCAAAGGAAAAGAACTTCAGAACCGCGATGCCGTCTCCGGTCATTTCTATCTTGTAGGAATCGCCGCTTTCTATAAGCCGGCTGCCGGTCTCTGCCGCGGCGGGAGTTTCGGCGTACCATCTGATCCTGGTGGCATCCTCTCTTGTGAGCGTGATATCAGATTCTCTTCCGTCCTTCTCAAAGGTGAACAAAGCGCTGCTTCCGGCTCTTCCGTACATCAGTTCGGTCATTGCATTTCTCCCGCAGGCGGCTTCATTGGCGTGCCAGATATAGGGATAGCAGTTCTCGCGGACATATTCTGCGGCATCTGTGCCGTCTATCTTTTTGAGTATGCTGTAAAGCGGTATCCTGTCCTTATATTCTTCCGAAACGCATATTACCGCAATTTCTTTTTCAAACCTGAATAAATATACCGGGAAAGCCGAAAAATACTGTGCGTCCTGCCACACATACTCCGGGAAAGACACATCTGTATGCCCATCGCAAAGCAGGGCGGCAAACTTCCTCAGTTCACGGTAATACTCATAAGCATCCTTTGCTGCAAGCACTCGCGGGAGTGCTTTTTTATATTCCCCGTCCCAGTCGATATTCACCTTGTCCCAGAACGCAAAATTGTATTCAGCTTCCTTCCAGAGCTTTGAAAGCTCATATATTTTAAGTTCATCGGGTATCGTGCGCATATTTTGTTCCTCCTCTTTCGGCTGTAACCGACAAATTAAATAATGACTTGCGCAGAAAGTCAAACACACAGTTTGCAATATCATATATGCCTAATTTCTGCAAATACTGATAAAAAGATCACAGTAAACCGTAAACTATCGCGGCGAAAACAGACAGTTCCTTATATCCCTACAATCCAAGCGCATACCCTGCAATAATGCCGATAACGGCTGAAATGCCTATGATCGCTATAGGGTGCAGCTTTTTGAAGGCAAGTACAGCTCCGAGTGCAAATATTCCAACCGATACCCATATCGAAGCCGTGCCGAAAGCAGAGGTCTGAAATCCGCCTGGGAAGAATACCGTCATTCCGACAGACAGGAACGCTGCACCGATCAGACCGATCACCGCAGGACGAAGACCGTACATCACTCCGTCAACAGCACGGCTCTTGCGGAACTTCTCATAGAACTTCGCTACAATAAGAATTATGACAAAAGACGGCAGGACTACTCCGAGTGTTGCGCAAACAGCCCCGAAAATGCCGCCGGTTCTGATACCTATGAAGGTCGCCATATTGATTGCCAGCGGTCCGGGTGTGCTTTCGCTTACAGCCATGAAATCAACCAGCTCAGCCTGCGTAAGCCAGCCATGGCGCTCGACTTCGCTCTGTATCAACGGGAGCATTGCATAACCTCCGCCGAAGGTAAACGCCCCTATCTTCAGGAAGGTCAGAAACAGATCAATCCATATCATCTCTCTTCTCCCTTCTGAATATCAGCGACCATATAAGCCCGAATATTGCACAGCCAATGATCACGAACACCGCATCTATTTTCAGAAAAGCTGTCAGCACCAACGCGGCTGCCATGATAACATAGGAAACAGCGTGTTTTTTCGTGGCCATGAACATGGTATATACTGCTTTGAGTATCAATGCGAGAACGCCTGCACGTATACCCATAAAGGCATACTGCACAGCTTTTGACTCCTGAAAAGCTTTCAGGACAAAGGAAATAGCCGAAATGATAATGAATGACGGCAGTACAACACCGAGCGTAGCACACACCGCGCCGAACGTTCCGGAAGTGCGTCTGCCCACAAAGGTAGCGGCATTGATCGCCACCGGACCCGGTGTGGACTCAGATATCGCAACGACCTCCAGTATATCGTCTTCATTCAGCCATCTTTTATTGTCGCAGACCTCACGCTGTATCAGCGGTATCATCGCATAACCGCCGCCGAAGGTAAATGCCCCGATCTTCATGAAAGTCAGGAACAGATCAAGATTTATGTTCATAAGATCACCCCAAGGAATCATTATACCCGATAAAACAGTATGTGTCAATGGGTGGCGCGACAGCACATTTCCGGTATCTGAGACATCAGTGTTCCGAATCACGAAAAGTAGAGCCGCGAACGTGCCGCAGACAGAACAGAAACGGCTCCGACTGAGCATCTTCACGTGCTTTCTGACACGCCGATATTATAATGACGACCTCTTCTCACCAAAAAATCCGCATTATATGTAGCCAAACGGACAGAAATGTGTTATAATAAATATGTCCTCAACGACTGCCGGCTGGCAGTTGTTTTCCCAAATCCTTTTTACAGGATTCGGGATCGCTGCAAAACGTGCCTTCTGCGTGTTTTACAGCAGATCAAGTACCGGGAACTGCGCTAAAAAAGCATGGCGCGGGATATTTCAGAGATCCCGGACGGGGACATTCATATATGACAGATGAGACAGTTGAGGAGACAGACCGGTTTTAGGCAATACCGCACAAAGAGCGTGCGTCTATTTGTGCGGTATTGCCTTTACACTTCTGACCAGTGTAAAGAAAATTTCTGAGAAAGCAGGCATTTATGAAAAAGAAAGTTTTGAGTATTGTTATCTCTGCCGTTCTGACCGCAAGTCTTGCGGGCTGCAGCACGCCACAAAACACACAGAACACAGGCGGTTCCGCCGAACCACAGACAACAGCGGCTGACGATACGGCACAGGCAACGACTTCCGAAGCTCCGGTACAATCCTTCAGAGTGCTTTCGGAAGGCGATCATTCCGGCGTTTACGGTACACCGGGGAATGTATCCGATTACGACACCGTAAACGCAAATTACGCGCTGACGATCAATGCCGAAGCACCGGTGCATGACATCAGCGATACGCTTTTCGGGATTTTTATCGAGGATATAAATTTTGCGGCAGACGGCGGGCTTTACGCCGAAATGGTATGCAACCGCTCGTTTGAATTCACGAAACTCGCAAGGGACAACGAACGTCACGCTTGGTCGGACATCGGCGAGATAAGCGCGAATGTCGTAACAGGCGACGGAATTCCAGTCGGCAGTTATCAGCCGCTCAACGAGAACAATCCGAATTATATGACGCTCTCAAACACATCCGGCGAACTTGCGGGCATCGCAAACAAAGGTTTTCTTGACGGAATGGCGGTCACAGAGAACGCGGCGTATGATATTTCCGCATATATCCGCGGAGCTGACGGTTACAACGGAGCGGTATATTTTGCGCTCACTGTGGACGGAGAGATCGTTGCCGAAGAAACTGTTCCGTCTGTCACCGATGAATGGCAAAAATACAATGTGACGCTCACTTCCCCCGTGACCGCCAACAGGAACGTAAAACTGCAAGTGCTGATAGACAACGGCTCTGCGGATATCGACTTTGTTTCGATGTTCCCGCAGGACACATACAAAGGCAGGCAGAACGGACTTCGCAAAGACCTTGCGGAGAAGCTCGAAGCCCTTGAGCCGACATTCCTGCGCTTCCCGGGCGGGTGTGTGACGGAAGGAAATACACTTGAGCTCGCTTACGACTGGAAGGATTCGATAGGTGTCGGAAGAAACGGCGAACCGCTTGACTTCGGCGGCACATACGGTGATATTGCGGCAAGGAAACAGGGTCAGAATATCTGGACGGACGAGCGCGCATCAAACGATCCGAACCCCTCATACATGAGCTATGGGCTGGGATTTTACGAATATTTCCTGCTTGCGGAAGATCTGGGCGCACTGCCTGTCCCCGTCCTCAACGCAGGTATGCATTGCATGGCGCAAGGTCACGGACGCGAACCGGATATCGACAGCGACGAGTTCCGCGGCTATATCCAGGACGCACTCGACCTTGTGGAGTTCTGCCGCGGCGACAGCTCGACAAAATGGGGCACGGTGCGCATAACAATGGGACACCCCGAGCCTTTCCGGCTGAAATACATCGGTATCGGAAACGAGAACTGGGGCTATGATTTCTTTGAAAAATACACCGCTTTTGCCGATGCATTTATCGAGGCCGGAAAGTCTGACCCCGAAATGTATGGCGACATCGAGCTTATATACACCGCCGGTCCTGACGACGGCGACAGCGGGCACGGAATGTATATCGACGCTTACAAATACGCCAAAGAGCAGCTCGACGACGGGAAATACAAGGAGATCACCGATTTTGCGGGACTTATAGATCATCATTATTACAATGCGCCCGAATGGTTCCTCGGACATACCGATTATTACGACGAGACGAACTACAGCCGTGAAACGGACAGAATGACAACATCGCTCTACGGCGGCGGTATCCCCGTATTTCTCGGCGAATACGCGGCGCAGTCCAACAATATGAAAGCTGCGCTTGCCGAAGCTGCGTATATGACAGGACTTGAACGCAACGGCGACATCGTGAAGCTGGCAGCTTACGCGCCGCTCTTCGGCAATCTTACCGCAACGCATTGGGCACCCGATCTTATCTGGTTCAATAACAGCACCGTCACCTGCTCTGTAAACTACTACATACAGCAGATATTCTCGCGCAATGCCGGAAGTGCGCTTCTGGAATCAGAGACCGAGGGCGCGAAGATAACGGAGTCTGACACATTTGCGGGAAAAGTCGGTGTCGGAACATGGAATACCGCCGCAGTATTCGACAATGTGAAGATAGTTGACAACGACACAGGCGAAGTTGTCGCAGAGGACGATTTTTCCGCAGACAACAACATAAACCGGCAGAAAGTCTCGGATGGCAGCTGGGCTGTAAAGAACGGCGTTCTTGAACAGTCCGCAATTACCACGAACACCAACCTTTACGCCACAACAGGCTCAGCCGTCTATTTCGGGACCGGGAGCCGTACGAACTACACCTATACCCTCGAAGCGACAAAGACTTCCGGCTCGGAAGGCTTCCTTATACCGTTCGCGGTCGGAGATAAGACCAACAACTGGTTCTGGAACATCGGCGGCTGGAACAACACCGTGTCCTGCCTGCAAAGGGTCAAGGACGGCGTGAAGTCAGATCAGGTAAGCGGAACGGTAAAGCAGTGCGCGGTAAAGACAGGCACTGCCTATTCCCTGAAAATAGTCGTTTCGGGAAGCAATGTGAAGTGCTATATGGACGACAGGCTGATGATAGACTATGACATTCCGGAAACAACAGAATCCGAAGTGTATCAGGTCGTAAGCACAGACGACACGGGAGATATTATCGTAAAGCTCGTGAACGAAAAGGACGCTGAAAAAACTTTTGCGATAGATATTCAGAACGCGGGCAAGCTCACCGGAGCGGCAGATGTTGAGATCGCTGCGGCAGACAGCATTACGGCGGACAACAAGCTCGGCAAGCCGGAGGTCTTAACGCTGAAAACATCATCTGTCGAAGGTGTATCGGACAAATTCAATTACACCGTTTCACCGCTTTCGGTGACGGTACTGAGAATACACAGGGGATAAAAAGGTGCCCGTACGCGGATAATACCGCGTACGGGCGTTCTGTATATATATCATACGTTCAGCATTTTCACCGAGTCCCTCACAACAAGTTCCGGGGTGAAAAGTATATCCTGCAGTTCAAGATCGGGCTTTTCCATAATATGAAGCAATGTTTCTGCGGCAGCCTCGCCGAGAATACTGTGCGGGTGATGGACCGTCGTAAGCGGCACATCGCATAAAGCCGCATATTTCGAGTCGTCTATGCCTACGACGGAAATATCTTCGGGGACACGTATCCCGTTTTTGCGGCAGAATTTCAGGAGCTCAAGCGCAAGCAGATCGTTATAGCACACGACCGCCGTTGAGTTTTCGAGCATATTGAGAATGTGCTTTTTTTCATACGAAAATATCTTCGAGCGGTTGCCCGCCGCATACCAGAGTACATTCTTTTCCGCATCCGTCTCACCGTGCGAGATACAGCTCTCCATAAAGCCGCTGTAACGTTTATGACCCTGTATATTGTCGAAAACGAAGAGTCCGGCGATCTTTTTATGCCCACAGTCGAAAAGATAGTCAGTAACTATTTTTCCGGCTGCAATATCGTCCATTGCCACACACGGGGCAGCCGACCACTCGTATTTTGCATTGAAGAAAACAAGCGGGATACCGCTTTGCCGTATAAGCTCGTAAAGCTTTGTATTCATGTTCGGAAGAGCGCTTCCCGAGGGCTCGACTATAAGCCCGCGGACACCGCACGCCAGCATATTTCTGAGTGCCTGTGCCTCTTCCGCGCCGAGGTTATGCGTTATCGCGATCTGTACAGGGCAGCCGGCTTTATCCAGGACTCTCTGTGCTCCGGTGATGATGTGCGGAAAGATATAGTCGCTGAAATAAGTTGAAACCACTCCGACAGTTCCCGTAACAGAAGGCGCGATACGAATACCGCCGCTTACAAATGTACCGCTTCCTCGGACACGTTTTATGACGTTGTCGCTTTCAAGCTTCATCAACGCCTGTCTTACTGTCTGCCTGCTCACATTATGCATTGTACACAGTTCGTTTTCGGTAAAAAATCTGTCATCGGGCTTAAGATGATTGTCTTTTATGTAATTCACAGTCCAATCAATGATAGCCGTATATTTGTAATCTTCCATACAAGTTCCTCTTTTGATTCTACACGCGGCAGCATCATACGATCTGCAGCGGCCGGCCGTGACGCTGTGGTCCGGAGCAAAGAAAACAACGGGCCCGGTCAGTCTTTTCGCACAGCCTTCATTTGTATCTTGCTGCCGTACATTTCATTGTCTGCGCGGTCAAAAACATCTTTTGTGTCGGTATCTGTTCCGGCTCTGTAATTGGCGCAGCCTACCGCTGCGGACGGGAATCTCTTATATCCGGCCACAGCTCCTTCATCAAGCATCTCACGGAATTTTGAAACAAGCGTCAGAGCCTTTTTGGACTCAGGACCTTCTATTATCACGGCAAATTCGTCCCCTCCTATACGGTAGGAGCCGCAGTTGCGGAAGAATTCCTTTATGAGCTCAGCCAGCTTCTTTATCATGGCGTCGCCGTGATTATGCCCGCATTCGTCATTGATGCGCTTAAGGTAGTTGAGGTCTATCACGACAAATGCAAATTCCGCTTTACCGTTCTTTATGAGGTTGTCGAGCCTGTTTACGGCTTCATAATAAGCCATTTTGTTCTCAAGTCCCGTAAGAGCATCCTTTCGTGCAAGCTCGCTGAATTTCTCAACTCGTTCGTTTGCGGTCAGAAGTTCGCCCGATATTTTCATTATCCTGTCGATATGGTTCTGCAGCTCCGATATCATTGAAGCGGTCTGCTGTGAAAGTACAGCTATCTCATCGCCGCCTTTCTCGCTCTGCCTTATCTGTTCGGCAATAACGGGGTCTTTTATGCGGGTATATTCTTCTATGCTGTCCGATAACCGCTTCAGCCGCATAATGCAATGTCTGCCGATAAATCTCATGCCAAATACGCCGGCAGCGGCCGTGATCGCTTCAAGGATAAGCCCGAGCATGAGAGCGTCAAAAAATGCATCCCGTTCCGCCGGAGCAATATCAGAGCCCACGCACATTATACCGGCTCCGCCGTTCTCGTCACGGAACGATTTATAGCAAACAAGAGCTTTCCCGAATTTGCCGCCGTAAATATCATGAAGACTGACCGCTGTTCCGTTTTCCCATGCTTCCGAAAGCACCTTTGTGATCTCCGGGGATACGTCCTTATAATACGGAGCGTAAGGAACGGCGTATATATCCGCGTCTTCAGAAGTACTTACCGCTTCCGAAACAAACATTATTTTTGAATTATTCTCCGCGGTCACGATGCTGCTTATGAACAGCAGCCCGAATTCACTTCTTATCCGTTCCGCAAGACCCGCGGAGTCTTCACCGCAACCGCCTGTGAACACGTTGTCCGTAAGCAGCGACGAGATATGTTCAAGGTCGTCTTTGCTGTGTTCAGTATAATCTGAGATGCTTTTGCCGTAAACACAGAAACCGGCGATAAGCGGTATTGCGATCATAAGGAAGGCGAAAAGCGCACCAAAACAGAACGAGAGCCTGTCGGTCAGACTGCCGTTTCT
Organism: uncultured Clostridia bacterium; assembly: GCA_947168885.1. Classification (GTDB taxonomy): domain Bacteria; phylum Bacillota; class Clostridia; order Oscillospirales; family Ruminococcaceae; genus Ruminiclostridium_E. The sequence goes on along the minus strand of CAMVNQ010000008.1, from coordinate 127,822 downwards.
CTTGTTGTTCACAGCTTGTCACCTCCTGTACCGGCAAGAATATCAGAGTTGAAAGAGACGGACAGTTATTGGCTGCCTTTTTCTGCCCTGCCCCGTTTTTACGAAAGCAAAATGCTTACAACGGAGCATTTCGGCAGAGTGAACTTAACGCCTTTGTCTGTGATATCCGCTTTGTGTTCTGTGGGAACGAGCTTTTCGGGAGATGTGAAATCGTTGAACGCTCTTACATCACCGGTAAGTATGCGCGCTTCAGCTTTCTTCGGAGCCGTACCGACTATCGCGCAATCTACCTCGAAATCTTCTCCAAGAGACGCATTCGCAAAAGTCATGGTGATCTTACCGTCCTTGTCCATGGAAACGGACTGTGAAACAGCGGGAATTCCGTTTGTCTCGGTGTTATCGGTATAGCTGTAGAGAAGCTCAGCGTCCTGATGCGTACTGAACATATCAAACACATGATAAGTCGGAGTTTTCAGAAGCTTGTCACCTTCGGTCATAACAAGGCACTGAAGCACATTTACCGCCTGCGCGAGATTTGCCATGCTTACTATATCCGAACGCTGATTGAAAATATTGAGGCTGACTGCCGCAACTATAGCATCGCGCATTGTGTTCTGCTGGAAGAGGAAGCCGGGGTTCGTGCCTTCCTCGACGTTGAACCAGCAGCCCCATTCATCTACCACAAGCTTCATGTTGTCGCTGTATTTCTTCATTATCGCACTGTGCTTTTCGATGAGTCTGTCTATACGTAAAGCCTGTGCTATGGTCTTGTAGTATTCCTCGTCGCTGAACTTCGTCGCACTGCCCTTGTTCCAGAAATCGCCCGAAGGTATAGTGTAGTAGTGCAGCGAGATAGCTTTTGCGTGCGAGTCGTTTATTATACTCATAAGCACGTCTGTCCAATGGTAATCATCAACGTTCGGACCGCCCGCTATCTTATAAAGCTCATTGCCGCTGAAATTGCGGCAGTATGTCTGGAATCTGCGGTAGAGGTCTGCATAATATTCGGGACGCATATTTCCGCCGCATCCCCAGTTTTCGTTCCCTATACCGAGGTATTTCAGTTTCCACGGCTTTTCTCTGCCGTTCTTACGGCGCAGATCTGCCATGGGTGATATGCCGTCAAAGGTTATGTACTCTATCCAGTCGGCAAGCTCTTCCACAGTGCCGCTGCCAACATTACCGCAGAGATACGGTTCACACCCTATCACCTCGCACATATTGAAAAACTCGTTGGTGCCGAACGAGTTGTCCTCGGTAACTCCGCCCCAGTGGGTATTTACCATTTTCTTGCGTCCGGCTTTCTCACCTATACCGTCGCGCCAGTGGTATTCGTCCGCAAAACAGCCGCCCGGCCAGCGCAGCACCGGCATTTTTATCTGCCTGAATGCTTCGATGATATCGTTTCTTACTCCGTTCGTGTTTTGGATCGGAGAGTTTTCTCCGACGAAGATGCCGTCATAGATGCATCTTCCGAGATGCTCTGAAAAATGTCCGTATATTTCACGGTTTATGTGTGATCTTTTGTCAAATGTGTTTACAGCTGCATTTAGTGTTCTCATAGTGTTCCTCCTGAATAAAGGTTCGGTCTGTATGCTTATTTCTTAACGGGAAGCCATACTCTCATCTGATTTTCTCCCCTGTTGCCCCATGTGTAATATGGTACGGCGTGCGCTGTACAGGGAGTTTCCACGGGGCTCGCTGAGGAATACAGTTCCTCGGCCTGCGATACTCTCACTGCGGGTATCTCAAGCCTTACCGTGCCGCCGAGCAGTTCAGGCTCTTCTTTAACGGCAATGCCGCTCTCGGTATCAAGTTTAAGGGAAAGCACATCTCCGTCATTGTCGGCACCTTCGAAGCAGAATACCAGCGGACCTCTGCATATCGCTGTGTATCCCGTGAGTCTCGGCACTTTTGGTGAAGCATATATGAAACGGGGCTTGTCGTCAAGAGTAAGAACTATCTCCGCTTCTCCGGAAACGGGGATATATACATAACCGTTTTCCGGAGCGCCGGCGAAGCTTTTTCCGTTGACCGTAAGCGTGTATTCAGGACTCCAGCGAGGTATCCTTACAGCAAGTCTGCCGCTGCCCGAGATCTTATATTTTACGGTAAAACCGTACGGATATTCGGATTCGCAGGCCAGCTTCATACCGTTCTCAAAACCTGCCGTACCGGCTGCGAACAGGTGACAGAACACAGTATCGCCGTTCTCGCCGTAAGCGTATTTTCCGAAAGAAGATATAAGTCTCGCCACATTGGGAGGGCAGCAGGCGCAGGCGTACCAGCCGGGGCGCTGCGTAAGATCGTGTCTGTGTGTAGGCGCAACACCCGATATTCCCGGAACGACTTCAAGAGGGTTCACATAAAAGAACCGTTTGCCGTCGAGCTGCATACCTGCAAGCACAGTGTTGTAGAACGCCTGTTCCATGATATCGGCATATTCGCCGCTGACTTCGTTTTCGAGCATACGCGAGGCAAAGAACATAAGACCTATCGAAGCACAGGTCTCGGCGTATGCCGTATCGGGCGGGAGATCATAGTCCGTGCTGAAAGCTTCGCCGTGAACTGTCGAGCCTATACCGCCGGTAACGTACATCTGCTTTTTCGTAATGCTGTCCCACAGGCGGCGGCAGGCTTCAAAAAGCTCACTGTCACCGGTCTCGGCTGCGAGATCCGCCATTCCGGTATAGAGATATACGGCGCGCACCGCGTGACCTGTCGCCCGCTCCGCTTTACGAAGCGGTATATTGCTCTGCTGATATTCGCCGTTGCCCGGGTCGGCCCCCCAGACCTTCCATTTGCGCGCTTCGCATTCACGTTTGTAGAAATCCGTATCGGTACCGCGTGTATTTATAAAGTATTCCGCGAGATAAAGGCACTTTTCGGCTCCCGTGATACGATACATCTTCATAAGAGCGAGCTCTATCTCCGGATGTCCCGGGAATCCGCCGTGATGTTCCTCAATGAACACTTTGTACAGCAGATCGGTGTTTTTCTGCATCACATCGAGCAGCTTCCGCTTTCCGCAGGATTCGTAATACGCGCAGGCGGCTTCTATCATGTGTCCTGCGCAGTATAGCTCGTGGGCTTCGAGAAGATTCGTCCAGCGCTTGTCCTTATCCTTTATGGTAAAATATGTGTCGAGATAACCGTCGGCGTCCTGCGCTTCGGCTATTATATCTATAAGGTCATCGACCTGTTTTTCGAGCACAGGGTCAGAAAAATTGCCGAGAGAATACGCCGCTGCCTCGATCCATTTTGCCGCGTCGCTGTCCTGGAACACCATTCCGTAGAAACCGTCGCCTGCGTCTTCGCCGCGCACGGCTTTGCCTGCATTGATGAAGTTTTGTATGACATGGCTTTTTTCCGCGCCCTCCGCCCTGTCGTTCAGCACATCATACTGATACGGAAGGACCGTGCCGCTTACAAGCTTCTGATATTTCGCAATAAAACCATCCGATCTGTAAGCTCCTTGTTTTATCTGGTGCTGTTTTTTCATAAAAAGTGTCCGCCTTTCCGTCTGTCAGCCTGTATCAGAGATTATTATCTATATAAAAAACAGTTTTTCAGTGCAACAGACATTACCAGAATTCGTCCGGATCGACAATACATATTTTGCCAGAATTGCATTTTTGTATTGACATTTGTGCGTAGTTTTATTATAATTGTATCATACAGCAAAAATCAATGGACAATATTCTTGCGGATATGGAGTATAATCTTGAACGAAATAATTTTATCATCAACATCTCAGCCGATAGTCTGTGCCTGTGACTATCTCGCAGCGATAGATCCTTTCTATCATCTTGACAGAGTCCTCGAATTCAACGACCTCATATACGTCGTTGAGGGAACGATGTATGTTTCAGAGGACGGGACGGATTACGACATAAACGAGGGAGAGCTTCTCTTCCTGAAGCATCACATACGGCATTACGGTGTCAAGGAGACTCAACGCGGCACAAAGTGGTATTATGCGCATTTCTATCTCGACGAACCGACCGACGACACTCCGCGGTTCGAGCCGGATTCTTCTCCGCTCGTGCTGAACAAGCCGCTGCGTTCTTATGAGATACTGCCCAAAAAGCTCGGAGGTCTGAAAGGCGGGTATATCGAGCGCAGATTTGCGGAACTCGTGGACTACTGCCGAATCGGAGACGAGCTCAAAAGAATGAGGATAAACAGTATGTTTTACTCTTTTCTCGCGGACATCGCTCTTGCGAAGTATATGGATAAAAACGACTGCTCGATCACCCGAAATATCCGTTCATGGCTTGAAAAGCACTATGCCGAACCGTTCAGCACAGAGAAGCTTGAAAAGGAGTTCTACCTGAGCTATAAGCGCATGGCGGCTATATTCAAGCAAGCTTACGGAACCACTATGCAGCAGTACCACAACGCCCACAGAATGCAGGTTGCCGCTTATCTTCTGCGATCTACGCTCCTTCCCGTCGGTGAAATAGCCGGCCGGATAGGCTTTGAGGACAGACTTTATTTCAGCAGATGCTTCCATGCCTTCAGCGGTATGTCTCCGAAAGAATACAGGCTTTCGGCCAAAACTGATTATTGAGATTATCTATAGTATAAATATCCGGCTCCGGAATCTGTAAAGTACAAAGCCAAAAATGTACGTACAGATTTCCGGTGCTTTTCTTTGTTAACAACTTAACGCTCGATGAGATGATTATCCATATAAGTAAGAATATTGTCCATTGAAACAATGGCTATTATAGGTATATAATTAACATACAGCGTTTATACAATGTAATTATTGCCGCGACCTTACAGGTGAAGGAGCAGTAAAATGAGAAAAAACAACTTAAAATCGATCACTGCTTCTCTGGCAGTTGTACTGACAATTTCCGGCTGCGGCGGACAAACTCCGCAAACACCGCAGGAACAAACCCTTGCACAGACGGAGGCACCCGAAGTGGAAAGAGACTACGATTTTTCGGTAAGCTATGACGGAATAAAGAAAGGCAATGTTTCATCAGGTGCTTCGGTACACGATCCGTCGATACTTAAAGCCGACGGGAAGTATTACATATACGGCTCGCATATGTCCTGCGCGTCCTGCGAAGACCTCAAGACATGGAGGTTCGTCGCCGACGGCTATCGGGCGAGCAACACGGTTTACGGACAGATATACGATGTATATGACGAAGCCTTCGCCTACGCGGGAAGCCCTAAGAGCCTGATACCTACCGACAACGCGAAGCAGGGCGGCGAGCACGTCTGGGCTCCCGACGTAATATACAACAAAGCAATGGGCAAGTATGTTATGTACTACTGCACCACCTCGACGTGGAACGCTTCCAACCTTTGCTACGGCATCTCCGACAGTCCGGAAGGTCCGTTTGAATGGAAGGGCGCGTTGATCTACTCGGGCTACGACCAGGAAACGATAAAAGCTACCGATGTGCTCGACTATGTCGATGAAGATCATGCTGTCGAGAACTATTTCAAGGGGAGAGAATATAATTTCGAGAACTTCCCGAACGCTATCGACCCCGCGGTGTTCTATGACGCAGACGGAAGAATGTGGATGGTTTACGGTTCATGGAGCGGCGGCATCTTCCTGCTTGAACTCGACGAAAAGACCGGAAAGGTCATTCACCCGAAGACCGACAAGGAAAACAACGTCGATGCATACTACGGAAAAAGGCTTATCGGCGGCGGACATATGTCCATAGAAGGACCTTATATACTGTATGATAAAGAGAGCGGATATTATTATCTGTTCGTTTCTTACGGCGGACTCAACCGCGACGGCGGATACCAGATACGCGTTTACCGCAGCGACAGACCCGACGGAGAATATGTGGATATGAACGGGAAAAACGCGGTAAAGGGACTTAACCACGCATATTTCGGACTTAAACTTTCCGGCAATTATATGCTTCCGAGTCTTTCTAAAGCATACAAGGCTACCGGTCACAATTCGGCACTTATAGACGATGACGGGAGAAAGTATATAGTCTATCATACGCGCTTCGACGACGGAAGCGAAAGACACTCACCGCGTGTTCACCAGTTCCTTGTCAACAGTGAAGGCTGGCCGTGTATGCTGCCTTACCAGACACAGGGCGAAAAAGCATCGGAAACTGGTTATACCATGCAGGAGACAGCAGGCCGCTATTACTTTATAGATCAGGGAACAAAGATCGACGGCAAAGTCGCGGAACCTGTGATACTTTATCTGAATGACGACGGTACCGCAAGAACCGAAAAACAGTCCGGAACCTGGGAAATGCGCGAGGGTACATACTTTATGACAGTTACGCTGAATGACAAGACATACAGCGGCGTGTTCTGCAAGATGCCCGACGAAGCGGGAACTCCGGTCATGACGTTCTCCGCTGTCGGATATGATGAGAGCGTGTGGGGTGTAAAATACCTTGAAAATGCAGAATAAGAAAAAGCCTCCGAGAGAAGGTTTCAGACGGCGCAAAAATTCCTATTACGAAGGAATGACCAAGAAACAGATAGCTGCCGATACCGCAAAAACTGCGCTGCGGTGGCTTATCATAAGCGCGTTCCTGTTTGCCTACTGGTTCGTTATGCTTATGCTTATTTCGATGATACTTGTGAACGTGTGGAAAGTCACGATCACGGAACTTATCGTTTTTGCCTGCATACTCGGCGGGGTAAGCTCGCTCGTCTATGCGTATATGCTTATACACAGAAAATTCTACTACTGAGATCCTTGCTCCGAGGAGGATTATATGGACAGAAATAAAACGATGAAGCGCCTTTCAAAGGCGTTGGCTGCACTGATTTTGTTATCGTTTACAAATACGGCTGTACCTATGAGCGCGGTATCCGCCTCTGCGGCGCAGGCTGCTTCAGCCTCCTCGTCCGTGTATGACAAGCAGTTCGTCAGCGAACGGATCTCCAATAATTACTCAAAGGTGCGCTCAGGAAGATACACCGCGCCCGAATATTCCGGCGAAGACCTTGTCTTCACGTTCTCCGAAGGCAATACCGGCTCATGGAGCAGCGACACAATGGGCTATGAGGGCGCGGACAGCGTTGCCGACTTTCACGAGGGAGACAAATGCAGTCTTACCGTATCCGTGCCGACGACAGGGCTGTATGCCGTTCGTTTCGATTATCTTTCCTATGACGATTCGGTGCTTCCGATAGAGTTCTCGATGGCGCTTGACGCTGAGGGAAATTATCCGTTCTATGAGTGCAGGAACGTCAAGCTGCGCTCGACGTGGGTTCCGAAAGCCGAAAAGTCCTACGACCGCTACAACGACGAGGTCGTGACTGTTCCGGAAAAGGCAAAGCAGTGGGAAAGCGCGTACTTCACCGACAGCAGCGGAAGGCATTCCACCCCCCTGCTCGTTGAACTTCCCGCGGGCGAGCACTGCCTTTATTTCGAGGTAAAAAGCGGTAATTTCCTGCTCGGCGCAGTCGCCTTTACCGCTCCGGAGACTATACCCGATTTCAAGGACACCCAGCCTGCAAGCGGCAGCTCCCTTATAACGATAGAGGGCGAGAAGTACAGTTTCGCCAATGAATCCTCGATACACGCTGTTGCGGATACCGATGCCGGAGTTTCGCCCTACAAAGTGACCGATTCCGAGCTTAACACTATAGATCCTGCTTCGTTCGATACCGCGGGTCAGTCACTTACATACAGCTTTAATGCAGAAACCGCGGGATATTATTATATAGCAATGAACTACAGCCAGTCCGACAAGACTGATTTCCCTGTATTTGTTGACGTGCGTATTGACGGCAAAGTACCGGATACAGCGTTTTCTGCCTGTGAAATGGCGTATTCAACAAGCTACAGGATAGATTCTCTTTCCGATCACGACGGAAGAAAGCTCTCGGTTTATCTTGAACCCGGTGAACACACGATCTCATACACATTAACGCTTGAACCGATATGTTATATTATCGAGTCTGTCGAAGAGATCATGGCGGGTGTGAATGACCTCGCGCTTGAGATAACAAAGGTCGCCGGAACCAACTCCGACAAGTACAGAGACCTTTCCCTTTCACGCTATATACCGAACCTTGACACCACATTAAGGGGCTACGCAGATGAGCTTACACAGCTCGAAGCAAGCGCGCGGCACTTCACAGGCGGAAGTAATGTCGCGGTGATGTCCTCTATGCTTATTGCCGCCAATCAGCTCCGTTCGCTGGCGGATAATCCCGACGAGATACCCTACCGCATAGGCGAACTTTCGTCAAGCACCAACTCAGTCAATCAGTATCTCGCGAACACCATAGACAACCTGCTCAAGAACGGGATCGCGATTGACCGTATATGGCTTTATCAGGACGGTGCAAAGCTTCCCGATCCGCCCAACTTCTTTGAGGTGATATGGAAGGCAATAGAGCGCTTCATAGCATCGTTCTTCGATCAGTCATACTCTGCGTCGAACATAGACCCCGATCACGTTCAGGTGTGGGTGAACCGTTCGAGCCAGTATGTACAGGTAATGCAGAAGATGATCGACGAATACTTCACACCTTCGTCCGGCATTGATGTTGACATAAGTATAATGCCCGACCAGTACAAGCTCGTGCTTGCAAATTCCTCCGGCAACGCCCCCGATGTGGCGACCGGAATAAACTATACCATTCCCTATGAGCTCGCGATACGCGGAGCACTGGCGGATATGGCGGAATACCCCGATTTCAGGGAGACCGCCTCGGCATATGAACCGGGATTCTTCCTTACGGGAACTATCGGCGAGTCGGTTTATTCGATGCCCGAAACCATGAACTTCTGGGTGCTCGTTTACCGAACCGACGTTCTTGAAAAGCTCGGACTAAGTGTTCCCGACACTATGCAGGACGTTATAGATATGCTGCCGGAGCTCCAGATGCGCGGACTCAACTTCTACTACCCGACCGCGGGAATGAGAGCTATGCGCAACTTCCACGGCACAACACCGCTTATCGTACAGAGCGGCGGAGCACTTTACTCGGGACTTGCGCAGGACGGCACCACACTCGGCAGCGAAGCATCGGTAAAGGGCTTCACAACACTTACCGACCTGTTCACGGTATATGATATGCCGGTGGATATAGATAACTTCTATCAGCATTTCCGTAACGGAGACATACCGATAGGTATCTGTGACTACGGTACATATAACCTTATAAGCAACGCGGCTCCCGAACTCGCGGGCTCATGGGATATCGCTATCGTCCCGGGACTTGAACAGCCCGACGGCAGCATAGCACGAAATACCTGCGGCTGCGCCGAATCGACAGTGATCTTTAAAAGCAGCAAAGAACGCGAAGCAAAAGCGTGGGAGTTCATCAAATGGTGGTCATCCACGCCTGTACAGGCAGAATTCGGTCAGACCATGCAGATCACCTACGGTGACGAATACCTGTGGACGACAGCCAACGTGGAAGCCTTTGAACGTCTGCCGATAGACAGCTCGCACAAGAAAGTAATACTCGAATTTGCAAAGAATGTAATAGATGTAGCGCGCGTACCCGGAACATATATGCTTGAGCGCGAGATCAGCAACGCATTCAACTCCGTGGTAGTTGACGGCAAGAGTGCCCAGACCCGTATCGACGAGGCTGTAAAAGTCATTGACCGCGAAATGAAACGTAAGCTTGAAGAGTTCGGCTACATCGACAGCGAGGGGAACACCCTCAAGGAATACCGGATCCCCGATATAAACAGTATCATGCCGATACTCGGAAGATAACAAGGAGGTGCTTGTTTTATGGAAGCACAGGCAAATGCCGCACAGCCGGCAGTAAAGCCCGCGAAGAAACGCAGAAAAAACAAGATCTCCCGCCGTGAGAACAACTGGCGCGGCTGGCTCTTCATAGGTCCATACGCACTTATCTTCTCTATATTCATACTTGTACCGGTATTTCTTGCAGTAATTCTTTCGTTTACTAATTTCAACGCTATCGAGTTTCCGAAGTTCGTGGGATTTCTCAACTATATAACTATCCTCACGAACGATGCGGAGTTTATGAAATATGTCCTCCCCAATACCATAATTTATGCTGTTGTTGTAGGTATCGGAGGTTATATTCTTTCCTTCATTCTCGCATGGGCTTTGTGTAATCTCACAAAGCCTGTGCGGACCGTTTTTGCACTTATCCTCTACTCGCCGAGTATGACAACGGGCGTTGCTATGACGGTGCTCTGGAAAGTCATCTTTTCCGGCGATCAGGCCGGTCTTCTCAACAGCTGGCTCATGGAGCTCGGGATCATCACCGAACCGATACTCTGGCTTACGGACGCAAGATACCTTCTTCCGATAGTCATAATCATCGGTCTGTGGTCATCAATGGGTATAGGCTTCCTGAGTATGATAGCCGGTATTCTCAACACCGATGCGTCGCTTTATGAGGCGGCATCTATCGACGGCATAACCAACCGATTCCAGGAAATGATCTACATAACCATACCGCAGATGAAGCCGCAGATGCTCTTCGCGGCGGTAATGGCGATAGTAGGCGCATTCCAGAACGGTATGATAAGCTCGATGCTTGTGGGCAACCCGTCTCCGGGCTATGCCTCCCAGCTTCTCGTAAACCACATAGAAGACTATGGCTTCCTGCGCTATGAAATGGGCTACGCGGCGGCAATTTCGGTAGTCCTGCTGCTCATAGTCCAGCTTTTCAGCAAGGGCGCAAATGCACTTCTCACCGAAAAGGATCCTTACGGAAAGGCAAAAGCGTCAAAGCCCGTCAAGGTACAGGCCGAAGGGAAGGTGATAAAATGAAAGGCAGAAAGATCAATCCGAAACGCTTTGAGATAGGTCAGCTAAAAATAATTCTTCTCATACTCCCGCTTGTTATCTTTATGGGTATGCCGATCATCTTTATCATAAACCACGCTTTCAAGCCGATGGAAGAGCTGTTCGCTTTTCCGCCCACATTCTTCGTTAAGAACCCCACTTTTGAGAATTTCCAGAAGCTTATAAAATTCTCCGAGAGCAGCGGCATACCTCTTAGCAGGTATCTGTTCAACAGCCTTATCGTCACCGTTGTCACGGTGGGTCTGGCTCTGCTCCTCACAACGATGTCGGCATTCGCCCTTGCGAAGATAAAGTTCAAGGGCCGCAATATGCTCGCTAAGATCAATCAGGTCGCGATCATGTTCGTAAGCACGGCTGTACTGATCCCGAGATACCTTGTTATCTGCAAGCTCGGACTTATCGACAATCTGCTCGCGCATATCCTTCCGCTTGTAGCTATGCCTGTGGCGCTGTTCCTTGTAAAGCAGTTCGTCGAGCAGGTGCCGGATTCGCTGCTTGAAGCGGCGTATATGGACGGCGCGACCGACCTTGACATCTATCTTAAGGTCATCATGCCCATGATAAGACCTGCCGTTGCAACTGCCGCGATACTGGTATTCCAGCAGGTCTGGACGAATATGGAGACATCGAGTTACTTTTTCAGCGATGACAGCATGAAGACGCTGACATTTTACATGAACACACTTGTAAACGCAAACAACACCGTTGCCGGACAGGGTATGGCGGCCGCGGCTTCACTGATAATGTTCCTGCCTAACCTTATCCTGTTTATAATCTTACAGAACAAGGTAATGAACACAATGGCAAACTCCGGCATCAAGTAGAATTGGGGGAAAGACTATGCAGAAGCTGAAACACCTTGCTGCGGCGCTGCTGACAGCAGTGGTGATATGTATAACGCTGTCGTTCTCCGCGTATGCCGACACCCCTTATGTCACATATACGATCAACGGATATGGTCAGATACGGCAGACTCAGACTGCTTACCTTGCTCATTCTACAATAACGAAATTCGGCGAGGCGGCACTGAAAGATCCGGGGGATATATGCCTTGCGGATGACGGCCTTATCTATATCGCGGATTCCGGCAATAAAAGAATAGTTGTCGGAACTCCCGACGGCGAGCTTGTAAAAACTGTCGGAGAAGGGACCCTGAAAAATCCGCGCGGCGTATTCGTGACCGGCGACGGAAGCATCTACGTTGCAGACCGTGACGCGGAAAAGATATTCATTTTCGGAAGCGACGGTGAGCTGACAGGAGAGTATTCCAAACCCGCAAGCCCTCTTTACGGTGACGAGGTGAGCTTCCTTCCGATCAAGATAGTAGTAAATAACGCGGGGATAATGTTTGTGGTGTGTGAATCCAACACGAACGGTATAGTTGAAATATCCCCCACGGACGGCGGAACATTTCTCGGATACTTCGGAACAAACTACGCTGCGACAAATCTTACGACGATCATTTACCGGATGATACTCACCGACGAGCAGAGAGCAAAAATGGTGAGCAACATACCCGCAACACCGACAAACCTTACTATCGACGAAAAGGGCCTTATCTATACCGTTACACGCGGCAACAAGAACGATACACTCAAACGCCTGAACATCGCCGGTACGAATATGATACGCAACACCGACGGCACTTACGCCGATACTCCTACATCTGTGGCGGCGGGAAATCACGACAACGTGTATGTGGCAGATCAGCAGGGATATATCTTCGAGTATAACAACGAGGGTGAGATGATCTTCGTTTTCGGAGGTCCCGATGACGGTACCCAGCGCGTCGGACTTTCCACAATGGTAAGTGGCATCGCCGTTGACCGCAATGACCGGATCTATGTGCTCGATTCGGATAAGGCGCAGGTTCAGATCTATCAGCCTACCGAATTCACCGATCTTTTGCACAACGCGCTGTACCTTTATTCGAAAGGACGCTATACCGAAGCAAAGGAGCCGCTCACTTCGATACTGAAGATGAACTCCATGTTCGACTATGCAAACAAAGCCATGGGGCGCTGCTATTACCGTGAGGAGAATTACAGCGAGGCTATGCGCTATGCAAGACTTGCCAAGGATTATTCCGGCTACTCTGACGCATACTGGGAAATACGCAATGTATGGCTCAAGAACAATATAATAACCGTTATTCTGGTGATCGCAGCAATATTCGTTGCAATCAGGATGATAAAGGTACTCGACAAGAAAAAGCATATACTCGACAAGCCGAGAGCTTTCGGCGGAAAACTTCGGGAAAACAGATTTGTTGACAACTTCTGCTATGCTTTCAGATTTATGAAAAAGCCTGCCGATACCGCATACGGCATTGCCGCGGAACGCAGAGAAGGCTGGCTTATGCCGTCGCTCCTGCTGCTGATCTTCATTGTTGAATTCGTCATAAGCAAATATACCTGCGGATTCCTGATGAAGACGGTCATGGACGGCAGATACGAGATAATGAGCGACATCGGCGCAATAATCGCTGTTGTAATAGCGGTAACAGCCTGCACATATCTTGTATGTACCATAAATGAAGGTGAGGGCACGGTAAAGAAGATATATACGGCTATATGCTACAGCCTTACACCGTATATAGTATTCATGCCTCTGACATACATACTGTCACACATTCTTACAAACAACGAGATCTTCCTTACTGCGATGCTGTCGATACTGACATACGGCTGGATCGCTGTCATAGCGTTCATCGGACTCAAGGAGGTCAACAACTTTACCGTAGGACAGACTATAAAAGTAATTCTTCTGACACTGTTCGCGGCACTCATACTTGCACTTCTGATATTCATAATCTATGTTCTGTGGGCTCAGGTGTTCGAATTCATCGGAGCGATATTCGGCGAGGGGGTGTACAGACTTGGATACTAAAAAGCCTAAATGGCTTCTCCCCGTTATTGTCATAGCGGCTGTACTGCTTGTCGCGGGCATCGTTGCAGCGATAATAATCATCACAGGCGCAGAGACCGATGTGGTGAAGGGTACACGCACGCACTCGGCTCCGATACCGACGCTCGGAGCAAAAGTCGAGGCAAAAGACGGCTTCGTGCAGGTGGCGGAAAGCGACACCTACAGACTGTACTACTACGAGCCGCAGTTCTCCATAAGACTTGAGAACAAAAAGACAGGCGCGGTGCTGGATTCCACCGTCAGTGACGAAAAAGACGACGGAAAGAACAACGCGAGCTGGACAGCGTACATGAAGAGCGGCATAGTGATAAACGCGATAGTCGGTACGCTCAACACCTATCAGGTGGATATGAACTCTGTAAAAAACGAGATATCCACATATTACATCGACAACGGCATTTACGCCGAAATAAACTTCAAGGGCAACTATCAGTTCGGTCTCGGCGTAGAGGTAAAGCTCGTCGGCGATGATCTGATCGTCCGCATACCCGAAGAGTCGATAAATGAAAACAAAGAAAACACATACATAAGCACAGTAAGCCTGTTCCCGTTCCTCGGATATACATATCTTGACGACCAGAACGGTTATATGCTTGTACCCGATGGAAACGGCGCGCTCATCTACCTTGACAACAAGGAAGGCCGCTATACCACAGGCTTCTCCGGACTCATCTACGGCATAGATGACGGAATGACCAACCATACCGCCGCTTCGACGATATGGGAGCATTACGAGACAGTCACAGCGGCCAACAAGGTGATTGCTCCCGTGTTCGGTATGACGCACCTCGACGACAAACTCGGCTATCTCGGTATAGTTGAGTCCGGAGATGAAAGATGCAGCATAGAAGTCGTACCCAACGGTGTTATGGTAGATTACAACCGCTGCTTTGCGAAATTCCTCCTGCGCGACATCTATGTGCAGCCATTAAATCAGTCGAACTCCGGTACCGTCCCCGCGGTCGAAAAGGACAGACAGCATTCCGATCTTACTGTAAGATACTGTCTGCTCTCGGAAAATGACGCAAACTATTCCGGAATGGCTAACGCATACCGCGGCTATCTGCTCGACAGCGGTAAGCTTCAGATGCGCGATACGGGCTACCGGACGCGCATAGACTTCCTCGGCTCGGAGCGCGAGGCGTTCCTTATGGGAACTACGGCGGTCAGAATGACCACGGCAGATCAGGCATCAGATATCCTCGGTGAGCTCCGCGGTCTCGGAGTGAACAATGTCCTGTCGGTGTTCAAGGGCTGGCAGAACGGCGGGCTATACGATGTACCGGTAACGAATTTCAACGCCGACGGGGCTATCGGCGGGAACTCCGGCATAAAGAGCTTCATTAAAACCCAGGAGGAACTCGGTAACAAAGTATATCTCTACGACGATGCGCTTACGGTAAACGCAGATACCCATTCCACCACATACAACGTGATGAAAATGGTGAACAAGCGCACATTCAAGAACGAAGTCCACGGACAGGTATATGATACATTCTATTATCTTATGCCCGGACGAAGCCTTACGGACCTTGCTCATCTCACCAAAGACCTGACCAGCGCCGGCATCGGCAATATAGCACTTTCCGGGATCACGGGAACGCTCTTCTCCTACAGTTCAAAAGGCAATTACTACTCACGAACCGACACAATGGATATTTACGAAGACGCTGTAAGCGCGGCGGGAGAAACGTGCGGAGTCGTAACCGAGACACCGAACGCTTTCCTCTGGAAATACTCGGAAGCTATGCTCGATATGCCGCTGAGTTCATCGGATTATCTGTACCTCGACCGTGAGATACCGTTCCTTTCAATGGTGTTCAAGGGCATCGTCCCCACATATTCGGAATATGTGAATTTTGAAGCGAACAAGAAGGAAAACTTCCTGCGAATGGTAGAATCGGGCGTTTATCCGTCCTTCTACATCACAGCCGAGGATTCCTCAAAGCTTATCTACACAAATTCGAGCGATCTGTATTCACTCGAATATACATCATACCGAGACACTATAGCCGAATACGACAGCGCTCTGCGGGCTGTTGCCGAAAAGGTGGGCAAGGCCTGCATAATAAACCACGAGATACTTGAAAACGGGCTTGTCAGAGTGTCTTATGACAACGGTGTCACGATATATGTAAACTATACCGGATCCGCGCAAAGCGACGGCGGTCTGACCGTGGACGCGCTTTCCTATACCGTAAAGGCAGGTGAGTGACCATGGCTGAAATGACTAAAAAAATGACACGCAAGGAAAAGAAAGAGCTTAAGGAACGAATGAAGCATCTTAAGTCCGGAAAGCTCGAAAAGCGCTACGCGAGAATGGGCTACATCTTCATGATACCGTGGTTCATAGGCGCGGCGGTATTCCTCGCATATCCTCTCGGAAGCTCGTTCTGGTACGCTCTGAACAATATCAGGATCACACCGCTCGGCAGGATATTCAACTTCGTGGGTCACGGGAACTTCACGCAGATACTCATTGAAGATCCGGACTTTATGATCCACCTTGTAGATTATCTGACGTCAACAATAATATCGGTTCCCATCATAGTCGTGTTTGCCCTTCTCATTGCTATGATGCTTAATATGAGGATAAAGGGAAAAGGGTTTTTCCGGCTTATATTCTTCCTTCCTGTAATAATAGTGAGCGGTCCGATACTCGGTATGCTCAATTCACAGGGTGCGGGAAGCGTTTCCGCTATAGATACGGCAGCCCTTTCGGGTGCCATAGGCTCGGTGCTTCCGGAAATAATAGCCAAGCCAATATCGGATGTTTTCGGAAATATGATAACGACTCTCTGGTATTCCGGCGTACAGATACTCATATTCCTGTCGGGACTTCAGAAGATCGACAGATCCATGTATGAGGCGGCAAAGATAGACGGCGGCTCCGGCTGGGAATGTTTCTGGAAGATAACGCTTCCGAACCTCAAATCAATGATACTGCTGAACACGATATATACTGTAGTGTTCATCTCCAACAACAGTGACAACCCGATAATCGAGCTCATCAAGAATTCGATGTTCTCCGGCACAAAGGAGAAAGGCTATGGATACGCTTCGGCAATGGCATGGCTGTATTCGATAGTTGTTATGATACTCGTGGGACTGTTCGCTCTTCTTCTCGCTACACGCAAGGATCAGTACGAAAAACAGGTCAAGCGTGCGATAAAAGCAAGAAAGAGAGAAAAGCGCAACAAGATAAGGATAGAAAGGAGGAACCGAAGAAATGCCAAAAGGATCGAGCAGCAGCGCGCAAAAGGCAGGATCACCTCGCACACAACGAAGCGCGACGACTACTAAGTCTTTTCGCGAGCGCTTCACTCGCGAGAAGTTCCACCGCTTCATGTTCGGCACAAAGGACAGAGAAGGCTTTCTGAAGCAGTTCGCAGTCTATGCGCTGCTTATCTGTATCGGTTTCATCTATGTCTATCCGATACTGCACATGGTATCGAGCAGTCTCATGACACTTGACGATCTGCTTGATTCGTCGATAAAGTGGCTGCCAAGCTCTCTCAATTTTGCAAACTATGAGCAGGCAGCAAAGAGTATGGACTTCTGGAACGCGCTTTGGCAAAGCATCGTGATAGCCGGCGTCCCGACGATATGCAATCTTATGTCGTGCTCCGTAACGGGGTACGCTCTCGCAAGGTTCGACTTCAAGGGCAAGAAGATAGTCATGGGTATAATCATACTGAGCTTCGTTCTCCCGAGCCAGATAACAATGATACCCACATACGTTCTTTACTCGAACCTCGGAATACTCAACACAATATGGGCTTTCATACTTCCCGCTCTGTTTGCACAGGGATTCAAGGCGCCGATATTCATACTGATATTCTGGCAGTTCTTCCGTCAGATACCGAAGGCTCTGATAGAGGCTTCACGAATAGACGGTGCGGGACATTTCAAATCGTTCTTCAAAATAGCGCTTCCGAGCGCAAAACCCGCGTTCATTACCGTAGCCCTGTTCTCGTTCGTGTGGTACTGGAATGAATCCTATCTCACAGAGCTGTATGTCCACGGAGTTTACGGCAAGTCCGACTGGACGACGCTTGTGGTTCAGCTCGACAACTTTGCGGCGAACTTCTCAAGCTATCAGCAGACCGCAACGGCGGGCGCCACAAACCTCAACGAGTCGATCAATATGTCCGGAACTCTGCTGAGCATACTGCCGCTGATGATACTGTACTTCGTGCTTCAGCGTCACTTTGTCGAAAGCATCGACAGAACAGGTATAACCGGTGAATAAAACGGATATGTTCAGGCAAAGATGCCTGTCGGAATAACAATCAAACAAATGGAGGAACCTATGAAGAAAAGAATACTTTCAACCTTACTTGCGGGCTGCATGGCAGTCGGGATACTCGCCGGCTGCGGTAACAACGGCAGCGCACCGCAGGGCAGCACAGCCGGCGGAAATGCGCCAGCAGGCGGAAATTCCGGTGAAAGCTCCGGTCCTGCAACAACGGTAACGAATGACTTTGATCTCATTACCGTTGACGGGAGCTCACATCAGTACAAGAAGTACAAGGATATGACGAGTGACAACATCACTCTCACATACTTCCACTTCGATCAGGACGAGACCGTTCAGCTCCTTGCGGAGAGATTCATGAAGATCTATCCGAACATCACGGTCAATGTGCAGTATGAGAATGTTGCAAACTACAACACCACGCTCTCCACACTCGTAAGCAACGGTCAGGCACCTGACGTTATCATGCATTCCGACTGCGACTACGCACTCTCTAATATGCTTCTTGCAGACATCTCGTCTTTCTTCAACACGGACGATGAAACCAAGAATCTTGCGGATACTGTCAACTCCGCCGGTCTCGGCACATACAACCTCGAAGGCGGAATGAGATACAGCGTTCCTGTAAAGTTCTTCCCCGGAGCTATGTTCGTTGACCGCAATGTCCTCGAAACGCTCAACCTGAAAGTTCCGACACAGAACTGGACATGGAGCGAAATGACACAGCTCATCAAGGACGCTACCGTACTCAATTCTCCCGACGGTATGGCTTACTACGGTCTCGGCTACTACAACCGTCTTGACTCCTACTACGGCATAGCCGCAAGACAGGATATCATCGGCGAGTTCGGCTTCAACGGCAAGACCTTTGACCTTACACAGTGGGCTGTCGGCGAGCAGGAATTCTCCAACCTCAAGCTCGGCGGCTACATAGCACCTTCTACCGAGACACAGGCAATGGAAGACTGGTGCGGAGACTGGGAAGGCTGGGCAGGCAACACCGGTCACGCAGCACTTTTCTCCGAAGCCTTCTGGACATTCCAGAACACATGGAACACACCCGGTTACAAAGAAAGCTATAATCTCGATGTAGTTCCTTATGTTATCCCTGCAGTCTCCGAGGCTGACGCCGGCGCTAACCACCATTCGATAGCTACCATAGACTACGGCGGTATCACCACTTCCTGCCAGCACCCGCGCGAGGCTTATGAGCTTCTTAAGTTCATGGCATACGGTGTTGACGGCTGGTACACAAGATGCGAGATCTACTCCGACGAGAGCATCGTAAACGCAATGGGCACAGCCCTTAAGTACGATGTAATGCCTGTTCCGATCACAAAGGACGAAGGTGTATGGGACGAATACATCAAGGTTTACTGCGCAGGCATGGACGACGAGCACACACAGCTCTGGAGAGATTACTTCAAATCCTGCATGCAGCCTATCTCCTTCGGCTGGACCAGCATAGCGGGTTACTGGAACTTCTGCGACCAGTACTTCAACTCTATCGGTATCCACGATCTTGTTGACAACGGTACGGCTCAGGCAGCCGACTATGTTGAGGAAGCAAACCGCAAGGCAAACTTCTTCCACGCACAGGCTATGCTCGATTACTTCGGCGCAAACGGATATAACGTACTGACTGAATCCGAAGTGGCAGAGTATGAGAAGATGAAGGCAGACAACCAGTAAAACTATGTAAATATCCCTTTTGGGGATAATAATAGAAAGGAAATATTACAATGAAGAAAAAATTATCATTCGTACTTGCATTTGCAATGGTATTGTCGCTTGCATCCTGCGGCAACAACAATACTCCCGCAGCCACAACAACAGCAGCTCCCGAAACGACCGCTGCAACCACGACAGAAAAGCCCGCTGAGACCACAACGACCACCGAGGCTACAACTGAGGCTGCTCCCGCTCCGGTAGAAGCAGAGCCTATCACAGCTGAGCCGCTTATCTATCTCGGATTTGAAAACACAGACGGACTTAAAGCAGTGGAGCAGGTTGAGGACAAGGGAAGCCTCACAGGTGCCAATTTCGGCCTTGCTCCGTCCGAGCATCAGATACTTATCGCAGAAGGACAGGGTGCCGTTGGCAACGCTCTCTATCTCGACGGCAAATACGGTGTTGACTTCGATATGAAGGAAACAGATGAAAGCTATACATTCTCGTTCTGGTATAACGCAGACCGCGTATCCACATTCGGACCGGTAGTTCAGATAGGAAGAAATATAGGTATGTCCAACGCCGATGCTACCGTTACATGGCTCAACATAACAAAATCAACATGGGGCTCCAACAGCGCGGATATTTTCCCGGTAGCATGGAACCGCAACTCCTCTATTGGAACAGAGGTAAGCGCTGACGGTGTATGGCCGTGGATCTACGCTATGGACGATCAGGAGCACGGCAAGCGCGAATGGTGCAACCTTACTATCGTAGCAGACGGCAACCGCTATGTTGCAGACGACGGCATGGAGCGTGTAGGTACAAAGTTCTACCTCAACGGTGAGCTCAAATGGGAAGCGAACGCCGAGAATATGTACTATCAGGGTCTTTCTCCCGAGATACTCACAGGTGACGGCATCGAAGGCCACATCGGTATCAACTACTGGGATACTATCTTCAAGGGCTTCATCGACGAGCTCTATATCTATGACGAAGCACTCACAGACGGACAGGTAAAGACACTCTTCGAGCAGGGCAATCCCCCTGAGAAGCCTGTTGCTCCCGAAGCAGGCGCAGTTGAAGAGCCCGAGCCCGAGCCGCTTCCGGCAGCTCCCGTTGACGCTTCCGCTATAGATGTTCTCGGTACACCCGACCGTGTGCTCGGCTTCTGGAGCGATACGACTGACGGCTTTGAGCTCAAGGACGGCACAACCATGACAATAAAGCTCAACAACTATTCCGACGGCGTCAACAACTTTGACAACTTCGTTACAGCGTTCACAAACACAGCTGTAAAGACAGATAAAGTAGCAAGCGCAGACAACTATGAAGGCTACGCAGAGTACGGCGTTCTCCGTGCAGACGCATACGGCTGGGGATATCCCGACGGTGCAGCATCATTCGGATGCTCTTGGGATACTGACTGGGCAAGCTGGCTCAAGCTCATGACCAGTGCAAATGTTCAGATCAACATTATGCGTGACGGTGCGAACGCATTCATCGACTACGTATTCACAGGCGCTGACGGCACAATAATGACCGAGACAGCAACTCTCAACGGCGCATGGGCAGCCGATGCTCCCGTATTCGTACACATCACCGGCGAGGCTGCTTACATCGAGCTCCTCAGCGTTGAGTAATACCTATAATCGAATAGTTTCATTACATTTCTCCACAGGATCGTGCGGGGGTAATTCCCCGCCCTTCCGTAAACAGATACGAAAGTGTCTGTTTACGGAAAGCCAAGGATCATATCAGACACTGAAAGGAAAACTCCGGAATGAGTGAACAGCTTATATTCAACAGACCATGGATAATGCAGCGCGCCGACCCTTATGTACTGCGTCACACTGACGGCAAATACTATTTTACCGCTTCGGTGCCTGCTTATGACCGCATCGTCCTGCGCTGCTCGGACACGCTCGGCGGGCTTGCGGAAGCGGAGGAGAAAACACTATGGATATGTCATGAAAGCGGAGCCATGAGCAAGCATATCTGGGCTCCGGAGCTGCACTTTGTTTTCGGGAAATGGTACATATATTTTGCCGGCGGAGAAAAAAACGACCCGTGGAAAATACGCCCTTACGTTCTTGAATGCAGCGGTGACGATCCTATGACCGGCGAATGGAGAGAGCTGGGAATGATGAAGTGCAGCGAAGATGATGAGTTTTCTTTCCGGGCATTCTCGCTTGATGCGACGATCTTTGAGAACGGCGGCAGCCACTACTATGTATGGGCAGAAAAGGTGGGTGTCGGAAAGCAGATATCAAACCTTTACATAGCGCGAATGAAAGACGCGCATACCCTCGATACCGTACAGGTGCTCCTTACCACCCCGGATTACGACTGGGAACGACACGGCTTCTGGGTGAACGAGGGACCGGCTGTGATAAAACGCGGCGGGATGATATATCTCACTTATTCGGCAAGCGACACAGGAGCAGCATACTGCATGGGAATGCTCACCGCGAGCGAGGACAGCGATCTGCTCGATCCGCAGAGCTGGAGCAAGGAGCGTTTCCCCGTGCTGAAGACTGACGCTGACAGGGGTATCTACGGTCCGGGACATAATTCCTTTACCGTGGACGCCGACGGGAACGATATACTCGTTTTCCACGCAAGAACAGAAGCCGAGATCGAAGGCGACCCGCTTTATAACCCCAACCGCCATGCTATGCTGATGCCGATACGATGGAACAACGACAGACCGGTATTCGGTTTCGATAATATATGAAAATAATTGGAGGGCTGAACAATGGCAAGTTTATCTTTAAAGCATATCTATAAAATATATCCGAACGGATTTGAAGCGGTAAAGGATTTCAACCTCGAAGTCGAGGACAAGGAATTCATCATCTTTGTCGGACCTTCGGGCTGCGGCAAGTCAACGACACTTCGTATGATAGCCGGTCTTGAAGACATTTCCGACGGTGAATTCCTTATCGACGGAAAGATAATGAATGATGTCGAGCCGAAAGACCGTGATATCGCAATGGTATTCCAGAATTACGCACTTTACCCGCACATGAGCGTCAAGGAGAATATGGCTTTCGGTCTGAAGCTCCGTAAGACCCCGAAACATGAGGTCAACAAGAAGGTCGGCGATGCTTCGGTCATACTTGACCTTGAAGATCTTCTCGAACGCAAGCCCGCAGCGCTTTCCGGTGGTCAGCGCCAGCGTGTTGCAATGGGACGTGCTATCGTCCGCGAGCCGAAGGTTTTCCTCATGGACGAGCCGCTCTCCAACCTTGACGCTAAACTTCGTGTACAGATGCGCGCCGAGATCTCCGCGCTTCATCAGAGACTTGGTGCTACCATAATCTATGTTACTCACGATCAGACCGAGGCTATGACGCTCGGCACCCGCATCGTTGTCATGAAGGACGGCATAGTGCAGCAGGTGGCTTCCCCGCGTGAGCTCTACAATAACCCAGACAACCTTTTCGTTGCAGGATTTATCGGCTCGCCGCAGATGAATTTTGTCAACGCGGAATGCAGGGCGGACGGTGAGGACGTTTATCTCGACTTTGATCTCCATACTATAAAACTCCCCGGAAAGAAAGCGGCGGCAATGAAAGAAAAGGGCTATATTGGCAAAAAAGTCATCATGGGAATACGCCCCGAGCGCATATTCGAGAGCGAAATGGAGCTTTCCGTTCATCAGGACACCCAGATCCAGGTAAAGATAAACGGCTATGAGCTGCTCGGCTCTGAAGCGCTGCTGTATTTCAGCCTGCTCAATGAAAAGCCCGGCGAAGTGGATCGTCAGTTCAGCGACGACGCTTACGGCAACATCAAGAAGGTACAATGGACGGCGAAAGTCGATGCAAACACTTCCGCACGCTATGGAAGCACAATAACAGTTGCGCTCGACCCGAACAGGATACATATTTTCGACAAGGACACCGAACAGGCAATAGTACACTGAATAAAGACAGATGATAAGGATATGATTTTATGAACAATAGCGTTATCACCATAAGAATAAATCCTGAAACGAAAGCCAGGGCTCAGCAGCTTTTCGGCTCGCTCGGGCTGGATATGAGCACGGCTGTCAATATGTTTATCAATGAAGCGCTGGAGTTTCAGGGAATTCCGTTCATTATACGCAGATATAACAACGGAAAAGAGCAGGCTGTGCTTGACGCGCAGACCGGTATATGCCTTGACCGGACAGCAGTAACCGATAATGTACACGATAACTGAGTATATTATGCTTTAGCAGCATTCCCGCCGGAAAAGTACGTCATCACGCACTTTTCCGGACACGGGTCGGCTCCGGAACGCCGGTATCCGTAAATACGGCATAGTATCTATCAGGGTAATAATGCACAAAAGCCGCACTCTCCGTAAAGAGGTGCGGCTTTAACAACTATTCTTTTGGGTATTATAATATATTTTGGGCAAATGTCACTAAATTATGAAAAAATTATTGCATTTTTTTAGAGCTTGTGGTAAAATATAATTGCTGCATATTCCCGAATATTTTTATCTTTTCATACGCTTTTAAATTTTGGCAGAAATACGGGTTCTTTCGACGTGTGAAAAGACATGAATTAATTGTGCTTTTTAGATTCGGATATGTGTAGCAGCAATCAGGCTTGTATTTTTACGGTGCGCAGCTTGATTGCTGCGCATTTTTGTTTTGCGCCGAATATTGTGTGCCGTAGAAAGGATAAAACTATGATAAAGATTAAAAAAGTATTGTCACTTATACTTGTCGGAGTGATAGCGGCAACATCACTTGTATGCGGAAGCGTAACAGCGGGGGCGCTGGACAAATATGCTGAATTCACAGGAAAATACAACAACAAAGGTCAGTTTATTATAAATATATTTGTCGGAGAAACACCTTACAGTCAGGGATTAATTAACTCAGCATATGATTCCGTGCGTACCGACCCGAAAACCGATGCAGTGGTTCATGTATGCCTTTTGTCCGATGGAAAAATGTGCTATGGCTTTCTTATATTGGAAGGAAACGAAAAATACTATTATCCGGTAGAAATCCCTGAGGAAAAAATAGAAGATAAACTGTCTTTGAGTTCATTTAAAACAATAGGCAACAAGGGTTTAGATATGAAAGTAACTACACAGCTTATAACGAAAAGGGTAGCTTATCAGACATACAAACTTGGCATATCTTATACCTTGGATCCTACTACAGAATCCGGTGCATATTTCATGGAAAAACTTAAGGGCTGCAAAAAAGGTTACTATGCTTTGCTAATATCAAAGCGTGAAAAACTTTATACTTTAGACGACAGCTATATTACCTACTCTGAATTCAAGCCAAATATTATTTTTGACGAATACAGCGAACCGGATCTCGAAGATCACTCCAAAATAAGTATTACTGCTTTGAAGATCGGTACTATCGCAGATCAGACATACACCGGAAAAAAGATTACCCCCGATGTGAAATTAACCGTGAACACCGACTATACCCTCAAAAAGGGCAAAGATTATACTCTTACCTATAAAAACAACAAGAATATCGGTAAAGCGTCTGTAACAATAAAGATGATAGGCGATTTTACAGGCTCAAAAACACTGACATTCAATATTGTTCCAAAAACCACCACCCTTAAAGCGAGCAAGACAAGCAGCAAATTCAAACTTTCATGGAGCAAGGTCAGCGGGATAGACGGTTACCAGATTCAGTATTCTCCTGACGGCGGAAGTACATATGAAAATGCAGGAAAATTCTCCGCAAGCAAAAAATCCTGCACACTGAATCTTGATACAAGCCGAAAACAGATTTTCAGAATACGCACATACAAGGTCGTAAACGGTGTTACCTACTACAGCAAGTGGTCAAAAACAGTGACCGTCAAGAAATAACAAGAAAAACCCCCGGCAGGATATCCTGCCGGGGGTTTGAAGCTTACTTCATGTTGTACTTCTTCTTGAACTTATCTACGCGTCCGCCCGCGTCAACGAGCTTCTGCTTACCGGTGAAGAAAGGGTGGCACTTGGAGCATATTTCTACTTTGATGTCCTTTTTAGTGGAACGTGTTTCAAATGTAGCTCCGCACGCGCACTTTATAGTTGTAGCTTCGTAATTCGGATGTATTCCTTCTCTCATGCCGTCACCGCCATTTCTCTTACAAAATTACATCACTGGGGAGCAACCCAATGACCGTCGTCGATTAATAATTATACCACAGGGGTGTCGTTTTGTCAATACCCGCGGACAAAAAAGTTTATCCCGCAGGACGGTTGTGACCTGCGGGATACGTTCAGTCTTTCTTGACAAGTTCCGAGAACACCTTCGAATTGAAGTCGTTCTGGATCTTTTCGGGAGGGTTCTTCGTGAAATCTATCTCGTATTCATAGAGCTTTCCGGACTTGCCGGTCGTAAGGCTCGAAACCATTATCGAATAAGTGTGGACATCTGTTCCGGTGACTTCCCACTCGATCTTTCTGGTAAGGCTTAATTCCTTTATCTCAGTCTTTTCGGGTATAAGTGTGCCGTCGATGTAGTATTTCAGCTCAAATTCGCCCTCAAAGCCTTTGTTAATGGTAAGGGACATGGTTGCCGATCTTGAAGCGGACGCGTTTTCACCGGCAATCGTAACTTCTACTCTTGTATTCGGCTCTATGACTGTATCGGGGTCTATACCCTGCCTGATCACGGTTCCGGGTTCAAGAGAAGAGGTATCATCATAGGTTATCGAGAACATGATGTTGTTTTCGGTAGCGATCCTTGTTGCGTCCTCTATCGACATTCCTGTGAAATCGGGCATACGTGTCTCCTGAACGGCAGAGCCGAGACTTACATAACAGATGACCTTCGAGCCCTTTTCCACCATCGTTCTTGCGGACGGGATAGTGCTTATGATACAGTTGCGGGCGATAGTCTCGCTGTCATCATAGACCATTTCGCAGACAAGACCCTGCTTTTCTATGAGCGTCTTTGCGTCGTCATAGTTTCTGCCGGTATAGTCATCGACCTCGACAAGCTTTCCGCCGAGACTTATCTCAACCGTGATCTCGTCGGCTTTGTTTATCTTCGTTCCCGCGGACGGCGTCTGTGATATGACCTCGTCCTCTTCCGCCTTGTCGTCGTACTTCTCGTCAAAAACGATGTTCAGCTTCGGATACTTCATCTCGATCTGAACGCGCGTAAGGCCGGAGAAATCCGGGACTTCGACGCTGTCAGGGTCGGCGGTCGTCGTTACAGCGGTAGACTCCTGCGGCTTTTTGCCGCCGTCGCAGCCCGCTATGCAGAATACCGTCAGAAATGCGGCGAAAACCGCAATTATTTTTTTCATAACTATCTTCTCCTTTTGAGGAAAATCATACGTTATTAATATAGCACATTATTTTACTTTTGTCAATCGGCATATATTGGTATATACCGCCGAAAGAAGCACAATTTCTGCTATATGCGCGATACCCCGCGGAAGGTATCGGCCGCTTGTGTGCAAAATAACTATTGACAAAAAATGCACGTTGTGCTGTACTAAATGTCGCAAAAAGGGAGCTGATGATACTCGGCTGAGAGGGAGCGAAATTACGTTCCGACCTGTAAACCTGATGCAGATAATGCTGCCGTAGGGATAATAAGGTTTTTAAGCTCGTTTTGCGTACCGCAGGATGAACTTCTTTTTGTAAAAATGCGGTGACGAGGTCAGTAACGCGGCCTTGCACCGACAAAAGAAAGGACGAAAAACAATGAAAAACACCAAAACACTCATGCTCATCGAGGGAGCCGTTATGATCGCACTCGCGACCGTACTCAGCTTTGTCAAGGTCTATAAGCTGCCATGGGGCGGCTCGATAACGCTTCTCTCCATGCTTCCGATCTGCCTGTTCAGCATCAAGTACGGCGTGGTCAAAGGACTTGCTGTATCATTCCTTTACTCTCTGATACAGCTCTTTGTCGATCTCGGAGAGGTACTTAGCTGGGGACTTACACCCGGAACACTCATAGCCTGCTTCGCTCTCGACTATATTCTCGCGTACACTGTTATCGGCACCGCCGGAATGTTCCGCAGCAAAGGCTTCCCGGGTTGGTTGACAGGTTCGGCAGTCGCTCTTTTCTTACGTCTGGCGAGCCACTTCTTAAGCGGCGTACTTATCTGGCACTCCTTCGGCGAACTTTGGAGCGGCTTCTCCACCGAGAACGAGTTCCTCTACAGCATCCTTTACAACGGCTCGTATATGCTCCCCGAGATAATATTCACAGTCGTAGGTGCTGTGGTGCTGTTCTCCGTGCCGCAGACCAAAAAGCTTCTCGCACCCGCAAAGGCGTAAGCACAGCCAAAAGCTCCCTTGACGTAATCGTTAAGGGAGCTTTTTTGGTTTGCTATGGAAAATGGAAGGAATGTATTTATTTCTTGCGCTTGTAAGATATGATCACCGCAGCCGCCGAAACTGCCGCGAGAGCTATTCCGCAGGGAAGGACACCCGTTGTCGGATTTTCTTCTTCGGGTTCGCTGTCTTCATAGTTTCCGTCAAACGGTTTATCATCTATGACTATCGTATAATCCGAAGCGTGGTGGAAGTTCAGATGCGCTACACCGTTTTCGTCTATGATCGAGCTGCTTACATACTCAAGATCGGAAAGCTCGGGATTATAATAGAACAGGTTTGCGTAATAACCCGCATTGCTCTTCTTAAGATCGACCTCAAGTTCCGCATCGAATGGGAAGGGTCCGTCGTAGTCGAGGTGTATCGAAATATAGAATTTCTCGCCGGTCACCTTGTTTATGACCTGTACAGGGATACCGTTTTCGCCTATAGATACATTGAGGTTTATATCCGTCAGGTCGTCGCCGGTGATCGACTTTCCGTTTATCGTCCATTTCAGACCGTTACCGAGGTCTATGACCACATCAACGTCCTTGCCCTTTATCTGTTCAAGGATTTCGGCGGAAACAACCGGGTCGGTAAGCTCGATAACATCACCGTCCTGCGGTCCGGGTGGAGGAGGCGGTGCCGTGGTTTCTTCGGGCGTCGTGGTCACTTCGGGCTCGGGAGTTGTCTCCGGAGCTGTGGTAGTTGTTTCCTCAACAGTTGTAGTTTCTTCCGGCGTGGTAGTTATTTCAGCGGTCGTTGTAGTAGTCACCGGAGGGGTCGTTGACGGTGGGCCGAACGGACCGGTATATATCGGCGGATTATAGTAGGTTGTCACCTCGGGAGTAGTTGTAACCTCAGGGCCAGTAGTTCCCCCGCCGGTGGTGTCGGAAGGAAGCATATCAATGTCTTCAGTCTTTGTCGCTTGGCATCGCTGACAGGTATATGTTCTTTCGCCCTTTGAGGTCGTCGTGGGCTGTTTGGTGATTATTCCGCTGTCCCAGTTGTGACCGAGAGCAGGAACACTAATAGATCCACTATCAAAAATGTTTTCTAATTCTTCTACTCCATCATCAGTGTTAACGTTGAACGATCCTATTGAGCCTGAAGCATAATCCAAACAACCATCCTCAGTACAAGAAAGTGGATGTTCATTATTAAGTGTTACATTGATTGTCAGGGTTATTGGTCCATTCACAATGGTGTAATCAGAATCTTCCGCCATAATTTGTATAGTTGCTTTTCCGGCGCTTGCATCGTAGGAAATAAATTTCAAATAATACGCACCCGCCGAAGCCGAAAGGCTTGTCGCCGCCATTACAAGCGCTGTAAGCGCCGCGAAAAAACCTCGTTTCCTTTTCTTTATGATCTTGTCTTCCATAAAACACTTCTCCTTTCATCAGGAAGAGTTCTTGCCGTAAATATATTTCAAATGGCGCATACCATCTGAGAACGTATGTAATTTCGACCGCCTTTTACAGCCCTCACACCGCAGCACTGTCGGCGTCTGTCCTATGCGAAGCCCCGCAGTTACCGCTTTTGCTATAAATTCTGTTGCGAATTCCATTCCTTCGGTGCAAAGGTCAATCTTTTCCGCAGCTTCCCGTGTGAGCGCCCTGAGTCCGCAGTGGAAATCCCTCACGTCGGTGTGGAATTTTCTTCTGCCGCACCACGACAGAAACGGAACGCCGAGCTTATGCAGAAACGGCATAGCGCCTTTTTCTATACCTCCGGAAAACCGGTCACCGATCATTATATCATACTCGCCGCGCTCAAGCGGATAATAGAAGCTTTCAAGGTGAAGGAAGTCATAGGTCGTGTCACAGTCCCCGAAGATGATGATCTCCCCGCGTGAATTCCCGATACCGGTGCGTATAGCGCGCCCGTAGCCGCGCCGTGTTTCGCTCACGACCACAGCACCATGCTCCGCAGCTTTCTGTGCCGAACTGTCGGTGCTCCCGTTGTCGGCAATAATGATCTCCGCCTTTATGTTATGCGTGGAAATGAACCGCTTAGCTTCGTCTATGCAGCTTCCGACCGCGTTTTCTTCGTTAAGGCATGGCATAATGACTGAGAGCTCAAGCTCTTTTTCGTTTACGAGCTTCATGTTTCGCCCTCCCGAGACCGATCATCTCAAATATTATGAGAATAATCGCCAATATTGTGCCGGCAAGCGCCCGATAGCTGAAAAAGTAGTGTATATACGCATGGTTCATCAGTACAGCGAACCGAAGCAGCGGTATCGCACCCACAGCTGCATAGATGACGACGTTCGCTTTTGAGAAGCCGTTTCTGTGGTACACAACGCATACATATACTGCCGCAACAAACAGCACTATCGACGCTATCGTTCCGACCCCGCCGAAGCAGAGCGGGAACAGGCAGCTTATATTGCGCCATATTGCCGCGAAAACATTCGCGCCTTCCGCGCCGAAGCTCGTACCGACCATACGCTCCGTGATATGCTCACTTATGTAAGGCATCACGTCCTCGCCAAGTACTACAGCAGCCGTAAGCCATTTGAGTACCCACATACCGACGTACCCCACGCCCCACAGTACGCAGAGCTTTATCGTGCCAAGTGCTTTTGGACGGGTCGGTGCCGGCTTGATCTTCTCAGCGGTGTATATCGTTAGCAGCAGCGGGAAAAGAAGTGTTACGGTTTCCGCGGTAAGGAAATCGAGAAAGTTCGTGACCATTCCCGAAATAAGGAACACAGCGCCGACCGCATTCCACTTTCCCGAAAGAACAAGTTTTACTGCCGCTATCGCCGCCGCCGGAGCCACAAGGAATACCCATGTGTACTCAAGAGAAAGCGGCACAAACCAGACAGATGCCGTTATAAGCGACACGCCGAGAGCTATCGCGCCGGCGTAAAGCCTGTGCTTTATGAGAATGAACCCGAGAACGCCGTAAAGCGCGACTGCCGCTATTGTGCTTATTATGTACATACCGCGGATATTTGTAAAGATGTGGGCTATACGGACGAACAGCGCAGATCCGTGCCAGTAGCGAAGGTACTGGGTATTCGGCTCAAGCCCTTCCGTCACAGCGTCGCGAAAATTGTCGTTTTCGTTCTGATAATCTGTGTAGTAGTACTCTGAGATCATCACCGAGCGCAGCGGGTCGTCTATATCATAGTTATACGCAATATTAAGCAATATCGAATCCGCGTATCTGTCGATCTTGCTCGCGGGGACTTCCGGTATTAGATCAAAGAACACTATTTTTTCACAAAGGAAGTCTGCGGACGAGCGCATATTATCCTTTATCATATCGTCCGGTATGAACGCCGACCCTATGAGAAGCATTACGAGAATAATTGCGGTATATAAAAATATGATCGGATATTTTATGATCTTCTTTATTTTCATTATCTTTCACTCCGGATCGTGATACCGTTTCTTTTAAAGAGTCAGGCAAAACCAATATATACTTCCTTAATTTAATTATTATACCACATTTAGTGCCAAATGTAAATATACCGGGATCAGCTTTTTAACTGTTTTCAAAACAAGACCGCGCGCAGTATAAGGCTTTCTGCCGTATACCGCGCGCTGAGCTGAAATATATAGCTTATTCTGTGTAGAAGACAACCTCGCCGTTCTCTACACCGAAGTTTGTATAATCGGTGAAGTAGAAGTCGCCGTAAACGTCCTGTATGTCAAAGCTGTATTCGTATTCTCCCTCGGGCAGGAAGTCGTATATGATACTGTCGCCCTCGGTGAAGTTGTACTCGTCTCCGTCGAACATTTCGTCGTCGTCTGTGTCGAGGTAGTAGAGCGGTACGATCACATCGCCGGTCTTGAGTTTCTTTATCTCTTTTGCCGGGATACCGTTGTCATTGATACCGTCCCAGGCACCGTCGATAGCGGTTTTGCCGTCTGCATCAACTCTGATACGGAGGTTGGTCTCCTTACCGTTGAGAAGTATCGGAGAAGTATATACAGCGCAATCGTCTTCTATACCTACGATATATGTTGCAAGTGTCTGACCGTCGGGAAGCGAGAGCCATTTGCCGTTGAAGTTGTCAAGGAATATACCTTCTTCCCAGTCGGCGTAGATGTCGTAGGTCTCGCCTATCTCGATCGCCTGATCGTCGTCTATGACATAGTAAAGTGCTGCGTTTACTTCCGCGGCATAGTTTAAGCTGTCCTCCGTAAGCTTGAAACCGAAAGTTCCGTCTTCAAACTGTGCAGGTTCGGTTTCGAACTTTATGAGCTGGCTCTCTGTGCTTCCGCCTTCGCCGACATGATCAAAGTAGCTGTCGTCATATTCGCTGCTGGAGCAGTCTTCGCATTGCCATTCCCCGTCTTCTGTAAAGAACACCTGATTGTCATAGCCGTTGCCGGTGTAGCCTGTTGCTACCATATCTACGAGAGAGAGATAGTACGGGCTTATGCAAATACCGGAGAATGTCTTGAGCTCCTCGGAACCGCCTACCTCAAGCGGATAGTAAATAGAAAGTCCGGACGCATTCTTATGGTCTCTGCCGTTCTTTTTGTAAGCTATGCAGTTGTCGAGCGCTTCGATCGCTGCGCTTCCGTCCGCATAGTCAGAGCAGTTTTTCACGATGCCGCCTATATCGACCATGTTCGTGTAGCCCTCAGACTTGTTGTTGCCGCCAAAATTCTCGGCGCTGTTAACACCTCTTACGATACCGGCGAGGTTGTCCGCTGCTGCTGCATCGTAAAGTTCCTTGGCATAGCTGTTGAACGCCACGGTGAAATCGTCGAACTTTTCGAGATCGATGATAGTGAATGTAGCGCCGTTTTCCTCGCCACCTGCCGCGCACTCATCATAGAAGCTGTCGGCAAGAACTTTGCCAAGCGCCGCGCCGTCCGCCGAGGTGTTTTCTGCAAGGAAATTGCCGATAGCTGTGTAATCCCAGCCTGTACCGGGCTCTGTCTCCTGCGAACCGTAGAAGTATCTGCCGTATGTAGCAAGAATGTTAGCGGTTTCCGCTGTACCCATAAGGCAGCAATCAAAACCTATGAACTCGAATTTGTCGGTCATATTCTCATAAACCTGCGAAAGCGCGGTGTTTATCTCCGAGAGAGAAAGCGAGTTGTCGTTGTTAAGCTCGTCGAAGCAGGCACCTGTGATGCTTCCGCCGCCGTGATCCCAGAATACAAGGCCCATTTTCTCTGCGGGGTATTCCTGAACGCCCCATTCAAGGAAATTCACGAGGGTATCGGGGTCACCCATATCGCGAAGCGGCTGTTCATCGACCTTTACAAGGTCATTGTCCTGAATTATGTAGCGGTCGCCCTTGGACGCATCAATGATATTCTCGTACCACTGTGCCGTTCCGCCGGTCTGGATAACGAATTTAACGTTTTCGTTCGACTGAGCCTGAGCCATCTGGGCAATATCTCCTGTTGCGGAGTACTGTCCGCTCTCAAGGTCGGTTCCGCAGAGATAGATGAAAACCGTCCACGTATCCTCATCGCCCATAGGCGTCGTTTTTTTCGGCGCACGGGAAATGGTCATGTTTCCGTCGGAGCCGTTTACCTGCATATAAAGACCCTTGATATTCTTGTGTTCCTGTTCGTCGTCAGGATCTTCAACGACATCTTCTTCAGTCTCCTCGGTCTGCTCGGCAGTCGTTGTCGTTTCGGCTGCTTTTGCCGTTGTTGTCTCTGCCGGCGCGGCAGTGGTCGTCGCCGGTGTATTGTTTCCGCATCCTGCTGTAAGCAGTACCGCAGATGCTGCAAAAGCAGCGATTATCTTCTTTTTCATAAAGACCTCCTTGATTGGTTTGTACGTTATGGGCACCTCTAAAACCGCTTTGAAAAGAGAAAATGAGTATAATTCTTATGCCGCTTTCAAAAGCGCATCCTTGCGCTCTTCTGGCGGCATAGTCAGAGCATCCTGCTCTGGCGCCAAATGCAAGGAAAGGCTCCGAAAGCGTGCTGGCGCACGGTGAGGAGGCTTGACGCAGCTATCGGTGCAAGTAGCTCTTTTTCTCTCAAATGGGTTTTTAGAGGTTCCCATAAAAATTACTCGATTTGTTTGTTACGTCAGAAAGAATAATCCTCGCGCTTGTCGAATCCCCACTGATCAACAGTTTCGGACGAATCGGCGAGACCGACATAATATGCCGTTATATCACTTATCTCACTGTTGATAGAGTCATAATTTCCGGCATCTCCGGTCTCCGGACAACGCATGATATCGTTAAGTTCGTTCTCGTTTATAAAATCAATATATTCCTGCGAAATATTGTACAGATAATCCGTATTCTGATAGAGATCGGAAGCACCGAAAGCGTGCAGGATCTCATGAGCAACCGTTGACGGATTTACATACTGCGGCTGTCCGTCGTAATAGCCCATGGTAAGATATATCGTTTCGTAAGGAGGATCGGGCGGAGATTCCGGGTCAGTCTCTTTTTCTTCCCCTTCCGTCCCGTAGATATTGCAGTAGGGACCGTGGTTTTCTCCGACAGGCTCATACTCCGGAGGAGTATTGTACACAAATATGTAGATTATCTGTTCCGCACCGGTCTCATTAAGTATAGCGGCGGTATCGATATCTGTCGTTATATGCTGCCATGCCATACCGAAGTTTCGGTTGCCCTTGATAGGTTCGATAAGGTTGGTCGACGAAAAGCTGCACAGACCCTCATGTTCCGACCAGTCCCAGATAAAATTCGGAGATTTGCCGTACTCCTGCGCTTTTTCCGTGAGATAGTTCACGGCTATGTTAAGGTCGTTCAGATAATACTGGTAGG
Organism: uncultured Clostridia bacterium; assembly: GCA_947168885.1. Classification (GTDB taxonomy): domain Bacteria; phylum Bacillota; class Clostridia; order Oscillospirales; family Ruminococcaceae; genus Ruminiclostridium_E. Next base: position 93,153 of record CAMVNQ010000008.1, on the reverse strand, counting down.
CTTCGGTCTCCATAATCTCGTTGAAATCCCACGGGAATTCATCTGTATTCACGAAAACCGATACAACGGCGATATTTCCGTCCATGGTCTTAGCAGTGCCGCCTGCGAAATTATAGGGATATCCATACATTTCTCCCCAAGCGTTTGATATAGCATCAGCATCGCTGTTGGAACTTCCGCTATCGCCCGAGTCATCTTCTTCGCCGGAGTCCTCTTCGGAGGCCTCGCCGCTTTCGCCGCTCTCGTCTTCTTCGGGCTCTTCTTCCGTTGCTGCGGCCGTGGTAGTGGTCGCTGCCGTCGTTGTTGTCTGTGCGGGGGTCGTCGTTGCCGGCGTGTTATTCCCGCAGCCGGCCGCGAGCAGAACACAGAGTGCTGCAAAGACGGATAGAAGTTTCTTGTTCATAATAATACTACTCCTTTTGTTTTATTTTCATGTAGGGATGAACCGACTTGATTGCTATGATTATAATACATTTTTCATGAAAATGCAAGACTTTTTGCACGAACAGTGCAGAATTTTGCACGAAAAGATGAAAATATAGTCATTCTGCCGGTTTTCAGGCATATATTTCATCATCGTATGTGCACAATGTCGAGACAAAGTAACAGATGTTAAAGTGCCTCAATAAATTATGAAAAAGCAGTGACATTGTACTAAATTTATGCTATAATATTAATGTGTCCAGCGCATCTCTCCCCTCATTCGGCGGGAGAATCGCAGAAACAGCAGAAATGAGCGTGATACAATGGGTATTTTCGGGAAAAAATACGAAGACGGACCGGATATTTATAATGAGGACGAAGTAGATGAGCTTCTCGCTGACAGCGAGCTCTATTTTGAAGCACCGCCGCTCGAAAGCATCGTTGTGACAATAACACCGAAAGATATTTACCGCGCGGATATGGCTCTTATACTCGAAAATATCGCAGATCTACCGTATGAGTTCCGCTGCTATCTCGATACAAGACGGGCGTTTGTAAAAGCGTATGAGAAATGCCGTGAAGAGCTTATCGGATTCGAGAGCTACAAGGGCGGCCGTTCAGCGGAATACAACGCGAGTTTCGGCTTCGACGACCACGAGATAAATATAGATTTCACACTGTCACGCGACGATGACAATTCACCGTTCCGCTTCACGGCCGATATTCGCGTTGACGAATGACCGCCTGCGGCAATTATCAGGAAACAGAAAGGAAAGCTTGTATGATAAAAATATCCCCTATGTTCAGTGACCACATGGTCTTACAGAGAAACAAAAACATCAGCGTCTTCGGCACAGGTGACGACGGCGAACTCGTCACCGTAACGCTCGGCGGAGACGCCGTGTCGGTGCGAGTAAGGGACGGCCGCTGGTGCGCTGTACTCCCTGGCCGGGGAGCGGAAATCGGGCTTGAGCTCACCGTGAGCGCCGACGGTTTTTCGCGGACTTTCACCGACGTTGCGACAGGCGAGGTCTGGCTCGCAGGCGGTCAGTCAAATATGGAGTATGAGCTGCAGAACTGCACCACCGGAAAGGATCATCTTGAAAACGACGCGGGTGTGAATGTGCGATTCTACTATGTTCAGAAGATCGTCGATAAAGAACCCGCTTACGAAGAAAAGATCACCAACAACGGCTGGCAGCTCTTCGGAAGCGAGACTGCGAAGTGCTGGTCGGCAGTCGGATACATATTCGCAAAGCGTCTCTCCGAAAAGCTTGGCTGTACGGTCGGTGTCATCGGATGTAACTGGGGAGGGACGAAAGCTGCACACTGGATGAGCACAGCGAGTCTTGAAAGAGACATAGATATGCGATTCGCGCTAAACAAGATGATCGCGGCAATGACGGGCAAGACCGAGGAGGAAATGACCCGCGAATACCGCGAATATGAGGAATACGACCGCGAATGGAACAAGCGCAGTGCCAAGTATTTCAGTACAACCGCCGACCCGACCTGGACGGAATGTCAGGAGATCTGCGGAATATGCAAGTACCCCGGACCTCCGCTCCCGCTGAACCCGTTCAGCGCCGGAACGCTTTACAGAAGCATGGTGCAGTTGGTCTGCCCCTATACTCTCGCAGGATTTCTGTATTATCAGGGCGAGAGCGACGATGACGAGCCGCAGAATTACTATAAACTTCTGCGCGGACTTATTGACCTGTGGCGAACTGACTGGGGCGACGACGCACTCCCGTTCCTTATCGTCCAGCTCCCGATGCATCTTTACAAGGGCGATACCGACAAAAAGAACTGGTGTGTTATCCGCGAAGCGCAGGAAAAAGCTTACCGCACGATAAAGAACACCGGACTTGCTGTCGCGATAGACTGCGGCGAATTCAACGAAATACACCCGAAAGACAAGGAGAAAGTTGCCGAACGCCTTTATGAGCAGGCTCTGAACGTCGCCTATCATATCGGAGAGAGCACGCCGCTTCTGTGCAGTTCTGTACTGTTCGCAAACGGTACAGCGGAAATAGAAACGAACTCGTCTTCACCGCTTGAGATACGCGGAAACAAAAACGGCTTCGAGCTTGCGGGAGCCGACGGGGAGTATCACCCCGCAGACTTCACGCTGAACGGAAGCCGTATCACCGTTTCGTGCCCCGATGTTCCGGAGCCGATTGCGGTACGCTATCTCTGGACGAACTACAGCGCAGATATTCCGGTTTATAACGCGGACGGACTGCCGTTAGCACCGTTCAGAGAAGGTCGCTGACGCTCGAGGCCGGGGAACCCCTTTCGTAGAACGAAAGGGCGTTCCCCAGACCCCTCCCCAAAGAACTTTAGTCGCTGACGCGTTTAGCTTGACAGTTTCAGCACAGCATAAAAGAAACAGCAGACCTGTTGCTTCGGGTCTGCTGTATTTTTGTTATGTGATGAAGCTTCCGGTGCAGGCGAATGCCTGCCGCGGGTCCGGGTGTCTCCCCCACGGGGGGAGGTGGCGACAAAGGAGCCAGAGGGGGCTGACCGACAGAAACGGTAGCCCGGCGCCGTCTGCGAAGACCGCGCGGCCGCAGCCGCGCTGACTACAGCCGCTTACTCACTTCGATGACCGCGCCGACGACGCGCACATCGTCCGCTTCCACGCCTTCAAAGCGGCGGACGGGATAGTACGGATTGATCGAATGAAGTTCTACCCAGCCCCGTCCGAAGCGTATCTTCTTGACAAAAGCCTCGTCTCCTACCATGACGACCGCGACACTGCCGTTATCCACGCTGTCACGGCGCTTGACAAGTATCCTGTCGCCGTCCTCTATGGTCGGAGCCATACTGTCACCGCGGACGTTTATCCAGAGGAAATCGTCTTTCTCGCCCGGGTGTTCGATATACGTCGGGATATAGCATACCGCACGGCTGTCTGCGTAAGCGCCGAAACCCGCGCTCACGCTGTCGAACACAGGTATGCGGTAGATGCCGTTGTTTATGAACTCGGCGTTGTTCGGCTCGGTTTTTCCCAAAATGAATAAAGCATCTGTCTGAAGTCCCTTCGCAAGCGAATCAAGCTTGTCGAGGGGAATGTTTTTTATGCTTCCGGTCTCATACCGCTGAAGTGTCGATTTACTGATACCGGTGCTGTCCGCAAGCTCCTGATACGAAAGCCCGAGCTCCCGCCGCCGCATTTTTATTCTGTCAGATACTCTGCTTTCCATTCTTTTCTCCTTTCCTCGCATACCCCATACAGCACATTCGGCTATACGTCATTTTTTCAGATAATATACCGTAAGGTGTCGAAATATACCCTTTGAAACATTATATCACAAATGTCCCAAAAATGCAACATATTTTTCAAAAAAAGTAAAATGTTGCAATAATGGGTTGACATTTGTAAAAAGATGTGGTATTATATACTTGTCCCAAATATGCGACATTTTACCCGCGGGTTCCCCGACCCGCAACGGAAGGAGGAACAGTGTACAAATGTATGGTATGCGGCTTCGGTGGAGAAATACCCTTGACCGCGTATGAAAAGGACGGAAGTATAAACAATGTGTGCGAACACTGTAAAAGCACCGATATACGTATCTCCACGGAAAACTGCAGCGTGTGCGGGTCTGCGGTATATAAAGGCGAATATGCGTACGAAGCGGGTGACCTTCTCATCTGCGGACGGTGCCTGACAACAGTGCTCGTGTAACGAAAGGAGAGGAGCATGGATATAAGAAAATTGCTTGAATCACATAAGGAGATAGATGACCGGATAGAACTCTGTCTCGAAGAGATCGCGCGGCTTCGGTCGCTCTCAGAGCGGGTCACAAGCTGTGTATCACCCGACGCGAGCCGCGGAAAAGGCGGTCATTCCGACAGAGTGGGAAACTATGCCGTTAGGATAGCAGAGCTCGAAATACAGACGGATAAAGAGATAGACCGTCTCGTCGAGCTTCGGGAAAGGATCATGAAAATAGTCAGCTCCCTCGATAATAACCTTGAGCGAACAGTAATAGAACGCCGCTACATAATGCACGAAAGCAACGAGAAAATAGCGGAACGGCTCGGTTACTGCACACGCCACATTACTCGCGTACATCGTATCGCACTGGCGAAGCTCGAAAAGATGTATAACAGCGAAGAGAAGATAGCATGACTGTCACAGTCTCTCCCGACTGACACAAACAAGATCCGCCCTCATGACCGTCTGGCCGTGAGGGCGGATCACTGTTTTAAGACAGATCATTCAGCCTTGATGCTGTCTTTTCCTGCTCCGCAGAGCGGACATTCAAAATCCGCGGGAAGATCTTCAAACTTGGTGCCGGGTGCTATGCCGTTGTCCGGATCGCCCTTCTCCTCGTCGTATTCCCAGCCGCAGAGTTCGCATACATACTTCATAGGTGTGTTCTCCTTTCGTAGATTTATCGTATCACTTTTCCGTGATAATTCCGTATTTTCCGGGGCGGCGGTCGCGGAATATCCCCCAGCTCAGCCGCATATCGTAATTCTCGTCAAGGTCGGTCCCGGAGACTATCACCTTGTCACCCTCACGACCTGCGTCCTCGACTATACCGCCGGTGCAGTCGGTTATGAACGACGAGCCGTAGAACACAAGCGCGGACTTCTGCCCGCCATTCTCATCACAGGGCTCGACCGTCTCCGTACCAAAGCGGTTCGCCGCTATGACCGGGATAAGGTTGGCAGCGGAATGTCCCTGCATAGCGCGGCGCCAGTGCGGCATGCTGTCGCTGCCGAGCACGGGCTCCGAACCAATGGCGGTCGGATAGAAGAGAAGCTCAGCGCCTTCTATCGCCATGCACCGGGCACATTCCGGGAACCACTGATCCCAGCATATCCCGACACCGATCTTCGCGTATTTCGTGTCCCATACTCTGAAGCCGGTGTCACCGGGATTGAAGTAGAACTTCTCCTGATAGTAATGATCGTCCGGAATGTGGGTCTTGCGATATATGCCAAGCACCGTACCGTCTGCGTCTATGATCGCGGCGGTATTGAACAGCCGGTTCACATCACGCTCATAAAAGCTTATCGGAAGCACGACTTTCAGCTCCTCCGCAAGCTTTTTGAAGTGCATCACCGCATCGTTCTCCGCAAGCGGCTTTGCGAAATCATAGTATTCATACCGGCGTTCCTGACAGAAGTACTGCCGTTCGAAAAGCTCCGGCAGCAGTATCATCTGTGCGCCGTTCTTTGCCGCTTCACGGACGAGCTTATCCGCAAGCGCTATATTTTCGTTTACGTTTTTTGTACAGTGCATCTGCACTGCTCCGACTGTAACTTTTCTCATTTTTCTTCTCCCGTTTGATCAGCATGGTATCTGCTGTGTTATGCAATGTATATTACCGCCGCCCTTGATTATTTCAATAGCAGCTATCGGGATAATTTCACGGTCGGGTAGAAGCGACTGCATTATCCGGACCGCACGCGCATCGCTCTCTGCATTCTCGCCGCCGAACTGCGGCAGAAGAACGATGTCGTTTGCGAAGAAGAAGTTCACATACGAAGCAGCGAGCCGTTCGCCGACCTCGCGCATATCCTCGCCATCTTCAAAGGTGTAGCCTGCAAGGTCATGCTCCGTAACACAGACTGGCACGTCCGGTATCGGGAGTTTATGGACTGTTATTTTTCTGCCCTTTGCATCGGTGCAGTTTTCCAGAGTCTCAAGGCACGCCGCCGAAAGCTCATACTGCGGGTCGTTCCTGTCGTCCGTCCACGCGAGCACGACCTCTGCGGGACGTATGAACGCGCAGATATTATCAACGTGCTCGTTGGTTTCGTCGTTGAAGATGCCGCGCGGCAGCCAGATGACCTTTTCACCGCCGAGATATCCACAGAGCTTCTGCTCTATCGCCGCTTTCGTCATGGAAGGATTGCGCCCGCCGCTTAAAAGGCAGGCTTCGGTGGTAAGTATCGTGCCCTCGCCGTCGGAATGTATCGATCCGCCTTCAAGAACGAAGTCTCCCGCGCTTATGCAGCCGAAGCCGGTTTTTTCGCAAAAAGTTTCAGCAAGTGCATCATCGAGCTCCCAATGCGCGTAAAGCCCGTCGTATTCCCCACCCCATGCGTTGAATTTCCAGCTTATCCCGCGGATCTCTCCTGTCTCGCTGTTCTTTACGAACGTCGGAGCTGTATCGCGCGCCCACGCGTCGTTTGTGGGAATACCGAGAAGATGAACCCGTTCGGAGCGCTTGATAAGCTTCTCGGCCGCTGGACGCGAAACATCGCTTACGATAACGTAAACATCCTCATGCAGCGCGATGTCGTTTATTATCTGCGCAAAGATCTTCTGTGCAGGAAGAGCCCCGTAGCCCCATGAACCCGGGCGTTCGGGGAAAATAAGGATCGCCGCCCGCTGACGCTCATACTCGGCGGGCATATAAAAACCGTGCGTCACGAAAGTCTCTCCTTGAAATCGCTGTATCCGAAACGCTTCACAAGCTCGTATTCCCCGTTCTCGTGAAGTATTCCTATGTCGGGCAGCGGCATTCCGTTGAACGTGTTGTTCTTTACCATTGTATAAAGGGCCATATCCTCGAAGCAAAGTCTGTCGCCCTCGTTCAGCGGATCGTCGAAGCTGTAGTCCCCGATGATGTCACCGGCAAGGCAGGTGCGCGAGGAAAGGCGGTAAGTGTGCGTCTCTTCGCCAGGCTGTCCGCTCATATAAAGCGGCGGACGGTAGGGCATTTCCAGTACGTCCGGCATGTGGCAGGCAGCGCTCGCGTCGAGTATCGCTATATCCATGCCGTTATGCACGATCTCCATTACCTCGGTGACAAGCCAGCCTGCATTCAGCACCACAGCCTCTCCGGGTTCAAGATATACCTGTACCCCGTACTTTTCCGAAAACTGCTGTATAAGCTTTATCAGACCTCCGGTGTCATAGCCGGGTTTGGTGATATGATGACCGCCGCCGAAGTTCACCCATCTGCACTTTCGCAGGTACTTCCCGAACTTCTCCTCGACAGCATTAACTGTCTTTTCAAGCGGCTCGAAGCCCTGCTCGCAGAGCGTATGGAAGTGTATTCCGTCAACGCCGTCGAACTCTGCTTCGTCAAAATCGGCAAGTCGTACTCCGAGACGCGAGCCCTCGGCGCAGGGGTCGTATATCGGCTCGTCCTGTGTCGAGCACTCGGGGTTTATGCGTATGCCTATGCTTTTTCCGGTGCAGCGTGATCGGAATTTCCGAAGCTGGGCAAACGAGTTGAACACGATATGATCGGATATTTCCGCGATCTCGTCAAATTCGCTGTCCTTGTATGCGGGGCAGAAAGTATGCACCTCTCCGCCGAATTCTTCTTTCCCGAGCTTCGCTTCATACAGCCCGCTCGCTGTCGTACCGCTGAGATACTGCGCTATAAGCGGATATACCGCGAACATCGAAAATGCCTTCTGTGCCAGCAATATTCTACAGCCCGACGCGTCAGCCACACTGCGTAGTATGCGCAGATTATGCAGCAGCGCCTTTTCGTCAAGCACATAGGCAGGAGTCTGTATTTTCCCGAGTGTCGGGTGAGCAAGCAATAATTCGTCCATGACCGTCAATCGACAAGAACAGGGTTTTTATCGACCTGCCACGGCAGACCGTACTTGTTGAGCGCGTCCATATACGGGTCGGGATCAAACTCCTCGACATTGAACACGCCCGCTCCGCTCCATGTGCCGCCTGCGACCATAGCCGTACCGATCATAGCCGGAACGCCTGTGGTATAGGAAACGGCCTGTGCGCCGGTCTCCTTGTAGCATTCCTGATGATCGCATACATTGTATATATAGATATTACGTTCTTTTCCGTCCTTTATGCCGCGGAAAATGCAGCCGATATTCGTCTTTCCGACCGTTCTCGGGCCAAGGGAAGCGGGGTCGGGAAGAAGCGCCTTAAGGAACTTTATCGGCACAATTTCCCTGCCCTCGAACATAACGGGTGTTGTTCCGAGCATTCCAACGTTCTGTAAGCAGTTCATGTGGGTGAGATACGACTGACCGAACGTCATAAAGAAACGAATGCGCTTTACATTCGGGATATTCTTCGCAAGTGACTCGATCTCCTCATGGTGCAGCAAGTACATATCCTTCATTCCCACGCCGTCGAAGTTGTATTCACGCTTTATCTCCATAGGCTTTGTCTCTACCCAGTGTCCGTCCTCCCAGTAAGAACCGTTTGCAGACACTTCACGGAGATTTATCTCGGGATTGAAGTTCGTCGCGAACGGATAGCCGTGGTCGCCGCCATTACAGTCGAGAATGTCGATGTAGTGTATCTCGTCAAAATAATGCTTCTGCGCATACGCCGTGTAAACGCTCGTCACGCCCGGGTCAAAACCCGTTCCGAGCAGAGCCGTAAGCCCTTTCGCCTTGAATTTGTCCTGATAAGCCCACTGCCACGAATAGTCGAAATATGCGGTGAATCCCTTTTCCTTGCAGCGCTTTTCATAGACAGCTCTCCACTCGGGGTCGTCGGTGTCCTCTGCCTCATAGTTTGCTGTATCGACATAATTCGCGCCGCACTCAAGGCACGCGTCCATTATCGTCAAATCCTGATACGGAAGTGCAACGTTGAGAACGGTATGGGGCTTGAACTCTTTCATAAGCGCGGTGAGGGAATCAAAGCTGTCCGCATCGACTGTCGCGGTCGTGAGCACAGCCTTTGTCCTGCTTCTCAGCTTATCCGCGAGAGCATCACACTTCGATTTTGTTCTGCTCGCAAGCAGTATCTCGGTGAATATCGGGTTCTCACAGCACTTGTGTATTGCAACGGTCGCTACGCCGCCGCAGCCAATTACCATTAATTTCATTTTCACTACCTCCATATATCTTTTCCGCACTACACTGTCTATGACAGGATTATGCAGTATTGCTTCATATCTTCGCTCCGCAGTCCGGACAGAAATTGCCGCTTTCGGGAAGCCTGCTTCCGCAGCTCGCGCAGAACTTCGGACGCTGTATAAACGGCGCGGCAGGTGCTGCCGGAGCGGCAACTGCCGCCGCAGCTGTCGGAGCCGCGAATGAACCGTTCATCCCCATCTGTTTAATCTGCTCGAACTGCGCAGTAATTGCCTTAGCTCTTTCGAGTGGGTCGCTGGTATCAGGCAGAGGCGGAAGATCGGGCAGCGGTGCATTCTGTATATTCTGGATATCCTGCACCGACATACCGTTTTTTTCTGCGGTTTCCTGAGCCTGCTTCATGGCGCGCTCGAATTCAGCCGCGGCGTAAGCAGGATCGGAGAACTTTTTCATCTTTTCGATCTGCTCAATAAGTCTTGCCGAACTCTCATCGGGTGTTAGCGCAGTCAGCGTCGCAACACATGAAAACTGCATCTTCTCCGTAAGCTTTTCAGACACGGTATCGCCTATCTCGCCGTACTTATCGGTAAGCTCCCTGAAAGGAACATCGCCGTTATACCCGTTCAAGATATCGCTAAGCGTCATATCGGTCTGAAGCGGTATCGTCGTTTTATAATGCTCGTCGTCGGTGTCCGCGCGGACGTACCAGTCTGCGAGCAGCGTCAGTGACGCGCCCAGCGACTTGTCATAATACAGGAACTTCATATCCGATCTGAATTTCAACTCGGTCATTTCTTTTCTGCTGCCTCCTCTTCCTTAAGCATATCTTCAACGTACTTCGGGAGCATGAACGAACCCGTGTGCAGATTTGTCGTGTAGTACCACGTCTTTATCCCGCGCTTGTTCCAGCGTTCGGCATCAAGATCGCGCAAAGGGTGGTACTTCTTCGACGCGAAGCCAAAAAGCCAGTATCCCGACGGGCACGTCGGGATGTGTGCCTGATACACGCGGCTTATCGGGAACGAGCGGAACGCCTTGCGGTGCATCGCGCGGCAGGTCTCCTCGTCCTCATCGAAGAACGGACTCCCGTGCTGATAAACCATTATTCCGTCGTCGCGCAGCGCTTTGTAGCAGCTTCCGTAAAACTCTTTCGTGAAGAGTCCCGCAGTGTGACCGAGCGGGTCTGTGCTGTCGTTTATGATAAGGTCATACTCACCCTGCATACCGCGAAGAAAGCGAAGTCCGTCACGGTTAGAGACTTCCACGCGAGGATCATCGAGACCTTTCGCGTTATCGGGGAAGAACTCGCGGCAGACATCGACGAACATCTCGTCGGGCTCGACAACGTCTATATGCTCTATCTCGTCATAATAAGAGAGCTCACGTGCAACTCCTCCGTCGCCGCCGCCTATTACAAGCACTTTCCGCACATTCGGGTGCACCGCCATAGGAACGTGGACGATCATTTCATCGTAGGTGAACTCGTCCTTTTCCGAGAATATAACGCTTCCGTCGGAAGTCAGGAACCGTCCGAACTCCTCGGAATCAAACACATCTATCCTCTGAAAGTCGCTTGTACCGCTGAAAAGCTGCTTTTCAACGCGTATCGACATTTTCACGTTATTCGTGTGCATTTCAGAAAACCAGAAATCCAAAATCTCATCACCCCTGTACAGCGACTGCCCTGCCGCAGCCGCGCGTGTCCCTCGAAGGTTCATTTTATGCGTGCATCATGCTCGCTTTCGGAAACCTTCTTGCGGCATCATGCCGCGGAACCGCGATCCTCTTCCTTTTTTCAGAAAGGAAAGGTCAGAACCCTTTGATAGCTTACGTTATGGGTACCTCTAAAAACCGCTTTGAATAGAGAAAATGAGATGATTGCGCCAAATGCAAGGAAAGGCTCCGAAAGCTTGCTGGTCTGTCGGTCAGCCCCTCTGTCTCGCAAGCTCGACACCTCCCCGCTGCCGGGGAGACCACGCAAGGTGAGGAGACTTGACGAAGCAGTTGGTGCAAGCAGTTCTTTTTCTCTCAAATGGGTTTTTAGAGGTTCCTTTATATGAATTACAGAATACCTATCATTTCGTCACGATTCAGATAAATCGCAAAGCGGCAACCGTAATTGTGCATTATTTCAAAACATTAAGTTTTGAAATATCAGGGTCCTCGGGACCCTGCATGGAACAGCCCTTCTCCTTGGCGTAGAGAATATAGCTGATGATCTCGTCGGTTATCTGCTCTCCCGGAGAAAGAATCGGTATTCCGGGCGGATAGCACATAACGAACTCGCCGCAGATCCTTCCGGCGGTCTCGCGTATCGGGACGAGCTCTTTGTCGGAGTAGAACGCCTTCTGCGGTGTAGCCGCCACGATAGGCGTGATATATTCGGCGTTGTGGAGCTTCGAGCTTTTGCGCGAATACAGGCGCTTTATGTCCTCAAGCGCACCCACAAGGCGCTCGATATCCTGTATGCGGTCGCCGATAGAGATGTAGGCGAGGATGTTGCCTATATCGCCGAATTCGATCTGTATGTCATATTCGTCGCGAAGCAGGTCATATACTTCTATGCCCGTAAGTCCCATATCGCGGGTATATACGGAAAGTTTAGTGACATCAAAATCATAGATACTGCCGCCGTTTACTATATCCCGCCCGTATGCGTAATATCCGCCGATCGAGTTTATCTCGCTGCGGGCATATTCCGCCATGGCCGAGACTTTCTCGAAGGATTCATGTCCGCGGAGCGCGAGGTTGCGGCGGGAAATGTCAAGGCTCGACAAAAGGAGATACGAAGCGCTCGTGGTCTGGGTAAGGTTTATTATCTGCTCAACGTAGCGCGTATTGACTCCGGTGTTAAGAAGGAGCAGCGAGCTCTGTGTGAGGCTTCCGCCCGACTTGTGCATCGACACCGCAGCCATATCGGCACCCGCTTCCATTGCAGAAACGGGAAGCTTCTCATGAAAGTACAGATGTGTACCATGTGCTTCGTCCGCGAGAACGAGCATATTCCGGTCATGCGCAAGCTTTACTATCGAGCGTATGTCCGAACAGATGCCGTAGTATGTCGGGTTGTTGACAAATACCGCCACCGCGTCGGGATTGTCGTTCATTGCCTTTTCCACAAGGCTCGTTTCCATTCCGAGAGCTATGCCGATGTGGTTATCAACGTCCGGATTGACGTAAACGGGCTCTGCTCCGCACAGAACGAGCGCGTTGATGACGCTTTTGTGGACGTTACGCGGAAGGATTATCTTGTCACCCGCCTTGCACGCCGTAAGTATCATGCTCTGCACCGCTGAGGTAGTTCCGCCGACCATGAAGTACGCGTGTGCCGCACCGAATGCGTCTGCCGCGAGCTGTTCAGCGTCGTAAATGACGGAAACCGGGTGACAGAGATTGTCAAGCGGCTTCATCGAGTTCACATCAAGACTGACGCACTGCTCTCCGAGGAGCTTCACAAGCTCGGGGTTGCCTCTGCCGCGCTTATGTCCGGGAACGTCGAACGGTACAACGCGCTGTTTTCTGAATCTTTCGAGCGCCTCATAGACGGGCGCTGATTTTTGTCTTTCGATATCCATAGACTGCACTTCCATAAACAAAAAGAGTGACACGCTCACGTATCACTCATAAATAGTCTTTCATCATAGGGATATAACTGTCCCGCAGATACATTCCGGACGCTGCCGCTTCTTATTGACCGTTTCACAAGTGATTTGAAATTGATTATAAAGTAATCATCTTATAAAATTTGAGCTTTTAACTCAATCAATAATGCAGCCTGCTGCTGCCGCCGGCATCCGACCCGCCCGTCCGTTGGCTTCTATTTCAGGTCATTTGTATTATAACATACTTTTCATATTTTGTCAATAGCGCAAGCACCGCAATAAGCGTATCTGTCTATATTTTCACTATCTGCGCACCGAAAGGCATCAGCGACAGCTTGGCTATCTTGAAGAACTGTTTGCCGAACGGTATCCCTACGATAGTAATACACCAGATAAGCCCTATAAAGAAGTTTTCCATAGCCATCCATATACCGGAGACGATCACCCAGATTATATTTGCCAGAGCCGACGGGACTCCACCGCCGTATTCCACATCCTTGCCGAACGGGGAGAACGACAGAAGCGCAAACTTGAAGCACTGTCGTCCATAGGGTATGCCGACTATGGTAATACACCACAGCAGCCCCGCGATGAGCCACGAAAGCCCGCTCATAAAGCCGCCGAATATAAACCAGAGAATGTTGCCGATAAGTCTCATTGCCTTAACCACCTTTCTGATTAATCATTCTATCATATCCGGCGTTTAAATGCAACAGTGAAATGAAAATAAGTGCATTTACGCAGCTGAGCTCACATCGGTCTTCGGAATATACGGAAAGCAGGTATATTTTTCTTTCCGAAATATCTTGAAATATGGGGGCAGCTGTGTTATAATTATAGGGTACGCCGACAATTTCGGACCGAACGCTTTCCAAAAGGAGAAATGAAGATTTGAAAACCGCTGTTACGGACAGAACGCTCTCATATATGAAATTCGACACGGAGCATACAACGCCCGAGGCTCTTAACGCCTATACCAAAGCTGTTTTAGCCTGCGGTGCGGATTACATAGAGCTCACCTCAGACGCCGCGTCGGCAATGGGACTTGAAGATTTTTCCGAAAAATATATACTGCGCATAAAAAATGCGTTTGACTGCGGGTTCTGCACTGCAAACAGGTTCGCCTACGCGCTCGTGAGATTCTCGGCGGCAGGGCTTATCGACCGTCTTCCCGAAGACCAGCCCGTGATACTTGAAATAAACGCCGACGAATACAGCGCACAGGCTATGATACTCTATCTTCACAGATTCACGTTCATACGGCGTATCTCGGCGGTAAGACTTACGGGACTTTTCGGAGACGATATAGCCGATCTCGTGAAATGGTGCAGGACGAACCTTTTTCTTCCCGTGGATATATGCCCCCTGAACACGATGATGACCGGCTCGTCCGACGCTCTCGCGGCGCAGGCGGCAGGCGCGAACATGATAACCCTCTCGTTCGGGCGCGGTTATTACTACACCTCGCTTGAACAGTACATAATAAGCCTTCACATAACCCAGCGTTCTTCGCTTAAAAACGAAGTCATAAAAGCGATATGCATCGCAAGCTTCGTTTTCACCGACATTTTCGGCGTGATACCCGCGGGACTTGCGAGAATGATCGAAACCGACGGTGAGATCACAGCCGCGGTATATGATACCGAGACCGGCGTCATGTACAGGCCGTACCGCTCGTCGGCAAGACCGGCTCCGGGACCGCAGGAAAGTATGCTTGACCGGAAGATAAAGAGCATAGGACTCGAACACGAGATCGAGACCGCAATAATCGATATGCTGAAAAAAGTAAATTTCAGCTTCTATAAGGAAATAACAAAGCGTAACATAATAGACTGACCCGCCTTTCATGTCAGTCACGGAGGAACGGATCACAATGAATAACGGTACAGTTGCATACAAGTGCCCGTCGTGCGGAGCACCGCTCTCATATTCCACAGGATCGGGCGATTTCGCCTGCGAATTCTGCGGTTCGCGTTTTACAAAGCAGACCCTTGACAAACCAATGGAGGGAAGCACAGAAGAGGCTTTCCCCCGCGACGAGGAATCCCCCGAGGAAACCGCGGAAAAACAGAGAAGGTTCGGTGACGAGAACAGACTTTATATGTGCCCGTCCTGCGGAGCTTCGGTCATCACGGATTCCGAACTCGACGCATCTGCGGAGTGCTATTACTGTCACAGCCCTGTCGTGCTTTCGGGAAGACTTTCAGGCGAATTTCGCCCCAACCTGATAATCCCGTTCAAAAAGACACGCGACGAAGCAATAACGCAGTTCAACAATTGGATAGCAAAGAAGAAATTCTTCCTTGCGAAAGGATTCGGCTCTCCCGAGTCGCTCAACAAGATACAGGGTATCTATATCCCGTTCTGGCTCGCCGACTGCGGAGTCGAAGGCAAGATCACGGCGGACTGCTTCAAGCACGTTTCCCGCATAAGAAAGGGAGACTATACATACATCACCGAAGCCAAGAGCTTTGTTGTAAGAGAAGGAAGCATGGTATTCCGGCGTGTACCTGCGGACGCATCTTCCCGCGCCGACGACGCACTCATGGACAGCATCGAGCCGTTCGATTATTCCAAGCTCGAACCGTTCGATATGTCGTATCTCTCCGGTCACAGCGCCCAGCGCTATGATGTTGACAAGGAACAGGTGTTCCCGCGCATTAACACCCGCGTCCTTGAAGCGGCGGAGGAAAGCATCCGCGCAAGCATCGTAGGCTATGACCGCGTAAACGTGATATCAAAAGACATAAAGATAAACAACCTCAACTATAAGCAGGCAATGTTCCCGATGTGGTTCCTTACCTTCTTCTACAAGGATAAGCTCTACTACTTCGCAATGAACGGCCAGACCGGAAAGTTCGGCGGTCTGCTTCCGATAAACAAGGGAAAGCTCGCTCTGTTCGCGTTCGGCATACCTATCGCCGCCGCAATACTCGGAACTACCCTGCTGTACTTGCTGGGGGTGATGTGATGAAAAGAAAGATAGTTATCTTTTTTGCAGTTCTGACTCTCTGCTGTACAATATTCTGCTTCTGCGCGTCAGCCGATACTAAAGGACAGGCGTTTGTGCTCGACCGTGCGAATGTCATCTCGTCCGCCGACGAAGCCAATATAGAAAAACAGGCTGTGCGCGTAGCGGAAAAAACCGGCTTTAATATCGTCGTGCTTACAGCAGACGACATCGGTACGCCCAAGACCGACGCGCATACCGTAGAATTCGCGGACGATACCTATGAAGAGCTCTGCGGCATAAACACAGACGGAATACTGTTTTTAATAAACTGCGACACCAAATATGATTATATCTCGACCAGCGGCTCCTGCATCAACTATTTCAGCGACGCAAGAATAGATGCTGTATTCGACGCTATATGGGATGATCTTGTCGGCGGGAATTACGCGAAGGCAGCGTCCGGCTTTGTTTCCCGCGTCGAGTATTACTACAATGCCGGAAAAGCTAATCACCAGCAGGAGATCGCCGGTATGGAGGTCGACCTGCACGACCTCGGCGGTATGATGTTCGTCCCGATTTTCATCGCGATATTCGTCGGAACGGGTATCTTTGCGGCGAAAAGCGCACAGTACAAAATGCAGAAACCAGGAACAAGGAACTATATCCTCAACAACTCCCTTGTTTTCGATGTCAAGACTGATACCTTCGTCGGCAACGTAGTAAACCGCATCTACACCCCGCGCAGCAGCTCATCGGGCAGCCACCACAGCAGCGGCGGCAGTCATCGCAGTTCCACCCACCATTCACACAGCGGCGGTCGCCACGGCGGCGGCGGTCGTCACAGATAAACGCCTGAAGAAAAGAGACTCTATGAAAAAGACACTGTCTGTCCTTGCTCTGCTGCTCGCGGCGGTTATGCTTACCGGCTGCTCCAAAACAGAGGAAAAGGCAGAAATAAAGATACCAATACTCGACGGCACAGAGGGCGGAAGCTTCACTACCGCCGAGGTAAAGAGACAAAACGTCGAGGAATACAGGACTATCGGTGCCGAGGTCGAATATGTCTATGCCGAGATAATTTCCGTACCATATGACACCAACGTTGTCGAATACAAAATACGCAAGGGCGACAGGCTGAATGCGGGCGATGTCATCGCCGAGTTCGACCCGTCCGGATTCAGCTACGACATACAGAACCAGAAAATACTCGCGGACAGCGCACTCGCCAAGTGGCAGTCATCAGGAAGCGAGCTTGCGCGTCTCGAATATGAGCAGGAAAAGAAACAGCTCGATCTTATACAGCACAAGGCAGACCTGTGCACCGTAACTGCCCCATACGACTGTGTGGTGTGCGACCTGAAGCCCAGAAAAGCGGGCGAAACGGTCACCGCGGGCGAAATGATATGCAAGATCGCAAAGCCCGATGAGGTCTATGTTACGGTCAAGGATAACAAAGATCTATTCGCGTTCGGTATGCCGGTATCGCTTAAATTCGGCACAAACAGCACATTTGCCGGAACCGTCGCTATGGTTCCGGACGGAAGCAAAGGCGGTATCAGCAAGGTCGTCATAAAGCTTGACGACGGCGAGTTCGAACGCGCCAACGAGGAGGCGGGAAGCATTGCCACAGCGGGTTGGGGAAGCGTTATTGTCACGGCATACCGCGACTACAACGTACTCTGCGTACCGGAAAAAGCAGTGCTGACCTACTCCGGCGAGACATACTGCTATATCGAGGATCACGGCGAACGCGTTCGCGTCCCTGTCGAAGCGGGACGGACAGTAGGCGATCAGACAGTGATACACAGCGGTCTTTCCGAAGGTGATACCGTTTCATACTGATAATAATAAGCCCCCGGTCACATTTATGACAGGGGGTTCTGCTTCTATGAGAAGAATGTTTCGTAAGTTGCGTTCACAGTGTCGTGCAGCAGCCGGTACATATCGTTGTCATCATTTATCCCGTAGTTGCTGTGGTTTGTCATTATCACCACGCCCGTGCGGTCGCTCCGGTCATAGAAAATGCCGGTGATAGCACCGAGGGCGTTGCCCGGATGTCCCCAGAGAGTCCTGCCTTCGACGAGGTTCCCGTCATATCTCCTGACGTTGAGACCCATTCCGAAATTCGGGGTGTCGATATAGACTTCGTGCATCTGCTCAACGGCTTTCTCGCTTATTACCCGCTTACCGCCGCACTCCTTGATCGTGCCGTCTCCTGCGAGCGCCGTACCGAGTCTTGCAAGATCGGACGGGGTTATAAGAAGCTCGCACTGCGCCTGAAGATATGAGTTTCCAAGACCGAATGACTCGTAATATTCACGGTTACGGTTCCATTCCGGAACGTTGAATACCTCACCGTCGTGGTCGTATATTACTGCACAGCTCTCTTTATCCTCGATAAGATCGATCGTATAGCCCGCATCCATACCGAGCGGGTCAAAAAGCGCCTTGTCCGCATAGTCGTGGAAGAAAACACCGGTTATGCGCTCAATTATCGCACCCATTGTCCCGGCGCCGAAATTCGTGTAGTTGTAGAAAGTACCCGGCTCTATCCCCGTCAGCGACTTTTCAAGAACGTAGTCAACAGCGTATCGCTCGGTCATTCCCCATTCATACAGATAAGTGTCGGTTATGCCCGCGGTGTGGGTCAGAAGATGCCTGAGCCTTGCCTTTCCCGACGCTGTCGAATAAGGAAGCCCCGTCGCGTCGTCAAGTATGCTGTCGAGCGTCATGAGCTGGTCGTCGCACAGCTTCATCACAAGCATTGTTGAGATGAGCTTTGAAACACTTGCGGCGCGGAACCGCGTATTTCTGGTGCAGGGTATCTCCTTTTCGGTATCGGCAAGCCCGAAGCTGTCGGTATAGATGATATCGCCGCTGCGGAACACGGCTATTCCCATTCCGTAAACTCCGTTAGCGAGACGTATCTCTTCAACACGGCTGTGAAATGCGTCCGTATCGGGTACGGAATACTCCGCCGGCCTGTCAGCAACGGGAGCGGTCGTGTCGTCCGGCGATATGATCTGTATTCCCGCGGGTCGGGATGTAGTCTGTATCGTTGCAGCGGCTTCGGCAGCGGGGCGCGGGGCAGCCTGTGCGCCATGTGATATATCGGTGCATCCGCCAAGCAGTAAAGACGCGGCAACTGCAAACAATGCAGGTCTCATTCTGTTTTTCCGCATCTTTCCGCCCCCTTCGTCACTGTTTTCCGGTTCACTATAGGGCACCTCTAAAAACCGCTTTGAAAAGAGAAAATGAGATAATTGTGTCGAGAGCAAGGAGAGGCTCCGAAAGCGTGCCGGCGCACGGTGAGAAGGCTTGACGCAGCTATCGGTGCAAGTATCTCTTTTTCTCTCAAATGGGTTTTTAGAGGTTCCCTATAACTATTATATATTATATCTACCTCGAATGCAAGGGGTTTGGAGATTTTTAATATTGTTCCCGTGTACCGGATTACCGATAAACTCCGGAATTCAAGTCATGCCGGTAATATTCGGCATTTCCCGTTATACTCCGGATATAAAAGCAATCCGTACAAATAACTTTTCAGGAGACATCAATGATAGGATTATATTTCAGCGGAACAGGCAATTCCCGCTATGCGACAGAAACATTCGGCAGGGAGATCGGTAATATACCGGTTTATTCCATAGAAGACAAGGATATTGCAGAGCACGTGCGCGGAGCCGGTACCATTATATTCGCGTATCCTGTACAATTCAGCTCTGTACCGAGGTTCGTACAGGATTTTGTCATCGAAAACAAAGAACTGTGGAAGAACAAAAAGATCTTTGTAATAGCGACAATGGGCTTGTTCAGCGGAGACGGAGCCGGCTGTCTGGGACGGTTGCTGCACAGATACGGTGCACAGATCATAGGCGGTCTTCACGTGAAGATGCCGGACAGTATCGGCGATGAAAAGGCACTGAAACGCCCTCTTGAAACTAACCGGGAGCTTGTGAGGAATGCCCGGCTGAAGATAAAAGCATCCGCCGAACGATTCAAGTCCGGCGATCCGACAAAAGAAGGACTTGGTATTCTCTATCATCTTGCCGGTCTGTTCGGACAAAGACTTTTTTTCGGGCATCAAACAAAGCATTATTCCGATAAACTTAAGATCGACACGGAAAAATGCATCGGCTGCGGTAAATGCGAAAAGCTGTGTCCGCTGAGCAATATAAAGACAGAAAACGGCAAAGCGATACCCGGAAACAAGTGCACTATGTGCTACAGATGCATCAATCACTGCCCTGTGCAAGCGATCACTCTGCTCGGAAAACAGATGGTCGAACAGTGCCTTATCGAGAAATATCTGTAAAGGCAGAAAGAGAAAAGTTAGCAGTAGCAAACCGCATAATTCCGGCAAAATCTATTGATTTTTTTTGGTGGATATGTTATAATACTCACAAAGCAGAGCAACATCTTGTGTGCTCGGCTTACCCAATTCAAACAAGGAGGAACACGACCAATGGCTTATAAGATCAATGCTGATGAGTGCATCGCTTGCGGTGCTTGTGCAGACGGATGTCCCGTAGAGGCTATCTCTTCCGGTGACGCTTACACGATCGACGCTTCCAAGTGCATCGATTGCGGCGCTTGCGCAGATACCTGCCCCGTAGGAGCTCCCAAGGCTGAATAATTGAAAGATACTTACAGAACAGGCTGCCGAGTTGATCGACAGCCTGTTTTTCTGCGGAAATACGGACACAATGGAAAGAGCCCTCGCCACTTTTGCGGCGGGGGCTCCATAAATATATGTAAAAAATATTTTCAGTGTTACCGGAAGTTCAAGAGCGCCTCGTCCCTGAAGCGCCTGCTTCCTGTGTAACGTCCCTGTTCCGAGTTCCTTCTCAACCGTCGGCATCCTTGCCTGTGTGATTCCCTTCATTTTATATAATATCGTCCGGTTCCGGCAAAACTTTAGCTCTTTTTTCCGTTTCTGCGATTTGCATAAATTTACAGTTACATATTTATCGAAATACCCGAATCGCCGTCAGCATAATATGCCCTATAACACTTGACCCCCGCTTTTTGGCGGGGGTCATACGCTGAAAATCAGCTTCTCTTCATTACCTCAAGGCACATTCTGCCGTTATGGTACGGGCATTTCCACGGATCAACCGTCGGCTTCGCTTTATCGGGCTTTCCGTCCTCAAGTATCTGCGAATACCATTCTCCGCCTTCACGCTTGTCGATGATCTCTGCTTTGATGTTCTCCCAGAGCGCGTCAGATATATCAAGATAACGCTGTTCTCCGTATTTCTGCCATGCATTCATAAAGCCGACAACGCCCTCTGCCTGCACCCACCAGACATGGATCCTGCTTATCTTGTCCTTGTCGCGCTCATTGTTCAGCGCACCGTTCTCGAACGCTATGTCAGCTATCTTGCGGACTATAGCCTCGTTCATCTTACGAACTCTTGCTGTGAGCTCCTTCTTACCCATGACCTCACACGCGCGGTCGATAAGCCACGTTGCTTCAATGTCGTGACCGTAGGAATGTATATCGCCGATAACGTTCATCTCGCGGTCGAAGAACACAAGAAGCCGGCTGTCCTGCTCATAATAGATCTTGTCGAGGGTGAGTTCCACAAGGAATTTAAGACGGTTGAACACGCGCTCGTCACTGCTTACGCGGTAAAGCTCGGTGTACGCTTCGATAAGGTGAAGTGTTGTGTTCATGGTCTTATCAGCCATGAGTCCGTTCTCGGACAGAGCGTCATTTGGTATGAGCTTCCAGTCCGCCGACATAGCTTCAAGGTACGCCACGTCGTCAGTGCAGTTCTTCTCAACCGTCTCAAACATCTCCAGCGCAAGTTTCAGAGCGCTGTCATCCTTTGAGGCATCATAATAGCTCGAAAGCGCATAAATGAAAAATGCCTGACAATAGGTGTGCTTCATACTGTCACTTACAGTTCCGTCTGCGTTCATAAGCCAATAAACTCCGCCGTTGACAGGGTCAACGCAGTATTTGCGCATGAACTCATAGCAGTGTCTCGCATTGTCAAGACAGCCCGGGTCACCGAGCACGAGATAACAGTTAGAGTAGAACCAGAGTATGCGGGAATGCAGTATCACGCCTTTCTCCGCATTCTTGTCAAGTTTCAGTTCGTGATCCATAAATCCGTAAAATCCGCCGTTCTTGTTGTCTTTAAGTGCGTTCCAGAACGGAATTATGTGTTCGGTGAGTTCTTTTCTTACTTCGCTTACAATTGGCATAAGATTGTCCTTTCTTCTAAAATATCCTTTCCCCCGGCGGGGAAAGGATATTGCTTTTATTCCTGTGTATCTTCATCGGAAGCATCGTCATCGGCGCTGTTATCCGCTGCTTTTGCTTCCTCCGCCTTTGCGGCTGCCGCTCTTTCCTTTGCCGCAGCCTTCTTATCCTTCTTTGCAGGCTTCGGGGTCGCTCTTCTGACTGTGCCCTGCGGCATAGACGGACGCATTACCTGTACACGCTGCGGAGCCTGTCTGTTGCTTGAAAGACGCGCGGTAAGGATAGCTCTTGCGGTATCTTCTCTTATCGCGGCGATCATCTCGTCGAACATTGCGAAGCCTTCAAAACGATACTCTACTACGGGATCTTTCTGGCCCATGGAGCGCAGATAAATACCGCGCTTGAGCTCGTCCATAGCATCAATGTGATCCATCCACTTCTGGTCAACGTTACGAAGCAGTACCACACGCTCAAGCTCACGCATTACTTCGGAGCCGTACTCGGCTTCCTTTGCCGCATATATTGCCTCTGCGCGCTCCGTAAGCATCTCGATGATATCCTTCTTCGTTACATCGTTGAGTTCTTCGTTCGTATATGTGAGGTCGTCCGGAGTGGTCAGATAGCCTGCGTAGTGCTCGCGCAGACCTGTGATGTTCCAGTTGTCGGCGATGTCGCCCTGGCAGAACATATCGACGTTCTCCTTGATGCTGTCGGTTATCATGTTCTTGATGCTGTCGCTTATATCGTCACCGTCAAGCACCTTTGAGCGCTGGGAATAGATCGTCATTCTCTGCTGAGACATAACGTCGTCGAAATCAAGAACGCTCTTTCTGATCTGATAGTTTCTGCCCTCTATCTTGCGCTGTGACGATTCTATGGTCTTGGTGAGTATGCCGTTCTCGATCGGTACGTCCTCGTCGATCTTCAGAGTCTCCATTACAGCCTGAACTCTGTCACCGCCGAAGAGTCTCATGAGGTCGTCCTCAAGCGATACGAAGAAGCAGCTCTCGCCCGGGTCACCCTGACGTCCCGCACGTCCGCGGAGCTGGTTGTCGATACGTCTCGACTCGTGACGCTCGGTACCAAGGATGAACAGACCGCCGGCATTGCGGACTTCCTCCGCCTCGGGAGCTATCTTCTGCTTATATTTCTCGTTGAGCTCCATATACTGCTTTCTTGCGGCAAGGATCTCTTCGTCTGTCGTCTCCGCAAAACCGGTAGCTTCGTTTATGAGCTCGTCCGGAACGCCCTGTCTGCGCATCTCCGCCTTTGCGAGATACTCTG
The DNA here is from genome assembly GCA_947168885.1 of uncultured Clostridia bacterium. Lineage (GTDB taxonomy): Bacteria > Bacillota > Clostridia > Oscillospirales > Ruminococcaceae > Ruminiclostridium_E. The sequence continues at coordinate 69,887 of CAMVNQ010000008.1, read as the reverse complement.
CGTTACCGCCGAGCATAATATCGGTACCGCGTCCTGCCATGTTCGTGGCGATAGTAACGGCGCCCTTCTTTCCTGCCTGCGCAACGATCTCGGCTTCACGCTCGTGGTTCTTCGCGTTGAGGACCTCGTGCTTGATGCCGGTCTTCTTGAGCATCTTGGAGAGAAGCTCTGACTTCTCTATAGATATAGTGCCGACGAGTACGGGCTGACCCTTTTCGTGGCATTCCTTTATCTGCTCGATAGCAGCGAGGAACTTGCCGTGCTCGTTCTTATACACCTGATCCTGTCTGTCGATACGGATAACAGGCTTGTTGGTGGGTATTTCTATAACGTCGAGGTTGTATATGCCTCTGAACTCGGTCTCCTCGGTCATAGCCGTACCGGTCATACCGGAAAGCTTGTTGTAAAGGCGGAAATAGTTCTGGAAAGTAATGGTCGCAAGAGTCTTGCTCTCGTGCTTTACCTTAACGCCCTCTTTGGCTTCGATAGCCTGATGAAGACCTTCGTTGAAGCGACGGCCGAACATGAGACGTCCGGTGAACTCGTCAACTATTACGATCTCGCCGTCCTTAACGACATACTCGATGTCAAGATGCATACAGCCGTGTGCCTTAATCGCCTGGTTGACATGGTGAAGTATGGTAAGGTTGTCCGGATCCATAAGGTTGTCTATACCGAAGTACTTCTCGGCCTTCTTTACACCGTTCGGAAGCAGAGTCGCGGTCTTAGCCTTCTCATCTATGATGTAATCGGCGGTAAGATCGTCCTGTTCCTCTTTCGCGTCAACTTCTACGACTTTGTAGGGTGTGAGCGTTCTTGCAAGCTTGTCCGCACGCTCGTAAAGGTCGGTGGGCTTGTCGCCGCGGCCGGAAATTATGAGCGGAGTTCTCGCCTCATCTATGAGGATAGAGTCGACCTCATCGACGATAGCATAGTTCAGCTCGCGCTGCACCTTTTCCTCCTTGCGTATGCACATATTGTCACGCAGGTAGTCGAAACCGTATTCGTTGTTGGTGCCGTAGGTTATGTCGGAATTGTAGGAAATACGTCTTTGGTCGTTATCAAGATCGTGTACGATAAGACCGACGGTAAGTCCGAGGAAGCGATGAACACGTCCGATAAGATCAGAGTCACGCTTTGCGAGGTAGTCGTTGACGGTAACAACGTGAACGCCCTTACCTGTCAGAGCGTTGAGGTATGACGGAAGCGCGGCAACGTATGTCTTACCTTCACCAGTCTTCATCTCCGCGATACGGCCCTGATGCAGAACTATACCGCCTATGACCTGAACGGGATAAGGCTTGATGCCGATAACGCGGTACATAGCCTCACGGCATACGGCGAATGCGTCCGGAAGTATGTCATCGAGCGTTTCGCCCTTTGCGAGACGTTCTTTGAGGATACCCGTCTGGCTCTGGAGCTCCTTGTCCGTCATAGCCTGATACATAGGCTCGCGGTCAAGCACAGCCTGTTTTGTTCCTTCTATTCTCTTTAATTCTTTTTCGGAGTATGTTCCGAAAAGCTTGCTGAAAAGCCCCATTTGATGATCTCCTTTAGCTTTTTTCAGATATTCCCATATATTATACTATACTTTTTCCATTTTGTCAACGATTATTATTATAATATTGAAGTTTTTCGGGAACAACGATATTGCAATCACCACCGGGCTGTGGTATAATACAGGTATCAGCATTCTTACACAAATTCCGGAGGACGATACTATGAAAAAACTTACAAAACTCTTTCTGATATTCCTCGCCGCCGTCATGGCACTCACTGCGTTCTGCGTGAACTCGTCAGCGACAACCCCGCCGCAGCTCACAAAAAGCGAACTGACCCTTACGGTCGGCGATACCTACCAGCTATACGTCAACTACGCCGTTGATTCTATAACATGGTCTTCGGGCAATGCAAAGACCGCTGCAGTGAGCAAGGGGCTCATAACCGCAAAGAAAGCCGGAACAACGACGATCACCGCGAAACACGGCCCAACGAAGCTGAAATGCAAAGTCACGGTGACGGCTTCCGCGAAGAAATACACATTCCGCAGCAAGAAGCTCTATGACGAGCACTACAAAAAGCACGGTGCCGAGTTCGGAAAGATAACCCAGTCCGAATATCTCGCGCTCGCGAACGAGCTCATAAACTCGAAGTCCGCAGACGTACTGCACAAAACCGAGTCCGACGGCGACAAGCTCTTCTTCGACAAGGAAACAGGCTATTTTGCGGTGCTTTCAAAAGACGGCTATATCCGGACACTTTTCGTTCCGGATTCCGGCATAGACTACTGGAACCGGCAATAAAACAATACCCGCGGGTCTGCGATGCAGCCTGCGGGTATATTTATTCCGTGATGTTCTGCGCTATGAGCGCCTTCTCCCGTTTCTTCATATCAGAGAACTCGGCAATGACCATTACTATCGCTATGATACTCGAAACAAAGTCGCCGCACGGGCCCGCATACGTGATCCCGTCGATTCCGAAGAATATCGGAAGGATAACCACGAGCGGCAGAAACAGCAGTATCTGTCGTGACAGCGAAAGAACGACGCCTTTTATCGGCTTTCCTATCGAAGTGAAGAATGTCGAAGCTACCGGCTGAAGACTTACGAACGGCACAAATAACAGGAAGATGCGGAAAAAATTCTCACCGAACGCGAAGTATTCCTCCGAACCGTTTCCGAAAAGTGACAGGATCTGACGAGGAAAGACCTGAAAGCATATAAAGAATATGAGCGAAATGATGAAGCTTGCTCCCGCCGCGAGAAGCAGAGCCTTTTTGACGCGCGGATACTTCTGCGCACCGTAGTTGAAGCTCTCGATAGGCTGACTTCCCTGTCCGAGCCCTATCGCGAACGAGAAAACGATCTGGTTGACTTTCATGACGATGCCCGACGCCGCGAGAGGTATAGCGTCTCCGTACACCGACAGACTGCCGTAGTACTTGAGAAGGTTGTTTACCACGACCTGAATTATCATAATGGCAATCTGGTTGATGAACGACGCAAGACCGATAGCCGCCGCACGAAGTATCACCGCCGCCTTCGGTATGAAGTGCTCTTTTGTGAGCTCAGAAGTATGGAATCTGAAAAAGACATACCATATAACGATACAGCCGGAAATGATCTGCCCTATTATCGTCGCCGCAGCTGCACCGGTCATTCCCCAGCTGAAGCCGAACACGAAGAGCGCATCAAGTCCCGTGTTTATCACAGCGCCTATGATGCTGCAGAACATCGTCATTCCCGGACTTCCGTCGGCGCGGAGAAAATGACCGCCGCCCGTCGTAAGTATCAGGAACGGGAAACCGAACGCGGTTATGCGTACATACTCCTGTGCATAGGGCATTACCGTTTCGGGTGCACCGAAAAGGGTCAGAAGCGGGTCGAGGAATATCTCCGTCACCGTGCAGAGCATCACGCCGCAGAAAACAAGCATAACGAACGAGTTTCCGATAAAGAAAGGTGCTTTTTTCGTATCCCCTCGCCCGAGTGACAGGTTATAGCAGCTCGCACCGCCAACACCGAACATCAGAGCGACCGAGATGCACATGGTCGAAAGCGGGAACGCGATGTTGGTAGCGGCGTTGCCGTCCGTACCGACGGCGTGCCCGATAAAAAGCTGGTCAACTATATTATAGAGCGCACCTACAAGCATTGCTATTATGCTCGGTATCGCAAATCTTGTCATAAGTCTGCCCACCGGCTCTGTGCCGAGCGGGTTCCTGACAGTCTCCAATCAAATCATCTCCGGAAGTATCTTTCCCGGTATGCTGTGCCGAATGGGACAGGCATACCAAACATCATTGATTATAACACCCTTGCCGCGTCATGTCAAGAAATATATTTTTCAAAATAGGGAAAAACTATTGAAATATCGGGGAAAATATGCTATAATGTTTTATACGTAGTTTTGAAACGAGATCGTTTTTACAAGACAGAGATCATTACGATTATCCAGAAAGGAATATGAAAATGGCTGACAATCATATAAAATTCCCGACACCGACAGACGGCGGCGACGCTCCCGAAAAGATAGCTCCCGAGATAAATCCCCCGAGACCGGAGGATGTTTTCCCGGATCTCGGAAATGAGGACCTTGTAGCGGCTATGGACGAGCTCAACAAGCACGAGACTCCCGAGACGCAGAAGGCTATGATCGAAAAAGTCCTCGGCGCAAAATTCTTCGCTCCCGTTGACGTTCTCGACGCGGACGGAAACATTCTTAAAGGCAACGGAAAAGTCGCTATACCGAAGGACGCAAAGTTCAACTTCAAACTCATACAGAACCAGAAGGGCGAGCAGTATTTCACCGTCTTCACCGACGTCAAGGAATATATGAAATGGAGCAGAAACCCGAAAGTCAACTCTATCGTTGTCGTTTTCCCGCAGATAGCACAGCTTGCGAAAGAAAAAGCCGACGCAATAAGCGGCTTCGTTATCAACCCCATGTCGCAGAACATCATCTTCTCGCAGGACATCATCTCGAACCTTCTTGACGCTATGAAGACTGTTGCCGAGCAGGCTAAGGAACGCCGTGAAGCAAATGCCGCCACAGAGCAGGTAAAGCTCATGTTCGGCAAGCCCCAGAACATACCCGAAGCTGTTTACGGCGCGTTCAAGAAGAAGCTCGTCAAAATGCCGGAAGTAAAGGAAGCGTACTTCTGTATGTTAAAGCAGGGCGACCAGGAATACTACCTGTTCACGCTCGATATCGATGCGGATAATGAGACCTGCCGCACAATAGGCACAAGCCTGTGCGATTCCGCGAAGCTCTTCCTCACGAAATACCCGATAATGGCGGCTCCCGTGAACTCACCATTCGGCGAGGGCGCAAAGAAAGTGGACGGACCGTTCTACACCAAAGGCGAATAATTGAAAAGCACCCCGCACGGGGTGCTTTTTTTATCTGTACTTTCCGCAAAAAAGCGAGTACGCGCAGTAGTCACAGCCGCCGCTGTCCGACGGGCAGGCGCTCACCATTCCCTTTGCCGGCTCGCGCACCTTTGAACCGAGATACGAACGACAGTACGATTCCATAGCGCCATAGACCTCGGGAGTCACCTCTGTCTCGGTTATATACCCGCCGCGCTTCTTACCGAATCTCTCTGTAAGTGAGGATTCAAGCGTCCGAAGTTCATCGCGCTCGGGTGAATCACTCAGGTAAAAACCCGACGAAGAGTGTGTCGCGATGTATTTCTGAAGGCTTTCACGGGTCTTCTGCTCGGTGTCTCCGCCGTCCGAACGCTCATAATCAATTTTTCCTACGGGCATATATATAACCGACGACGGTTTTGCGGACGGGTCACTGCCGCAGATACCGAACATATACAGCAAAGTCTGTATGTTTTCACCCCGGTAGATGTCGTCAAGCGAAAAATCGCGGGCACTTCGCTTGTAATCGACAACACGGATATATTTCTTTCCATCCGCAGTCATAGAATCTATTCTGTCACAAACCCCCGAGACCGTTATACCGCCAAACGGGAATGTGAGCCGTTTTTCAAGCGCCTCGGGATAGAACCCGCTCAGCATAAGCTCGTCGCGTATCCTTGAAGCCGACTTCACCGCATATCTGCCGAGCCGTCCGAGCTGGTACGAAAAGCGCTCCGAACCGCCGAATCCGCCGAAGAACGCCATGTTTTCGTACTGTTTCACACTCTCGGCGACGTGCTCCGCAATCTGTGCATCTGTAAGCGCAAGGAATTCGTCACGCCTGTTCAGGTTGTCCGTGAGCAGCCTTTGGAGACAGAAATGAATGACATTTCCGACAAGAAGCGCATCTATACTGCGCTCCGGTTCGTCCGGAAGCCCAAGCCCGTACTTGCAGAAGAACGCGAATTTGCAGCGGTTCATAAGGTTGATCGCCGACGGCGACCAACTGTTGAGAGTGAGCAGTTTTGCCGCTTTATCCTCCGGAAGTCTGTGGCGGTCACGGTCGGGCTTTTCTCCCGACGCCGAGCGCAGCATCGCCGCGTACCATCCCGGGACTGCGTTCATCAGCACTTTTCGTTCCGCAAGTCTGGACGGGTCACGGTAAATATGAGCGAGATAGCGTTCTGCCGAGCTTTCCGTCCGGCAGTAATGCTCTGCGCCGAAGTTGTCAGCGCCCTCGACCGACGCTCCGTAGGCTTCTTTTATCTCCGCGATGTCCGGTGACGGCTCAAGGATACCGCCGTCCTCCTTCATTATCGGATAGGTGATATAGAGACTCTCCGACGGGATATTCACACATCGATACACCGTAAAGAGCTCCTGTGAATAGCGCGACAGCCTGTCCGAAACGACTGGAACGCCGAGCCTTGTGAGCTGCTCACTCTCTGACGGAGTGAACACATCGGAGACTTTAGCGGGCGGCGGCATGACACCTCGGCTGAACCCACAAATGAACAGATGCTTCACGCCGACAAAGCGGCTTCTTGACGAATCGCCGACAGTCACAGCGTCAAGCGTCTGCGGCGGCTTTGCGATAGTTGTCACCGTAAAAACGTCCGAAAGGATCCGGGTAAACTCGTCGAGCGATATTTTATGCCCGTGAAGCGCCTTGAACGCGGATTCAAACACGGTCATGGTATCGTCCCAGAGCCCGCTGTACTCGTCAAGGAGACGCGGGTCGTATATAGGCTTGCCGGTTTCGCTGTGCTTTATGACGCACTTTCCGTAGAGCGCGTTACGCACGTCCATAGTGTTGCAGACGAAATCGCAGAGAAGCTTTGTCATTTCCGCGCCGTCTGCGTCGTCAAGCGCGCTTTTAAGCTCTGTAAGCGGGTCAATGATACTTTTCCGGACAGTCTCAAGCTCATCGCGCTTCACACCCCTGCCTTTTAGCAGACCAAGCCCGTCAAGTTCGGCCGGGAAGGGCTTAAGCCAGTCTTTCCTGCGAAGGTCGTACTGCCGGCACAGCATTTCAAGCAGGTCGATATATTCGTTTGTTATAAGCTTTTTGTCCGCGCCGCGCACGAATCCGCTCTTGATATAGCGCAGTAAGTCCTCGGTCTGAAACGAGAGCGCCTTCAGAGTGTAGATACAGAACCGCACGAACGACCTTGTCATTAGAGGCTCGGGAATGTCGGCAAACGCAGGTATTTCATAGCGCCGGAGAGCACTGTCGAGAATACGGGTGCTCCCCGCGTCGGGCGCAATAACGGCTATCTCGCGGCATCGAACGCCGCTGTCGGTAAGAGCACGTATCTCGGCGCATATCCAGTCGCACTCCTGCCAGCGGTCGCGGGCTTCTATGACACGCAGTGTTTTCGGTCTTCGATACACCGTACCGCAGACCGTGACCTCAGGCGCACTATCCCCTGCTATGCGGTCTATGAGCCTGCACACAGCTTCGAATTTACGCTCTTTCCGCTCCGGATAGTCGCAGGTCAGAGCTATAGTGACATTATCCGCCTTGTCGATCAGGGCTTTTATGAAGCCTTGCTGGTCTCCGGAAAAGCTGTCAAATTCGTCTATAAATATCTCGGTGTTGTCAAAAATATCGGTTCGCAGTATTATCTCTGCCGCACGGCGTATATCGTCGAGCTTGTCATCAAAGTTCTGCGTAAGTATCCGGTCGTAAGCAGAATAGATCACCGCTATGTCGCTCAGTTTTCTGGTAAGCGGCTCGCTCATGGTATCGTCTGCCGCGATCATTCCGCGAAGTGCGGACGGTGACATTCCCGCGCCGCGCATATCTCTTATCATACCGAGCGCGAACTCGGGAAACCCTTGCTTCTGCACCTGTCCGTGATAGTATTCAAGCTCGCCGGAACGTTTCGCTTCCTCAAGCGCGAGACGGATAACGACGCGCTTTGCGATGTCGTCGGCGTACTCTTTGGTCTCACCGTAAAGATGCAGTATGTTCTGCGCCTCACGCGAGAACGCGGTGACCCGACAGTTGCGCGAAAACTCATGCGGAACGCTCTTGTATATCAGCTTTTCAGCCTCGAACGAGAACTGGTCCGGGACGAGATAGACGGTCTTTTTTCCGCTCAAGGCGGCGTTTCTGAGCTTTTCGCGGAGAAGGGCCGATTTTCCTGTTCCGGCTTCTCCACATATAATTCTGAGCATTTATGTTCCTCCCGCAGTGGGTTTGATGTTATGGCAATACTGCACAAACAGACGCACGCTTCCTGTTTTCGAGCTTATCACAGCTGATCTGCGCACTTTTTTCAAGTATATCACAAACCGACAATAAAATCAACAAAACCTATTGATTATTTCCGCAAAATGTGCGATAATGGTAACAGTTGATCTTTCAACTGTCAGTACGTTTTCAATCCGTATAACGAGAGGAGACTTGATATAAAAATGAACAGCTATTGCGCTATAATACTCGCGGCAGGCGACGAAAGAAGAATGAGATCGTCTGTCCCGAAAGTAATGTGTAAAGTCCTCGGCGACCCGATACTCGGCTGGGTGCTCGACAGCGTCAATGACGCGGGCATACCCGAAGACTGCACAGGTGTCGTTATCGCCAGCAGCTCGGGTGCTGTAAAAGACTACCTCGGCGAAAGAGGCAGCAATCTGACTTTTGTCCAGCCCGAACGCAAAGGCACAGGTCACGCCGTAATTCAGGCAAAGGAGCTCATCGCAGACAGCGAGAATGTCCTTGTGCTCAACGGAGACGCGCCGTTCATCGACGGCGACACCATAACCGCCGCACTCAACGAACATATCCACCGCAGAAATGATGTCACCGTCGTTACCGCAGACCTTCCCGATCCAACCGACTACGGCAGGATAATACGCAGCGACACCGGAAACTTTTCCGCCATTGTCGAGCAGAAAGACTGTTCTCTCGTACAGCTCGGCATCACAGAGGTCAATTCCGGCATCGCATGGTTCCGCTCGGATGTGCTGCTCAAAGCGCTTGACGGACTCGGCTGTGACAACGCGGCGGGCGAATACTACCTCACCGACACCGTAAGCCTCATAATTTCCGGCGGCGGCAAAGCAGGAACATATTCCGCCGGAAACACCGACATAGTTCTCGCCGCAAACAGCCGTTCCGACCTTCTTCGCCTGAACATCATCGCGAAGATGAACGTTATCGAACGTCTCCTCGACGAGGGTGTCGAGTTCGTTTCCACCGACGGCATCATCATCGGCAGAAACGTGAAGATCGGACGTGATACATCCATACTCCCCGGAACGATAATCCGCGGCGATACCGTCATAGGCGAGAAATGCGTCATAGGGCCGAACACGCTCATCGAAAACTGTAAGATAGGCAACAGCGTAACGCTCAATTCTGTTCAGGCTTATGAATCCCGTATCAGCGACCGCGTGAAAGCCGGTCCGTTCGTCCAGCTCCGACCGGGTACAGTGCTCCACGACGGTGTCAAGATCGGCGATTTCGTGGAGATAAAGAACTCGGAGATCGGCGTGAACACGGCAGTGGCACACCTTACTTATCTCGGCGACAGCGATGTCGGCAAAGGCGTGAACTTCGGCTGCGGATGTGTCACCGCAAACTATGACGGCGTTAAGAAATACCGTACAAAGATAGGTGACTATGCTTTCATAGGCTGTAACACGAACCTTATCGCACCCGTCGAGATAGGAGAAAACGCCTGCACAGGCGCGGGTTCGACGATAACGAGCGACGTGCCGCCGGACAGTCTTGCCGTTGAGCGCGCACAGACAAAGATCGTAGAAAACTGGGAAAAGAATTTCCAGAGAATAAAAAAAGCATGATTCCGAAGGTTTCTTTTATGCGCTGCGTCCTTGCAGCGCTTTGGAAACCTTCTTTAAGACGTCCTGTCGTTCGGAAAATCTCTTATATAATCATTGTCATTCCTCGGAGGTAAAAAATGCCGGAAGAAACGATAAATACCGGAATGCGGGAAGACCCGATCCTTCCCGCGTACAAAAAGACCGCACTGCTGATCGGGTCATACGTAATGCTGATATTCCTGCTGCGTTATGCTGCTGTGATCGTCATAACGCTTGTTGACAAAGCAATGGACAGCGCGCGCGCGGACGCGACCGTTAATTATATCACCCAGCTCTCGATGTCCGCTTTGTTCCTTCAGATACTTCCGTCCGTCATCGGAGCATTCATGTTCAGATATATCGGAAATGAAGGGCGAAGCATAAAGAGCTTCTATACTATACCGAAGAGCAACACCCGCGCCATAGGCAACTTCACCGCGGTGTACGGCTTCGCACATATCTTCAATCTTATAACAATAGTCGTGACTTATTTCTTAACGAGCATATTTGACTTTTCCAAGCAGCTCAACACAGTTGCCGACGAAACGTCATACGGTATGGGCGGCGCGCTGATGACGGCATTCCTGCTCGTTGTGATAGCGCCCATATTCGAGGAATTCATGTTCCGCGGGCTGATCCTCAATGAGCTCAAACCCTACGGAAACGGCTTGTCCATTTTCGTGAGCGGTATCCTGTTCGGCATATTCCACGGCAATTTCCAGCAGTGCTTCTATACAACAGCGTTCGGTATAGCACTCGGATATATCGCAAATGTAACAAATTCTATCTTCCCGACAACGATCATACACATGATAACCAACGGCATCGCCGCGGTGACGGTACTGCTTATGAACACGGACAGCGTACAGCGGTTCATTCTTCACGGCGATCAGGCGGAGATACCCGACAGCGACATGATATGGGTCGCGTTTTACGGCATCTTCATGGTAAGCGTGCTTATCCTCATTTTTGTCGGCTTTATCACGGCAATAATGAAAATAAGGCAGATAAAGCGTTACCGGACACCGAAAGTCTGGGGAGAAGTAAAAAACGGCAGAAAAGTCGGCATACTTCTCTGTACCGTTCCCGCAATTATTTCGATGCTTATGATAATAGATACCTACGGCGGTTTTTCACGGTCGCTGATAACATCGATCATATACGGCGGTGACGCAGGGTGAGCACACCTGAAAGCATCACAGAGAAAGGGCTTGCGCGCAGATACGGTATTGCGGCGATAGCACTTATCGCGAACAACTACGTCTTCGCGTATTTGCTGTCATTTCTCGTTTCGGCGATCATATCGTTTTTCCCGAACGCGGCAGAGCTTGCAGACAGAAGCACAGACTCAGGGTATCTGATCTTTATGTTCTTCAACGAGATCTGTGCCTACGCTTTCCCGATAACGGTATATGCGTTCATTTTCCGCGACTGTAAAACAGAACCCGCGGCTTCGGGATACAAGCGGTTCTTCGGTGAAACACCGCTGCTTTTCGTCGCGGGCTGGACCTTCGCTCTGGCCGGAGCGTACATCACATCGCATATCTCGGCTTTCCTCGGAACGCTTTTTTCGGTCCCGCAGACAAAGATCGCGTTTTCCTCTGCTATGCCGAAAGACGCGTTCATGTTCACCGTGTTCGCTGTCTGCACCTGCGTTATCGCGCCGGTGTGTGAGGAGCTTATATACCGTAAGCTGCTGCTCACACCGATGAGGAAATACAGTGACAGCGCGGCTGCACTTGTGACTTCGCTTCTTTTCGCACTTTCACACTTCAATTTCTCTCAGTTTCTTTATACTTTCGCATTCGGATATTTCCTCGCGGTGATAGCGATAAGGAGCCGCTCGGTCTTGCCGTGCGTTATCTGCCACATCGTAAACAATCTGACCGCAGGGATAAGCAGTTATCTCCCCGAAACTCTCGGGAACGACCCTTCCGGCTCGATTTTAAAAAGCGTTCTGACTGCGATCGAATCGGCAACGCCGTACATAATGATCGCCGCGATACCCATAACGGCGGCAGTGCTTATACTGCGGCTGTACCGGCTTAACGACAACGGCGGCTCAACGCTCCCGAAACGGCTCGCAGTGATATTCGCAGACCCCGTTTTTCTGGTTGCGGCTGCCGTTATCCTTGTTATAACATTTATAAAGCTGTATAAATAATGTGTCCTCAATAACTGCCTTTTGGCAGTTATTGGCTGATGAGCAGACATTAAATAATGTGTCCTCAACAACTGCCCGTAATCCTGTGATACCGGATTACAGCAGACATTAAATAACAGGTATTTGCCCCCTGCATCCGGAAACTCCCGAATGCAGGGGGCAGCTTGCTTATGTTGTACCGACAACAGGCTGAAGCTGCCTGTGCCCAAGCGCCGAAACAAGCGCGGCGGGAATGAGTGAGAAATCGCTCATGAGCGAGAACGGCTTCTTTATATGATCGTCCTGTGCGAGCGGCACAAAGTAGTAGTTCTTGTAATTTATCAGCGTAAATATGTTTTTCGCCGACCCTGCGAGAGCATCATTCGTCGCTATATTGAGCACCACGGGCTTGCTTCCTCTAAGGTGGCTCTTGACCGCCATAGTCACGGGCGTGTCGGTTATGCTCGCCGCTAGCTTCGCGAGGGTATTTCCGGTGCAGTTCGCAACAAGCATTATATCCATCATATTCTTCGGACCTAACGGTTCGGCTTCCGCTATGGTGTGTATCACCTTTTTCCCGCACAGCCGTTCAAGCCTTGCAGCATGTTCTGCGGCATTCCCGAAGCGCGTATCTGTCTCATAAGCGTTGAACGACATTATCGGCACCGGCTCACAGCCAAGCTCTATGAGCCGTTCAAGAGCCGTAAAGCATGATGCGAATGTACAGAACGAACCACACATCGCAAACCCGACCCGTTTACCTTTAAGCTCCTCCATTCTTATTGCTCCTTTCCGTAAGGATATTTTCGATCGTGTCCGCAATTATCTCACCGGCGGATATGGGAGCCGTCTTCCCTGGGAGTCCTCCCGCATTTATGACGCGAAACGGCGTGTCACCCTCGGTACACGGTACTGACGCAAGCTCTATGAGCAGAGCGTCTTTTTTTATCACTGCGGCGCGTCCGCGGGTCATGAGCTTTGCCGGAACAGTGTTTACAACAAGGTCTGCGTATGCGAGCGCATCACGGAACTCGGGCTCATCGTTCATATCCGCGTTTCCGTAACCGAGCGCCGCCGCCCATGCAAGATCGCGCTTTTTCCGTGCACAGACGGTTATGTCCGCGCCGAGGGCTGAAAGATATTGTGCGCAGAACTTTGCTATCCTCCCGAACCCGAGCACGGCGACCCGGGTGCCAAGAAGAGCGCGATCCGTCTCATTTATCGCTATGCTTACCGCGCCCTCGGCTGTGAGCTCCGCGTTCAGCACAGCGAGCTCCTCGCGATCAAGGTAGTCATAAAGCACGTACCCGTTTTCCTCGCAGAACCTTTCGAACCCAGGAAATACTTTCCCCGCAAATACGACTCCACCCCGCTTTAAATGCAGTGTGAGTATATTTATATCATAAGCCCTGTTTGCGAACGGACAGCGTATTTCCTGCGCACCTCCCGCAAATACCGGCAGAACAGCGATGTCATATCCCGCCCCCGCAGAAGCGGACGGCAGACGCGTTGTAAGCCCTTCAAACCCCGAAAGAGCACAGTCGTATCTGACTGCAAGCTTTTCTGCGGCATATAGCATACGCATATCCCCGCCTATAAAAACAATGCTTTGGTCTTTCATTGTGTTTCCTCCGATCGGCGGGTCTTATCTGCCCGCTGAAATATAATATGATTTCCGGAGAAAAAGTGTGAAAAAAGCCCGTCAGTCTTAAGACTGACGGGCTGCTGCATTGTATTATTTTCTGCCTCTTCTGCGCTTGTCCTTCTTTATAAGGAAAATGCAGGCTGCCGCGCCGGCGGGTATAAGTATTCCCGCGACAACGCCGGTAGAGGGGTTTCTGGTGCTCGTTGGCTTTGTGTCAGAAACATTGAAGTTCGTTTCCGTTGTCATATTCAGCGGAATCGCGCTTACTGTTTCGTCACCTTCGGAAATGACCACTTCCTCGTCATCAGTCTCTGCGGGAGCTGCACTGTTGAACTTCTGCTCGTAGAAATACACTACCTTGTCATCGTCCGTTATACCGTCAGCCTTCAGAGAGTTGAGCCATGCCTTTTCTGTGCCCTGGAAACCGTTATCGAGAGCTATCTCATAAGCGGATTCTCCAACAAGGGAGTTGAGCCACGCCTTTTCTGTGCCCTGGAAACCGTTTCTTACCGCGATTTCATAGGCGGATTCGCCGCTTCCTATCTTCTTTGCCACGAGATCGGCGACTGCATTCATGAACGTATCCACATCACCGTAGGGAGTAGTCTTTATCCAGTCGTAAACGCTTATGCTATTCGAGGTGCTGTTTACACTGTTCTTTAAGCTGTTTATCTGGTTCTGGAGATCATTTATCGTCGAGTTGAGGGAATTGATATAGTTCGTAAGCTCGCTCTTCGTCGCATAAGCCTGTCCTGTCACATAAGTTTCGGTACCCGGGTTGTAGTTGTTATATGTAACGGGAACAGTCGTCTGCGTACCGACTAAGATGTTGGCAATATCGTTGGTTGTGACTGTCGCCGTCGAGCTTAAAAGAGAGGACACTCTGCTGCTGTTGGTCTTTATCAGCTGTATCGTCTCGGCGAGCGTATAAGTTGCGTTGGTTGAGGGGTTTCTGCCAAGCAAGGATCTTATCGCGCTTACTTCCTGCATCACTGCGGAAAGAGAAGCGTACTTGGTGTTAGTGCTGTCGAGAATAGTCTTTACTTCCTCAAACCCTGCCTTTAATACTCTGTATTCCTCTGTTGCCCAGTCGTTGATGAAATACTGTGCAAGGGTCTTGTAGTTATCTGCATTCGCACCCGCGCCGATAAGCTTGCCGGTGATGGTATCAACGATCTCGGCCTTGAGCTCGTTTGCCGTTACGCTGTTTATATCCCAGCCGAAAACGTTATAGAGAGCGTTTTCGATCATTCTGTCATTATCGCCGGAAGCAACGAGGACTTTTATAAGCTCGCTGAGTTGTTGCTGCTGCGCGTTGACGGTAGTGTTGACGCTCGCTCCGGTGCCGCCGAAATATTCATTTATAAGCGGGTCTATGTCGGCTGCTGTCAGATATACCGTTTCATCCTTTGCCCAGTCGTTGGTCTCGGGATCCCATTTGAAGAACCTGCCGATTACAGACTTCTTCACACTTTCCATACGGCTTCTTACCGCGCTGTCGTAGTAAGCCTGTTCAAGCGTCATGCCCGAAAGCTCTGCGACCTTCTGCTCGATGTATGCCTGTATGTTCGACTGATTATAGAGGTGAAGCACGTTCTTGTCATACTTCGTGTAGTAGTAATTGTTTACGCCGTTGCCGAAAGTAAGGTTGAGATCATAGTCCGCATATTTGCTGTAAATGACCTTTATGTTCTTTTCCTTCTGTGAGCCGTCGGGATTGTCGTATGTATAGACTCTGAGCCTGTCCGACATATCGACCGCAGCTTCGTTCAGGAGCCTGCGGAAAAGTCCATCGCCGTTAAGATCACCGTACACCTGGATAATAAACGGGTGACCGGAAGTATAAACGGAGTTTCCCGTATAAAGCTTCAATGTGCCTTTGCTGCTCGTATCTGCCAAAAGACCGAAATCAGCACCATTTGTAAATGTACTTCCCGAGAAGAAGTTGACGTTCTTGTCCTTTAGAATAACATTATAGGAATATCCTTCGCTCACTACTTCTATGATGACTTTAGAAAGCCCCTTGCCGGATAAATACCCGAGCTGCACACCGGTAAGCGACGCATCGCCGTCACTCGCGTCGAGTGTAAGTTCGCTGCTCTCAGGTCCGACATAGTTATGATTCACATCGTAAAGCTGACCATAGCGGTACAAATACTGATCGAGAGTTGTTATCTCATTGAAGGTCGTTCCTCCGTCGGTAGTATAAGTGTAACCCGCAGGCACTTTTACAGCACCGGCGCTTACCGAGAGCAGAGCTGCTCCGCAGACCGCCGCAGCTGCGGTGGTGATCATGAACGATACGATCTTTCCTAACTTCATTTTTAAAATGCCGTCCTTTCATAGACATACGGGCTGCCATAAAGCATTACCCACAGCCGTTCACCGGCTGTCCTCTTTGAGCTGTTCAAGCCTTGTCCTGCAATAAAAATCCGATCGTTTCGCACCCGAGCGGATACGAAAGCCGATGAAAAACAATACTATACATACAAGCAGCAGTATCGTCGATACGAGCTGCGGGTCGCCGTCTCCGGCGATAAGATACATCGGGCGCAAAGGTACAGTCCGCAGCAGATCGGAGAGCATATACTGAAGCTCACTCGCCTGCGCGGCTTCCGCGGTCTCCGGCTTAATAACAAAAATGTAAGGGAGCATGAAGTAAACAGCCGTAAAGAACAGGAAAAACCATTGCCTGAGAAATCCCGCAAGCACAGATGTCTGTATCCATACCACCGCAGTAAGTCCCAGCGCGGCGTATTTCATTATATCATTCGGGCAGCCGGCGAAAATGCCCGCGGCAATGCCCGCTATGAGAAAAACGACGATATTTTTTCCGTCGGATGTATCAAAGAAGAGTTCGATGCGTTTTCTGCAGTACTCTGCTGCTTTGGGATGATTCGACGTGAGACTGTCCACCGTTCTGCTTATCACAGGTTCACCCCCGATAAAAACGCGGAATCATAAACTGCCGCGCCGAAAACGTTCCCGATGACAAGATAAGCACATATTCCCGCTTCCGCGAGAACACATACAGCAAAGAACACGATGCGTGATGTGCTTTTGTTTTCCGGGAAAATTATCTCAACGAACTTTACGCCTATCGCGAAAGCTTCGGAAGCAAGCACCGGTGCCGACATCATAAGAAGCATCTGCGTAAGCGCGAAAAGCCGCGGTTCAAACACCGATGCCACGGAAAGTGCCGCTCCGCACAAAAGCACGGACACGAGCTTTTCGCAGTCGTTATGCCGATTCCTGAACATGGCATACATCAGCACGCCGATAAGTGCGGCAACACAGGCTATGACAGCGCACGGAACCGGAAATTCCGCAGATGTGCATTTCCCGCTTCCGAGAAAACCGAAAACTCCGGTGACGGCGTCGGGGAATACCGCCGCGAGAGCGGCAAGCATCGCCGAAGCGCCTGCTGAAATATAGACGTTCGGTATGAGAAAGATAAAATATATCGGTATAAGTATCAGCGCCGACATATCGAACAGCGCTGCAACAAGCATCAGAACTGCAAACCTGAAAAAACGTCTTTCTTCGATACAGCGCGAAGCTATAAGTGCGATAAGCGCTGCGGTAAATGCCGGCGAACCCGCGAAATAGGCAGGAATAAAGCAGAAGAGAAGTACTCCCGCGCCGGAATACGGCTCATCACAGCGCGTATATACCGCGTAACCCGCGAGCAATGCCTGTATAACAGCAATAACGAGCGGAAAAACAAATGATTCCGTGCTGAATACCGAGCATATCTTCATTATAAACAGAAAGGCGGGTGACGCATCTATGCCGCCAAGCGCATCAAACTGCACCGCGCCGATCATCGTGCTTAAAAGGCTGTATCTTACGGAATCGGCGCCGATAAGCCCGCCGAACGAGCCGAGTCCTATGATCGCAAATACCGAAAAGCCGAAAGCAGCGCAGAACAAAGCCTTTCTGTTCGCTTTCGCGCATATCGCGCCGAAAATGCGTATAAAAACCGGGACACCGATCAGAATAATCATGGTTCACATATCATCATATGCACGCTCTCCCTCTCTGTCTCCGGGGAGGTCGGCATTTTCTTCTATCGAGCTCTTGTAATCGCTGCTCTTGTCGTATTTTATCGAACAATAGGTCTTTATCACGCCGAAAAACTTTGCTTTTGAGAGCGATATTGTCGAAAGCGCAGCCTGAAGCTCGGAATGAGTTGTCTTGTTCTCGCGTAGCACGAGCGCCGTGCCGCCGGTATATCCCCCGAAGAGAAGCGAGTCGTTCGCGATGCAAAGCGGAGGCGTATCAATAACAATATAATCGTAGTAATCGTAAAGAAGCCGCACAAGCCGTTCGGTTTCCGCGCCGCCGAGCAGGTCGGAGGGATTGGCGGTGTCGGGACCCGCAGGCATGACGTGAAAGTTATTGCGGACATTTATACTGATACCGCTGTACACATCGGTCTCGCCGGTAAGCACCGTACTCAGCCCGAAACGGTTCTTGAGCCGGAGCATATCGTGTACTCCGGAGCGCCGGAGATCCGCGTCTATGAGCAGAACGCGCTTGTCAAGCCTGCTGAACATAAGAGCGAGATTTATCGCGGTGGTCGTTTTTCCCTCATCGCGGTTCTGGCTTGTTATCACAACAGACTTATACGGTCTGTCTTCAAGTGCGGCAGTCAGATTTGTGCGTATTTTTGAATAAGATTCGGTAATAATAAACGGTGTATTCTCGTTGAGGATGAACTGTCTTGTTATGGAATCAAAGCCCTGCAAGTTGTAGTTTCCCCTTTCAGAAGTGATGCGTAAAGAGCGCACCGCGGCATATTACACCATATATTATAGAGCATTATTCACATTTTGTCAATATGTGAACAAGAATATTTTTGGCTTTTTTGCAGATTTTGTGGTTATTTTTCTCAAAAATACGTTATATTGTGTCAATTTTCGTCGTTTTATACATATAGTATAAATACAAGTTCACTGGGGGTGTTCGGTATGAACGAAATATCAAAGCCACAAGCTGCGGCAGCAGGGCTCGCAGGAGGATTACTGAACGGTGCTTTCGGTTCCGGCGGAGGCTCGGCAGCGGTGCCGATACTCGAATGGGGCGGGAACGACGCAAAGAAATGCCACGCTATGTCCGTAGCGATAATGTTTTTTCTGAGCATCGTATCTACCGTCGGTAATATATTCCTTGGATATTTCCCTTTGGATACTGTCAAGGAACTGCTTCCGGCAGGCATTCTCGGAGCTTCTGTCGGTGCGGCAGCTCTGAAAAAAGTGGATAACGACTTACTTCGCCGTATATTCGGTGTGTTTCTGATCTGGTCAGGAGGGAGGATACTAACGCAATGAACGGCTTTATACCGCTCGCGGCAGGATTTCTCGCCGGTGCCGCAGGAGCAATGGGACTCGGCGGCGGGTTTGTTCTGATACTCTACCTTTCGTGGGTCGGGATCTCCGCTCCGGAAGCACGCGCCGCCAACCTCATGTTCTTTATTCCGACAGCGCTCGTTTCGATGCTGATAAACAAACGGAACGGTCTCATCGACAGCTCAGTGTTACCGTACGCAGCTGCGGCGGGTTCGATCGGCGCTGTCGTGGGACTTATGATCGCGGACAGAATAGATCCGTCGCTTCTCGGAAAAGTCTTTGCGGTGCTCATAACAGCAGTCGGGATCCGCGAGCTGTTCCACCGCAGAACGACAAAGAAAAAGCAGGCAAAGAAAAAGCCTGCATCAGCACAGGCATAAAAACAAAAGCGCGTATGTTTTCACATACGCGCAGTGTCTTTTTATTGTAATTACTTCTTCTTGGGAGCAGCGGGCTTTGCAGCAGGAGCAGCAGGCTTTGCAGCAGGAGCAGCGGGCTTAGCCTCTGTCTTTACAGCAGGAGCAGCCTTAGGAGCAGCAGCCTTTGCAGCCTTGGGAGCAGCAGCCTTCTTTGCAGCAGGCTTCTTTTCGGCAGCAGCCTTAGCGGGAGCCTTCTTTACAGCGGCAGCCTTCTTGGGAGCTATGGCATTGAAGATGTCAGCACAGCCGGGCTCGTTGTCTTCAACAACAAGCTTGCCGGACTTGATAGCCTTGGCGGGAGTGGTCTTACCCTCAACAAGAGCTGTGAATGTGTCCGCATCTGCCTTGAAAACAGCGG
The DNA here is from genome assembly GCA_947168885.1 of uncultured Clostridia bacterium. Taxonomy (GTDB): domain Bacteria; phylum Bacillota; class Clostridia; order Oscillospirales; family Ruminococcaceae; genus Ruminiclostridium_E. The sequence goes on along the minus strand of CAMVNQ010000008.1, from coordinate 50,267 downwards.
TGTGATCATCGTAGCTGAAATTCTCTACAACAAATTTTGTGTAACCGTCTTTGAACTCAACATAGAAAGATCCTGCGGCATCACCCGTTACATCAAACTGGAACGCGAAAGAACCTTTGAAGTTCGAAACATCGGTTTTCTGAATTGACTTCTTTAAACTTTCATAAACCTTTTCGTAAGCTGATTTAGCCATCTTGTTTTCCTTCCTTTTCGGTCGATTGATTTAAAACGGGCAAAAGCACCGCTTGATTTATCGTGGTTATTATATCATAAATAAATTCCAATTTCAAGCAAAAACAAACAATTTTTTGCAAATTAGTGCAATTTGTTAAAAAAGAAATTATCGCGAGTGTCAGATTAGGTAGATATATACTATAAAAACACTGTATATTGTGCCTCACTATGGCATTTGCTATATATTATACACATTTTGACGGACAGTTATTCATACAGCACGGTAAAAAAGGCGGAAAATGAATTATACGGACATTTCCGAATATATTTTATTGAACGGATACTTTCTGTCACAGGAGGCTCTTATGATCTGTACTTTCGACGACATCAGGAACAAAGAGATAATAAACATAAAAAGCGGGGTAAAAATGGGTTATCCCGACGACGTTGAGTTTGACACCTGTACGGCAAAGATATGCAAACTCATAATATTCGGGAAGGCAAAGCTCTTCGGTCTTCTCGGGCGCGAGGAAGACTTCACGATATGCTGGAGCGACATCGAAGTGATCGGCGAAGACGCAATACTCGTTAGCTGCAATATGCCTATGCGCACAAAAAAGAACGGCGGTGTTTTCAAAAATTTGTTCAAATAACCGAAAAGAAAATTGTTGTAAATATATGTAATCTGTGCTATAATATTTAGGCAGCCCTCAAAGCGGCTGCAAATCCACATGCGCACCATAAACGACGGCTGTGCGGCGCGGAACGTTCCGGCGCTGTCCGGCGTGTTCGGTTCGCAGAGGAAACCAACAAATTTTAAGGAGGATACACACAATGGCAGTTGTATCAATGAAACAGCTTCTTGAAGCCGGTGTTCACTTCGGACATCAGACAAGACGCTGGAACCCGAAAATGGCACCGTACATTTTCACAGAAAGAAACGGAATCTACATCATCGACCTTCAGAAGACAGTCAAGAAGCTCGACGAGGCTTATAACTTCGTATTTGAAGTTGCTTCCAACGGCGGCGAGATCCTCTTCGTAGGCACAAAGAAGCAGGCTGCGGATTCTATCAAGGAAGAAGCTGAGAGAGCAGGCGCACACTTCGTAAACGCTCGTTGGCTCGGCGGTATGATGACAAACTTCAAGACCATCCAGAACCGTATCAAGAGACTCGAACAGCTCCACGCTATGGAGACAGACGGCACTTTCGACCTTCTCCCGAAGAAGGAAGTAAGCAAGCTCGGTCTTGAGATCGAAAAGCTCGAAAAGTTCCTCGGCGGTATCAAGAACATGAAGAAGCTCCCCGGCGCTCTCTTCGTAGTTGACCCCCGCAAGGAAAAGATCGCCGTTGCAGAAGCAAGAAAGCTCGGTATCCCGGTAGTTGCTATCGTTGATACGAACTGCGACCCTGATGAGATCGACTACGTAATCCCCGGAAACGACGACGCTATCCGTGCGGTAAAGCTCATCGCAGGCGCTATGGCTGACGCTGTGCTCGCTGCAAAGCAGGGTGCTGAAGGCGCAGTTGAGGATAAGGACGCAGCAGAGGAAGAGACTTCCGAAGAAGCTGCTGAATAATCGGCGCTAAGTACCGTTATCCCGCATTATAGCGGGCAAGAACATGAAACACTATATCCCCCGCCTGTGGCGGGGGATAATAAAAAATAACGACAATAATCAAAGATTTAAGAAGGAGAAATAAAAATGGCTATTTCAGCACAGGACGTAAAGCAGCTCAAGGAACTCACAAACTGCGGTATGATGGACTGCAAGCGTGCTCTCGAAGCAACAAACGGCAACGTTGACGAAGCTGTAAAGTACCTTCGTGAGCAGGGTCTCGCAAAGCAGGCAAAGAAGGCCGGCAGAATCGCAGCAGAGGGTCTTGTTGTTGCAAAGATAGATGACGCAAAGAAGATCGGTGCGGTAGTTGAGATCAACTCCGAGACAGACTTCGCGGCTAACTCCGATAAGTTCAAGGCACTCTGCGATACAGTGCTTCAGACTATAATCGACAACGATGTCAAGGACGTTGACGCTCTCAAGGATACAACAGCAAGCGGCACAAGCGAGAAGATCTCCGAAGTCCTCACAGACGCAGTCGCTACAATAAGCGAGAACATCCAGATCAGACGTTTCGTAAGAATGACAGGCGATGTTTACAGCTACGTTCACAACGGCGGCGGCTCGATCATCGGTTCGATCATCAAGCTCGAATCCGACAACGGCGCAGACGACGCAGTAAAGGCTGTTGCAAAGGATCTGCTTCTCCAGATCACAGCAAGCGCTCCCCAGTACGTTGCACAGTCCGACGTTCCCCAGTCCGTTATCGACGCAGAGAAGGAAGTTCAGCTTGAACTCGTAAAGAAGGAGAACGCTGAGTCCAAGAAGCCGAAGCCCGATAACGTTCTCGAGAAGATCGTTGAAGGAAGAATGAGAAAGTTCGCAGAAGAGATCTGCCTCCTCGATCAGCCTTTCGTTAAGGATCCTTCGATCACAGTTGCAAAGTATATCGCAAACGCAGGCAAGAACATCAAGGTAATTGAGTTCGCACGTCTCGAAAAGGGCGAAGGCATCCAGAAGAAGGAAGACGATTTCGCAGCAGAAGTTGCTTCTATGGTCAAGTAATTTACCGATATCAAGAACAGCGTTCCGGAAGGAGCGCTGTTTTTTTGTGCAATCCCGCAAATAAACACTTGATATTCCCGCCGAAATGTAGTATAATTAATAAAAACGACCGGCAACATTCAGGAGGATCAGCATTATGAGCCAGAACAGCGAAAAGAACCTTGAAGCTATCTACGACATCTGCGACAGGCTTTACACCGATATGTGCAACAACCAGAACAACGACCACTCGGTATTGTTCTCATATCTCACAGAGCTCGGCAAGACCCTTGTCGGTGCGGACAGAGCAAGCTTCTGGAAATGGGATAAAAGAAAGAACACTCTATGGACTATGTCCGCAACGGGTACCGGCAAGATAGAGATACCCGACGGGACCGGACTTGTCGGCAAAGCCATGCGTGAAAAGCGTATCGTCATAACCAACGACCCGTACAGCGACCCCGACTTCAATCCGTCGGTAGATAAAAAGACCGGCTACGTCACAAAATCCGTGCTCGTAATGCCTGTTGCCGACCTGAATGGTACATATATCGGAGCTTTCCAGATAATCAACAAGTTCAGCGACGACGGTTTTAACGAAGAAGATACCCGAAAGCTTTCTCTCGCCGCTCTTATCTGCGGAATTGCGCTTGAATCAGAAACTTTCCTTGAGGAATCGCACCACGACAAGCTTACAAAACTCAAAAACAGAATGGGCTTCTACAGCGACTTCTCGAAGAAGTACCAGAAATTGCTTGACGCGGGAACTCCGCTCTCGATGTTTATAAGCGATATTGATAAGTTCAAGCGTGTCAACGATACATACGGACATAACGCCGGCGACGATGTTCTTTCGTTCGTAGCCGGAATACTCGCAGGCTCATGCCGTGAAAACGACAGCATCTACCGGTGGGGCGGCGAAGAGTTCATTATGCTCATGCCCGACACTAAGCTCGAAGAGAGCGTGAATATAGCGAACTCGATAAGAGAGCACATCGCTGCTACGGAAGTAAACGCGGACGGCAATACGCTCAACGTTACGATGAGCTTTGGCTGCCACATCTTTGACCCCGCACTTACCATTGAAGAAAACATCAGTAAGGCAGACGAACATCTCTACACCGCGAAGGAAACAGGAAGAAACAAGGTGGTCTTCTGATATGGGTAAAATGCTTCAGTTCCTCGGCAGAGGATCGGCATTCGCCGACGAAAACAACAGTGCGTTTTTCGTTAACGGGAAAGAGCTCGTTCTCATTGATTTTCCGCTTTCATCATTCACTAAGATGCGCCGTATCGGAGCAGATAAGCTTGCAGGTGTAAAGAACGCGGATCTGACCGTGATCATAACCCACACGCACGGCGATCACGCAGGCGGCGTTGCCACGCTCATACACTACGCATTCTATATAATGCACCGCAAAATTACTGTCATAGCTCCGTCCGATGAAGTTGCAGCCGATCTGAAATATCTCATAGAGCGGATAGAAGGCTGCGACCCCGCAGGATATGAGCTTATCACGGCTGATAAAGCGGAACGTCCGTGGCTGATCGGTGTGATACCGACGATCCATACACCGCAGCTCGCCGGAAGATGCTTCGGCTATAATCTTCTCGTCGAAGGGAACAACGTTGTCTATACCGGCGACACCGCGGTGATAGAACCGTTCCTGCCCTATCTCACCGCCGGAACATATCTTTATTCCGACTCCTCCGCGAGCGGGAGCCGTGTGCATATCGGCATTTCAGAGCTTCTCGAAAAGGTCAGGGGACTTGATATACACCTGTATCTCATGCATCTCGACCAACCCGGGACGATATTCGACATTGCGGAAGGTTCCGGCGCTCTTGCAGCCCCTCTGTATAAATGAAACAAACCCGCAGATCTTCACGGTCTGCGGGTCATTTTTTATTTCTGTTCTTCTGTCGCCGTTGCGGCAGTGCCTGCATTCTCTTTCAGTCCGGTCACCGAGTAAACGAACACACCTACGGATTTTCCTTTAAGCGGTATCTCACCTATCGGTTCTACCGTGATGCGGTCTTTCAGGCGCTCATATACTTCGCTGCTTATGAGTATCTGTCCGCGCTTCGCATTCGCTTCGAGACGCGCCGCAGTGTTGACCGTATCACCCATAGCGGTATAGTCCATACGGAAGTCGCATCCCATATTGCCGACGACCGCATCTCCGCAGTTCACGCCGACACCGAAGCCCACGCTCTTACCGTACTTCGCCATGAATTTCTCTTCTATCGCCGCGCTTCCCGCGACTATATCCATCGCTGTCTTTACAGCACGGAAAACATAGTCGTCAAGATCGAACGGTGCGTTGAACACAGCCATAGTCGCGTCTCCGACAAACTTGTCGAGCGTTCCCTCATTCGCGAAGATCGAGTTCGTCGTGAGGTTCAGGTAGGTGTTTACTATATCAACGACCTGTTCCGGCTCAAGACTCTCGGACATCGTGGTGAAACCGCGTATATCGACGAAAAGCACCGCTATGTGCTTGCGCTCGCCGCCGAGGTTTATCTTGTAATTGCCGCTTTTCGCTATATTCTCTACTACCTGCGGAGCGACGTATTTTCTGAACGCGCTCATTATCCTGCTCTTTTCGAGTGTTTCCTCAATATAGTTTATAACGAGCTCGACAATGTACGCGAGCGCTGCGAATATCGGAGTGTATATCAGAGGCATGATACTTCCCGCCCGCCAGAGCAGGAAGCAGGCAACGCACCACAGCACAACTGCCGCGACGAACACGGGAGTGCTTATCTTTACCTTCGCAATACCCGCGACAAAGAACACTGCCGCCGCGATAAGAGCGCATAGCAGTGAAGCCACGAGTCTGTCCGCGGGAACGGGCGAGCGTCCGTCCATAAGTGCCTGAATGATATTCGCGTTGATCTCGACACCGAACATCTGGTCGTTGCTGCCCGGAACATCGTATTCGTCACGCAGTCCCAGCGCGTAAGCTCCGACAAGCACTATGCTGTCGCGGAAGGCGCGGGGGTCAACAGAGCCGTTCAGAACGCTCGTTATCGGGATATATTCGTAATCGCGTGCACGACCGGCGTAATCTATCCACATACAGCCCTTTGTGTCAAGCGCAGGCGTGTACTGCGGAGTTCCGGTGAGTTCGCAGTACCGCGAATATGTGCGATAAGCGAAGTTCTGCATAGTCCTGCCGTCATATTCCTCGGTAAGTTTTATGCTTCTCACCTTTCCGTCGGCATCGGACACCGAGACATTGACGAAGCCGAGATCTGCACTTCCGAGCGTTATCGGCTCGCTTACCGAATCGATATGGGCATAGTTCATGAAGCCCGTGCCGTCAGCATCGATCTCATATTTCGCAACGTAGTTTATGTAGTCCGCCATAACTACCCTGCCGCTGTTTCTGCACGCTTCGATGAGCCGTGCGTCGGTCTCCGCGTCGAGCTCTCCGAGCACAAGCACATCTATCGCGATAACGGCCGGGTATTCACCGAGGGTCTCAATAACTTTCGCGTAAACGTCGCGCTTCCACGAACCGAAGTTCCCGAGCGCAGCGCGGGACTCATCCGATTCATCTATCGCGATTATTTTTATCTTGTCCGAAACGCCGCGGGGCTGCTGATAGAGCAGATCCCTGGCGTTCATGTCAAGCACGCCGAACAAGTCGGTGAACGACACGACGAACGCGAGTGCAAAGCATATAACCGTTCCGGCGATAAGCCGGATCTTTTTGGATTTGTTCATTTTTTCTCCGTCAGACAGGTATCAAGGAGACAAAGCTCCCTGATACGTCATATTTTCTATGTTTTTGCTTATTAATCAGCAATCTGATCATCGGGAACAAACTTCGTAGTGCTTCCACTACTAATTCCGCGGGAATAATCCGCCGACCATGCAACAGTGAACGATTTACCGCTTACGCCGCCTTCTGTAGTATCTTCACAGGCAGTTGCAGTGCCGGTCAATGTATGTGTTCCCGAACATCCGCTATATGTACATGCAAATGTAACAGAGAACTCAGCACCGACTCCGGATCCGGTTACATAAGTAATAACCGGCGTAGCGCCATAGAAAGAATGTGCGTGAGTTAAGCGTTTTTCACCTGTCAAAGTTTGCCCCATATAGCTGACAGAAACGCTGTAAACAGTCTCGTCTGTCGCGGAATCATAAGATTTAACCTTTTCGCATTCTTCTTCTTGCACGATTGTTTCGCCGCAATTATCACAGACAATATCAGCCAAAACCATATCACCTTCCACGATCCTGATGTTCGTAAGTGAGCAAGTATGCTTATTGGGGTCACTGCTTCCGCGCTCCAGTTCATCAGCTGTAACTGTACCACACGCCGCGCAATATTCCTCATATAGCTCTCCATGCTCGCAGTTAGCATCTGCCGTCTTCCTCTCTTCACGATATGCCGTCGGGTGAGAGCATGTTTCTACTATTTGTGTCCTCGGCACTGATTTCGATACCGTTTCGCTTGTAGTCGAATCAAAATAAGTCATAGGAATATGGAAACTGAATATGTAATTATTAGGATCTGAATCCCTGTCACAGCTGGAAGCACTCACTAGCTTTGTTATTGTGTGCTGTTTACATACGGCACAGACATATATAGCATTGAATGACGCGCCTCCTCCAGAACCGTAGATATAACTGATACTGCTGTACTTATGCACCTCGTGCTCGCAGACAGTGGAATCATCGGGATCGGTAACCACGTTCGTGGTAGTGGTAGTTGTCGTTTCCTCTGTCGTCTGTTCGGTCGTGGTTACGTTACCGCCCCACGGTGAAGTATACGGAGGTGTCGTCTGATCGGGAGTATCAGGTGTTGTCGTTACTTCCGGAGTTGTCGTTGTCTCCTCGGGTATTGTTGTAGCCTCTGTTGTTGTCTCCGGAGTTGTCGTTGTCTCCTCCTCGGGTGTCGTTGTAGCCTCTGTTGTTGTCTCCTCAGGTGTCGTTGTAGCCTCTGTTGTTGTCTCCGGTGTGGTGGTCGTCTTTGACGGTGTTGTAACTTCGCCGGTCGTGGTTCCCGGTGTGGTCGTTGTCGTCGGCGGAACCGTCGTGTCATCGTTTGACGTCGTTGTCTCCTGAGGTGTAGTGGTCGTTTCCTCGGGAGTAGTTTCATCTGCCGATGTGTTCTCCGGAGTCGTATCCTCAGTAGTCGTCTCCTCGGGCGTAGTTGCTTCGGTCGTTGTCTCTTCGGGTGTTGTATCTTCTGGCACCTGAGCAGTTGTTGTCGCCGCTGTTCCGAGAGGCTCACCGGTGCGGTAGGAAATATACTTGCTCAGATCGACACCGCGCTCTTCAAACACTTCTTCCATTTCTTTTGTGGTGAAGCATACCTGGTGACCTGCCTTTGCTGCGGCATAGACCTCGACAAGTATCTCGGTGTCGATGTCGTTTATATCGATAGGATCAACGTTGTCGCCGGGCTCGTCATCGACCTCCTGTATGTAGATCGTGGTCGTATCGTCCATATATATGGTCGTCTTGTAACCCGCATTGATAAGTATCTGTTCATCAACGTTCGTTCCGTCGGGAAGAATACGGTGGCTTACTACCGAACCGCCGAATGTATAAACATCTGTGTACCATTTCCCGTTTTCGTCCTGACGCGCTCTTGTAATAAAGAGCGTACCGATAACGGAAAGAACAGCATTAGGCGTCGAGACCCTGTATTCCTCGCCCTGTTTGAGCGGACGGGAGACCTCGTTGGTGAGCTGACCGTATTCAAGCTTGATAGATGTCGATTTACCGCCCGTGCCCATTGCGTCGAATTTCGCACGGCTCTCTTCCTCAAGCTTGGCGTACTTATCCTCATCGAGCACCAGACGGGTAAAGCTCGCCTTGGCGGTTGTCATAGCGAAGCCGTCGGTAAGATGCATATTAGGGTATGCCTTATATATGTCGCCGTTGTTCTCTACGGTGACATCGCCGACGATCTCCTGGACGCCGATGGAAATATAGCCATCGTTGCCCTTGTTAAGCATCATAACGATGACGATAACAGCAGCTGCGATGACAACAAGCGCCACCGCGGCTATTATGATGATCTTCTTTGTTTTGCCTGTACTTGACATAGTGTCCCCCGATCCGGAAAATATGTTGATTTGTGAATTGCACTATATTAGTATAATATCACAAGATCATCGATTTGTAAAGAGGTTTTTCTAAAATATTTGCCGCATTTCTTGTATTGTAATAATATTTCGGTAAATATGTACATATTATTCGGCGTATTATCTTAAATTTAGTTTATATTTTTGTAGCAAAATTACATCAACCCAGATACTCGGCTTCCGTTGCTATTGTCTATTTCCCGGATTCAGAAGACAGCAAAAGCTCCCGCTTTTCGGCAGGAGCTTTCGCTTTTTACAAGCCATTACAGCTCGTCTGTATTCTCTGTTTTTGTGCTTTCGGCTATCGTCTCCTTCGGCATCTCTATCGGAGAACCGAGGTACTCAGGAAGCTTCATTCCCGCCTGATCGAACATCTCACCAAGCGGAGGAACCGACTTGAACAGACCGCTTATGAAATCTGCGGTCGAACTTTTGCCGTCCTTGCCTTTTGAGCCGCCGTCCCAGACTGTTACCTTGTCTATCTTTATGTTCTTGATAGCATCGACCTGAATGCGCATAAGGTCTTCCATCTTGTCCGCGAGTATGAGTTTTACAGCATCATCAGCCGTACCCGCCGTATTGACGAGTTCACGCATACCTTCTGCCTGCTTCTGGAGTATCTCACGCATACCGTTTGCCTGCGCTTCCATTTTCGCGAATATAGCGTCCGCTTCACCCTTTGCCTTGCGGCGCATTACTTCCGCTTCTGCCTCTGCTGCGATCTGTGCCTGTTCCTTGGCGATCTGAGCCTTTACGATAACGTCAGCCTGCTGGGTAGCCATTTCGAGCTGTGCACGCTCCTGCTCTGCTACCTTCTGAGCAGCGTAAGCTTCCTCACGCGCTTTTGCAGCCTGTACAGCTTCTGCTGCGGTAGCGAGCTTTAACGCTTCCGCTTCCTTTTCACGTCTCATAGCGTCTGACTGAGCAACTGCGATCTTCGCGGCGTTTTCACCCTCAACAGCCTTCGCGTTTGCGGCTGCGACTTCGACACGCTGTTCGCGCATAGCGTTCGCCTGTCCGATCTCACCGTCTCTGCCGGTCTGCGCTATAGCGATCTTCGCGTTGTTCTGTGCCTTTGCGTCAGCTTCCGCCTCGCGGAATCTTCTTGACGCCTCGGACTGTGCGATCTCTACCTTCGCAGCGTTTTCACCGTCGATAGCGCTTGCGTTCGCAGCAGCTACCTGGATACGCTGGTCACGGTTCGCATTAGCTTCACCGATAGCACCGTCACGGTTCTTTTCAGCAACGGATTTCTTCGCGTCGTTGATAGCCTTCGCAGCAGCTTCCTTACCAAGAGCCTCGATATATCCGGACTCGTCACGGATATCGGTTACGTTTACGTTGATGAGACGAAGACCGATCTTGCGGAGTTCTATCTCAACGTTCTTCGATACCGCGATAAGGAACTTGTCACGGTCGGTGTTTATTTCCTCGATCTCCATTGTTGCGATTACGAGACGAAGCTGACCGAAGATTATATCCTTCGCAAGCTCCTGAACCTGACCCATCTTGAGGCCGAGGAGTCTCTCTGCCGCATTCTGCATTACACCGGGCTCCGTAGAGATGCCGACCGTAAAGCTCGACGGTACATCAACACGGATATTCTGCTTTGAAAGTGCGTTGCGCAGATCGACGTTGATCGAGATAGGCGTAAGGTCCATGTACTGATAAGACTGAATGATAGGTACTATGAACGCCGCGCCGCCGTGGATGCATCGTGCGCTTCTTGCCTGACCGCTTTTGTCGCTTCCGACTTTACCGTAGATAACGAGTATCTTGTCGGACGGGCATTTGCGGTAACGTGAAAGTATTCCCGCGAAAAGGGCGAAAACAACTATTGCGCCGACAACTATCGCGGTAATGATGATAGGATCCATAATAATTCCTCCTTATTTCAATGAGACAGCGTCTCAAGGTTTACATAAAAAACATCGTGTTGAGGACGGCCATTGTGTCCTCTTCTTCTTTTTTATTTTTTCCGTTTCTTCTTTGGTATATGCTTTCTTCAGCTTTTTACCGCAGACGGGCATTTCTTTTCAGCGAAATCATACTGTTTTTGGCATTTGTCGCTCATCTTTATCATACCGATCATACTGCATTCTCGTTTATTCTGATATTCCCGACCGCCATTATGTACAGTCCGAAGATATCAAGCTTTTTCTGAGCGCATTCCTTGAACACTTCCCTGAAAGCTTCCTCGCCAGCCGCCGCGTCATATTTCGCGATAGCGTCCTTCATTGCCGCCGCGAGAGCTTCTTCGATCGTTTCGGTGATACTCTCATGAGAAACGCCGTGGAATGTCGGCGCGAATGTCTGAAGCCTGTCTTCGGGGAAACACATCTTCACCGATGTGACTGCCCGGTAGCTTTTGCCGTCCGGAGCTTCTCCCTCATCGCAGAACGCGTCGATCTCAAACGGTATCTTCTTTATATAGAAGAATTTTGAACGAAGAGAGTACCGGTTCTCGCCGTATGACGGCTTCTTCTTCGACACCGTGTAGTTTCCGTCGCGGTATTGTATGCGGTAACAATCGTTCTTGTTGTCCTCATAGTCATGTTCCTTCGGAAGAAACACTAGCAGACAGACGATACCGCCGACAACGACAAGTGCAATAAACCCCCAGAAAAGAAGATCAATTGATTCCATACAGCACCGTCACACTTTCTCGACAACAAGGACATTGCCGCTGCGAATATCAACCACTCTTACGGAAGTTCCGTCGGGAAGAGATTCTTTTTCGTCGGTTATCGCGTCGAACTCAACAAGCCTTTCGCCGCTCGTAACGTTTACCTTTCCTTTTCCCTCGCCGTCCGCGGGTATCACAAGATAAACCGTTCCGGAAGCGCCGAGGAGATTGCGGATATTCAGCGTGCCGTTCTGTGCGAGCTTCTTCGAGAGCTGAAGTATCTTGGCCACACCGAACATAGCCGCGAGTCCGAGCACAAGTCCTACTATTACAGCAAGCACTGCGATCTTCGACAGCGTGTATGTAACAAGAGCCGCCCAGCCGAAAACGCAGAAGAATGTGATCACGCCCTGGACGGTGAAAAAGTTCATCGTTCCGATGTCGCCGTGGCTGCTTCCGTCACCGTAATTCACGTCGGTAACATCGGTCTCGAACTCCGTTCCGCCGGAAGAATCAATGTCTGCTCCCGATCCGTCGGCATCAAGACTTATATCCACGTCTGTGCTTATGTCGATGTCCGTACTTCCGTCAAAGCCCGAGGTGTCGCTCGGGTTCACACCGGCTCCGTCATGGCCGAAACCGAGTATTATCATTATAGTCTGGATAAGCAGTATAACCGTTGAGGGAAGCGCAACGCAGAAGAGCACCTGGCTCATTGTATCAAGGCTGCCCCACCATTCTGTGAACCATTCCATATAAACACTTCCTTTCTTATTAAGCGGAGGCCGTACAGATATGCTTTCTGTTCTCTCGCTCGCCGAAGCGGGAGAGGGAACAGACTGCCGCTTTCCGGTCCGCCGGTCCAGCAAAGGATAATGGATCGTTGTGTAAATTCTATTTACTACAATTATACCACATTTTCCGCCGTTGTCAATAATCCCGCGAACGATTTTTCAAAATCGTGATACTGCACAAGAAGCGCACTATGATTTGAGCAAAGTGCCGAAAATCAAAAAATATCCGGAAAGCTATTGCAATTTCAGGATTTGTATGTTAAAATCGTAAGTAAATAAGATTTACGTTCAGAGCTTTCACTTTCATAGAAGAAAAGGAGTGTGTTATTATGTTATTTGTCACAACAGAATATCTCCCGGGCGCAGAGATACAGGTGCTCGGACTTGTTAAAGGAAGTACTATCCAGACCGTCAACGCCTTCAAGGATTTCGGCGCGGGACTGAAAACCATTGTCGGCGGCGAACTCAAGCACTATACCCAGATGATGGACGACGCGCGTCAGATAGCTACCGACAGAATGCTTTTCGAAGCACAGGCAAAGGGCGCGGATGCCGTTATCGGTGTAAGATACGCAACATCAGCAGTAATGCAGAGCGCGGCAGAGGTCATGGCTTACGGTACGGCGGTAAAAATAATCAGGAGACCGGAGTAACGCTTGCACCGGCCTTGCGGATACAGCAAAAATACGACAAAACGACAAAAGAAGAGAGGAGGGTGTGCAGTATGGACTCGGCAGAACTCGGAAAAAGAATAAAAGAAGCGCGGCTCGCGAGGAAGATGACGCAGGCGGATGTCGTTGGTGATTTCATAACGCGAAATATGCTGAGCCAGATAGAGAGCGGCACCGCCAACCCGTCGGTAAAGACTCTCACATATCTCGCGAAAGTGCTACAGCTCCCCGTGAATTACCTGCTTCCGGACGAGCTTGAAACGTTCGATGACAGCGAGAACGCTGCAGATAAGGATCTCGAAGCTCTCATAAAAATGAAAAATGCATTCAAGCGCGGCGATTATACCGAATCGGTCACGCTTGCACTTCCGCTCTCCGAAGGCGGAAATATCGTCTATGACGAGGCTTGTGCAGTGCTCGCCATGTCTTATCTCGAACTTGCAAAGACCGCCAAAGACCCGAAAGAGGGTATGGCTTACGCGAACAAAGCCCTTTCCTATGCGGGCAAGGGCATCTTTGCAAAGCGCGAGATCAAGGCTTCGGCTGTGCTCCTTTATGACGAGCTTTCGGAAAAGCTGTGACGCGTCGGTTCATGTTATTGAGGTGAACGGTCTTGAAGCAATGGACCATAGCAACTTGTGCGGCTGTCGTTTATCTTGCGGTCAGCATAGCTTTCGGCGCATGGCAGTGGACGTGGATATTCTGGTTCGGCTACGGGATCTACAGAATGCTTGACAACAGGAAAAACGACAAGGAAAATGTTTAGGGCAATGTCGTATAAACAGTCGCACGCGGTTTTTGTATCGCTGCTCTTGCCTGCATAATATCCCGTCATTCCGAACAGAAAATCCTTATTTGTGCGGGATAGCCATAATAATGAGTTTTCGGAGACTCATAAAGATGACCGGAGGAGAGGAATATGAGGTTCAGAAGCGCAAGGGCGCTGATCTATTCAATAATTAACGGGAAGATCCTGTATATTCTGCTCGGCGTTCTGCTGGGACTTGTTATGTTCGAGGGTCTGCACATATTGTTCCTTCTCTTTGTGCTCCCGATGTTCGGACTTGAATGTGACAAGATCACGGTCGGCTTTTTCTCGTTCAGGCGCGTGAACGGACGCTGGCTCAAAGGTGACGACAAATATGCGCCGTTCGTGAGATACACGTTTACCGGAAACGGCAGCACGGATCCCAGCGCGTCGCATACGCGTTTTATACTGTGCAGGCTGCTTGCAAAAACGTTTCTGTCGGTTATAATAACGGTGCTGTCGCTGCCCGCGTGGGAGGCGATATTGGCTGCTCCGCCGCCGGATGAGCTTTCGTTCGAGCCGGACACGGACTGGGCTGTCTTCGCGGCATTCTTATGCATTATCTCGTATTTTGCTGTGATGGGTGACGTTGTAGCGCTTATCCGTTCTGCCGCGGGCGAAAAGAATACTCTCGGAGGATATGTGCAGCAGATAACAAGGGCACTCGAAAACGGTGCCGATCCCGCGGGACTGGATCTGCGTCCGCTTGATGAGATGCAGTTTCCCGACGAGCCTTCGACGACGGATACTGTAACGTATCTGTATTATTACGGTACGCATCTGCTTGCGAGCGGACAGGCCGAAAGACTGCCCGAGCCGATGCATAAGCTTACCGATATACTGCGTTCGGGGGAATTCATGCGTAACTGCGTCAATTCCTATGCCATGCTGATATACTATTATTCATGGCTTGAGCCCGACGAGGAGTACGCAAGAAAATTCTATGACAAGGCGGGAACTGCTCTCGCGACAGATACCGGCGCGGGAACTAAACGAGCGCTTGCATACTACTGTTACGCGGTGCTGCATGACCCGCAGAAGGCACGGTATTACCTCGACAGGGCGTATAAGACCGCAAGCGCCGGCGAGAACCGGTTTGAGCTTGTGCTCATCGAGGAACTCGATGATGTCCTTAAAAACGAAGGTGCCCGATAAAACAAGGCAGACGACGGATTTTCCGCTGTCTGCCTTTCTGATTCCCGCACTTCTGCGCGGAAAACTATATAAAAGCGGAATTGCCGGTTCCGGTCCCGGGACAGAAGGCACACCGGAGCTGTTCGCGAGCGCGTGACGCACTCCCGACGGACGCGCATCACGCGCTACTCCGGTGTTTTCCGCTTTTTTCCATTATATGATTATATACCGTTTTATGTTCTTACCGATGCTTCGTGACCCGAAAAATGTGTTTTTTTGAAAAAATATCTTTTCTTTTTGCGTAAACTGTGATATAATAATATAGTTATTGATATTTTTCGGCCGTTATTGGCTGTATTATGAATTATCCGGCATTCTGCCGACCCATATACCCAGGAGATGAAACGATGACATTTGAGGAAAAGCTCGACAGAGCCCGCACGGGAAGCCGCGCCGCATACGAATCGCTTTGCCTGAGCTCGGTTGACGGGCTGTACACGGCAGCGATAATAGCGCTCAAAGATGAAAAGACTGCAAAGGCCGCAGTCATATCCGCAATAAACGACGGTTACGCAGGCATATCCCGTATCCGTGACGAGCGTCACCTGCGTTCGTGGCTCGTTCACGAACTCACGAAGAACGCAGTGGACAGACTGAAGGAGTTCAAAGCCAGCGGGATCACACACACAGCGAACGGTGTTTTCGCAGATACAGGAAAAATGCCAGATGTCGAAAGACTTGTTTTCTCCATGGCTTGCGTTTTCGGTTACGGAGCAAGAGAGATCTCGGTGCTTACCGGTATGTCGGAAGATACAATATCCGACAAGCTCGGTTCCGCCAAAAAGCGCCTCGGCGCAGCTTACGGCAGCATCTGCGCCAGCGCCGGAACTTTCCGTGCGCCCGACGCTCTGCGCGACCGTTACACCGGCTTCGACGAAGCCGCGGCCAGCTATATTCCGTCCCCCGAGGAACAGAAACCCGCAGAGCAGCTATCTGCTGAACAACAGCCTACGGAGCAGCAGCCCGAAGAGCAAGAGGCCGTTGAACCGACTGACTCACAGCCTGTCGAGCCGGATGAACAGCAGCCCACGGAGCAGCAACCTGATGAACAGCAGTCCGAAGAGCAACAGCCCGTTGAACCGACTGACTCACAGCCTGTCGAGCCGGATGAACAGTCAGGTGAAGACGAATCAGCCTTCACCTATGACGAGCCTCTCACGGACGAGTCCGGCGACAAGATCGCCGCAGAAGAGACAGACGAAGACAAGAACGCCGGCAACGAGCCTTCCGACAAGCCCGGATTTGACGAGGAAACAGAGGAAGAGCCCGAATATTATGACGATAACGATGAAGCCGATGACGGTATCGACGACAACGAACTTGTTTTCAGCGAACTCGGAGAAACACAGGAAGAAACACCCATAAAGCTCAACGCTGAAACATTTATCGCCGTCGTTTCCGCCGAAAAGATGAAAGGCCGCGAGTTCCTGCGTCTTATCGGTAATACCCGCATAAGCAACAGTGCCTACCGCGAAATAGAGCAGAATCCGCGCCTTACGAAAAAGCGCCTGATTGAGCTTCTTGAAGAATCTCCGCTCACCGAATCCGACTATTATAAACTGCTTACAGCGGTAAAGGAAAGACGCGAGGTACTCGATGCGAAGGAAGAGAACCGTCTGGCACTTGAACGTGCGGGACTGTATGACGGTTCACGCCGTGAAAAATACAGGAGAAAACGCCGCGAAAAGCCAAAGACCGATCTTGAACTTGCGATAGGTATAAACAAGTCGGTCAAGCCCGAACGTCCTCTCACATTTGAGGAAAGCTCGATCGCGGAGGACGAGACAGACTTCCAGCTCCGGAATTCTACCGGAAAATTCGAGCAGCAGAAGCTGCTCAATGAGCGCAGACATCCGGAAAAGCAGATCAAGGACATAGATCTCGGCTCAATGATAGGTGCCCGCAACGACGGATATGATGCTGTGGATCCGATGAGCCATGCCGCGCTGCATGAGCTTTTTGACGATAACGATTACGAACCGGTGGATCCCTACGCCGCAATAAACGCGAATGCTGCGGGTAAGCAGTCCTTGCCGGAACGCATAGACATCCGTCGTGATGAGCCCGAAGACATTGAGGACGCGGACGTTGATGACGACGATCGTGCTCTTTTCGCAACAACGGAATTAGAAACGCCGCAGTCTGCGGCAGTCTCCGACACAAGACCGTTTGATGCGGTATCCGGAGGCATAATACCGGATTACGAAGCGACAGATGAAGCATCTGCGTCGCTCGGCAACGATGACGAGCAGGGATTTTCCGTTGACGAAGCTGTACCGGAGTTCGGCGAAGCTTATAAGGAAAACAATCCCGGGCAGGAAGACGATACTGCCGTGAAAGTACTCGAAGCGATAGCTGCCGAGCCGCTCCGGGAATTTGAACAGAACAGTGACAGCGAAGAAACTATCACCACATCACCGATACAGAACGGCGTGTCCGTAACACAAATAATAAGTGATTACGCAATAGGAGAGAACGTCTCAGACGAAGAAGCCGAACGCGCTGTCGAATCTGAGCCGTATGCCCCGAAGGTGAACGAACCTGAGCCGAACGCGCCTAAAAAGATCTCGGAAGTGAAGGTTTATGAGCCGAAGGTACGCGATCCCGAACCGTATGAGCCAAGGATAAGCCGATTGGCGCAGCCCGTACAGGCACCTTCCGGATCCGCCGGATTCGCCCCGGACGTCGGACTTGCGCTCGATGCGGCAAGCGACGCTATGGACAGCTATGCGCCGGACGATCTGAGTTTCTCGTTCGACGACAAGGACGACGCGGACGATGATAACAGCGCTTCCGCAAAGCACCAGAGAGAACGGCATCAGCCCAGACACGCCGAAGATGCCGCAGCAGAGCCGAAAGACGATGATCCCGCAGAAAAGCCGCACAAGAGCGCGCAAAATGACGATGACGGCGGCTTCGGCGATGAGGACACAGGAAGAAAGCGCTATAAAGGCAACGAATATTTCATCGACGACAATGAATACTATGAGGGCGTGAATCGCGGAAAGATCATCACTTGCGCAGTGCTGGCGGTTCTTCTCGCGGCAGGAAGTGCGGGTATGAAGTACCTGCCTTTCGCTTCCGACAGAAACGAGCCGGAGACAAACGACACCTCTATTACCGAGGAAACGACGGCTCCCGCTGCCGAAATAACCGAAACAAGCGTTCCCGAGCACCACATCGTCCCCGAAGAAGCAACGCTCACAAAGCTCTCATCCTACGACGATATGAGCGCGGGCAGCTACGAGGCCGCGGAAATACGTGCAGCAGACACTATCGGCTACCTTCGCGCGTCGGCCGAGCCTTTTCCGTCGGACATAGTATTCGGCGGAGCCCCCGCAAGCGTGCTGTTCACGGACGACACGGCGTATATTTATTCGGTGCAGAACGACTGCACGTTCCGCGCCGTTCCGATAGGCGAGCAGGTGCCGGACGAGCAGCCGGATGCCGAACTCGCGGAAGAAACTGTCGATACTGACACCGACGACTCCGTCGCTCCGGAAGAACCGACAGAAGAAACAGAAGCAGATGCGGATACCGCCCGTGTGGACGGATCACTTATGCACGCTTTCACCGCGATAGACGGCGACCTGTATATCGTCTGCGGAAAGGCTGACACGAAGGGAACAGAACTTTACGAGACACAGGTGCTCGTTTACGGCAAGGATATGTCGAAGAAAGCCGAATATTCCGTCGGCGGCATATTCACCGGCGCAGGGATAGTTGACGGAAAGCTCACTATAGCCACAGCAGGCAGCGTAAACGGCTACACAGAGGCATACAACAGCGGTCTGTCCGTCTCGAAGCACCCGTACTGCATCAGCAGCGGCAAGCTTTGTGAGATAGACGCGTCCGATATTTACGCAATAGACGGCGCAAAGCATAACGCCGTGAATATACTCTATACCGTCGGCGGAGACGCTCTCGCGGTTTTCGGCGGAAACGCCGGTTTCGTGAAATTCGGCGGACAGGGGATGACTCTTGCCGTACCGGACGGTGGAACGACCTACGGCATGGAAATATCGAAAGATCTCAGTATCGTTTCCGCAAATGCGTATGCGGGAGATGCGTTCAGCGCGGACTGTATCGGACAGGGCGGCATGATCGGTCAGACCGAAAACGGGATATGTGCTTATAAGAACGGAAAGTCTGTGACCGTTCCGGACGAGAAAGCGGCTTCGGTAGCATGGTCAGATAACGGCACAGCTTACGTTGTTACCGAACAGAACGGCGGTCAGAAGATGCTCTACGGTTTCGCCATGAGCGGCGACAGCCCCGAAAGCGCGCAGATCGCGGCAACAGACATCTACACAGACAAGCTTATAAAAGCCGGAGACAATCTTGTCGGGCTCCGCGCAGAACCCGCTCCGGACGGTGAGAGAGCAGGACTTCGCATCTCGATGTATGAATACAACGGCGCACTTAAAGAAACCGCTTATTCGATAATCGAGCTTGACAAGCAGACCCCTCGTGAGAACCTTAAATACCTGAGCAGCCCCGCCGAAACACTACCGACATTCATCGGAACAAACGAAGACGGAACGCTTTTCGCGGTGCCGACGATATACTTCGACGGATATTCCGAGGTCGAGCGTGTTGTGGTGCTGCACTGGGACGGTACTCTGTTCACCGTGTGCGGCGAGTATATCACCTATGACGAGAAATCATCGGTGCTCTGCGCAGCGATAAGAAACGGAAAACTTTTCGTGATAACCGACACGAAGGTCGCAGAGAGCGAGCTTACCGTGGAAGAATAAAATCAGTATCAACAGCATCGGCTCCTGCTTTCCCGTATAACGCGGAAGAGCGGGAGCTTTGTTATTGACGATATGACAAGGGAGGAAACGAATGATGCTCATTGAATGCATAGAATGCAGGCTTCCTGTAAGCGACATGGCCGTAAGCTGTCCGCACTGCGGATACCCCATGAAGCACGGCAGAAATCCACAAAATCGAAAAAAAGCTTAAAAAACTATTGACAAAAGGGGCCCGGTATGGTAAAATAATTAAGCCGCTTGCAGGTGGCTCTTTTTAAGTCTGTCACATAGGGTGACGGCGCCGGCTGCAGCGAGATCGTGAAACGAGGTATTAAAATGTACGCAATTATTGAAACAGGCGGAAAGCAGTATCAGGTAAAAGAGGGCGACGAGATCTTCGTAGAGAAGCTCGGAGTTGAAGAAGGCGACGTTACATTCGATAAGGTCCTCCTCATCGGCAGCGACAGCGGTATCACCGCAGGTGCTCCTTATGTATCAGGTGCTTCCGTAAAGGCAACACTCATCAAGAACGGTAAGGGCAAGAAGGTAAGAGTATTCACCTATAAGCCCAAGAAAGGCGAAAAAGTGGCTAAGGGTCACAGACAGCCGTACAGCAAGGTAAAGATCGAAGCTATCAACGCGTAAACACAATGATAGACGCAGAGTTTTTAAGCTACGGCGGAGGTCTCGTCGGGTTCTCCGTTTCGGGACACGCGGATGCGGGCGTTTTCGGCCGCGACATAGTTTGTGCGGCAGTTTCTTCTGCCGTTATGCTCACCGCGAATACCATTACGGACTATCTCTTCTGCAAAGCAGATGTTAAAGACCAGGGCAACAAGATAATGCTCGTCCTTAAAGATCCCGATTCTGCAATGGCTATCGCCGCAAAACAGGTCATAGCGTCATTCCACAATCATATGTACCTGTTGGCTAAAGACAGCAAAGGCAAGATAAACGTAAGCATACGGGAGATGCGACCCCGTAAATGACGAAAGGAAGATCGATATGTTAATAATCAGTATGCAGTACTTCGCTCATAAAAAAGGTATGGGCTCCACTAAGAACGGCAGAGACTCCAACGCTCAGCGCCTCGGCGCAAAGAGAGCTGACGGACAGTATGTTCTCGCCGGCAATATCCTCTACAGACAGAGAGGAACTCACATCCACCCCGGCAAGAATGTCGGCAGAGGCTCCGATGATACATTATTTGCCAAGATCGACGGTCAGGTAAGATATGAGCGTCTCGGCAAGGATCGCAAGCAGGTAAGTGTTTACCCCGCTGAATGAGCGTAACAGTTAAGACAGGACGGGAGAAATTCCGTCCTTCTTTTGTATAAGGGAGTGGGGATATGTACACATCATTCGATAAAATACAGGATCGCTTCGGCTTCAGCACAGGCGGCGCGTTCAAGTGTGCATACAAAAATACCAGAACGCTGATCCTCGCCGGACTCATCACGATAGGTGTCGTCTTTGCACTTACCGTTATAAGCGTCGTATATGTTGTTGTGCGTATGAAGGATGTCCCCGGTATGGCTTCGGCGCAGCTCACATCGCTTATAACCGGCTTTATCTCGGGGCAGGGACTTACCGGCGATGCTGCGGCAGGCGGTGGGCTTGCAGGATTCGGTCTTGCCGTTGTGAGTATCTCTTTCGGCATATTCCTGCTTCTTATCGCTGTGATCGCGTTTCTGATCATAATCACGACAATGCGCGCCGGGCAGACGTATAAGTTCAAGGCCGATGAAACGAAGTTCACCGTTATTTACCCCGAAAAGATCGGTCAGACGCTCACTATCGAGTACGACTACATCATCGGGATATACAGCGAAGAGTGGCGGTTTCTGTTCGCTCCGAAATGTCTTGACGTAACGATACAGACCAAAATGGGCGAGTTCACGTTCAGATGCATACATACGCCCATGTCAAAAGCGAACGGGATCGCCGAAACACCGTTCAATATAATCCGCGAGCGTATCGGTCTTGCGCACGAGGATGAGGCTGTGCTTATAAACAAGGACGCTTCGAGAGAACAAAGACCGGGCTTTTTCAGATAAGAGGATATATGTTTGTTGATATAGTTAAGATTTCAATAAAAGCTGGTGACGGCGGAAACGGCGCTGTCTCGTTCCACCGCGAAAAGTACGTCGCGGCGGGAGGCCCCGACGGCGGAAACGGCGGTAAGGGCGGAGACATCGTGTTTCAGGCCGACGACAGTTTATCAACGCTGATAGATTTCAGATACAAGAAAAAATACACGGCACAGAACGGTGCTCCCGGAGGAAGCAGACGCAGCTCCGGCAAGTCCGCTCCCGACACCGTTATAAAAGTGCCCCGCGGCACGGTAGTCAAAGACACCGAAACGGGACGCATACTCGCGGACGTTTCCGACAACGAGCCTGTGATAGTCGCGCGCGGCGGAAAAGGCGGCAAGGGCAATATGAACTTCGCGACCCCGACGCGCCAGATACCGCGCTTCGCAAAACCGGGCTATCCGGGCGAGAAGTTCGACGTTACGCTTGAACTTAAGTTACTCGCGGACGTCGGACTCGTGGGATTTCCGAACGTCGGAAAATCAAGCCTTATAAGCGTTGTAAGCGCTGCAAAACCGGAGATCGCGAACTATCACTTCACAACGATAACACCCGTGCTCGGCGTTGTAAAGTACGACGAAAAATCGTTCGTTATGGCAGATATACCCGGACTCATCGAGGGCGCGAGCGAAGGCGTCGGTCTCGGACACGCATTTCTGCGACACGTCGAACGCTGCCGACTTATCGTGCACGTTGTCGATGTTTCGGGAAGCGAAGGCCGTGACCCGAAGGACGACTTCGAGAAGATAAACCATGAACTCGCCAGCTTCTCTGCCGAACTTTCAGAGCGTCCGCAGATCGTTGCGGCGAACAAGTCGGATATAGCAACGCCCGAACAGATCGAGGAATTCCGCAAATTCATCGCGGACAAGGGACTTCCGTTCTTTGTTATCTCTGCAGCTTCTGCACAGGGCACGAAGGAGCTTGTCGCGGCAATAGCGGGTGAACTTGAAAAGCTACCGCCGATAGTGCGCTATGAAGCAAAGCCGCTCACGATAGAAGAGCTTGAACAGCAGGCAAAGGAAAAACACGCATTCACGATAAAGAAAGAGGACGCGCACTTCTACTCAGTAGAAGCCGATTGGCTTGCGCCGATACTTTCTACCGTCAACATGGACGACTATGAAAGCCTGCAGTATTTCCAGCGTGTGCTGCGTTACAGCGGTATCATCGACGCTCTGCTTGAAGCAGGCATAGAAGAGGAAGATACTGTCTCTATCTTCGACTTTGAGTTCAGCTTTGTTAATTAAACCCACAAGTCTCTGGCATATCAGTTTCTTACCATTTTGTAAGATAGTATCGAATCTCCGCGGAACGGCATGGGTCCAGCGGCAGCGTGACGCTGCACCCAATAGCCGCCAGCAGTTTGTACAGACTTAGGATCTCTGCAACGGCGGCTGCCCTATCCGCACATCTCTGCGTTGCATATATTCTTCGGCTTTGTTGCTACTGTACAAAACCGTAAGTCAGAATCAAGCATCTGGTTTAAACAGCGAAGACATCGACGAGGTCAGGGCGACGCTTAAACCCGCAAAAACATACACTAGAAGGCAATATGAAGATTTTATCAAGACCCGATGCCAAGCGGCTCAGCCCGACCACTCTCGCATTCTACGGCGACAGCGTGTACGAGCTTTATGTCCGCAGGCACATCACCGAGCTCGGCGACAGACCGTCCGGCGAGCTCCATAATATGTCGGTGAAAATGGCGAGAGCGTCGTTTCAGGCGGCAGCTTTCGAGATACTCACCTCCGTTCTCGACGAGGACGAAGCGGAGATACTCCGCCGCGGCAGAAACGCTACAGGGCTGAACGCGCCCAAGTCGAGCAATTCCGCCGAATACCATAAAGCAACGGCTGTCGAAGCACTTTTCGGTTACCTGTCTCTCACGGGTGCGGACAAGCGTATAGAGGAGCTGTTCAATATAATTCTCACCCAATCGAAAGGATAAGTTATGTCTGTCATCAAAAAACTTGTTTCGGTCTTTCTGACTGCTGTTATCGCAGCGGGAGCCGTATTCTCGCTCCCGGCGGAGGCTTCAAATGTCTCCAACAGAGAGTACACCGCAAAGTACAATCTCACGGTGCGCGCTCTGAAAAATGATGAAGAGACCATGAAGGCCATAAAGGACTTCGGACGCTCGGTCGTGTTCATCTCCGTTTCAGACGGCAAAAAGAAAGCAAAAGTCTTTCTTTCCCAGTCTCCCGACCTGAGCAAAGCACTCACGGAAGCTTTCGAGAAAGCTAAGAAATCGGGGATGTTCCCGAAGTGGTTCAAGCTTGATGTCGTTGTCTCAGACGAGGAAAAATCGTATCTCGATTTCGTCGATGATAATATGCAGCTCCGCAACAGCAACATGAGAAAAGGCGTGGCATTCACTTCATACTATGGCACCGCACTTCTCGAAGCGCAGATAAACAGCAGCGGCCTTCTGAACTATGAGACCGGTGAGTTCGACCTCAAAAAGGTCAACGATGAGCTCAAGGCTATGGGAAAAAAGAAGCTCGCTTCGATACCGGACACACTCCGTCTTTTCACGACACAGGGGTATTTTGCCGAGAACAGAGCATACGTACATAAGCTTGCGAACGGAAGCCATAACAACGGGCGCAGAAAGATAACCGTTGACCGCAGGACTATCGAGGAGCTCGCACGCAAAACATCGGAATACTTAAGCGGTATCATCGACAAGAAAGGAAAATTCATCTACGGCTATTACCCTATTGACAATCAGGAGCTTGAGGGGTATAATATACTACGTCATGCCGGAACGATATGGAGCCTTATCATGCAGTACGATATGTGCCGCGACGAAGGTCTCGTCCCTGTTATCGACTCTGCGATAGAATATCTGAAAAAGAACATACATAATCAGAACAGCCAGACTGCTTATGTGGCGGACGGCTCCAGACTTAATGTCGGCGGCAACGGTCTCGCGCTGCTTGCGCTTACGACTTATGCAGAAGTGTTCGGCTCCACCAAACATAATGCGCTTATCCGTCAGCTCGCAAACGGCATCATAAAGATGCAGAAGAAGGACGGAAGCTACATCCACACGCTTGACAAGAAGACATACAAGACCGCGGAAGAATACATAATAATCTACTACGACGGTGAAGCGGCTTACGGAATACTCAAAGCCTACGGCATACTCGGCGACAAGAAGTATCTTACCGCCGCAAGCAAGGCTTGTGACTACTTCGTGAAGAAAGATTATGCGTCACTGCACAGCCATTGGATGTCCTATGTGTTCAACGAGATAACAAAATATCTGCCTTATGAGCGGTATTACGAGTTCGGCCTCAAAAACATAGACGCAGATAATTTCAGCGTCAACGCTTACGCTTCAAAGGGCAGCTCGAACGTAGCGGCAGAAACTCTGAATGCTTCTCTTGAGATGTATCAGCGCATGATAGATGACGGCGTTGAGTGCAAATATCTCGAAACGTTCGATGATGTCCAGGCGGTAAAGGCATCTATACGCCGTGCGGAGTTCGGTTTCAACTTCTTTATGTTCCCCGAGTGCGCAATGTACTTCAAGGATCCTTCGACTGTCGTTAACAGCATGGCAATACGCGAGGATAACTTCCGCATAAGGATCGATGATATTCAGCACTTCCTTGACGGATATTATCTGTTCTGGAAGAATTTCGATACCATAATCGAATATAAAGAGAACCCGCCAAGCCTTCGTCCGAAAACCGAACCGGAGGCGCAGACCGATGCCGGTGATGCCGATGCCGGTGATGCCGAGGGCGGCGAAGAAAACGGTGAAGAAGGCAGCGCAGAAGACGGCACCGAAAATCCGGATGCCGCAGCGGACGCACCTGCCGATGATACGAAAGAAAACGATACAAAAGAGACTGCATAACAAAACGGAGGAGAAAAACTATGTCAGGACATTCCAAATGGAGCACTATCAAGAGAAAAAAAGGTGAAAAGGACGGCGCAAGAGCTAAGGTCTTCACCAAGATAAGCCGTGAGATCATCGTAGCTGTGCGTGAAGGCGGCGGTGACCCGAACAGCAACTCAAAGCTCGCACAGCTCGTTCAGAAAGCTAAATCAAACAATATCCCGAACGACAACATCGACCGTCTTATAAAGAAGGCAAGCGGCGACGGAGAAAAGACGAACTATGAAGAGTGCGTTTACGAAGGATACGGTCCCAACGGCGTTGCAGTCATCGTTGAGTGCCTTACCGACAACCGCAACCGTACTGCCGGTGAAGTGCGTCATTACTTTGATAAGTTCGGCGGCAACCTCGGCACATCCGGCTGTGTATCGTTCCTTTTCTCGACAAAGGGCATCGTTGTTCTCGATAACGAGGACGAGGACATTGACGAGGACAAGGCTATGGAAGACATTCTCGAAGCAGGCGGCGACGACTTCACATTCGAGGACGGCTGCGTTGAGATAACCACCGACCCGAATAATGTAACCGAAGTCGGCAAGGCTCTCGAAGCAAAGGGCTACAAGGTACTTTCCGCAGAACCCGCGAAAATACCGTCAACATACACGACACTCACCGACGAAGATCACATCAAGAAGATGGGACTTCTCCTCGATGCTCTCGACGACAACGACGACGTCCAGAACGTATGGCACAACTGGGAAGATGCTGAATGACAGCTCCTTCTCTTTGAAAAGAACAGTAAAGCTCCCGGAAATCCGGGAGCTTTTGTTTATTTGACTGTTTCCGCGCCGTCCTTGTCTTCGGTCTGTCCGTCTTTGCCAATGTCCGGCTCGTCGGTGTATTCTTCCGGTATAACGGGAATGTCCTCGTCATCCTCAGGCGGAGTTATCTGCGGTATCTCCTCATACATCGGCTCGGTGTACGTTCCTCCGCAGCCGTAATGCTCCGCAGCATATACGAGCACAAGATAGCAGTCCATAAGCTCCTCGTAAGTAGCTTCGCGGACAGCGTATTCCTCGCGTGCGTTCAGAAAGTCTTTGATCTTATCGACCATGCCTACCCTGCCAACAGAGGACAGGTCGTATATCTCCTGCAGGGTGAGGTTTTCGCGCAGCTTCTCGAAAGCCGCGTCGAGAGCGTCATTGTTCTCAGCGTAAATTATAGGCAGAGAGGCTGAAACAGCTGGACGGTACTGCTGAACACCGTTCTCGTCGATAATGTAGTTATCGGCAAAAAGGATTTCCTCGGCGCAAACCGGCTCAAAGCCTTTCTGCTTCAGCCCGGTTATGATCTGCGAGAGCGCCTCGCCGTTAACGGAGCTTTCATTATGGAACAGGAGGATCGACCCCGACGCGGTGTTATCGAGAACGCGTTTCTTTACCGAAAGCGCGTCGGGGTCATCAAGATCTTTGCTGTCAACGGACCACTGAACGGGAATTAGCCCCATGCCTTCAAGCGTGGTCAGAGCCTTGTCATCAAAGTCGCCGAACGGAGCGCGGCAGAACTTCGGCTCCTTGCCCGTCAGAGTCCTTATCTTCTGCGAAACGGCTTTAGTATCGGCTATAAGGTCGTTTATGTTAATTCCCTTGATATGTATGTTCTTATCTGTGCAGCTCTGTACCGAGTGACCGCCCTCACTCATTCTGCGGACAGCTTCGGGATGGGTATCACAGAACTCTCCGGTTACAAAGAATGTGGCTTTTGCATCATTCTTCCCGAGCGTATCAAGAAGTGCTTCTATATCGGAAGCGTCCCAGGCACAGTTGAAAGTCAGAGCTATCTTGTTGTCACCGCGTCCGACACTGCAAACCGGCATTTTCCCGGATTGGGCGGAAGCAGTCACCGAGCCTGTCACCGCAAATATGATGATGAGTACTGCGATGACAGCAGTGAGAACGAGCGCGGTAATACGAAGTATCTGCTTTTTTGTCATAGTGTATATTACCATAACGATATATCCTTTCGTAAAACATCTTTTACTTGATTTTATTCGGGAATTGTCCGGAATATACCGATCCTGCAATAATTTTCATACTAAATTCAAATATGAACGAATTTGCATGGCTTTACAAAAATTTTATTTAATTTGCTATTTACATTTGCTATTGTTTATGATATTATACTTTTAGTGGATATTTCCATGATAAATTTGCCGAAACCTCTGAAATATATCCAAACCGGGAAAGCTCCGAGTACACAGTAATGCGTGCACGGAGCTTTTCCGGTTTTCTTCGTATTCCAGAGCGGCGGCATAAAGACAGCAGCGCAGGAGACGAGCTCCCGCGCTGCTGCCGGTTGAGATAGAGATATTTTATGAGAGGTGTGGCTTATTTGGAGAGATAGTCGTAGATGAGCTTGAGTGTCTCGCCTCTGGTCATCTCTGCCTTGGGAGAGAACTTGCTGCCGTTCCCCTTGAGAAGTCCCGACTCATCTGCTATCATGATGAAACCTACATACTTGCTTCCTTCCTTGACATCGCTGAACTTCGACTTGAATATCGAAGTCATCTCTGCGATCCCGTTGCCGTACTTGCCGTAAACAAGAAGGTAAGCCGCAAGCTGACGGGTCACAATTGTGTCCTCGTTTATGATCTTGCTGTCCTTTTCGTCGGCACGTATGTTTATACCCGCAGAGGACATAACGTTGCTGAAATCAAGGGCTGTTATAGGGTCATTACCGTTAAGTCTGTTCTGCTTATCCATGAGGGTGATGCCGTACTTCTTAAGCTTCTCGGCATAGGTCTTGTACTCGCTGTTTTCGAGGTCGGTATAGTCGCCGGAGTCTTCTACAACGAAGATCTCAGAACCGGAGGAAGTCGTGAGCTTACCGGTGAACGCGTCTATATAAAGATTCTTGTTGGTCGCGTAAACGAGAGCACTTACGACCTTCTTTTCGTCGGTCTTGTACGCGCAGCGGTATTTAAGTCCGAGCTCGACCTGCTTGAAGAACTGTGCGTAAGCTCTGTTCGCGGAGATTATCTTTTCGGGCTTCGGATATGTTATGTCTGCGTTGAAGTGAACATTATAATCTGTTACATAGCCGATATTGCCGATGCGGAGATATACGCTTTCATTAACGCAGGTGATACCGTTCTCGACCCTGTTCGCGTTGAACGCCATAGAAGTGATGCGCGGCTCACCGATAGCTTTTCCGGTTTCGGGGTCGTACTTCGAGTAGGACTTGTTCGAATATGTGTTTTCAAGCTTGCCGAACTTCTCCGCCTTATCGCCGAGAAGCTTTTTCGTGATCTCGTCCGCCTTCTTGGTGTACTTGGCGGTATCCATATTTGTGCCGACATCGGGAGACGAGCAGTTGAAGCTGAGCAGCTCGCCGGTCTCCGCGTTGTACGAGAAGTAACCGTAGAATCTGTATGTATCGCTGCTTCTCTTTACGTCTTCAAGCGGAATGATAATATCACCGTTGAGATCGACGTATCTGTCGGTCTCACCGTTGAACGACACGTTTCTGATGTAGGACTTGCTCTTCTCGTCATAGCGGCAGTCCTGTGAGCTTACCTCGCTCTGCTTCGGGATATAGAATATTCCGAGCTTCTGCAGATCCTTCAGCTCCTTTTCTGCGCTTATCAGCTTACTTTCTTCTTCAAGCTTCGCAATCTCCGCTTCGGTGAACGTTATTTCCTTAGCGCCCATTCCGGGGTTGGCATCGTTGGTTAAGGCGGCATCTTCTGCCATTGCAGCATCATCGTCGCCATTTTCCATGTCATAGCTTCTGTAATCCTCAAAAGTCGAAAGCTCGCCGGTGAACGCGTTTATCTGGCCGGCAGCGGTCTGGCGATAAATAAGGTGGGGTATGTATTCATCCTTCTCCCAGTTGTATTCGAGAGTATATACCTTCTCTACAGGGAAAAGCTTTTTGTATGCTTTCTGCGCGTCTTTGAGTGAGATTGCGCCCTTCGCGTCGGAGAATGTCGCGCCGTTTATCCAGTTGAAGTTGTATCTCAGAAGTTCGCCGGTATTCTTGTTTATGCAGACATAACCGGTCTGATTTGTTACAGGTATTCCGTTCTCGACGCGGCTGAATGCGAGTATCGCTTCGGGACCATAGAGGGAAATGCTGATCTCGTTGTCTATTTCGATCTTGTCAAAGACAGTCGGGTTGATCTCCTTTATGTACTTTTTCGCGATCTCAGTGAGCTTCTCGTCCGAAAGCTTCGCGAATGATGTTTTATAGTCGTCCTCGTCCCAGTCCTTATAAATGTTTATATTCTTGATAACACGTCCGGTTATCTGAACATTCATGCTCTTGCTTCCATTCTTGTCGTTCCATGAGAATGTATATCGGGTGTTGTTCTGCTCGGTAGATGTGCGGTGCTGGAACTCGGTAAGCTCCTCGGGAATATCAAGTCGCTGCTTGACATAAGTAAGAGCCTGCTTCATAGCTGCATCTTCCTCCGCATAAGCGCATATGCCGACAGAGGTCGCGGATAATGCCGCAGCGAGGACTCCTGCTCCCAATCGTCTGAGTTTCATAGTATTTTACTTCCTTTCCATAGTATTTGTTTTGGAGGGGCCGCCCGTGCCCGATCGGAACACGGACGGCAATGAGATAAAGCTGATGTCAATTTGTAGGGGGTGACATTTTTGTGCTTCTGTAATATAAAACGTTTTATCGGACCAAAAGGTGACACGTTTTTTGAAGAAATTTTGCTTTTTTATGATTTTTTGTAAAAATATACAATCGCAGTTTGCAATCAGCCATGGATTTGTGCAGATTGTCCGGCGCGTCAGCGCGATGCTGGATCCGAAAGCCGACCGGAGCAACTGCTCACTCAGGTCTGCCGTTCTTAGCGAAGCGCCTGAAGTCTTTTGAAAAGGAGTTTGGGGGAAAACTTTTGTTAAGAAAAGTTTTCCCCCAAATCATAAATCTTATGTCATCTGTAAGAATCTCTTGTACTCGGACGGATCCTGGCATCTCGAGAGCGCGAGCTCATTGGAGATACGGCCGTTACGAACGAGTCTTGCAAGATCCTGGTCAAGCGAGAACATTCCGTCTTTACGTCCTGTTGCAATAGAGCTCGGGATCTGGAATATCTTACCTTCACGGATCATCGCACGTATCGGGTCTGTTGCCGCCATTATCTCAAGTGCCGCTACACGTCCCTTGCCGTCTGTAGTAGCACAGAGTGTCTGCGATACAACACCGACCATCGAGTTCGCGAGCTGAGAACGTATCTGACCCTGTGAGTGAGGCGGGTAAACGTCGATGATACGGTCGAGGGTATCTGCTGCACCCGTTGTATGAAGTGTCGAAAGAACGAGATGTCCTGTTTCTGCCGCGGTTACCGCCGCGTTGATCGTCTCAAAGTCACGCATCTCTCCGACGAGGATAACGTCCGGGTCTTCACGAAGAGCCGCACGGAGCGCGCCTGCGAAGCTGTCAACATCGACGCCTATCTCACGCTGGTTGAGCATCGACTGCTTGTGGTTGTGCAGATACTCGATAGGATCCTCGATAGTGATGATGTGGCAGTTCTTCTGACGGTTGATATGGTCTATCATTGCCGCGAGAGTTGTCGATTTACCGGAACCGGTAGGTCCTGTTACGAGCACAAGTCCACGGGGCTTGAGCGCGAAATCACCGAGAATGTCGGGAAGGTAAAGGTCTTTAAGTGTCGGTATGTCATTACGGAGAAGACGCATCGCTACTGCATGGTAACCTCTCTGTCTATATACGTTTACACGGTGTCTGTGGCCGGAGCTGGAAACGTATGAGAAGTCGGCGTCAAGACCCTTCTGAATGGTCTGCTTATGCTTTATGGATGTTATCTGGTTGATAACGTTAACGATTATCGGCTCTGTGCAGTCCGGATAGCCCGATACCTTCTTTATATTACCGTGAAGTCTTACGATAGGCGGAAGACCTGCGGTAAAATGAAGGTCGGAAGCACCCATTGCTCTTGTTTCATCAAGGATCTGATTGATATCGATAGTGTTGTTGTTGCTCATTATTTTTCTCCAATCCTGTAATATTATACCGAGTATGTTGCCTTTACAAGCTCATCCATGGTTGTTCTTCCGTCGAGCACCATGTCTGTAACGTTGTCACGAAGGAGTCTTGTACCGTTCTTGCGTGCCTGAATACCGATCTGCTCTGCGGTCGCGTTTGCGGCGATGAGCTCCTTGATGTCGTTCGTCGAAACGATGATCTCATGGATAGCGGTTCTGCCCTTGAATCCCGTATGGTGACAGGTGTGGCAGCCGCCAATGTGATGCTGGTATATCTCTACCGGATGATCCTTGCCGACAAGCTTTAAGTCTGCGGGATCGTCTAGAACTATCTTCTCGCGGCAGTCCGGACAGAGAAGCTTGACAAGTCGCTGTGCAATAACGCCGACGAGCGATGAAGCGACCATGTAAGGCTGAACTCCCATATCAACAAGACGGAGGATCGTCGATGCAGCATCGTTCGTATGCAGTGTCGAAAGAACCAAGTGTCCTGTGATCGCTGCACGGATAGCTATATCGGCTGTCTCACCGTCACGGATCTCACCGACCATTACTATATCGGGGTCCTGACGGAGGATGGAACGAAGTGCTGCGGCGAAGGTCATGCCCGCCTTTTCGTTCATCTGACACTGGTTAACGCCGTCGATCTTCTTTTCGACAGGGTCTTCTGCGGTAACTATATTTACGTTCGGCTTTGAAAGCTCACCGAGCGTAGCATACAGGGTGGTGGACTTACCCGAACCGGTAGGTCCTGTAACGAGCATAACGCCGTTGGGGCAGCGTATGATCTGTCTGAACATCTCATAGTTGTAGTCGGTCATACCGAGGTCGGTGATCTTTCTTGCCTTCTCGTCGCCGGTCGCGAGAAGTCGGATAACGCATTTCTCGCCGTAAACGGTCGGTATGGTCGAAATACGAAGGTCCTGCGTTACGCCGTCAATAACTGCCGAGGAACGGCCGTCAAGCGGTATACGCTTTTCGGCGATGTTCATACCGCCGAGGATCTTTATACGGGTGATGAGCGAGCTGTGGACTGCGGGCTTTACCGCCATTTTCTCAACGCACTCGCCGTCTATACGGTAACGTATTCTGGTTCTGTCCTTGAAAGGCTCTATATGAATATCGGAAGCTCTGTCGCGGTAAGCGGACTCAATGATCGTGTTAACAAGCTTAACGACAGGCGCGTTATCGATACGCTCTTCGGAATCGTTCTGCTGATCCTGCATAAGAGCGGCATTGGCATCGTACTCTTTATCGATATCACCCATAACGTTGGAAACCGTAGCGGCTGAGTAAACTCTGCCGATTGCCTCGGTTATGGACGAACGTGTGGCGAGCTGGGCATTTATTTCCATACCCGTCTGGATCTTCAGCTCTTCAAAAATGTAGAAGTTTACCGGATCGTTCGTTGCTACATAAAGTCGTCCGTTGTTGATCCTGTACGCGATAACACAGTTCTTCTTTGCTACCGCCTCCGGTATCTTCTTGACAGCCTCAGTCTCGATCTTTGTTGTCGTAAGGTCGATAAACGGGACTTTCAGTCTCTGTGAGAGCGCCTGAGCAAGCTGTGTCTCGGAAACGTAGCCGAGATCGAGCAGCATATCACCAAGCTTTTTGCCTGTCTCTTTCTGCTTCACAAGAGCGTCTTCCAGATGCTGCTTGGTGATATAACCGCTTTCAAGCAGTATCTGACCTATGGGTATGTTTTTCATTTGCTGACCTCCGGATTTATTTGATCGCGCAGCCACAGAGTTTTGCGGCGTGCCCGATATTTTTTCATTTTATGGTTGATATTGAGTCCGATTTATGATAGAATGTATTAAAGACAATCCATTGAAAGGAAAGATGCAAAATGAGCAATATATTCGACGGAACATTTCCTGTCGTCTATCCCGTAATCTTCGTTGTTCTCGCGTTTACACTCGGTGCTGTTATAGGAAGCTTCCTGAACGTGGTCATTATCCGTGTACCGAGACACGAACCCATATCCGGCGCCCATAACAGGAGTCACTGTATGAGCTGCGGACACCAGCTCGGGACACTTGACCTTGTCCCGATATTCAGCTATATCTTCCTCGGCGGAAAGTGCCGTTACTGCAAAGCGAAGATCTCTCCGCGCTACTGGATAGTTGAGCTTGTGACGGCATGCGCTTTCACGCTCTCGCTCGTATTCCTCGGACTCACGGTATGGCTTGCGATAGCGTTTGTACTTATCGCGGCGCTTGTTGTAGCAAGCGGAGTTGACATTGACCGTATGGAGATACCCTACACCTGCAGTATCGTGATAACCGTTCTCGGCATCATCACTACGATAATGTCGGTATTCATCGGCGATATGCCGTGGTACGATCACCTTATCGGTGCCGTTGCGGTCGCTGTTCCGTTCGGGATACTTGCGATGTTCGGAGCCATGGGCGGCGGTGATGTTCAGCTTATGGCTGCTGCGGGACTTCTGCTCGGGTGGAAGAACATAATCCCTGCCGCGGGTATCGGCATTATCCTCGGCGCGATTGGTGGCTGTGCAGAACTTTTAAGTGTTCCGAGACACGTTAACAAGCTTGCCAAGGAAAAGTCGGTCGAGATAGCGGAAAAATGGTATGCCAACCAGAAGGAGAAGGACGTATATGTGCTTCCCGAAAAGACCGAAGCGATTTATGGCAGCATCTTCAAGGGAAAGTCAGACATAGAAGCCGAATGCATGGATACAAAGTGCTGGAACGGCACACCCGACATCGACGAGCTGAACGCTATGCTTGATGCGGAACTGACTGAGGTGTCGAAGTTCGGCATCTCGATAGTCCTCACGAATGAGAAGGTAACAAAAGTCACCTGTAAGCGTCAGGTCGTTTTCGGTCCGTACCTTTCAGTCGGTATCCTTACGGCATACCTTTTCGGAGACCTCATCATAGCGTGGTATCTCGGGATATCGGGTATCGTCTGAACCGAAAAATCATTTTACCGGAGAGTGATCTCCGGTTTTTTTATGC
Organism: uncultured Clostridia bacterium; assembly: GCA_947168885.1. GTDB lineage: Bacteria > Bacillota > Clostridia > Oscillospirales > Ruminococcaceae > Ruminiclostridium_E. The sequence continues at coordinate 15,566 of CAMVNQ010000008.1, read as the reverse complement.
TCTTTTCTGCTGTAAATCAGACAGTGATCTGCGTACAGTCGGACTGTGCGCAGGTCACTGTCTCCCCGTGGGAACACGGGGAGATCAGCTTTAAGCTACTGTGTACTTCTTTACTGCGTAAAGGATAACGAGATCGTTGCCGTTAAGCGCTACTGCAGACGGTTTATGGATCTGTGCACCGCCGGCGCTCAGATATGTCTCAAAAATCGGAGCTCCGTTCGAGTAATACTGCTTATTTCCTAATTCATCGGTCTTTATACCGGAAACGTTCGTTTCTGAAGCCTTGATATTTTCAAGTGAAAAGGATATCATTTCACTGCCTGTCTTTTCGCTGACAATTGCTGCATCCTCGAAAGGATTTGTACCGGCGCCATTTGTTATAACATATCTGTAATAACCCTGTACAGTTGATTCATCCATATTGGAAGCATCATCCGGCCCGAAGTTATACGAATCAAGACGAATGTTCAGATACGCTTTCTTCGTGCGCGAGTTCGTATTTTTTCCGAGGTCGTCATCGTCTATCGTCATGAAATACTGATAGTCGCCGAAAAAGTCTTCAGTGAAAACGAGATTGTCGTTCGTAGTAACGGACGAAAGAGCCGGAAGTCCGCCTCCGTCGAGCTTTACATCATAGAACTTCATCGTTCCCTTTTCGCCTGAATCATCAAAATGCGCTACAAACATTCGTACGGTTGTGTTAGCTTCGGCCGCTAATCCCTTATAACCGTTGCTGGCGCCTCCCGTAGGATCATACGCTTCACGGATCTCAGAAACACTGTTCTCATAAGTATAACCCACGAAAGCATCGATCCTGCACGCATAAGCAAGATTGTGCTCAAGATAATTTCCGAGAACCTCATTTATCGTAAGAGCATCAGCTTTTGCTTCTGTGTTCTTGATGGAATTGCGCATAGGACCCGAGAAAGCGACTACGGAAGCCATGATGATACCGATTATCGCGGTAACAACGATCATTTCCGTGAGAGTGAAGCCCTTGCGGCGTTTAAGTCTGCTGAAAAATTTAATCATCTGTCGCAGCCTCCTCTCTTACGGTCCCGCAGGTTCCGGAGGCGGATTCGTGAATAACATCGTGTTTCCGCTATGTCCGAACCAGAACTTCATAAGACCGCCTTCTTCGCTGAAGTCGTCTTCGAAATCATGGTTATTTTTGTAATTCGTAAGCGTGAACTTTATGATAGCATCGCTCTGGTTTGTTGTTTCTATACCGGTTATACTTATCTTTGACTTCTGATTTGTATTGGTATAACGCTTTCCGGATTCATCTTCGTCAGGCTGTGTCCACGATGCAAGCGGTTTACCGGCTACGACCGGTTTACCTGCAACGTTTGTAGAGCTGGTCGGAAGAAGGTTGCACACATATCCGCCGGGAAGATAGATAACGACAGAAGCTATATCGCCGCTTTCAAAATTGTTTATACCCGAAATACGAAGCGTATAGACACCAACCGCCTGTGCTACTGTGCTCGCCGAATAGTCAAGCTGCATGGTGAATGTATCTGTTTCGGGTGAAGCAGGAGCGGAAATATGCAGGAAATCCTTTCTGTCATCAGCAGTAGGCTCTTCGATATGCGCATATCTGATCGCGTTGGACTGAATACTGCTTATCTTGAAGTCGTAGTTGGTGTTTACCATGTCCTGATTGATCGGCTGACCGGATGTAGCATCAAGCTGTACGACCTTACCACTGTTACAAGCAGGGCAGGAATAACCGCCATTAATGTTGTCATAGATAAATGAATCCTTTGCTGTGCCTGTTCTCTCACAGGATATGCACATCATATTGACTGAAGCGGCATTTGTAGCAGTTCCGCACTCCGGACACACATAATTGCTTCTGCTGGCAACGCTCGGATCGAACCAGTGACTTATCTTGAACCTTTTCTTATCCGCATCAGACGCAGCCACATAGTCGGCATTAGAAAAAATATAGCTCATGAACTCCATGCTGTTTGATTCATAGCTACAGGATGGGCATCTGAACATATTTCTTGCGCCGTCAACTCTGCTGTAGCTCATTGCGAAGTCTGCGCTGTACGCGCCGGAAAACTTCATATTGAGCGTTTCTGAATCATGAGTACTGTATGTTTTGTTTGAGTTATCCTGAACGACGTTCTGAACGAGCTGGTTAAGACCGGACTCGGATTCCGACGCCCTCTTGGACAATTTTACCGTTGATGCCATTATCATGAGCACCATACTTGTCATTATGGCAAAAACGGCGATAGCAATGATACATTCAACAAGGGTAAAACCCTTGCGGATGTTAAATTTTAGCTTTTTCATAACAATGCTGTCCTTTCAGATGTCCCCGTCCCTTCCGGGACGGGATTGCCGTTTTAACCGAGATAGTTCTTGCCTTCCTGAAGCGACCATACACCCGCTGTCGGGGTATCCGTACCGCCGAATTCCTCACTCGACATACTTGAGAGTATGCTTGCGATATCTGTCGGGTCAGGAGAAGCGTATGTGAAGTAAGTCATCTTTGTCTCGTAGATAGATACGATCATTCCGCCGAAGATAGTCTTCTTCTGTTGGTCATCATAGGTCTTGTAAACGCCATCGGGCGCGTAGATATAACCGCAGAGTACACGACCGTTAGCCGTATTTGCTGTGATGGCTGTGCCGTTATCCTTGTTGGAAATCAGCATAACGTGATTCTTGTACTGAGGATCCTGCGGATAGCTTGTTCCGCTCTGGAGCATTCCCTCAAGGTTCGGGCTATTCTTGATATCCTTATCCTTAAGGTAATCACACTGATCCTTTGTTCCGATGATAAGTTCACCGGTCTCATAATAAGTTGCAGTCGTGATCTTGTTTGACTTGATGCCCGCGAGTGTAGCAGGAACATACTTTATCTCGCCTTCATCTGTTTCGGTATAGTTTCCAATCTCAAAAGCTACGTTACCGTAACCGCCGCCGCCCTGGATAAGCTGAACGATATCCTTCTTACCATCACTGCGTCCGGTAAGGTCGCCGCACCATGAGAATGCGTTGTTGCCGTTGGCATCTTCTTTTGTACCGGAACCGTCCTTAACATTAGCCTTTAATACTACGGGCATAGTCGTGCCGGACATGGTGTTGAAATTATAAGTGATAAGACCATTGTTGACGTCGTTAATGCCGAGGAGATAACCATTCTCTGTGTAATCGACATCAACTATAATTCTAGAGTTGCTATCGTAGGGATTTTCTTTTTTGATCGTAGCACCGCCACCTTCGGGAGCGTCTACTCTCGCAGTATTCGTTGACGTGTTAAGCGTCATCTGGCTTCCGTCGTCATAATTGAAAGTTATTTCGCTTCCGCTCTTTGTATAGGTGCTTGTTTCAGTTGAATTTACCGGTGTATTAGTGACAGTTTCAGTGCCGCCATTCCAAGTATGTGTTATTGTCTCTCCGGATTTCTCAATAACACAGGTTACCGTGCCATCTGTATTTGCCGTTAACGTTGTCGTCGTTGTCACCTTTCCGTGATAATCATCACCTGACACTGAAGATGTTGTCAACACACCAGTACCACCTGTTGGACCATCATCTGCTAACAGTTCAGATGCTGTCATCAATGACGACGTATCCATATTCAGAACACCCGGATTGAGGTTGAGCTCATTCTCATACGTTTCCGCCTTTCCTGTGTAGGTAGCGTAATCGTATTTCTTGGTCTTCTGGCCGAACGCATCTCCGAGAGTGATGCCTTCTACAAGTGTTTCCTCATACTTGTGACCGTCAGAACTGATTACCTGGTTGGAAATAGTTATGGGTGTCGAGTCATCCCATGTGCCTACTTGGTTATATCCGAATACACCCGTGTTACCAGTGCCGAATGGTGATATGTTTGACGTAAAACCTTGACTGGAGAGCAGAGCGTCGAGCTGAGATATCCTGTTGTTTGCTTCTCCGGGATTGCCCAATACACTTCCGCCGAGGTAAACATTACCGTTAATGGAACCGGACGCGCCGTTCAGGTAATAGATATTGCCTCTTACATAGATGTTTGCGGCATTGATTATGTTCGAGCCGCCGTCTCTGCCTATGATAAGGTCGCCGCCTATATAAAGGTTGCTTCCCTTAAGGTCGATGTTGGACGCGTTTCTTGTAATTACAAGGTCATTGCCTATGAACCAGTCGTTTCTGTTGCTTCCTGTGGTCTCGGGCATACCTGCTGTGCTGAACTGATACAGAACCAGACTTCCGGAAGAAATGAGCGAACCATCGATTGCATTGCCGGCATGCTCATTATAGCCTATAAGCGTATATCCATTCTCGAAGTAGGAGTCGTCCGAAATATTCTTAGTATCGATGATAACAACTCGGCTGTCTCCGACGTCCTTACCACCTGTGGTCTGCGATGTACCTGTGAAGAATCGGCTGAACGGAGCCGCGTCACTCGAAGATATAGTACCGTTCTTGTTTATTATCGTGTCCTGAACAGTAATAGTCGTATCACGGTAATAAACAGTGGTCGTGAATGTGAAGTAGTGTCTTGTAAGGCCTGTCTCCACATTTGTAATCGGGTTTTTGTCGGCTTCTTTCTTGATATATCTGATCTCGACCTTTGCCGCGTCAAAGATACCTGCTTCAACAGGGTCGCTTGCCGCCTCTGTAAGAATATTGGCATCTGTCGCTGCGGCACCGTTATGAACAGTGAAACCGGTTATCACAGCGTCCGCTGCGCCTGCGGTCTTGTTGTCACGGAGATTCTGGACTGCCGTTTTAAGGGCGGTATAGTTATTATCAGCGCCCGGATGAGACGTATCCTGCGTTACTGCCTCGATAAGCATATCACTTATCGAGATCGCCGACAGGTACGTCTGCGAAAAATCGTAGTTGCTTACAACGGTCTGATACGATGCCCGCGCAGTGAAATATGCTGTAGTCGCCATTGCTATGAGAAGGGTCATTATAGCGATGACCGCAAACAGTACAACACCGTGCCGCCGTTTAAGCCGATAGAAAAACTTCAGCATGATCGTCCTCCTTAATAGATTATAGGTCTCTGATCAACAACAACTTTCGTTCCATCCGCATCGAGAGTCTTAAGGCCTTCCATAGGCTCAACACACAGGAATAATATCGTAAGCTCTTCTTCAATTACTGTGTCAGGCTTTACCATAGTCTGCTTGCCGTTTGCTTCAGAGCCCTGGGCTATTGTTCCGTTTTCGCCGATATATATATTCTCGGAATCCTTATCCTCTTTGATCGTTACTGTTGCGGGGTATTTTACTGCTGTGAACATTGTTGCTCTGTCGAGGCCGTAAATGTGGTCAATGAATTTAGCGTAATTCTGGTATTCACCCTTAACTGTGTAAGTCGCCTGGATAAACGCTACTGTTTCCTTCATGCCGCCGGTAGCAACTGCCTTGCAGACTGCTGCTTTATAGACCTTCTTCATTGTATCGCTGTACTTTGCTGGGTCTATTTCCGTGCCGTTCTCGTCTCTGATCGTCGCGTTGAGAGCCGATGTTGCTGAAATGGAGTACTTCTTGTTGCCGTCCATGAATTCGCCTTCAACAAGCTGAACATCATCGCTGTTGGTACTCTTTGCTGCTGCAGCGCTTTCCTTGAGGTCGTACTTTACCTCGGCAGGGATGAAGTATTCAAGCGAAAGATCCTTTGTAGCAAGCTGTGAGATATCTATCTCATGAGCTTCAAGCTTTGCGCTCTTGAGATATGCCATAGCAAGTTCGGAAGCTTCATAGGTTGTAAGGTCGGGATAGAAGCCGCCCTCTGCTTTTTTTGCGGAATTCTTTTCGGTTTCGATATCCGCATCTATCGTGTTGAGACGGGCAAGTCTGTCATCAAGCTCTGCCTTTTCCTGCTGGTTCTTCAAAAGAACCTCGCCGTTCTTGCCTATCTGGTTAAAGCTCGGTACGACGAACATGAATGCGCCGCCGACAAGTATGAGACCAAGCAGTATAACCACCAGAATGATCTTTTCGACCTTATTTAACTTCATATGCGTTGCCTCCTCTGAGTCTCATATTCAGCACGAACGAGTATCTGTAATCGCCGGCCTTTTCTTCTACCTTGAGAGCCTTTCCTTCGTCCTCTTCCTTGATCTCTTCACCGGCAAATCCGGAGTAAATGATGTTATCGAAGTAATCCTGATCTATAAGCGCTCTCACGTACTTTGTAGGCGTTTCGTCATCGTAGCAGCGAATCGTTACAGTTACGTTGTAGCCTTCCATCTCAATCTCATCCATAAAGAAAGCATTCTTATCGACTTTTTCAAGTGTGTCTTCAAGTATCTTTCTTACTTCCGAGATAGCCTTGGGCTGCATTTCAAACAGACGCTGTGCTTCCTGAAGGTTGCCTGCATATTTCGAGATGCTCTGAAGGATGCCTTCCTTCTCAGCGAGAAGATCGAGTTTCTTCTGGTTCTCTTCACTGTGAACGTCGTTATAAACCGCGTCCGCTTTCTTCTTTATGTCTGACGCAATATTGTCGCACACGATCTTCGCTCCGAATACCACGCCGATAGAAGCTACCGCCGCGATAGCCATTCCTACGAAGAACATATTGGTGCCCTTCTTTTCCTTTACCGCAGCCGCGTCGAGGAGGTTGACGTGGTCGAGGTCTTTTCTTACCTTGAAGAACGCACCTATCGCGTTTGCGTATTCCGCAAAGTCGAAGTCGCAGAATGTAACGATGTTGTTGGGTATGTTGAGAATATGAGAGGGAACGTTGAACGAAGCAACCGCATTGGAGAGGGAGATGAAGTCTCTTACCTGACCGTAGAACATTATCTCCTTAAGGGGCTTTGCGTTCTTACGCTGATTCGTGAACTGGAGGGTACGGAATACGTTATCGTAAACCGCCTGATTGAGATAGTCCTCGTCATTATTGTAATCGTAGGGATCTACTCTTACATATCTTGAGATGACGAGCTGATTGTCTTCGTACAGGTTGATATTGATGAAGTCATTGTCTATCTGTACGAGCATTAAGGGCATCGAAGATTCGAGCTTCGGTGTATTGAGTATGAGACGCGTGATACAGTTGTTAGAAACGTTGATCTGCTGGAGCTTGATACCGAGCTGAGTGAACAGTCTTATGTAACCGTCAACCATTCTCTGCGGAACAGCAGTAGCAAGGATCTTGAGTACAGGCTGATCGTTTTCGTCCTTATCCTCACCTATAACAGAGTATGAAATGTTATACTCTTTCGTGATACCCATTGTCGTGAGTATCATCGACTCGATAGCTGCGGAGTTGGAGATCTTTTTCGGTTTCGGGACTGTAAGGTCCTTATAGAGTATCGAACCAGAGTTGATGCAGACGATAGCCTCTTTATCCTTGATGTTGTTAGAAGCGATTATATCCGTGATCTCACCGGCGATCATGGGTATATCCGTTACGTAACCGTTACTTACACATCCTGCAGTAAGATCACGCGTCTCAACTTCAAGTACGCGGATCTTTGCGCCGTTGAGCGCACCTCTGACAAGCCTTATCTGCTTATCGGTAATATCAATTGATAACATATAGCACCTCTTTAAAAATAGTTATTTATTCTTTCCGGGTCTTTATTGTCAGGCTTATTTGCCGACGTTTGCCATACCACCGTAGAGTATCGGGAAGATACCGGCGAGGATCATACCGATCATAACACCGAGGAAAATGATCATTACCGGCTCCAAAAGTCCTACAAGCTTTGCGATAGCAGTAGCGGATTCATCTTCATAGTAGTCCGCGGACTTATTGAGGATATCGTCGAGTGCACCGGATTCCTCACCGACCATGATGATCGAAGTGAAAACGCCCGGGAACACGCCGATCTTGGTAATTGCCGCCGAAAGAGCTTCACCGTGCTTTACGTCTTCTACGACGCTGTCGTGGAAGAGGTTTGCTATGTACTGATTGTTAAGAGTGTCTGCCGACTTCTCGATACAATCGACCATCTGAAGACCGGAAGCGTAAAGGTTCGCCATAGTTCTTGCGAAACGTCCCGTATATATAATAGTAAGGAGGGGACCGACCTTAGGCATCTTTACTTTGATCTCATCGAACTTCAGTCCGAAAGCGGGAGACTTTCGTAAGAAGTGGATAACGAGGACAAGTACGCCGACACCGAGGATTATCGTCCACCAGTAAGGTATCAGGAAGTCACTTATCGCGAACATCGCAGCCGACAAAGGCGGCAGATCGTCACCGGCAAGTTGTCGGAACATCGGCATGATGAATATGAACAGACCGAAGAATACGGCGACGAGCAGGAAAAGCAGAACGATAGGGTAGGTAATGGCACCCTTGATCTGGTTGTTGATCTTGTTCTGGTTGAGGTAATAGTCCGCAACTCGGGTCATTATGACGTCGAGGTTACCGGAAGCCTCGCCCGCGGCGACCATGCTGACGAACAGCAGCGGGAATACACCGGGTCGCGCCTGTATCGCCTCCGAGAACGAACGACCCTTCTGAACATCCTCATATATCTCAAGAAGCGCAGCCTTGGCCTTTTTCTTCTCTTCCTGAGTGTAAAGGATGTGCAGCGATCTTACAAGGCTTATACCTGCGGTAAGCATTGAAGAAAGCTGGCGGCAGATAAACGCAAGATCCTTGGTATTGAACTTGTACTTGGCGTCTGCCTGTTTTTCCTCGATCTCGGTATATTCGGTACAGAAAAGATTTTTCTGCCGGAGTTTTTCGGACAGGTCAAGATAATCGTCCGCATACTCCTTACCTTTGACCGTGGAACCGTTGACATCTGTGGCAACATAGGAATAGTATGCCATGTAAACCCTCCATTCATGATCTATGAATTTACTCAATGTGCGGCAGAAAAAGGGCGCACCTTCCCCCTAAACGCACAATTGTATATAATACGATTATATCATAAAACTCATCATACCACAATAGTGTATAATTACAAATTTTAGCGTCCTAATTTGTATAAAAATAAAAAATTACCCACATACAGGTTACATATAAGTTGCGTTCGCCCACAGTTTAAGCGATTTAATCAATTAATGAGTCAAAATTGCCGCCTAATTTTAAGCAGCGCCGCGCTTTATTTAAGTAACTGATAGGTAATAATTACCTAAAACAATCCTAAAAAATTGTTACTCATTATCTCTGTTTAGTATTGACACCCGAACGTCGATATTATATAATGATAATACAAGGTAATGCGGTCTGTGGCCAAAAGCGCGGCTGCGTTCTGAATAAAAAATATGACAGAATCAGAAAGAAAGAGGTATCATCATGAGCGTAAAAGTACTGAACCAGCCCTCACTCCCGAATATCCCGTGGCAGGATAAGCCCGCAGGCTGCAAGGATGTCGTATGGAGATACGACGCAAACCCCGTTATCCCGCGTGACCTTATCCCCTCTGCAAACTCGATCTTCAACAGCGCCGTTGTCCCGTTTGAATGCGGCGAATACAAGTTTGCCGGTGTTTTCCGTATCGACGACAGAGAAAGAAACATGAATATCCACAGCGGCTTCTCCAAGGACGGTATCCATTGGGAACTCGGAGAAAAGCGCATCGAATGGATAAACGACGACCCCGAGACAAAGGAAGCCAACCCTTGGCAGTACGGCTATGACCCGCGCTGTGTATGGATCGAGGACAGATTCTGGATAACCTGGTGCAACGCCTACGGCTGGAAGCCCACTATCGGCGTGGGCTGGACAAAGGATTTCAAGGAGTTCCACCAGTGTGAGAACGCATTCCTTCCTTTCAACAGAAACGGCGTGCTCTTCCCGAGAAAGATAAACGGCAAGTACGTTATGTTCAGCCGCCCGTCCGACAGCGGTCATACACCGTTCGGCGATATGTACATATCCCAGTCACCCGATATGAAGTACTGGGGCGAGCACAGACACGTAATGGCTCCGCTCAGAGGCTGGGAGTCCAAGAAGATCGGTGCCGGTCCTATCCCGATCGAGACAAGCGAAGGCTGGCTCGTGTTCTATCACGGTGTTCTTGAGAGCTGCAACGGCTTTGTTTACAGCTTCGGCGCCTGCATTCTCGACATCGACAAGCCGTGGAAAGTAAAGTACCGCTGCTCCGAGTATCTCCTCAACCCGCGTGAGCTTTACGAGTGCGTAGGCGACGTACAGAATGTTACATTCCCGTGTGCTGCGCTCTGCGACGGCGACACCGGACGTATCGCTATCTACTACGGCTGCGCGGACACCTGCGTTTCTATGGCGTTCTGCAACGCAGAAGAAGTTGTTGAGTACATCAAGAACCACTCATCAGTATAAGTATAAATAAGTATAAAAATTGTGGTATCGCTGTTTGGCGATACCACTTTTTTATGGGTACCTCTAAAAACCGCTTTGAAAAGAGAAAATGAGATAGCTGCGTCGGATACAAGGAAAGCCGACGAAGCCGGGCTGGTCTGTCGGTCAGCCCCTCTGTCTCGCAAGCTCGACACCTCCCCGCTGCCGGGGAGACCACGCCCGGTTAGGAGGTTTGACGCAGTAGACGGTCACGGCAGGAAGCCGTGGTATTGCCGCCAAAAGCGCGCAGGACGCGCGCATACAAAGCGGCATAAAGTGGATAGCTCTTTTTCTCTCAAATTGGGTTTTTAGAGGTTCCCTTATGTAATCATTTGCTCAGAAGGCATACGCACACTGCTCCGATACCCTTTCCGGCAAGCCCGAGCCCCTCTTCGGTGGTGGCTTTTACGCTCACACATGAAACATCGCACCCGCAGGCAGCCGCTATACTCTCCCGCATCTGCATGATATACGGCGCAAGCTTCGGTCTTTCCGCGTTTATCGTACAGTCAAGGTTCGATACCCGATACCCTTTTTCGCGTATAAGCGCGTTCACCCTTTTCAGCAGCCCGATACTGTCCGCGCCTTTATAGGCAGGGTCACTGTCGGGGAAGTGCTTTCCGATATCTCCGAGCGCAAGTGCCCCGAGCATAGCGTCCATTACCGCGTGAACGAGCACGTCCGCGTCAGAATGTCCAAGAAGCCCGAGCTCATAGGGTATCGTGACTCCGCCGATAACGAGCTTTCTGTCCGGCGCAAGGATATGCACGTCATAGCCGTGACCGATGCGAAACATAGCGCAGTCCTCCTTTGGCAGGTCGTCTGCCGTGGTGATCTTGATATTCCCCGGATCGCCCTCGGTGAGCTTCACCTTTATCCCGAGAAGTTCCGCAAGTCCAGCGTCGTCGGTCGCTTCCTTCCCCGAAAGCATCATGTCTCTGTAAAGCTCTGCACGGAACGCCTGCGGTGTCTGTACCGAGCAAAGTGCCGCGCGGTCGGGAGTGCCTGCCGAAAATCCGTCCGAGTCCGTAAACTTCACGGTATCTTTCAGCGGAAGCGACGGTATTGCCGCACCGTATGTCATGCAGTCCCGAAGAATCCGCGAGATTAGTTCTCCGCTGACATAGGGTCTTGCTCCGTCGTGTACCATTATAATATCGGCATCTTCAGCAGCAGAGAACGCGTGTCTTGCCGAATCTGTGCGCGAACTTCCTCCCGGAACGATACACCGCAGCTTTGTTATCCCGTGCTCGGCGCAGAGTGCCTGTATCCTGTCCATATCGCATTCGCGCGCCGCTATGACTATATCGGTGATCTCGGGCGAGTTCTCAAACGCGAGGGCACTTTTTATTATGACGGGAACGCCGCCGACAAGAGCGAACTGCTTGTTTATCCCGCCCATTCTGCGGGATTCTCCCCCCGCAAGGATAAGAACGTATGTTTTCATATCATGAACCGTCCGATGCCGTACCCCGCTGAAAACAGGGCTTTCTGCATTTATTGGTGCTTTTACTTTACTCGGATATTGGCTATTTCGTCCACCCACCCGTAAGTGTCCGACATATCCGTCGGATATGTCTCGGCGTCGATGCGAAGCGTGCTGAAAAGTGTGCATCTCGTGCGGAGATACATCGGTATCTCAGTCGCGTAGGTGTTGTGTATCTTATCGTAGCACTTCATGAACTCTGCCTTCCTGTCCGCGCCGGAGGCAGCCTCCGCATCTCTTATAAGCAGCTTTAGCTTGGTGGAATCCGCGCCGTAATAGCTGTCAACATATATCGTTGAGAGTGTTTCGGTGTTCCATGCGCCCGCCCAGATCTCGTTAGTGCCGTCGTTAAGTGCTTCCCAGAGAGCCCCGGCGTCGGAAAGATCGGTAACTTTCAGCGTTATCCCTATGCTCCGGAGCAGACCGGACGCTTTCTTCAACGCTGTATAGCACGGATGTCCGCCGTTCCCTCCGCCGACAACAAGTGCGCTGAACTCGGTTTTTGCGTTGAACGGCGCGGCTGTCACCTTGCCGTCGGTTATGGTATATCCCGCGTCCGCAAGAAATCCGAGACAAGCCGTTTTCACAGCTTCGCTGCGTTCTTCGTCGTTCATTCCGGAGGCGAATATCGGGTCGCCGTTCTTGTTGTGCGTATAAGGAACAACATATCCCTCGGTCTTTTCGTCAATGATAACGTCCTCAATGACCGGATAATCGGTGGTCTTGCCGAACGCACCGAAATAGCTTCTTACGGATTCATCGCGGAAAGCCGCGATAGCTGTTCCGAGCGCCTTTCGCAGCGCATAGCTCTGGTTCGAGAACGAATCGCCGATACATACGGTCTTGGCATTGATGCCGACGTAACCGTAACCCGGCTCAGCGCTTATTGAAGCATATATCTTCTCCATAGAACGGTTGGCTTCATCGACTGCGGTGCTGCTGTCCACGGAGCCGTTGTCATCACATATATCGGCAGTTCCGTCACCGATCAGCTCTGCCGCAGACAGTAATCCCTTTTCCACAAGCCTCAGGGACGGAGACTGCGGCGCACCTTTATAGTAGTATGTATTTGCCTCGAACTCCGCCGCGCCGTTGTGAGTTCCGACATATCTATAAGGACCTGCGCCGAGCGGCTTGTCGGCAAATCTCTGCATGACCTCGTCCGCCTTGCCCTTGATGAATCCGAAAACACAGCTCTCATAGCTATAAAGCGGCTCGCTGCCGTAATAGTGCAGCGGAAGTATCGTCATATCCCCGAGAAGTTTCTCAAACGCCGCACCGTCACCTGTCACAGTGACTGTGACGGAATACTGGTTGTTGCGAACGATACCGCTTGCCGAACGAACGCTCTCGACCGCCGAAGTACCGCCGTTTTCCTTTGCGATATACCCTACGGCGATGCTTAGTGCCTCGTCGTCAAAAACCGTTTCGTCGCCCATGGTTATGCTGGCGAGCTGACGGTAGTTTCCGTCATAAAGATCGGCGACCTCTGAAATGACGGTTATCGCGTCTTTGCCCTTCGCGGAATATTTCTCCGCTTTGTCGTCCCTCAGGTTTATCGCGTAGAAAAATGCGAAAAGCTCGACGGGAGTGGGGTATTTCGATGTATAGATCGAGTATGAACTGTCGTCGAACATCGACCTTACCGCGTCGTACTGCGCGCGTAGCGTCGGTATGATTATCTTGTCGCGTATAAGCGGCTTTATCTCCTCCGATGCGAGAACTTCGTCTATCTTCTCCCTTGTGATGTTGTCGGCGGAAGAGTTGTCATAGTGATAGTTTATCGAACCGATTATGCCCGAATCCTGAAGCGGGAGATTTCCAGAATAAGCGGGGTCAAGGTGCAGATACAGCGTAAAGATTATATCGTCGGCGTTAAGCGTCTCTCCGTCCGCAAACCTTACGTCTCTGCGAAGCGAAAAGGTGTACGCCGTGGTATCGCTCTCTTCATCGTATCTCTTCAATACATCCGCAATGCCGTTGTAGGTATAGGCTTTCCCTCCGTAACGCTCGGTTGTCACATTCGTTCCGGTCATGACTGGGTTTCCGCCTCTTGTGCGGCTTATAAGCGTCACTCCGGTCAGCTTGTCCGCGATGCGTGTGAAATCGTCCGCCGGCAAAAACGGCGTATATTCAGTACCGACCAGAGGAACTGCCGCGATAAGCGGACGGGCTTCCTTCTTCGTGTCAGGCTCGTCCTCGCTCGCGAGAGCCGCTGCGGACATCAGGCTCTCTGTAGCTGCTTCCGTCGTAACGGGAGCAGCGGTCTGTGCAGTTGACTCAGACGCAGCGACCGACGTGTCCGACGACACACCGCCGTTTCCGAAGCACCCGGAAAGCATTGACACACATATCACGGTTGCAATGATATTTCTGAACTTTTTCAAGATTTTTCACTCCATGTTATTGTCTGTAAAAAAGCCGCGGCAATGTCACCCGCGGACACTTCAAGTGATAGGTGATATATATTATATACTAAAAGATACGACTTGTCAAATGATTTTGGTCGAATTGTGGCGCTTGACATAATTTAGCGCAGAGCGTATAATGTTTTTGAATAACACGGCGCGTATCCCCACAGGAATGCGGCCGGTACGAGGAGGTAAAAACGATATGGAGATAAGACGCGCGGAAACAGCCGACACAGACGGGATCAACAGGCTTCTTCGGCAGGTGCTGGAAGTGCATCACGAGGGGCGCCCGGATATTTTCAAGGGCGGTGTCAAGAAATACACCGACAGCGAACTCGCAGATATCATCGCGGACAGCCAAAGGCCGATCTATGCCGCTTTCGACGGGAACAAGCTCGTCGGATACGCTTTCTGTATCCTGAAACACGAGCCTGACAGCAACATTCTGACCGACATAAAAACACTGTACATCGACGACCTGTGCGTTGATGAGAGCGAGCGCGGAAAGCACATAGGGCAATCTTTATATGAGTACGTCCTTGAAAAAGCGAGGGAAATGGGCTGTTATAACGTTACTCTCAACGTCTGGACGTGCAATGAAGGCGCTATGCGCTTCTATGAAAAAATGGGTCTGAAGCCACAGAAAATAGGACTGGAAAAGATACTTTGACGCTTCACACTCGGAAAATTATACAAAAAATCAAAAAATCTTTGTTAATTCTGCAAGACGTTTTGTCGCATAACAGTGCTGTTTTTGCCTTGACATAACGTCGCAATGATGATATACTATTTATTATAACTATGGTCGGCGGAGTGTGTGATACCGCCTTCTGTACTATTACCGTTCGGACAATGTCCGAAGAAGGGAATTTGGATATGTTTTGCAGACATTGCGGAAACAAACTGGATGACAGTGCAAAAGTGTGCCCGGCTTGCGGCACAGAAGTGATCATCCTTAACGGAAATAAACCACAGACCGAGGTCAAGCCGGCGCAGCCTCCCAGACCCGAACAGCCCCCCAAACCTGTGCAGCCTGCCAAACCTGCTGCACCCGCAAAAAAGCGCGCAATAAGACACATTGACCCCTCACAGCGCTATAACCGTAACCAACCGTCTATGGGTCCGATGCAAATAAAGGCGGAGTCCGATGCTATGCCGTCGGTCGGTGTAGCTAAGCCCGCAGCAGAAAAACCGTCAGATATACCGGCGGCTCCTAAGTCTGCTCCCGCACCCGAAGTCAAGAAAGAAGAACCGAAGCCGGCTCCTGCTCCGGAGAAAAAGGATACCCCGAAGCACCCCGAGCTTGACAAAGTGATCGACAATGCCGGCGACATGAAGCCCGCCGCTTCACCGTTCGAGTCACTTAATCAGCCCAAGGAAAAATCCGAGCCGAAGAAGAACCCCGAGCTCGGAAAAATACT
>CAMVNQ010000007.1 GCA_947168885.1 uncultured Clostridia bacterium | reverse complement strand
TACAGTATTGTATTTTCACCGACTCTGCCGGACTGCATTTTGGCGCACCGACCCGCGCCCGCGATCTTTCACGGAAACGGAACGGTACTATAAATTTAAGGCACATTATTATATTTATGCAGTCCGTACCGAGATTATTCCTTTTTGTCCGAAGAAACAAGATCGGTCACATCGTCACACACGGTATAGATGAGCGGAAGGTCGCCGTTTATTCCGAGATACCAGACTCTTCCGCGAACGGTTATCTTCTTTCCGTCGGGCCGTATATAACCGAACGTCATTACCGCGCCGTTCTCACCCTTTATCGCGCGCAGAACGGCTTCTCCGGCATTCTTTCTGCCCTCGGCATCTATCCCCTTGTCGAACGTTCTCGCGAACTCCATTCCCGAAAGATCGCGGAAGCCGAGCATATCTATCATCATGTAGTTCGTCCTTACGACGCGGAGCTTTCCCGGCTCATAGCAGAACACAGCCGCGGGTCCCATATAATTCTCGAAAACGCGCAGTCCCGACGAATTACGCTTGAACAGAGAGTCGAACTCGCTTCCCTCACTGCTCAGGCGCGCGTTGATAGTGAGTACGCTGTGCTTTCTCATTATCTTTTCAAATTCGTTTATCGGCATAGGACGCGCAAATACATAGCCCTGAATAACATCTGAGCCCATACTCTTGAGGAATTCGGTCTGTTCGTCTGTCTCAACGCCTTCGGCTATGGTTATGAGGCCGATAGAATGCGCCATTCGTATCACAGAGCCTATGATGCTTCCGCTTTTTTCAGCGTTCGTTTCACCCGCAATAAATCCCATATCAAGCTTCAGAATATCTATCGGTATGTCCTTCAGCGTATTCAGCGAGGAATAGCCGCTTCCGAAGTCGTCCATAGCTATCTTATAGCCCATTTCGCGAATCTTTGATATTCTTCTTATAAGCGCACTCTGGTCTTCCATATATGCGCTTTCGGTTATCTCGAAGTGGATAAGGCTCTCATCAACAGGATATGTATCGTGAAGCTTTTTTATATCATCTATAATATCGTCGCTTGCGAGGTTGACGCGAGATATATTGACGGAGATCGGCACAGGTCTTATACCGGCATCCATCCATTTCTTGACCTGCTTGAAAGCGAACTCCCACATAAAGCGGTCAAGCTTTTTGATAAATCCGTTCTTCTCGAATATCGGGATAAACACACCGGGCGACACAGCCGAGCCGTCCTTCTTTATCCAGCGGCAGAGAGATTCCGCACCGATAAGGTCACCGTTCGAGCAGCTGTACTGGGGCTGGAGGTACATAGTGAACTCGTTGTTGTACATAGCCTGACGCATCTGAGATGTTATTGCGGACTCTGTCTTTATCTCGGCGCTCATATTCTCGTCGTACTTTATGAACGTATTTCGCGTTCTGTCTGTGCTTTTCTGCATTGCGAACGAAGCATAGTTCACAACGCGGGAAATATCCGTCATACCGTCTATCGGACAGATACCGAAACGCACGGTGACAGGCATATTTATTCCCATTTCGCCGCAGTCGAAATATCGTATCGCCATAAGGCGGCGAAGGCTTTCGGGAGAATCCTCCATACAGAGTACGAAGTTGTTTCCGCCAAGCCTTGAGCAGATACCGTAGCCGTTAACTATGCTTATGAGCATTCTCGCGACATACGCTATTACCTGACTTCCGATATTGAAGTTGTAGAGATCGTTTATCGTCTTTATTCCGTTTATGTTTCCGGCAACTATTATGAACTTCTTCCCGGGGTGCGTGCGCAGATACATTGGTGCCTCCGCGCTGAAGCCCTGGCTGCTTAGTAAACCGGTAAGGTCATCGAAGTAGAGCTTGCGCCTGTACTCTTCTGTGACGAACCGCGGACAGTCCTCTATACGCGCGTGACCTTTGGCGACAGCGGATGCCATCTCACGGCAGGTCTTATAACCGCAGGCACGGCAGTCGGTACTGCGCTTAACCGCAGTCGTCATACCCATACGGTTGAAAACATCGTTTATAACATGCTCCGGCACCTTATGGAGCTGGATATACCTGTCCTCAAAATGCGCCGCGAAATCTTCCGGATCTATATCTATGAACTTATCTTCGATAGCCCTGTAAAGATCCCAGTACGAAGCGAAATTGCGCTGCTTGACAGTCGTTTCGCTGCGCTTTTTACGAAGTTCGTTTATGTAGGTGCTGTAGTTGTTCTGAACGGAAATATCAGAGCCGCTTCCGGACGCACAGCCGAACTCACAGGAAGTGACCACGCTTATGAACGGGTGAGGTATCCTTTCGTCGCGGACGGACTTTATAAGCGCAGTCGTTTTCTCGTCAAGCTTATTGTAATTGACTATGACCTCGTTCTCCGAGAAAAGCGATGCAAAATATGCGCGAAGCCCCATTCCCGCGGGAACGATGTCACCGAAGAACGGCGCGGTAAGATCGGGATATGAGCTGAAACCGCTTATATCGGTATTTCCGATGTGCGCTCTGAGACTTCTGAACGTAAGGCAGTAATCTATGTAACCTTTTGCCGTATGGTCGGCTTCCGAACGTCTCGATGTACAGGGACTGAGGAACGCTATCTTTGATGTGTCGTTAAGGTATTTCTTCGCATATATCGCAGTGCAAACCGGAGCAGACTGCACCGGTATAATATATCCGACAGAATCAGGCACATAGCGCATTATATAATTCATTATCGCCGGACAAGCGTTCGCAATGAACGGTCTGTCCTTCGGGTCGCCGGGATGATCCTTCACATACTTCGCCGTCAGATACACAAAAATATCCGCGCCGAATCCGGAATCATATATCTTGTCAACGCCGAGGGAGCGCAGATAGCCGATGATGTTTTCTGCACGGTCACCGTAAGTCATATTGAAGCTTGAGGATATGATAAGAGACACCTTTTCGCCGGCTCTCAGAGCCTCAAGAAATGCATCAGTATCGTCGGCATAGTCTCTCGCGCCGTGTGAGCAGATCTGAATACAGTTACCGCAGCTTATACAGTTGACGGGATCGACCGCGAGCTGACGCTGACCGTTCCTTAATACAGAGAAGTTCGTTTCCTCTGCCGGACATTCGAGCATACATCTTCCGCAGCCTATGCAGTTGTCATTAACGGAAATATATCCTTTTCTTATATCCTGCATTTTTTCCTCCATGGATATGTGTGTAAACATCTGCCGCCGTTATTCAAATATAGCGAGCAGCATAGTCTTGTTGACGTGGATATTGTCGATCTGTTCTCCGCAGCCGGACATTCCCGCAAAGCAACCGACCGTATCCAAAAGATGCTTTGCGAAGTCTTTTCCGTAACCCTTGTCCGAGAATACATCGAAATCGAACGCACAGTTCACGGCTATCGAGAACGACGGAGTGATACCTGTCTCCTTCACCTTTCCAATCATCCGTTTACAGCACGCATTAGCGTCGTCCGGTTCGAGGAGCACGGCACGCGACATATTGTATATGTGTGAGAAGAACGATACCGAGCCGTCATTACCTACCTTGTCCGCGTCCGCGATGTAAATGTTATCGTCGTAGATACGTCCTATCGGGTGCAGTATAGTATTTTTTGAAAACACCGGAACATCGGTACAGAGCAGAGATGCCATATACGGCGCGGCAGGTCTTCCGTTTATATCGCTTACTATACGGCGTTCACAGTCAACGCCCGTGATAAGCACGAAATTGTCGGTATGCTTGTATGTATTCTCTCGCAGAAGAGCTATCCTTCCTGCGGTATTTCTTATGTACATGAACACGCACGCGTCCTCATACAGCTCGCCGTTCAGCGAAACGAAAGAACGTTCCGTGCCGCGCCGGACACCGGCGGTGCTCCCGAAAACAGGGATATCGAGTTTTCCGGCAGCCGAACGCAATGTATCAAGAACGGGCTCTTCACAGTGCCCGAATGCAGTGGTAAATCCGAGACAGCAGACTCTTCCTTTGTCGCTTTCGTTTATACCGAGTGCCGCTATCGCTTTATCCGCTTCCTTCCTGTACATTATCGGGCATCTTCCGGCCTCTTCAAGGACTCCGCCGGCGCATTCTATACCGTCATAAACAGCGAGAGCCGAGAGTCCCTGCTGTCCGAGCCCTTCCGAAGAAGAGGAAGTGAACGACGACATTCCTATGACCTGTGAATCGGGAAATCTGTCACCGAAAAGTCCGGCATAAAGCGAGAAATTATCATAGTCGGACGCGAAAATAATGAGAAGCGGTTTATCGCCGTTTTCGCGGATACGCTCATATACGTCATCAAATGAGAAGGTCTGACCTATCTGTGTGCTGCGGTCGCTGAACGCGGCAATACAACGCTTCATTCTTCGTCCCTCCGATGTATCGTGAATTGCGGGCTTTTTATACAAAGTCCATACATTTTGATTATATCACACAATTATTGGTTTTTCAACTGCTTTTTTCAAAAAAGATAAGAAAATAACATTTTGTAAAAAGCAATCATACGTTTGACGAAAGAACTATTTTGTGATATAATGAAAAAAACGATGTATAGGAGGAAGATATGAGCAAAAAACGGATTTTTGATATAATACAGATCGGCAACAAGGAAGATATACCGAGCCGCGCTTTTGATATATTCATTTCCGCAGTCGTCATAATAAACATTCTCGTCATGTTTCTCCTGACTTTCTCAGAGCTTGCGCCGATATACGGCGTACTTAAAATAACCGAGTATGTCACGATAATCATATTCTGCATCGAATATATTCTTCGCATCTGGACTTCCGACTTTCTTTATCAGCGAAAGAACAAGTTCCGTTCGGTCATGCGTTTCATCTCCTCCGCCGAGGGTATAATCGACCTTCTCACTATCCTCCCGTTCTTTTTCCTCGACGGCTTTGTGGTTTTCAGGATGCTTCGCATAGTCCGTATCTTCCACCTTTTCAGGATCAATTCCCAGTACGACTCGTTCAACCTCATAAAAGAAGTCCTCATAGAAAAAAAGAGACAGCTCTTTTCATCGCTGTTTCTTATAATCATACTGATGCTCGGAGCCTCTCTCGCCATGTACAGCGCAGAGCATGAAGCACAGCCGCAGGCTTTCGAGAACGCGTTCTCGGGTATCTGGTGGAGCGTATCGACCGTTCTTACCGTAGGTTACGGCGATATTTATCCGATAACTATCGTCGGTAAGGTCATAGCGATAATCATTGCTTTCCTCGGTGTTTGCGTCGTGGCTGTACCTACCGGTATCATAAGCGCCGGCTTCGTCGAAAAGTACTCCCGGAGCGAGCACTCAGACAAGCGTTATCATGATATACACGAACTCGGTGAGATACTTTGCAGCAAGGAAAGCGAGTTCATAGGGCTTACCGTTGACGAGATAGAGGAAAAATACGGCATCAGAACGTATATGATAATACGCAGTGATCTGACCGTAGTCCCGAACGAACATATCCGTATCGCGGAAAACGATATTCTTATCGTCAAGACAGACAAGCTTATAAAGAAGAAGAAAAAAAAGAAAAGCAGCAGATAAGCTACTTTATCTCAAAATATCTGCTGCCCTCTACGGGTATAGTCTTTACCGACATATCCTCTATACTGATATACGAACCGCGCCCGATAGCGATTATCATATTGTCGATGCTCTGCTCGGTGCCCTCGGCTTCCATTTCCACGCTTCCGTCGTACAGGTTCCGCACCCAGCCGGTAACTCCGCAGCTTCCGGCGGCGTATTCCGCACGATAGCGGAATCCCACACCCTGTACGCGTCCGTAGAATATGATATGCTTTCGCACTGTCCTGCTCTTGTATTCGTTATCCATAAGTTTATCCTCTACCGAAAGAAGTTGTTTTAATGCGTATTGACGGCATTTCCGCCGATATAGAAATTATCCGGAGCCGCAGAAAGACCATGTCCGCGGAAATAAGCAACGACGGACGGGTCATAGTCCGCGCCCCCATGAAGCTTGCGAACAGGGAGATACTTCGTTTTCTCACCGAGAAAAGCGCAGTCATAGAAAAGCACGTCCGCAAACGTCTCGCAGAGAACGAGAAGCTCTCGGAGACCCGCCCGTTCACTCCCGAAGAGATACGGAAAATGGCGGATATGGCAGCCGGGATAATACCGCGGCGCGTCGCATATTTCGCGGAGCTTATCGGTGTGAAGTACGGCCGCATCACCATACGCAGCCAGAAGACCCGCTGGGGGAGCTGCACCGCGCGCAGCAACCTAAACTTCAACTGTCTGCTCGTAATGACACCGCCGGAGGTACTCGACAGCGTTGTAGTCCATGAGCTCTGCCATATACTTCACCGCGACCATTCAAGCGCGTTCTATGCCGCGGTGTACAAGGTCTTTCCCGAATACGACCGCTGCGACAAGTGGCTCAAGGAGAACGGGAGACTTCTGATAAGGAGAATGACGGGAGAATGAAAGACATCGTATTTGTTCACGAGCCCACCGACCTCCAATGCGGTCAGGCTGTTCTCGCTATGATAACCGGAATAAACGTCGGCAATGTGTGCCGCGAACTCGGAAACGAGCGCGAAACAAAACTCGCCGAGATGAAAAGCTATCTCTCCGTACACGGGTACAAAATGGAGCCGCAGCGCCGTGAAGCCGCGGAAAAGTCGGAGCTCCCGCCGCTTTGCGTGCTCAGTCTTGAAACGCCGCGCTGCTGGCACTGGTCGCTATACGCATACGGGACGTTCTACGACCCGGAACACGGGGTGCTTGACGATTTTCCGGTCTGCAAACGAAAATACTACTGGGAGGTAACACAATGAAAGCTATGTCCATTCCAGACGGCTACACGAAAGACGATATTAAGCTCGAATCCTCGACCTGCACAGGCGAAAAGACGATAGGATTCTACGACAAGCACGACAGGAAGCTGCACTTCTCCGAACTTGTGCGGACAGAACGGGATATAAAGGCGTTTTACGCGAAGTACGGGATAGAATACACGAAATGACAAAGGCGGACTTAAAAGTCCGCCCGTTATTTTTTACAGCGCATTCTTTATCGCGTTGAGCAGGTCACCGAACTCCTCGAATGCGGGGATGTCGGGATAGTCCGCTTTGATCTTCTCGGTGCTCTTGAAGAGGAAGCCTGCCTTGCTCGCCTGTATCATAGCGAGGTCATTGAAGCTGTCGCCGCTCGCTATCGTCTCATAGCCGATAGACTGGAGCGCCTTTACCGTCGTAAGCTTCGACTTCTCACAGCGCATCTTGAACCCTGTGATCTCGCCGTCGGGAGCAACTTCGAGGGTGTTGCAGAATATAGTCGGGTAGTCGAGCTTTTTCATGAGCGGCATAGCGAACTGCTCGAACGTGTCGCTTAAAATAAGCACCTGTGTTATAGAACGGAGCTCATCGAGGAACTCTTTCGCACCGGGAAGCGGGTCTATCTTCGCGATAGTCGACTGTATCTCTTTCAGACCGAGCTTGTGCTCCTTCAATATACCGAGTCTGAAATTCATAAGCTTGTTGTAATCCGGCTCGTCGCGGGTAGTTCTGCGAAGTTCGGGGATACCCGAAGCCTCGGAAAACGCTATCCATATCTCGGGAACGAGAACTCCCTCCATATCAAGGCACACAATATTCATAGTCTTGTCCTCTTCTTTCTTCTGTTTGATGTACTGTCGGCTTTTTTCCCGCAACAGTCAGGGAGAAAACTACCCGTGCAGTATTGTTATTTTTTTGACGCAAATATTATATCACAATTGCGGCGATACGTCAATAGTTTTATGCAAGTTTTGCGGTAAAAAAAATGCATCTGCGGCAGCCCTGCCATGTGTAAGGAGCTGCCGCAGCTTTATCTCAGTATTCTATTCCCTTTCGGGCGGTAATGCCTTTTTGATACGGGTGGCGAACGCATTGTATCTCGCTTATGTAATCCGCCGCGTCAACAAATACCTGTGCGGGGTTTCGTCCGGTAATTACGACTTCGATTTTCTCCGCGCTTTCGGGGATCAGCTTTTCCGCCCTTCCGCAGTCCATAAGCGCGTGTCCGTAAGCGAAATTGAATTCGTCGAGTATCACAGCGTCATAGCTCCCCGAAAACGCCTTTTCGAGAAGCCCGTTGTGGCAGGCGGAAAGCTCTGCCTTATCGCTTTCCGAAAGTGTGTTGAAAAAGCCGTAATCCCTGTCGCAGCGCATAACGTCTATCTCATCAATCTTCGCAAGTGAATTAAGCTCGGCAGTATCGCCGCCTTTCATGAACTGCACGAACGCGACTTTCATTCCCGCGCCCGCCATTCTGAGCGCAAGTCCGAGAGACGCTGTCGTCTTCCCTTTTCCTTCTCCGCAGTATATCTGAAGCATATTCTCACCCCGTTGATATTATTTGTGGGGCTGCCGCCCTACACCCCGCCAAACGGCGTTATGATAGGGCTTCGCCCTATGACCTGACGAGGGGCTGCTCGCCCCTCGACCCGAGTCGGCGTGACGCCGGACCCATTCCCGTAACACGGAAATCTGACAGAAAGCAAACAGAGCGAAAGTTCCGTCTGGCACTCTGTCTATCTTCCGAAATGTTTTACAAATTCTTCGTAATGGTTCTCACACAGGTCTTCCGCTATGCGGTCGCTTATCTCTATGAGCATACGCTCATAAGTACAGGTAAGCGGCGAGACTTTGTTCTCGTCACCCGTTTCGAGCCGGTTCATACAGCCGCATGAGTTCGTGCAGCGCTTATTGAGTCCACATTCGCGGCACTCCTCCGGCGTTGACTGGCGGCGGGAAATATCGAGCTGGCGGTTCACGTCAAGCCCGTCGAACACATTTCCTATGTACCAGTCCTCGTCACCGATGAACTGTGTACACGGGTATATTTTACCGTCAGTATCGACAGGCATTTGTCTGAACCCGAGATGACAGTGGTCGGCAGTATTCTTGTCCTTTATGCAGTCGTTTATCTTTGCGTCAAACGGGCTGAAATAGAATCGGCGCTTTGAATGCACGAGAATGTCGGAGTAGAACTCTGCGAGCTTTTCAAGCTCTGCGCGAAGCACCTCCATGTCCTCGTCCGTCCAATGAACGAGCGGTCCGTAGGCGATTGTCGCTATGATACGCCGGAAACCGAGCGAGTACAGGTACCGCACGGACTCGAAATAGCTTCCGACAGACGAGGGAGCGACCGTCATCATAGCGTAGCTGTTCGGCATGGAAGCAAGAAGCATCTTTGCGTTTTTCTCCACAGCCGCGAGCGTTCCGCTGCCGTCCCTGAATACGCGGGTCTTGTCCTGCGTTATACCGTCGAAGGATATACCTATCACCATTCCGCACTTTTTCGCGCGGTCGATGAACTCGCCGTCGAGAAGCGTCCCGTTCGTCGTCATACGGAAGCCTGTCTTTTTCCCTGTCTTTTCCGCAAGCTCGTTACAGCGGTCTATTGCCTTGTAGATCAGCTCTTTTTCGAGAAGCGGCTCACCGCCGAAAAAGCACAGTCCGCCGATGTTCCCCTTTGAGAACGCGAGGTCACAGGCAGCATACACGACTTTCTCGGACATTCTTTTCTCGCTCTTCGGGTTCGGGCAGTATTTGCACGCGAGGTTGCAGTTTTCGGTCAGATGCAGTGTAAAATTCATTTAATAAATCCTTTATCTTTCAGGTCGGCGGCTATACCGTCGCAAATGCTCTGTTCAAGCGGATTTGTGTAATAATCGTACGGAACGAAAAGAACGAGCTCTTTCTTTTTCTTGTCTGGGTCAAATACAAATCCTTCGCCGACTTTCGTCGTGTTTTTGTCTGCGCTTAGGCAGGTATCGAATTCGGAACCCCGCACGAAAAACGCGATATAGATAACTTTATTCTTGCCGCTGCCGAAGCTTAAATAAGTCCGCGTCTCAAAAAGTACACCATCTATCTCATAAGATCTGTAATACATCTCTTCTCTCGCGGTGACATCATACAGATCTTTTCCGAGCGCCTTTTCAAGCATCGGAGCAGCATCATAGGCAAAATCGGTCATAGGGTCGCGTTCTTCGCTGTAAGCAGGAACATCGCCCGCAAGTTCGATGATCTCTTCGGTGAATACGGCAGGCTCGCCTTCAAGCTCGGGATGATCGTCCGTATATGCGGGAGCAACGCCCATTGTCTCAGGCGGTTCGGTAGTATCGGTAAACTGCGGGACATCCACATCGCCAAGAAGCTCCGGCTCGGTAGTATCGAAAGGTTCGGGGACTTCGCCCTCAAAATCGGGCTCGGTATCCTGCGGCATCGGGATCTTACCCATAATATCGGGCTCGGGATCGGGGTCTTCGATATTCGGCACATCGCCCATGAGCTCGGGCTTTTCGGTCCCGAATATTTTATCTTTCAGTGCGCCGAGCGCGGAGAATATAGAACCTACGCCGATCACTGCTGTAGTGTCGTCGGGGACAGAAACGCCTCCTTCGAGCTGAGTGTGGACTATCTCGTCCTCGGTGGTGGTAACAACCGTACCCTCGGCGATCGTATTTTCAGTCTCGCTAATGGTCACAGCTGCGGGAGCGGTCTGAACGGCATCGGTCGTTTCATTATAAGCCGGAGAAGGCACATCGCCCTCTAAACGCGGTTTCTCGGCACAGCCAGAGACTGCAGCGGTAACGGCGAGAAGTGCCGCTATCTTCGCCGCATATTTCGGTGCTTTATAGTCCTTCAAAGGTGATATTTTCATAGTATTACCTCCGTTTTCGTCGAAGTCCTGAACGCTTTCATAAATAACACTTCGCAGAACGGCAAAAGGTTACAGAAATTTCCGAAAAAATCATTGCAGACCGACAGTCTTGTTGACCGGCAGAGAAAATGCTATGCCCTGCCCCGCCGTGCTCATTCCCGCGGACTTGTATATCGCTTCGAGCACCGCGTCTTTTATATCCTTAGGCACAAGTATCATAATAACTTCCTTGTCGGGGTGGACGGTTATCTTGAAAACTTCCTCGGCTTCCTTTCCCGCCGTTCCGCGCGCACGTATTACTGTACCGCCGCGTGCTCCGGCTTCTCTCGCCGCGTCCATTACCGTTTCGGAATATCCCGCGTTTATTATGCAGAATATCATCTCATACGTCTTTTCGCTCATATCATTCATCTCCCTTTACCGTTGACCGCGCATTGCATAAAAACGCGTACACAGACGACCCGATGACGCTTGTGAACGGAACGGACACCGCAACGCCCTTTCCGCCGCGTACAGTCCGGAACTTCGTTCCGAGCATATATACTATATCATCGAGCCTGTCACTGCGCACAACGCTGAATATCACAGATTTATCCGAGTCCGCAAGTCCGAGATAGTCGAGTATTTCGGCTTTGGCTGTTCCGCGGGCAGGCGTAAGGAACTGGAAATTCACATCGAATGACTGAATTAAATCGGCATAGAACTCTGCCTTGTTCTTCTCAACTATCGTTATAAGCAGCTCCAGCTTGAACGGCGCGATATTGCCTGCCGGAAGCTGCTTTGCCGCCTGTGCTTCTGCCGGAACGGTTTCGGTATTCTTTTTCTTCGCAAATAAAGCCAATTCCGTCACCTCTTACTCAAAATAAATGATCTGCGCGTCGTCGGCGGACAGGATACGCGCCATTGCGATACGCTTTCTCACGCGCTCTGACATTACCGCCTTGAAACCGAGAGACTGTATCGTAATGAGCGGTGTCATGGCAACCATAGCGACCACGCCGAACGCGGAATAGAGCACATCGCTCGTTCCGTGCTGCGCGACACAGGCTCCGATAGCAAGCGGCAGAATAAAGCTCGATGTGAGAGGACCGCTCGCTACTCCGCCGGAATCAAAAGCTATCGCGGTATAGATTTTCGGGACAAAGAATGAAAGTCCGAGCGAGATAAGATAGCCCGGTATAAGATAATACAATATCGAGAAGCCGAAGATAATGCGTACGACAGAAAGGCAGACAGAAAGTCCGACACCGACGGAAAGCGCTATCATCATTTCCTTCTTCGTGACAGAGCCGCTCGTTATATCCTCGACCTGTTTGTTGAGGACATGAACTGCCGGCTCGGCAAGCACGACCACCATTCCTATCACGAAAGCGAATATGACAAGTCCGGTATTGCCGGTCATTGCAAGCTCATTTCCTATGCGGAACCCTATCGGCATAAAACCGACAGTCACGGAAGTCAGGAATATCACAAGTCCGACAAACGTATATACTATGCCGAAAAACATCTGCATGAGCTTTCTTTTCGGAAGCTTGAGTATCGTCACCTGCAATACACCGAAAGAAACTATTATGAACAGAAGAGAACGTCCGACATCAACGGCAGTATGTAAAAGCTCATGAATTATCCCGCTTTCGAGATCCGAAGCTACCGAGTAGTCAGGAAGTATGTATGTAAGCTCGCCACTTGCGGAGATCGCAAGCACGAGCACAGCGAGTACGGGTCCCACGGAACACAGCGAGATAAGTCCGAAGCTGTTTTCACTCGCCCCGCGCCCGCCGATAGTAAGAGCAATACCCACGCCGAGCGACATTATGAACGGAACGGTTATGGGTCCGGTAGTAACGCCGCCGGAATCGAACGCGAGCGGAAGCAGAAAGCCCCTTCCGTGTTCAAGCAGAAGCGCGACAGCCGCAAAAACGATCATATAGAAGAAAAGCAGAAGCGACGAAAGATCCACTTTAAAGACGATCTTCATTACCGCAACGAGCAGGAATATCCCGACTCCCGCGCCGACGAACACGACAAGAAGCGTTCCGTCCATTACCGCGTCCACCTGATTTGCAAGAACAGAAAGATCAGGCTCGGCTATCGTTATAAGCACACCCATAATAAAGCAGACCGTGAACAGAAGTCCGAGTTTCCGCGAGCGCGTAAGACCCTCGCCGACGTGCTCTCCCATAGGTGTCATTGCAAGGTCGGCACCGAGGTTGAACAGCGCTATACCGAGTATCAGCGCGAAAGCGGAAATGCAGAATATTATCGTTTCACGCTCGGTAAGCGATACGAGCGGCGTGAACGAAACGATAACGACGATTGCGGTTATCGGAAGCACGGACATAAGTGCTTCATATATCTTGTAAAAAAACGCTCTGAGCATTGCTTTCTCCGTTTTTCCAAAAGTGATAACACAGTGTGACACACTGCTTATTCATTATACCACACTCCCGCGCAAAAAACAATACAAAAACGCAAAAAAAGCGCCCTGTACTTCTGTACAAGACGCTTTGATACATTTTTACGCGGCGTTTTCAGTCTCGGCGGGTTTGTCTTCCAGAGCCTCGGCTGCCTGCGCGAGAAGCTCGTCTTTAAGGCTCTCGCCCGCTCTTATACGGTCAAGCCCCTTCTGGAACTCCTCATCCTTGAGAACGTAGAGATAGCGGTCGTAGAACACGCCTGTCGTGTCCCAGAGAACGGGACAGATCTTGCGTGAGATCATTTCCTCGGTCGCGAGAAGGTTGAACAGTCTGATCTGATCCTTCGTCTTGTTCTTTACCGCGACGCAGCCGTACTCGCCGATGATAACGGGTACACCCTTATCGGTGAAGTGCTCCTTGACCTTGTCCATATACATTTCCATTTCGCGCACATCGCGCTTTGTGCCCCATGTCGGCTTCGCCTTGCCCCAGTCCGCGTCCTTTTCAAGGATACAGAACGTCGAAGGCGTATAGTAATGCATGGATACAGCGCATCTTCCTTCGGGGTCGGAAGGCATTACGAAAAGGTCGTCGCAGGTAAGGTCGAAATCGGTGTTATATCCCGCGATAAGCAGGTGACGCTTGGCATTGTTGCCGCCGCTTGCACGGACAATATCGACGAATTTCTGATTTATCTCGTTGAGAAGTCCGAATGACTGCTCCTTTTCCTCGCCGGCGGTGCCGCTGTAACGGTTCCATACGCTCTGCCAGCCGCCCTCCTCGTTGAGCGACTCGAACATAAGCTTATCGCCGTAATTTCCGTAGTAATCGGAGAGCTGCTCCCAGATACGGGTGTACTTCTTCATGCACTCTTCCTTTTCGGTGGGGAACTTCTCCCACCAGCCGCCGTCCCAGTGTATGTTCATTATGACGTACATACCGCTGTCCACAGCCCAGCCCATGACTTCATCGACGCGCGCGAGCAGCTCGGGGCTTATTGTGTAGTCCTCAGCCATGAGGTTCGACCACGCCACCGGAACGCGAAGTACGCCGAACCCTGCTTTTGCGTAGCCTTCTATGAGCTCCTTCGTTACGAGCGGGCTTCCCCAGCTTCTCTCAAAACCGCTCACCGTATCCGAATTCGAGCCGGTAGCCTCAAAGGTGTTGCCGAGGTTTATTCCGACACCCATATCTTCGACTATCTGCTGTGTCGTCATATCTCTCATCTCGCCGACCGCGCGTGCAGGTGCGGTCTCCTCCTCCGCCGTCGTTTCCGCCGGAGCGGGAGCCGCGGAAGTCGTTGCAGCGGGCGCGTTATTGTTTGCACAGCCGGAAATGATGCTTACAGCCGCAAGAATTCCCGCAGCGATCTTCATTCTTAATTCCATATCGTGTTTCCTTTCTTTCATCATAATCGTTATCTTACAAAAACGAACTCTTCGAGCTCAAACAGGTATCTGCCCTTGAACATATCCGCTGCCCAGCCTTCATACAGGCTCTTTGCTTTCAGATAAACAGCGTGTCTGCCCTTTATCGCGGGAAGCTCTGCGGAAACTATTCCGCCGTTCTCGGTGAATGATGCTTCGCCGACAGGTTCACCCTCGTCGCTGTCGAGGAATATCTGTATAATTCCCCTGCAGCCCGTTCCGCGGAGTTTCAGCTTTATCGAATACGGGTCGTCGTCGTTTCCGAAATCGTAGTATTTCCAGCCCATAACCGAACCGTCGGTGATCTTTGTTACAACGCGCTCAAAGATGTTCAGCTCGGTTATGAAGCAGCCGCCCTTCAGCACGCAGGCGGTATCGGCTTTGGTGACGATGAACGGGTCGAGGCTTTCCTCAAATCCGAGTGAGGTCATCTCTACCTGCGGTATTGTACCGTCCGGAAGTATCTCGATACGCTCCACACAGCCGCGGCGGGACATTATCGTTCCGTTGGTCATACGGTGGTAGAATATGTAATACTGTCCGTTTATCTGCATTACCGAGCCGTGGTCATTGCCGCCGGGGTAATCTATCGAGTTGTCGATGATCGTGCCCTTGTGCTCGAAAGGACCGGTCGGGCTGTCGCTCATGGCGTAGTCAAGACGGCTTCCGAGTTTCGGCGAGTATATGAGGTAGTATCTGCCGTTTATCTTTCTCGGCGAGCAGGCTTCAAAGAAGTTATGCGGTTCGTCGGTGGGAATTATGTCGAGCTTGTATGTCCCGTCGATGACCGTGTGCATATCCTTTCCGTCGAGCTCTGCCATATACGAGCCGAGATAGCCGCAGTAAACATAAACTCTCCCGTCGTCATCAACGAGCACGCCGGGGTCTATGAATGTACCGTCGTCATAGTGCTTTTCGAGGTTGTATTCATACTTCGAGAGAAGTCTGAACGGGCCCTCGGGTCTGTCGCTCACCGCGACGCAGCCCTTTGCGCCGACGATATATGCGTAGAGGTAGTACTTTCCGTCCTTCTCAACGACATCGGGTGCGTAAAGCTCGTTGTCCGTCCAGTCAACGTCCGACGGATGACCGCGGAAATCGCGTGTTGCAAAAGCCGTTCCGTGGCATACCCACTTATCCGGTGCGCTGACAGGTGCCGACCAGACTTTAAGCCGGTAGTCACAGAACTTGTCGCAGCCCATTCTGTCATGTGAACCGTAAACATATATCCTGTCGCCGAAGACTCTCGGCTCTCCGTCAGGAATGTATTCCCACTGCGGAAGATAAGGATTTGGCATAGAACAATTCTCCTTTTCCGATTTAATTTTTTATATTATACCACAAAGTAAACGTTTACACAATAGTGATAATAACAAATTTGACCGTAAAATTTTAGACATTTTCAATAAAACGTTGCGTAAATACGGATTTCGTGATATAATCAGATATATATTCAACAAACAACGGAAGAAGGTGCGTTCCTTGCCTGCCGGAACCAAGAACAAATCAACAGTCAAAAGACCGTTAAGCCGGCTTTTTATCATACTTTTCTGTGTCGCTGCGGCGGGTTACATAACTTTCTGCGCCGTTGCATTCACATTCGCCGACCGGAATGAACAGAACTCGTACATAACCGCTGCGCCGGTGACTTACACGGAATCTTCCCTTCCCGCACCGGAAAAAAAGGTCAACATAAACACGGCGAACCGTGACGAACTTATGGAAATAACCGGTATCGGCGAGGTTACGGCAGACAGGATAATCGAATACCGCAGGCGAAACGGAGACTTTCTTTCGACCGAAGAGATAATGAACATAAGCGGTATCGGCAAGTCGCTGTACAGCAGGATAAAGCAGTGCATCGAGGTCTGACGTGCATATTTCAACCAGCAATGAACAAGGCGGAAATTGTCGGTTACTCTGCAATATATTTTCAGCAGATTTTCGTAAAAAAACTATTGCATTTATCTGCGTTATACTGTATAATATAATTTATGCCATATAAAAATAAAGGCTTAAGGCGATATAACTGAAAGGATTGATATTCATGCCCTCTGCGGTAAGACATAAACTCCCGATGATAACGATGAGAGGTCTCGTGGTTTTCCCGGGAATGGTACTTAATTTCGATGTTACAAAACCGAAATTCGTTGAAGCCGTCAAAACGGCAAGCCTCACAGACAAGCGCATTTTTCTGGTCACACAGACGGAATACGACAACAGCGACCCCCACAGAGACGATCTGTACAGGGTCGGTGTCGTTGCGGAAATACGCCAGATACTCAAAACGCCCGACAAGGTCACCCGTGTTCTCGTACAGGGACTTTACCGCGCAAAGCTGATTAACGTTTCGGAATTCGAGACTTATAACGTTGCGGAGATCTCCGAGATCCGCGAGCGCGTGACCGAGCTCGACGAATCGCTTGGTTACGCCTATGAAAGAACGCTGAAGATGCTTTTTGAAGAGTACTCTTCCCTTGTCCCGAAAATTCCCGACGAGCTCACCGGACTTGTAAACGGAGAACACGACTTAAAGAAGCTTTTTGAGCTCATCATATTCAACGTTTTCCTCAAGACCGACAACAAGCAGACGCTCCTCGAAACAAACGGACTTGAAAAGCGCATCAAGAAGCTTATCGAGATGCTCACAGAAGAGATAAAAGTGCTTCGTTTTGAAGCGGAGATAAGCGAGCAGATAAAGGATTCTATCGACTCGAACCAGCGAGAATACATACTCCGCGAACAGATGAAGGCTCTCTCGAAGCAGCTCGGCGGCTCGGAGGACTATGACGAGGAAGAATACGACTACACCGAGAAGATACAGGCTGTCGGCTTCCCCGCCGAAACGGAGGAAAAGCTGCTCCGCGAAGTGAACAAGATGATGAAGGTCTCTCCCTCGTCACAGGAATACGGACTTATCAAGACATACCTCGACTCGATACTTGAAATGCCGTGGAACGTCTATACAGAAGATACAATAGACATCGGAAAGGCGGAAAAGCAGCTCGAAAAAGATCACTACGGGCTCAAAAAGGTCAAGGAGCGCATCCTTGAGATAATCTCGGTAAGAAAGCTCAACCCCGAGGTAAAAAGCCAGATCATCTGCCTTGTGGGACCTCCCGGAGTCGGTAAAACGTCCGTCGGCAAGTCCATTGCCGCAGCTCTCGGGCGCAACTATGCCCGCGTTTCCCTCGGCGGTGTCCGTGATGAAGCGGAGATACGCGGTCACAGAAAGACCTACGTCGGAGCTATGCCCGGACGTATCGTCAACGCCATAAAACAGGCGAAGTGCATGAACCCCGTCATCCTCTTCGACGAGATAGACAAAATGGGAAGCGATTATAAGGGCGACCCGTCGTCCGCTATGCTCGAAGTCCTTGACCCCGAGCAGAACTCGACTTTCACAGACCATTACTTCGAGATACCGCTCGACCTTAGCGACGTTCTCTTCATCACCACGGCGAACACCATGGATACTATACCCGCTCCCCTGCTCGACCGTATGGAGATCATCGAGCTTTCGAGCTATACCCGCGAGGAAAAGTTCAATATCGCGAAAAAACACCTTCTCCCGAAGCAGCTCAAAAAGCACGGTGAAACGCGCCGCACCCTCAAAGTGAACGACAAGGCGCTCTACGCGATAATTGACGGCTATACCAAGGAAGCCGGCGTGCGCGGTCTTGAAAAGAAGATCGCGTCGATATGCAGAAAAGCGGCAAAGAAGCTTGTAAGCGGTGAGGCTTCTGTCTCCGTGACCGACGCGAACCTTAAAGACTTCCTCGGCACGAGAAAGTACCTTCCCGAGACCATATCCAAGACCGACGAGACAGGTATTGTCACGGGTCTCGCGTGGACTTCCGTCGGCGGCGTTACGATGCCCCTCGAAGTCATCGTTATGGAGGGTGACGGAAAGGTCGAAGTCACCGGCTCCCTCGGCGACGTTATGAAGGAATCCAGCAAGATCGCCGTAAGCCTTGTCAGAAGCATAGCCGCGAAATACGACATCGACCCCGAATTCTACAAGAACAAGGATCTGCATATTCACGCTCCCGAAGGCGCAGTTCCGAAAGACGGTCCCTCGGCGGGTGTCACCATGACGACAGCTCTCGTTTCGGCGCTCTCGGGTATGCCGGTAAAGCGCGACATAGCTATGACCGGCGAGATAACGCTTCACGGAAAAGTGCTTCCTATCGGCGGACTTAAAGAAAAGTCCATGGCAGCATACAAGGCGGGCGTAAAGACCGTCATAATCCCTAAAGAAAACGAAGCCGACCTTGATGAGATCGACGAGACTGTAAAGGACAACGTGCGGTTCATTCCCGCGGAGAAGATACAGACTGTGCTCGATAACGCGCTCGTCTTCCCTGCCAAAGCGGCGAAAAAAACGGGCAAGGCTCCGAGACAGAAAAGATCCGCGGAAGTAAGCAAGCGCCGCAGAACACAGCCTTCGGCATCAGCGGACAACAGATAACACAGCTTCTTTTCCCCTACCACTCAGCGGCAGGGGAAATTGATTAAACGAGGAAACACAATGAACTATAACAAAGCGGAATTTACCGCGTCTTACGGGCTTTTCAAACAGATACCCGCGTCGGACAGACCCGAATTTGCGTTTTCGGGGCATTCAAACGTCGGAAAATCGTCGCTCATAAACAAGCTTCTCAACCGGAAATCCCTCGCGAGAGTAAGCGCTACGCCCGGCAAGACCTCGACGATAAACTTCTTCTCCGTTGACGGCATTCATATCGTCGATCTTCCCGGATACGGCTACGCTAAAGTCTCGCAGAGCGAAAAGAAGCGCTGGGCGGAGCTTATCGAAGGCTATCTTCATGACGAGCGTGAACTTGCTCTCGTGTTCCAGCTAATTGATTTCCGCCACAAGCCCACCGCCGACGATGTGATGATGATAGATTTCCTTATCGACAGCGGTATTCCGTTTGTCGTTGTGCTCACCAAGGCGGACAAGCTCAGGAAGAAGGAGCGCGAAGCGCGGCGCGAGGCATTCCGCACCGAGATACCGTGCGCGGACGATATAACTATGATCGAGTTCTCGGCGGAGACCGGCGAGGGCGTTGACGAGATACGGGCTATTATTGAGGATGCGATCGCGGAGGATAACGAAGATGTCTGAAAAAGTCGAAAAAGCCATAAACAACCACAAAAGCTTCTATCCCTGTTCGGCGGCAGTCCTTTGCGCGTTCGCCGATGATGCGGGGATAAGTGAGGCGGAAGCGAAAAAAGCCGCTGCACCGATGGCAGGCGGAAGAATGGGAAAGTGCGGAGCTGTGCTCGCCGCCGAGTATGTTCTCGACAAGAAATTCGGAGACGCTTCCGAGCCGCTAAAGAAGGAGTTCGAGCAGCGCTTCACCGAAATGAACCAGACACTCGTCTGCAAGGAACTCAAAGGCGCACTCACCGGAAAGGTCATACGGAGCTGCCGCGGGTGCGTGACCGACGCGGCGGAGCTGCTTGATGATATAATTTACAATAATCAATAATGGGGTACCTCTAAAAACCGCTTTGAATAGAGAAAATGAGTATAATTCTTATGCCGCTTTCAAAAGCGCATCCTTGCGCTCTTCTGGCGGCATAGTCAGAGCATCCTGCTCTGGCGCCAAATGCAAGGAAAGACTCCGAAAGCTTGCTGGTCTGTCGGTCAGCCCCTCTGTCTCGCAAGCTCGACACCTCCCCGCTGCCGGGGAGACCACGCAAGGTGAGGAGACTTGACGAAGCAGTTGGTGCAAGCAGTTCTTTTTCTCTCAAATGGGTTTTTAGAGGTTCCCAATTGGATGCGTTTATGTGGGGTTGCACCCCACTCCCGCTTCAGGGGGCTACCGCGCCCCCTGAAACCCCCGCGCCAAGGCTTCGAGTCTGTCGGTCAGCCCCTCTGTCACCGAAGGTGACACCTCCCCGCTAACGGGGAGACACCTTGGATCCGTGGGTGCGTTTTTTGAAGAGACTTGGGGGAAACTTTTTGTGGACAAAAAGTTTCCCCCAAACCCCTTTCAAAAAGACTTTATATGCTTCGCGTTAAACAAGATAATTTCAGCACAAAATATAAAAACAGCAGATTCGTTACATTGAGTCTGCTGTATTTTTGTTATGTGATGAAAACATCTAAGCTGATCGCGACAGCTTTGGGTCCAGCGTCACGCTGGCGCGGGTCCGCAGACGCGCTTTACTCGTTCTTGATAGCTTCGAGAGCGCTTATCTTGACTGCGCGATTTGCGGGATAATATCCGGAGATAAGACCTATGACCGTCGAGAAGCCAAGTGCGAGGAGAACGAGCCAGATCGGGATTATAGAGACTTCGCCTCCGTCGCCGCCGAAGCCTAATATCTGTGCGAATGCCGAGCCCGCGAACGTATTCATTATAAACGATATGATATAACTTATTATCGTACCGATGATACCGCCGAGAAGTCCGATCATACCGGCTTCCATAAGGAACAGAAGACGTATGTTGCCGATAAAGCAGCCGAGCACCTTCATGATACCGATCTCTCTCGTGCGCTCGTAGATCGACATTATCATCGTGTTCGTTATGCTTATTGCCGCTACAAGAAGGCTTATCGCCGCAAGTCCGCCGAGTATCATCTGTATTACGCCAAGCTCACCCTGCATCTGGCTGCGCACCTGTGCCATACTCGATGCGGTGAAGCCCATATCCTCGACAGCTTTCTGTACAGCATCAACACTGTCAATGTTCTCGCAGACGATCTTCACCTGAGAATATTCGGGAGCTTTCGCTTTCTTCACACCGTTGAGCCTGTTGTACGACTCTATTATTTCCTTCGCCAAATCGATATCTATAAAGATAGAATACGGCGTTTCCCAGTTCGGATCCTGCTTGAGGACTGCGGCACCCGTAAGTTTATATTCATATCCGCGTCCGCCATAAGGGTATGAACCGTCTTCATTCGGCTTTTTCGTGTTGTTTATACCTATCTTGAAATCACCGCCGACAGGTTCAACGAACGGCTTTGTGAAGCTTCCGTCGGGAAGCTGCTGCTTTGCGGTCATTGAAGCGTTGCCGTGCTTCTTCGTATCTCTGAAATTATATGTGATCTCATTTCCGTAGATTATGGATTCTTTATAATTATGCTCGTTCGGAATAGCTCCCTCTTCAATTTCATACCCCATTTTTTCAAGCATGGAGAAATCAACTCCATATATCTCGCCCCATCCGAGCCTGTAACGGTCACTTCTTCCGGAGCAGAGAGTTACCATCTCATTGCTTAACGTTATCTTCGGGATAACATACGAGACATGATCTATGTTTTTAAGCATTTCAAGAGCATCGTCATTAAGCGGGGGTTTTTCTTTGTTCGAGTTTCCGCTATAATGGCTGTCGTCCGTAACAAACATCATTCCGCTGCCGTTTCCGTTAAAGATAGTGACAGCGGTAAGGTCTCCCCATGACGACAGCATACTGTCCATAGCCTTGTTCATTCCGAGACCGAGCGAGATCATGACTATAACAGCGCAGGAACCGATAACTACACCGATAACGGTGAGAAGCGTCCTGCCCTTTCGTCTCCACAGATTGCGGAGACATATTATGAGCATATCATATATCTTCATCGTCGTCCTCTAATTCAGCCTTTTTCTTTTTCTTCTTTACAACGACAACTATCACGATAACCGCTGCGATCGCAAGAACTCCACCGCCGATAGCGAAGTATGCCCACAACGGGAATCCGCCTTCTTCCGCGGGGGGCATATCAAAGCCATCCATGCCTTCCATGCCCATATCGTATTCGCCCATCATTCCGCCGCCCATCATATTCATAGCCATGAACGAGAACGGAATGCGGTTTTCCTTGCTTTCGCCGTTAGCGTCCTCATAGGTGAATATGATCTCGCCGGAAATATCGCCCTCCTGCAAGGGAGTAAGTTTTGCGTCGTAGTATTCCTCTGTGCCGCTGTTAACGTTGCCTATGTAGTATGTGGGAGATTCTGCGGTGAAGCCTTCGCCCTCTACCGTCGCGGTAACGTTATATACAGCGCTCTTGCCCTTGTTTACAAGGCTTATGTTGATAGTGCAGAGCTCGCCTACATTTATTCCCCAGTTGGGTATCTCGGGCTCGTTGATAACAAGTCTGTCTTCCTGACGAAGCGGGATAGTAAGTGTCTCTGCTATGCCGGTTGCCTGATAGCGCTCATTGTTTACGGAATACTCGTAAGTGAAGTCTATCTCGACAGGATAGCTGTTCGGTACCGCGTCTGCCTTCGGAAGAAGGTCGAGCTGTATAGTCTGTGTGCCCTTACAAGGGAGAGTGTCAAAGAAGAACGAGTTTGACGAATTTGCGGGAGAATACGCTATGTTTCCGTCCTGCACAGGCTTGCCGTTTACCGTCACTTTAAGGTTCTCTATGACAGCTTTATCCGAAACGTTCTTGATATTTACCGTAAGCGGGAACTGCTTTCCGGCTGTTACGAACTCGCCGCCGAAGTCATAGCTTTCTATGATTATATTCGGCGCAAAGACCTTCTTGCCGTCGTTGTCTGTGCCGGAGCTGTCTTTCGGTACGCACTTTACGGTCGCGTTAGATGTATTGCTTACCTCACCGTAATCTATCTGTATCGGAATGACTTCTCTTATGGAAGCGAGTCCCTTACAGCCGACAAGTCTGAATACAAAACTCTTGGTCTCACCTGCTTCGATGTCGAAATCCTCAAACGGAAGTCCTCTGTCTATCGCGAATTTCGTACCGTCAAGGTTCATGACGGTAAGACGTGCGTGGCTTATCTTCGCGGTGCTGCTGTTGGTAACGGCTACGGTAAGGTCGAACACTGTGCTTTCTGCTACGGAATCAACATTCACGGAATAATCGGTCACTGTAAGGTCGTACTTGCCGGTGTTCTTTCCGCTTCCGCCCTTACAGCTCACGACTGTCTGGAACGTAACGTTCTGTGCGCCGTATTCCAACACAACGGGTATAGGCTCTCTTTCGGCAGCTATACCGGAGCCGCCCATGAGACGGAACGTGAATGTCTTTGACTCGCCTTTCTTAAGGCTGAAATCGCTGTATGAAAGACCGGTGTCGATAGCGAACTTTGCTGCGTCGGGATTTATCGCCACACGCGCGTTTACTATATCCTCCGAACCGTTGTTTTTGAGCACGACAGAAAGGCTGAACTTTGTACCTTTTTCGATGTCGGTTCTGCTCACATTATAGCTCGTCATGGAGATGTCATGTGCACCGTATTTGGCAGTTCCCTCGTTCGGGACGCAGCTTAGGATCACCTGAGTGGAGGACTGGCTCGCAAGATTGCTCTTATCCTCGTCCAGCGTGTATGAAAGCGCGAGGGTAAGATTCTCACGCACGAGCGCAATACCGTTCTGGGCGATAAGGCTGA
Source organism: uncultured Clostridia bacterium (assembly GCA_947168885.1). Lineage (GTDB taxonomy): Bacteria > Bacillota > Clostridia > Oscillospirales > Ruminococcaceae > Ruminiclostridium_E. Next base: position 187,926 of record CAMVNQ010000007.1, on the reverse strand, counting down.
ACTTCGCTGAACCCGTTTTTCCCTTCGGGATATCGACATACTTCTTTGAAAAGCCCTTATCGAGCACGAACTTGTTGGTATCGAGTCCGTCGAGATGCAGTTCGGCATTCTTTACATCAACACCTGTGTTGTTCTTAAGGATAACATCAATGTCGAAGCTGTCACCAGGGCGGATATTCTCCTTGCTTACCTTATAGCTTTCAATGGTAAGACCCTTTACTTTGAGATCGCTGTCAACAACGAGCTTCAATGAAGTCGAGAAGCTTGAAAGCACGTTATCATCGTTATCACAAACTTCTGCCAGGATCCCGAAAGAATACTCTCCGCTCAGAGTTGTAGGAGAGACCGTAAAAGTGAACGATGTTCCCATATCAGGGTAATGTATCGTCTTTTCGGTGACATTTGAATAAATATCTTTCGTATTGCCGGTAAGACTCACTCTTATATAAGAGAAATTACCCTGCTTTTTAAGCTTGAAACCAACGGGGACAAGCGTATCAGTTCCCGGCCATATCTTAAACGAATTGTTTGACGCGAGCGCCAGCTGCGGCACATTCTGAACAGCAACAACATCTGACGAGCCGTCTGACTCCGCATAAGCCACAGGCACTGCGGTGAATGTCATCATAGCGGCCGCAAGAAGGACTGCGAATAGCTTCTTTAATGATCTCATTGTTCACTTACCTCACTGTTTTCTGTATTGTTGTCCGGTCCGGACTCTTTCTTTTCGTCATCTTCGGGAGAATAAACCGATTCGTTCTTTTCTATGCTTGTTATCTCACCGTCGATTATATGTACGATCCTGTCCGAATAACCGGCTATCTCAAGATCGTGAGTTACGAGTATCAGAGTTATGTTATATTTGCGGCACATACGCACCATAAGCCGCATTACCTCGTCGGTCGTTTTTGTATCGAGGTTTCCGGTAGGCTCGTCCGCGAAAACGACATTCGGCTTTGCGACGAACGCCCTCGCGATACCGACACGCTGCTGCTGACCGCCGGACATCTGGTTCGGACGGTGTTTCATACGCGAGCCGAGCCCGACGAGTTTAAGCATCTTCGCCGAGATCTTATCCCTCTTTGACCGCGGCATACCCTTGAACATAAGCGGCATACCCACGTTCTCCAGCGCGTTGAACTGGGAGATAAGGTTGTATGACTGGAAGATGAAGCCCGTGTTTTCCTGTCTGAATCTTGCGAGCTTCTTTTCCGAGAGTTTCGCTACATTCGTACCGTTGATGAATATATCGCCCCTCGTAGGTTTCTCAAGCCCCGCAAGCATATTCAGGAGCGTCGATTTACCGGAGCCGGACGTACCGAGTATGCAGCATATCTCGCCCCTTTCGATGTCAAGGTCTATCTTTTTCAGCGCATAGACCTTTTCGTTCCCTATCTTATAAACCTTGCGGAGATTTTTAACTGAAATGAACGCCAATCCTTCACCCTCTTCTATCTATGCACATTATTTAAATGCAGAACTGTTTTGGCACGCTTTGCGCGCTTTTCTGAAACGTAACGTGACCGACATCTTTACATCTGTCAGATACGCTCCTATATAATAAACGAAAAAAGTGTCACTTTGGTTGCACTTTTTTTGAAATATTTTCTTGTTTTATTGCTTTTTCGTCTTATCTCACTATTTACCAACTTTATGCACAATTTTTTTATGCATTATCACAATCGGCATAATATCAAGGCAAGCTCCCCCATAATGGGAGAGCCTGCGCTTTCAATATTACTGTACGTCGTTTTCGTCGAAGAGGTCGCCGCATTCGGGACAGAACTTCGGGGGCTTTTCGGGATCCGGCGGAACCCAGCCGCACTTGTCGCACTTGTACTTCTTCGGAGCAGCGGGCTTCGGCTTTCCGCAGTTTGCACAGAACTTAGTCGTGTTCACGGAACCGCACTCACAAGTCCATGAAGCGGGTGCTGCGGGAGCGGGAGCGCTCTCGCCCTTCTTTGCGCCGCAGTTGGAGCAGAAGTTTGTGGTGTTGGTAGCACCGCAGCTGCATGTCCAGCTCTCCGGAGGAGCGGGCTTCTTAGCGCCGCAGCCTGAGCAGAACTTAGCAGCTTCAGCGTTCGCAGCGCCGCAGGAAGGACACTTCCAGCCTGCCGGAGCTGCCGCAGCAGCGGGAGCAGCGGGCTGCTGGGTATTGTACTGACCCATGAGGTTGCCGCCCATGTTCATCATAGCGCCCATGCCCATAACGCCCATCATACCGCCGCCGTTGCCCTCGTTCGAGCCCATAGCTTCGATACCTGCAGCGATGCTCTTGTTCATCATAGCACGCTGAACGCCCTGGTCGAGCTGAGTATCCGCTTCGAGACGTGCACCGAGACGCTTCTTCGAATCTTCGGAGAGGGTAACGGGGCCTTCAAAGCCGATCTTCTTGATCATTAATCCTCTTTCGAGCCAGTCAACAGCGTTCTTTGCCGTTTCCTGTGCGAGAGGAACAAGGTGTGTCTGTATCTTCGAGTACATTACGCCCTGATCGGACAGTGCTGCGAGACCGCCGAGAAGAGCCTGGTTGAACTCGCTCTTGTACTGACCGTTTGAGAATACCGCGGAAGCGGAAAGATCGCCTGCGTCAACGCCCTTCGGGCAAACTTCGGTGTAGAATCTTACCGCTGCTTCTGCGTCGGGGATCTGGATAGAGAAGCGACCGAACGCGCGGAGCTCGATAGATGTGTTGTAGTAGGGGTCGAAATACGGCATGGGCTCGCTTGTACCGAACGGAATGCCGGGTATTTCCTGAAGGTTGATATATACGACCTTCTGCTCTGCCGCAGGAGTACCGCCGAAAGTGAATCTGCTGATGAGATCCTTTGCGGAATCCTTGAGCTGACCGGCGAAAATGGACGGAGCGGACGAGTTGTCAAGGATATAGCGTCCGGGCTCGGTAACTACGTTTGTGATCTTGCCGTTGTCTATGGTGAGCATACAGGTTCCCTGCTCTACCATGATAGCGGATCCGTTGCTTATGTAGTTTTCGGTGCCCTTGGTATTGCTCGTGCGGTTCGAGCCCTGGTGCATCTTTGTGCCGACCTTAAGAAGAGTTTTGTTGTCAATAGCGCCGCAGTGTATCTCTTCCTTCCATGTATCGCCGAGAGCACCGCCTAAAGCGCCTATTGCAGCTTTGATAAGTCCCATAGGTTATCATTTCCTTTCGTTGCAGAATAAGAAATTCTGTTTATTTGATAAATTTATAAGCGCTGACGAGCCAGCTCTTATAAACTTCTTCCGTAACGCCTGTACCGCAGTAGGTACATTTCATCATTCTTCCGCCGACAGCGTATATCGGCGCGCCGCAGTTAGGGCAGTTATGCGAGAACGTAAGCGAACTCGAATCCTCGGCGAACTCCCGTCCGTAGCTCAGAGACACGCACGCCGCGAACTGCGAGGGGTTTTCCGGGACCTTGTCCTTGCCTTCGAGATAATGGATGCACTGGAACGAGATCTCAAAGTCCGCCGTCGCGGTATCGGATGTGGTCCTGTAATCGGATATCGCCGTTCTGTGCAGCTTAATATCATCGAAATGTTCAACGATATTCCTGCCGTTATTGTCGTGTATCTTGTCGCGGATAACGCTTTTAAGGCTGTCGGTCGCGTTCCCGATGCGGTCCGCGTCACCGCTTTCGATAGCGGTGAGGATAGACACGAGAGCCGTATTCGCCATTTCGAGGAAACGCTCGTATGTCATATCGGGGAAATCGCGCATCAGACGCGGCTTATAGATAGCCGAGACGTTCGAGATAGCCTTCGGCATGGTAGTTTCCTCGCGAAGCCCGTTCCCGAGCATATTCGCGGTATCTTTCAGCCCCATTCCGAGGTATCGCCGTGTCGCGGATTCGAGCTTATGTTTTATTATCATTACTATAATGAATATCACAAGCGCGATGACCGCGATCACGATCAGTGGTGTTATTATTGCTGTCAGTACAGGATTCATCAGTATTAACCGTTATTGCCGGTATCATTTCCGCCGTTTGTGGGAACTCTTATTCCGTCGTCCTTGGTGTCGTTGCGGACGGTCGAGAAGTCGCTGAGCACCCAGCTGTAAAGTCCGGTAGTCACCGTCGAGCCGCAGTATTCGCATACGCCGGTACTCGATATGGTAAGCGGAGCTCCGCAGTTCGGGCAGTTATGTCCGGTCATGTTGTTGTCGGAAGCGCTCGTGGTCTTTACGCCGACGGAACGCATGAACTTCATCTTATAGCGGAAATCCCAGCGGGTATTCTTGTCGCCGCGGATTATGTTTCCGGTCTTGTCGTCCGTCTGATAGTCGATATAGCGGGCGTTGAGGTACGCTGTGAGGTACTCGTACTCGTTATCGCGGACATAGCTCGTGAGGTACGCGGTATTTATCGCAATGCTCTCGTAGTGGTATGTCACGCCCTGGTCTATCTTGGACTGTACCTGTTTTTCGGTGGTATTATAGAGGTTCGTATGCATAACGGGTCTTACAGGGGTAAGGTCGCGCTTGCACCAAGCGTTCTGGATGTCGATATAGACTTCCTTTACGAACGATGTGAAGTCATCCGCGGTGAAGTTCGGGTCGTCCTGTTTGATTATCTGCTCTATCTGTGCGGTACGGTCGGGAACATTCACGTTGAGACCCTGGCCGCCGTTAGCCGGACGTACACCGCCGCCGACGGGAGTCTGTGAACCGCCGTTCTTGTTCTTTCCGAGAGCAACGACGAGAAACACAATAAACACGATTATTCCGATAATGACCCAGACAGGTATACCGCCTCCGCCGCCGCTTCCGCCGTCACTGTCGTAATATGTAGAACCGCCGCCCCAGTCATGGTCGTCCCAGTCACTGCTGCCCCAGTCGCTCCCGCCCCAGTCGGAGCTGTAATCGTAATCGTTGGCGTCGAAAGCGACCGCAGGGATACTGAATATCATAACAGCAGTCAGTATAAATGCGAGAATAAGTGAAAACTTCTTTTTCAAAACAGTTTCCTCCGCTTCAGATCCTTTATCGCGGTACAAGGATATACCGCACAGATATATAATATCATCTTTTCATAAAATTGTCAAGATTTTTTGCAGTTTACACAAATAATAAATTTTCGCGCAATACGGAGATTGTTGAATATTTCATCCGTCAGTGTCACGGCGCGGAACATTTCGCAAAAAACGGTCAGTTCATGCATTGGCAACTATTGACAATATGGGCGGCGTGTATTATAATATTTTTAGTGAATGAGTGCATTTACCGCACCCGAAACTGCAAAAATTCATCGACATGAAAGGATATGAACATTATGGCTTATATTTTGGGAGTTGACATCGGAACTTCGGGCACAAAGACCGTGCTCTTCGACGAAAACGGCACAGCAATGGCGTCCGCGACCTATGAATATCCGCTCTATACACCGCAGAACGGCTATGCGGAGCAGGATCCCGGCGACTGGTGGAACGCCACCGTACAGGGCATTTCCGACGTTATCAGAGAAAGCGGCGCGCCCGCTTCGGAGATAAAAGGCATCGGTCTCTCCGGTCAGATGCACGGACTTGTTATGCTCGACCGCGAATGCCGCGTTATTCGCAAGAGTATAATCTGGTGCGACCAGCGTACTTCGGCGGAAGTCGGTGAGATCACCGATAAAGTCGGTCACGACCGCCTCGTCGAGATCACAGCGAACCCTGCTATTACCGGCTTCACAGCCGCGAAGATCATGTGGGTCAAGAACAACGAACCGCAGAACTATGAACGCTGCCGCCACATACTTCTCCCGAAGGACTACATCAGATTCATGCTCACCGGCGAGTTCGCGACCGAAGTTTCCGACGCTTCCGGTATGCAGCTCCTCGATATCCCGAAGAGACAGTGGTCCGACGAAGTGCTCGAAAAGCTCGGAATAGACAAATCCCTCCTCGCTAAGGTATATGAGAGCCCCGAGATCACCGGTACAGTCACAAAGCAGGTTGCCGAGCTCACAGGTCTCGCCGAGGGAACTCCCGTTGTCGGCGGTGCCGGCGATAACGCTGCCGCAGCGGTAGGAACTGGCGTTGTTACCGACGGAACCGCGTTCACGACTATCGGTTCGAGCGGCGTAGTATTCGCTCATACCTCCGACATCTCGATAGACAAGAAAGGCAGAGTGCATACTTTCTGCTGCGCAGTACCGAACTGCTGGCACGTAATGGGCGTTACCCAGAGCGCGGGCCTTTCGCTCAAATGGTTCAGGGACAACCTCTGCTGGAGCGAGATGGAGACTGCGATAAATATGGGCGTTGACCCCTACTACCTCACGGACAAGGCGGCTATGGAAGTGCCGATCGGCGCTAACAGACTGCTCTATATGCCCTACCTCAACGGCGAGCGCACCCCGCACCTCGACCCGAACGCCCGCGGAGCGTTCATAGGTCTCTCGACTATGCACAAGAAGAAAGACATGATCCGTGCGGTCATGGAAGGCGTTTCTTACTCTCTGCGTGACTGCGTGGAAGTAATGCGCGAAATGAACATAAACGTAAGCGATATGATGGCGTGCGGCGGCGGCGGAACTTCCCCGCTCTGGAGACAGATGCTCGCCGACCTTTACGGCTGCCCCGTAAAGACGACCCAGAACAAGGAAGGTCCCGCTCTCGGCGTTGCGCTTCTCGCAGCGGTCGGCACAGGTATCTACTCTTCCGTTCCCGAAGCCTGCAAGGCTGTCATCAAGGAGGACAAGATACAGAATCCGATCAAGGAGAACACCGAAAAGTACGAAAAGGTCTATGCGCTTTACAAGAAGCTTTATCCGGCAATGAAAGAAACCTTCGCTGAACTCGCGAAGCTCTGATGTCCCCCGCCGCTCCGGCGGAAACTATCTGTTCACATCTTTACTCAACGCGAAAAGGAGGCAACGTATGAAATTCAACGAACTTGAAAAACCGTGGCAGCAGGTATTTGAACTCGGCTGGCAGTCCTTCTGTGAAGGAAATCTCCCTATCGGCGCGATCATCGTCGATGATTCCGGAAAAACCCTGTCGGTAGGACGCAACCACTATGTCACGAGCAAGCGCTTTCCGAACTGTAAGGTCGATCACGCGGAAACGGAATGCATACAGCTCCTTGACATAGAGAAATATCCCGATCTGAGCAACTATACCATGTACACATCAATGGAACCCTGCCCTATGTGCATAGGCACCATAATCATGAGCAATCTGAAGGTCGTTCATGTTGCGGCGCATGATGCATGGGCGGGAGCTTCCGATATACTGCTCACAAACGCGTATGCGCAGAAGAAATCCGTTGAAGTCGTATTTGCCGAGGATTTTCTCGCCAATATGCAGATCGCTCTTCAGGGCTGCGTAGAACTGCGCTGCAACGGCGCGGAGAGCTCGGTCTATAAGAGCTTCACTGATATGTACCCGCTCGGTGCGTCGGCAGCTTACCGGCTTTACAGCGAGGGGATCGCGGAGCGCTTCGTAGAAGAGCGCACGCCCTTCCCCGAAGTTTTCGACCGCATCGCCGAACTCTTTGATTGATTCATAATCAGTGAACGCGCTGTGCGTTGTCTGAATCGTGACGAAATCTACAGAAACCAAAACAGACCGATGAACTTATCCATCGGTCTGTTTTTTATTATTTTATTTTTGTCACAATTCAGATCAGCCGCGAAGCGACGACCACAATTCTGAATTCACATAAAGCTTCCGTATATAATGCCGACAAGCATAACAAGAGCGACAACTCCTGCAATGATACGATAAACTACTTTAAGACCTTCTCTGTTCTTGTTTCTCATAACTTTTCACAGCTCTTTACGATTCCGAGTCACCGCTCGGAACAAAATAATATATTTTTTCGTCGGAATAGGAATAATCGAGATTCTCACGTGCGATCTCCTCAACATATCCCATTTTGTACTCATCGCTCGTGTAGCGTTCAAGTATCTCGTTCTCGGTGCGAAGTGCGTAGAGCTTCTGGGATAAAGCATCATATTCAGCTTCTTTATGAGCTATTTCGACCCTTATGACGACGATGTTTATAACAGCGTATGCCAGAGCGACAAATGCAGCAAATGCAAATATGAAAGGAACTTTAACTGATCTTCCTGACTTTCGCTTGAATAGCATAGCTGTTTTCACCGCCTTTCGGATATAATTCGTCTATTTTATTATCCTTAACATTATACAACATTTTACGACGAATTTTCAAGTGTTTTTCACACGTTTTGGCGGTATTTGATATAATTTTTAATATATGCGCTATGTAATTTGTTACATTAGCACAAACTTTTCTTATAGGTCGTGAAACAATTTTCACGACAAACCCGAAAAAGCGTCCCGAAAGCCGTGCAAGCACCGGTATCGGCATACCGAGCGTGACCATATTCAGCGCAAATCCGAATGCCGCAGCAATAACATAGTACAGGCGGAAAAAGCCGGTTCCGTACCCGACCGAAAAGGCGAAGAGCACAAATCCCGCAATAACAGCAAACATGAAGTCGCATACTGCGGCGGTTCGTTTCATCTTCGGAAGAGCAAGCCGGAAAAAGCGCAGGATATTGTATATCACCGCGAGGAAGAAGCCCACTGCGGCGTACAGAGCGATCATACCGAGCGCGTCATCAGTCGTTTCAAACATATCCCACCGCCTTACCTGAACAGCCGTGAGATGAAGTTGTCGGGAAGATGATATTTCCCGGTAGTGAAAACAAGCGCGTCGATACGCCCGTTCACGCGGAGCAGCCCGCCTTTCGGGTCAAACTCGTCCGTCGCGAGCCCCGCTCCCCTGACAGCAAGGTCGCCGTTCTCGGTGAACAGTGTTATAAGAGTATCCGTCACGCTTTCAACGCTCTTCACACCGGTAATTATCATTCTTTCGCGGTCATCTATCGTTATACTGCTGTTCATATTTTCTCCTTGAAATGTACAGACTCTTGTATAACCATAGTATGTCCGCGGACACGCGTTTAGAACCGCAATTTACACAACTTCGTAAAGATCGCCCGCGCCGTCCTTTCCGACGACCTCCGCGACCTTCACCACACGCACTTTAAGCGGGGTCTTGCCGATATTTATCTCGATGATGTCACCGGTCTTTACGTCATAAGAAGCGCGCGCCGGCTTTCCGTTGACGCTCACCTTCTCTGCGTCGCAGGCTTCATTCGCGACCGTGCGGCGCTTTATCAGTCTTGATACTTTAAGATATTTGTCGAGTCTCATACTGTCCTCCGGATAAAGTAAATAAAAAGCGGCTCCGGCATAAAGCGCTCCCTGTGTAAGCGCGGCGCCTGCCGCGCTCGGGAGAGCCTCACCGTGGCACAGAGCCACAGCCGGATCCGCTTTTATATAGCATAACCGCCGATTACTTGGCAACAGCGTCTTTGAATGCTCTGCCAGCCTTGAATGCGGGAACTTTCGTAGCCGGGATCTTTATCTTCTTCTTTGTCTGAGGGTTGATACCTTCGCGAGCCTTGCGGTCACGTGTTTCAAATGTTCCGAACCCTACGAGCTGGATCTTGTCACCCTTTGCGAGTGTGTCGGTGATAACAGCAACCGTAGCGTTGAGAGCCTTTTCGGAATCCTTCTTGCTGAGCTCGGTCTTTTCTGCTATAGCCGAAATTAATTCTGCCTTAGTCATTTTAAACCTCCATAAAAAATGATTTGATAGATTTTTTACTTATCCGCGATATGTGCCATACATCAGGATAAATGCGAGTCGGTCTTGGCTTTCTCCCAGAGCTCATCAAGCTCTTCGGGGGTGGCTTCGGTAAAAGTCCTGCCCTCGTTTTCGAGGAGCGCCTCAACTCCACTAAATCGTATTATAAACTTATTTATTGCAAATGTCAAGGCTTTTTCACTATCTTTTTGTAAAAATCTTGACAAATTGGCGCAGGAAAAGAGAATATCGCCGAGCTCCTCTTCGATCTGAGAGTCGTTTTCCTTTCCGACAGCGGCTTCGAGCTCATCTATCTCGCTGCGAAGGCGCTCTATGACCTCTGCGGTAGAACGGAAGTCCATTCCGACGCGTGACGCACGCTTTCCGACTTTTTCCGCCCTCATGAGCGCGGGCAGGAGCTTCGGGACGCTTCTCAACCTGTCGGAGGGTTTCTCTTCGTTCTTTGAAGCGGCTTTGAGGTTATCCCAGTTTTTAAGCACCTCATCGGGCGTATCGGCGGTTATATCGCCGAAAACGTGCGGATGGCGGTAAACGAGCTTTTTGCATACCCCGTCGCAAACATCATCGAAGTTGAAGCGCTTCTGTTCATCTTCTATCTCGCTGTGAAACACAACCTGGAGCAGCAGGTCGCCGAGCTCCTCTTTCAGAAGAGCGCTGTCGCCGCTGTCTATTGCCTCTGCGACCTCATAAGCCTCTTCAAGAACGTCCATTCTTATCGACTCATGGGTCTGTACCTTGTCCCACGGGCAGCCATGCTCGCTGCGAAGCTCCTTCATTATCTCGCGAAGGTCGTCTATCCCGTACTTTTCCTTGATCTCAAACATTTTTGCAATTCCTTTCTTTTAAATGATGATAAGCCTCTCTCATGAATTTCCCGCTTCCGTCGGGAGAACTCGTGAGACGCTTCAGTAAGTCAACGGGAATATTCTACCACACATACGCCGAAAAAACAAGACTTTTGACGAAATTTATGCTTTCCTGCGTTTAAGAAGCGCTATAACCGCCGCGCAGTCCGCGCTGTCGCAGACGAACAGCACAAGAGCGCTTATGACAGCTCCGAGAGCCGCCGAAACAAGGACTGCACACAGCGTCCCGATATTCCCTTCAAGAGCGCGGAAGAAAAGGTATATCCCGACTCCGCCGCTAAGTGCCGCGAACACGGACGGAAGGCTGTATCCGATGCACCCCGTGCTCAGTCCGAAGCGCTTCTTAACCGCTTTTACGGCATACGCAAGGCATATCGCGTCGGAGAGCACCGAGGCTGCCGCCGCTCCTGTGATGTTCAGCTGCGGGATAACGATGAACACGGCGCTCAGCAGGAGCTTCACTGCTCCGCCGATAAACATCACCTTTACCGGCGTGCCGAAGTCCCCGAAAGCGTGGAATATCACGAACAGCGCCCCGAGAAGTGCCGGGATCAGACCGCCCGCACTCAGGACGACGAGCGGCGCGGTGCTCACTGCCGTCTCTGTCGCGCGGTCGGGATAAAGCACCCGAAGTACGGGTTCCGCAAGCACGGCGAGAAACGCTGTCACCGGTGCCGCCGTCACCGCCGTTCCCTTGATGAGGAGCTTTATCTCACGCCGCAGAGCATCGTGAGAGCCCGACTCCGCCGCAGCAGTAAGCCGCGGAAGCTCACAGCGCCCGATCACTCCCGCAGCCGAAGCCGCGAGCATATATACCGACATGGTTATCCCCGCGTAGCAGCCGTACATGAAATTGCCTGCGCCGGTATATTTTTCCTTTATTACGGACAGTATATCATCGGACATCCAATACCCGCCGAAAAGATTTGAAGAAAGGTCGATGCAGTTCGTCACCGTCATCATCTCGGCAAACGCGATAAATCCCGAAGCCGCCGCCCCGAGAGACACTGGAAGCGCTTTGAGCATTATCCCGCGGCACAAAGCGAATATCTCGTCACCGGTCATCTTTCCGCCGTATTCACGGTAGCTGTCTGCTTTACGGCGTGCGCGGAACAGCATGAACACAGTGCCGCAGACCTCGCTTACCGTTACACCGAGGACTGCCGCCGCAGCAGCGTATGGCAGCGCCGCGCCCTGCGAGCCGAAGAAACGGGCTCCGTTCGCGTAAACGAAGTATGACAGCCCCACGCCCACCCCTGCGCGCACGGAAGCTTCGATCACCTGCGAAAGCGCGGTCGGGAGCATATCCGAGAGCCCCTCGTAATACCCGCGGTAAACTGCCGTTACAGAGCAGAACAGGGTTGCGGGAGCGATAACCAGCACCGAGGGAAGGCTTTCGGGCGAGTTCGCCGCGAAGCTTACGAACGGCACAGCCGACGCGAGGATAAGAACAGTACCGGCAAGTCCCACGATCACCGCCATAAGCAGTGAGCAGCGCCGGTCTTTCCGTATCATACCGTACTTCCCCGCCGCCGCGTATCCCGCCACAGAGCGCGTGAGCACCGCGGGGATACCGGAGCATACGAACGCGAGCACAGGCGTGAAGATGCTGTACGCGGTGGTGAAATATCCCATTCCCTCACCGCCGAGGATATTGCCGAGCGGTATCTTCAGCACCGCACCGAGCGCCTTTGAGATGAACATTGCCGCGAACATCACCGCGGTATTGCGTACAAAACCTTTTCTTGCTGTCATATTTGACCTCCGGAGTCGAAAAAAGCATTCTTTTTAGGGCACCTCTAAAAACCGCTTTGAAAAGAGAAAATGAGATAATTGTGCCGAGAGCAAGGAGAGGCTCCGAAAGCGTGCTGGCGCACGGTGAGGAGGCTTGACGCAGCTATCGGTGCAAGTAGCTCTTTTTCTCTCAAATGAGTTTTTAGAGGTTCCCTTTATCAATATATATGGTTTTGTCTGTATTTATTATACAAAATATGCCGAAACACTTGACTTTTTATGCGTTTTGAGGTAAAATATAATATGTATGATTACGCCCAATGAAATTTTATAATTCATATCAGATATTACGCGCAAAGCGCACCACAACAATTTTGCATTTGTGGGTCGTATTAAGAAAGGGAATATTAAAATGGCTGAACAAAAGAGATTACTGCTTATCTACCCCGACTTCCTTGAAGAGGATAAATACAGCAAAAACAAGCTCGGAAACTACAGCGAAGGTCTCGCTTCCATATCCGCGGTCGTAAAGGGCGGCGGTCATGACGTCAAGCTCTATCACGAGCTATATATGCCCGAACGTCAGGAATTTCTCGACAAGGTAAAAAGCTTCGAGCCCGACCTTATCGGATTTACGGCGCGTACCACGGCTATACCGTTCATCACCGAGATGTGCGGCTGGCTCGACGACACCATGCCCGATATTCCTGTGCTTATCGGCGGCTATCACGCTATCCTCGTTCCCGACGAGTGTGCGAAGATACGCGGTATCGACATAGTCTGCGAGGGCGAGGGCGAATACCCGATACTCGAACTTATGGACTCCATGCGCGACGGAGAGATGCGCACGGATATACTGAGCCTTCACTTCAACCTTCCCGACGGAACTTACAAGAAAAACCCCGTCCGCCCGCTTATTGAAGACCTCGACGAGCTTCCCTTCCCCGATTTCGACCTTTTCGACTATCCGAACCTCGACCGCTCGAAGAACTTCACAGCAATGGTAATGCTCTCCCGCGGATGTCTGTTCAGCTGCACATACTGCGGCAACTCACAGTTCCGCAACATCTACCCGAACAAGAAGAAGTACTGCCGCTTCAGAAGCCCCGAAAAGTCTATCGAGCTTCTTGAACTCCTTATTAAAAAGTACCCGTTCATCAAGTTCATCGAGTTCCGTGACGCTATCTTCAATATGTACAAGGACTGGTTCTATGAATTCATGCCCATGTACATCGAGCGCATAAACCTTCCGTTCAACTGCAACCTGCGTTTCGACGTTCTCGACGAGGAAATGGTAAGTATGCTCAAAGACGGCGGCTGCTACATGATAGATATCGGTCTTGAGAACGGCAACGAGGAATTCCGCCGCAAGTACCTGCACCGCAACATGAAGAACGATATGCTCATTCAGCAGGCAAAGTGGTTCAGAAAGTACAAGATAACCGCGCTTACCTATAATATCGTAGGTCTGCCGTATGAGACGATAGAGCTCTCTCTCGAAACCATAAAGCTCAACGCAAAGCTTGATGTCGATAAGGTAATACCGAATATCTTCTACCCCTACCCTATGACTATCCTCGAAAAGACAGCCCGCGACGGCGGATTCATCGACCCCACGGTTGACCCCAACGACCCCGTTCAGCTCCGTATGCCGCAGTACCCGAAGTACGACATTCTCTATATCGCATACAACTTCAACAAGCTTGTAAGGAAATACAAGGCTATCTACGCTCTTCCGCCCGAGGAAGCCGCGAAGAAGGAAGCCAAGCTCGACAAGAAGATAACCTCAAAGCACTATCCGCGCAAATTCCTCTATAAGACCGCGAAAGCCAAAGAGGACGCGTTCATCTGGGCAAAGAAGGTGCTCAAGAAAGTCTCGCCGAAACTCTTCATCTTCTTAAAGAACAAGACTATGAAGGAAGTAAAGAAGTAATGATCGGAAAACGTATCTTTTCCGTGCTTGCAGCACTGTGTGTTATTACGGCATCCGGTTCCTGCGCGGGACAGAAAACCGCAGAAACAAGCACGACAACGGCTCCCGCTCCGGCCGAAACAACGACTACGACAACAGCCGCAGCAACAGTGTCGGTGACAGAGAAAACGACTGCCGCCAATACGGAAGAAAACACGATCGGCAAGAGCATTGACGCTTTTGACTTTGCCGTGACACCCGTCGAAGAGATCACCGACGAAGCGCTTTTCGGACATGAAGATACAGTCAACGCGCTGAAAAACAAATGTTACGATGAACACACGGAAGCTATCGCGGCTCTCAATAATATTTACGAAACGCAGATCCTCTCGGCTGACGATATAAGATTTGTCAGAGGTCATATCTTCGATCTCAACAAGGACGGAACAGACGATCTCGCGGTAAATCTTGCATACACTCCCGAGGCAGGCGACGATTATTCCTACGCTGTCGGCTGCGTTCTGTATTACGTTGACGGGCAGAACGGAGATATATCCGAGATCATAAGCGGCGGGATAATGCCGGACGGTACGGATAGCTTTCAAAGCGGCGCGAACGGCTCCGAACACGACAAAATCGAAGAGCTATGGGATTGCGGTGAGTTTATGATATTAAAGGAGCGTACAGGCTTCACGCCTCTATCGAGCGGTGTAAATCTGATAAAGACCGTGAACGGCTCGTCCTTTGAGATCATCGGCTCGGCGACGGATATTCAGTATTCCGAGAACGGCGTTTTATATCGGCTCGACCATGCTTCTCTTGGTTATCAGTATCTTCCCGCCGTTATCGATGTGTACGGGGAATACAGAAAGATCGGCTTTGACGAAATCTCCGCCGAAGAGTTCATGGCATATCTCGAAACCGACAGCAAGGTGAAAGAATGGTATGAAGAAACAGCCGAAAGTCGTTTCGGTTCTGCGGATATAAGTGTTATCGACAAGGTATATACCTGCGGATATTACGTATTTATGGTATATTGCAAGCCAGAACTTGTGGAAGCAGAATATTACAGATATATATACTACTCTCCCATACCGACGGATTATCCTCCGATCATCATCGATGACGAGTTCGACGACGACCGGCTTCACGGCATCAACCTCAACAAACTGAAAATCATCAACAGAAACAGGTAACAGAATGAAAAGAATTACAGTCAATGCAGCATCACAGAGCTACGATGTCATAGTCGGGCACGGCATACTGAAGGACGCGGGGAGCTACATCTCCGAAGTTCTCAAAAGCCGCAGAACGGTCATTGTCTCGGACGACAACGTTTATCCGCTTCACGGTGAAGCATTAAGAAAGAACCTCGAAGCCGCGGGATTTGATGTAAATGAATTCGTGTTCCCCCACGGCGAACAGAGCAAGAGCCACGAAACGCTGCTGAATTTATATGCGTTCCTCGCGGCTTCAAACATCACACGCTCTGACAGCATAATCGCCCTCGGCGGCGGAGTTACCGGCGATATGGCGGGATTTGCCGCGGCAACTTATCTCCGCGGGATAGATTATGTGCAGGTGCCCACTTCCCTGCTCGCACAGGTGGACAGCTCGGTGGGCGGCAAGACTGCGGTAGATATCCCTGCGGGCAAGAACCTCGTAGGTGCGTTCAAGCAGCCGAAACTCGTGCTCTCCGACATAGATACGCTCGCGACGCTTCCCGCCGATTTCTTTGACGACGGAATGGGCGAATCGGTGAAGTACGGAATGATCTGGTCGGAAAAGCTTTTTGAGCTTATCGCGTCCGGCAATATTAAGGAACACCTTGAAGAGCTCGTTACCGAGTGCATCGACATCAAGCGTCAGGTAGTCGAGACGGACGAGACGGACAAGGGACTCAGAATGATACTGAACTTCGGTCACACCCTCGGTCATTCGATAGAAAAGACGCAGAATTTCTGCGGACTTTCCCACGGGAAAGCTGTGGCGGTCGGTATGTACCTTCTCACAAAGGCAGCCGAAAAGCACGGCATCATCACAGAAAACATCAGCGACAGGCTTAAAGCGTGTCTTGAAGTGAACGGGCTTCCGTGGTCGGTGGATATACCCGCCGAAACGCTTTTCGCGAACTCGGTCAACGACAAGAAGCGCTTCTCGGACGACATTAACGTGATAATCTGCAAGACGATCGGAAAGGCAGAGATCGTGAAAATGCCGATAAATGAATATAAAAAGCTTGTAACGGAATAACAGGAATATAAGGAGCATCTATGAGACTTGACGGATTCGGGATTATGGTGAACGATATGGGCACGATGATACGCTTTTACCGCGACGTTCTCGGCTTTGAGATAAAGGAGAACGAAGATGCACAGAACGTATATCTCATAAAGGACAACACGCTTTTCATGCTTTACCCGAGAAAGTCGTTCGAGAAAATGGTGAACAGGAAATTCGATTACCCCGGCGGCGTTAACGGTCACTACGAGATCGCGCTCTACGTCGATACTTTCGGCGAAGTCGATTCCGAGTATGAGAAAGCCGTCGCGAAAGGCGCACAGCCGATACTTCCGCCGACGGACGAACCGTGGGGACAGCGCACCTGCTATATAGCCGACCCCGAGGGCAACCTCATAGAGATAGGCTCGTTCAACAGACCGTTTGAACAGCGCCAAGGCTGAATATTGGGGGCTTCGCCCCCAAACCCCTTTGAAGCATACTATGATAGGGGCTTCGCCCCTATGACCCCGACGAGGTGGCTTACGCCGCCCCCTCGACCCCCGCGGGCGCAGGGCGCCTCCCAATGCGCTTCGCGCATTCAACGAATATAATTATTCATTTTTTCTGAAGGATTATTATGGATTTAAAGATCACACCCTCTCTTCTTCACGGCAGAATAACCGTTCCCGCGTCAAAAAGCATATCCCACAGAGCGCTGATATGCGCGGCTCTCGCAGACGGAAAAAGCGTTCTGCACAACGTGCTTGGCTGTGAGGACACAGAAGCTACCGCAAACGCGCTCACCGCACTTGGCGCGCATATCTCAAAGGACGGTGAAAAGACCACTGTTGAAGGGATAAAAAAGCCCGCGAAAGAAGCGGATATAGACTGCAACGAAAGCGGTTCTACGCTGCGGTTCATGATACCGATAGCCGCCGCTCTCGGCACAAAGACAACATTCCGCGGAAAGGCGAATCTGCCTAACCGCCCGATAACGCCGTATCTTGAGGAATTTCCGAAGCACGGCGTTACTTTTGATACTGAGCGTATGCCGTACACGATAAGCGGAAAGCTTACGGGCGGAGAGTTCCCCGTTACCGGCGACATCTCCTCCCAGTTCATCACGGGTTATATGCTCGCGCTCCCGCTTATCGGCGGGGACAGCGTGATTAAGCTCACATCGGAGCTTCAGTCCCGCCCCTACGCCGAGCTTACGGCAGATGTCATGAACACTTTCGGCTGTCCCGTAAATATCGGCGAGGACGACTTCGCCGTAAACGCCGGTGCAGCTTTCACGCCACGTGAATACACGGTCGAAGCGGATATGTCGCAGGCGGCGTTTTTCCTTGTCGCGAACGCCATCGGCGGAAGCACCGAGCCCGTGAACCTCAACTATGAGAGCGTTCAGGGCGACCGTGTGATAATAGAGATAACACGCGACTTCATGAACAACGGCGGGAAAGCTTTCGACGTTGACGCAGAGAACATTCCCGACCTTGTGCCGATACTCACGGTGCTTGCGTGCTTCGCGGACGGAACGAGCCATATCACGAACTGCGCCCGCTTACGGATAAAGGAATGCGACCGGCTCGCGGCGATAAGCACGGAACTGAACAAGCTCGGCGCAAACATAGAAGAAGGCGCCGACAGTCTCACGATACACGGCGTTAAGGA
The DNA here is from genome assembly GCA_947168885.1 of uncultured Clostridia bacterium. Lineage (GTDB taxonomy): Bacteria > Bacillota > Clostridia > Oscillospirales > Ruminococcaceae > Ruminiclostridium_E. The sequence continues at coordinate 169,889 of CAMVNQ010000007.1, read as the reverse complement.
GCTTCACGGCGGGGACTGCATAACATACAGCGACCACAGGATCGCGATGTCCCTCGCGATAGCATCACAGCGCTGCACAGAGCCGCTTATGATACGCGGCGCGGAATGCGTATCGAAGTCATATCCCGGATTTTTCGACGATTTTTCAACGCTCGGAGGTAAGTACGATGTCATCTGAACTCAATTTCGGCAATTTATCCGTCTCGATATTCGGAGAATCCCACGGCGCGGGTATCGGCGCAGTCATAAACGGACTTCCCTCCGGCGTGGAGCTCGATATGGAGAAAATACTCGATTTTATGGCAAGACGCGCTCCGAAAAAGGACGGAATGAGCACCCGCCGCAGCGAAAAGGACACTCCCGAAATACTCTCGGGCTTCTATAACGGAAAGACTACCGGAACACCTCTCGCGGCTGTTATACGCAATACCGACACACGCTCGCAGGACTACGGCAACATCTCGACCGAGGCGCGTCCCGGGCACGCGGACTATACCGGATTTATGCGCTACAAAGGCGCGAACGACCCGCGCGGTGGAGGTCATTTTTCCGGAAGGCTTACGGCTCCGCTTGTTTTCGCGGGGGCTGTCTGTGCGCAGGTACTCGAACAGCGCGGGATATTGAGCTGTGCGCATATTCTTGCTATCGACGGGGTTTATGACGACGCTTTCGACCCGCTCGATGTTTCCACGGAACTCATGGAGCGCGTGAAAAAAGCGGAGATGCCGCTTATCAACGAAGCTAAGGCGGACGAGATGAAAGCCCGCGTTCACGCGGCGGCAAATGACCTCGATTCTGTCGGCGGCATTATTGAATGCGCAGTTACGGGACTTCCCGCGGGGATCGGTTCGCCGATGTTCGACGGGCTTGAAAACCGTATCTCAACGGCGGTATTCGGCATTCCCGCGATAAAGGCTGTCGCATTCGGAAAAGGGTTCGGATTTGCGGAAATGCGCGGCTCGCAGGCGAACGACGCTATGTACATGGCGGGCGATACAGTGAAAACAAAGACCAATAACAACGGCGGTATTTTCGGCGGAATTTCAAGCGGAATGCCGGTGATATTCACGGCGGCGGTAAAGCCCACCCCGTCTATCGCTCAGCCGCAGCAGACTGTTGATTTCAAGCGCAATAAAGACGCGGAGCTTGTGATAAAAGGCAGACATGACGCTTGTATTGTTCCGAGAGCCGTTCCGGCGGTAGAAGCCGCAGCCAATATCGCAATACTTTCGTTTCTCGTATGATCTTTGATGTGACTCACGAATCTCCGCGGAGCGGCATGGGTCCAGCGTCACGCTGGCGCGGAGCGGCATGGGTCCAGCGTCACGCTGGTTCGGGTCCAGGGCTGAATAAGCCCTGGCGGGGTCGAGAGGGGCGGAGCCCCCGGAAAATCTCAAGCGCAAGCGACCGAAACGCGTCCTTGGATCCAAGGCGGATGCCTTTCGTTGCACGCTTTTATGCGCACATCGTGTGCGCTTTGGACGTTCAACTACGTTGCATCCTGCAACGGGTCGAGTCCGGGGCGAAGCTCCGGCGGAGTTTGAGGTGTCTCCCCGTTAGCGGGGAGGTGGAGCTTTTGCAAAGCAAAAGCGGCAGAGGGGCTGACCGACAGACTCGGCGCCTCATCAGCGCGTAAGCGCATTTACCGCTTACCCGACAGTATTTGCAATAACATTCTGTATACAGGTGAACCAAATTGAACAATGAAAAAGATGAAAGAGTAGATGTATGCGTCTATTTCTGTTTTATACTATACAGCTTCGGTGAGCTTCACGAAAGCGTCATCGGGGAGATAATCCTCTCTTCTTTTCCGAACGAATATTTCGAGATAATGGGAAGCATCGGGTTCATGCTTGAAAAGCGGCTTATCGGCGAAAAGAAAGACCCGAAAAACGGCGAAAGCATCTATTATCTTCTTGACGAGGGAAGAAAAATTGCAACCGATCTTAACTCGCACCTCACCCCGTCTATGAAGGAAAAGACGGTCGCAGAGGGCAACAGAGTACTCACGAGAAACGACCGAGAACGCTCGGTGCGCTGTGACATACTTTACGACCGCAAGCGGGACAGATATGATCTCAACGTGAAATTCCTGAACGAGATGAACGGCGACACGATACTTGATATGAAGCTTTACGCTCCCGACGAAAAGAAAGCCGAGGAGATGCGCGACAGGTTTCTTTCGCGGTCATCGTTTGTGATAACACGCGTACTGAATATGTTTCTGAAGGACGACTTTTTCATGTACGACAAGTGAAACGACCTTTCCCGGGGCTTTCCGACCGCCTCGCACCCCTTTGTAAAACAACATAAGATTACTATTGATTGGAGAATAACCATGGCAAAGATAAACAAGCTTACATCCGCACTCGCACTTCTTACAGTCTGCACTCTTGCGATCTCCGGCTGCGGCGGGAATACGCCCGCACAGACCGATGCTCCCGCAGAAACGACGACTGCGGCACAGACGACAGAAGCTGCGACCCCTGCCCCGCTCTCGAACCCTGTCGCTATGACAGCCGACGGTGACGTTGATATGACTGTTGCGCTTTCATATCAAACCGACTTTGACGCACTCATAAAGCAGCTTGACGCAAAGACGGTCTCCGACGATCACCCTGTCTCGGACAACACGAATCCCGAAACTCTCGAACTTTACCGCTGGATGAAAAGCATCTACGGCAAGCAGGTCATCGCGGGACAGCAGCTCGGAAACGAGCAGGACAGAGAATCCCTCGCGTACTACTACTACACCGAAGATCTGCCCGCTCTTAAAGGCTTCGATTTCATCTTCAGAACCACAAAATTCGGCGACAATTCCGACTGGACGCAGATGGCTATCGACTGGCATACCAAGTCCGGCGGTATCGTCTGCTTCTGCTGGCACTGGAACGTTCCGCGTGACATAAACGATCCCGACAGCGCGACCTCGTTCTATGTACCCGGAGCTCAGAACGGCGACCCGGGAACAACGTTCGATATTGCGAAAGCCGTTACCCCCGGAACAAAGGAATACGAACGTGCCGTACACGACATCGACCTTATCGCGCATGAGCTCCAGAGGCTCGAAGCGGCAGGCGTTCCGGTGCTCTGGAGACCGCTCCACGAGGCAAGCGGCAGCTGGTTCTGGTGGGGAATACAGAACAAGGAGCAGGTCAAGGAGCAGTATTACCAGAAGCTCTGGTATATGATCTACGACAGGCTCGAAAACTATCATAAACTTACTAACCTTATCTGGGTATGGAACGGACAGACAAGCAAGAACGAAGTCCACAAAAACACCTATGACATAGCGGGTATCGACGTTTATCCGACCTCAGAGGATCACACCGTTCTCGGCGGGGATTACAGACGGCTCAAGGAAATGAGCGCGGACGGAAAGATGCTTGCGCTGTCGGAGTGCGGATATATCCCCGACCCCGAAGAGCTCGCGAAGAATATCGCGGACGTCAAGTGGCTCTACTATATGCCGTGGAACGGCGAGTTCATCTGGAAGAACACAACGCTCGTCGGAATACCCATGATAAACGAGCAGAAGATGAGCCTTGATCTTTTCAAAAGCGCTATGGCTTCGGATACCGTCATTACATGGTCTAAGCTCCCGTCGTTTGAGGGAACGACACACGAGCTCCCCGACCGCGTACAGCTCGCTATGCCGGACATCGAGTTCCAGCGCGAAAAGGACAAGGAAAAAACCAAATGATCTAAGGCGGTGAAAGCTATGGAAATAAAGCTGAAAAACGGCGGGGCTTCCGCCGTGATTCTCGACAAGGGCGCGGAGCTACGCTCTCTGGTTCTTTCCGGAAAGGAACTTATGTGGCGCGCCGACCCCGCTTTCTGGGGGAAGTCCTCGCCCATACTCTTCCCTATGATCGGGCTTCTGCGTGGCGGAAAAACGCTCATAAACGGAAAGGAATACGCGATAACAAAGCACGGCTTTGCGCGCGACAACGTATTTGAAGCAAAACAGCTCTCCGACAGCAACGCGTCATTCACATTCCGCGCGAACGACGAAACGAAGAAGTCGTTCCCCTTCGATTTCACGCTGGAACTGCGGTATGAGCTTCACGCGGACAGGCTTGAAATGCTGTACAGCGTCACCAACAACGGCAGCGAAGAAATGCCGTACTGCATAGGCGCACACCCCGCGTTTGCCTGCCCGAACGAAGAGGGCGCGCAGTTCACGGACTATAAGCTCGTCTTCGCGGAGAATGAGACTGTCAGCAGCCCCGTTATGAACCTTGAGACCCGTATGTGGGGCGACAATAACAGAGTACCGCGTCTCGACGGAACGAACGAATTCAGGCTCGCGTACCCGCTGTTCGACAACGACTGCGTTTACTTCGACACGATAAAGTCGAAGAGCGTGCAGCTTATTTCCGACAAGAGCGGCAAGGGCGTTAAGGTGAGCTGGAACGGATTTGAAACGCTCGGCGTGTGGACTCCCGACCACAAGAACGCGCCGTTCGTATGCATCGAACCGTGGTGCGGCTGTGACGACTATGACACCGACGACGGCGTTTTCGCCCACAAGCGCGGCATTCAGACCGCAAGTTCCGGCGAAACGAAAAAATACGGCATCACGATAGAGGAAGTATAACACATTGAACACAAAAAAAGCAGTCCCGCCCGGAACTGCTTTTTTCAGCTGTGTGTAACTATCTGGTTCTTGCCGTTCTTCTTGCCTATGTAAAGGCGCTTGTCGGCGAGGGATATGAGCTTTTCGATGTTCATTGCGTCGCCGTAATCACAAAGTCCGAACGTCATCGTGACTTTTATCTTGTACTTTCCGCTTATTATCGTGGCATTGCGTATCTTCATGAGGATATCCTCGTTCACGCTTATGCCGTCATCGGTTGTGCCTTTTATAAGTATCAGTATCTCTTCTCCGCCCCAGCGGCATACAACGCCTTTGTCGCCGACAGTTTTGCTTATTATCGCGGATACTGTCCTCAGCACCTCGTCACCCGCGGAATGACCGAAAGTATCGTTGACGTGCTTGAAGTCGTCTATGTCGCCGAGTATCACGCAGTACGGATCCGTGCTTTTTATGTAGAGCTCGAATATCTCCCTGATGTGGTTGCGGTTGCGCAGACCGGTAAGCTGGTCATAATTCGCGAGACGGTCGAGGTTGTCGTTACGTTCTTTGAGGACCTTGAGGTCGAAGCTTATCTTTCCGATGAAAATGACCGAGAAGAATATCAGTATAAGCACCGCGACGATGAGGTTGAAACGTGATATCGCAGCCGAGAATTTTACCGGAAAGACATACACCGGCTTCATGCAGACAGAGATGTCCATTGAGCCGATCATAGCCACGACGTTTATAAACGAGAGAATGCTTGCGAAGATCAGAGGCCGCTTAATGGCGGGGTCGAGGAACATCATGAAGTACACTACCGGTATTATGGCAAGCGAAAACAGGTAGAACCGGAAATCGTCGCCGATATATATCGAGCAGAGCGCTGTATGCGACATTATCTCGCCGGCGAGAAGCGAGATCCACAGGATAGTAAGGCGGTTGTTCCTTACCGCGATAAGTCCGGTAAGATACATCACAGAGCTTCCGATATTGAAAGACATGAGCTCGGTCACACCGACACAGGTGAAAAGGATAGCGTAGAAAGCGTGAACAATAAAGCAGAACGCATAGATAAGCCGGTAACGCATAGCGTTGCCTTCTTCACCGGATATCCTTGTGTTAAAGTTAATTAAGCAATCCTTTAACCTGCCCAACGCTTCTCACCTGCCTTTTTTCGTCCGCGGCTCTGTAGGAACAGACCTTATATTTATGTTATTATACAATATATATCTTACTAAATCAATAGAATATAGAAAAATTTTACAAATTAAATAAAAAAACAACAATATTCAGCACATTTATCAAAAAATGACTGATATTTCACATCATTATCTGCTTAGACACTTTTCAGCCGTATTCAGGCGCACATTTTCTCAAAACTCTTTACAAAACCGAAAAAATGTAGTATAATATATAGGATTGTAGTAAATTTTTATGCGACCGACAGGAGAATGGCCCATGTAAATATTTTCAGAGAGAACGAAACTTGAACTACCGGATCATTTACATCGACAAGGAGACAGAACTATGCTTCAGTACGAAGAACTTATACTCGAATTTGAGGGGTTAAAGCCCCAGCTCGCAGACCTTAAGGCTGCAATAAACATCGACGGATTAAAGAAGGACATCGCCGACCTCGAAGAACAGACCGCAAGACCCGACTTCTGGAACGACCCCGAAAGCTCACAGAAGATCTCGCAGAAGCTCGGTGCGCTCAAAGCCAAGCTCGGACAGTACGAAAAGCTTGCCGAGGGCTTCGACGACGTTATCACAATGGCAGAGCTCGCGAACGAGGAAGAGGACGAGTCGATGCTCCCCGAGATAAAGGAGCTCGCCGACAAGACGAAGTCCATGCTCGAAGAGCAGAAGCTCGTTACCCTGCTTTCCGGCGAGTTCGATTCAAAGAACGCTATCCTTACGTTCCATGCCGGCGCAGGCGGAACAGAGGCGCAGGACTGGGTCGAGATGCTTTACAGAATGTACAACCGCTGGGCAGAACGCCACAACTTCAAGGTGTCGCTGCTCGATTACCTTGAAGGCGAAGAAGCGGGAATAAAGAGCGCTTCCATACTTATCGAGGGTCTCAACGCTTACGGCTTCCTGAAATCGGAGAACGGCGTACACAGACTTGTGCGCGTATCTCCGTTCGACGCTTCCGGCCGCAGACACACAAGCTTCGCGAGCCTTGAAGTCATGCCCGAAATAGACGAAGATACTTCCGTTGATATCCGCCCCGAGGACATCGAAATGGAAGTTTACCGCTCAAGCGGCGCAGGCGGTCAGAAGGTCAACAAGACAAGCTCGGCTGTCCGTCTTATCCACAAGCCCACCGGTATCGTATGCGCCTGCCAGACCCAGCGTTCACAGGTGCAGAACCGCGAATACGCCATGAGAATGCTCATCTCCAAGCTCGTCGAGATAAAGGAGCGCGAGCATCTCGAAAAGATCTCCGATATAAAGGGCGAACAGCTCCAGATAGCATGGGGCGCACAGATACGCTCGTACGTGTTCATGCCCTATACCCTCGCGAAAGACCACCGCACAGGCTACGAAATGGGTAATATACAGGCGGTCATGGACGGCGACATAGACGGCTTCATCAACGCTTATTTAAAGAGCAAGGCTCTCGAAAACAATGACTAAAAACGACATAATTACGCTCACGATCGAAAGCGTCACCGACGAGGGCGCGGGTGTCGGAAGATACGACGGGATCGTCGTTTTCGTACCGTTCGCCGCAGTCGGCGACGAGCTCGATGTGCGCATAGTAAAGGTCGCAAAGACCTACTGCTACGGCAGGATCGAAAACATAAGAAAACCTTCGGCAGACCGCATTTCCCCCGACTGTACAGCATTCGGGAAATGCGGCGGCTGTGCATTCCGGCACATTTCATACGAAGCCGAACTCCGCGCAAAGGAAGAGATGATACGTTCGGCTTTCACAAGGATAGGCGGACTTACACCCGAGTTTCTCCCGATAATACCGAACGATAACGTGAACGGCTACCGCAACAAAGCCCAGTACCCCGTTGCCCGCGACAAGGACGGAAAGCTTGTGAGCGGTTTTTTTGCTGTACGAAGCCACCGCGTCGTACCCTGCGGGAACTGCGCTCTCGAAAGCGATATTTTCGGGGAAATACGCGGCTTCACCCTCGAAAAGTGCAGCGAACTCGGCATCTCGCCGTACAACGAGGAGCTTCACAACGGCGTGCTGCGCCATATCTGCATACGCAGGGGGCATTACACGGGTGAGATAAACGTCGTTCTCGTCGTCAGAAGAAACGTTCCGGAGCTTAAAAAACTCGCTTCAATGCTCGTAAAGCGGTTCCCCGACATACGCGGAGTTGTCGCCGACATCAACAAGGAACGCACGAACGTCATCTACGGCGGCGAAGACATAACTCTCTGCGGCACACCGGAAATTTACGACACAATGCTCGGAAAGCGGTTCGTGATCTCGCCGAAGTCGTTCTATCAGGTCAATACGCCAATGGCGGAAAAGCTGTACGCGGAAGCCGGAAAGCTTGCCGGCACGGACGGAAAAACGCTCATAGACCTTTACTGCGGTATAGGCACGGTCGGTATCTCAACAGGCGGAAATGCCGCAAAGCTGATCGGTGTCGAGATAGTACCGGACGCCGTTGAAAACGCGCGGAAGAACGCGGAACTCAACGGCTTTACGAACGCGGAATTTTACTGCGGGGACGCGGGAAAGGTGACTTCCCTGCTCCGCGAAAAGGGCATAAAGGCAGACGTGGTGACTGTTGACCCGGCGAGAAAGGGCTGCGACACCGCGACGCTCGACAACATGATCTCGTTCTCTCCCGAACGCATAGTCATGATCTCGTGCAATCCCGCGACGGCAGCAAGGGACTGCAAATATCTCGCCGAGCACGGATATAAGACTGTAAGCGTCCGCGGAGCCGACCTTTTCAGCCGCACGATACACGTTGAGTGCGTTATACTTCTGGAGAGGTGAAGCCCTGTCCTCACGTCGCCGCAAGCGCGGCGCAAGCCGCTCAATCCAACGCGCAGACGACTAAGCAGGCTGTGCGCATTTTAGAGGTTCCCATAAGGATAAACACCTATGACAGATACAGAAAAAATGATACGGCGTCAGCTCGCGCTCGAAATGAACTGCTCGCCGGAGGATTTTGACAAGACGGAAAACATCATCACGACCGCGATAATGCACGAAAAGCGGAGAATGTACTCAAGCAAGCCGACGTTCCTGCAAATGGTCACGTTCGGCAGGAACGCCGTTATCTCCGCAGACGAGGAGATGCACCCGTGGCTTCGGGAATGGGCGAAGGGCAAGACGGGCTTCTGGCTTTTCGAGCAGCATAACTTCTTCGAGCTCGAATGTGAACTGCGCAGACACGGCTATAAAATGGCACAGACCCACCATATGTTCATGCCGCGGACGCGCGGCCGCGGACGCGCGGCGGCGGATCCGTATGTTACTTTCTGCGAAACGATGAACTCTGCCTCGCAGCCGTTATATTCATCTGATCCAAACCAGTTCTTCCAGCGGACGCGCGGCGGCGACTCCGTATCCGACTTATCATCAGATGTCGGTAACAGTGCCTCGCAGCCGTTATTCCCTTCTGATACCGAGCAGTTCTTCACGCAGACAAACTGCGAAAGCCCCAAACCCCAATTCACGATAAAATGGCTTGAACAGGCGGACATAACCCCGTTCTACGGGCGCGAAGAATTCCCGAACGCCCTGTGCGACCGCTTTCACCCCGAAAGACCCGATGTTCTCGCAGTCATCGCGCTTGACGGAGAGAATATAATGGGAATGGCGGGGTGCTCCGCAGATACGCCGGAGATGTGGCAGATAGGGATAGACGTGCTCCCGCAGTACAGAGGGAAAGGCGTTGCAAGAACGCTCGTTACCCTGCTCAAAGAGGAGGCGCAGCGCAGAGGGGCTTTGCCGTTCTACGGAACGAGCCTGTCCAACATCGGCTCGTGGCGTACAGCTATCGACAGCGGGTTCATACCTGCGTGGGTCGAGGTCGAATCGCGCAGGCTCACGGACAACGAATTTGCGAAATGATGTATAAAACGTCGTTTTCTGCCGATAATAAGCGTAACGAAAGGAGAGATCGCTATGCTTCAGAAAAATGACGTTGATATTCTGAACACTATCTGCAAGAACAGCCGTATGGCTTACGACAGCACAAAACAGGTGATCGGAAAGTGCCGCGACAAGGAACTCGGCGAATACCTTAAAAGCCAGAAGAACCGCTATGCCGATGCATTCACGACCGCCAGAAAACGGCTTGAGGACGCGGGGATGCGCCCACGCTCCGTTCCCGTGATGCAGTCTGCCATGGCGCAGATCGGGATAGCTCTGAAAACCGCAGTGAACAACGACCGCAGTCATATCGCCGAACTCATGTACGACGGGACGAATATGGGAATAATCGACATCGCCCGCTCTGTCAACCACAGCAGCCATGCTGCCCCGGAGACCATAAGTCTCGCGAAAGACCTGCTCTCCGGCGAGGAAAAATACGCCGACGGACTGAGAAAATTCCTGTAAAGTCCTGTTCTGTAACCTTGCTGTAACCAAAGCTGTTTAAAATGCTACAATATATTCGCTGATTTAGACAATAATTTTTGCATTGTGTTGACGATGAACAGGTAATATGATATAATAAAGGATAATGAGTTACTATTTTTATCGCAGAATCAAGGTGAACAAATTTGAAGGATAACAAAAGAATAATTGGTATATGTCTTACCAAGGTCGAGGACGAATTCCGGACCGATTTTTTGTCATACTTTCATGAGATCGCTGAACAAAGCGGCTTTAAGATAATCGTCTTTAACTGCCCGCGCGACCTCTATTACGGTGACATCAACGACAGAGGCGCCAAAAAAGTATTCGACCTTATCTGCTTCGACGTCATAGACGCACTTGTGATACTCGACGAATGCTTCTACGACAAGGGTATCGTTGACAGCATCATCGACAAGGCTTATGACAACAATGTCCCCGCCGTGCTCATTCACAGCAGACACGACAAGTGCCTGTCCGTTATGACCGACTACATCGACGCGTACAAGGAGATGCTCCGTCATCTCTTCGAGGTGCACGACATAAAGGACCCCGTCTTCATCGGCGGAAGAAAGCAGGATGACCGTCACAACGAGATCAGACTCCGCTGTTTCAAGGAAGTTCTCGCGGAATACGGCATCGGTTTCAGGAGCGATATGCTCTACTACGGCGAATACTGGGAGCACCCCACAAGGCTCGCACTCAACAAGATATTCGAGCGTCCCGACGGACTTCCCGATTCTATCATCTGCGCGAACGACACTATGGCGCTCATAGTCTGTGAAGTGCTTGCGGAAAAAGGATATAAAGTCCCCGACGATGTTATCGTCACCGGCTTTGACGGTCTAAAGAGCGCCGAGTATTTCTCGCCGCGCCTCACTACCTGCCGCCAGAAGATCGACGAACTCGCAAGGCTTTCGTTTGATGCTGCCTTTAACGCGATCAACGGCGGAGAACATTCCGGAACCATAATCCAGAATTTCGCGCCGTTTTACAGCGAGTCCTGCGGTTGCAGCAGCGGCAACGACATAGACTACCGCGAAAGAGCCCAGAAGCTCTTCTTGACAAGCTATGAGGCAAGACAGCACGAATATCACGTTTACAAGTGGATAGACAGCGTTCTCGAACGCGATAACATCAATTCGCTCAGCCACTCGCTCAGCGATTACATACTTCCGAACTCGTTCGTCTGCCTGAGTGAACGGTTCGTCATCTCAAATCTCGGTCAGCCCGGAGATAAAGCGAAGTCTCAGCCTTCCGACGATTACATAGTCATAACTTCGATGACCCGCGAATACGCTCCCGGAAAACAGGGTCACTTCCCCGCTTCCGATATGGTGCCCGAGGTTGACAGCTGGCTTAAAGACGACACCATGTGCGTAATTACGCCTATCACCGTCGGCGAGGATTTCTGCGGTTACTACGCGCTCAATACGAAAGATATATCCTCTGTGTCACAGAAGCTCTTCCGTGTCGCAAAAACAATGAACATAGCGTTCGGCGCTCTCGTAAACCGCCTCCAGAGATCAAATATGCAGAGCTCCATGCTCAACGCGCGCTTCATAGACCCGATAACCGGACTTCCGAACCTCAAAGGGCTTACAAAGTGGTTCGACGAATTCAGCGCGGACGACAGGAACCACCGCAGGATCGTTATGGTATCGGCATACGTTATCCCGCAGTATAAGTTCATCTTCGAGAACTACGGAATGGACGATACCGAGGAAGCTCTGAAGTTCGTCGCGGACGCACTTCGTCTCGCGAACAAGGACAACGGCTTCATAGCAAGATCGGGCAACGAAGAGTTCGTTATCTTCAACTATGTAAATACGGAAGATGAAGTCCACAACGTCATCAACAACGCAACTACCGTATTTTACAGCATTCTTGAAGGCTACAACTCCAACAGCAGCAAGGAATACTACCTTGAAGTGAACTGCGGCTGCACCGTGGCGAACGCGGGCTGGAACAGCAGTCTCAGCACATTCATAAAGCTTGCGAATGCCGAAATGTACATCAACAGGCTCAAAGCCGGTCAGTCCCCTGTCGTAAAGGACGAAAAGACCGTGGATATACAGTCAGACAACGAGCTTTACAGCGCCTTCACGACCCTTGTCGAGAAGAACCTCTTCGCATACGTTTTCCAGCCTATCATAGACGCTAAGACCGGCGCTATCTACGCTTATGAGGCGCTCATGCGCTCCTCCGGCGGTATAAAGATGTCACCGCTCGAAATTCTTGAAGTCGCGAAAGAGTACAATATGCTCTACGACATAGAGAAAGCGACCATGTTCAATGTTATGAGCAGGTATGATAAGGAGATAGAAAAGTTCGAGGGCAAAAAGCTGTTCATAAACACTATCCCCGGAAGCTTCCTCAACAAGGCAGATCTTACCGTGCTCAAAGATCAGTTCGGAAAACATATGCACGATTTCGTGTTCGAGATAACCGAGCAGGACACCGTTTCCGACGAAGAGCTGAGCTCGCTTCGCAACATGAAAAGTGACGGCAGCGGTCAGATCGCGGTAGATGACTACGGCACGGGACACTCGAACATCGTGAACCTGCTCCGCTATGCACCCCACGTTATCAAGATAGACCGCTTCCTCATAAGCAATATCCAGGACGACCCCAACAAGCAGATGTTCGTCAAGAGCACTATCGAGTTCGCGAAGATGAACAACATAAAGGTGCTTGCCGAGGGTGTCGAGACGTATGAGGAGATGAGAACGGTCATAGAGTTCGGCGTCGATCTCATCCAGGGCTACTACACCGCCCGCCCCGCCGAGGACCCGATACGCGAGATCCCCGAAAACATAAAGAACGAGATCATAAGCGAGAACCTCCTTCTCACGAAATACACCAACGATATGCTCGTTTATGTACCACAGAAGGACGAAGTCATCGATCTTTATGAGCTCGCGCTCGGACGCTACGGACATACCGTCATCAACGGCGGAAGCTTCACATTCAGGGCTCCCGAAGGCCAGCTCTTTGATACCGGCATAATCGTCGAGCCGGGCTGCCGCGCGGAAATAACGCTTGACAACGTAAACATAAAGCCGAGCGACGGCCCCGCGATAAAGCTCGGACCGGAAAGCTCGGTAGTCCTCCGCCTCGTCGGAAAGAACCGCATCGAAAAGAACGGCATACTCGTTCCCGAGAACGCGTCTCTGAAGATAATCGGCGACGGAAGCCTCGATCTTATCCTCAAGAGCCACAACAGCATAGGCATAGGAAACGCTGTCAACAACGGTCAGGTCGGCGAGATAACATTCGCCCATACCGGAGAGATATTCATCGAGATGCAGGTCGATATAGGTATCTGCATCGGCGGCGCGGTAACTTCCGAGAACACCGCGTTCACATTCGAGAGCGGTAAGGTAACGACTGTCGCGCAGTGTGTGAACTCTATCGGCGTAGGCTTCTTCAAAGGCTCGGCGGACTTCACGATACTGCCCGATGCAGAGCTGTGCATAAAGAGCAGCGGCAGGAAAGCCGTTGGGGTGGGCGCGTTTGACGGAAACGTGAACATCACCTCGAAAGGCAGGCTCGACCTTGTTTCCGACGGCGACTGCTGTACGGCACTCGGTTCTATTTCCGGCAAAAAGGCTGTTATAAACATTGAAGCCGGAAAAGTAAAAGCTGTTGTTCACAGTTCCAAGGCGACCTGTATAGGCGCCGTTGACGGAAATACCGATATAAACATCTCCGGCGGACAGATCACGGCTTACGGCGAGGGCGACAAGATATGCGGCTACGGAAGCGTTGACGGCATTGGAAGCACCTGCATCAGCGGCGGCTCTTCCGGCGTAAAGATCCTTTCGGGCTGTGTGCTCCAGTTCGGCGGCGACAACTGTACGACCGTCATCACCGGCGGAAACGTGCTTGCTGCACAGGAGAACAACGTTGAAGCATTCAACGCTTTCGGCAACATCCTCCGCCCCGTTCATGTCGGCGACGATACGTTCACGAAGGTGATACGTACACATTCGGGCGAGTACGAGTACAGAGCGGTGAAATTGCCCGAAGACACCGAGCTTTGCGTTTACATACCATAAATGCTTTTTCAGGCAGCGTCCATTCATTCTCATTCGAACATAAGAACAGACCGGAGATACACTTTCCGGTCTGTTTTGTTTCATTGGTGAACATGAACGCAGCTGTTGCCCGTTCGCGTTATACGTTCAGAAGGAACGTAGATTTTGGCTTTCGTCACGCTCCGGATAACCCGCGAAGCGCGCACATCAATTGTGCATTGAAAAAAAATCCGCTCGGAGTGGTCGGTTCCGAACGGATCTCATTTACTGTTTTCAGCGGTCAGACTGCGTCAACGTAAACGTCTTCGCAATCATCTGTGACTTCATGGGTCACACGGTCAAGGACTTCGGCTCTCTTAGCGTTGTTGAAGCGGTCAAGAGTGCCTACAAGATAGCCTGTGATACGTCTGATGCGCTCAAAAGGTCTGTCGTCGTATGTGTACGCAAGGTCAACGTATTCGCCGTCTATTGAAATATCGAGACCGATAAGCTTCTGACCGGGCTTTAATTCTCTGCCGCGGTCAACATAAGCCTGGATCTCACTATCTGAAAGTATCCCGCCATTTGTAGTTATCGAAACATTCTTCATTGGTTACGTCCTCCTGCAACTATGCTATATTTGGTCATTGCTTAATTATTATACCACAACATATAGTAAAATGCAAGTGTTTTTTTAAATTTTTTTATAAAATTTTTCCTGCCGCGTTCCGCGGGACGTTCCACAGATGAAGAGAAAATTTTCAACAATTTACCGTCCCGGGGAAAGGAAAAACTGTTGAAAAAAACACAACAAAAACGATGTTCGTTTAAAGTTTAACACAATATATTGTATCGGATATGATCCCGGCTCCCCCGTCGGAGACGAAAGGAGCCGTAAATTTCCGTTTTCTGTATTATTCGGGGTCTTCGAGGTGAATTACGCCGGAGAGTTCTCCGTCATGTTCGGTAGCCGCCGTGGTCTTTTTGGTCTTCTTTGTGCTCTCGGCGGGCTCTTCGGGAGCCGTCGTTTCCGGGGTCGTCTCTGCCGACTTTACGGGAGCAATCGCGTCGTCGGTGTATGTGAAAGTACCGTCGAAGTTATACACCTTTCCGTCCACCATGCGCTCACAGAGCTGGTAGAGAATGCAGTAGTACGCGTCCGGAGCGAGATGAACGCCGTCGGGTGAGCCGAGGTAGTTGTCCTTGAGCATATTGTGCGTATTCTTCATCTCATGCGCGACATCGGCATAGACCCACTTCCCTGTCCCGTCGAGGTATTCTTTCAGGGCTGCGTTGAAGCTGTCGATATTGTCGTTGGTCGTGAAGAGCTTTCCGTTCTCGCCGTAGGTAATGGGGGTTACGGAAAGTACGATAAGCTTCGCGTCGGGAAGGAAGCTCGACACCTGTGAGAGTATCTCTTCGTAGTTCTTGCAGAACGTGGCTTCCGAGGTCATATTGACATCGTTCATACCCATAGAGAAAACGATGTACTCGGGTTTGAGATCGACGAGCGCCGAGATGAGCGGAAGCTTATTGCCGTTGACCTTGAACTCGACCCAGTCCTCGAAGATGTTGCGGGCTGCGACATTACCCACTGCGCACACGCGGTCGGACGGGATTATGTCGTAAGCTTTCAGGCCGCTGCATATACTGTCGCCGACAAAGACGCACTTTGAGACGAAATCCTTGTAGCTTCCGGTTATCGGGTAGTATCCGTATTCATCGGAATAAATTGTGTATGTACCTTCGGAGGGCTCCGCCGTGGTGTCCTCGGAAATGTCCGTTTCCGTCTCCGGCTCTGTCGTTGTCTCGAACGGCGTCGTGGTTGTCGTGGTAGTGGTCGTCGGCTTCGGTGTCGTTGTCTCTTCCGGAGTCGTTGTAGTCACCTGCGTTGCGAGAACCTCGACGGCTTCCGTATCCGGCGGAAGCGTCTTAGATATATCCGTCGCGCATCCCGAAACGGCAAATACAGCCGCCGCGGCAAGTGCTGTAATATTTCTTTTTTTCATTTTCCCAGTTCTTTCTGTTGGTTTTATCGCCATAAACCGACATTTCTGCCGGATAAAAAGCTAACTAATATAATATCACAATTCTCCCGAAAAGTCAATAAAAACGTGAATGTAAATATTGTAATATCCATTCTGCTGTTGACAAACAGGGTCTATATTATCACAGACCGACGGCTTTGTCAATAAAATAACGTTCTGCACGGCAAAATAACTGTTGCAATAAAAGAAAAAATGTGGTATAATAAATACAATATTTTTCTTAAAAAGGAGAAAACACTATGCTCACAGATATTGAAATCGCACAGCAGGCGAAAATGCTGAAGATCACAGAGATCGCCGATAAGCTCGGTATCGGTGCCGACGACATCGAACCCTACGGTCACTATAAGGCAAAGGTGACCCAGAAGTACATCGACAGTGTAAAAGACAAACCCGACGGCAAGCTCATTCTCGTTACCGCTATCAACCCCACCCCTGCGGGCGAAGGCAAGACAACAACGAGCATAGGACTTTCCGAAGCTATGAACCGTCTCGGCAAGAACTCTGTCCTTGCTCTGCGTGAACCGTCACTCGGACCCGTTTTCGGCATAAAAGGCGGTGCGGCAGGCGGCGGATACTCACAGGTCGTACCTATGGAGGACATCAATCTCCACTTCACCGGCGATATGCACGCACTTACCGCAGCAAACAACCTCCTCTGTGCACTGATCGACAACCACCTCCAGCAGGGCAACGAGCTCAATATCGACCCCCGCATGATACAGATAGACCGCTGCCTCGATATGAACGACCGTGCGCTGCGCAACTGTGTCATCGGTATGGGAAGCCGCGTTGACGGCGTTCCGAGACAGGACAGGTTCCGCATCACCGTCGCGAGCGAGGTTATGGCTATACTCTGCCTTTCCGCAGACCTCGCCGACCTCAAGAAGCGTCTCGGTAATATCCTCGTAGCCTATACCTACGACGGAAAGCCCGTTTACGCACGCGACCTCAACGCGGTAGGCGCTATGGCGGCTCTCCTTAAGGACGCTATCGACCCGAACCTCGTGCAGACCCTCGAAAACAACCCCGCGTTCATTCACGGCGGTCCTTTCGCTAACATAGCTCACGGCTGCAACAGCGTAAGAGCGACAAAGCTCGCGCTCAAACTCGGCGAATACTGCATCACGGAAGCCGGCTTCGGTTCCGACCTCGGCGCAGAGAAATTCTTCGATATAAAGTGCCGTTTCGCAGGTCTTAAACCTTCCTGCGTTGTTCTTGTCGCAACTATCCGCGCACTCAAATACAACGGCGGTGTTCCCAAGACCGAACTCGGCACGGAGAACCTCGACGCTCTGAAGAAGGGCATCATAAACCTCGGCACACACATCGAGAATATGCGCAAGTACGGCGTTCCGGTAGTCGTAGCCGTAAACCACTTTGCTACCGACACACAGGCCGAGATCGACTATGTGACCGGGTACTGCAAGGAAATGGGCTCGCCCGTTGCGTTCTCCGACGTATTCATGAAGGGCGGCGAAGGCGGAATCGAGCTTGCGAAGGAAGTCCTCGCTACTATGGAAGCACACGAGGGCGCTGATTCGTTCAAGCCGCTCTACGACGAAAAACTTCCTCTCAAGGAAAAGATAGAAATACTCGCAAAAGAGATCTACCGCGCAGACGGCGTTATCTATACCGCCGCTGCCGAAAAGGCTCTCAAAAAGATCGAAGAGATCGGCATGGACAGAATACCGATCTGCGTCGCAAAGACCCAGTATTCTCTCTCCGACGACCCCGCGAAGCTCGGCAAGCCCACGAACTTCAACATCACCGTCCGCGACCTTAAACTCTCGTCCGGTGCAGGCTTCGTCGTTGTTTACACCGGCGATATCATGACTATGCCCGGTCTTCCGAAGAAGCCCGCTGCGTACAGCATCGACATCGACAACTCCGGCAACATCTCGGGACTCTTCTGATAAAGCATGATTGTTGTTGTCCGCTGTGCGGACATATCTGAACCGTGACGGGATATGAAAGTTATGATAATAAAATGACAGAAACTACGATCATCGAAACCAACTCCGCGGAGGAGACCATATCCGCCGCGGAGCAGTTCGCAAAGCTGCTGAAAGCCGGCGACACCGTGCTTTACACAGGGGAAATGGGCGCGGGGAAAACGCAGTTCACGAAAGGCATCGCAAAACATTTCGGCTGCACCGACCCCGTTACAAGCCCGACGTTCGCGATAGTCAACGAATATCGCTGCGAGCCGCCGATATTCCACTTCGACCTGTTCCGTATCGACAGTTACGACGACCTTTACGCAACGGGATTTTTCGATTATCCCGACCGCGGCGGCATCATCTGTATCGAATGGAGCGAGAATATCCCCGACCTCGCCGGCGAGCTCGAAAACGTCTGGAAAGTCGATATCCAGAAAACCGGCGAAAACCAAAGAAAAATATTCATAAATAAAGTCTGATCTGTTTTCTTTTGACCACAGACGGGAAAAAGAAAAACGAAGGAGATCTATGATAACTCTCGGAATTGACAGCTCGGCGGTAAGCGTCGGAGCTGCGGTCTGCGACGGCGAAAAGATCATCGCGGACGGCTTCATCAACAACAAAATAACTCACTCACAGACGCTCATGCCGCTTGTGGAAGCTATCCTCGCAAACGCGAAGATGACGCTCGCGGACATCGACATTTTCGCGGTGTCGGCGGGTCCCGGTTCATTCACGGGGCTGCGCATAGGCGTGTCGGCTGTCAAGGGAATGGCGTATGCGCTCGGAAAGCCTTGTAAAGCCGTATCGACGCTTGACGCCATGGCGTACAACCTGCTCGGAACTGACGGTATCGTCTGCGCCGTAATGGACGCGCGCTGCGATCATGTGTATAATGCGCTTTTCGAGGTAAAGGACGGTTCGGTCACACGGTTGTGCGATGACCGCGCCCTCAAAACCGGCGAGCTTAAAGCAGAGCTTGACGAAAAGTACGCGGACAGAAAGATAACTCTCGTCGGTGACGGAGCCGAGCTTTGCTTCGGGAAATTCGGCGGCGGGAACATAGTTATCTCCCCTGCTCCGCTCCGTTACCAGAACGGTGTCGGAGTATGTCTCGCTTCTCTCGGTTACCCCGAGATCGAAGCGGCGGCGCTCATGCCGAAGTACCTGAGACTTCCGCAGGCAGAGCGCGAAAGGCTTGCGCGGGCGGCAGCGCACTGATGCGCACTGATGCACGCGAATGCACAATGCACAATGCGATCGGGACTATTGGCTTTGTCACAATTGTGCTTTATTATTAACTTTTGGAGGAAATAAAATGGTTATTGTCGGCTGCGATCACGGCGGGTACGAAATGAAGCTCGCACTGATCGAATATCTCAAAAAAACCGGTTTTGAATACGAGGATCTGGGCTGCGGCGGAGAGCCCGTCGATTACCCCGATGTCGCGGAGAAAGTCTGCGCAAAGGTGCTCGAAAACGAAGATAACAAGGGTATTCTCGTCTGCGGCACAGGTATCGGCATCTCCATAGCTGCCAACAAGATCAACGGGATACGCGCAGCTATCGGCTACGACTGGTATTCCGCAAAATACACAAGACTTCATAACAACGCGAACGTTATCTGCTTCGGCGGACGGACTATGGGTATAGGCTCGGTCATCGAAGCGCTCGACGTATTCCTGCACACAGGATTCGAGGGCGGCAGACACGCTGTCCGCGTTGACAAAATAACCGCACTGGAGGGCAAAAACCATGTATGAAAACGAAAGACTTCACATTCTCGACCACCCGCTGTTACAGCACAAGATAACGCTTCTTCGCGACAAGAACACGGGCTCGAAGGAATTCAGAGAACTCGTTGAGGAAGTCACGATGTTCATGACCTACGAAGCAACGCGTGATCTTCCGCTGAAGCAGATAAAGGTGCAGACACCTATCGCTATCGCAAACTCTAACGTTATCTCGGGAAGAAAGGTAGCTTTCGTTCCCGTTCTCCGTGCGGGACTCGGCATGGTGGACGGTGCTACCGCGCTCGTTCCCGCGGCGAAAGTCGGACATATCGGAATCTGCCGTGCCGACAGCCAGCCCGACGGTTTGCAGGTTTATTACAACAAGCTCCCGTTCGACATAGAGGAGCGCGAAGTCATTATCCTCGACCTTATGATAGGCACGGGCAAGACTGCCGCGAAGGCGATCGACGTCGTTAAGGAAGCCGGCGCAAAGACCGTCAAGGTAATATCTGTCGTTACCTGCCCCGAGGGTGTCGAGTTCGTTCACCAGAAGCACCCCGAGGTTGACATCTACTGCGGCGCTCTTGACGACCACCTCAACGAAGATCTTTACATCGTTCCCGGCATAGGTGACGGCGGCGATCGTATCTTCGGCACGAAATAAGCCGCAGACGTGCGGCAGCGACCCCGTATGTTACATTCTGCGGATCAATAAACTCTGCCTCGCAGCCGTTATTCACTTCTGCATCAAGGCAGTTCACTATGCCGAATATGCATAAATCCTGATTATTTTATCATTAAAGGAGGTCTTACCTATGCACTGTACAAGAAAAATAACCGACGATCTCGTGTGGATCGGTGCAAATGACCGCAAACTCTCGCTTTTCGAGGCGGTCTATCCCGTTCCCTCAGGCATTTCGTACAACTCATATCTTCTCATGGACGATAAGACCGTGCTTTTTGATACTGCCGACAGCGCCGTCCGTGATCAGTTCTTCTGTAACCTCGCATACGAGCTCGGAGACCGCAAGCTCGACTACGTTGTCGTTCAGCACATGGAGCCAGACCACTCGGCGACGCTCTGGCAGCTCCTCACCCTCTACCCCGATACAAAGGTGGTAACAAGTGCAAAGGCTCTGACCATGATGACCCAGTTCTTTTCGGAACTCCCCGCAGACCGCGTCATCACCGTTAAGGAAGGCGATACCCTTGAAACGGGAAAGCATACGTTAAGCTTCATCGCTGCGCCTATGGTACACTGGCCGGAAGTTATCATGACCTATGACACGACCGACAAGATACTCTTCACAGCGGACGCTTTCGGCACTTTCGGAGCTCTCGACGGCGCGATATTCGCCGACGAGGTGAATTTTGACAAGGAATACCTCTCCGAAGCACGCCGCTACTACTGCAACATCGTCGGCAAGTACGGCACGCAGGTACAGGCTGTCCTCAAAAAAGCGGCAGGTATCGACGTAAAGATGCTCTGCCCTCTCCACGGTTTTGTATGGCGCAGAGAGCTCGACTACATCATCTCGAAGTACGACCTCTGGAGCAGGTATCAGCCCGAGGAAAAAGGCGTTCTGCTCGCTTATACGTCGGTTTACGGCGATACGCAGTCGGCTGCCGAGCTGTGCGCTGTGAAGCTCCGCGAAAAAGGAATAACCGTGAAGATGTACGACGCGTCAATGACGCACACATCGTATATCGTAGCCGAAGCATTCCGCTTCAGCCACGTCATCTTCGCAACAACGACCTATAACAACGGCATCTTCATCAAAATGGAAGAGCTGCTCCACGACCTTGTTGCACACAATTTCAGCAGCAAGACCGTCGGCATCATCGAGAACGGCTCGTGGGCTCCCGCGGCAGGAAAGCTCATACGTGCAATGCTTGAGCCCTGCAAGGACATAACGATACTTGACGAACAGGTAACGCTTAAATCGTCGATGAAGCCGGATAACGAAGCGACAATGGACGCTCTTGTTGACCGCATCGCCGCCGATTTTGCAAAGCCTGTTCCCGTGCAGGCAGAGACCGGTGTTGACCAGAAGGCGCTCTTCAAGATAAGCTACGGTCTTTATGTACTCACGGCGAACGAGGACGGCAAGGACAACGGCTGCATCATCAACACGGCGCAGCTACTTACCGACGAACCCCGCCGCATAACCGTCGCAGTGAACAAGAAGAACCTCACGCACGACATGATACTTTCGACCGGAAAATTCAATATCTCGGTGCTCACCGACAAGGCTCCGTTCGACACATACAAGGAGTTCGGCTTTGTAAGCGGACGTGAAAAGGACAAGTTCGGCGATACGCCCATCGAGTTTGCGCGGAGCGAAAACGGTATCGTATATATAACCGACAACGTGAACGCGTTTATTTCGTGTAAAGTCATCGCGTCGCAGGACTACGGCACACACACGCTTTTCACTGCGGAAGTTACCGAAGCCCGTATCATAGGCGACGGGGACTCGGTGACTTATGACGCTTACCAGAAGCACATCAAGCCAAAGCCTGCTCCCACAAAGAAGAAAGGGTTTATATGCACAGTCTGCGGATATATCTACGAAGGCGAGACTCTCCCGCCGGATTACGAATGCCCTCTCTGCGGACACGGAGCAGCCGACTTTGAACCGCTTTCTTGATTATTTTAGCACGATTGATAAAAAAGGAGGAACCAATTATGACACCCAAATTCTACAAATGCAAAGCCTGCGGCCAGTTCGTTGCCGCTATCGACAAGAAGCAGTGCCCGATAAAGTGCTGCGGTCAGGATATGGAGGAGATCATTCCCAACACCGTTGACGCAGCTAAGGAAAAGCACGTTCCGGTTATCACAGTTGAAGGCAACATAGTAAAGGTCGCTGTCGGAAGCGCGGAACACCCTATGACAGACGCACACCTCATCGAGTGGATATGTCTCGAAACATCCGAGGGTATGCAGCGCAAGGTACTTACATCCGCCGACAAGCCGTATGCAGAATTTGCGCTCACCGCATCAGACAAGCCCATAGCTGCTTATGCGTACTGCAACCTTCACGGGCTCTGGAAAGCGGACGTCTGATCAGATCCTGTACTTGGCGAGATTTCTGTTCTCGACTTCAGAGACGTTATACGACGGTGTAATAAAGGTCAGTTCCCCTTTTTTCCGGGGAGCTGACCTGTTTTCGTGTTCACGGGTCTCCCATACTCTTACTGCCGCCCTCCAGTCCGTTATGAAGCTGTTTCTCTGCTTCCAGCCGTTGGCGTTGTAATAATCGACAAATCTCTGCGGATCTATGCGGTTTCCCCTTTTCCTGCAGTATTCTCCCACTTCTTCAGCCGTAGGAATAATAAAAGGCGTTTTTTCTTCGAGAGAGAGTTCGTCCGCGCTTGCGGACGCGTTTCTCTCACTCTCCTGTTCCGTTATGTTTATTATTTTTGTTTTTTCTTCCGGTTTATATTCCGGTTCGTGTTTCTGTTCGGGGTTTGGTTTTGGTTCTTGTTCCGGTTCTTGTTCTTCACGCTCAGGCACATCATCACAGACGGTGGCAGACTGTGCTTTTTTCTTCTTTTCTCTTGCAGATGCTGCTTCGGAGCGGCGTCTTCTCGCTTCTTCCATTCTTTCGGTGCCTCTTTCTATCGTCTTCATCATCATCGTGTACATAAGCTTTACCGAAAGATCACAGTTGTCAGTATCCGTCTTTCTGCCGTTAAGATGTCCTACTATGAGCCTCATGAGCTTACCGAGCTGTTCGTCGGTGAGCAGGTCGAACTGGTCGATAACATCATAGTACATAAGGAATGCGTTTGCTTCGTTCATTTTTTTCTCCTTTCGCATAAAAAGACCGCCGGACCGAAAAACGGCTCAGCGGCATGACATATTTTTATACTGCCATTGTATCAGACTTTATAGGGACATACAAGGACATTTAAGGACATCTTTTCATATATTTTTTCATCCGAGACACAGAAAATCCTTTTATACTATAAAATATAAAAAAAACGTTGCATTTATCGGAAAAATGTGATATAATATTATGATTATATTTATGCGAAAATATCGGAAGTGGGAAACAATGCGTATTATCGGTATTGACCCGGGCTATGCGATAGTCGGTTTCGGGGTAATTGAATACGAACGGCGTATCTTTGATGTCATAGACTACGGAGCGGTCACTACCGACGCGGGTACGGACTTCAACACGCGGCTTCTCGAAATATATAACGACATCTGCGTTATCCTCGACCGCTATAAGCCCGAAGCTATGGCGATAGAGCGGCTTTACTTCACAAGCAACCAGAAGACCGCTATCGCTGTCGCGGAAGCACGCGGGATAGTCCTTCTCGCTGCCCGCCAGAGAAATATCGACATCTACGAATACACGCCGCTTCAGGTCAAAAGCTCGGTTACGGGTTACGGAAAAGCCGTGAAGAAGCAGGTACAGGAGCTTACGAGAAACATTCTGAAACTCCCGGAGATACCGAAGCCCGATGACACCGCCGACGCACTCGCTATCGCGGTCTGTCACGCGCACACATCACGCTCGCATCTCCCCACGATTATGAATTAAAAGGACTGGTGGTGCAGAGAATGAACAGAAACAAGAAGCATCCCGATTTCATATACATGGTCGTGTCGATCGTTGCGTTCGTCTGCACCGCTGTAGTTGCTGTCGTACAGACACGGGCAAACGGTGAGCTCAGCAAAGCTCTTGTCGTGTTCGCCCCGATAGTATTCGTGGCATCAATGCTTATCCCCGCGATAGTCCGCGCCGACGCGTACAGCAGCGTTTTCCGCTCTCAGGCAAGAACAGGCAATTTCAGCGCAACTTACGCGATAAACCAGTACAGGCTCTACGGCTGGATAAAGTACAAATACAGATTTCTCGAAGCGATAAGCGAGGCGTGCAACGGAAACTTCGAGCACGCGTTCGAGCTATATACGTTCTGTCTCGCAAAGTCGGACAATAAAGCGCTTCGCTCGGCGTGCTACAAGGATATGGTAAAGAACCTGAACCGCATGAACAACACTGTGCGGCTGGTGCCGTACATCATCAAGGGCTGTGAGGAATTCCCCGACGAGCGCGATCTTTTCGAGTGGGTCGCGGGTTACTATATGTGGTACCGCTACGCGGACGAAGCGGAAGCTCTCGAATGGTTCTCGAAAGTCGCGAAAAGCACTGCCGACGACAGGATAAAAGCCCGCGCTCATTTCTACACGGGACTTTCGCTTCTGTACAACAAGCAGTACGAACAGGCAGAGAATGAACTTGCGGAAGCATACGCGCTCTTCTCTCCCCCGCCGTGCTATCTCTGTGTTGATATTGCTGTCTGTAAAGCCTGTCTCGGAAAGAATGACGAAGCCCGTGAATACGCTGTGCAGTCTATAATCGTGGCTGACGAGCAAACAGACATTGATTACATTTCCGAAAAGCTTTCGTATATGTTCAAGGCTGAGTCAGGTGACGTAAATCCGGAAATGGATAAACTTATCGAAGAGCTTAAACGCCGCCGCACGAATGACCTTGAAAACGCAGTTCACATCTCGGATATCGAACGATACAATTCTGCGGTCGAAAAAGCAAAGAAGATCAACAATACATAATGCATTGAACAGAGGAGATAACAATGATATATTCATTACGCGGAAAGCTTGTACACAAGGGCGCCGATCTCGCGGTCATAGAATGCGCGGGAGTAGGCTATGCGTGCAGAGCTACGTCATATACGCTCTCACCGCTGAAAGTCGGTGAAGAAACGTTCCTTCTCACCCACATGAACGTGCGCGAGGACGCTGTGGAGCTCTTCGGCTTCGGCGAGGCAGCCGAGCTCAACTGCTTCCGGCTTCTTCTCGGAGTAAACGGCGTGGGTCCGAAAGCGGCTCTCTCTATCCTCTCGGATATGTCGCCGCAGGGTTTCGCGCTATGCGTCGCACAGGGCGACAGCAAGGTGCTCACACGCGTTCCCGGCATCGGAAAAAAGACTGCCGACCGCATAATACTTGAGCTTAAAGACAAGATGACCGACCGCATCGGCGAGATAAGTTCGGATACATTCTCTGAGCTCTCACGCCCCGCGGTGCAGAACACCGGAAATGCCGCCGAGGCGATAACGGCTCTCACGGCGCTCGGATTTACCGCTTCGCAGGCACAGAAGGCTCTTGCCGGCTGCACACCGGAAATGAGCGTTTCCGAAATGGTCAAGGAAGCCCTCAAAAAAATCGGAAGCATCAAGTAAAATGCACGATCGTGCATTGTGCATTGAGTTTATGCATATAGATGGAGTTGAGATAAAATGATCGAAATGAACAGGGACAGAGATGAGGTAGTCGGGAACTCGCGGCTCACCGAGCCGGAGCTTACCCCCGAGGATACCGATATAGAATACAGCCTTCGTCCGAAACGCCTTAACGAGTACATCGGTCAGGACAAAGTCAAGGAAAATATGTCGATATTCATAAAAGCTGCCAAAGACCGCGGCGAAAGCCTTGACCACGTTCTTCTCTACGGACCTCCCGGGCTCGGAAAGACGACCCTCGCGCGCATCATCGCAAACGAAATGGGTGTCGGGATAAGTATAACATCGGGTCCCGCTATCGAAAAGCCCGGTGACCTCGCTTCAATACTTACGAACCTGAAAGACGGCGACGTTCTGTTCATAGACGAGATACACCGTATGTCGCGTCAGGTCGAGGAAATACTCTACCCCGCCATGGAGGACAACGTTCTCGATATAATCATCGGAAAGGGTCCTTCGGCGCAGTCCATACGCATAGACCTCCCGAAGTTCACGCTCGTGGGTGCGACTACCCGTGCAGGACAGCTTACGGGGCCTCTGCGTGACAGATTCGGCGTTATCCAGCGACTTGAGCTTTACACCGAAGACCAGCTTTGCGACATCATCATGCGCTCGTCGGTGATACTCACGATACCGACCGACAAGGACGGTGCCATGGAACTTGCGAAGCGCTCACGCGGGACTCCGCGTATCGCGAACCGGTTACTGAAACGTGTACGCGATTTTGCCGAGGTAATGGGCAACGGCAGGATAACAAAGGAAATGGCGGATATAGCGCTCGACAGGCTTGAAATCGACAAACTCGGACTTGACGGGCTTGACAGGCGTATGCTTACAATGATAATCAAGGGCTACAACGGCGGTCCCGTGGGACTTGAAACGCTCGCGTCTGCTCTCGGAGAAGAAGCGGTCACTCTCGAAGATGTGTGCGAACCGTTCCTTATGCAGCTCGGATTCATTGCCCGCACACCGCGCGGCAGGACCGCAACCTCACTCGCCTATAAGCACCTCGGGCTTGAACATATGGGACAGCAGACTTTTGAGTAATATAAACATATTTCATAAAGGGAGAAAGTTATGGGAAGATTATTCGGTACGGACGGGGCTCGCGGAGTGGCTATAACGGAGCTAACCTGCGAACTCGCCATGAACATAGGAAGAGCCGCGGCTATCGTTCTCACAAAGCATAAGTCCGCGGGAAGAAAGGCAAAGATACTCATAGGAAAGGATACCCGCATAAGTTCGGATATCCTCGAAGCCGCACTTCTCGCCGGTATTATGTCCGTCGGCGCAGAGGCGGTAACGCTCGGCGTTGTTCCGACTCCGGCAGTGGCATATCTCGTAAAACGCGAAAAAGCCGATGCGGGCGTTATGATCTCCGCGTCACACAACAGCGTTGAATACAACGGTATAAAGCTCTTCGCGGGAACAGGTTTCAAGCTCCCCGACGAGGTCGAGAACGAGATCGAAGCTCTGATACTCGACGAGCCCGAAAAGATTCAGCTCACAAACGGCTGCGGCGTAGGAAGAGTAAGCTCGAAGCCCGATGCCGCCGACATCTACGTCGAGCATCTTGTCTCGGTCTGCGGCGGAAAAAGATCGTCGGAAAAGATCAAAATTCTCGTTGACTGCGCGAACGGAAGCGCGTCTGCAACCGCACCGTCGCTTTTTGAAAAACTTTCGGGAAAGCTCGGTATCCGCTTCGACCTGATAAACGTTGACCCCGACGGAACGAACATCAACGAGGGCTGCGGTTCGACGCACATAGAAGACCTCGCGGATAAGGTCACGGGCGGCGGTTATTCCGCAGCGATAGCGTTCGACGGCGATGCGGACAGATGCCTTTGTCTCGACGGAAACGGAAAGCTCGTTGACGGCGACAAGCTTATCGCGATAATATCCGACAGCATGAAGAAAGCCGGTACCCTGAAGAATGACACCGCGGTAGTTACCGTAATGAGCAATCTCGGGTTCCATACATATATGAAAAACCACGGTATAGCCACGGTCTGCACTTCTGTCGGCGACAGATACGTCCTCGAAGAGATGCTTAAAAACGGCTACAACATAGGCGGCGAGCAGTCGGGACACATAATCTTCCTCGACCACGCGACGACCGGCGACGGAGAGCTTACGGCGGTAAAGCTGCTCACTATGCTGAGCGAATGCGAAAGACCGCTTTCGGATTTCACCGGTGAGTTCGAGAACTATCCCCAGCTTCTTCTCAACGTGAAGATAACCGATGATAAAAAGGGGCTCTGGGACAAGAACGACGCAATACTCGCGGCGATAAAGGAAGCGCAGACAGCTCTCGGCGACAACGGCAGGATACTTGTCCGCGAAAGCGGCACGGAACCGCTCGTTCGTGTTATGATAGAGGGCAAGGACGCTTCACTCGTCGAGCAGTACACCAACAGGATAGCAGACACCGTGAGAGCAGAGCTGTGCTGAAAGGATAAAAATGGCAAAGATACAAAGTGAGCTTTACGGCGATTTCGATATGATATTGAACGCGATCCACAACGCTGTCATCGGCGGGAGCATGAGTGCGTCCCTCGAAGAAAGCTCGGATTTCTATGAAAACGGCGCGAGATGCGCGGTACGCGTATATGAGCGCTACAGCTGGCTCGGCAAGAACAGAGTCTCCTTGTCCCTGACGCTTTTTCAGGCGAACGGGCGTGTTTATATCTCCGCGGCGACGACCGGCGGAAGTCAGGCTGTGTTCTTCAAGATAAACACCCTCGGCGAACACTCGTTCCTCGAAACGGTGCGGGATGTGATAGACGCCTTCTCTTACAGAGGGTACTGATATATAGATCCGGAGATTTTTTATGCGAATAGCAGATAACTGGTCTGATTACAGACTTATAGACACATCAGGCGGCGACAGGCTGGAAAAATGGGGAAATGTCACCCTCATCCGCCCCGACCCGCAGATAATATGGAAAAATACCTCCCCTTCCCCGGAATGGGAAAGCGCGGACGCGAAGTACAACCGTTCATCGAGCGGCGGAGGAAGCTGGGACTACCGTAAGAAGCTTCCCGAAAGCTGGCAGATAAAGTACGGCGATCTCACGTTCCTTGTGAAACCAACCGGCTTCAAGCACACGGGACTTTTCCCCGAACAGGCGGTCAACTGGGATCTTTGCGGTGAGCTTATCCGCGGCGCGGGCAGAGAGATAAACGTTCTGAACCTTTTCGCCTATACCGGCGGAGCTACCCTCGCGTGTGCTGCGGCAGGCGCGAAAGT
Organism: uncultured Clostridia bacterium; assembly: GCA_947168885.1. GTDB lineage: Bacteria > Bacillota > Clostridia > Oscillospirales > Ruminococcaceae > Ruminiclostridium_E. The sequence goes on along the minus strand of CAMVNQ010000007.1, from coordinate 140,461 downwards.
CTGTCACCTCGACGCTGTGAAGAACATGGTCGAATGGGGCAAGGAGAACGCGCGGCTCTCCGGACTTTCGGACAAGCCGATACGCTGGATAACCGACGATGCGATGAAATTCCTCGGGCGGGAGATAAAGCGCGGGAACCGCTATGACGGCATAATCCTCGACCCGCCGAGCTACGGCCGCGGAACGAACGGTGAGCTCTGGAAGCTCGAAGACTGCATCTATGAGCTTATGGAGCGCTGCACAGCGGTGCTTTCGGACAAGCCTCTGTTCGTACTGCTCAACAGCTATACCACAGGTCTTTCCCCGTCGGTAATGGCTTACCTGCTCAGAATGACTGTCGGAAAGAGTTACAAAGCCGAGATAACCGCAGAGGAAATCGGACTTCCGGTAGAGAGAACAGGGCTTCCGATACCGTGCGGGAATACGGCGATAGCAAAGTTTATATAAAAATTTATTCCGCCGGAACGGAAAACAGGAACAAATGAAAGACAATGGAAAACATAATAGAAGTAAAAAAGTTAGAATTTGAATATAAAACTTACGACGACGACGGAAATGTCACCGGTGCCAACAAGGTGCTTAAAGGTATAGACCTCGAAGTGCCTAAGGGTCAGTTTCTCGCTGTTCTCGGTCATAACGGGTGCGGGAAATCCACGCTCGCCAAGCACTTCAACGGCATACTTACCGCGACATCGGGACAGGTTCTCGTCAACGGTATCGACGCTTCTGATGAAGAACGTATATTCGACATACGACAGAATGTCGGTATGGTATTCCAGAACCCCGATAACCAGCTCGTAGCCACGGTTGTTGAAGAGGACGTAGCTTTCGCGCTCGAAAACCTCGGCGTTCAGACCGAGGAGATACGCAGGCGCGTTGACGATGCATTACGGGCCGTGAATATGTACGATTACCGTGAACACTCACCTCACCAGCTCTCAGGCGGTCAGAAACAGCGTGTTGCAATAGCCGGCGTGCTCGCTATGAGACCGGACTGCATCGTTCTTGACGAACCGACAGCAATGCTTGACCCGCGAGGACGCTCGGAAGTTATGCATACGATAAAGATGCTCAACGAACAGGGTGTTACGATAATTCTCATCACGCACTATATGGACGAAGCCGTTCAGGCGCACCGCGTGATCGTAATGGACGACGGCGTGATAGTTATGGACGGGACTCCGAAAGAGGTCTTTGCGCAAGTAGATGAGCTTAAAGCCCACTCGCTCGATGTACCGCAGGTGACAGAGCTTATGTACGGTCTCAGGAAACACGGGATTGATGTGCCTGTGAACACGCTCACCGAGGAGGAATGTGCGGAGGAGCTTCTGAAACTCCCGCACGTAAAGCTCCGCGAAACAGCGAAAAAAGCGGATAGAGCCGACAATGACAGCACACCTTACATCGCGGAGGTCAGAAATCTCACATACAAGTACAGCGTCGGAACGCCGTTTGAGGCGACCGCTGTGGACAATGTGAACGTAAGCATCAAAAAGGGACAGTTCGTCGGTGTCATAGGTCACACGGGAAGCGGAAAATCAACGCTCATACAGCACCTTAACGGACTTCTGAAACCGACCTCCGGCGAAGTTATCATAGCAGGAAAAAACATCTGGGAAAAGGGCGCGGACATACGCGCGGTACGCTTCCTCGCAGGACTTGTTTTCCAGTACGCAGAATATCAGCTCTTCGAGGAAACGGTCTATAAGGATATTGCGTTCGGACCGAAGAATATGGGACTTTCGGAAGAAGAGACCGACAAGGCTGTGCGTGAAGCGGCTAAGACAATGGGGCTTCCGGACGAGCTTCTCGAACGTTCGCCGTTCGACCTATCAGGCGGTCAGAAGCGGCGTGTGGCCCTCGCAGGGGTAATCGCCATGAAGCCGGAAGTACTGATACTTGACGAGCCTGCCGCGGGACTTGACCCCAAGGGACGCGACACTGTGCTCGACGAGATCAGCGAATACCATAAAAATTCGGGAACAACGATACTGCTCGTATCACATTCCATGGAAGATATAGTAAAGTACGCGGAAAAGATACTCGTTATGAACCACGGGCGGCTTTTCTGCTACGAGGACACCGATACCGTGTTCAGCAGGACAAAGGAGCTTCAGCAGATAGGTCTCGGGATACCGCAGATCTCGCGTCTCTCGCATATCCTCGCGGACAACGACATGGACATAGGAAAGGACATATATACAGTCGAAAGAGCAAAAGAAAGAATACTGGAGATAATAAATGCTTAATGATATTACGATAGGTCAGTTCTTCCCCGGAAAGTCGGTCATACACCGTATGGACAGCCGGTTCAAGATAGTGCTTGTAACCGTGTTTGTCGTGATACTTTTCGTGGCGCAGAACTTCTGGGGGCTTGGAATAGCGTGCGCGTTCATCACAATGGTTTACGCGGCATCGGGGATAAGCTTCCGTATGATACTGAAAAGCCTGAAGCCGGTGCTTCCGATCATAATTTTCACCGCGGTGCTGAACCTTATATTTGTGAAGGACGAGGGCGACCCTCTCGTTGCGTTCTGGGTAATCTCGATATACTGGAAAGGCATTCAGACATCAATATTCATGATGCTGCGCATAGTTTTCCTTATTATCGGTATGTCGCTCCTTACCTACACGACATCTCCGATAGTGCTCACAGACGCGCTTGAGAGCCTTTTCTCACCTCTGAAGAAGATACACTTCCCTGTTCATGAGCTTGCTATGATGATGACGATAGCGCTCCGGTTCATACCGACGCTGATAGAGGAAACGAACAAGATAATGATGGCGCAGAAAGCACGCGGAGCGTCACTCGACACAGGCGGTATAATCAAGCGTGCAAAGGCTATGACACCGATACTCATACCGCTTTTCGTGAACTCATTCAAGCGTGCGAACGAGCTTGCGACAGCTATGGAGTGCCGTTGTTACAAAGGCGGCGAGGGGCGCACGAAACTTCGTGTCCTTAAAGCGACGAAACTCGACTTCTTCGCGACAGCCCTCACGCTCTGCGTACTCGGAATGGTGATCGTGAATAACATTGTCTTCTGAAATATAACGAAAGACATAAATCATGCGTAATCTTAAAATTTGTATAAGCTATAACGGTGCCGCCTATCACGGCTGGCAGAGACAAGACAATAACATAACCGTTCAGCAGGTCTTTGAGGACACGATGAGCCGTATCCTCGGCGAGAAGATAACTGCCCACGGCTGCTCGCGCACGGACGCGGGAGTCCACGCGCGAGAATTCTTCATAACCGTCAGGACGGAAAACGCGATACCATGCAGCGGGCTTATCAAAGCTATGAACGGGCTTCTTCCCGACGACATTGCAGTTATCGGCTGCGAAGAAGCGGACGAGGATTTTCACGCACGTTTCTCGGCACTCGGAAAGGAATACGTCTATATCGTGAACACATCGCCGGTTCGCGACGTTTTCGGAAGCAAACTCGCGCTGCACTATCCCTACCCTCTCGACGAGAAGCGGCTCGACAAAGCGGCAAAGCTATTCGTCGGGAAGCACGATTTCGGCGCTTTCTGTAAGGCGGAAGCGAAGGAGCATCTCGAAACGACGGTTCGTACAGTGTTCGGCTTCGGCGTGACACGAGACGGCGACAAAGTGAGTTTCAAAGTGAGCGGAGACGGTTTCCTGCACAATATGGTGCGGATAATGGTCGGAACGCTTATCTATATAAACGAGGGCAAGCGGACGGAAGATGACATTCCGGAGCTTCTTGCCTCCGGAAACAGATGCGGTGCCGGAGTAACTATCCCGCCGCAGGGACTTTACCTTTCAAAGGTGATATATCATCTTTGAGAGAATGCACAATTCACAACGGATTTATCCGCCGCGAGGAGAATATCCGGATCGTGACAAAGTGAGTGTGTTTTGTGCATCGGAAGATGCACTGAATAAGTGGGGTGAGTAATATGAAGGTGCCGGATCTTGCACAGGCAACGGGTAAAACAGAAAAAAGCCAGAAGCCGAAGAACGTCGATCTCGGTAAAGTTAGAAAAAAGAATAAGCACAGCAAGCATCTCGTGCAGCTCATAATCATACTTGTCGTAATTACTCTGATTGCTGTTGTATGGATAAATGCGGACACTATCTTTGAACCTCTGAGAGGTATAGCTTCAAAGATCGAGACCAAAACCACCCTTTCGGTCGGCTACCCTATCGAGCTCACCGGAAGCGGAAATAATTCGATAATGCGTTTCGGAAGCAATTTCTCGCTTCTTAACGACACATATCTTTATACTTATGACAGATCCGGGGCTCAGCTATACGCTCTTAAACACGGCTACAGCCACCCGCAGCAGGCGACAAGCGAAAAGCGCATAATGCTTTTCGACAAGGCGGGGACAAACTTCTCCGTTTACAGCAAATCAAGTCTTATATATCAGAACTCGGTCGAGGACAAGATAGTTTACTCTTCAATCGGAAACGACGGTCTTGCAGCGATAGTTACCGAATCCAAAAGATACTCGAACGTGCTTTATATCTATGACGACGGCGGCAACTGGAAGTACACGAAAAAGTTTGCTGACGAGAACGTTATGAGCGTATGCTCCGTCGGCGACGGAAATCATATTGTCGTTGCGACGCTTAGCGCAAGCCATGGAGATATTATCACAAACTTCTATAAATTCTCGATATTCTCAACCGAGAATCATATATGGAAATGCACCGTCCGCAGCGGAAGCCTTCCCTGCGGTATGTTCGCGGACAACGACAACGTTATTGCGGTCTGCGACAACAGCGTCATCTCAATAGACAGCCGAAGCGGTGAGCTGAACAACAGCTATGCTTACTCCGGACAGCTCAGACATTTCTACATCAACGGCGATATTGCGCTTTTGCAGTATAACGACATTTCCGCGAACAGAAACGTGCTTACCGTGTTCAACAACAAGGCAGAGGCTACCGCACAGACAATTGTTTCGGCAGCGGCTTCCTGCGTTTATTCCGACGCTGACGGCATCTACGTTCTTGACGGCGCCAGACTCAAAGTATTCGATACCGGTCTTATAAACGAGAACGTCATTCATGTCACCGATGATGACTACACCGATTTTGTAAAGATAGGAAGCGACGTTATCATGCTCGGATACGAGACAGTGAACAGTGTAAGTATAGCGGACGCGGAGAGCAAAGAATAACACAACAAACTAAAGGGAACCTCTAAATGTGAACGGGACTATAAGTCTTGTCACAATTCAGAACCGTCGGCAAGGCCGACACCGGATTATGCATTATGCATTACGCATTTAATAAAGTTCAGGGAGTTTTCAAATGGGAAGTGAATTTTTCTGGTTCTTTGATATTGCCGTGCTTGCAATAACTGCGGCGGTGGTATTCAGAGCAGCGAAAAGAGGCGCTGTCGCCGTGCTCATAAGCGCGGTCTCGGCGATAGTGGCGTTCATCGTCGCGTTCGCTGCCTGCGGACCGATCTCGGATAAGGTATATGACTCGTTCATACGCGACAAGGTCGAGTCGTATATGGAAGACAGGCTCGGAAGCACTATCGACCACGAAATGATCTCCGGGCTCTCAAAGACCGATATGATGAAAACGAAGATCGGCGACAATTATCTTTCGGAGATAAAAATTGATTTCGACGACAGAGGAACAGCTCTGCTCGATCTGTCTTCCGCCGACCTTACCGAAACGGGTATAGATCAGGCTGATCTTTCCGGGTTCGGCATAGGACACGATTTCGACTGGTCGCTCGTCAAAGCGGGGCACATAACACTCACCGAGTATGAGATAAAGAAGTACGGACTCGGTAACATCGTTCTCTCGCACATCATAGCGACGAATCTGACTTCCGGCGACATTTTCATGGCTTTCGCTGATGTCGGAAACAAATTTGCGGACACCGTCTCCCCTTCCCTCAAAGGTCTCGGAAACAGCCTGTCTGCGGGAAGCACGGACGCGGTATATACAATGACCGTTTCGATAATAACCATGGCGGGCGGTACTCTCGGCGAAAGGATCATGGACGACATAGTTGAGCCTATGGTGCTGATACCGCTTAAAGTGATAGTATTTATACTGGTCTTTTCGATCGTGGCGCTGTTACTCAACATAATCGCGAACGCCTCGAAGATAATCAACAAGATCCCGATAATCTCGTCGGTAAACGGAGTTATCGGTGCTGTCCTCGGTGTCGCGGAAGCGGCGATAGCTCTGATAGTTATATGTATGCTGATACGGCTCGTTATCTCGATATGGGGCAACTCGCTCGTATTCATCAACGAAACGACTATCGAAAGGACACTTATATTCAGACACATTTACTCGTTCGACCCGCTGACCCTTCTCGGGTGATGAACGTAACAAATACAAATCACGGACAAAGTTTCAGTAACGTCCGCACTAAGAAAGGAGAACACAGATATGGATCTGATGTGTTCAAGATGCCACAAACGACCCGCGGTAGTTTTTATGTCGGGTATGAACGGCACACAGAAATTTGAGAACGGCTACTGCCTGAAATGCGCGAAGGAGCTCGATATTCCCCAGGTGAACGAGTATCTTAAACAGCTCGGCGTATCGGATATGGACATAGATAATTTGTCAAATATGCCTTTCCTTAACGCGCCTATGGAGAACTCGGAATACGACGACGGCGACATCGACGAGTATGACGACCTTGACGATGAGGACATCGACGAAATTGACGACGAGGACGATGAGGACGACGAAGCTGTTGACGGCTTCAAAGAGGGCGGCACCATGCCCGCATTCTTCGAGCGCTTCTTTGCCGCAAAACCGAGCGATGCCGCTTCCGGCGCACAGAAAGAAAGCTCCGGCAATTCTTCCGAGGATAAGGCTGAAGCGAAGCGCAGAAAAGCCGAGGAAAAGAAAAAGGCGCAGGCAAAAAAACGCAAGTACCTCAACACCTTCTGCACGAATATCACGGAAAAGGCGAAGAACGGCAAGCTTGACCGCATAGTCGGACGCGACAAGGAGATCGAACGCGTTATACAGATACTCTCGCGCCGCTCAAAGAACAACCCCTGTCTCATTGGTGAGCCCGGTGTCGGCAAGACCGCTATCGCCGAGGGAATTGCCCAGCGTCTCGCGGACGGCAACGTTCCGTTCAGACTGCAGGGCAAGGAGCTTTACCTGCTCGACCTTACTGCGCTCGTTGCGGGAACTCAGTTCCGCGGTCAGTTCGAGAGCCGTGTAAAAGCCCTCATTGACGAGATAAAGGCTCTCGGAAATATCATTATCTTCATCGACGAGGTCCATAATCTCGTCGGCACAGGCGACAGCGAAGGTACCATGAACGCCGCTAATATGTTCAAGCCCGCTCTTTCCCGCGGTGAATTGCAGGTAATCGGTGCTACGACGTTCAACGAGTACCGCAAGCACATCGAAAAGGACAGTGCGCTTGAACGCCGCTTCCAGCCCGTTACAGTAAACGAGCCGTCGATAGACGAGACCGCCGAGCTTCTCCGCGGGATAAAGGGATACTATGAAGAACATCACCGCGTAAAGATCGGCGACGATATGATAATGCCCTGCGTAACGCTCTCTGAAAGATATATCACAGACAGATACCTTCCCGACAAGGCGATTGACCTTCTTGACGAATCCTGCGCCTGCGCGAGCATAAAGAGCGAAGATCTCACCGCTTACGAAAAGTGCATGAAGAAACAGAAGGAGCTTGACATCTTCGAGGAAGAGCTTGCAAGCGAGAAAGAGCCGGACTATGCCAAGCTCGCCGAGGTAAAGACAGAAAAGGCAAAGCTTGCGGAAGAGATAGCGCGTCTTGAACCGCTAATAGCCGAGGTACATCTCACCGCGGAGGACATCTCGAAAGTAATCGAGATGTGGACAGGCATTCCCGCGCAGAAGATAATGGAGACCGAGTTCTCGAAGATAGCAAAGCTTGAGAACATTCTGAAAGAAAAGATAATCGGACAGGACGAAGCCTGCGAAAAGGTAGCGAAGGCGATAAAGCGCTCACGCGTTAACCTTACGACAAAACGCAGACCCGCGTCGTTCATATTCGTCGGACCTACCGGTGTTGGAAAAACGCAGCTCGTAAAGGTGCTCTCGGAAGAACTTTTCAGTGGTGTTGACCCGCTCATAAGACTCGATATGTCCGAATATATGGAGCAGCACAGCGTCTCGAAAATAATCGGCTCGCCTCCGGGATATGTCGGTTTCGATGACGCGGGACAGCTCACGGAAAAGGTGCGCAGAAGACCGTACTCTGTGATACTTTTCGACGAGATCGAAAAGGCGCATCCCGACGTTATGAATATCCTTTTACAGATACTCGACGAGGGCAGGATAACCGATTCACACGGCAAGAAGGTCAACTTCGAGAACACGATAATCTGTATGACATCGAACGCGGGCTCGTCCACAGGCGAGTCGGGAATGGGCTTCGGCAAGACGACCGGCGACCTCTCGAAAGAGAAGGCAATGAAAGCCCTGCGCCAGTTCTTACGCCCCGAATTTCTCGGGCGTGTCGATGATGTTATTGTATTTTCGCCGCTCACGGAGGAGCACTATGCTTCTATCGCGAAGCTCCAGCTCGACGACACGGCGAAAGCGCTTGCCGAGAACGGAACAAAGCTTGAGATCGACGATTCCGCATATAAGTATATCGCTCATAAAGCTCACGGCGGAAAGTACGGCGGACGCGACATTCTCCGCGTTATCCGCGAGGAAGTTGACGACAGCATCGCAGACCTTGTGATAAACAGCGGCGCGTTGACTCCGGAGCTCATAAAGATAAGAGCGGAAGACGATAAACTCGTGATAGAGAAGGCATAACCTACGCGCGGAGGATAATATAATTATATGAAGACCGCGATAATAACGGGCGGAACGGGAGCTATCGGTTCCGCTCTCGTAAAAGAGTTTTCGACAGATCACAGAGTGGTTTTCACCTATCTGAAGAACAAGGACAAGGCAGACGCTCTTGCGAAAGATACGGGCGCTGTCCCCGTGTGCTGTGACCTTTCCGACGCGGCACAGATGACCGCGCTTGACCCGTATATGAACGAATGCACACTTCTCATCAACAATGCGGGTATAGCTATGATAAAGCTTTTCGGTGACATGACGGACGAGGAGCTTCATCGTATGACCGAGATCGATCTGGTCTCGGCTATGCGCCTCACGCGGGAAGCAGCGCGCGGTATGATACACCGTAAGGCAGGCTGCGTTATAAACATTTCCTCGGTGTGGGGAGTTTACGGCGCGTCCTGCGAAGTAGCATATTCCGCAGCCAAGGCGGGCATCATAGGTTTCACGAAAGCGCTTGCAAAGGAGCTCGGGCCGTCCGGTATCCGCGTGAACTGCATAGCGCCCGGTGTGATAGAAAGCCCTATGAACGCGCACCTTTCCGACGAGGAAATGCAGGAGCTTATAGACGCTACACCGCTCATGCGTATCGGTAAGCCGGAAGACGTTGCGCACGCAGCACGCTTCTTCGAGCAGAACACATTCACTACAGCACAGGTCCTCGGTGTTGACGGAGGATTTTGCTGAAACGAAGCTTCATAAATGCACAATGCTTTTATGAAAGTTATTGGAGGGTAAAAGCTATGGATGTAAACGAAACAGCTATGATGAACTCGCTTCGTCCTCTGCTCAGGGAAGACGAAAAAAGCCTCTGCCCCGTTTTCGCTATGGTCAGCAAGCAGGTAAAGCGCATGACCCACGCGACAAGTGAATATGCGTACATTACGATAACAAGCAAGGGCAGAATGATACTGTACCGTTTTGATGCAAATACAAGCACGACAGAAATATATATGCTCACGTCGCTTATTTACGGAGAACTGCATAAGACACAGTCCACCGGAATTTACGCCGCGGAACTCAGCTTCATTGACGACATGGGTCAGCAAAGGGAACTTAACATAAGCGTTGAACCCCAGCCCAAAGGCAGGGCGAATGACCTTCCGAATCAATCAAGATACGCGGATAAATTGTTCAAAATTCTCGGAAAGCTGGTATGAAATTGGATAAATTCTCAGAACTTCGCGAAAAATATCCCGAATTTATTTATCATAGCTACACGATCACAGACGACGGCTTCTCGTTCCAGTTCTCGATAGGTGAGTACGAATTCACACCGGAATGGAAACTCGGCGGGCTTGAAATACCGAAAGACTTTGACAGGAAACTTTACGAATACATCGTTTTTTCGATAGGTATGGTCGAACTCGTGAGCTACTGGAAATGCGCCTGTCCGCCGCTCGTTAAGGTGCAGTGCGGCGCTCTCTGCGACGAACAGATACAGTGGTTCAGGAAGCTTTATTTCGGCGGTCTCGGCGAGTTTTTCTACCGTAACGGCATCGACACCGATTTCGACAGCTTTATGAAGATCGAGTGCGATAATACAGCTCTTCCCCGCTTCACGGATATTTTCGCGGGAAGCAGGAAAGGCGCTGTCATACCCGTCGGCGGCGGAAAAGACAGCATCGTGACACTTGAATTGCTGAAAGATATGCAGCCGGATAATTACTGCTATATCATAAATCCGCGCAAAACCACGCTTGACTGCGCACACACGGCGGGTTACACCGACGAGCGGATAATCGGATTCTCGCGGACTATACACCCCGAGCTTCTGCGCAGAAACGCGGACGGCTGGCTCAACGGCCACACGCCGTTCTCGGCGATAACGGCGTTCTCGTCTTATCTTGCGGCTGTGCTTACCGGACGGAAATATGTCGCGCTCTCGAATGAGAGCAGCGCAAACGAAGGCAACGTCAGCGGCACGGGAGTAAATCACCAATACAGCAAGAGCACCGGCTTCGAGCGCGATTTCCGTGAATACTGCGAAAAATGGCTTCTCGCCGAACCGCAGTATTTCAGCTTACTGCGTCCGTGGACGGAATGGCAGATAGCCGGGAGATTCGTGCAGTACCCGAAATATTTTCCGGTGTTCCGGAGCTGCAACGCAGGCTCGAAAAAGGACGAGTGGTGCTGTAACTGCGCGAAGTGCCTGTATGTTTACATGATGCTCGCGGCGTTCCTCGACGACGACGAGCTTGTGAAGATATTCGGCGTGGATATGCTCGACGACCCGAAGCATGAGCAGCTTTTCAACGCCCTCGAAGATCCCGACCTCGACAAACCGTTCGAGTGTGTCGGTACACGCGCCGAGATACAGCTTGCACTCGACCGCGCTATAAAGCGCCGCGAGGGTATGAAGATGCCGGTGCTTCTCGCGAAATACAAGGACAAAAAACGCAGCGAACCGATACCGCTCGACGACTTTTTCGACGAAGACAACTTCGTTCCCGACGAGCTTATCGGGCTGCTGAAAGGCGATAAATGAACGGATTATACGAAGGCCTCCGCGGCTTTTTCAACGGAAAGAACGTGCTTGTTCTCGGGTTCGGGCGCGAGGGAAGATCAACGCTGAAACTGCTGAAAAAGTTTGACTGCAAGATCACCGTCGCTGACAGGAACGACGTTTCCTGCCCCGAGACAGAAGGCATAAAAATAATCTCCGGCGAGGATTATCTCGGCTGTCTGAACGATTTCGACGTGATAATGAAAGCCCCCGGTATAGCGCTTTTCGACAGCGTTTCAGCCGGAGTAAAAGCAAAGATAACGAGCCAGACCGACCTGCTTCTGCGGTACTGTGAAAACAGGATCATCGGCATAACCGGAACGAAAGGCAAATCAACGACCTCGTCGCTTACGCACCACATACTTGTGCACTGCGGAAAGAACGCGCTTCTCATCGGAAATATCGGTGTGCCGCCGCTTGACTGCATCGACGAGCTCACGGACGACACGATAATCGTCTGCGAGATGTCCTGTCACCAGCTCGAATACGTTCAGGCATCACCTGACATCGCGGTGTATCTCAATCTCTTCGAGGAGCACCTCGACCACTATACCGGCTTTGACGCGTACCGTAAAGCAAAGGAAAACATCTATAAATTCCAGACCGCGGAGGACACGCTCATAGTCAACAAGTCGCTCGAGCCCGAGAATGTGATGTCCCGTGTCATCACAGCTTCTCTCGATGAAGAAGCCGACATTTTCGTTGACGGAGACAAAGTAAACATCTGCGGCAGCAAGTACGATATAAAGACTAAACTTCTCGGGCGGCACAACCTGTACAATATCGGGATAGCTATGCATATCGCGCAGATGTGCGGCTGCCGTGACGATGATATATCCGCTGCGGTGAGCACGTTCGACGGTCTTCGCCACAGGCTCGAGAACGTCGGCGTGATAGACGGAGTTACCTACATCAACGACAGCATAAGCACCTGCCCCAGTACCGCTATCGCGGCTGTACGCGCATTCGCGGCGGTCGATACTATAATAATCGGCGGAATGGACAGGGGTATCGACTACACCGAGCTTATTGATTTTCTCAACGCATCGGATATAGCGAACGTGATACTTCTCCCCGACAGCGGTCATAAGATCGAACCGGAGCTTGACCGCAGCAAGCGCAGCATTTACCGCGCAGCCGACCTTGCGGACGCAGTCGGACACGCCAAAAAGGTGACAAAGAAGCTGTGCCTGCTCTCCCCCGCCGCCGCAAGCTACGGTTTTTACAAAAATTTCGAGGAACGCGGCGACCATTTCAGGAAACTTGTGAACGAATAAACGATTTATGTCCTCAAATGTCCTTGAATGTCCTCATAAATCATGCTATACTGCTATCATAGACCTGTGCGGAAACGCATAGGTCTTATCTTTTGCGGAAAACAACTGCTTAGCTGTTCATTCCGCGAATAAAACGAAAGGAGCAGTAAATGGCAAATGCACGAAAAACAAAGATCGCCGACAAAGAAGAGATACTTACTTTTCTCACAAGTGTCATGCGTAATGAGGAGCTCGGTGAGAAAGACCGCATCGGCGCGGCTTTCAGACTCGGACGGTATCTCGGTCTTGAGGGAAAGGACGAGGAAACCGACGAGCTCCCGCGGGTCATAATCTATGACGGAACCAAACCGGATAAACTTCCTTGACCTTATCGCGCCGTCATTTCACAGCGTCCACCGCGACATCGGGGAAAGCGCACATACGCACTATGCGCTTTGCGGCGGACGTGGGAGCTGTAAATCATCATTCGTGAGCCTTGAGATCATACGCGGCATCATGGCGGACAAAAACGCTAACGGCTGTGCGATACGAAAGATCGGAAAAAATCTCAGGGAATCGGTTTTTGAGCAGCTTATCTGGGCGATAGAAAAGCTCGGCGCCGCCGACTTATGGGACAGCCGCGTGAGCATTCCCGAGCTTGTATATCGTCCGACCGGACAGCGCATCATCTTCCGCGGAGCCGACGACCCGCGTAAGTTCAAATCCGTCACAATGTCGTCGGGCTATATGAAGTTCATCTGGTACGAAGAAGCCGACGAGTTCGCGGGAATTGAAGAGACAGACATGATAAACCAGTCGCTCATGAGAGGGGGCGGCAGTTTTTTTGTCTTCTACACTTACAATCCCCCGCGCTCTGCGGCGAGCTGGATAAACACAGAGTTCGCCAAGCCCCGCAAAGACAGGCTCGTTCACAGGAGCGACTATCGTGACGTACCGCGTGAATGGCTCGGGGAAGCTTTTCTTGCGGAAGCGGAGTATCTGAAAAGCTCAGACCCGCGGCGCTACGCGAACGAGTATCTCGGTGAGATCACCGGTACCGGCGCTGAGGTTTTCACGAACGTGAAGCTTCAGCCGATAAACGCCGGTCAGGTGCAGAAATTCGACCGTATTTACCGCGGAATAGACTGGGGTTTCGGCGCGGATCCGTTTGTGTATATCGCGGTCGCTTCGGAAGGCAGGAAGCTGTACATCTTCGAGGAGTTCTGGAAGCACGGCGCGCGATTTGACGAGGTGGTCGCGGGGATAAACAAGTTCGGCGTAAAGCAGTCCGTAATTACAGCGGACAGCGCCGAACCGCGCTCTAACGACGAGCTTCGCAGCCGCGGACTTAACATACGCCCCGCGAAAAAGGGACAAGGCTCTGTCGAGTACGGCATACGTCGGTTATGCGATCTCGACGCGATAGTCATAGACCCGCTGCGCTGTCCGAACGCGGCGCGGGAGTTCACCGGATACAAGCTTGTAAGCGACGGGAACGGCGGGTTCAGAAGCGGTTATCCCGACCGCGACAACCACACGATCGACGCTGTCAGATACGCGCTTGAAGAACACTATGCACGAAAGACCGTCGGACACCTCGACAGAAAATATCTTGGGATCTGAAAACCAAACGGTCGTTTCTTTCTCCGCCGGCGGCGGGGAGAGAAACTTTTTTATGAAAGGAAAACTATGTTCACAATACCCGAAAACACTAAAATAACACCAAAACTTGCGGTGAAATTCATTCGCAGACATATCATCGAAAACGAAAAATACGACAAGCTTTACAGCTATTATATCGGAGAGCACGCGATTCTCGACCGAACGAAGGACAAATCCGGCGCAAACAACAGGCTCGTCTGCAACCACGCGAAGTATATCACGGACTGCGCTACTGGATATTTTCTCGGGTCGCCCGTTAAGTACGAGAGCCGCTCCGGAAAGGACATCTCGATGATAAAGGACATTCTCGCGTATGCCGACAGCGACACGCAGGACATAGACCTTGCACGGTTCGGTTCGATCTTCGGAGTGTCCTACGAGATGCTTTATCTCACGAACGAGGGTAAGATAATGCTCGCGAGCCTCGACCCGCGCAGCGCTTTTGTCGTGTATGACGACACCGTGAAGCAGGAGCCCGTGTTCGGCGTTTACTATATGCCGCTTGGCGAGAACGACGGCTATCCTTCGGGATACAGGGTCTATCTCTGCGACAGGACATCTGTGCGCGAGTTCATCGTCTCCGCGGGATTTTCCGTCACAAAGACCTCACAGCCATACGAGCATTACTTCGGCGGCGTTCCGATAATCGAGTACTACAACAACTGGAACAGACAGGGCGACTTTGAGCAGGTCATCTCGCTCATCGACGCGTACAACACTCTCCAGTCCGACCGTATCAACGACAAGGAACAGTTCGTAAACGCGCTTCTCATAATCAAAGGACAGATTCTCGGCGACACGGCCGAGGAAGAAAGCGAGACATTCCGCGCGATAAAGAAATACGGTATCATGACAATGGACGATACCGGAGACGCGAAGTGGCTCACACGGCAGTTCGACGAAGCGTCCGTCGATATACTCCGCCGCTCGATAGAAACCGACATACACAAGTTCAGCGGTGTTCCCTGCCTTACCGACGAGAGCTTTTCCGGCAACAGTTCGGGCGTTGCGATGAAGTATAAGCTTCTCGCTTTCGAGCAGATAACGAAGATAAAGGAGCGCTACTTTGCCGAGGGGCTAAAAATAAGGCTCGCACTGATCGCGAACGCTCTTTCCGTACTCGGCTACGCAAAACCTGATGTGAAAGACATAAAGATCACGTTCAAGCACTACCTCCCTGAGAACGAAACCGAAAGAGCACAGATAGTAAGCCTTCTCAACGGCATCGTCGATAACGAAAAGCTTATTAAACTCCTGCCTTACGAGCTTGACTGATAAAGCTCATTTGCCCCGCTGCGGCAACATACCGCAGCGGGGCGCTTTTTCTTTCCCGAAACTTGACTTCTCCGCAATAAAGTGATATAATACAAATGTAATTCATGATAAACGGAGACAAGTGATACTATGATAGAAACAGTAAGAATAAACAGCATCGACGAAGTCATGAAGCTCATTTCCGAGCAGAAGTTCAATCCCGATATCAAGCGCGTGCGGAGCCCGTATTTCTACCGCGGTATGCCCGACGCAAACTACACTCTCACCACAAGTCTGCGGCTCAACTGCAAGCACCTGCATAAAGAGCTCGAAAGCTCGGTGCTCCGTAATTTCAGCAAGTATGCCTGCATAGAAGACCCGTCCATAAGCACGTCTGTCTGGAAGCAGATGATGATAGGTCAGCACCACGGGCTTCCGACGCGGCTTCTCGACTGGACTTATTCCCCGCTTATTGCTCTGCACTTCTCCTGCACCGAGAGCAACTTCGACAAGCTCGACAAGCGCGACTGTGTAGTCTGGCGCTTCGATATGCAGGCGGCAAACAGAAACCTTCCGAGCCGCTACCGTGCAGCTCTGAAGCGCCAGGGCTCGTTCGTCTTTTCCGTCGATACGCTCACATCTATCGTTGACAGCATCGACCAGTACGACATTGATATGGGCTCGGAAGCGTTCGTAAACATCGAGCCGCCCTCCGTCGATCAGCGCATCATCAATCAGTACTCGTTCTTCTCGATAATCCCGTCCGGCATAACCGATATAGAGGATTTCCTCGAAAAGCACACCGAGCACACGATGAAATACATAATAAGCAAGGACATACGCTGGGCTGTGCGCGATATGCTCGACCAGTTCAACATAAGCGAGCGTATTCTCTACCCCGGTCTCGACGGACTTTCACGTTCTCTCGCCCGTCATTACTTCGTAAGAACAGAAAATACACAAAAGTAAAACTGATTTATAAGGAGCTCTTATGAAAATAAAGCTTGAACATCTCACAAAGCGGTTCCCGAACCGCACAAAAAACAAGCCCGATGTTATCGCGGTAAATGATTTCAATATCGAGATACCCGACGGAAAACTTGTCGGTCTTCTCGGACCTTCGGGCTGCGGTAAGAGCACGGCTCTAAACCTTATATCGGGACTTGAGACTCCGAGCGAAGGAAAGATATTCTTTGACGACGACGATGTGACCGATATTCCGCCGGAACTTCGCGGTGTCGGTCTCGTTTTTCAGAGCTATGCGCTTTACCCGCACTTAACGGTATTGCAGAATATAACCTTCCCTCTTGAAAACCTTAAGGGAAACAAGAAGCTCTCGAAGGAACAGATGCGAAGCAAAGCCGAGGAAGCCGCAAAACTCGTGCAGATAGACGGGCTTCTTGAGCGCAAGCCGAGCGAACTCTCCGGCGGTCAGCAGCAGCGTGTCGCTATTGCGCGCGCACTTGTCAAAAGACCGAGAGTCCTGCTTCTCGATGAGCCGCTCTCAAACCTCGACGCGAGACTGAGACTCCACACGCGCGAGGAAATACGCCGTATCCAGCGCGAGACCGGTATCACTACGGTATTCGTCACCCACGACCAGGAAGAAGCCATGAGCATCTCCGACGTGATAGTTGTGATGAAGGACGGTGTGATACAGCAGGTGGACAAGCCGCAGACTGTTTACGACGACCCGACGAATCTTTTTGTGGCGAAGTTCCTCGGAACACCCGCAATAAATGTGTTTGTCGGCTCGGTTAAGAAAGGGCGGCTCTTTATCGGCGACGACGATGTTCTGCCGATAAACGGTGTCGATGACAGAAAAGTCTATGTCGGCGTTCGCCCCGAAGGATTTATCCCCGACGATAACGGCGGTCTGAAATGCAAGCTCCGCGGAGTTGAGGTCATGGGACGCGACACGAGCATCATATCACATCACTACGCTTTCGAGGGCGAGTCGATACGCGCTATCGTAAGCTCTGAGGACGCACCGGACAGAGACAGCGGAGATATACGCTTCTCACTCAAGCCGGGCAAGGTGTATATTTTTGACAAGGAGACGGAAGAACGCATCTACCCCGCTTCCGGCAAATAAGGAGAACCTATGAAAAAGAATAGCTTCAAAGCGTGGCTGTATCTTCTTCCCGCGATAATTTTTCTCGGAGTGTTCATGCTCTACCCGCTTATAGACGTATTCGTCTATTCGTTCGAGGAGGGCTATAATTCCGCTTCGCAGACATATTTCGGAACGGGTACATACAACTATGAATATGTTCTGCACGACCCGTATTTCATGCAGGCGCTCAGGAACACGTTCATTCTCGTTATCATAACAGTGCCGCTTTCGACCGGTTTCGCACTTCTGATCTCCCTTGCGCTCAATTCGATAAAGAAGCTGCGTATGGCATTCCAGACGATATATTTCCTGCCGTATGTAACGAACACACTCGCGGTCGGACTTGTATTCATGATACTCTTCAAAAAGACCGCCTATTCCGACGGACTTGTGAACATACTGATAAATATGTTCGGCGGAGAGAGCGTTGATTTCATTGACGGACCGTAC
This sequence comes from uncultured Clostridia bacterium, assembly GCA_947168885.1. GTDB lineage: Bacteria > Bacillota > Clostridia > Oscillospirales > Ruminococcaceae > Ruminiclostridium_E. Next base: position 122,386 of record CAMVNQ010000007.1, on the reverse strand, counting down.
TGGGCGAAGATGTTTGTACTGTGCTTCTACACGATATGGATAGTGCTTCCGTTCAAGGTGCTCATACTTACGAGCGCCCTCGCGTCGGTAAGCGACACATACTACAAAGCCGCGCGTATCGACGGAACGTCGCGCTGGAGAATGTTCACGAAGATAACGCTTCCGATGATCTCACCCATGATATTCTATCTTGTTATTACAGGTTTTATCGGCGCGTTCAAAGCGTACAGCGACTCGGTTGCTCTCTTCGGAACCGACCTTAATGCCGCGGGAATGAACACGATTGTCGGCTACATCTACGATATGCTCTACGGTGACAGCGGCGGTTATCCGTCCTATGCGTCCGCAGCGGCGATCATCCTCTTCGTCATTGTTCTTACTATCACCGTCATCAATCTCATGATAAGCAAGAAAAAAGTTCACTATTGACTATTCCATAATGCAAATTTTTTGCATCATAAACTAAAGAGGGACTCTTATGAAAGTCAGAAAACATATCCTCACTGTACTGATCTATATATTGCTCTCTGTGTGGGCGATAATGGTAATATTCCCGTTTTACTGGATGTTACTCACATCGGTGAAGAGCTACGGCTCGTACAACTCTGAATACGTACCGGAATTCTTTACACTCGCGCCTACATTCGAGAATTTCGCGGAAGCGTTCACTGCCGTGAACCTTGCGCAGTACTTTTTAAACACGTTCATTTTCACCGTTATCACGACGGCGGTCATGCTCATAGTTATCGTTCCCGCGGCATTCGCTTTCTCGCGTCTCGATTTCCGCGGAAAGAACATCGTATTCACGCTTTTCCTCGCGCTTATGATGATACCGAACGAGCTGGTGATAATCACGAACTTCCAGACCATTACGGATATGGGACTTCGCAACACGTTCAGCGGTCTTATCCTTCCCTCGGTCACTTCGGTATTCTACATCTATCTTCTCAAAGAAAACTTCGAGCAGATACCCGACGAGCTCTATAAAGCCGCAAAAGTTGACGGCACGAGCGATATGAAATACCTGCTTAAAGTCATGATACCGATATGCAAGCCGACGATTATCACGATAGTGATATTAAAGGTGATCGAGTGCTGGAACTCCTATGTCTGGCCGCGTCTTATCACCGACGACGAAGCGTACTTCCTCGTATCAAACGGCATTCAGGAGATACGCGAAAACGGCTTCGGCCGCGAAAATATTCCGGCTATGATGGCCGCGGTCGTCGTTATATCTCTGCCCCTCATCGTGCTTTTCATCATATTCAGAAAGAAGATCATGGAGGGCGTTTCGCGCGGAGGTACAAAGGGATGAGAAATAAGAAACGTATCGCCGCCGCTTTGTGTGCAGCCGTTACCGCACTTACTGTGTCGGGCTGTCACGGTTCGCGTAAGACCGCGGAATTTTCCGTTCCCGCGGAGCTCGACGAAAGCAGAAGCATAAATATAACGTTCTGGGCGAAGAACGACACCAACCGAACCCAGACCGACATCTACCGCAAGGCTATCGAGGATTTCCAGTCTTACTATCCGAACGTCACTGTCGATATGCGGCTTTATACCGACTACGGCAAGATCTACAACGACGTTATCACGAATATTCCGACAAAGACCACGCCGAACGTCTGCATCACCTACCCCGACCACATCGCGACATATATGACCGGTGAGAACACTGTTGTTCCGCTCGATGCGCTCATGTCTGACGCGAAGTACGGTTTCGGCGGAAGCGCGGTGAAGTTCGACGCTCCGACATACAGCGAAGTTATACCGAAATATCTTGACGAATGTATCCTTTCCGGTCAGCACTACGCTCTGCCGTATATGCGCTCGACCGAAGCCTGCTACATCAACAAGGATATGGTCGAGAAGCTCGGCTACACTATCCCCGACGTTCTGACGTGGGATTTCATCTGGGAAGTCTCGGACGCGGCGACCGAAAAGAACGACGACGGTACGTTCAGAATAAACGGTCAGAAAGTTATGATACCGTTCATATACAAATCCACCGACAATATGATGATACAGATGTTAAAGCAGCTCGGCGCGGGGTATTCCGACAGCGCGGGCAACATCGGCATCTTCAATGACGAGACGAAACAGATACTCTATACCGTTTCCGACCACGTTAAAAAGGGCGCGTTCTCGACATTCAAAATATCGAGCTACCCCGGAAACTTCCTTAATGCTGGACAATGTATCTTCGCTGTCGACTCTACCGCTGGAGCAACGTGGATGGGAAGCCACGCGACGCATCACGACATAGCCGAAGACTCGATCATCGAGTTCGAGACAGTTGTGAAGCCTGTACCGCAGTACGACACCGCTCACCCGCAGATGATCTCACAGGGTCCGTCGGTGTGCGTATTCAACAAGGACGACCCCCAGGAAGTCCTCGCGTCTTGGCTGTTCACCCAGTTCCTACTAACGAACGGCGTACAGATACCCTACGCAAAGACAGAGGGGTATATCCCGGTAACGTATAAGGCTCACGAGTCCGCGGAATACAAGGAGTATCTCGCGCTCGGCGGAACCGACAACGGTGAGCATTACAGCGTAAAGATAGACGCTACGAAACTTCTTCTTGACAACATTGACAACACGTTCATCACACCCGTGTTCAACGGTTCTGCTTCGCTTCGTGATGCTGCCGGACAGCTTATCGAGGCTGTAGCGAAATCGACGCGCCGCAAAGAAACGGTAGATGAAGCGTACATCGAAAAGCTCTATGACAGCACGGCATCGCTCTACCGTCTCGACAGCATCTCGGCGGAGGGAAAAGCGGAACTCGGCGAGCTTCCCGACGGCGCGAAGGCTCTGATAATATCGTTGATCTGCGTATGGGTCCTTATAGGTATCTATTTTGCTGCACAGGCTGTCAGAGAAAAAGTAAAGAAAAAACGCAAAGAAAAAGCTGTTACCGAATAAAAAGGGGTTCAGAACCGCGTTCCGGTTCCGGCAACCTGACGGTTAACGCTTTGCCCCGTTAAAATGCACAATCAATGATATGCGATATGCCGAAATAAGGTCAATGGATGCAAATTCCGTTGACCTTTCCGCATATTTATGGTATAATAAGAATGGTTAGATGCGCGCAGGATGCACGCAATACAGTAATCTTACGGAAGGGATGTTTGGATATATGGCTTTCGGAAGCAGATCCGCCGGGCTCGATAACAAGGCAAAGGCAGTGATAATATCTGTCGCCGCAGTGATCGTTATTCTCGGCGGAATCCTTATCTATCTTGCGGTAAAGGCAAACGAGGACAACAAGGCGGCTGCTCTCAAATACAACTTCAACAAATTCTACCCCGATACGTACAATACGGTCGAAGAGCTAAAAGCCGACGCTGACTATGATGACGACGGCATCTCCAACGCAAACGAGATCGTTCTGAAAACCGGTGTCATCACGCCCGACACCGACAGCGACGGCATCATCGACAGCGACGAGGTGAAGTACGGTACCGAACCCCGCAACGCCGATTCCGACGGCGACGGAATAAAGGACGGTATTGAAGTGCGTGCGGGACTTGACCCGCTCTCGCTTATCTCCGACGGTGTCACGAAGGACGCAGACCGTAAGTTCACCCGCACGATACCTTTTGCTGAGGGTCAGGTGACTGTTAAGGGAACCGCCGACATCTACGGCGCAACTATCGACAAGCTCACGCTCAATTCCGTTGCGTCGAACGCGGGCGCTCTCACCGCACCGTATGAATTCCACATGGACACACCATTCGACAGTGCCGAGCTTATATTCAGCTACGATAAAGAAATGCTGACTATGTCGGGCATCAAAGAACCCGACCTGATGATATACAGATTCGACCCTTACACGAAGAGATACGAACCCGTAAATGCGACCCACGGCGAGGGAAAGATGTCCTGCACACTCACAGGCAACGGCGTTTATGTGCTCGGCGCGGAGAACGTTATCCATACATCAGCCGAAGCCTATAACAGCGCACAGATGAATGTTCATCTGCTTATAGACAACTCCGGTTCCATGTACCCGAAATCCGTTCAGTCAACATCGAACGAGAACGACGTGGATTTCAAGCGGCTCGTGTTCGCGAATAATTTCGCACTCGCGCTGGACAACAGTGTTAAATTCTCAATCTCGGTATTCACATACGATTTCAAAACGCTCTGTGAGTTCGACCCGAACAAGTCGAATGTTCTTTCCGCTATCAACCGTATAAGAAAGCTCGGTGCGGGTTTCGACGGCACAAGCGTTGAGCGTGCTCTGATGCTCGGACTTGAGTCTTTCACAGATGAAATGAGATCGGAGAGAAACATCATCGTCCTGCTTACAGACGGTATCTCCACAGACACGGCGGGATATACCAGGACTGAGATCATAAGGCTCGCAAAGGCGAAGAACGTAACAATAATGACAATAGGTCTCGGAGACGAGGTAGATACCGACCTTCTCACGAGAATAGCGAGCGCCACCGGCGGAAGCTACTACCCTATCTCGGAAGCAAAGATACTTGAGGGTCTTTACTCGACGATGATCGCGTCAATGGAAGACGACATTGTCGATGATGACTTCGACGGCAAACCCGACAGCTACACGCTCTTCGACACCGGTTTTGACCCTGATTTCAACGGATTCAGCTTCGGCAACTTCAAGTCAAAAACAAACGATACGCTTGACTTCGGAATGGTGATGCTCGCGAGAGACTGGTTCCGCGGCGGAGTCAAGAACTCGGGCGAAAACGAGGAAGAAAAGATCTCCTACACATTCGAGGGCACTACGATAAACACAAGCGAACCGCTTCGCAAGGTGATTCTCCAGACTATGCAGGAGAAGTGGACAAAACCCGACACATACCTCAACTTCTTATGCGGCGGCGACACGCTTAAAGTGCTCCCCGACGATGCACGCGATTCACAGGACAAAGGCTGGTTCAAGATCGACATTCCCTACACCGACGCAGGTACGGACTGGCAGAAAGCAGAGATACTCGTCCCGAACCACACAGCATCCACTATGCGGCAGAAATACAGCGAGAACGACTATGAAATGCTTCGCGCAATACATTATTATGAGACGTTCCGCGATTCGGGAGATAGCTTCCGGCTAAACAGCGAGGAAGATTTCAGCAAGGTAAGGAACATACTCGCGACCGGAACACCTATCGTCACGAAGATACTCTGGGAAAACGACGACGGAAGCTGTTCAAGCCGGTTTGTACTGATGACGACACTGCGCCGCGACCTTGAAGATCCCGACATTTTCAAGATCAAGGTATATGACGTGAACTCGAAATTCATCAACACGATAATCTTTGAAAGAAGTCCGCGCATCTCCGGCACTTCCGACGGCGACTTTACCTATACCGCCACATGGGACAACAAGCACGTTTCACTTTCGTGCTGGCTGACTGAGGCAAATTGACAGATAAAAACAACAAGAGCGCTCCTATAAAAAATAAATGAACTGCCCCATTTTGTGCTTTGCGCACAAAATGGGGCAGTTCAGACTTTAAGTCATACAAAAGGCTTTGTTTTATCCAACTACTTTATAGTCCAGCTCCTCGACTGCTTTTTTGAGCACATCGAAATCTGTTTCAGCGGAGAGTTTTACCAACGCCTCTCCCCTCTCGTGGCTCGGTACAGCCTCAATGACTGTCGGTATCGCTTCGAGAGCTTTCTTGACCGATGCCTCGCAGTGCGGACACATCATTCCTTCGATCTTCATTGTAAGTTCCATGTTCATTTTCCTTTCTTGTACTTTCCGCGCACTTTCGCGAAAATCATCATTACCGCCGCGACCAGACATATAAACCCGATCATCACGATACGCTGCATAGTGCCTGTCTGCGCGTCTATGTTGCCGAGATGATTGACTTCCCATTTCAGCGCAGACATATCACGCGCCTGTGTGTCGCTTGAGCTTATGTACAGCGACTTGATATATGCGGTGTTGTTTTCACCCGAGACAGTAAGCTTAACACTTTTCACATTTTCCGGAAGCCCCGCGTACATTTCATCGTTCCCTATGCTCCAGCGGTGAAAAGCTCCGTCCGCAGGAATACAGATCACAGGAGAACCAAGATCCGGTGATATTACCTGTTCTCCGTTCTCGTCCAACAACATAATATTAAGCGAACAGACACAGTTCACGCCGTTATCCGTGACACCGTTCGATTCGCTGTGATAGCCGCCGGCAATAACGTAGGCGTATATGCCGCCGGATACCGGAATTTCGACCTGCGCGCTGTCACGGCCGGTAAAGTGGTATATCTTCTGCTCCGACAGATATTCGAGACTCCCGCAGCCAAGCTCTGTCACAGTCTCCGGCGTAAGCGTGAACTCACTTCCGAGAGCCGAAGCAGTAATACCGAAGCAGAAAAGGAAAAGCGCACAGAGAAGAACTGCAATCAGTCTTTTCATCTGTTGCGCTCCTTTATCTCACGGTCTATCGTGCGCTTAGCGTCGCGCTCTGCCATTGACGCGCGCTTATCGTAAAGCTTTTTGCCCTTGCACAGACCGACCTGCATTTTCACGCGGCTTCCCTTGAAGTACAGCGACACGGGGATAAGCGTAAGCCCGCCCTGTCTGACCTGACCGAAAAGGCGGAGTATCTCGCGCTTGTGCATAAGAAGCCGCCTTTCGCGCAGCGGGTCTTTGTTGAATATATTTCCCTTTTCATAGGGTGAAATGTGCATCTGCTTGACATACGCCTCACCGTCGGATATTTCTATCCACGAATCACGCAGATTCACACCGCCCTGTCTTATCGACTTGACCTCTGTACCGGTGAGCTCTATACCTGCTTCGATGCTTTCGAGAATGAAATACTCATGACGCACCTGTCGGTTGTCTGAGATCGTTTTTATATTTTCAGCCATTCATTTACCTCAATCGAGCCACTGTGTGAACGCAGTGAGCCCTTCCTTGTTATATCCGAGCTTTTCATAGAACTTATGCGTAGAAGGCAGCCGCGACGATGTTGAAAGCGTTATCTTGAAGCAGCCTGCGTTCTCTGCAAAACGCTTAGCTTCCTGAAGACACGCAGTCGCGAGGCCCTGTGCTCTGTATTCACTCTGTGTAACTATATTATCTATTATAGCGTAAGGTCTGTGTTCAAACGTAATATTCTGGATAATAACGCAGGTACAGGTCGATACTATCTTTCCGTCCTCTTCCGCAACGATGATATGATAATACTGATCTGTTAGCATATGGCTCCATATCTTATCCATTTCCTTGTCACGTTTGAGAACAATACTACCATAAAGCACCGAATAAAGCATTAGAAGATCGTCGAGATCGGTTATCTGAGCTTCCCGTATATTTATTTTTGGCATATCATCACGTCCTTATCCAAAAAATATCTGCAGTGCGGAAAGTTATGCCGCAGACCACATATTTATTATATTATAACATACTTTTATATCAATTTCAATAGTTTTTTCCATTGTAAATGTCTGATTTTGTGTTTTTTATCAATGTTCAAAAATAAACAGCAGACCGTCGGGTCTGCTGTTATTTTATAAAATCCACGGCTAATAGCACAAATCTGATATTTATGAGACTTACGGCTGCGAGGCAGAAAATTCGTCCAATATAGAGAGTCGGGACGGATTCGCCGCCGCTGCGTTTTCGTTGTTGCTATATTTGCGCGCGTCGTGCGCGCCCTTGGCAACAACTGTCACTGCATCGTGCAGTCCGCGGCTAATAGCACAAATCTGAAATTTATGAGACTTACGGCTGCGAGGCAGAAAATTCGTACTATATAGAGAGTCGAGACGGATTCGCCGCCGCGCGCCCGCGGCTATTCTACCGATACCATGTAGTAGTACACCGGCTGTCCGCCGTTGACGAGAGAGAACTCGACATTATCACCGAGCTTCTGCTTCAGATAGCCGAACGCATTCTCTGCGTCCTCGTCCGAAACGTCCGAGCCGTATATTACTGTGACGTAAGAGCTGCTGTTGTTGACGAGATGCTTCGTAACCTTGTAAAGCACCTTGGAGATCTCGCTTCCGACAACGTTGAGCTTTCCGTTCTCCATTCCGAGAATGTCGCCGTTCTTTATCTTGCGGTCGCCGACTACACTGTCACGCACAGCGTAAGTTACAAGACCAGTGCCGACGTTATCGAGAGCGGCAGTCATATTGACGCTGTTCTCCTTGACGGAAAGGTCGGGGTCAAACGTGAGCATAGCCGTGATACCCTGCGGAACAGAACGGGACTGGAGAACTATGACCTTTCTGTCGGCAAGCTTTACCGCCTGCTCGGCAGCGAGTATGATATTCTTGTTATTCGGAAGAACGAAAACATTCTTTGCGGGCGTAGCCATTACCGCGTCGAGAATGTCCTCGGTCGAAGGATTCGAGGTCTGACCGCCGCGGACGATGCTGTCAACACCGAGATCGGTGAACAGAGCTTCTATTCCCGCGCCGCTTGCTACTGCAACAAATCCTATTTCCTTCTCGGGCTTTACCGGAACAGGTCTGCTCTTTGATTCGTTTGCAGCTTTCTTTTTCTGGGTCTTGTGCTGCTCACGCATATTTTCGATCTTCATATTCGTGAGATAGCCGAACGTAAGTCCCTTCTCAAAAGCGAGACCCGGGTGATCGGTATGAACGTGTATCTTGATGATGCTGTCGTCGTCAACAACAACTACGCTGTCACCGATGCTCTCAAGGTACGCGCGCAGCATTGTTGCGTCTGCACAGCCCTCTTTCTTGTTGACTATGTATTCTGTACAATATGTGAACTTTATGTCTGTCTCATAGGTTCCGGCAGCATTTTTGCTTACGATAGCGATCTCGCGCTTCTGTTCTTCGGCTTCGAGGTTCTCGATAATGCCGTCACCCTTGATGACGCTGTAAATTCCCTTGAAGATAAGGAGAAAGCCCATTGCACCGGAATCGACAACGCCGGCTTTCTTGAGAGCCGGAAGAAGTTCGGGCGTTCTCGCGAGCGACTCTTCACCCGCTTCGATAAGAGCCGTAAAGATCTCAACAATGTCGTCGGTAGTACCGGCTTTCTTCACTGCGGCTTCGGAAGCCTCGCGGGATACAGTCAGTACAGTACCCTCGGTAGGCTTCATAACAGACTTATATGCCGCCTTTACGCCGAGTTCGAGAGCTGCCGCGAATTCCGCACCGGAAGCGGTCGCCTTGTCTTTAAGACCTTTTGATATACCTCTGAACAGAAGAGACAGAATAACGCCCGAGTTTCCTCTTGCGCCGCGCAGCATAGCCGACGCCGCCGTATCCGAGACCGTAGCCACCGTAACGTCGTCTTCCATAGATGTAAGCTCCGTAAGAGCATTTCCTATGGTCATGGACATATTCGTTCCGGTATCACCGTCCGGCACCGGAAAGACGTTAAGTTCGTCCACCCTGTTCCTGTTGTTTATGATGTTGTGCGCACCGGAGATAATACCGTCACGCAGCAGCTTACCGCTGATCTCCAAATCAACACTTCCTTTGCTCGGTGAAGAGAGACTATTTCTGAAGAAAGGGTCTCCCCTCTCCCGAATCCATCTTCTCGTCCGAAAGACTTTTATTGGCTTCGCGCAGTATCACAGGGATACCGTGCAGATATAAAGATACTGCAAAGCAGTAGCATTATTCATTCTTCGCTTTTGCCGAAATTCTTATTGATGAATCCGGTTATGATCTTTGCGTTTTTCTCTTTGTCATGAGCGGGATCCTGAAGGCTCAGCGTATCGACGACAGTGTTGCCTTCGAGAGCGTCGGTTATCTTTCTGATTGCCTTGACTGCGTTCCCGCCCGCCGAACAGGCAATTATCCAGCAGTTCTTCCCTTCCGGCTTATGGAATTTGAGGTAAGTCGCTATTGCCGGCGGATATGAGCTTGCCCATACCGGAAAACCGAAGATTATGTTCTTGTAAGCCGACGCATCGAATTTAAGCTGTTCGAGCTCCGGCGTATGATGCATAACAACACTCTGTCCGCCCCAGAAGAACTTTCCGAAGCCCTTTTTCGGAGGCTCCTTAACGGGTATGAGCCGTTCTACGTCCATTTCAGCAGCAGCTGCTGCTGTCTGCGCAGCGAACTCTGTATTACCCTCAAGAGAGTAATATACGAAAAGCGTATCTTTCATATTGCCACCTTTTTCAATGCACAATTCATCTTTCAACGCACAAGATAACTCACTTGTCACGATTCAGAAATCGGCGTGAAGCAACACATCCATTATGAATAATGCATTAGTTAGTAAGTCCGTCGATATAAACGTCGATCTTGTCAACAGACAGCCTTGTCTGCTCCTCGACAGCGTAACGGAGCTTATTCTTGATGCTCGCTACAACAGCCGAAACATTAACGCCGTACATAACGGAGATATGTATGCCTATGCAGACCTTGCTGTTCTTTATACGGACATCGACACCTTTGTTGATGTCAAACAGCTTCCCTACGAACGGGACAAGCTCGGCAAACCTTTCCGAAGGAGTTGAAGCGTTCATAGCCGAAACGCCGAAACAACTTGTTGTCGTGTTTGCGATGAGCGAGACAAAGAACGATCTTGTGAACTCGATACCGCCAAGATGATTGTGAACAACTATCATAACACAGTCCTCCTGCACAAAAAATTATTATAGCATAACTCTAAAGAAATTGCAATACCTAAATTGCTTCGACAGCGAATTTTGTTTTGCAGTCAAGCTTTTCCGAAGCAGACTTCGCGCTTTCAATATCGGGGAATATTCCGAACACCGCGCTGCCGCTCCCGCTCATGCACGCACCGAGTGCTCCCGCAGCGATAAGGCTGTCTTTGAGAGCGGTTATCCTGTCGTCGTCATAAAGCGTCTCGAACACGTTGTACACACCGCCTGCAAGCGATGAAAGGCTGCTGCCGATGCTGTTACAGTATGCGTCAAATCCCGACTTCTCCGGTATCGGAGACACGTCGTACTGCTTATACGCCTTTGCCGTAAGGCACGCGAAAGGCGGTACGGCAATAAGAGCCGCGAAATCCGAACACGTCAAGGGTTCTGTTATTTCACCTATACCGGTACAGCGCGCTGTTCCTCCTGTTATGCAGAAAGGAACGTCTGCACCGAGCCGCGCGCCTATACGACAGAGTTCTTCGGTATCAAACCTGCGTCCGTACAGTTCGTTGAGCGCAATGAGCACAGCCGCGCCGTCAGCGCTTGAACCGCCGAGTCCCGCACCGACAGGGATGCGCTTATTTATGCGTATATCCACACTTATGTTCTTTTGCGTGCCGGAAATGAACGCGGCAGCCGCCTTATAGGCTATGTTCCGCTCGTCAGACGGGATATCGGGGGAACTGCACGAAACGGTGATGTCGCTTCCCGAGCGGGTAGTGATCACTACGTCGTCGTACAGGTCTATGCGCCGCATGACGGTGTTGAGCGTGTGATAGCCGTCGCTGCGCCGCCCTGTTATGTCGAGCCAGAGATTTATCTTCGCGTAAGCTTTAACGGTCAAGCTCATTTATGAACTCCTTGATACGCTTCAGCGCGAGCAGTATATGGTTTATAGAATACGCATAGCTTACGCGGATATAGCCCTCACCGCACTCACCGAACGCATCGCCCGGTACGACAGCGACTTTCTTCTGCTCAATGAGCTTCAGGCAGAACTCCTGTGATGAAAGTCCGGTGGACTTGATACACGGGAAAACGTAGAACGCGCCCTCGGGCTCGAAGCATTCAAGTCCCATTTCGTTGAAGCCGTTGACGATGAGCTTTCTGCGCATATCATACTCGCCGACCATATAGTCGATGTCCTCACGACATTCACGAAGCGCGGTCACTGCGGCATACTGGCTCACTGTCGGAGCACTCATGATGCCGTACTGGTGTATCTTGAGCATCTGTGTGATTATCGGCGCGGGACCTGCGGCAAAGCCGAGTCTCCAGCCCGTCATTGCGAAAGCCTTCGAGAAGCCGTTTATTACGATAGTGCGCTCGCGCATACCGTCGAGCTCGGAAATGGAAACGTGCTTCACATCGCCGTATGTCAGCTCGGAATATATCTCGTCGGAAAGAACGATGATGTTCTTGTCACGAAGCACTTCCGCAATCTTTTCAAGGTCGTCCCTGCGCATTACCGCACCGGTGGGGTTATTCGGGAAAGGCAGAACGAGCACCTTCGTTTTTGGTGTAATCTTCGCGAGAAGCAGCTCGGGTGTGAGTTTGAACTTATCCTCCTGTTTCGTCTCGATAGGTACGGGAATACCGTCCGCAAGACGGATAAGCGGGTCATAGCATACAAAGCTCGGCTCACATACAAGGACTTCGTCGCCCGGATCGAGGATAGCACGGAATGCCGCGTCGATAGCCTCCGAGCCACCGACAGTCACGATGATCTCATGCTTCGGGTCGTACTCGACGCCGATAGTCTCGTTCAGATAGCCGGCAATAGCGCCTCTCAGCGTATCGAGACCGGCATTCGAGGTATAGGCGGTCTTACCCTTTTCAAGAGTGCGTATAGCTTCCTTTCGGATAATGAACGGGGTCTTGAAATCGGGCTCACCGACGGAAAGGCTGATAACGTCCTTTACGGAAGCGGCAATATCGAAAAACTTACGGATACCGGAGAACTTTATCGCCTGAGTTTTCTTTGAAAGTATTTCTTCGTAGTTCATCACGGACCCACCATACCCCTTTCGTCGTCCTCGACAAGCGGGAACTCAATTCCCTTCTCCTTGTAGCGGCGGAGTATGAAGTGCGTGGTCGTCGAGAGGACGCCCTCGATAGGCGCGAGCTTATCAGAGACAAAAAGTGCGACTTCACGGAGGTTGGTGCCGCGGATAGTGACCGACAGGTCGAAAGAACCGCTCATCAGATAGACGGAATCGACCTCCTTGTACTGCGCGAGCATAGTTGCTATCTCATTGTAGCCGTGTTCTGCGAGCGGAGTAACCTTGATCTCGATGAACGCTGTCACGCAGTTGCGGTCAGCTTCTTCCTCGTTGATTACGGCTGAATAGCCGATAACGAGACCCTGATTTTCAAGGTCGGTTATCTCCTTCTCGATCTCTGCGGGCGTCTTGCCGAGCATCACCGCGAGCTCGTCGTTCGTAAGCCGCGCGTTTTTTCTTAAAAGTTCAACAAGCTTGTTCATAGTTATTCTTCCTTTCTATATTCTGATAAATGTTGGCTTTCTGTATTTGAATATTGCTATCCTGTCAAAACCGGCAGCCTTCGCCACCGCTATACCCTCGTCTATTCCCTTTCCGAGATCGTCGGTGCAGTGCGCATCGGAGCCTATCGTGAGTATCAAGCCGCCAAGCTCGCGGTAACGCTTTACTATCCACTCGTCGGGGAATATCCTTCCGAACTTCTGGCGAAGTCCGGACGTGTTTATCTCTATGCCCCTGCCGCGTTTTATAAGAGCACGCAGAATCTCGTCGATTATGGGTGCGTACTGCGAAAGATCGACATTTATGCCGAAATCGCCGGTGATATAGCGCAGCGGGTAGGTGATATGCCCCATAACGTCGAAATCCGCTGTCTCGGCGCTTTCAAGAAGCTCGTCGAAATACGTTCCGAGAAGCCTGAACGGGTCATATTCTTTATAATCGAGGAAATAGAAATCATCATATCCGCGGATATTGTGCGTTGAGCCGATAACGAAGTCATAATCGTTCTCCGAGAGCAGCTTTTTCGCAAGCTCCGGCGCGTGGACGAACTGTCCGAGCTCGACACCGTACAGCAGGTCTATGCTGTCCGCGTACTTTTCCCGCAGCGCGGGGAGCAGCTTTTTCGCGCCGCTTACCGTGGCTTCGAGGTCAAAATCGGGGTCAGCATGGTCACCGAGATCAACGTGGTCGGTAAGGGCGTAATGCTTTACCCCGAGCTCTGCGGCTCGCCTTACCATATCCTCCGCGCTGCTTTTACCGTCAAAAGACAGAGTGCAGTGCGTATGAAGATCAAAGGGTATCAACTCTTCTCACCGCCATTTCATAAACCATTATGTCTATTATACTATATTTTTCAAATTTTGTCCATAAAAATCTTTACTTTTTTGAAAAAATATAGTATAATAATTGCTGTAATTGTAATTTGCGGGTCAGGACTGCCGCATTTCACCTGCCGACAGCAAAGCGAATGCATACAGCAGATAAAGCCGGTCTTTATCCCCGCAGAAACAGAAAAATCCCGAACGAAAGGAAATAACAGTATGAGAGCAGTAGTTGCGGTAATAGGCAAGGACACGGTAGGTATCCTTGCGAAGATATGCACGATATGTGCGGAAGCGAACGCGAACGTCATGGACGTTACACAGACGATAATGCAGGACCTTTTTGCTATGACGATGCTTATCGACATCACGAAGTGCGAGGATCACTACACCGAGCTTGCGGATAAGCTTACCAAAGCCGGCGAGGAAATGGGTCTTCAGATCCACGTTATGCACGAAGACATATTCAATGCTATGCACCGTATATGACCGTGTTCTTTACACCGCCTCATGCGGTGAAAGGGACAAAATCAAAAACAAAGTAAAGGGATCATACAGAAATGATTTTAAATTCAAATGATATTCTCGAAACGATAAAGATGATACAGGAGGAAAACCTCGATATCCGTACAATAACCATGGGTATCAGCCTTCTCGACTGTATCGACAGCGACATAGACAAGGCGTGCACCAAAGTCTATGACAAGATGATGCGTCTTGCCTGCAACCATGTAAAGACCGGCGAAGACATCGAAAAGCGCTACGGTATCCCGATCATCAACAAGCGCCTTTCCGTTACTCCGATAGCTATGCTCGCGGCGGCAACTAAAGGCAGCCCCGTGAAGTTCGCTCAGACGCTCCAGAAGGTAGCCGACGAGACCGGCGTAAATTATGTCGGCGGTTACTCGGCACTTGTACACAAGGGCTTCTCCGCAGGTGACAAAGAACTCATCGAAAGCATTCCCGAAGCTCTTTCAACGACCACGAAAGTTTGCTCGTCCGTAAACGTCGGTTCGACACGCGCCGGTATCAATATGAACGCCGTCGCACTTATGGGTAAGATCATAAAGCAGGCAAGCGAAGCTACTGCCAAAGACCACTGCTTCGGCGCAGCAAAGATAGTCGTGTTCTGCAATGCGGTCGAGGATAACCCGTTCATGGCGGGCGCTTTCCACGGTGTCGGTGAAGCGGACTGCGTTATAAATGTCGGCGTAAGCGGACCCGGCGTTGTAAGAGCCGCTATCGCAAAAATGCCTGACGCGACGATAGACGAGATCGCAGATACGATCAAGAAGACTGCATTTAAGGTAACTCGCATGGGTCAGCTCGTCGGCACAGAAGCAAGCAAGATACTCGGCGTTCCGTTCGGTATCGTTGATCTGTCGCTTGCACCCACTCCCGCGGTCGGCGACTCGGTAGCCCACATCCTCGAAGAGATCGGACTTGAAAGCTGCGGTGCCTACGGAACAACAGCCGCACTCGCTCTGCTCAACGACGCGGTAAAGAAGGGCGGCGTAATGGCTTCCTCACGCGTAGGCGGACTTTCGGGCGCATTTATCCCGGTTTCGGAGGACGCAGGTATGATAGACGCGGTGAATGCGGGTTCGCTGCGGCTTGAAAAGCTTGAAGCCATGACAGCGGTATGCTCCGTTGGTCTCGATATGATCGTAATTCCGGGCGATACTCCGGATGATGTCATCTCCGCTATCATCGCCGATGAAGCGGCAATAGGCATGGTAAACAGCAAAACGACCGCTGTCCGTGTTATCCCCGCTATTGGAATGAAAGAGGGCGAAACGCTTGAATTCGGCGGTCTGTTCGGAAGCGGTCCGGTAATGCCGGTCAACAGATTCTCCCCTGCGAAGTTTATAAGCCGCGGCGGACACATCCCTGCTCCACTCCAGAGCCTGAAAAACTGAAACATAAGGGAACCTCTAAAAACCCATAATAAAACCGCCTTCGGTTCACACTTCCCGAAGGCGGTTATTTTTTGTCATCAGCCGCTCATCATCTGAAAACTGTTATTATTCTGAGCCTCTGTATTCATTGCCATATTACGGGCTATGCGCTCACGCACGCGTTCCGGGACGTACACACACAGTTCGCCGGAGCGTTCGTCGCGCTGTGCGCGGTAAGTGTAGCTTCCTTCTATGGTAGTGATATTCTCGTTGTATGACGGAGCACCCTTCATACGATAGAGAACAAGTTCCTCGCCCGCAGAATTTACCGCGGTTATCGAGCCGTTGTTATCGAGAATTACATTTCCGCCGGTAATTATCGGCTTCTTCTCCGCGCTTCCTATCCATATAGGTTCAGCGGACTTGACACCGGTAATTACTACGCCGCCGGAAATATGAACGGTACCGCCCGCATCGAGCGCGCCTATGCCGCATACTCTTGTACCCTCGGAATGAGCGTGAACTCTTCCGCCGATAAGGTTGACATCTACCCTTCCGCCAAGAGAGCCGACCGCCGTTCCGATGTCACCGTGGATAACGGAATTGGTCTCGCCGCCGGATATTTCGACAGCACCGCTTCCGCCGTTGAGAACGCCGATACCCGTTGCACGCTCACCGTCAGTTACAAGATCAAGGTAGCCGCTTATACGGATATTGATCGTTCCGAACATTGAACCGACAGATACGGCTTCGTTCGCGATACACTGAGAATGGAGCTCTCCACGCTCAATGCATATATCCGTATCTCCGGTCGCGCTTCCCACACCAACCGCGTAAATGCCGCGTGCAGTAACGTGGATATTTCCGTTCAGAATCCTGATCTGTGAGCCGGAACCGTTTTCTCCGCCGCCTATGCAGACTATCTTGTCGCCGGAAGAATCGACGGTAACTGAGCCCTGCGTATCAATGATGATAGTACCGTAAGGCTTCTCGAAGTTAGAGCCTATGCCTACGCCGCCGTTGCGGTTATTCTTGATGTTAAGGTTACCGTCGCCTGTAATCGTAAGTACCGATGTCGGCGGAACGTAAATACCCTCTTTGTTGAATGTATTATCGCCTTCAAGTACTACTGTGGCTTTAGCGTTGTTGCCGACCTGAACCGTAGTCTCGGTAGCACCCTTTATGTTTACGTTCTCAAAAATGAGCATGGTGTCGGAGCCGTCGGCAGTCCTTATGACCATATCGACGATATTGGTCTTGGTACCGAGGAAACGAACAGTTCCGCTCGGGACATAAACTCCCGCGAACTTTTCAAGGGAAAGATTGAACAGGTTGATGATCTCGCCCTCATAAGCCTCATAGAAGCGGTTCTCTTTATTGAGCTTTGAAAGGCGTATATTCTCCTCGGAAATGAATTCCCTGATATTTTCGTCGATGCCGCTCACAACATCCTTGGACGGTTTCGCCGTATAGAAGCCCTGTATCAGATCAACTCCGAGCTCGATCACCTTCGCGAGTTCTTCCTTCGTTTCAACACCTTCGGCAAGTATCTTGATGTTGTACTTCTTACCGAACTTTATCAGGTTGGATACGAGGAGCTGCTTCTTCGAGTCGGTATCTATCGAAGTTATAAGCGACATATCGATCTTTATGAAGTTCGGGTTGTTGTTGAGCACCTTCATATCGTTCGAGTAGCCGCTTCCGTAGTCATCGACCGCTATATTGCAGTTGAGTATGTTACGGAGGTTATCGAACGCTGCGATCGTGTTGTCATCATCATCGTCGTTTTCGAGTATTTCTACAACGACATTTTCCGAGATGTCGGCGTACAGGCTCTGGAGCTTTGAAAGCTCGGAATCCGGCAGTATAACGCTCGGTATGCTGTTGATAAAAATCTTCTTGTCTCCGAAATCGGAAAGGTGGTCTTTATAGTATTTGAGAACGTTGAAGAATGTGCTTCTTTCGACGTTATACAGCATATTGCTGATCTCTGCGTACTTCAGCACCTCAAGCGGCTTCAAACCTATCTCATCGGCGGTGCGCATAAGCACTTCATAAGCGAATATCTCACCGTTCCGGGCGTTTACGATAGGCTGAAAGTTATAAACGAACTCATTCTTGTTGACGAGCTGCTTGAACTTATCGAGCTTGTCGAGCTCAACATTCTGTTCTCTGTATATTTCGCGGACACCCTCGTTATAGAGCTTCATATACGTCTTGATCTCAAAGAACAGGACAGCAATTCCACAGGCAAGACCGACTGCGCGTATTGCGAGGTCTATCAGAGATATGCTTCCCTGGGTAATATAATTGTATATGAATGAGCCGGAGATAGAAAGAAGAACGAGCGCAATAAGAACACACCTTACACCGAATAATATCTGCGAACTGTTACTTTTTTTCATCGCCGGCACTTCCGTTCCTTCGCCGCAGCCGCGTTTGCGTCAAGCGGACGAAATTGATGATACGGGTCAAACCCGTCATTGTTATGTAATCTGTGGTCAAAAACGCGGTAACGTTTACCATAACCCAAGTACATTATATCGCAAAACTACCGAAATGTCAAGATAATTTAAAAATCTTCTGTGTAATAATAACAAATAAATCTCTTTTGGGTTGTTAGATACTGACGAAAGAGTAAAATATCTTGTTCCAAACGGTTACATTACTAAAAATAGTGTTCCAAATTATTATCCCCTGCCAAACGACAGGGGATAATATTATAATAGTAATTTTATTTCATCTTGAATGACTGACAGTCTGTACACTGATCGACCGTGGGGTCTGTCTCGTGTGTGCCGACCTGTATCCTGTCAAGACTGCAGAAATCGCTGTCACAGCAGTGATGTGTGCAGTTCGTCACCGAGCAGGCTATACATTTGTTTGCGCGTTCTGTACTCATTTCTCATCTCTCCGTTCATATAAACTTGCGGTATGTCCGCAAAAGATATTATGCGCGGAAAGATAACGGATATAAGCAGAAATCTTAACCTTTTCTGTCTTTTTCTATCAGAATTTTTATTGCTTCAACAGAACATTTTATCGCACGCTCGGACGATTCGCAGACCTTATCCGGAAGTCCCTTCTTCGAGCGTTCCACATTCCAGAGCGCAGTGAACACCGCTCCGGCACGGACGTGTCTTGCTTCCGCAACAGCGAACAGCGCCGCGGATTCCATTTCGCTCGTAAGGCAGCCTGCGCGCACATAAGCTTCCCACGCGGGAGCTAAAGTCGCAAAAGCCGGAACTCCGTTCGGGTCGATCTCACCGTAGAAACTGTCCTTGCAGTGTACAACGCCGACATGACAGCGGTTTCCGTCCTCGTCTGAGGAGAGCGCGTCACCCGCCTGTTTCAGCGCACACATAACGTCGAAATCCGGCACGGCGGGGTATTCTATCGGAAGGTATTCCCTGCTCGTTCCCTCGCTTCTTATCGAACCGCTCGCGACAACGAGGTCGCCGCCTATGACCTTCATATCCATACCGCCGCTCGTTCCTATGCGGATAAATGTGTCGGAGCCGCTCATTATCAGCTCTTCGACAGCTATCGCCGCGGAGGGACCGCCTATACCGGTTGAGCAGACGCTGACCTTTTCGCCGTTCAACGAACCGGTGTAGATGTTGTATTCACGGTTCTGTGCCACCTGAACGGCATCATCGAGCAGCGCGGCTATCTTCGGGACTCTTCCCGGGTCGCCCGGAAGAATGACATACCTTCCGACATCGCCTGTTTTTATCCGCAGATGAAATCTGACTTCGTCCTGTATAAGTGCCATGATAGCCCTCCTTTTTCCGCCGCAGATACACGGCCCTGTAACTGTCGGCAATTATTCCTTCTCATAACCTCGGATAGCCGCCGTGACACCGTCTCCTATATCCGCTGTGTACTGCGAACCGTCGGTGTGAACAGCTCCTCCGCTGTCACAGATGATCAGACACTCGAGGTCGTACCATGTGTAGTAGTAACGTGAACAACGGTTCCCCGTCAAAGCGCTGAAATAAGACTCGGCGTTATATGCGCCGTCAACAAAAACAGCATCTCTGAGCTTCTGTTCATCGCCGTTCTTGGTTATGAAATAGGTTAACCGGTCTTCGGCTCCATACTTCGCGGTCTCAAACTCCGAAAGCGCGATAATATCGCTTTTGACGGACTTCGCATACTCGGCGAACTCGGTGAGCTTCTCCTGCGGCGAGACAGAGTTTCCGAGCCAGTTCGCTATGAACATTACGTACAATATCATAAGCGCCGCAACACCCATTAGTGAAAGCACGAACGGAAGCCAGTGCGGAAGCCTGAATTTCTTCTTTTTTTTCTCGTTTTCCTGCATATCTTTTTCCTTTTCTGAAGATCATCACTTGTCATCGCCGTCTGCAAGTATAGACGGTGCTTTTTCTTCTTTTTTCGCCTTGCTGTCGGCAAAAAGTTTCGCGATATTCGCCCTTTCCTCGACCGCAAGAATGAATATGTCAAGAAGTGTCGCGAAAATCAGCGGAAGATAGAGGTTATCGGGACCTGAACTGTTCTCAACGTGAGCATAGAGCGCGTCGAACATTCCGTCAAGCACAAAAACGCCGATAAGTCCGGCAACCGAGAAAGCCGCAGCCAGGCGGTAATGCTTACCTAAAACGAACGCGGCGGGAAGCACATAACCTATGAACGCAACGCACAGCCAGACTATCATAATATCCGTTCTTGCGGCTATATCCGAAGGAACTATCTCCGCACCGAACGCCATAATGCATACGGGAAAGAGGATTCCGACGATCACGCCCCAGATACAGACTATACCGGTTTCGACTATTTTAAGGATTATTGACAAAACTTTCATAAAAACAACCCGTTCAGAATATAGATAATATATGAACGTTTCTTTCCGTTCTGAATATACTACTAATATAATAACACATTTCAATAAAAATTGCAACAACTCCGAAAAAAGTTTCCACTGATATATCGGTCTGTTCTGCAAATATTAAACTTGCATCACGTCAGACGAGCGCAAAAATATCAATTCGCCCGTCCGGACTGCAAATTCACGGAGGTCGCAAGGAGAAGTCAGAAATGAATAAGATTTCGGGAATTATAAACATAGCCGCGGCTGTTCTTATGTCTGTGCTCTTCATAGGCACAGCCGCTTACGGTGAATCCTCACAAGCCCGTCCCGCCGCCGCTTACACCGAGTTAAGCGAGCGGAAGAAAGTCGTTGCGTGCGGAACGCCATTTGGCATCAAAATGCTAACTGACGGTGTCATAGTCACGGACTTCGGAGCTGTCAACGGGCGGCTCAGCCAGCAGTCCCCCGCGGAAGCCGCAGGTATCCGCAAAGGCGATATAATCCGCGCAGTCAACGGCATCACGATAACCGACAGCCTTTCCGTAAGCGAGGCTGTGCAGAACGACCCAGTCTGCACGATAGATGTGCTTCGCGGCGGCGAGGAGCTCACATTCACCGCAAACGCGCTTGAATCCGCGACCGACGGAGAATACCGGCTTGGTATGTGGACGAAGGACAGCGTCGCGGGGATAGGCACTATGACGTTCTACGACCCCGAAACGGAAAGGTTCGCAGGACTCGGTCACGGGATAAGCGACACTTCGTCGGGGGTGCGTATGCCGCTTCTGAGCGGCGAGATAACCGCAGTCTCGGTGACCGATGTTATCCGCGGGGCGGCGGGCTCCCCCGGCGAGCTCTGCGGCGCGTTCATATCGAGTGTCGAGCTCGGCACGATAACGCTGAACAGTGATCTCGGCGTGTTCGGCGTATGTAAAACGCCGCCTATTCTTGCCGAGCCGGTCGAGGTCGCACGAAAGGACGAAGTGAAAGCGGGAAAAGCTGTGATATATGCAACGACCGGCGGTATGATGCCGGAAGAGTACGACATCGAGATAGTAAGCATCGACCGCGGAAGCGACTCACCGGTGCGCAATATGACGATACGTGTCACTGACCCGGAGCTTCTTGCCCGGACAGGCGGCATCGTTCAGGGAATGAGCGGCAGCCCGATATTGCAGGACGGAAAACTCATCGGCGCAGTAACACACGTTCTCGTCAACGACGCGGCTATGGGATACGCCGTCTTTGCGGAAAATATGCTGTCAGCACTTGGCTGACGGCGTACGCTCTGCAATCTCCGAAAAAAATATCCACCGGATCAGCCGGTGGATATTTGATCATATTTCCGTAATGAACGGTGTTACAAGGATCATTGCCATACATACCGGGCAGACGTACATTATCATTATGCGATAAAGTGCGCGTGCGCCGAATTTCCGCTCGCCGTAGAGGACTTCCTCCTCGATGTACTTCGTCTTTACGATATAACCTATCAGTACACAGGTCAGAAGCGCCAGTATCGGCATCATAACGGAGTTCGTGATAAAGTCAAAGAAGTCAAGGAACTGCATACCGAAGATCTTAACTTCCGACCAGTCCGCATAGCCGAGAACGGAGAGCATTCCGAGCATGAGCGTTATTACAATGACCACGATCACAGCCTTGACACGGCTTAGTCTGAACTTCTCCATCACTGCCGCAACGACTGTCTCCATGAGCGATATGGACGACGTAAGCGCCGCGAGTGAAACGAGTATAAAGAACGCCGCGCCGATGAAATCTCCGAGAGGCATGGATTCAAATACCTGCGGAAGAGATATGAACATAAGTCCCGGACCTTTGTTTAATGAAGCGGCATCTCCGCCGGAGAAAGCAAATACCGACGGAATGATTATAAGACCGGCAAGAAACGCCACCGCTGTATCGAATATCTCGATCTTTCGGACAGAGCCTTCAAGCGAGTCTTCCTTGCGCATATACGAGCCGTAAGTTACGAGTATGCCCATCGCTATCGACATAGAATAGAACAGCTGGCTCGATGCCGCCGCTACTGTCTTGAACAGCTTTTCTGCGCTGAAATCCTCAAAGTTCGGGAGCAGATAGTAAGCAGCTCCGTCAAGAGCGCCCGGAAGCGTGAGCGTGTATATCGCTATGCCGACGATAAGTATGAACAGTACCGGCATGAGTATCTTGCTTACCTTCTCAATTCCTTTCTGTACGCCGAGAAGAATGACCACAGCGTTGAGAACGACATAAATTATGAAGAACAGCGTCGGTGTGGCGGAGTTGCCGATAAGACTCTCGAAAAATGTGATCGAGCTTCCGTCCGCCGAAGCTACAGGCTGATTAGCGACCGTGCCCTGTCCCGTAACGAAAAGGGTCATGTACTTCAGCACCCAACCGCCTATTACACAATAATACGGAAGGATTATCGCGGGGATTATCGCCGCCATCCAGCCCATAAAGCCGAAGTGCTTGTCAACAGCCCTGTAAGCGCCGAGAACGCTCTTTCCGGTGCGTCTGCCTATCGCCACTTCGGTGAGCATAAGCGTAAAACCGAAAGTTACCGCGAGTATAAGATATATAAGCAGGAAAAAACCGCCGCCGTATTTAGCAGCGAGATACGGAAATCTCCAGATATTTCCAAGTCCTACCGCCGAACCGGCTGCGGCAAGGATAAAGCCTATCCTGCTTCCGAAACCCTTTCGTTCAACAGGTTTAGTATTTTTGTCCATGTTTCGTTCCTCTCTTTTTAGGGTACCTCTAAAAACCGCTTTGAAAAGAGAAAATGAGATAGCTGCGTCGGATACAAGGAAAGCCGACGAAGCCGGGCTGGCGCCCGGTTAGGAGGTTTGACGCAGCAGACGGTCACGGCAGGAAGCCGTGGTATTGCCGCCAAAAGCGCGCAGGACGCGCGCATACAAAGCGGCATAAAGTGGATAGCTCTTTTTCTCTCAAATTGGGTTTTTAGAGGTTCCCTTTAGGTACGGCAAACGAAAGCCGTTGATATGAATACTATTATACTATAAATCGCGAAAATTTACAAACGCAATTATCTATATAAAATCTTTGATTTTTCTCTGCATATTGTGCAGTTTACCGAATTTTCACTTAGATATTGAAAACGCGGAGATTTTGTGATATAGTTAGTAGAGACTAACAACAAAAGAAGGTATTATATGTCAACTCTTAAGGACACAAAGATCGGCGAATCCGTCATAGTGGATAACGTCGGAGGTGAAGATGCGCTTCGACAGCATCTCCTCGATATGGGCATAATCCCCGGGACACACATTACCGTGCTCAAATACGCGCCTATGGGTGACCCGATAGACGTGATACTGCACGGATATGAGCTCACGCTGCGGCTCGCGGACGCGGAAAGGATAGATGTCTCCCCCGCTCCGGACACGATTCAGGCTAACGTGACCTCGCGCTCGTCAAAAAAAGCAGATCATCCCGGTCTCGGTGAAGGCGGCCGCTTCCACCCGAAAGGCAGCGGCGAGCCGCTTCCGGAAGGAACGGTAATGAAATTCGCACTCGTCGGGAACCAGAACAGCGGAAAGACAACCCTTTTCAACAGGCTCACAGGCTCAAACCAGCACGTCGGGAACTTCCCCGGTGTAACCGTTGACCGGAAAGACGGTACGATAAAAGGACACAAGGACGCGGTAATAACCGACCTGCCCGGTATCTACTCCATGTCGCCGTACACAAGCGAAGAGATCGTATCGAGAAGCTTCGTACTCGACGAAAAGCCCCACGCGATAATCAACATAGTTGACGCGACGAATATCGAGCGCAACCTGTATCTCACTATGCAGCTTCTCGAAATGAATATACCGATGGTCGTCGCGGTGAATATGATGGACGAGCTGACCTCAAACGGCGGAAGCATAGATGTAAACCGCATGGAGGAAATGCTCGGGGTTCCGGTCGTTCCTATCTCCGCCGCAAAAAACAGCGGTATAGAAGAACTTGTGGATCACGCTATACACGTCGCGCACTATCAGGAAAGACCCGAACGCCGCGATTTCTGCGGAAAATCCGCGAACGGCGGCGCTGTACACCGCTGTCTGCACGGCATAAGGCATCTCATAGAAGACCATGCCGAGAGCGCAGGGCTTCCCGTACGCTTCGCCGCGTCAAAAGCAGCCGAGAACGACGAACTCATAATCGGTCAGCTCGGGCTTGACGACAACGAAAAGGACGCTATCGAGCACATAGCAACTCAGATGGAGAAAGAGCGCGGGCTTGACAGAAAAGCCGCTATCGCCGATATGCGTTTCTCATATATAGCACAGGTCTGTGCCGAGACCGTGACCAAGCCCGTTGAGAGCAAGGAGCATATCCGAAGCCGTAAGATCGACAAGCTCCTCACCGGTAAATTCACAGCTATACCCATGTTCATTCTCATCATGGGACTTGTATTCTGGCTCACGTTCAATGTCATCGGCAAATTTCTTCAGGATCTTCTTGCGACCGGGATCGACAGCCTTATCGCTCTTGCGGACGAGGCATTCACGAACGCGAACGTCAACGAAGTTCTGCACAAGCTCATAATCGACGGCGTTTTCACCGGTATAGGAAGCGTTCTGAGCTTCCTTCCGATAATCGTCACGCTGTTCTTCTTCCTCTCTATGCTCGAAGACAGCGGCTATATAGCGCGCGTCGCGTTCTTTATGGACAAGATACTGCGTAAGATCGGACTTTCGGGCAGAAGCATCGTACCTATGCTTATCGGCTTCGGCTGCACTGTACCGGCAGTCATGTCAACGCGTACCCTGCCGAGTGACCGCGACAGAAGGATGACGATACTGCTTACACCGTTCATGAGCTGCACCGCGAAACTCCCGATATACGGATTTTTCATAGACGCGTTCTTCCCGGACATTTCGTGGATAATTATTATCGGTGTTTATCTGCTCGGCATAATTACGGGAATACTCGCTGCGTTCCTGTACAAAAACACGCTTTTCAAAGGCGAACCGGTACCGTTCGTAATGGAACTTCCGAATTACCGTCTTCCGGGCGCGGCAAATGTCCTGAGACTTCTCTGGGAGAAAGCAAAGGACTTCTTACAGCGCGCGTTCACGATCATACTTGTGGCAACGGTAGTTATATGGTTCCTCAAAAGCTTTGATATGCGTCTCGCACTTACGGACGATCCCGAAACAAGCATACTCGCGCTCCTGTCCGGACTTATTGCTCCGGTATTCGCACCGCTCGGAATGGGAGACTGGCGGATCTGCACTGCTCTTGTCACGGGCGTTATCGCGAAAGAGGGCGTTGTTTCGACGCTTGAAGTGCTTTACGGAACAGACGTCGGGACGATCATGACTACGCTTACGGCAGTATCTTTGCTTGCTTTCTCGGTGCTTTATACACCGTGCATTGCGGCTATAGCGGCTATAAAGCGTGAGCTCGGCGCTAAATGGGCAGTATTACTCGCTTTGTGGCAGTGCGCGGTGGCGTGGCTGATAACTCTTTTGATACGTGCTATATGCATTCTTGCGGGGGTGGTATGATGAACCTTTTCGATATTATTCTTATCGTTCTTATAGCTGCGGCGGTTGTCGGCGCAGTCATAAGCATAGTACGCAGAAAGAAGCAAGGAAAGTGCTGCTGCGGAGAATGCGGCAAATGCAGCGGGTGCAGAAAATAATGCACAATGCTTTATAAAAGTACAGATAAAAGCCTCGAAACTTGTCGTTTCGGGGCTTAACTGTATCATCATATTTCGTCACGATTAGGATAATGCACGTTAAGTGCAGATTCCGATAGTGCATTTTGTAATCAGAAAAGTCTGTTCCTTATTTCCATTGCCGCGAACGAGCCCTCAAGCGCCCGTCCGTTATCCTTCGGGTGAAGTCCGTCAATAAGGTAGCGGCCTTCCCCGCCGATGACCTCGAACTTCTCGCAGATGCCCGCGTTGTGGAAACAGTCTATGAGCTGTACGCTCATACCTCCCGCGATCTTTGTGAACACCTCGCTTATCTGACGCTCGATCTTCTCGTTGTGAGCGGGTGTCGCTGTCTGTATAGGTGTCATCACGAATATCTTAGCGTCCGGAAAGTTCTCCGAAATTGTCTGTATGCACCAGCGCATTGCGCCCGCTTCCGTGAACAGGTCGATGTCAGCATTCCCGTCAAGTTCCTTGCCCCGCAGAGCTTTTTCCGCATCACCGAGCTTGTCGGCTTCGTCGTTCGTGCCCATTGCGAATACGAACACATCGGGCTTCTTCGCAAGCCCTTTTTTCACATCGGACAGAAAGCGCTGTATATGAACGACCGCACAGTTGTTCGCACGCTTCTGGAGCTCCGCAAGGTCGTCAGTTTCGAGCCAGCCGTCACTTATACCCGCGAAATCGGGAGCATCATAATCCTGCGTCGTAACGCTTCCCTGTGCGGTAGTTGTAGTGCGCTTGTACCAGACCGAGCTTCCGACCGCGACGTTGTAATGCGACGCAAATCCGAGCTTTCTGTAAACGTGAGCCGACCACTGTTCACCGGCGGTGATACTGTCACCGTCAACTGCAAAATTCATTTCCTTAAATTCCATTTTCACACCTCATAATACTGATATTTATTCCGAAATGTTCATAGCTGATCGCTGTCGAGGACGATAGTGAACGGTCCGTCGTTCAGAAGCTCGACTTTCATATCCGCGCCGAATATGCCCTTTTCAGTATGGAACTGCTTTTCGCACTCGGCAATGATGTATTCGTACAGCTCATTCGCCATATCCGGGGGTCCAGCCTTTATGAACGCCGGACGGAACCCCTTGCGGCAGTCCGCGTAAAGCGTGAACTGCGATATAAGAAGAAGCTCACCGCCGACATCTGCGAGCGCTAAATTCGTCTTTCCGTTCTCGTCATCAAATATCCTGAGTCCGAGGAGCTTATGCAGCATCTTGTCTGCCGTCTCACGGGTATCCGTACCGGAGATGCCGATAAGTACCATAAAGCCCTTCCCTATGCTGCCGACGATATTTCCGACAACAGTCACCGATGCGTGTGTTACACGCTGTATCACAAATTTCATACTTTACCTTTCCATGCACAGGGGCATTATAGCGAAACATCTGCCCTCTCCGAAACCGGAGAAGGCAGAATAAAAATCATATTCTGAAGCCGCGTAATCTGTTTTCGAGCACCTGCGCCTGACTTGCGAGCTCTTCCGAGCTTGCCGCGGATTCCTCTGCGGTGGCGGCATTGCTCTGTACAACGCTTGTGATGCTTGTAAGACCGTTGTTGACTGTAGTGATGTCTCTCGCCTGCTGGCTTGAAGAGTCCGCGACCCTTCCGACAAGAACGCTGAACTCCTGAACGGACTCGCTCACCTTTTCGAGCGAATCGCTTGCGGACTGGTTGAGCTTTACGCCCTCATCTACTGCCGCAACACAGCGTCCGATAACCTGTACGGCATCCTTTGCTGCTTCGGCGGACTTGCTCGCGAGGTTTCTTACCTCATCCGCAACAACCGCGAAGCCCTTGCCCGCGTCTCCTGCTCTTGCAGCCTCAACAGCAGCATTGAGCGCAAGGATATTGGTCTGGAAAGCAATATCGTCTATGAGCTTTGCGATAGTCTGAATCTCTTCGGACGCCTTTCTGATGTCCTCTATCGCGCTGCTCAGGTTCTTCATGTTGTTGTTGCCTATGCGTACATTCTCGACTGTATGCTCTGACAGACCTCTCATGCGGTCGGTCATTTCGGCGTTCGCATTTACATTGTCATTGATGTTCTTTACGAGAGTATCAAGCTCCTTGAGCGTTCCGGCTTCGGTCGTGGAGTTATCCGCAAGGCTCTGAGCACCGCTCGCGAGTGAACCTACACCGCTGTTGACCTGTGCTCCCGCTTCTCTTATCGCGCCTATCGTAGATTTGAGAGACTCCGCGATGTTATCGAGAGAATGCTTGATGTTGTTGAAGTCGCCTTCATAATCGCAGCTGCTTTCTACAGTAAGGTTGCCGTTTGAGATCTCGGAAAGCATATAATCTATGTCGCGTATGTACGCGCCGAGGTTGTTAATCGTCTTTTCCATAGCCTGCGAGAGGACTTCGGTCTCGTCGCCTCTGTCGTTTGCCCTGAACGAGGTATCTATCTGACCGTGTGAGAACTTCTCAAGGCACTCAGCGGTAGGAACTATCGAAGCCGCGATCTTCTTGGCAACGCCGACAGAAACAACAACGCCTAATAAGGTAAGGAACAGAGCCCAGCCGATGAGCAGCATGATAAGCACCTTACCTGAGCCGTAAACATTGGTAGCATCTGTGCTGTAAATAATTCCGTATGTGGGAGTATCGGTGAGGATCATCGAATATACCACGTTCTTGGAAAGAGGACCGCCGACCAGACTGAACTCCTGTCCCGCTCTGATTTTAGCAAGATTATCCGAATAAAGCGGGTCGCCGTCAAGGGAATTGCCGCAGTCAGACTTATTTGACGAGAGAACGACCTTGCCGGAGCTGATATCTACCAGATATCCGTATGTACCCGGTCCGTCCATCGTCTTTATAGCGTAATCGAAATAGCCACCGTCAAGAACACCGACGACAGTCTCGCTTCCCCTGTTGAGCGCAACAAGGTTTATGTTTTGGGATGCGATATAAGAAATACGCTTGTCGCCCTGCTTCATGTTCCTGCATTCGTTTATAAAGGAGCTGTAATCAAAGTCCTTCTGATCTCCGAGAAGGAATACTTCGTTGAATATATCGTTTTCCTCATAAGGTACGGCATCTTTCAGCCCGTTCGGAAGATACTCCATTTCTTCATGCATCGAGCTTACAACACCGTTCATAACAACGCTTCCGAAAACCTCGGAGATACCTGCTTCAACGATAGTTATTCCTATTGCGGCAAACAAAGCAACAGCGAACGAACCGATACCGGTGCACAGGATACCAAGTCTCAGCAAACGTTTTTTAATTGATGTTTTCATTGTCAGATTCCTTTCATTTGATTAGCATTCATGATATTGCCTTACTCCGGAGCACGAAGCACTCCGGCATTATCATATTCATCGTAATTATAGCATACTTTTCCGACAAAATCAAGCATTTTGTACAAATTTATCCCGATAAATACAATTTTATACAAAAGCAACAAAGAGCCCTGCAAAATTTCGGCGTATCAAAAAATCCCCGACCTGAAACTGTCGGGGATTTTATATTCCTTTTTATATAGCCTGTCTGATGTTCTCGGACACCGTTCTCTTAACTATGTCCGCGCCCATCGCTCTGAGTTTTCCATCCATATTGTCGTAACCACGCTCTATGTGGTAAATGTCCTCTATCTCTGTCGTGCCCTCGGTGCTTAATCCGGCGATTATGAGCGCCGCGCCGGCACGAAGATCGGTAGCTTTTACGGGTGCTCCCGTAAGGTGATCCACGCCTTCGATGACTGCTACCTTACCGTCAACCGATATATCCGCGCCCATTCTTCTGAGCTCGTCCGCGTATCTGAAACGGTTGTCCCAGATACCCTCGGTGATGATGCTTGTCCCTTTTGCGAGCGTTAAGAGCGCTGTAAGCTGGGGCTGCATATCTGTCGGGAAGCCCGGGTGAGGCATAGTCTTGACGGTGATCCTGTCATATTTGCCCTGTCCGATGACGCGTATGCTGTCGTCATATTCCATAACGACCACGCCTATCTTACGGAGCTTTGATGTTATAGGTTCAAGGTGCTTCGGGATAACGTTCTTTATAAGAGCATCGCCCTTTGTTGCCGCAACAGCGATCATAAACGTACCCGCCTCGATCTGATCGGGGATTATCGAATACTCTGCGCCGTGAAGTCTGTTAACGCCCTTGATCTTGATTACATCCGTACCTGCGCCCATGATGTCAGCGCCCATGGAGTTGAGGAAGTTCGCAAGATCGACGATATGCGGCTCTTTAGCGGCATTTTCAAGGATCGTAAGGCCCTCTGCCTTTACCGCAGCAAGCATAGCGTTAATCGTTGCGCCGACGGATACCTTATCGAAGTATATCTGCGTTCCGAAAAGGAAATCGGCTCTTATATCTACGATGCCGTGCTCGATAGAGCACTTTGCGCCGAGCGAACGGAAGCACTTCAGATGCTGATCCATAGGTCTGTCGCCGAGGTCGCAGCCGCCGGGCATAGGAACCTGAGCGTGCTTGAACCGGCTGAGCAGCGTAGCAAGGAAGTAATACGAAGCTCTCATAGATCTCGCGAGCTCGTACGGAACGGGCATATCCCTTATGGGACGCGGGTCTATCGTGATAGTCGATTTGTTGACGAACTTTATCTCGGCTCCGAGTTCCCTAAGGATACGAAGGTCGATAGCAACGTCATTTATCGAAGGTACATTTTCGAGCGTACAAGGCTCGTCGGCTAAGATAACAGCAGGAATTATCGCTACGGCGGCGTTCTTTGCACCGCTTATCTCGACTTCACCTGTAAGTCTGTTTCCACCGTTTATTATAAATTTCTCCAAAACAATAACCTCTTGATCGGTATTTTCGGTCAGAAGCCTGTCCATAGACGGGCTTTGACTTAATGACCTGCCGCACCGTAAGGTGCTATATGGTCTTGCGGAAGAATATCGGTCCAAATCCGTTTGAGCGTCAATTCAGGTAACAGATCAAACACGCCATTATAATCATTATCGGCGTTCTTATAGAGTATAACACATTTTGACTCAAAAATAAAGCCTTTTTTCACAAAATCTACATTTTCAACATATATTTTTAACACAAACAATAGCAATATTCATGGAAAATAGTGGAAAATCCTGTATTGTAAACGGGAATTCCCCGAATCACGCGCAACAAACGTGCTTCAGGGAATTGTACTTGTTTTTGTTAATTATGCACAATCAAGTTCAACCATTTATTACCACAACTTCTTCATCTTCCGACGACGAATTCTCCGCGGGAGTATATCCCTCCGGCGCAGCTTCGGTATTTACGGCAGCAGATGTGCCGCTTACTTCTTCCGGCGCTTCCGTTGTATCATCGGACGAAGCGGCTTCACTGCTCCCATCCGTCACGGAATTGGTGATCTCGCTGTCATCTGTCGTGTCTTCCGATGATGCAAGAGTATCGCCTTCGGAAGCCGCGGTATCATCGGCAGGAGCAGTCGTGTCGTCCTCGGAAGCAAGTGTCGGCAATGTCTCGGCATTCACCTCATCGGAAGTTTTCTTGGTCTTCCCTGCCTTCTTGGTCGTGGTTTCTTCCGTTGAGACCTCCGGCTCTATGCGTATGATCTCTATATGGTCGATTATGATAGTTTCGATAGGCTTCGACGCTTTTCCGATCTTGTCGTCCGCCTTGTTTCCGGAAACGACCTCGGTAGCCGCTATGGCGCGTATAACGCTGAAACCGTCAATGACCTGACCGAAGACCGTGCTCGTTCCGTCAAGCTCATAACAGCCGCCCACGCGCTTGTACTTTTCCTTTACTTCCGCGGGGATAGCTTTAAGATTATCCAGATAATCCTGATACTTCTTCTTGTCCTCTTCGAGAAGTCTCGACGAGAACGCTTCATCGCCGAGCTGCTCGGTGAGCTTATCTATGACCGCATCAATATCCTGCGGCTGATTGTTGTTCACTATGTAGAACTGTGAGTAACAGCCCTTCTTAGATGCCGCGAGACAAAGCGCACCGTAGAAGTTGAACGTTACTTCCGATGTCTCGACCGGTATGTAGAGCGATTCCGGAACATTTCCGTCGCTTCCGTCACCGTTGAGCGAGCCGCCCTGCATAATATACTGATCTATGACTCTGTGTATCGTGGTGCCGTCATAATAGCCGAGTTCCGCGTTCTCCGTGAAGCGCTCCACCGCTTTCGGCGCAGCCCCCGGGAACAGTTTCGCGGTTATATCGCCGTAATCCCTTACCGATATGACCGCATAGATCTCGTTGGCGTTATCCTCTTTCTTGACATCGCTGAGGTTGCCGACAACGGGCTCACCGCTGCAGGAAGCCACCGAAAGCGTCATTATTGCCGCGGTCATGACAGCAGCCACTCTTCCAAATATCCTTTTCATTGCGTTTCACCATCCTTGGCAGCTTTTTCTCAATGCATAATAGTGTATTACTTGTGGTATTCTCCGATAGTTATCTTGTTGATATAAATAGGTTCAACAGGCGTGGAAAATTCTCCGCTTACTTCTGCCGAGCATATCTTCTCGATAACGTCATAACCCTCGTAAGTCTGCGCAAAAACCGTGTATGCGCCGCAGAGGTCTATGACCACACCCTGCTTCACGAATGCGTCAACAAGCTCGTTCGGTATGGGGTGTTCCTTAGTCTCGTCGGTAAGCGCACGGAGCTCTTCTACCTGCTCATCCGAGAGAGGTCTGTCGTTGAGCACCATGAACCTGCTGTCGCCATAGCCCGAACGTCCGTTGAATGAACAAAGCGCGCCTTTGAATGCCCACAGGTTCACGGAATACTCGTTAGGTATGACCTGTCCGTCCTCGGTAACTCCGCTGTTTCTCTTTTCGTCGAGCGAGCCGGACATGAACAGCGATTTATCAAGTACGCAGTAAATATCCTTGCCGTTATAATAGCCCTCATTCGCGCGGTTCACGAAATTCTTCACCGTGTTCGGCGCGTATTCGGGATAGAGCACGACTTTTATCGTTCCGAGCGTTGTCTCTATCTCGGCATTCTGTCTTCCCTCCTCCGGCTCTTCGAGCTGGATAAGGCGCATCGTGCTGTAATCGTATGTGCTCATGGGTGAGGGTGCCGGCTGCTGTCCGAAGCCCATACAGCCCGACATTGCGAGCACCGCTGCCCCTGCCGCGATGACTACGGCCGCTTTTTTTATGATATTCATGCTTTCTTTATCACCGTTCCCTGTCTTGTTTCCTCAACGACATAACCCATATCCGTTATCTGCTTTCTGAGCTCGTCGGCAAGCGCGAAATCCTTCGCTTTTCTCGCCGCCGCACGCTTTTCCGCAAGCTCCTTTATCTCTTCGGGAAGATCGTCCGCGGAAGCGCTGTTCTTCTCAGCCTGCTTTTCGGCGGCTTCGACAAGGCCTAACGAAAGCACGCTGTCCAGAGCCTTTATCGCGCCGAGCTTTGTTGCGTTGTCCGCGTCGGATTTGAGCACGTCATATACAGCGGTGACCGCCTGTGCCGTGTTGAGGTCGCCGTCCATAGCCTCTCTGAAACCGTTAAGAAGCACGCCGAGTTTTGCGTCGTCCGGCTTTACGTCCTTTTCGCCGAGAAGCGGAACGATACGCGCCACAAGCTTTTTGTAAGCCTCAGCCGCGTTATCGAGGTTCTCCCAGCTGAACACGAGGTTCTTGCGGTAATGTGACTGTAAGCAGAAGAAACGGTAAACAAGCGGGTCGTAGCCCTTCTCTTCAAGCAGCGAAACGGTGAGGAACTCGCCCTTCGACTTGCTCATCTTTCCGTCATCGGTGTTGAGGTGGTGAACGTGGAACCAGTAATTGCACCATTTATGGCCGATATACGCTTCGCTCTGCGCGATCTCGTTGGTGTGGTGCGGGAACTGGTTGTCTATGCCGCCGCAGTGTATGTCAAGGTACTCGCCGAGATGCTTCATACTGATGCACGAGCACTCGATGTGCCAGCCGGGGTAGCCTATCCCCCACGGGCTGTCCCATTTGAGCTCCTGATCCTCGAATTTAGACTTTGTGAACCAGAGGACGAAGTCGGCTTTATTGCGCTTGTTGTCATCGGCTTCAACGCCCTCACGGACACCGACAGCGAGGTCTTCCTCGGTAAAGTCGTTGAAAATGTAATACTTGTCGAGCTTCGATGTGTCGAAGTAAATATTGCCGCCCGCCTCGTAAGCATAACCCTTTTCGATGAGGGTGGAAATTACTTTGATGAACTCGTCGATGCAGTGTGTTGCGGGCTCAACGACATCGGGCGTTTTGATGTTCAGCTTTTTGCAGTCGTCAAAGAACGCGTCTGTATAGAACTTCGCGATCTCCATGACAGTTTTGTGCTCTCTCTTCGCTCCTTTGAGCATCTTGTCGTCGCCGGTATCTCCGTCGCTTGTAAGGTGTCCGACATCGGTGATGTTCATTACCCGCGTTACGTCATACCCCGAAAAACGAAGGTATTTTTCGAGCACATCCTCCATTATGTAGGTGCGCAGGTTTCCGATATGCGCGTAATGATACACCGTAGGTCCGCAGGTGTACATTTTCACCTTACCTTCGGTGTTCGGCACGAATTCTTCTTTTTTGCGCGATGCGCTGTTGTAAATATACATAACTTTCTCCTTATTCAGTGCAGAATGCAGAATATACTATTATTGTCCGCAATGTGCGCGTTATTCAGATCGTGACGAAACAAGTACGTTCTGTGCCTTAACAGATGAATTCAGTTATTTGTCACGTTCATATATGTCAGCAAAGCCGACACCGTAAATTCCGCATCCGGCATTGTAAATCGTGCATTATTTTACACAGTAGTAACAGAATATCATAAGACCAAGCGAAACGATCATTATGATCCAGTTTCTTATCATGGTCTGTTTCATCTTTTTCTTCGATTCTTCAGGGTCGTACTTTTTTTTATACATTCCTGTTTCTCCTGTACGCCAGATAGCTTTCGAGGATTATCGCCGCCGCCGCCGAATCTATCACGGCTTTGCGCTTCTTTCCGCGCTTGTTGAGCTCGTTCATGATCTCGTGCGCGCTTACGGTCGAGCTTCTCTCGTCCCACATCTCAACGGGGATGTCGAGCCGCGCCCTGAGCAGCTCCGCGAACTCGCAGCACTTCTCGCTTCTCGGTCCGCGCGTGCCGTTCATATTTATCGGGTTACCGACTACCGCGAGCTCCGCGCCGAGCTCTTTTATCTTATCAGCGACCTTGTCCGCGCACACCTCGAAACGGCGCTCGTCGATGATGCATACAGGCGTGGCGATCATCTCAAGCCTGTCGCATTCCGCGATGCCGGTGTGGCTGTCGCCGAAATCTACCGATACTATTTTCATATATCTCCTTTTTATGTATGCGCCCAGAAATCAACCTTTCCGGGGTCAAACCGAACTCTTATCACAGGTGAAGAAAGATCGACCGCACAGCGGTGCGTATTCTTATCGGTCGGCTCATCGAAATGCGGAGCATTACCGTCTGCATCGCCCGACACACCTTCCTGTATCACAAGTTCGCCAAAATACAGCTCGATCGTCGAAATGCTGTCATATACACTGTCGTCGTACTTCACAAACTCACCGTCCGTGTATGAGTACGAACTCCATATCTTTTCTTCATTTCCGGGCGCTTTCGGGCAGCAAAGGTAAATGAACCCGTTATCCTTCCACCATGCATCGGCGGGGTTTTCGTAAAACTCCGCGCCGTGAGCGCCGCTCATGCACAGATAACCGTCGGTAAGCTCATTCATCGGTGAGAACCACAGCGGATACATGTAATCGACCGCCGACCCAAGCTTGAAATCCGCCTTGTTGAAACGTATCAGCCCTCCGTGGAATTTCTTGTACCCGAGGACATATATAAGGTTCCCGTCGTCGTCCTTTGTCTCGCCGAAATAACGGATCTGACAGAACTCGTCGGAATATATCACCTGTCCGTTTGTCTGGAGCTTTGCGATAAGTTCCGCGGATTTATCGGGACGCTGTTCATCTTCGTCGGTTTCCGTTTCACCGCTCTCCATATCAATACCGGACACGTCCTCGATCACTTCGCCGAACTCCTCGACATCCCAGTCCCCGTATTCGACATCGAACTCCTCGCTGTCATCGAGCAGGATCTCATCCTCGCTCGTGTCGTCGTCCGCGATGAGCGAAAGCGCAGCTGTCGTTGTGGTCTGTGCGGCATTCCCGTTACAGCCCGCACAAAGGAAGACTGCGAGAAGAGCAAGTACAGCCGCCGCTTTGTTCATATATCTGTTCATTCTTTCCAAGCCTCCGCGACTGCTTTCGCCACGGTATCCGCGACGCGCTTGTCGAGCGGGCTTGCGATGATATTTTCCTGTGTTATCTCGTTATCGGGGATTATCGACGCGATAGCGTAAGCCGCCGCGCGCTTCATTTCCTCGGTTATCTGCTTTGCCTGAACGGAGAGGGCACCCTTGAAAAGCCCCGGGAAAACGAGAACGTTGTTGATCTGGTTCGGGAAGTCGCTGCGTCCTGTTCCTACTATGAACGCTCCGGCTTCTTTAGCCTTATCGGGCATAATTTCGGGGGTCGGATTTGCCATTGCGAAAACTATCGGTTTCTCGGCCATGCTCTGTACCATCTCTTCGGTCACAAGGTTCGGTCTTGAAACGCCGATGAACGCGTCCGCGCCTTTCATTGCGTCGGCAAGCTTACCCTTGCGGACGTTCTTGTTGGACTTGTTCTTTATGTCCTCATGAGCAGGGTTTTCGTAGCTGTCGTCACGGTTTATTATGCCGCAGAGATCGACCATTATGAGGTCGCCTATTCCGAGGCTCAGCAGGAATGTTCCTATCGCGATTCCTGCCGCACCCGCGCCGTTAATGACAACAGTCATATCGGAAAGCTTCTTCCCTGCGCACTTCGCCGCATTTATGAGGGCTGCGCCTACCACAACGGCGGTACCGTGCTGGTCGTCGTGGAAAACGGGAATGTCAAGCTTTTCTTTGAGCTTTCTCTCTATCTCGAAGCAGCGCGGAGCCGCGATGTCCTCAAGGTTTATGCCGCCGAAGCTGTCGGACAGCAGTTCTATCGTATGAACGATCTCGTCAACGTCCTTGCTCTTTATGCAGAGCGGGAAAGCGTCAACGCCCGCGAACTCCTTGAAAAGGCAGCATTTGCCTTCCATTACCGGCATTCCGGCAAGTCCGCCGATGTCGCCGAGACCAAGGACAGCGGTGCCGTCGGTGATAACAGCGACAAGGTTCTTTCTGCGCGTGAGCTTATATGACAGGGACGGGTCTTTCTGTATTTCCAGACACGCCTGAGCCACACCGGGTGTGTAAGCGAGCGAGAGATCCTCGCGTGTGTTGATCGGGGCGCGGGAGATCACCTCGATCTTTCCCTGCCATTCGTAGTGTTTTTTGAGTGCTTCTTCTTTGATATCCATTTCTTTTGTCCTTTATATATTTTTTATGATTGAGCAATTTCGTCGCTCAATCTTTATAGGTGCGGCTTACGCCGCACTATTGACGACGTGATGATAGGGCTTCGCCCTATGACCTGACCAGGCCTGACGCCGGCCTGGACCGCGCCAGCGTGACGCTGGACCCAATACCGTAACACGGAACCCGACAAGATACATCTAAATCAGACGTTTAAGTGTTCTCCGCGGGTTATGATAGCGCGGACGGACTGTTCGGGGGTGAACTTATAGCCGAGAGAGATCGCATAATGGTTATAGAAGCCGTGGAAGTCGGAGCCGCCGGTCGGGAGAAGCCCGTACTGCTGACAAAGGTCGAGAAGCTGTTCTTCCTCAGTCTCGTCGGCACTTTCGTGATATACCTCGATACCGTCGATCTTGCCCTGTGCCGCGAGCTCTTCAATAAGCTCGAAGCTGTTATATACCTTCGGGTGAGCTATGACCGCAGTGCCGCCGGCAGAATGTATGAGTTCGAGAGCAAAACGGATGTCGGGATTGTGCTCGGTCTCCTTGCGTACTTCCTCGGCACAGAGTCCGGTCTGTGCGTTGAAAAGCTTGTTGTACACATCGCCGTAGAGCTCGGTCGTATAGCCGTAATCCATAAGCGCGTGCATTATGTGACACTTGTATATGGTCTTGCCGCCCGCCGCATAGCGAAGTATGTTCTCGAACGCTATCGGGTATTCTTCTATGACTTTCATCGCCATTTCCTTGCCGCGCTTTTTTCTCGCCTCGCTTGTGCGCAGACAAAGCCCTTCAAGTCTGTCGGGCTTATGCGGCATATAGCAGAGGATATGCACCTTTCTTCCGCGGCTTCCGTCAACGGCAGAGATCTCGACCGCGGGCAGTACACGGATACCGTATCTCTGACCGAGTATGACCGCTCTCGATGTTGAGGCAAGGCTGTCGTGGTCGGTAATGGAGAGAACGTCGATCTTATTGCGCTTTGCCTGCGCGATGACCTCTTCGATACCGAGCGAACCGTCGGATAATGTGGTGTGGCAATGTAAATCTGCTCTCATAATACTTCTCCTGTTTTGAAATCATCTGCTTTCCACTGCTCCCGCGATGCAGATCAGAGACGGGACACAGCACTTCCTGTAAAAGCCGTAAACGGCAAAATAAACGTTATTTTATTACTTTTCCCTTTGTCTTTACCTTTACCGAGCTGTCACCGCGGCGCTTCTGCTCCTTCGGTATCTCGGTGGGTGCTTCCGAACCGCCCATATCCTCGAACACGGCTTCTTCATCGGTCGTTTCATAGCGGGCGTATTCCGGGTTCTTCTCACCGCGAGATTCATAATAAGGATCGATGATGTACTTCTGTATTACCGGATATGCACAGAACGTGGCGATAAAGTTCATCCATGCGAAAGGCACGAACAGGAACGCGAGCGTCGTGTACGGGAAACCGAGGAGCACGAGCGCTATCAGTGCGAACCATGCGAAAAATGCCGCAAAGCTGCGCTTGAAACCAACGACCATAAGTATGAACGAATTCTTGATTATCTGCGGGAGCTTCAGATCGAGCGCCACTATCTGCGGATAGAGATAGAAGTGCATCATTATCACGAAGAACCCCATTGCGACAGAGAGCGCAAGTATGATCTTCATGCCGAGATCATCGGTGTTCAGCAGCGCCGCGGAATAAAAATTGATGTTGTAAACCAGAATAAATATCAGAGCCACGTCGATTATTCCTATGATGACCGACTGCTTGAAGTTCTTCTTGAAGGCGTTCACGAATTCGTGGAATACGAAGATCGGTTCTCCTATCACGAATTTCCGCATGAGCTGTGTCATAGCGGCGGTCGCGGGACCGAACGTGACCACAGGTAAGCAGAAAAGCACATAGATGATATTGATCTGGAAAAACTTCCAGAACTTCTCGCCGAATATTTCCCAGAACAGGAAAAATGCTTTTTTCTTCGGTGCACCCTTCTTTACGCCGCTTCCTGTTTTTCTGTAATTATAAATGCCGAATGCCATAACTTATCCCTTCGTCGGGCAGCCGTCTGCCCCTAAAAAATAATATACCTATCATATTATACTACATTTCGTTTTTTTTTGCAAGAGCTTTTTAAAATTTTTGTTACTTTCCTGTAACTGCGGCATTTTTCCGTACTGAAACCGCAAAACCAAAGACGTTTTTTTTACAGCATCATCAAAAAGTTGACAATTCGGGAAATTTGTGGTATATTGTTATTGTATATGTTCTTATGAACGTGAGGTGTGCGGAACGTGTTTGAAAGACTTGAATATCTCAGGGAAAAATCAAACAAGCTCCCTATGCGTCCCGGCGTGTATCAGATGAAGGATAAGACCGGTCACATCATATACATCGGCAAAGCAAAACTGCTCAAAAACCG
This sequence comes from uncultured Clostridia bacterium, assembly GCA_947168885.1. Taxonomy (GTDB): domain Bacteria; phylum Bacillota; class Clostridia; order Oscillospirales; family Ruminococcaceae; genus Ruminiclostridium_E. The sequence goes on along the minus strand of CAMVNQ010000007.1, from coordinate 82,305 downwards.
TGTGACTTCCTACTTTCACGCCGTTGAAGCCCACAACGCCAAGACCTATAAGCTCGTTTCGGTGATTTACGACTTCGACTTCATCGTCACGGACAACGAGCTTGACGCTCTCGTTCTCGAAGCAAGCCTTATAAAGCTGCACACGCCGAAGTACAACATACTTCTGAAAGACGACAAGGGATTCAGCTATTTCCGCATAACCGGCGGAGATTTTCCTCGCATACGCCACGCTTTCAGGAACGATGACCCCGATTCGACATACATCGGGCCTTATATGAGCGCATTCACCGTAAAACAGACTATCGAGGAATGCAACCGGATATTCATGCTTCCGACCTGCAATAAGGAGTTCCCGCGCGATTTCGGAAAGGACAGACCGTGCCTCAACTATCACATCAAGCGCTGTATGGGCTTATGCCGCGGCCGTATCTCAAAGGAAGAATACGCCGGCATAATCGATCAGGCGGTCGATCTTATCAAGAACGGAAGCAAAGAGAGCGTAGAGCGGCTCACTAACGAGATGAACGAAGCGGCGGAAGCTCTTGAATTCGAGAAGGCTGCGAAGCTCCGCGACCGTATCGCCGCGATAGAGCGCGCGTCACAGGTCCAGTCTATACGCTCAGGACGCGATATAAGCTGCGATGTCTTCGCACTCTCGCACAACACCGGACTTACCGCGGCGGCAGTCGTAAAATACCGGAACGGTCAGCTCATAGACAAGGAAAACTACTTCATAGGCGACGAATACGAGAGTGCCTTCATAATGACCGAGTTTCTGATGCGCTATTACGAGAACGGCCGCGAGATACCTAAGCTTATACTCCTCGGTGATGAAAGCGAGGACAACGCGCTTCTCGAAGAATATTTCCGGAGCCTTTCCGGTCACAAGGTCGAGATCACCGTGCCGAAGCGCGGCGAAAATCTCGTTATCACCACTCTCGCAAAAAGCAACGCGGACGAATACCTTGCGCTCCGCGTCGGACGTACAAGCCGCGAGATAACGGCGCTTCAGGACTTACAGAAGCTTCTCGGACTCAAAAAGATACCCGAGCTCATAGAGAGCTATGATATATCGAATATGGGCGAACAGACCCGCGTTGCGGGAATGATAACCTATAAGAACGGACGGCCGTACAAAGCCGGTTATCGCAGGTTCAACATAAAGGACGTTGTCGGCATAGACGATTACGCGTGTATGCAGGAAGTCCTGCGCAGACGCTTTACACGGCTTCTCGACGGAGACGAGGGATTTTCGGAAAAACCCGACCTTATTCTTCTCGACGGCGGACAGGGTCACGTTTCCGCGGTGCGCGAGGTGTTCGACGAAATGAACATCGACGTTCCGCTGTTCGGACTTGTTAAGGACGACAAGCACCGTACCCGCGCGATAGCTGCGGACGGCGGCGAGATACAGGTCAACGCGAACAGGAACCTGTTCAGGCTGCTCACCGAGATACAGGACGAAGTCCACCGCTACTCGATAAACTATCAGCGCAAGAAGCACAAGATGTCTCAGTATGAGCTTGACCTTACTAAGATAAAGGGCATCGGCGAGAAGAAAGCGCTCGCACTTCTGAAAGAATACAAGACCAAGCAGGGCATTAAAGCCGCTTCGGTCGAGCAGCTCATGGAGACTGCGAAAATCAGCCGCGAAACTGCGGAGGAACTTTACGTTTATGTTCAGAACACGTTCTGAACGAATTCATAATTCATTATGCATTGATACAGGGTGGTATTATGAGAGTAATTACGGGAAAAGCAAGGGGCGCAAAGCTCATATCGCTTGAAGGAACAGAGATAATAAGACCTACCGCCGACGCAGTGAAGGAGTCGATGTTCAGCATCGTTCAGTTCGACATCGAAGACGCGGTGGTGCTCGACCTTTTCGCAGGTTCGGGTCAGCTCGGCATAGAAGCGTTATCGCGCGGAGCAAAGAAAGCTTACTTTGTTGACAGCAGCAAGGCGTCGATAGATGTTATAAAACAGAATTTAGCTCACACAAAGCTCGAAGACGGCGCAGTCGTGATAAATATGCCGAACTCTGCATTTTTACGCACCGCAAAGGACAAAATAGATATTGCGTTCCTTGATCCGCCATACGGAAAAGGACTGATACAGAGATCGCTCCCCGCGCTGACGGAAATAATGAGCGGTAACGGGATAATAATCTGCGAACATGAAAAGGAATGCAGACTTCCCGAAGAGGAAAACGGATTCGTGATCTCGAAACAATATAAATACGGAAAGATCGCTCTTACTGTTTACAGACGAAAAGAGAGCGAAGAAACGGAGGAGCAATGAAAAAAGCCATATACCCCGGAAGCTTCGATCCCGTCACAAACGGACATCTCGAAATAATCAAGCGCGCTTCCCTGCTCTTCGACAAGCTCATTGTGCTTATCTCGGTCAACCCGAACAAGACATCAAGCTTCACGGTCGATGAACGCGCGGATTTCTTAAGGCGTGTGTGCTACGACATACCAAACGTCCAGATCGACAGCTGCAGCGGGCTTATCGTCGATTATTTCAAAGAGCATAAGTGTGATATAATAGTCAAGGGACTTCGTGCTATGTCGGATTTCGAGACAGAGTTCCAGATGGCTCACGTCAACAAGCATTTGTGCCCGGGCGCGGAAACTGTATTCCTCTGCGCCGACAGCCAGAGCACTTATCTTTCATCAAGTATGGTGCGTCAGATAGCAACATTCGGCGGCGATATTTCACCTTTCGTCCCCGATGCGATAAAAAATGATATTATCAAGAGACTCGATATAACAGCCAAGAAGGAGGACAACAAAGAATGAGTATCGATGAGATCCTTGAACTTATGGACGATATGCTCGACAAGGCGGTGAACGTACCTTTTTCAAACAAGAAATCGCTTATCGACGTTGACAAGATGCGCGAGCTTATCGACGAGATCAGACTTAATATGCCCCGCGAGATAAAGCAGGCCCACGACCTTGTGAACGACCGGAAGGCTATACTTAACAACGCGAAGAACGAGGCTGCCGCTATCGTACAGCGTGCGGAGCAGAGAGCTTCAACTCTCGTGGCGCAGCAGGAGATCGTCCGTCAGGCGGCAGCAAAAGCGAAGGAGATAAACGCCGCTGCACAGGAGCAGACAAAAGAACTCCGCGATATGACAAACAAGTACGTCGATAATATGCTTACCAAGGTCGAAGAGCTGCTGTCCAACGACATCATAGATGTCAAGAAAGCAAGAAGCGCTTTGAAGAATACGATAAGATAAAAAAAAGCTCCCCTCGCGGGGAGCTTTTCTGTTATTATGATCTGAGGAGTTCGAGAAGCGAAGCAAAGTCGTCGCTGTAACCGATCGTTTTAAGCTCGGACGAAGCGAGTTTACCGAATCTTTTCTTTGCGTTTTCGAGAGATACGTCGCCGTATGTCTCATCGCCCTTGAGTGCCATTGCCGCTTCAGCGACGCAGGTAGCAAATCTGAACTTGATGCCGGTCTTTGAATATTTGAGGTACTCTTTCGCCTTTACGGTGTACTTGGACTGGAGAGACTTGGACTGTCCGGGCTTCTTGAAACGAACCTTCATTGTGCATACATCGGTGGTATTGTTCTTCGAGGTCTGATATGTCAGTGTGTTTGCCGCTTTCTTTGCGGGTATGATCTCGTAAAGAACGGTTATGCTCTGCCCTGCACCCATGTCAGCGGCATCTTTCTTGTCGTTGGTGAAATCTTCGTTATTGAGCTTGCGTCCGTCATAGCCTATGAGCTTGTAGCTGTCAACGATGGTCGGGTTGAACTCGACCTGAATCTTCACATCGTCCGCAACGGTAACGAGTGTCTTTTTGCGCTCGTCAACAAGTACCTTCGTTGCTTCCGCCGCACAGTCGATATAGTGGTAGTTTCCGTTGCCGTCCTTTGCGAGAGCTTCCATTTTGTTGTCCTTGATGTTGCCCGTACCGAAGCCGAGAACTGTGAGGTAAACGCCGGTGTCGCGCTTTTCGGCGATGAACTTCGAGAGCTCGTCCTTGTCGCTGATACCGACATTGAGGTCACCGTCGGTAGCGAGGATAACACGGTTGCTTCCGTTCTTGATGTAATTCTTCTTTGCGATCTCATAAGCCATATTTATGCCCGCTTCGCCGTTTGTGGAACCGTCGGCGTAAAGAGCGTCGGCTATGTCGCCTATGCAGTTCTTCATATTTCCGCGTGCACCGGAAATTACAGCTTTTTCAAAGCCGGAGTATGTAACGATCGAGATGCGGTCGTTCGATGTCGTTTCGTTCATGAGCTTCTTGAAAGACTCGACAAGAAGCGGGAGTTTGTCCTTCGAGTACATCGAGCCGGATACATCAACGAGGAAAACGAGGTTTGAAGCGGGCTCCTTTGCGAGATCCTTAGCCTGAAGTCCGAGCATGAGCAGTTTTGCGTCCTTGTTCCACGGACAGTCGGAATACTCGTAAGTAAGCGAGAAAGTGCTCTTTGACGGCTGAACATAGTTGTAATCGAAGTAATTCAGCATTTCCTCAATGCGTACTGCATCTTCGGTTATGCGGTTTCCGTCAGTAGCAAGGCGGCGCACGTTCGCATAGGAAGCTGTATCAACGTCCGCGGAGAAAGTCGAGAGCGGAGTATCGGACGCTTTCTTGAAACCGTCAACGTCGTAGTGCGAATACTCTTCATTCAAAGGCTCTGCATAAGGATCATACGGCTCTTCCGAAATATAGCTCAGACCGTCCTCGCTTTCGGCAACAGAGTTCGTGGGCACAGGATACGCACCTGCGTTAAAATCACCGTCATCCTCATACTCTATAGCCGTGTCGGCATCTTCCTCCACAGCATCGTAATCGTCATAGTAATACACCGGCTTTTCATTTACCGTGTACTTATCTGACTTTGCGCTCATGATACGCTTATCGTTGTAGTTGTACGTTACGGCACGCACATAGTACGTTCCTGTGGGAACTACATAGCTCCAGTTATTCAGTTCCTGATAAAAGCAGTTGACTGTCCTTGCGACGAGCTTGAACGACGAGCCGTCCTTGCGGTAAACGTAGTAAAGCACCGCGTCCTTTACCGGATCCCATGCAAGTGTCGATTCGCCCCAGCGATCGTAGCTGCTTCTCAGGTTTGCGGGCTTTGCCGAAACGAACGCCTTATAGCGCGCCGATGTTGTGCTGTTCGTCATAGGCGTTGTGTAAGACCCGGTCTCGGTGCGCTCGGAAACGACCGACTTGTTCAGCGCAAGCAGGATGCTTCCGTCCGCGTATGCGGAACCTGTGAGAATAGATGCTGCTGCAACGAATGCGACTACCGATGATAAAACTTTGTTCTTCATTTTTCTGACCTCCCATTTATTCAATGCACAATTATTGTGTGCCTTACGGCGCGGATCGGAATTATTGATCAATTTGTCCCTTCTGTATAATAAAACGTTACTGACGACCAAAAGGTGACAGGTTTTTTGAAAAAATTTTCAGTTTCAGACGTAATTTGTACAATTCGCTGCAATCAGAGAGATTTAATAAACCGCAATTGTACATTTTTGCCATTCGGAGTTTGTGATAAACATTTTCTTACAATGCTACCAAAAGCAACATTAATGTTACAAATGCTTTCTTGACACAACATTTTATCTATGATATAATCAAGCTAACGGAGGTATCATATATGGCTATCCAGTTCAGTAATCTCAAAATGTACCGCGTAAAGGCGGGTATGACGCAGGAAGATGTTGCCGAAAAGCTCAGTGTATCGCGTCAGGCTGTTGCAAAATGGGAACGCGGAGAATCGCTTCCCGACATTGAATCCTGCATCGGATTGTCTGAGCTTTTCGGCACGACCGTAGATATGCTCGTCCGGAATATGCAGGTACAGGCACGTAATGCCGACGACGGCAAACACGTCTTCGGCATATCGAAAATAAACGAAAAGGGACAGATAACGCTTCCCGCAGAATGCAGAAAGGTTTTCGGCATAAAACCCGGAGACTCGATGCTCGTTCTCGGAGATGAGGACAAGGGCATAGCTCTCGTGAACCTCGGGAACGTCACACCTGAAACCGAATAAAGGGGTGGAACAGATGAAAGCGATTGAAACAAAACAGCTCACCAAGAAGTTCAAGACAAAGACCGCTGTCAACGCGATAGACCTCTCGGTCGAAGAGGGAGAGCTTTTCGCTCTGCTCGGCGTTAACGGCGCGGGAAAGACCACGACGATAAGGATGCTCACCTGCCTGTCCGTACCGACATCGGGTGAAGCTTTCGTCAAGGGACACAGTGTCACAGGCGAAAAAGCGGAAATAAAGCGCCTTATAGGCATTTCCCCACAGGACACGGCTGTCGCGGATAACCTCACTATCCGTGAAAACCTCGCGTTCATGGCGAAGGTATATGGTTTCGACAAGGAAAAAGCGGATAAGCGCGTAAACGAGATGATAGAAATGTTCAACTTCGGCGAAGTCGAGAACTCGCGCGCGAAAACGCTCTCGGGAGGCTGGAAGCGCAAACTCAGTATAGCCATGGCGATAATCGGCGAGCCGGAACTTTTATTCCTCGACGAACCGACGCTCGGACTTGACGTTCTCGCGCGGCGCGAGCTCTGGCGCTCGATAAGCAAGCTCAAAGGCAAGATCACGATAGTGCTCACAACGCACTATATGGAAGAAGCCGAAGAGCTTTCAGACAGGATCGCCGTCATGATAAACGGAAAGATCGCCGCAACGGGAACTCTCGCGGAGCTTGAAACACTCACCGGAAAGACCGGTCTTGAAGACGCGTTCGTCGCAATAGCGGAAGGAGATGCAGAAAAATGAACAGAATATCCGCATTCACCTCGCGCAACATCAAGGAACTTCTTCGCGACCCTCTTAGCTATATCTTCTGTCTCGGTTTCCCGATACTTATGCTCATGATCATGTCTGTCGTGAACTCAAGCATACCGCCCGAATCGGGAATGACAGTATTCCGCATAGATAATCTGAGCGGCGGAATAGCCATGTTCGGTCAGACGTTCATAATGCTGTTCACGGCACTAACCGTTTCAAAGGACAGAAGCGGCTCGTTCCTTGTGAGAATGTACGCAACGCCCATGACATCGTCGGATTTCACCGGCGGGTACATACTTCCAATGCTCCTGATCGCGCTTGCGCAGGCAGTCATCACATTTGCGGCAAGCTTTGTCATCTCGCTCATAACCGGCGTTTCGCTCTCCCCTGCCGGAATGCTTCTTTCGCTACTGACGCTGATTCCGTCGGCGGTGCTGTTCATAGGTTTCGGACTTCTGTTCGGAACGCTCTTCAACGACAAGGCGGCTCCGGGACTCTGCTCGATAATCATATCGCTCGGTTCTTTTCTCGGAAATGTCTTTTTTGACGCAGACCACACAGGCGGCATAATGCTCACGATATGCAGATGCACACCGTTCTATTACTGCACGAAAACGGCACGTTCGGCTATGGCGCTCGATTTCTCGGCAGAAAACTTCGTTATTCCGATAGTTATCGTGATATGCAGTGCGGCGGTCATCGGCTTCATCGCAACATTTGCGTTCAGAGCAAAAATGAGAGCCGATCTTTCGTAAAGCCAAAACACTATGATATAATCAGCGCGCTGAACTTTTCGTTCAGCGCGTCATTTGTTTTTTCAACGCGGCAAGAGCCTTGTTGTGACGTATCTTTACCATGCCATAGCTTATATTCAGCTTTGAGGCTATCTCGGTAAGCGGAAGACCGTCGTTGTAATGCAGAACGATTATGCGCCGCTCCTCTTCGGAAAGTGTCTCAAGCGCATCGGCAAGCTCCGAAAGCGACTCGTCGCGGATATAATCCTCCTCGATAAGACCTTCGGACGGAAGATCATCCGGTATCTCCTCACCCACCTTACGGGTACGGAAGAAATCTATCACAACGTTGCGTGTTATTGAATAAATCCACGTTGACGGAGAGGCTTTGTTCTCATCGTAATTGGCGATAGACATCTGGACTTTCAGAAAAACGTCTGCCGCAAGGTCCTCGGCATCTTCCCTGTTGGTTATCCTGCTTGAGATGTACGAGAGCACCTTTCTATGATATTCATTATAAAGCTTCTCTACGCTAAGTTCAGCCATTTTTCCTGCCCTTTTCCTTATCGGTATCAATCTCTGCGGAAACGCCGCCTGCCGCAAGGCCGAGCTCATCATCGGAGAGCTCGTCGAACAGCTCCGATCCGTGTGCCTCATCTATGATCCTTGCAAGCTTCTTGTTTCCGGAAAACCTCTGGTAATCAAACAGGTCCTTAAGCAAGTTTTCCATTGTTCTCTCTTCTTTCTGTCCTATTCATCGTCTTATATCATAACATCTTTTTGAACATCTTCTTGTTCTCATACATAGCAGCGTCCGCCCGCTCAAAAACATCTCTTACGAACTTGTCCGTCTTGAAATCGAATGCTGATATGCCGCCCGCGATAGTCACAAGGCGGGCATTGCGGTTATCCTTTACCACGCTGTCTATCTTTCCCATAAGGATACCGCGGTCTCTGTAATCTTTTCCCATAAGCACCACAGCGAACTCGTCACCGCCTATGCGGAATACGGGGCTGTGCTTGAATGTTGTGCATATAAGCTCGCAGGCGCTCTTTATGAACTGATCGCCGGCGACATGACCGAGCTGGTCATTGGTTTCTTTAAGGTTGTTGACATCGAACACTGCAATAGCGAAATCGCGGTTCTCACCGGAGGCTATCTGCTGGTTTATCTCGTCCTCAAGAGCGGCGTAAGCGTGTTTGTTCCTTACCGAAGTGAGCGAGTCGTGGTTCGCGACCTCGATAGCATTTCCGAGAGCCTCGCGGTATGCGGTCTCACGGCGCTTGTCAGCGTCTATGTTCACAACACCGATAACGACATGGTCGGGGTCATTCTTGGGTTCGACTGCCATCAGCGAAACATACTGCGTACGGCCGCCGAGGAGCTGTCGGTATGTGAGTGTGAGCGAACCGTTGACTCTGATATTCTTTACAAACTTGTCGCGTGACATCTCATCAAGCACTCTGTCGCGGTCAGCATCGAAAATAAAGCTCCGTATATCGGTCTTTGCCGACTCAAAGAAATCGTCGCCCTGTTTACGGACACCGAGCTTTGCGAACTGCTCGCTCGAACTGTACTCTATGAAGCTGTTGTCGCGTATATCTATGTAGTATATTACTTCATAACGGCTTGCGAGGGCGTGCGCGATATGGGAATAAAGCTCTTTCTCATTTTCTGCTTCAAGCTCACGTCTGACCTGCGCATCGACATTACGCACACCGATTATGATATATTTATCATCCTTGCCTGTACCCTTTATGGTCTTGAGGTGATAATGGCACGGTACTCCGTTTATCATCAGGCGATAGTTGAGCGTGAACGAGCTTCCGTTCTTTATGGCATCAAGCACGGCATCTTTCTTGAAAGTTCTGAGGAACATTTCCTGGTCCTCGGCGCAGACAAGCCTTCTGCAGTTCTTTTCGGTATCAGCGAAAAAGTCATCGCCTTCTGACAGAACTTTAAGTTCCTTTTCATCGCCGGAAGCGCCGTATTCGACATAATGATCAGTCTCCGAATTCAGGTAATACACACACTCATAGTCATTTGCGAGCGCAAGTGCGAGTCTTGCGAAGGTAAGATTTTCGTTATCCATTATACCGCTCATTTCGTCACCTCTTTTTCTGCTGTAACAGTTTTTGTCAGCAAAATCAAAGTTATATATATTATTTTAACACATTTACGTCAAAATGTCAAGAAAAACAGCAAAAATGGTAAAAAAACCGCAGTCCGTTTTTTTTGCGGACTGCGTTTTTTGTCATTTTATAAGATCACTCGTTATCAGTGTTCTCATTACTGTTCTCCGCTTTATCGGAGACTGTCTCAGCTTTCGCTTCAACGGCTGCTTCGGATGCGGAAGCTTCCGCCTCGGCAGTATTTTTCTTCTTACGGCGGGAGATTATCACGCTCTGTACAACAAGGAATATGCAGAGCATCGCAGCTATTGTGATACCTGTCCACCATGCCTGATCGAGTCCGACGGAAGATACTATCGTCTGTATCAGGGCAAGCGACATAGCTCCGAACAGGGTACCGATAATATTACCGACACCGCCCGTAAGCATCGTACCGCCTATGATCGACGAGGCAATTGCATTCATTTCCGCACCCGTGGCGTGTGAAGGAGCGCCGGAACCGACGTGCAGGAAGTACACAAATCCGCCGACACCGGCAAGAAGTCCGCAGATAACATAGGAAAGGAACGTTGTACGCTTTACGTTTATACCAAGCATGAGCGCACTCTGGCGGTTTCCGCCGACAGCGTAGAAGTTGCGTCCCGTTTTCGTCCACTTAAGGATAACGAAGAGAGCAGCTACAACGAGAAGTGCGACTACGACGCCGATCTCGATGTACGCGTCGATATAGTTGCCTTTTTTGTTCACAGAACCAAGGAACGGTATTATAAGTCTCGTCTCCTTGAGCGATACAAACTCAGAGTTCACAACGTTGAACGGGTTGGTGTGAACTATAGTTGTCATACCGCGCGCAAAGAACATTCCGGCAAGCGTTACTATGAACGGCTGAATGTCGAGATAAGCAACAAGGAAGCCCTGCACGATGCCGAACGCGAGACCAATGCCGAGAGCCAGCAGTATCGCGACGAACACGTTTCCGCCCGCTTCGTCAAGATAGACCGCACAGCTCATGCATACAAGAGCCGTAACACCGCCGACGGAAATGTCGATGCCGCCGGTAATCATGACGAGCGTCATGCCGCACGAAAGGATTATGAGCGCCGCATTGGCGTTCAGAAGGTTAAACAGTGTCTGGGGTTTCAGGAAGCCTTCCTGAAGGAAAGCGACCGCGCAGACGTACATAACGATGAATACCGCGATGGTTATCGTTGTAAGGAGATTGGTATCGGTCATGTTACCAAGCAGACCGCGGCGTCTGCCGGCAGTTTTAAGCTGTGTCATTGTCAATACCCCTCCTTATGCCTGATTTTCCGCTGTACGTTTCGGAGAGCGTATCTTCTTCGTAAGACGCGAGATCTTCTCTCTTACAACGGGTGCGCTCATTACGACAAGAACTATTACGACGACAGCCTTGTACGCGGGAAGCGCTGTAGCCTGTACATCGAACTTGTAAAGTGTTGTCGTAAGGAACTGGATAACGTAGGCGCCAAGGATAGAGGCTGCCATATTGAACTTACCGCCGCTAAGTGAGTTACCGCCGAGCGCTACCGCAAGGATAGCGTCCATTTCGATATCCTTCGCTATAACGGAGTAGTTTATCGTCGAAAGACGGCTTACTTTGATAAGACCGGTCACCGCGACGCAAAGGCCGAGTATGATATAGGTCGTGAGCTTTATGAGTTCGGGGTTCAGACCGTTCAGACGCGAGGTCTTTTCGTTGATGCCGACAGACTGTGAATAAAGACCGATGTTCGTGAATTTGAGCATCGCCCACGTCAGAACAAAGCACAGTATCGCGATAAGGAACGGGGTCGGAAGCGGACATCCGGGGATATAGCCCCCGAAGTATGTGAACTCTTCGCCCGGGACGATAGGAAGCTCATTATTGTTTATCCAGGCCGCTATAGAACGTCCTGCCGTGAACAGGATAAGTGTCGCGACCATTGGCTGGATACGGAAGTAAGCAACGAGAACTCCGTTGAACGCACCGAAGCACATTGCCGCAACTGCGCTTACAAGGAATGCTACGATTATCGGCGCCTGAATAGTTTCGGGGCGCGTGTCGTTTCCGCAGAGAACACGGAGAAGAACGCTTCCGGAGATCGCTATAGCCGCGCCGACGCTTATATCCTGTCCTTTTGATGACGCGGTAACGAGCGTCATACCGATAGCAAGGATCGCCAGTTCAGAGCCATTGTCTATTATCGAAATGAGGTTGCCGGAAAGTATATATGAACCCGCGCTGTTCATTTTGAGGTTTATCGCAAAGAACGACGGATCCGCAATAAGGTTGAATAGTGCGAGGAGCAGCAGTGCCGCGAACGGTATGAATATCTGGTTGCGAAGAACTCTTGAAAATACGGAACCGCCGCCCTTCGGATCGAGCTTACCCGACATTCTGGTCACCTCCCGCGATAGTCGCCATAATAGTATTCTGTGTGAGCTGATCGCCCACAAGCTCGCCGACGAGCTTTCTGTCACGCATTACAAGCAGTCTTGAGCAGGTACGAAGCATTTCATCGGTCTCGGACGAAATGAACGTTATACTCATACCCTCGGAAGCAAGTTTGAGCACGAGCTTCTGGATATCGACCTTTGTACCTACGTCGATACCTCTTGTCGGCTCGTCAAGGATAAGGTATTTCGGATGCGTGAGAAGCCAGCGGGCAAGTATGACCTTCTGCTGATTTCCGCCCGAAAGCGACTTGATAGGTGTGTTTACCGAAGCAGTCTTTATATCGAGCAGCTTTATGTACTCTTCGGCAAACGCGATCTGCTTTGCCTTCGAGAAAGGTCTGAAAAAGCCGGTCTTTACCTGAAGCGCAAGAATTATGTTCTCGCGGACTGAAAGATCGCCGACTATACCGTCGCGCTTTCTGTCCTCCGGCAGATACGCTATACCGTTCTTCATAGCATCTTTTGGCTTCGTGATCTTGACATGCTTGCCGTCCATTCTGACAGTACCGCTCGTAACGGTATCGGCACCGTATATGGCACGGACGCACTCGCTTCGGCCGGAGCCCAGAAGTCCGGTGAACCCGTTTACTTCGCCGCGGCGGATATGGAAATTGAACGGCTTGATGCCCTCGGTGCTGCAAAGGTTTTCGGCTTCATAAACAGGAGTTCCGCCGTCGTCATCGAACGTTTTCATATCGTTCTTGATGTCCGCCATATCGTCAAGCTCCTTGCCGAGCATCTTTGAAACAAGCTGTAAGCGCGGGAGCGATTCGATCTCATACTCGCCCACGAGCTGTCCGTCACGCAGAACGGTTATCCTGTCACAGACCTCATAGACCTGATCTAGGAAGTGTGTAACGAAGATTATCCCGACACCGCGCGCCTTTAATTTGCGCATGAGCGCGAACAGCTTTGCCACCTCTGATTCATCAAGCGAAGAAGTGGGCTCATCGAGAATGAGCACGCTGCACTCCATATCAACCGCACGCGCTATCGCAATCATCTGCTGAACTGCGATAGAGCAGCTCGCAAGCTGCTGCGTGGGTTTTACAGCTATACCGAGCGAAGCTAAAAGCTCGCCGGCCTTCTTGTTCATAGTACGCCAGTTAACTCCGGCACCCTTGCCGCGTCCGATGAATATATTCTCGGCCACAGAAAGGTTCGGGCAGAGCGTTATCTCCTGATAGACGGTGCTTATACCGACGCGCTGAGCCTCCTGCGGAGAACGTATCTGTACTGCCCCATCATGCCCTTTTATGAAAATGTCACCTTCATCTTTGACATAAACGCCTGTAAGGACTTTTATCAGCGTTGATTTTCCGGCGCCGTTCTCACCCATGAGTGCGTGTATCTCGCCCTCACGCAAGGTAAAGTCAACATTCTGCAATGCTTTTACACCCGGGAACGATTTATAGATCCCGCGAAGTTCAAGCAATGATCCCTGCTGCATTCCTGTCCCTCCTTAAACTTTATTTTCAGTTTCTTCTTTGTCCGCAGACCGCGGAATAAATGGTTTTTTCTGATTTTTGATAAAGCAAGTGCGGGGAGATGTGTTTTTCTGCGCTCCTCCCCGCACTTACCTTGTTTTTGGTTATTTAAGAACTATGATATTTTCAGATTCCGTAGTTATCAACGTCTTCCTGTGTGATCGTGGAAGCGTCGAAGCCCTTTTCGTTCATTATTATCGTCTTTTCGCCGATAGCCTCACCCTTTTCGAGCTTGTCGATGATGTCCTTGATGTAGGAGGACTGGAAGGGGTTGCACTGGCCGTCGTAGTTCCAGTTCTTTGCAAGGAGCTCTTCAAGTGCCCACTTGTTGCAGTCAAAGCCCATTACTACTACGTCCTTGCCTACGCCGTGAGAGATATTAGCCTTATCAAGAGCTGCAACAGCGCCCTTTGCCATATCGTCGTTCTCAGCGTAGATTACGTTGAAGGATTTGTTGGAGTCGATAGCGGACTGAACGATCTGCTGAGCCTTTTCAGCGTTCCATTCTGCTGTCTGCTGTGTAACTATTGTCCAACCGAGATCCTTAGCTGTTGCATCGAGAGCGCCGGAACGTCCCTTCTGAGCAGCGGAGCCCATAACACCCTGGAGATGGATTATCTCATACTTCGGGAGATTCTGACCCTTGAGCCATTCAACTGCTGTTTCGCCTTCCTTAGCCATATCGGAAACTATGGAAGCCTCATAAAGGCTCGGATCTGCATCGATCGTACGGTCGAAGAGTATTACCTTGACGCCTGCTGCCTGAGCATCTTTCAGAACGCCGTCCCAACCTGCTGTATCGGCAGCGGAAAGGAGAAGGTAGTCAACTTCATCCTGTATGAACTTCTGAGCTGCAGTGATCTGCTCATCGTTCTTGAGACTGTATGCGAAAGAAGCATCAAAGCCGTTAGCTTCGCAGAAAGTAGCCTTGAGGTCCTTATCGTTCGCAGTACGATAACCGGACTCGTTCGGGTCGTTGTTGATGATGCCGACCTTGATCTTCTTGCCGGATTCTGTTGCCGGAGCAGCAGCCTCAGTCTTAGCAGGTTCAGCAGCCTTTGTCGTGCTTGCGGGAGCATTGTTGCCGCCACAGCCGGCAAGGAGCGTTGCACATATAACAGTGCTTACAACCATAGATAACATTTTCTTCAGTTTCATAAAATAATTCCTCCACATTTTTACAATATTTTAACGAATTGCTCGTTAACTTGTACTTACATTATATACAAATTGTACATACATTTATACCAAGTAAATTACAATTAATGTTTAATATTTTACGATTTTCAGCTTATCTTTTTCTCGGGACAGACATTCACGCTGTACTGAAAACCGCGCGGGGTCATTCCGGTACACTTCTTGAAGATCTGGCTGAAATACCTGTAATCGCGGAATCCCACATCGTAAGCGACTTCGTACACCATTTTAGAGGTACAGCCAAGAAGCTCCTTCGCCTTATGTATCCGGACGTTTGTCAGATGTTCGGAGAAATTCTGCCCCGTTTCCTTCTTGAAAAGCATACTCAGGTATGAGGGGCTTAGTCCTGCTGCATCCGCCACTGTACTAAGCGAGATGTCGCAGTTCATATAGTTTCCGTCGATATAATCAATAGCCGCTTTCATGGCTCCGCTCCCGTTTCCGCGAACGCAGTCCGCACGCCATTCTATGCACTGGAGAAGTATGTCGTAAAGGAAGTCTGACATATCTTCGGCAGACGAAAGCTTCGGTTCTATTTCTTCCACAGTGCCGAAGCGGGAAGCGAATCTCTCGTCGGAAACACCTATTTCCCGGGAAAAGCTTTTCGCTGCTACGTAAATGTCCATACAAGTGTAAAGCCTTATCATGAACGAATTCATTTCACGGAACCCTATACCGTCGAGCACACTGTCGAGGACTTCACGGCACTGCGCCGTGCTTCCGCTTCTTAACAGGTCAACGATCTTATCGGTGTCGGGTCGGATAATGTCAGTATATGTTCCCAAGACCGGTCACCCCCGTATCATGCCATTCTTATTGCCGCGGAAGACTCCGCGCCGTCAAGTTTCTTTACGGAATCGCGTACAATAAGCTCCGGAGTGAAGATAATATCTTCCGGCTCCGCGCCGTTATTGTCCATAAGCCGCAGCAGCTCCTTTGCCGCCGCTTCACCGAGCCTTCTGTGCGGATGTCTCACCGTTGTGAGCGGCACGTCGCAGAGTTCGGCGTAACTCGAATCGTCTATACCCGTAACGGAAATATCGTCCGGTACGCTTATTGCGTTCTCACGGCAGAACCGCAGCAGATTTGCAGCAAGAAGATCGTTGTAGCATACCACCGCAGTAACTTTTCCGAGAAGCTCAAGTATTCTGTTCTTAGAGTTCACGAACAGATCCTTCTTTTCTGCCGACGAATACCACACGACATATTTTTCGGAATCTTTCCTTCCGTGCGCTATACAGCTGTTAATGAAACCGCTGTAGCGCTTGTGACCCTGAATATCGTCCATGAGGAACAGCCCTGCGATATTGCGGTGACCGCAGTCAAAAAGATGATCTGTAACGAGCTTTCCGGCGGCTTCATCGTCCATAGCTACGCACGGGAAATCCGCCCACGGATACTTCGCGTTGAAGAATACGAGCGGTATCCTGTTCATCTTTATCTCGCGGTAAAGCTCTGTATTCGGGTTCGGGAGCGCACTTTTCGAGGGCTCGACGATAAGGCCGCGCACACCGCGTGCTATCATGCTCTTGAGTGCCTGTGTCTCCTCTGTGACCTGATTGTGCGTTATCGAGAGCTGCATCGGCAGCCCGGCGTCGTTGAGCACTTTTTCGATACCCGTAACTATATGCGGGAAAATATAGTCGCTGAAATAGGTCGAAATGACCCCGACACTGCTCCCGTCAACGTTAAGTCCGGGCTCTGACACCTCAGAAACGGTGCTTTTTATGAAAGTACCGCTTCCCCGCACACGGCAGAGTATATTGTCTCTTTCAAGCTGCATGAGCGCCTGTCTTACCGTCTGTCTGCTCACATTATGTATAGTGCAAAGCTCTTTCTCGGTAAGGAAGCGGTCATTCGGCTTAAGGCCGTTAGACGCGATATAATCTTTAATCCACTCGACTATCGCCGTATATTTGTAATCTTCCATAAAGTTCTCCCCGTCCGGTCCTGCCATACGACAAGATCTATTATGATACGGAAAATGTACATACACCTTATACAGTTGTATGTTTATTTGTATTTATGATAACACATTAAATCGAATTTGTAAATACAAATTTTCAATACATTTTTAAATTTGTACACACGATACAAAATCGTAAACAGCTTTTGTACATTTTAACCAATTATATCCCCAAAAAGCTAATTACCGGCTCCAATTATACTTTATATTATATACATTTGTATAAAGGACGCATAAAAAAGGTTTCCAAAAGCACACACGAGGCGCGCTTCAGGAAACCTTCTGAACCAGTAGATTCCGTACTTTTTGATTTACTTTACCTTAACCGTAACAGCCGATTTTTCGTCTATTTCCGACCACTTTTTATCCACATAAGCGGTAACTATGTATTTGTGATCAGTACCCGCGCTGAGACCGCTTATACTCGTTGCTGTCTTCCTTACTGTTTTCAGGAGTGTCGCCTTGCCGTCTGCATACTCATACACTCTGTACTTCGACGCGCCCTCGACAGCATCCCATTTCAGCGTGACTTTTCCGTCTTTCGAGCTTGCCTTTACTGTAATTCCGGTTTTGTTTTCCGCCTTGCCGCTCTTTTCTTTCTCAAGTGCGTTTATCTTCTTCTGAACTACGGAAGCATACGCCTTCGCGCCCTTTGCATTCGGGTGGAGAGAATATCCGCTTATCATAGAACCGGAAACAAGATCCTGCGCCCTTGACTTTAATATTACGCCGTTTATGTACTCGTTCTCAGTGTATGCTTCATGACCTGCGAAAGCCGAAGTTACGGAAACAAAACAGATGTTCATTCCCTCGCCTTTGCATTCCCCGACAAGAGCCTTTATCCTGTCATTAAGCACGTCCGTCCATTCATTTATCAATTTCGCCGTATCTGCGGAGACTGTGATACTGCCGAACAAAGGTACATTTTCAATTGTGAAGCCTTTGTCGTTCATGATATGCGGATAGCCGGCTACGATTATGGTCGCCTGTTTTCCTGCGGCTTTTTCTATCGCCTTATATGCTTTTTTCAGTTTTGCTCTTACAGATGACTCAAACTTTTCAATGCCCTTTTTTACTGCCTCGGTAATGGTCTTGGGCTTCATTACCGCAGCAGACATTATATCAACGAAGCCGACATCATTACCACCGAGAGTGAGCGTGACGTAATCGACCGTTCCGGCAGGTATGCTGTCGAAAATCTTTATCTGCGGGTCAAGCTTCCTGCTTCCCGTTTTCCCGTCGTAGTTGTAGCTCTTCTTGAATTTGCTGTTTATGTGCTTTGTTTCCGCACCGGAAGCCGCTGCAAAAAACCAGTTCGTACCGCGGTTGTCCTTCATAGTTCCGTTTACACCGTCAAGCGTCAGCATTCCGCCCCACGCTTTCTCCGATCTGTGCGCAAGCCAGTCCTGATCCTTAACCTTTTCCTTTGTCGGCTTGTCCTGACCATAGAACGGTTCGATGCCCTCACCCGACGAATAAGAGTCGCCAAGAGAAACAATAATGGGTTTGTCATCGGCGGCACCTGCCTTTACCGAAAGACCTGGTATTATACCCAGACCCGCGATCGCTATGACCGCTGCGGTGAACAATGAAAGAATGCGATTTTTCAGCTTTACCATATTTTCCTTCCTTTCAGGATATACTCCGGTAAAAGTACATCACTTTTTCTTATCAGAATTTATCAGAACGGCAGCCGCCGTAAAGATCCAATACGTTCCGGGAGGTGCTCAGGACGTATAATTACCATCGCAACCGTGTATATGCTTACGATGCGCTTTTATTTTCTTACGGAGCAGTAAGCCTTCACAAAACCGAGAACGTGTGCGTTCGCCATCCCGGCTTTCCGGAGACACTCACGTATATCATAGTGCTTCGTGCGTCCTTCCCTGACAACAAAGACTATGCCTGCGATCCGTGCATTCATCAGGAATGCGTCGGTAACGACATTTGCAGGAGGTGTATCTATGAAAACATAATCATACTGTCTTCCGACGAGCTTTAAAAGGCTGTCCATTCTCGCGCCGGCGATAAGTTCCGCGGGGTTCGGCGGTACGGGACCCGAAGTAAGGACATCGAGATTCGGGCGGACATTCCTGTTTATTACATCTGATACATCATGTACGAGTCCGCCTATGACAGACGAAAGCCCGACATCGTTGCCAAGACACAGAAGCGAATCCTGCACAGGCTTTCTAAGATCACAGTCGATAAGAAGCACGCTTGCGCCTTTCTCCGCCATGGAAATCGCAATATTGAGACAACTTGTGCTCTTGCCCTCTGACGGTGAACAGCTTGTTATGACGACTGTCTTCGGTTTATTTTCTGCAAGCGAGAAAGCAAGGCCGGTACCCACCTTCCTGTATGCCTCACGAATTGAGAAAGGCGTTTCGTCAGACAGAATAAACTTTCTCGATTCGCTTAACGGGAGTTTTTTATTCATCTTTGCCATTTCAGCGTCTCTTCCCCTTCACCGCGCCGGCTGTTTTTTCTTCGCTGTATTTTTCCGGACGGATCAGTTCTTCGTCCCGACGTTCACTTTCTGCTTTCTTAAAATCGGGTATTCCGGCATAGACCGGCAGTCCGTACATTTCCATAAGGTCGTCCTCCGGCTTGAGCTTCTTATTGTTAAGCTCCCTGATAAGAAAGAAGACATACGAGCCTGCGATACCGAACAAAGCGCCGAAAACCGTATGTTTAACAGCGCTCGGATAAGTATGCTTATCGGGCAGGGTCGGAGATGACACGATCTCTGTCGAGCCGGTCTTTATTATACGGTGAAACTCATTTACCGACAGGTCTATGAGTGCGTTTGCAATATCGCAGGAATCCTGCGGGTCTTCCGAAACCACGGAGATCCTGAGGACATCGGTGTTGTTCACGGAACCGACCCTGACCATTCTGTAAAGTTCGTCCTTAGTATATTTTTCGCCGAAACGGCTGCTGAGCTCACCGAAGACATAATCGCTCGTAAAAAGTATCTGGCAGGTATCTACGAGCTTCTGTGAATCGCTTGTACGGTTTATGCCCATCTCGTTGTCATCCTGTCTGTACGACGTACTTTCAACATACATCAGAGCTTCTGACGTATAACGCTTCGGAATGAAAAATTCAGCGAGCAGGAATCCTGTACCCGCAGCGATCACAGCTGCGGCCGCTATCGGTATTATATGTTTTTTGAGCACTTTCAGAAGCACCCGAAGATCAAAGCTTTCTTCCTTTTTGTTCAATTTATCCTCCGTGAGCTGTAAAAACGGTATTTTTCAGATACGGCAGAACCCGATTATTCTGTAATTCCGGTAAAAATGATAATACCGGTAAATCAAACATAATTATTATAACAAACAACACATAAAAAGTCAACGAAAATCCGATAGCACAAAAATCATATTTTAATTTTATACAAACTGCACAATCAGAGTCCCGAAATTTCATATCCGGGACAAAATCAGAACACTGAAAAACGCGCTGTCATCCTTTCGGGTGAGCAGCGCGCTTTCCATTATGAAGAAACTGAATAGAATGTTGTTGTTTTTATTCTTTTACCGAACCGGTCACAAGGTTTGAGTAGATGAATTTCTGTAATGAGATGAAGATTATGAGCGACGGGATTATACATATTATGATACCCGCGAAGATTATCTCCCACTTGGCACCGTAAGGCCCGATGAAGCGGTACAGAGCGGTCGATACAACACCGAGCTCCTTCGCCGGCATATAAAGATTCGCAGTGTAGAAATCGTTGTAGATGCCGACGAACTTGATGACAAGCACTGTTGCGATAGCGGGACGGAGCATCGGAAGGATAATGCTCCAGTAAATGCGGAAATAGTTGGCGCCGTCAAGAAACGCGCTTTCGTCAAGCGATACAGAGATGTTATCAAGGAACTGCATGAATATGTATATCGAGATGATGTCCGTTCCTATGTAAAGTATGCACGGAGCCCAGATCGAGTTGTACAGGCCGAGCGAGTTGATCACCTGGAATACCGTTACCTGCATAGATATGTTCGGCAGGAGCGCCGCAATAAGGAACACCGTCTTGACCGCGCGTGTGAACACGGAATTGAAGCGCTGGAGCACGAATGCGGTCATTGTTCCTGTTATTATCGTACCGGCACAGGATATTACCAGTATTATTGCAGTATTGAGAAGTCCGCGGAGAACATCGCCGTCAACGAAAGCGGTGGCGAAGTTGCTCCACTGCGGGTCGGTCGGGAACGCAAAAACGTTCGTCGTGATGTATTCTTCGTGTGTCTTGAACGCGCCGAGCAGCACTACGAGCAGCGGAAGTATCACAAGCAGACAGCCGACTATGAGCACAAGATATTTCAGGATCACAAATATGATGCGCACGATCTTCGGAGTTTCTTTGAACTTGTATGCCTGATGGTTTTTGCGGAACTCCGCAAGGGCATCTACACCGGCAAGTTCTGCGGCAGCAGCTTCCGACGAAGCTTTTTCCGCGATAACGGGAGCATTGTTTTCAGCCATGTCACTTACCCTCCTTGAATATCGCCTTTTGTATGCCGGTAACTATCAGTATTATTGCCAGCAGCACGATTGCCATTGCCGACGCAAGCCCGACGTGCTGATAGGTGAACGCAGTGTCTATCGTTCGTATAACGAATGTACTCGTGCCGAAGCGTCCGCCCGTGATTATGTAAGGTATCTCGAATACGGAGATCGAACCCTTTATAGCAAGGATAAGCTGGAGCGCGATTATCGGCCGGATACCCGGGAAGATGATGTAGCGGAATCGCTGCCACGAATTGGCACCGTCAAGATCGGCAGCTTCGTATATGTCGGGGGAAATGGACTGTATCGCACCGATGTACATTATGATGTCAAAGCCTATGTAGCGCCATACCGAAGCGAACACAAGGCACCAGTTCACTATGTCGGTGTTAGAGAGCCATTTTACGGGGTCTGCGCCGAAAAGCATCAATATGCTGTTGAGGGTGCCCTCGGTGTTGGTGATCCCGTCGCCCTTCTGGAAGAAGCGGCGGAATATGAGCGATACCGCAACACCGTTCATCATGTACGGGAAGAAGATAACGCCCTTGAAAAGATTGGCGAACTTTATCTTTGTGCAGAGTATCGTCGCGATAAGCAGGGCCACAGCCTGCTGAACGAACGAGCCAGCGAAGTAATACAACGAATTTATGAACGTTTCAAAGTATGTCGAATCGGAGAAAAGGGTCTTGTAGTTATCAAGTCCTACCCACTTCACGCTCGCGCCGAACTGGTCGCGCTCCTGAAAACTGAATATGCCCATGTTCACAGCCGGAATTATCGTGAACAATATCATGAGCACTATCGGTATCAGCAGAAAAACAAGCGTAGTGACATACTTTTGTCCCGTATAGCCGTGAAGCCATTCGGAGACGCTTCGTTTACTTCTTATCGCGTTTGTCGGTGCAGCCATATTCTGATTCCCCTCTTATGATTATTTCATGTCCGTGTGATATTATGAAAGAACGGTACGTCCCGTTCCTTCATAATATCCGCGGCGGGGAGATACGCTCTCCCCTGCGGATAGTTTTTCGTGATCAGCCTGCGAGATATGCAGCAAGTTCAGCGTTTGCGTCTCTTGTTTCAGCCCATCTCTTGTTGTTGTCAGCATAGATAGCTTCAACAGCGTCAAAGCCCTTGCCTGCGATAGCAGCTTCCGCGATCTGGATCTTGAAGTTCGCAGCGTCGCCTGCCCATGTACCTACCTGGGAATCGTTGTTGATAGCGTCGAATACGCCTACGAGACCCTCGGGAGCGGGATCTGCAACGAAGAGCTCACAGTTCTGGAAAGCTTCGAGGTATTCAGGCATCTTGCTGCCCTTGAGTGTACCGATGCTGCCTTCCGCTTCAGCGTCGCCGGATTCTTCGATGTACCATGTTATGTACTTCTTGCCGAGCTCCTTGACTGCGTCGGAGCTGTTCTTGTTGATACCGAAGCAGTAATCGGGAGCGGACTGTGCGTACTGCTTGCCGTTGATAGAGAACGGAGCGGGCATATAACCGATGTCATCAGGGTTCGGACCTGCTTCCGCGAACTGGGAAACTGCCCATGAGCCCATTACCATTGTACCGATCTTTCCGTTGTTGATAGCGCCCTTACAGCCTTCCCAGTCGGTAGTTGCGGGATCTTCTTCGATAAGTGTGGGATCGCTGAATACATCGTACATGAGCTTATATACGTTGTAGTAAGCGCCGCCGGGAGCGAAGATGTCTTCCTTGTTTATAAGGAGGTCGTTCTCATAGGAAGGAGAACCGGAAGCGGAGAGAACGAGTGCAGCCCACTGAACAAGTGTCCAGTCAGCGGCAGCAAAGTTTGTGTAGTAAGGAATAGCGTCTGTGTTGTCGCGGATAAGCTTGAGGTCTGCGATGAACTCTTCGGGAGTTGTCGGGAGAGTAGTAACGCCTGCGTCAGCCCATACCTTCTTGTTGTAGCAGATACCGCCGGAAACATTGCCGCGGTGAGCTATACCGTAAACTGTGCCGTCGAACATTTTAGCGTCTGCCCAGTTGTACTTATCTTTGTAATCGTCATAGGAACCGAGGGGTTCAAAGAAGTTAGCAAGGTCGGAGAGCTTTACTGTATCCGGGATAAAAAGAACATCGCCGTAATCGGTGGTGTTCATCATTGTGGAAACGTCGCTTACATAATCAGTATAGCCCTGATATACGACATCACAGTTGTTTGCAGCCTCGAAAGCGGCGGTTATCTCGTCAAGGTGACCGTCCTGAACACGGTCTGTACGGCAGGTAAGAACCTTAAGGGTGAGCTTCTCGCCGGATGCAGCTTCAGTTTCGGGAGTACCGGCAGCAGCAGCGGTTGTTTCTGCAGCAGCGGCTGTAGTTGTATCAGCCTTCGGAGCATCAGTCTTTGCAGCAGTAGTTGTTGTCTGTGCATTGTTGTTTCCGCAGCCCGCTATCGAGATGATAAGAGCGGATGTTACTGCGGCGGATAAGATCTTTTTCAGTTTCATGGTGGATTTCCTTTCGTCAGTGTAGTGATTTTCATTACATAACTATTTTTAAGCAAAACCTTTTCTGTTTTACTTAAATCAATTATATTGCATTTTCATACAAATGTCAATAAATACTTGAAAAAATCAACAAGTCAAACGAAAATTTGTAGATGTTGCAAAAACAGCCCATTTCAGTTTGTTATATGCAGACAAAATCATAAAGTAATTAGCTATTTTCATTTACTTAATTTAGGCAAACTATGTGAAATAATTATCAGAAACAGTTGCGTTTATTATCATATTGTGCTATAATCATAGTACTATTTCAGTCACTTATCAAGGAGGGCAACAAAATGAATGTTATCAACGGAAAGATCGACTGCAAACCAGCTGAGACAGGCTACGATGAAAGCAGGATCGACAAGCTCAACGAACGGCTGCAGAATATGATAGACCGTAAGCTCGTCCACGGCGCGACGTACTGCATCTCACACAAGGGTAAGATCATAGCGAACGGCTCTCTCGGCAGAAACAACGCGCTCGGAGAAGACACCCCCATGCAGCCCGACACCGTGTTCGGCATAGCGTCCATAACAAAGACCTTCACAGCCACCGCGATAATGCAGCTCGTCGAGGACGGCATATTCAACCTCAACGACCCCGTGAGCGACTGGCTTCCGCAGTTCAGGAAAAAACCGTTCAGCGATATAAAGATCATTCACCTTCTCACCCATACATCGGGGCTTTATCCCGACGGCGGCTGTTTCGACGAGATAAGCCCGAAGAGCAGCTGGGAGCTCGTAAGCGATGCTTTTCGCCTCTGGAACAAAGAGGGCGGGTTCGACTGGATAGCCGCGGGCATTTCCGCAGGACTTCGCAGACCCGTCGGAACGGAATGGCAGTACAGCTCGTTCGTGTTCTGTGTGCTCGGCGAGATAATAACCCGCGCAAGCGGTGTTTTTGCTCCGGAGTACATAGAAAAGAATATCCTGAAGCCGCTTAAAATGCAGGACAGCGCTTTTGAGCTGACACCCGCCCTCGCAAAAAGAGCATTCGTATGTGACGAGGACGAGAAACGGTATCTCGACTATATAATCTCCGGAAATATGCCCGAAAGAAACGACGAACAGAAGATGTGGGACAGCATTCCCGCTACCGGCGGCGGACTTTCCTCCACCGTCCGTGACCTTGTCCGCTTCGGAAACGCGTTCGTTTACGGCGGAAGGCTCGACGGCGCACGCATTCTCGGCAGAAAGTCCGTCGAGAAAATGAGCAAGGTACAGCTCAGCGGCGTTCCCGACCACTGCTGGGGCGCACAGGAGCCGAACAGACTGTACGGTATAGGCTTTGACATAAGAAGAACGCCCGCGTTCTCCTACTCCGACCGGACGATAATGCATGAAGGCTCCGGAGCGTCGTCAATAGATTTCGACCTCGACGAAGAGCTCGTTGCCGCATGGTATGTCCCGTTCAACGAAGTACCGAACGGCTGGTGCCCGGAGCCGCTCTACAACGTTCAGAACATAATCTGGTCGGGACTCATATGAACCCTGTAAGACAGAAATTCGAGGTCTGCAAGGCAGTCGCGTTCGTAACATACAAGGAATGGAGCGC
Organism: uncultured Clostridia bacterium; assembly: GCA_947168885.1. Taxonomy (GTDB): domain Bacteria; phylum Bacillota; class Clostridia; order Oscillospirales; family Ruminococcaceae; genus Ruminiclostridium_E. The sequence continues at coordinate 56,949 of CAMVNQ010000007.1, read as the reverse complement.
ATACCGCTCGCACTCTCTTGTTTCGGTGTTCGTCGGTCCCGTGTACTTCATCGTGCAGTACTTCATCTGGTCGGCGGTCTATGGCGGAGTCGGCACGTTCGGAGGAATGGAGCTTGAACAGACGATACGATATTTCGGCGTATCTGCGCTTATAGGCTACCTCACAATGGATTTTGCGGACTGGAACTTACAGATGCTCGTCAGGACAGGAAAATTTCTGACGTTTGCGCTGCGTCCGGTACACCACCGCTTCTTCGCACTGTCACAGAAGCTCGGTCACCGAATTCTCGGCTTCATATTCGAGTTTCTGCCCTGCTTTCTGATATTCCTGTTCGTGTTCCGGATAGACATTATCCCCGCGCATATCGGCTGGACTCTGCTTTCAACAGCTCTAGCGTTCCTGATGAATTTCTACGTGAACTACTGCATCGGAATGACCGCGTTCTACTTCGTACAGGCACAGGGCATACGCACTGTATATCAGCTCCTCGCATCGGTGTTTTCGGGAGTCCTTATCCCGATAAGCTTCTTTCCGGGCGCGGTACAGTGGGTCATGATGTTCCTTCCGTTCCAGTACACCAACTACGTCACTGCTATGGTCTGGACGGGCGCGGAAAGCATAGGCGAGCTCGGGCTCTCGATACCGCAGGCGGTGCTGTTCCAGGGTATAGCCGTGATAGCCACAGCGCTTCTGAGCGAGGTCATCTACCGCGCGTCGATAAAGCGGTTCACAGCGGTAGGAGCATGACCGGATTTTTACGAAAAGACGATAAACAATGCGATATATAAAAATTTATCTTACCTGTGTGCGCGTAGCTTTCTCACAGGCTGCCGCGTACCGCACAGACTTCATTCTCGGCAACATCATAACGCTGCTGTCGAACATACTTTTCCCGCTTGTAACTGTCGTTATCTACGCAAACGGCGCAGAGTTCCCCGAATGGTCGATGTGGGAGGTGCTGCTGATACAGTCGGTATTCTCCATGTCCACCGGTATGTCGGCTATGCTCACACAGGGCATTCTCTGGACAACTATGGATCACATCCGCGAGGGAAGCTTCGAGGTCGTTCTGCTCAAACCCCTGTCGCCGCTGTTCTACCTTACCGCGGTAAATTTTTCGACGGGAAGCCTCGGTCTCTTCACAGGCGGACTTGTGCTTACCATCGTTTCCGCATCAAACACAGGAGCCGACGCGGGCGGGATACCCGTATTCCTCCTGCTTTTCATTTCAGGCACTGCTGTTCTCTGCGGGCTTGATCTTGTTATGGCGGCGATAACCTTCAAGTGGGTCGGGAACTCACGCATACCGGAAATATTCGACAGCATAGCCGAGTTCGGAAAATACCCGCTCGGCATCTTCCCGAAACCGCTTCGGATATTTGCCGCGTTCGTGATACCCGTCGCGGTGGTGGGATTTTTCCCTGCCTCCGCTCTTCTCGGACGGCTCGAATGGTATATGCTCGTTGCGGTTATACCCTGTGCTCTGTTTCTCGCGTTCGGGATATGGCTATATGACAGAATGATAAAACGCTACGAGGGAGTAGGCGGCTGATGAGTGATATAATAACGGTAAAAAACTTAACGAAGACATACACGACATACAGGCGTGACAGCGGGTTTGCCGCTGCGCTCAAAAGCTTTTTCAAGCGCGAGAAAGTCACCGTCAACGCCGTTGACGACATTTCTTTCTCGATAGAAAAAGGAACGGTCTGCGGCATTCTCGGTCCGAACGGCGCGGGAAAATCCACGACGATAAAAATGCTCTGCGGTGCGCTCTTCCCCACAAGCGGAAGCATAGACGTTCTCGGCTTCTCCCCTGCCCGCGACAGAGCAAAGTACGTCCGCAGGATAGGCGCGGTGTTCGGACAGAAATCACAGCTTATCTTCGATATACCGCCGATCGACAGCTTCGCCATGAACAAGGCAATCTACGGAATAACCGATGCCGACTATAAGAAAAGGCTCGATGAAATGACCGGGCTTTTCGATGTCGGAGATGTTATACACAAGCCGACGCGTGTACTTTCGCTCGGCGAGCGTATGAAGTGCGAGTTCATCATGTCGATGCTGCACTCGCCGGAAATAGTATTTCTTGACGAGCCTACTATCGGTCTCGACGTTATCGCCAAAAACAAGATACGCGAAGTCATATCGGAGATGAACAGAAACGGCACGACATTCATTCTCACGACACACGACCTCGAAGACGTCGAACAGCTTGCGGACAACGTAATCATAATCAACCACGGCCGAAAGGTGTTTGACGATACTCTCGGGAGCCTTCGCACCACGCTCGGCAGCAAGAAAATGATCGACCTTACACTCTCAAAGCCGTTCGCCGGAAGCGAGATAAACGGCGTTCCGGTAATAGCCGGAGAAGACGAGCTTCACGTTTCTCTCGAAGTGGACACGGAGCAGCGCAGTATCACAGAGTTTCTCACCTCTCTTGCGAACTTCTCTGACATCACCGACATTTCCGTCCGCTCACTGCCTATGGATATGATAATCACAAGGATCTACACAGAATAAAAAAGCAGCAGACCGCGTTATTACACAGTCTGCTGTTATTTTTGTCTGTAACGGATAAATACGACCCGCTCTTAAAGCAGGTAAAGTACCCTTTCTATCGCTTCTTTGAGCTGCGGAGGATCGACCGGCTTTACAAGATAGCCGAGAGGAGACAGACCGAGCACAGCGTCGATATGATACTGGTCGGTGATGCTTGTAAGGAACATAACGGGTATGTCCTTCGTCTTGTCTATCGTGCGTATCATTTCAAGCGTCTGGCGGCCGTCGCAGTGCGGCATCTCATAATCCAGCAGCACAAGGTCGGGAAGGCGCTTGTCCATCATTTTGAGCGCCGACGTTCCGGATGTCGCTATAACGACCTCATACTCATCCTCAAGAATGGCTTTTACCGAACGCAGCAGCGACATATCATCATCTATCACCATGATATACCCCTTTGCACGCTTTGCCTCTCCGCTTCCGAGCTTTTCTGCTATCGCACTGCAAACGCTGTCGGGAGGACTTGTGCGCTCGATGTTCTCGAACTGGAGCTCCTTATAATACTGCGCAAACAGATCACGTTCCTGAACGGTGCCGACAGTAAATACCGGAGTCTGCTCGTATGTCGTGCTTATGTGGCGGAATATCGCCTTGCTCGACTCGCGTATCCCTTCGAGAGAAATAACTATCATATCCGGACGCAGCGCATCGAGAGCGGCATAGACCGTCTCTGCGTCAAAACCACAGGTCTGGACGCTGAAACGTTCTCCCAGCTTCTCTGTGAGCATCTTTGTGTTTTCTGTGGGTTCACCTATAAGCATGATCTTCTTCATTTCAACAACTCCTTTATGATCTCATAAGCACTGTCGTCAAGCTCCATTGCGGCATCCCGCAGTTTCTCAACAAGTTCTTTTGTATGATCGTCATACTTGTACGAGCTTATCTTTGTGAGAGTCCGGTCAACAGCGTCAATATCCATTTCCTCTATGCTGCTTTTAAGTACACCGAGCAGCGTCGGCAGAACGGTCGTACCGCTTTTTTCGCTTTGCGCGCTTTTCGCGTCCCCGAAATGATCTCCGAGCTCTCCGCGTGCCTTATCCCATTCCTTTATGAACAGGTCGTGAAGCTTATGTATGCCGCCGGTGTCCGCCGCTTTCGCAAGTTCTTCGAGAGTCCTTGCAAGTCCGGAGAGCTGTATCAGTCCGACCATTGCGGACGAGCTCTTCATAGCGTGTACCTCGATGCGGTATGCAGTAAGCGCTTCATTATCCTTGTCTATCGCTTTATACGATTTGTTCAGGCGGTCTGTCCGTCCCTTCATCGAGCCGTAAAAATCCTTGACGGTGTCGGTAAGCATTTTGTCATTCGGGAGATTTATCCGTGCGTATCGCCAGTCAAGCCCGCTTATCTCCGGCATATCATGCCGCACACACCCCGTAGGCTCGGTCTCATACGTCAGCCTCAGCTTCATGGAAGACGGTTCTTTTCTCCAGAGCTGCTCTATTCGCTGCGTTACTTTCGTTATGTCATTGCAGGATACCATAGGAAGCAGCATGAAGTATTCGTCCGTCCGATATCGCAGTATAATATCACTGTTTCGCAGAGTGCCGCGCACCACCTCGCCGAACCTCGCCGCCGCGTCGGACAGCTCTGTTTCCGTCATTTCATTGTCTCTCGGCGAGATACGGAACATCACCTTGTACGCGCTTCCGTTATAGCGTTCCATGTGACGCATCAAATAACGGTATATTGCGCCGAACGACTCACGTTCAAGCATCAGCGCACCGCGGGACGATTCCGGCTCCGAAAACATTTCGCTTGCTTCTTCGATACCGCCTTCAAGTGTTTCACGCGTCGAAACGTTCTGTTCCGTAATTTTCTCGTCTTCCGGCTCCGGTACTCCGCCGCCGATATCGAGAATATTCAGCACGCTTTCCACAAGGGTATCAGGCTCGAACGGCTTTCGTATGAAATCCGCGGCACCGAGCTTTTTTCCCTTTTCAACAGACTCGGGGTTCTCGTCTGCCGTAAGGAATATTACCGGTATATCGCACCGGAGCTCTTTTCTCAGTCTCCAGAGCGTCCCGAAGCCGTCAAGCTTCGGCATAAGTATGTCAAGCAGTATAATGTCCGGTGTGTTCCCCGCCTTTATGTATTCGAGCAGCGATGTTCCGCTGTTGAGAGCGGTCACGCGCATATCATTGTCGCTTAGTATGGTCCCGGCGATCTTGAGGTTGGAGATGTCATCATCAACGACGATCACCCATATCTCTTCATCCATTATGTGTCATCAGCTCCTCCCGGTGACCTTCGTTATCGCTTCCGCGGTATCCGCGAAACGTTTAAGGAATACGTAATGATGATCCGCAATGAAGTTTTCGTTCTGTTCCTTTGCCGCGTCCTCAAGCTCTTTCGCAAGCGCCGAGAGATGTTCTGCACCGACCGTTCTCGATCCGCTTTTAAGTGCATGGATAAGCACACGGTAGTCTTCCCAGTTCTTTTCGCCGAAATACTTGTCGAGCTCGGCGCTTCGCTCTTTATAAGTGCTCACATAGTCGCTCAGAACTTCATCATAGAGAGCGCGCTGTCCGCCGCAGAACGCAAGTCCGTCCTGGACCGACACGCCTGCCTTTTCCATAAGCATCTCATCGACGCTCTTTTCCGCAGAAGCGGTATCGGCGGGCTTTATTCGTTTCTTCGGAGAAAACTCCATTATCACCGGCGCACCGGCAGAACTGTCATTCTTATTGCGCTTTCTCTTCGGTATGAACTCGATCATAACCTGCTCCTGCTGTTCCGCCTGAACAGGCGGTTCGGGCTTCTTCTCAGGATATGTGATATATACCGGCGGGAGGTATCTTAGCAGTATATCTTCGAGTTCCTTCATCTCGATAGGCTTTGAAAGATAGTCGTCAAAGCCCGCACCGAGATATGTTTCCTTAGCGCCGACCACAGCGTTCGCGGTAAGCGCTATCACCTTTGTGAACTTACCGATAAGCCCCTTTGTGTGAAGCTCCGCAAGCGTTTCTATACCGTCCATTCCGGGCATCATGTGATCGAGGAAAACAATGTGGTATGTCTTTTTTCCTATCGCATCTATTGCCGCTCTTCCAGAAGACACAAGATCGGGCGTTATCCCGAAGAGTTTCAGAAGATTGTTCGCAACTTTGAGGTTCATCGCGAAGTCATCCACAACAAGCACCTTCGCGCCCACGATCTTCGGTACAGCCTTTGCCGAGTTCTTGCGAAGGCTCTCGCGCACACGGTCTTCATAGTTTCCTATAGGTTCGGGATCGACTATCGACTGACTAAGACGGAACGAGAATGTACTTCCGTCACCGTAAACGCTCTGTATCTTAAGTTCGCTGTTCATCATTTTCAGAAGGCTCGTGACGATCGACATACCGAGACCTGTGCCTTCTATCGAGCGGTTTTTCTTTTCATCGAGTCTCTCGAACGCCAGACAAAGCTTATCGAGATCCTCCTCGCGGATGCCGATTCCGGTATCGCTTACCGCGACATCGAGGATCACAGCGCCGTCTTCCCTTCCGCCGTCCTTTATCGAAAGGCGCACTTCGCCCTCTTTGGTATATTTCACCGCGTTCGTCAGGAGGTTCATTATTACCTGCGTTACCCTTACGTCGTCACCGAAGAGTACTGACGGAAGCTTCTCATCGATCTCGGTTATGAACGCAAGCCCCTTTGCCTTCGCGCGCTCGGAGATCGAGATAACAAGGTCATTCACCAGAAGCGCGAGATCGTAGTTAACGGGGATGATCTCCATTTTGCCGTCCTCGATCTTAGAAAAGTCGAGTATCGAGTTAATAAGTGTGAGCAGGTTCTTGCCCGAAAGCTGGATATTCGTGGAATATTCAAGAATGGTGCTGTCCTTTGCCTCGCGGAGTATCATTTCGTTCATACCGAGCACCGCGTTTATAGGCGTTCTTATCTCGTGGGACATACTCGCAAGGAACTCGCTCTTCGCCTTATTGGCTTTGTCGGCGATCTCTATCTGCTGTTTAAGCGAAGTTGACATCGTCTGAAGAGACCTCGAAAGAATTCCGACCTCATCACCGGTCTCTGTGCTTATCTGCTCGTCGAAATTGCCGTTGGCGTACTGCTCGGCGACCTTCGTCATCTTTTTCAGCGGACGGGTTATCGAGCGGACAGTCAGAAGGCACGTCAACGTTGCCGCGATCAGTATAATAACCGAAAGCATAAGATGACGCATCAGAAGTGTGTTCTGGGGCGAGTTTATCTCCGTGAGCGGAGCGTAAACGCCGAGCATCATTCCGTTTTTCAGCTTCTTCATAACAAGCTTTTCCTGCTGACCGCTCCGGTCGGTGGTGATGTTCACCGTGTCGTGTGCAGCATTTATCGCCTGTTCAAAATATTTCCTGTCGTTTTCGCCAAGTTCCGTAAAAGCCTTACCATCGGGAAAGTCGGTGTGATATATGAGGTTTCCGTTCTTCTCTATGATGAACGCGCGTCCCGTGTTATAGACTGTTACCTCTGACGCGGCTTCCTTGAGCAGTTCGAGACTTATGTCCATTCCGATTATGCCTATGGTATAGTCGCCGAAGTAATACGGGATTATATACGATATCATATCTACGCCGAGATTTGCGTTGAAGTACGGCGCCATCCACATCGGCACTCCCGCGCTCACGGGTATGTAATACCAGCCGACGTGCTCTATGTCGTCCTTATCGTAAAGCGACATATCCGTCGGAACAGAGGGCTGCCATGATTTGTCCGAGAGGTTTATCGTGTACCAGAACCCGCTGCACGGACCGTAGTCGTCGGGGTTGTAGCGAAGATACACCGCCATGGCGCCGCTGGTATTCTCGGCTATGCTCTTGCCGAGCTCCGATATGTCGTAGGTATAGCTGTTACGCTGTTCTTCGTCCGTAAGGAACGAACGGTATGTCTCCGCGCGCTTCATCGCATAGTTATAGATCGTACCGACCGACTGCTCAGTAGAGCTGAAATTCTCGTCTATAAGCTCTGCGTAGTAATCAGCCGCGGACATAAGTATCCTGTCGGAATCGGCGTTAAGTATCTCGTTCGTACTGAACGTAGATGTGAACAGGAATAACAATACGACAGCTATCATAAGCGTCGATATTACTATTATGATCTTCGTCTGAATAGAACGCATATAATTCCCTTTTTATCCGTAAAAATTATTTGCTCTCTTTAGGGTAGCTCTAAAAACCGCTTTGAAAAGAGAAAATGAGATAATTGTGCCGAGAGCAAGGAGAGGCTCCGAAAGCGTGCTGGCGCACGGTGAGGAGGCTTGACGCAGCTATCGGTGCAAGTAGCTCTTTTTCTCTCAAATTGGGTTTTTAGAGGTTCCCTTTATTGTCAAGAAGCGGCGAGAGCTGTTCCGAAAGCTCGCGGCAGCGCTCCATGAGTCTCGGCAGATCGTCGCCGAGAAGCTCGCTGAGCGAATCGCGCATCTCCTGCGATATAGCAGTGCTGTGTGAAGGTTCCGCGCCGGCATCCGGAGCGATGCTCTTTGTGTCGGCAGGCATTCTTCTCCCCTGCATCTCCTTGTCTATATCCTCTACCATCCAGAGAACGTGTCGCAGAACACCGTCTCTTCCTCGCTCTGAAGCTATGAATCTCGCACGGCGCCATGCACCTTCGCTGCTCATATATTCAAGCGTAATGGTATCGAGGTCCTTTAACCGTTCATTGAGTGTTTTCAGGTCGATGAAGTCGAGCACAGTGCCGAGATCGCTCTCTCCGGTCATACGGCACATTACGTTATTGATCGTATCCTGCGCGTTTTCGCGGTTCTCACCGATTATATCGACTACCTGACTGTTCGTCGCCTTTACCTCGGTAAACGTATCGTTGGAGAGGTCGAAGTCGTACATCGACATATAAATCTTCGCGGTGGACGACATCTGGTGATTGAGCTTTTCCGCCACCTCAAGAAGCTTGTCACGGGTCTTCTTTTCCTCGTCTATGTTTTCGAGCATCCAAAGGACGTGAGAGATCCTTCCGTCTTCGGTTCGTTCCGAGGGTATAAGCCTTGCACGCACCCAGATATTGCCGAAGCTGAAATACTCAAGCGTAAGATAGCTCGACTTGCCCATACGTTCGTCTATATCCGAGAAATCGACGAACTCGGCAGCAGCCTTCTTCGTGCCGCTTTCGGGAAGTCTGTGCATGATGTCGGTCATTACTTCCTGCATACGGTCACCGCATCTGTTCACAAATTCCGAAATATCAGGGTCTTCGTTCTTTATCTCGCTTATGGTGTTGTTGATTATATCGAGGTCACATACGGAGATGTAGATGTCCGCGGTCGAGGAGAGCTGCATCATGAGCTTGTCGGCGCGGTGGGTAAGGCTGTCACGCGCTTTCTTCTCCTCATTGATGTTCTCAAGCATCCACAGGACGTGTGAGATCTTACCCGATTCTGTGCGCTCCGAAACGACAAGTCTCGCACGGACCCATATATTTCCGTAGCTAAGATATTCGAGCATAAGCGAGTTTCCGCTTCCCATACGCTCGTCTATCGTGGACATATCGCTGAAATCTATCGCAGCCTGTTTTGTCGGGCTTTCGGGCTGGTTCGTCATAATCTTGAAGAACAGCTCCTGCATATTGTGGTCACAGCTGTCAACAAGCTTCTGTATAGCGGGATTGACGTTCTTTATTGCCGTTACTTCGTTGTTGATTATGTCGAGGTCGCAGAGCGACATATAGATGTCCGCCGAGGACGAAAGCTGTGAGGTGAGCTTCTGCGTCTGCTCTGTGAGCTTGTCACGAACGCGCTTCTCCTCGTCGATATTCTCCGCCATCCACATGACCTTTGTGACCTTTCCGTTCTCGTCGCGTCCGGAAACAACAAATCGCGCGCGTATCCAGAGCTCATTGAATGACAGGTATTCTATCGTTATGATGTTGGTATCCTTAAGTCTCTCGTTAAGTGTTGAAAGATCCACAAAATCGATCGCTGCCTGTTTCGTGGGATTGTCGGGTATCATCATAATTCTGCGTCTGAATATCTCCTGAACGCTCATTTCCGTCTCGTTCGTGTCATCAAACATATACATCTTCTTTATCTCCGATGCAGTGCCTTTGACAAGGTCTATCTCGCAGAGAGAAAGGTATATATCCGACGCGGAAATGAGCTGGGTGCTGAGTGTCTCAGCCACATATCTTCGTTTCGCTGATCTTATAAGTATGAACGACAGCACCAGTACGGTTATAATAACAGACGCGACGCTTGAAACAAGCATTATGCGCAGGGGTATATAGGAAAGTTCCGATTTTGCCACAGACAGGGCATACCAGTCGTCACCTATGCTTATCGCGTAAACTATGTACGCATGACCGTTGTATTGTATCTCAAAGTTCTGGTTCTTTTCTTCGTAGAGCTTTGATATTATCGCGTGACCTATACCGTCTGTCTCCTGAAGATAGTTATGTCCGCACTGGGATTTGTCGCTGTGTGCAACAACCGTACCGTTGCTGCAAACAAGCATTCTCGCGACAACACTGTCGTCCCCGGGGTCTCTTTCTATCATTTCCTGTATCTCGTCCATTGTAAGATCGAGAGCGACAACGCTCTTTCCGTCGCCGAGGGTCTTGGAGAGTGTCATAACCACCGAGCCGGTCTGCATATCGAGATACGGATCAACTATCGCGACGCGTCCCTTCCGCTGCATCGCTTCCTTGTACCACGGGCGTGTTTCCGGCTTATAATCATCCTCCGGCTCCCAGCCCGAACCGTCATAGAACTCACCCTGTGTATAGACATAAAGTCCCGTGGTATTTTTCACAAGGGACTGCATTATCACGTCCGTTTCACGGGTAACGTATTCAAGTATCTCATCGGAAGGCGCATTCCTGCGCAGCAAACCGTCAAGTTCATGGCTTGTGAGTTTTATCGCATCCACGCCGGTCGAAAGATACTTGTCGAACTGATCCGCGGACGTATACGCACTCAGCTCACCGCTCTTCAGAATGCTGTCACGCACAGACGCGTACAGCAATGTATTGTAAACAACTATTACCGCGACAAAGAAAACAATTACCATTACGGACGCGATCAGTCGCTTTATAGAAAAACTGCTTATCAGTTCTTTTGCCGTTAATTTTCTTTTCATTCTGTTCCCCTCATCGCATAGCCGAAGAGCGCAGGATCACGCACTTTCGGTCTGCGCATAATTATTTATAATTATATCATATTTTTACCAAAAAGTAAATAGTTCTGATAAAATAAATATGATTTATTCAACTAATTTCAGGCTGTTTCAGAAACAGAAAAGCCGTTCGCGGATATTCCCGCAAACGGCTCTGTGATATATTATTCCGGTCTGAATTCCATTATCTCGTCATCGTCATCCGAAGACTGTACGCCGGACAACATACCCGCAGCGTTAAGGGCATCAACGACCTTATCGAGAAGCTCACAAAGTCCGGGATGATTCGAGTGTATCGTGTCGGTTTCACCGGCTTTCGCAGCTTTTTCAAGAGCGGCAGCCGCTTCCGAAAGTCCGGCCGCACCTATCGTGCGTGCAGTGCTTTTCAGAGCGTGTACCTTTATCTCATAGTTCTTTATATTATCAGCCGCAAGAGCGTCGTCAAGCTCCTTTCTGCGCATTTCCGCCGATTCAAGGAATTCACTGAGTATCTCCCTGTAGAAATCCGGGTCTCCGCCGCAGTAGTTAAGTCCGCTATCCGTATCGAACCCGTTTTCAGCAAGCAGCTTCAGCAGTGCTTCATCACCGTCCGCGGGAGTTCCGGAAGCGTTATCTTCCGCCGTGGGCTCTGTGACTTCCGCCGGAGCTTCGCTGTGCGGATCGGCGGTTTTTTCTTCCTCTTTCGACTTATAGCTCACCTTTTCCTGCGGAAGATACTTGCCTAAAATGCTTTCGAGAGCCTTGACCTCGATAGGCTTCGAGAGATAGTCGTCAAATCCCGATTCGAGATACGACTCACGCGCTCCTACGACGGCATTCGCGGTCAGCACGACAACGTAGCAGCCGTCCGGAATAAGCCCCTGTTCCTTTGCCTTTTCAAGCGTTTCTATACCGTCCATATCCGGCATCATGTGATCGAGCAGGACAATATCGTAAGTCTTGTTTTTAAGCTTATCAAGTGCATCGGCTCCGGAAAGCGATGTGTCGGGAACTATACCGTTGAGCTTCAGAAGGTTCTTCGCGACCTTGATGTTCATGTCGTTATCATCAACAACAAGCAGCTTTGCTTCCGGCGCAAAGAGAGTCTTGCCGCTTTCTTCATGGCTGAGGGCTTTTCTTGCCTTTTCGGCGTAATCTCCGATCGGACTGTCATCTATAATTCCCTGAATTACCTCGAAAGCGAATTCCGAGCCCTCACCGTAAACGCTCTCGACCTCAAGCTTCGAGCCCATCATATCGAGCAGCTTGTTCACGATAGCCATACCGAGCCCAGTACCCTCGATAGTACGGTTTCTGTCCTCTTCAAGACGCGTGAACGACTCGAACATCCTTCCGATGTCCTCCTGCTTTATACCTATACCGGTATCTTTTACACGGACACGCAAAGCTATTGATTCATTACCCGTTCTTATGCCGTCGATAAACATATCCACACGGCCTTCGCGGGTGTACTTGACCGCATTTGTGAGCAGGTTCACCGCTACCTGCGACACTCTCATATCGTCACCGTAGAGTGAGGACGGAAGAGTGCTGTCTATGTGCGGCTCGAACACGAGCCCTTTGTCCGCTGCTCTCGCCGATATGGAATTTATCAGGTTCTCTACAAACGTCGAGGTGTCGTATTTAACAGGTATGATCTCCATTTTGCCTTCCTCGATCTTAGAGAAATCGAGAATGGTATTGATAAGTCCGAGAAGATTTCTTCCGGCGGAATGGATATTACCCGCATATTCTTTTATCGAAGAGTCCGACGACTCGCGAAGTATCATCTCGTTCATACCGAGCACTGCATTGATCGGCGTTCTTATCTCGTGGGACATCTGTGCAAGGAATCTCGACTTGGCTTTTTCGGCAGCTACCGCGGTCTCTGCTGCTTCCACAAGCTTTTCGTTTGCCTTCTCCTGCCACCTTATGAACCGGTTTATCATTGTCACGACACAGACTGTCGATACAGCGATAAGAACAAGATAAACTATCGCTATCACGAGCACGGTTCCGTAAATGCTCCACCAGTTCTGAACAACAACGACGGAGAAGCCCGAAATCGCGTTATTTATGACATAGCACGCCGAATAACGTCCGTCATAATCGCTCAGAAGGAACAGACTCTTGTTGTGATAGACATCTGCGTATTCGGTGTCTTCTATATTGACACTGTTCGTCGTGCTGATCTGATATTGCTCATAAGGGTGATTTATTACCGTTCCGTCGCGATCGACCATGAACGCGTAGCTGTCAGAAGTATAGCTGTTGTCGAGAACGCCTACAAGCTTGTCAAGAAGGCAGTCTATCGCGAAGATACCGAGGAAATTTCCGTCCTTTGAATAAACGCTTCTTGAAAAGGTTATACAGTAAAGACCCGTCTGAGAATCATAGTACGGCGCGGATATGCTGTATCCGTTTCCCGAGCGTTCGGTGTCTATGTACCACTGGCGTTCCTCGACCTTCCAGTCAGGATCCGGCACCCAGCCGTTGTTCATTATGACTTTATGCTCCTCTTTGTACGGGTTAGCCATATACGCGAACGTCATCTCGTTATAGTTTTTGGTTATGTCATCAAGCCATTTCACGGCGGAATCATAATCGTCAAGAACTGTGGGATCTGCGGCAATAACATCCGAGAACATCTGAAGAATACTCTGTTTCTGCTGCATCCAGAGCGTTACCTCGCTGTCATATCTCTCCGCTTCCTTGCTTATGCGCTCCTGACCCCAGTTGTAAGTCATAACGATGCACAGCACAAGTCCGACGAGCGATGCGGTTATGATGATACTTACTATTCCGTTGCGGATATACCTGTATGAAACCTGCTTCTTTCTGGATTTTGCATTTTTATCCGAGGAGGTGTCATGCATCTTTTCCTTAAGGATATTGGAATACGAGAAAAGATTGTCGAGCTTTTCCTGAAGCTGGCGGCCGGATTCAAGGATCTCCCTGAACGCGGCGCGGCCGTCCTCAGGATAATGTTTCAGGCAGCTGTCGCTTACACCGATGATCTCCTGGAGCGGTATTTTTATATCTCCCGAAAGACCCGCGATGAAGCTTTCGGTGGAATCAAGAGTTTTTTCTGCCTTTTCCTGATTATTTACACTCACCAGATAGAAAGCCACGATAACGGTCACCATCATAAAGTCGATCGTACCGAGCATTATCATCTGATTTATTATTTCTCTGTAAAATGTGCCGTAATCCACAACAAGAATGAGCTTCCAGCCGTTGCCGGTCTCGCTGTCGAAAACTATCTTCTCTTCGCCGTCTATCGTCGTGCGGAAGCTTCTGTGCTCATTCGACGCCTTTACGCGGCTGAACACCTCGCTGTACTGATGAAGTACGTCGGAGATCTTCTCACCCTGATAAGACTCGTCGGAACAGCCGACCACTATACCGTCATCGGTGACGATCATGGCGAACTGATCCTCGCTTCCTCCCATTCTTCCGACAATATCCTGCACTCTTGAAAGCGTGTAGTCCATTGCCGCTACCGTATCCCCGTCGGAGAGAATGTAAGAGAACGTATAGCAGAGATCGCCGGTATTCGCGTCGATGTAAGGCTCTGAAATGAACACCTGTCCCGGCTCGCGCTTCGCTCCGGTGTACCACAGACGCTCAACAGCGTGATACTCCTGCGGCATCTCGAAATCGGGTATTATCGTCCATTCGGATGAAGCTGCATAAACACTGAAACAGTTGCCCGAGCTCTGGTCGGAATAGTACTTCTTCTGCTCCCTGATATATTTTTCGATCTCATCAAGCCCGGCGTTATCGTTGATGAGCTGTTCAAGACCAATCGAATAGCGCAGCAGGTTATTCTCTGAGCCGGAGATCGTCTGCTGCATCTCGCCCTTCAGGTTGTTTATCTGCGTCTCACCTATCCTTCCGGTCTGGTCGGTGCCCGCATGATAGATTATGGTGATGTTCATAACGATGACCGTCGTGAATATCAGAGCGATTATGACGATAAAACCCTTGCTTATCCTGCTGCTCCTGCCCCTTTTGCCGAATGTTCCCTTTTCTTCAAGGAGAAGCAGGAAACACAGCAGACCTATGCTCTCGAAGAACAACTCTACCTTGACGGAAAACAGACCCTGGATGATAATGCCTGATGTAGCAATAAACAGGATAACAAGCATTGCGGAACGATCCATCTTCGACATTCTTTTCCGGTTTATAAGGAATTGCAGCAGTCCGAATATAACATAAAACCCTGCAGCTACATAGAGGAGCCATATCCCCGGACATCTGTGGTATTCTCCCTGCTCGTCAACAACATAAATAAACCGCGTGAACGGATTTGATACGACAGCAGCCTCCGCCAGAAGGAGAGGCACGGAGAAAATCGCGAAGAATAAATTGCTTTTGTTCTCCGCCCCGGCAAAGTCTGTTATATAGAGCGCGAAAAGTGCCGGAAGCGCGGTATGCGTAATGAAATATATCTCATTCAGTATATCTGTCAGAAGCGGATCACTCGCTGTGAAATACGTTTCCGCCAGCATTTCCGGTATATCCGCAATTGTGGAGATCATAAGTCCGAAAAGCAGAAGTATATATACATATCCCCTGTCCTTGATCTTGTTTATCAAGCCTTTCGGAAAACGAACATGATGAGCGGCTCTGTTCCTGAGGCAGTCCACCATACAGAACAGCGTTACGGCAAGTGCCGATATCTCCAGTACAAATTCATTCATATATCCGATATATCCTCCCCGGAAGGTCATTTTCCGGTCGATGACCGTTCCGATCTTTTCCGGCAGTCACATCTTAACATAGCCGGATTACTGCATCATACTAAATTACTACTACACCGAATTATTATAGTACAAAACAGCCAAAAAGTCAAGAATTTTTACCGATTTCAACGTCCGGGCGCGCAATCCTGTGATATTGTATGATATTGTTTCATTAATGATTGACATTAAAAATTTTTTGTGATATTATTCTATGTATCGTTCAACAACAACGGATAAACGGAGGAGATACTATGACGAATGATGAACTTCACAGACTTGTGTCAGAGAGCACCGGAAACGAGAGCAACATCTGTCAGATCTGCGCGGCAAAAAACGGCAAAGTGGTATATAACGACTCCTGGCGCGGGTTCAGCACCGACAGTGCCGTTCATGTAATGTCGGTCACAAAGGGCATTATGGCGCTTCTCACCGGTATAGCCTTTTACAAAGGGTATATAAATAGCACGGATCAGAAAGTGCTTCAGTTCTTTCCCGATTACACCGTAAAGCGCGGTGAAAAGACAATATATGATGTAACGCTGGAACATCTTCTTACGATGACAGCGCCATACAAATACAGAAGCGAGCCCTGGAAAAAGGTCTGCACTTCCGACGACTGGACAAAAGCGGCACTCGACCTTCTCGGCGGAAGAGCCGGCATCACAGGCGAGTTCAGATATGCGACGCTCGGCATACAGATACTCGCAGGTGTGATCGAAAACGCAACGGGAATGAAATGCATAGACTTTGCAAACGAATATCTTTTTTCACTGCTCGGAATACCCGCACACGTCATACACGGCGACAGCTCAAAAGAGGACCAGTTTGAATTCCTTATGAGCAAGAAACCGCACAAAAACGAATGGTACAGCGACCCCAAAGACGTTGTTACAGCGGGCTGGGGTCTTACTCTTTCTGCCGAAGATATGGCAAAGATCGGCGTGCTGCTGCTCAACGGCGGGATTTATGGCGGAAAGCGCATACTGCTGGAAGACTGGATAGATCAGATGACTGCTCCGAAAGCAAAGCTCGGAAAGATGTTCGGCGATATGTACTACGGTTATCTCTGGTACAGACCCGATAAGGACAGACCCGCATTTGCCGCGATAGGCGACAGCGGAAATGTAATATACGCCGATCCGGAAAAGAACATTTCCGTCGGTATCACCGGCACATTCAAGCCACGGATATTTGACCGTGTCGATTTCATCGAAAATAACGTAATACCGCTCGTGGAATGCATTGGTTGAAACCGTAACAGCACGTGTTGCTGAAAGAAAACATCGGGGCATCTGTGACGCGTTCAGTTTGTTTCAAAAATATGACCCTTTGTCCAGTATAAAATTCCTGTCCGCGCAGATAATATTGCTAAAGAAGCGAAAAGCTTCCGTAATTTTTGCATTGAAAGGGATATTATATATGAAAGCTACGGGAATAGTCAGACGCATTGACGACCTCGGCAGGGTGGTCATACCCAAGGAGATAAGAAGGACTATGAGGATAAGAGAAGGCGACCCGCTTGAGATATTCACGAACTCTGAGGGCGAAGTCATCTTCAAGAAATACTCGCCTGTCGGAGACATCTCTGACCTCGCAAACCAGTACGCCGAGGTACTTGCGAAGATAGGCGGCTGTCCGGCGGCAATATGCGACCGCGACCACGTTATAGCCGTTTCGGGAATGCAGAAGAAAGAGGTTCTTGAACGCCGGGTGTCGAGTTCACTTGAAGACGTCATCGAAAGCAGGAAGCCTGTTGTTTACGCGTCGCTTGAGGACAAGCGCATCAACCCTATCGAGGGCGTTGACAAATATGCGGTAGCCTGCGCGCCGATCGTCTCACAGGGCGATGTAAGCGGTGCTGTCGTTATGCTCTCGGGAAACGGTACGGAATATGCCACTCCCGAGCAGACCGCACTTGTCAAGGCTGCCGCAATGTATTTCTCGAAACAAATGGAGGAATAAACTAAGACCCCGACATTTCCGTGTGGAATTATCGGGGTCATTTTAATTCTTATTTTCGTCTGTCATGTCCGATCGCCGAATAGTAACTTCGCTTGTGGTCATACATTCTTATGTCGGCTTCCTTTATGACCGCGTAGATGTCTATATGATCATTTCCATAGCTTATACCGCAGGAAACAGAGATCCCGCTGATATACCGGCCGTTCCACGCGGCGGTGGACTCCTCAAGCTTTCTGACACAGTCATCGGGGTCATACGTCATATTGGTCATAATTATGCAGAACTCGTCGCCGCCGGTACGGAATATGTTATCCGTATTTCCGAACGACGCACGTATGCACTCGGAAACAGCGATTATGAGCTCATCCCCCGCCTCATGACCTTTTGTGTCATTTACCTTCTTCAGACCGTTAACATCGACAACAACAACGCATATATCATCGACCGGCTCCTTTGAAAAGCGCTCCACAAGCTCAGAGTAAGCGCGGCGGTTTTTAAGTCCGGTCATCTCATCGAAGTATGCGTACTTAGTCTGAAGATCGGCAAGCTCTTTCATTTCTTCCGCAAGCGCGTCCTTTTTGTTTGACCGCACCATTATCATCAGCATTATCGCGGTTATGAGCAAAGCCGCACATATCGTGAACATGAGCGGAAGCTTAAGCCGGTCGAATATCGAAGTTGCATCTATGACCGAAAGACATATCCAGTCATTTTCTATATACTTCTTGTAAACTATGTATTCCGTATTTTCGTAGTTTAGCGAGAACCAGCTGTTATCCGAGATTTTCAGCATCTCGTAGATAGCCTTGCCAAGAGTTCCCGTCTCCTCGCCGTAGTTCTTCCCTATCTCGCTTTTGTCCGAATGCGCTATGACATGAGAATTGTGATCGAGTATAAACTCAATATCCGATTTGCCGTGTACAGTCATGTCCTCTGTCATGTTCTGAAGTGCTGCAAGCGATATATCGGCAGCAACGACACTTTTCGCGTCACAGAGCGTCTTGGCGAGAGTTATCATTACCGTACCCGTCTGTGCATCGAGATAAGGATCGACAACAACGATTCTTCCGCTTCCCGCGCGCGCTTCAATATACCACGGTCTTTCGGTCGGAACGTAGCCCTCTTCCGGCTCCCACCCTGCTCCGTCGAGATACACGCCGTTTATATAGCCGTAGATCCCGGTCGTATTTCCGGAAAGAATGGCGGTGATAGCGGCCGACTGATCGACAAGGAAGTCGAGGATCTCCTTTTGCGAGCGGCTTTCAAGTATCATATTGTCGAGATTGTATCCGGTGATCTTTATGACATCGACACCGGTCGCAAGATACTTGTCTATGTTTTCCGCAGAATTTATGGCGTTAAGTTCGCCGCTTTTTATTATGTTTTCCCGTGTCTCGGAATAAAGTGAAAGATAATACGCAATGACGATACCCACAAAGAATAAAGTTATGAGCAGAGTCATCGTCATATTCTGTTTCACGGTGAGACCGTTCTTCTTTTCTTCTTTCATATATCTGTTCTCCTTCGTCTTGCAGGTAACGGTTTACGCAGCTTAATTCCGTCATCACCAAAATAAAGGTTTCTTATAATTAGTTATACCATATTTCCGGCAAAATTTCAAGTAATTTTTCCGTTTTGCGCAAAATACAATATATATGCGATATACTGTATAGATCCTTACAATATGAGAATTATCGGTTACTGTGGCTTCTGCCGTGTAATGATCTCAGCTCAGGTTTACCAAAAATTTACACTAACGAGCCGCCGCAGATGCTATATTTCGTTTTCATTGCTTGACAATCATTGAAATCTATATTATAATAGAATTTGATACAATGCTGTTTTATATCTCTGCCTCGGAGATATGACAGAAAATGTTCAGCTTAGTAATACACTTTAATACCATAAAGCTATAACAAGCATTGTAAACGTTTTCATCGCTGCGAAAGGAGCGGTATTATGAACAAAAATCAAAAACTCCGCCCGATACGGCATACCATACTTATCCTTGTGATCTCTGCGGTGACAATGTCGCTTATTATCACAAGCCTTTTCGGTGTTATAAGCATGAAGGACATACAGAACAAGTCCGAAGAAGCGCTCACCGAGCAGGCTATGAGCAATCTCTCAACCCTGATGGACAAAAAGACCGCTGTTGCGGATATGAAATTCAGGTGGTATAAGGATACTGTCACCTCGCTTATCCATTACGTTGACGAGATTTTCGCAAACTATGACAACTATTCACCGCGCGAAGTAAATTTCGCCGACCCGAAAAACGGCGGAAAGCTCGTTATTCAGCCCGTTCTCGCCAACGAAAACGTGAAATGGGATGATGTAAAGGAAGAAGCGGGAATACTCGCGAACGCCGCTGACCATTTTGAACCGTTAATGATCGTAAACCAAGGCATTTTCTCGTCGATATACTTCGGTGTAAAAGACGGATTCATACTGTCCTATGACGATCAGTCGGACAAGAAGCCGCTTGACATACATACATTCGATTTCTTTGATTCCGAATGGTACAAGCTCGCCGAGGAAACGCAGGAGGTCTGCTTCACCGACGTTTACGAGGATCTTTTCGGACGAGGTCTCGTGATAACCTGCGCCGGACCCATACACGACAAGAACGGCGAGTTCTGCGGTGTTCTCGGCATAGACATACTCATCAACGACCTTTACTCCGAGGTAATGGATATGCAACTCGGAGAAGACGCTAAGTATTTCATATCGGGAAGCAACGGAAAGATCATTTCTATTGACCCGAATATGAACAACCGCAGTCAGGAAGAACTCGGTATAAATCTCATGGTCGGCGACAAGGACAAAATGGGCAGCAGTACCAGCGGTATAATCGCCCGCGGAGACCGCTGCTTCGCATTCGACACTATCGGTACCGTCGGCTGGCTGCTGTGTGTTAATGTACCTCAGGAAAGCGTCAGGGAGCTTGCGAATACTATCGGTAAAAACATCTTCTCCTCAATTCTGATATTTATATTGTTCTTCCTTATCATACTCACGACCGCGGTAATACTCGTGCTTGACAATTCAAAGAAAATAACGAGTCCGCTCACCGATCTTACAAAAGACATCGAAGAAATGAGCGGCGGCAACCTCGATCACCGCGCAGTCGTAAAGGGGAGCACCGAGACCGCTGCACTCGCCGAGCATATCAACGAAATGGCGGATTCGCTCCAGGAACATATCAGGAACATCACTTCAATGACAGCGGAAAAGGAAAGACTTCGAGCCGAGCTCGACATCGCCACAAAGATACAGTCCGACATTCTCCCTGTCGATTTTCCCGCCAGAAAGGACATAAGCCTTTACGCGTCAATGACTCCGGCAAAGGAGGTCGGCGGCGATTTTTACGATTTCTTCTTTGTTGACGACGACCACCTCGCGCTCGTCATGGCTGATGTTTCCGGCAAGGGCATTCCTGCCGCGCTTTTCATGGTAATGGCGAAGTCCGTCATACGCAACGCCGCGATGATGGGCGGTAACGCCGGGCAGATCCTTACCGCGTCAAACCGTATGCTCTGCAAGAACAACAAGACCGGATTCTTCGTTACCGCATGGTTAGGCATTCTTACCATATCGACAGGTGAGCTGAATTTTGCGAGTGCCGGTCACGAATATCCTGCTATCATGCGTGAGAACGCGACTTACAAGCTTTATGAAACGGATAATCTCCCTCCGCTCGCGGCAGACGACAGCACAGTCTATGACGACGACAGCTTCCGGCTCGACAAGAGCGAACGTCTCTTTCTCTACACAGACGGAGTCACCGAAGCCAAGAGCGTTTCAGGCGATCGTTTCGGCACCGGACGTATGATAAAAATACTTGACCGCAACCTTGAAAGCGATGCTGCGGCGACCGTCAGCGACATGAAGAAATCGATCGACGATTTCACCGGTAATATCGACCCGTTCGACGATATAACGATGATGAGCATAATCTGGAACGGACAATAAACCAAACCCCCTGTTTCCGTACGAAACAGGGGGTTGTTATATCCGTAATATCAGGCATTGAAAAGTGCCGCTATCGCTTCCTCGTTTATCTTCGAGCCGATAACGCAGAGCCTTCCGATAGTTCCTGCGCTTCCCGTTCTTACGTCGGGCATACCGGGCACATAATCGAAGTGTATCCACTCGCCGTTCCCGCCCGCTACGATACCCTTCGCGCGGAGTATCATACCGTACTTTTCTTCATCGGAGAGCGCTTCAAGGGCATGCAGGATCTCGTCCTTAGTGAACGGTCTCGCGGTCTCCCTGCCCCAGCTCGTGAACACATCGTCCGCATGGTGATGATGATGATGCTCATGATCGTGGTCATGATCGTGACAGCCGCAGGTGCAGTCCGGACCATGATCGTGATGATGCTCATGCTCATGCGCATCATCATCGTCGTGGTCGTGGTGGTGATGACAGCACTCATGCTCATCGTCATCGTCGTGGTCGTGGTGGTGGTGACAGCACTCGTGCTCATCGTCATCGTCGTGGTCGTGGTGGTGACAGCACTCGTGCTCATCATCATCGTCATGGTGATGATGCTCGTGATGATGATGCTCGGCTTCTTCGAGAAGTTCCTTAAGCTCGTTGTCAAGAGTATCCTTCTGAACCATTGCGTCAACGATCTGCTTGCCTGTGAGCTGATCCCAGTCTGTCGTCACTATCGGAGCAGCAGGGTTCTTTTCGCGTAAGCTCTTTACGCAGTCGTCAAGGTTCTGCTGCGAAAGTCCCTGTGTGTGGCTTAAAATAAGACAGCTTGCGTAAGTTATCTGGTTATCGAAGAATTCTCCGAAGTTTTTCATGTACATCTTGTACTTCTTCGCGTCAACAACAGTTGTGAAGCCGTCAAGAGATACGTCGTGAGCGCTTATGCCCTGCACCGCACGGATTACGTCACTGAGCTTGCCGACACCGGAAGGCTCGATAAGTATGCGGTCGGGGTGATATTCGTCAAGCACCTTTTCGAGTGCCGTTCTGAAGTCTCCGACAAGGCTGCAGCAGATACAGCCCGAATTCATCTCGGTGATCTCAACGCCCGCGTCCTGAAGGAACCCGCCGTCAATGCCTATCTGACCGAACTCGTTCTCGATCAGCATAAGCTTTTCGCCCTTGTAGCCCTCGTTTATGAGCTTCTTTATAAGGGTAGTTTTGCCTGCCCCGAGAAATCCCGAAAAAATAGTTATTTTTGTCATTTTAGTTTTCTCCTTTATCTGAAAAATTTTTATCAATAGAACGAAGCGATCTCTTCCTCCGGCGGCTCCGCGTCTTCGAGACTAACTATATCCATTATCGGATAGTCGATGTTGCGGTAGCGGTCATGTCCTACGCTTATCTTCGCTGTTACCATAGCCCAGTGCTTTTCGCGGGGAACGAAATTCTTGTCGTAGTTCGCAGCTATCCAGACGAACTGAACGTCCGCTTCACAGCAGGTCATCATATTTCTTCCGACAGCAAAAACGCCTTTCGGGAAACGCGGCTGCTTAGTTACAAGCATTTTTGCACAGATCGTCTTTCCCTTGTAGTTTTTGGTATTCTCCATTATATCGGCGAACCAGATAGCAAAATCACGGTCCTCTATCTTCACGATGTCGGCGTTCAGATCGAACGGGAGCGGGTCCTCAATGTCGTCGAGTATCATCTCGCCGTCTTCGGTCTCATAGTAGATGTTCGCACCCCTGCTGAGTCCCCTTACAAGCTTGTGCAGCTCTTCCTTGCTGCTTCCCGCACCGAACCTGTTGAACACAACGACATTGCAGGTGCTCAGCTTCTCGGCAACAAGCTGGCGCATACTTGTGTTGTACATAAGTATCGTGTTTGCGTCCGCAACACATATCGCCTGAAATACCGCCCAATCGTCGGGAAGATTGATGAACAAATCGTTAAGGCTCCACATACCGTTGTATTCCATGACCACACAGTCTGCTTTGCAGTCCTTTGCGGCTTTGGCAAGCTCAGTCTTGTTGAAGCCGGAAAGATCGTCGATCATTCTGAGTGTTATGCCGTCCTTTTTGAGCGCGGCGGCATCGTACTCCTCAACTCCCTCCTCGCACGCAACGAGAAGTATCTTGTCACCCGCGGTGAAATTTTCGTCCTCAAGCGTCTTCTGAATGAACTGTGTTTTGCCTGCTTCAAGAAACCCGAGAAACAGGTACACGGGAATAGTTTTATTTTCCATAAATACCTCCGACATATTTAGTGTATAATGCATAATTACGGCGCTGCCTGCGGCACATACCGGACGTTAAGTCACCATTATCGTTTCTTTTTCTTAGGCGCAGGCAATTCATCGACCATTGCGTTCAGCAGCCTGCATAAAAACTCCTTATCGTCGATATTATCGACCAGAAGCATTTCTTTCGCTCCCTCATACGGAAGCTCCTTCGGCGCATCCGGCATAAGCGCCGCAGCGGACTTAGTCGGCTTTACGAGGAACCGGTCATCATAGATGCCGCCGACAACTTTTCCTTTATAGTAGATGATGTATTCACCCATCATCGCCCTGTGCGAAATATCATCAAGTCCGGATAACTGTTCAAGAACATAATCCAGATATTCTTTGCCTGAAGCCATTTCAGTTTCTCCTTTAATTACTGTGATCTTCGGTTATCGCTGCGATCACAATACCATATCCGGGTATTGCTGCACAAACATTTACTGTTCGCTTTTTCCGCATTTGCGGCATTTTATCAGAAGTTCGATGTTATCGTCAGACGGGGCTGCTCCGCAGCGGGAAAGCTCGTCCTTTATGCGCCTGCCGCTCTCGCCGTCAACGTTATACACGCTCCCGCAGACCTTGCAGCGCATACTTACGCCGGCGTCCGCGTCAACGGAAAGGCGATAGACGTTTTCCCTGCTCTCGACATCAACGTCCTTGCGCACCGTGCCGTCATCGACAAGTTCACGCATGAGCCGGTATATCGTACTCTCGGAGGGCACTGCATCGTCATGCTCGCTGTTTATTGCGGCTACCAGCTCTTTCACGGTAAATGACTCGCCGCTGTGCGATTCAAGAAAATCAAGCAGCATTCTGCGCTGCATAGTTTTATATACCGCCATAGCTCCCTCCAAAGATTTGAAAATGATTATCAAATTCAATTTATGATTATATCATCATTTGCCGGTTTTGTCAAGTGTTTTTTACGGAAGTGAGAGAAATGAGCGCAGAACAAAGTGAACTGAGTATTGCGGGCACGATCAATGAATTGATAACGCCGTACTTCATCACTAAAGGGCACCTCTAAAAACCGCTTTGAAAAGAGAAAATGAGATAATTGTGCCGAGAGCAAGGAGAGGCTCCGAAAGCGTGCTGGCGCACGGTGAGGAGGCTTGACGCAGCTATCGGTGCAAGTAGCTCTTTTTCTCTCAAATGGGTTTTTAGAGGTGCCCTAAATAATATCTGTGCACATTTTTGTGTTTATCGTAAAAAACCCGACCTTTGACAGATCGGGTTTCATGTATCTCTATACAAGCGTTATAATAAGTTTGTTCGGCATACATACTATCGGCAGGAGCTCGTTTTTAAGTGCGCCGTGATGTTCACAGATCTTATCGGGACAGCTCGCCCCGCTGACGAAGATCTCACCGTTTTTTACGGTAATTACATTATACCCGCTGCCGTAGGTGACAGTGAACGTTTCGTCCTGCGCGGTAAGGAGATCGACCGAGCGGACGATCACTCCGTCCGAACTTATCTGTGCAATGTGCTTTTCGCTCCCGCCGTTCAGAGCAAAAACAATGTATATACAAGCTGCCGCCGCGAGAAGCGCGCATACTGCAACTATAACAACCGTTCTTTTCACGGCGCACCTCCTTTATGCGATATATCATATTTTATCATTACATACACGGTTTGTCAACCACCGATGCGCGAAAACATACCCATGTCCTTAAACGATCGCTGTCACTTGACAAATCGCAGCATTTGTCGTAAAATATAGTCTGTACCGTATTTTATGCATATCGGGATAACATAATTGTTCGGAGGGAGGCGAGGATATGCTCACACGCAGGCAGAAGAATTCTATCCGCGGATTTACCGCAGTACTGTCGTGCTGTGCACTGCTCGCCGCCTTTCTGATATACACGAACATCTCAAATGCCGAAAAACCAGAGCGAGTTGTGTTCTCCGAGATACTTGAGGGCGCTGTGGCGTACTCCGACGATGAAACGCCGGCAATAACGCTTGCGAGCGACAAGCTCATGGAAACGATGTTCTCCGAGAAGTACGCGACATTCACGCTTCCCGAAGGCGACCCATACACTGCGACATATATCCCGCCTTCGACACTGAACACGGACGATATGCAGATTTATGCGGTGACTCCCGACGAGACTGACGAATTTACCGGCATACCCGACAATCCCAATGAGATAACGCTTCTAAGCGACGAGCTTGAGGAGCTGCGCACCGGAACGAGCGATGACACCACCACGTCAGCTGAATCCACATCAACGGAAACCACGAAAGCGGATACAGAGCAGTCAAGGTCTGATTCGACCACGAAGATCATATATGAGATAACCGGCCCGACCGGAACATCAAGGACAGAAACCACACCGGCAAGCACATCACACAGCGAAAATTCGATCATCATTACCGAAACAACGACCATAAAAACTACGACAACAGCAAAAACGACCACCGCAAAAACAACGAAGGCACAGACGACGGTGACGACCACCAAAAATGCCGGTGGGACGACCTCACGTCCGCCGATAACCAATGTAGGCGGCGGTAAGTTCTCCGAAGACGACACCATATATCTCACTATGCTCAAGCTCGTAAATGATGCCCGCCGTGAAGCGGGAGTAAGCGAGCTCTGGTACTCGGCAAGAGTACATGAAGTCTGCCGCACCAGAGCGAACGAGCTCTCATCGTATTACTCCCACAACCGTCCCGACGGTACGAAATTCAGTACAGCCTTCAAAGAGATCGGTATAAACTACAGCAAATGCGGAGAAAATATCGCATACGGACGCAATATGTTCGAGACTCCGGAGGAAGTATTCAAAGCATGGATGGACTCTCCTTCACACCGTGAAAACATACTGAGTCCCGACTATGAGTGCATGGCTTTCGGTCTGAGCGTGCTTAAAGTGGGCAATGACACATACTATTACTGGGCGCAGGAGTTCGCGAAGTTCTGAGCCGCAGATGAGCTTCAGCAGTCAGTCGGCAAAGTCTGACAAACTATTGACAAATCGTGCATTAAGTGATATACTGATAAAACAAACCAAGCGGAAGGTGCTCCGACCGCAAGGAATAAACCAGAGAGCTTCCGACACCGAAATGACGGTATCGCATTGAGGTGAAAGGCAAGGAATATGTGTTTTCTGCGCCTTTCCGCGTTCTTACGGACGCTGATCGGCGCTTTTTTAACAAAAGAAAGGTGATAAGAATGAAAAACGCAACAAAAACCACCGCGCTGCTGACAGCGGCTATGCTTCTCATAAGCGCGGGCTGCTCGAACGGCAGCGCACAGACGACTACTGCGGCATCGACCACGACTACCGCGGCAACAACAACGACAGAAGACACAGAGGCTCCGGAAACAGACGCTCCCGCAGAGGAGAGCGGTGACAGCGACAAGGTCGTTGATGCCGAGACCGGCGAAGAGTACGAAGAGACCGACGTTGATCCGGACGCTCCCGAAAAAATGAAAGTAGCCGCACTTAAAGGCCCGACAGCCATGGGTCTTGTAAAGCTCATGAACGACAGCGCAAATGACAGCGGCAGCATCTACGATTTCAGCATTTACGCAGCACCCGACGAGCTCACACCGCTTATCATAAAGGGCGAAGTTGATGCGGCGTGCATTCCCGCAAACCTCGCGTCCGTTCTCTACAACAAGACAGAGGGCGAGATCGAGGTACTCGCTGTGAACACACTCGGCGTTCTTTACATCGTAGAGAACGGCGGTGAGACGGTAAACAGCATCGCCGACCTCAAGGGCAAGACAGTTTACGCGAGCGGTCAGGGCTCCACACCCGAATACGCGCTCAATTATATTCTCACGCAGAACGGTATAAAGGACGACGTTAATATCGAGTGGAAGACCGAGCACGCAGAGTGCCTTACCGCTCTTACCGAAAATCCCGGAAGCGTAGCTCTCCTTCCCCAGCCTTTCGTTACCACAGCTATGATGAAGAACGAAGGCATCCGTGTTGCCGTTGATCTCAACGAGGCGTGGAACGCTCTCGGTAACGGAAGCTCGCTCATAACCGGCGTCTGCATCGGAAGAAAAGAGTTCATCGAATCCTACCCCGATGCAGTCAACGAGTTTCTCGACGCATACAAGGCTTCCGTTGAGTATGTGAACACAGATACAGACGGCGCGGCAGCCCTCGTCGGAAGCTTTGACATAGTTCCCGAAGCCGTTGCGAAAAAGGCACTTCCCGCCTGCAACATCACGTTCATAAGCGGCGAAGAGCTGAAAGCGAAGCTTCCGGGCTATTTACAGGTCCTCTTTGATTCCGAGCCGAAATCTGTCGGCGGCAAGCTCCCCGCAGACGATTTCTACTATTTAGGTTAATCGCACAAAAAGACCTCTCCCCGTCAGTCATAGCTGACAGCCTTGACTGACGGGGATTTTTTACGGAAATGAGGTGAACAGGGTGAAACTTTCAGATAAAGCGAAAAAAAGGCTGTTTACGGTATGCGCCGTCGTTTTCTGGATCGGTGTATGGCAGGCGGCAGCCATGATAATAAACAAAAGCCTTATCCTCGCGTCACCGGTAGAGGTGATAGAGCGGCTGTTCACTCTCGTTCCCGAGAAAAGCTTCTTTCCGAGCATTCTGTTCTCACTGAGCAAGATCATGCTCGGTTTCCTGCTCGGCACGGTGACGGGCGTTCTGTTCGCCGTTCTCGCGGGGAAGCTCGTTTTCTTCGAGCGTCTTTTCTCACCGCTGATAACGGCGGTGAAAGCCGTTCCGGTCGCGTCGTTCACGATACTCGCGCTGATATGGATAACATCGTCCGATCTCTCGGTACTTATAACTTTCCTTATCGCAGTACCGGTAGTATATTCCAACGTATTCGAGGGATTCCGCGCATTTGACCCGAAACTTACTATAATGGCGGATATATTTCACATCTCCCCTCTCCGGCGCTTCGTCGGTATCTATCTTTCACAGATAATGCCGTATTTCCGTTCCGCCGTGAAACTCGCTGTCGGGCTTTGCTGGAAGTCGGGTGTAGCCGCTGAAGTCATAGGTACACCCAAAGGCTCGATAGGCGAAAAGCTCTACAACTCGAAGGTATATCTTGAAACTGCCGATCTGTTTGCGTGGACGCTTGTAATAATTATTCTCAGCCTTATCACCGAGAAAGCGATACTTCTTATCGTGGATATTGCTGCGAAACGCATAGAAAAGCTGTGAAGGACGGTGAGAAAATGGCGCTCAGAGCAGATAACATAACAAAAAAATTCGGTGACAGCACCGTCATAAACGGATTCTCCCACGAGTTTACCGACGGCTCGTTCACCTGTATCATGGGCGCGTCAGGCTGCGGAAAGACAACGCTTATGAACATACTGCTCGGGGTAATTACGCCCGACAGCGGTACAGTAACGGGAAACACCGTCCGTATGAGCGCTGTTTTCCAGGAAGACCGGCTCTGCGAAAATCTTTCGGCGCTCTCAAACCTTCGGCTCGTAATGCGCGGAAAACCGGACAGGGCGCTTATCGAGACGGAACTTGCGGCAGTGGGACTGACAGACTGCGCGGACAAGCCCGTGCGCGATCTTTCCGGCGGAATGAAGCGGCGTATCGCGCTGCTTCGGGCGCTTCTTGCCGAATATGAGATACTGTTTCTCGACGAACCGTTCAAGGGACTTGACGACGCGACAAAACAAACGGTGATGGAGTATTGCAGGCAGAAAACAGCAGGACGTACAGTGATACTTATAACTCACGACAAGTCGGAAGCCGTATTCTTCGGCGGCGAAACGATAATACTTGAATAATATCCCGGACATCTCAACCGTTCGGGATATTTCTGTATTCAGTGCGCATAATACCGGAAAAGGAGATGCGCTATGACAGAGATAATCGTTATCGGCGACGAGCGTGACACTGCGCTTGAAAAGCTTATAAAAGGCTGTCTTTCCGCCACATACCGCATACTTTACATCAAAGGAAACAGCTTTTCCGACACAGGTGCGGGCTACGAACTCGTATTTCACGACAGCGAGCGTCCGCGGCTGCACGGGATACACTCGTCTGTCATTATCGCAAAGCGAAGCGCCGTGCTTGACGGAGTGCTTCCCGCAGACTGCACCGTCATAGTCAGCGCGGACAGACAGGCACAGCTCGACGCGGTAAGAAAGAGCGGAGCCTTCGCGGTGGAATGCGGGCTCTCCCCTACCTCGACAGTCTCTTTCTCAAGCGAGAGCGACGACACCCTCGTTATCTCGCTCAACCGCTCTATGCGTGCACTTTCGGGAAAGGAGATCCAGCCGCTCGAATTGCCCGTCGATAAGCGCGGCGCAGACAGCTATACGCTCATGAGCTTCACGGCACTGCGGCTGCTGCTCGACGACCGTGAAAGCGAGCTCGGAGAGCTGCTGTAACACAAAAACGCACTTTCTCCCTGATGGTGAAAGTGCGTTTTATGCATTCACTTTATTGTGCTCATTGATGAATTTTATGAAATCCTCGGCAGGAAGCGGTTTGGAGAAGTAATAGCCCTGGATGAAGTCACAGCCCACAGCTTCGAGTCTTCCGAGATCCTCTTTCGTCTCAACACCCTCGGCAACGAGCTCCTTGTCTATGTCGCGCATCATCTTTACAGTGTTGCGAACGATAGAAAATCCTTCATCCGTGCTCATATCGTCGATAAGCGTCTTGTCAAGCTTTATGATCTTCAGCGGGAGCTTCGATACACGGTGCATATTCGAATAGCCCGTACCATAGTCGTCGAGCGAGAAGCTGTATCCCATTCCGGACAGCGCATCAAGATTGAATTCCATAACGTTGCCCATGTTCTCATAGGTCGTCTCGGTTATCTCAAGGTTTATCCTGCCCGGAGCGACACCGTACTTCTCACCGAGATACGCGAGCTTTGCCGGAAGCTCCTCCTGCATACACTGGGCAACGGAAAGATTTATCTCGATGTAATCAAGGCTCTCCGGCATATTTTCGGCGATGAACCGGTGAACGTCCTCAAGGACGAAATCGCCTATCGGGAGGATAACTCCGCGTTTTTCCGCCGCAGGTATGAAAAGTCCCGGCGAGATAAATCCGTATTCTTCATCGTTGAGCCTTATGAGTGCCTCCGCGGAAACGAATTTCTTTCTTTCTACCGAATATATCGGCTGATAATACATACAGAACTTCTTCTGCGTTATCGCGCGGTTAAGTATCTCGTCTATATTGCTTATGACCTTATAATCACGCGACGAGATTATCTCTGACGCTGTGGTGAATATCCTGTTTGTCGGCAGATAGGTATGGAACTCCCGCCCGAACTTAATTATCTCGTCAAAGTCGTTAAGTTCTTCCGGAATGCTTATACTGCACGCGCGCGGGATAATCCGCTCACCGGCTGACGCGGCTTTTCCGGCGCTTCTGCGGAGTTCGTCGGCAAGGCGATGCTGTGCTTCGTCGAAGCTGTATTCCGTTCCGTCAACCACGATATAGACAGTTCCGGGATGCTCGAAATAAATACCGAAATAAACACGCTCTTTACGGAACATTGATTCAAGCTGGTCAACGACGTAAGAAGCATAGGCAAGATAACGCTCTTCACCGAGATACGCCCGGAGCTCCGCAGCGTTTGTGAAGCATATAGCGGCTATCTGCACCTTCTGCTTCGTGAGAAGTATCCTTCGCAGATCGTTCTTATACGCGTTGAAGCTCATAGAGCCTATCGACGCATCGGTGACCTCCTCCGGGCGAAGTACGAACAGTACAACAAGTATAAGCGCGAAAGACGTGGTCACCATCTCAACCAGAAGTGCCGGGAAGAACAGCTGAACAGCAGCAGAAGCGAACGAAAGCAGATAAAGTGCTACAAGCGATGCGATCTTTCCGGTCGAAAGGAACTTTCTGCATGAGATCAGGTATATGGTTCCGAGCGTCGCATAAAGTACCGAAATAGCGTAAAGAACAAATATCGCGTAGCCCCTCCGGTACCCTTCCTCGGAACTTATCGTGAAAACGCTGCCGGTTATCGGATTTGTAAGTATCATCGCAAGCACGAAAGCATACGGTGTGCCGACCACTATCATACGGTGCTTCGGGCGTATTCTGTACCATGTGCCGGTTATAGCGAAGATAAACAGGAAATATCCGAATATAGTACCGTTTCTTGTGATGAAATACATATATGTGGAGAGCTGCGCGACGAACATACGCAGACCGGTCACAGGCACGTCGTGGCAGAAAAATTCCATTAGTACGTCCATAATGGCGCTCATCGCCGAGACAAGAATGATACCGATGAAAAGCCTGTTGGAATGCCCCTTTGTCATTCTTCTGACAAAAACGGTCACAAGTATGACAAGAAATATCGGCAACGAACACACATCGAAATATAGTATGCCTTGCAAGCTTTTCACCTCCTTATAAATGCGTTATGAACTCACTGCTGACTGTCAAACGTGATTCCGCTCTCTTATGAATTCAACGAATTTCTCCGCGGGAAGCGGCTTAGAGAAATAGTAGCCCTGAATGAAGTCAACACCGAGAGATGTGAGCGTGTCGAGCTGTTCCTTTGTCTCAACGCCCTCGCAAACGATCTCCTTGTCTATATCCTTCATCATGCTGACAGTGTTTGAGAGAACAGACATTCCTGCCTTGTTCACCATATCATCTACCATAGTCTTGTCGATCTTGATTATCTTCAGCGGCAGACGCGAGATACGGTGCATATTGGAATATCCGGTACCGTAGTCGTCGAGCGAGAAGCTGAATCCGTTCTCGGACAGCCGCTTTATGTTCATATCGGTTATGTCGCCGATGTTTTCATACGTTGTCTCGGTTATCTCAAGGTTGACGCGTTCGGGATTGATATGATACTTCTTTTCAAGCGTGAATATCTTGTCCGCAAGGTCATTCTGTAAACACTGCGCAACGGAAAGGTTGAGTTCGATATACGAAAGTCCGAGCTCAGAAAAATCGTTGTCGCTGATGAACCTGAATACCGATTCAAGCACGAAATCGCCTATCGGTATCATAAGCCCCTTTCTTTCTGCCGCGGGTATGAACAACGCCGGCGAAACGAAGCCGTGTTCATCATCGAACAGTCTTATGAGCGCCTCAGCAGAAACGAACCGTCCGTCCTTTATCGAATAGATCGGCTGATAGTACATCTCAAACTTTCTGTCCCTTATCGCACGGTTAAGGATAAGGTCCATATTGTTCCTGATGCTGAAGCCCTCGGAATTGATTATATCGAAAGCCTTGGTATAGAACTGGTCATACGGTATTATGCGGTGGAACTGATGACCGATATTGAATATCGTATCCGGCGAGTTCGTATCTTCCGGATAGCGTATCTCGCAGAAGCGCGGTATGACCTTCGCGCCGTTGCTTTCGACCTCACGTATATCTACTATCATATCGGTGTAGATGTAATTGACCACACTCTCAAAATCAAAGTCATAGTTGTCTATGATAAGGTAGATGTTACCGGGCTGCTCAAGATATATATCGAAGTACAGACCGCATTTCGTGCACCTGTCGCTTACCCTGTAGGCTATGCTCTTGACGAACGAAAGGTACTTTTCCTCACCGAGATATCGCCGGAGCTGTGACGCGTCGATGAAGCGCATAACTATGATCTTCTCGTGTATCTTGTTCCTGCATATCTTTCTCACTTCGTTGCTGTATGCCTTGAAACTCGGCATACCAGTAGAATAGTCAAGATGATCCTCCGGCCGCAGTACGAGCAATGAAATAAACAGCTCGCCGAGTGCGGTCATGATCATTTCAACAAGATATTTCGGAAAGAGCATCTGATACAGCACCGATGCAGCTATCATAATGTACATACTAAGGAGCGAAAACACCCACGATCTCGACAGCATTTTACCGCGTGTCATGATGTATGCCGAGCCCCAGACCATATATACCGCAGCTATGATATAGACTATGAACATTAGCGGACCGCGCTTATAGCCCTCATACGGGTCCACAGTGTAAATACAGCCGGTGAAGATATTTGCGGCGAGAAGCATGATAACAACGAAATAAGGTACGAAAGTTATGACCATTCTGTGCTTCTGCTTCATCCAGTACCATGTTCGCGTTTCAGACATTATGAACAGCAGATACAGCACGCCGGTAAGCGTGTGGAAAATATGGTATATCCCGGCAAACACCGAGACTACCACGACAGCAGCATCGCTTATAGGCGGGTTGGTACAAAGGACAGCCGTTACGGCATCACTTACCGTCGTCAGCACAGAAATCCCGAGAAGCCCCAGAAACAGTCTGTTTGACGGACCTTTTGTCATTTTTCTGATGAAGGCGGCGTAGATAAGTACGAATAATATCGGTACAGCAACAAAGTCAAGATATGCTACCCTGTCCACTCTTCCACCTCCTGTCATCTTCTGCTGTTTCGGTATATCTGTATGATGATAAAGCACAGGCAAGTCTCACATTAAATCGTTAAAAAGCCGGCTTACTTCTCATGCAGCGCAAACTATACCATATTATTATAACATAAACAGGAGCCTTTTTTGTAAAAAAATTAAACTTTTGTTACATTTTTTCATAATTTCTGCGTTTTTCACAATTACTCACATATTTATTTCGGTGTTTTTACCAAAATACCGGTGCTGTTTTCCGTAACAATCAGACCATCCGCGACAAAATGCACAAAACAAAGAAAAGCCCCCTTTTCGGAGGCTCTTCCAATGACATCATTTTTGATCAGAACAGCTGATTGAATAGTGCACCGCTTAATGCTGTGGCATTGCTGCTTGCGACTTCACCGGAATTGGTGTAAGTCTTGTTTGCGTCAAGGTATGCCGCTGTCTGAGCGTATGCGGAGATCGCATTAGCCTGCTCGGACATAAAGCTTGCATAGGAATTCTTCTTGCCGAAGATCTCCTCGCGCTCCTCGTCGCTTGCTTCGTTGAATTTGTCCTTATCTATCTGGAGCTTCCCGTCGCTGCCCTTTGTGATACCGACTTTTGCGAGCTTATTTGAATAGGCGTCGGTCATATTGGCAACAAACTGGCTCTTTCCGGATACGGACGCGTTACCGGAGCTTCTTGTCGATGAGTAAAGCTCGTTGTAGCTGTTTACGAAGGATTCCGCTGCGGAATACGCCTTATCCATATCTACCTCGCCGGTTTTCGCGTCTGCCTTGAAAGCGGACTCGAGACCGGAAGCGGCGGTCTTTACGTTATCGGCGTAGGTCTTGAGCTTGTCGTTCTTTGAAGCGGAATAAGCTGTGGAAGCCTTTGTATCATTCTTCTCGAACTTGCTCGCTGCTTCCTTTGCGGAAGATGTCGTTTCAGCCTTCTGCTGTGCAAAGTAATACTTGTAAAGCGGTTTCGCAACACGGAAATCGCTCCACTGGTTGAGAACATTGCTCATCGATGAGTAGAATAGATTCATATCGCTCATAATATCACTTCCCTTCGATAATTAACGGAATAACTTATCATATACAACGCGGCAGAAAGCGCGTCAGCGCCCGTCGTACCGATACGTTATCCCGCCTGAGCATTTGCCTTTATTCCAAAGGCGGGGTAAATGATGTCATTTATGTGCGGTCAGTCAGACCGTATCATTCTGCCGCAGCAGCAGTAGCCGCAGCGTCCGACTGGGTGTTGAATTCTTTCTCCCACTCGTCGAAGCCCTTGCGGACATTGTCAAGCGTGTCGTAGCATACGTCCGGAAGCTTGTCGCCCCAGATGCCCTCACACTCACCGAAGCCCTTCTCGAAAGCATCTTTTACTTTCTGGAACTTCTCGGGGTCGTTGCCCGCGAGACTCTTGGCAAAATCGAGGATACGATTTGCCGTCTTTTCAGCACCCCAGAAATCCTCAGAACCGTCGCTCTCGATATAATCGAGGTCGTAGCTCTTCATTATGGATTCAAGCGTAAGACCTTCCTTATTGCCGGAAGCGTTCGTCGCCTGACCGAGAAGTTGGGAGACCATATCCTTCATACCTTCGTTCTTGATCTGAAGGGCGGACTTGCCCGCGTGCTCTGTTGCAACACCCTTGGTATAGGTGTTGTTCTTTACCGAGCCTTCGGAGCGCTCGAACGAATCTGTGCGCTTCTCAGTCTTTCCGGCAGCCTTTTCGGCGGTCTTATCGACTGAATCGGCAGATTTTTCGTTCTTGGTCTCTTTTACCTTTCCATACTTGGAATTAACGGGAGCGTTAGCGTAACTGTCATATAAAGGGTTGATTCCGCTCATATTGTTACCAGTCCTTTCTTCCCGAGGTGCGGCGTGAAAAAGCTTATTTTCATACCGTTTCCTCCTTGAAATTTATGCCCCGCCGCCGTTTCCTGCCGTGTTCGGCAATGCGAAGCAAGGCGCAATTCCCTTACACCTCATATATTATATCGACAGTTTTTTTTAAAACTTTAGCTTTTATTAACAAAAAAGAAAGATTATGACGCGAAATGAAGAAAAAGCGGCGTGAGCCATAACCGACAGCCATAAAACAGTATATTTCACGCTTTTTCTGTTTTCCGCGACAATTGTTAAATATTTGTCGTTTTCTGCTTGACAAATATACAAAAATACTGTAAAATCTTTATATAATTCTATTATTAAGTATTCTATGCGTTTCCGAACTCCCCCGGACGCAATGCCCATAAACGAGAGGAGCAGTCAGATGGAGCAGATCGACGCGATAATCAAACAGATAGATGATATTGTATGGGGTATCCCTCTGATCGTACTCATACTCACCTGCGGTATCATACTTACGATAAGGACACGATTCCTCCAGGTACGAAAGATCGGCAAGGGCTTCAAGTATATGCTCCACGACGACAATTCCGGAAAAGGTGACGTTTCGAGTTTCGCTGCACTCTGTACTGCCCTTTCCGCCACTGTCGGCACAGGAAATATCGTCGGTGTCGCTACGGCGGTCTCGACAGGCGGCGCAGGAGCCCTTTTCTGGATGGAGGTCGCGGCACTTTTCGGAATGGCGACAAAATATTCCGAAGGACTGCTTGCAATAAAATACCGCACCACCGACCGGAACGGTAAGATACTCGGCGGTCCGTTCTACTACATAGAGAACGGTATGGGAAGAAAGTGGCGCTGGCTCGGAAAGATATTCGCGTTCTTCGGCGTTTTCGTCGGTCTCATGGGTATAGGTACCTTCACCCAGATAAACGGCATCACATCGGCTGTCAAAGGCTTCTTCGACCCGAACTCGGAGAACACCGTGAACATTTTCGGCAACGACTACAGTGTATGCGTCATTATCGCGGGCATCATAATTACTTTCCTCGCCGCACTCGTGCTCATAGGCGGTCTTAAGCGTATTTCGCGCTTTGCCGAGATCGTCGTACCCGCAATGATAAGCCTTTATGTTCTCTGCTGCGTTATAATCCTCGTTACCCATGTCACCCAGATACCCGCCGCAGTCGTCGAGATATTCGAGAGCGCCTTCGGCCTCCGTCCGATAGCAGGCGGAGCGGCAGGCATAGCTATCGTGATGCTTTCCGCACAGAAAGGTATAGCGCGCGGCATCTTCTCCAACGAAGCGGGTCTCGGCTCTGCGCCTATCGCGGCTTCCGCGGCAAAGACCAACGAGCCTGTGCGTCAGGGTCTTGTATCCATGATGGGTACATTCATAGATACGATCATAGTCTGCACCATGACCGGACTCACGATCATTATTTCCGGGAGCCACACCAAAGGTCTTTCGGGCGTTGACATCACGGTTGACGCATTTGACAACGGACTTCCTTTCCCGCGCGAGGTCGCTTCGTTCATACTTATGATATGCCTCGCGGTGTTCGCTTTCACGACGATACTCGGCTGGAATTATTATTCCGAGCGCTGTCTCTCTTATCTTTTCGGCTACCATAAATGGCTTTCAACCGCTTTCCGCTGGATCTACATAGGCGCAGTATTCATCGGACCGTTCCTTACCGTAGATGCGGTATGGAACATTGCGGACATTTTCAACGGACTTATGGCGCTTCCGAATATAACCGCCCTGCTTGCGCTGTCAGGCGTAGTCAAGCGGGAAACGAAGGAATATTTTGCAAGGACCGGAGACTGAAATGAACAATGTTAGCTTCACGGGTCACCGTGAAATAGATGCGGATGCGTTAAGAGAGCCGCTTTATGCGACACTTGAAGGGCTGATAGAAAAAGGTTCGGATATGTTCTTCGCCGGCGGTGCGGCAGGCTTCGATACTCTCGCGGCGCTCACGGTTCTCGATCTCAAGGCGCTTTATCCGTGGATAAGCCTTGTGCTTGTTCTCCCCTGCTCTCCCGAAGAACAGACGCGTTCGTTCACCCGCGAGCTTCGGGACACTTATTTCGATATACTTCACTCGGCAGACAGCGTAGAGTACATATCCGACCATTTCACCAAGGAATGTATGAAACAGCGCAATCAGCGGCTTATCGATCACGCGGATATATGCGTATGCTGCTATGACGAACGACGGCTTGCGTCGGGTACCGGTCAGACCGTGAGAATGGCAGAGAAAAAAAGGATAAGGATAATCAATCTTTTTGAAACGACATAACAGATAAAAGCTCCCGGGCAGTCTCATTGAACCGCCCGGGAGCTTTTGGGTCTTGTCAGGTTTATCTTTTGCCTCTTCTGTCATGGGTCTTGTAATACTCGATCTTATCTTTATACATAAGCTCGTCTATCTTTCTGAGAAAGTCCGGGTCATCACCGCTCATTTCGAACATATCGCCGCCTATAGCCGCAGAAAGGACGTACGGTTTTCCGGAGTTCCTGTTATAGTCATCGATTGCCCTTTGTATCCCGGCCCTGAGTTCGGTAACGGCATCAGGCTCCGCTTTATTCAGTATCACGATGAATTCATCACCGGCAAACCTTATTACAATACCGTGATTCTGAACCACAAAGAACAGAATATCCGCCAGAGCAACAAGGGCTGCATCACCCTCATTATGAGAGTATGTATCATTGATGAGCTTGAAATCGTTCAGATCAAGCATTAACGCGGCAACCTTCCTGATCTTCTTCTTTTTAAGCGAAAGTATTATCTTATCAAGCTCCGAGCGGTTGAACGCACCGGTAAGCTTGTCGATATAAATACATTCATTCTGTAAACAGATTGCGATAGCGTTTATCGACACCGCATATCCTACGGGTTGGATAGATATGCCGTAATTCATCGTCTGTACGATTATGCACAGAAACGCGGGCATCATGAACTGCCATACCGGGAAATAACGCAGAGAGCCGTTCTTCAGCCTTTCAACCGCATAGATAGCCCAGCTGTACATAATAAGCAAAAAGCCGAACAGCACAAACACCATATAGAAATTCTCGCGGTGATACCGGTTTCCTGCATCGATAGAGAATACAGTAGGCGTAAATATGTTTATCACAAGCAGAAGTATCTCGGTAAGCAGCATCAATCCAACCATGATATTCTGCGCCATGTTTATCTTCTTGTGCAGATGATAGCATACGAGGAACACAACGCCGAGTCCGACGGCAAGATTGTAAAGAAACAGTATCGTATTG
The DNA here is from genome assembly GCA_947168885.1 of uncultured Clostridia bacterium. Taxonomy (GTDB): domain Bacteria; phylum Bacillota; class Clostridia; order Oscillospirales; family Ruminococcaceae; genus Ruminiclostridium_E. The sequence goes on along the minus strand of CAMVNQ010000007.1, from coordinate 17,900 downwards.
ACTGTGAACAGCACCATAAAGCTGAACTGACCGGGTCTGCCGTCAAAAAAGAACGCAAGCGGGTCTATAACACAGTTCACCAGTGAAGCGATGACAAGAAGAAGCAGTATCCTGCTCTCCTGTTCCCGTGTAGGTATCTTCCAACCTTTCGTAAGGATAATATTAAGAAGAACAAGGCAGCCTATAAAATCAGCAATGAAAACAGACTGAATATTAACGCCCTGATCCATTTACTCACCTCATTCATCACACCGGACAACTTCTTTCCGTAGTTTCGCAATTGCTGCTGTTCATCTTTTCAAACATCGCGAACGCAACTGCTGCACTCATCGCATCGGCTGAAGCCCCGTACTCACAAATCCGTCAGGTTTCCTGCTGCGAATTGATGAAAGCCACAAGCGGTTCGATGTACTTTCTGTCTGACCAGTCGCACTTGTCCTCGCCGGCTTCCATAAGTGCTTTTTCCCATATTTCATAGTCTGCGGGGTCTTTCTTAGCTACAACTTTACGAAGCATATTACAAAGCGTTCTGTCCTTGAAAGACATAGCATCCATATCCCACGAGCCTCGCCCGTAAAATACAGGTATCGCAGCTAACGCGTCCTTCATGTTGAAGATCCTTATCTGCTCAAGAGCATTTTCGTCATAAGGCGAAGCGCCGCAGCAGAATACCGCGAGCTTCTTTCCGTTCAGCTTACCGATGTTCTTTTTAAGAAACGACAGACCCGCTATCCCGGAAGCATATATACCTCCGCACAGAATTATGGTGTCATATCCCGCAATCTCATTTTTATCCGCTTTCTTAACTTCCGTACACTCAAAGCCGGTATCTTCGGATATCCATTCAGCGTATTTTTTTGCCGAGCCGTATTTGGACTGATATAGAATTATTCCGTTCATAACGTTTCTCCTTATATATTGACTAATTTTATTATACAACAGAATGCTCCTGTTGTCAATCTGTTCGCTATGATACTATAACATAAAAAACCGGCACAGACATCTCTGCCGTGCCGGAAATTTGTTATATAAAGCTTATATCAGCCCTTCATAGCCTCTTCAACAGCAACTGCGCAAGCAACTGTTGCACCGACCATCGGGTTGTTACCCATGCAAAATCAAAAAAATCTGCCGTTACCACGAACAACTTGCAATGACGAGAAAAGCCCGTAACTACGCCGTTATAACGCATTGTCGAAAACTTTTCAAAATTTATTTTGACGGTGTTTTACTCACAAAAATCCATTTTTGGGTGACAAATGGGTGACAAAAATGCTTGACTTTTTCGGGTGTGGCGCGCTATAATATATGAGGGTGATCTTATGGCAGATATCAATGCTCGCAAGCGTGGAAAGAAATGGGAATACTACTTTGAGATAGCCAAAATGGACGGCAAGCGTAAGCGTATCAGCAAGGGCGGTTTCAACACAAAAGCAGAGGCGGTCAGTGAGGGAATCAAGGCTATGCACGAATATCAGACCGCCGGTTCTGTGAATACGCCTTCCGAGCTTTCCATGCACGACTACCTCAATTACTGGATCGAGATGTATTGTATCCCGAATTTGAAACCAACAACTGTTGCAAACTATAAAAAGTATATCCGGCTTCACATATCTCCGAAGATCGGCAAGTACCGTCTTGCTTCGATCACAGCGGAACAGCTCCAGAAGCTGATCAACGATATGGTCGCTAACGGATACAGCAAGAATACGGTCATAGGCATCAAGGGCGTGCTGTCAAACAGCCTGAACTATGCCGTACAGCCGCTTCACTACCTGAAAACCTCACCTATGGCTTATGTGAAGATTCCAAAAGGCTCACGAACCAACTACCGCTCGTCACAATATAAGCGTGAGGTCATCGAAAAAGATATTATCGACGAGATATTTGAGCGTTTCCCGAAAGGCAGTTCTACCTATCTTCCGCTGATGTTTGCTTATCACTGCGGTATGCGTCTTGGCGAATCCTTTGCGATTACATGGGATAACGTGAACTTCGCTGACAGGACGGTCACGATCAACAAACAGCTCCAGTGGGATTTAGAGAAGAAAATATGGTATCTGACTCCACCGAAGTATAATTCCAGTAGGACGATCGATATAGATGAAACTATCGTAGAACTTCTGAAAGAAGTGCAGGAAAAGCAGATACGGGCAAAGGAATACTACGCCGATGAATACTCGCTGATATATTACGATGAGGAACTCGGCATCAATGAAAGTACAGGCAACGTGATAGACTTTGTAAATGTATATGAGAACGGCGGTTTCATTCAGCCGAGAACGATACAGCACACGAGCTCTGTTATCCACAAATTCTATCCTGCTTTCACTTTTCATTCCCTGCGCCATACCCACTGCACCCGTCTGCTCGAAGCAGGACTGCCCATCAAGTATGTGCAGGAAAGGTTAGGTCACAAAAACATCAGCGTCACAATGGACATCTACAATCACCTGACGCAGAATCAGGCAGAGCTGAGCAAGAGAGCGTTGGAAGATGTGTTCAAATAACAAAGATTTCTGCCATATTAGTATTTTGGGTTTGCTACGCTTGACAAAAGCGAAAAAATCGGATATAGTATGTATAGAGGGTGTATCTCAGCCCTATATGAGAAACTTATCAAGAGAGCTTCTCTTGGCTCTAAGCAAGATACAAGAAAGTGAGCGTTTAGCAGCTCTGAGAGCGAATGTAACAAAAAACAAACTGCCTGACGGTAACTTTACCTGTCAGGCAGTTGCTATTTATGCTGTGGCGGTGAGCTTTTCCACATTCTTCGGGTCGGAAAGGTCATAGCCTTCGTATTCGGACAGAAACTTCATCAGAGCTTCGTGCCGAACCTTATATGAGCCCAGCTTCAGAACAGGCAGCAGCCCCGTATTGATGAGCTGATAAACATAAGACGGGTTTGTGTGAAGTATCTGCGATACCTCTTTGACTGTGTAAAGAACTTTCTCCATTCTTTTTTCCTCCTTTATTTTTCGGAACATAAACAACTTGATAAAATGGCGTGTTCCCGTGTAAACAACGCAGATACGCTGTTTTGAGCGTGTGCCTATGCCGCGTAAAGTGTCTGACAGCGTGTGTGCTACACGCCTTTTCTGCGGTCACACGCCTGACCTACACGGCAGAAAGCTCGTAGTTACGGGCTTTACACGCCTACACGCCTTAATAACCACTCGATTTAAACTTTAACGCAATGCCCTTGAATCCTCGGACATGACTGCTCCCACTCGGAATATTGAGATCATACTTGATATGATACGCCGCTTCATTCTGCCTGAGCCACGATACAAAAGTCTCACGTTTCAGGGCGGTGAGGGCGTTGTCCTCGCACCAATGGTAGTAACTGTCATAAAGCGCCGATGATGCAACTCGCAGACTCTCCCCATACTGCACCCTGTCCGTATCTTCCAGAAACTCCGTGATATTGCAGTTGTCCTGCATTGTTTCCATGACGTTCTGCCTTGCCCTTTCGGAGATCGTAAAGCGGTAATTGTTGGCGAGAAGTCTCAGCAGTCCGTCATACATCCAGCAGAATATCTTCTCTTTCTCAGCGATGAACTTCTCGGCGATGTACGGGTCAATGATTCGCTTTTCGGGCGGCGGCAGGGTGGTGAGGATTATCATTCGCCGTGAGAAGCCCTTGCTCTTGTCATAGAGCGTTTTGGGACTGCCGTTGCCGAAGCACAGGAGCCTTGTGTACAAAAGTGCCTGTTCCGACTGCTTGCCTTTGGCTTCAACGTCAATGGGCGTTTCGGCGGTGACAAGGTTCTTGATGTAACCCGTTGAGGACAGCGCCTGCATCTGCATATCATCATCGACCATCAGCAGGCGGTCTTTCAGGTTATATCGGAAAAAGCGGTCGTTCTCGATGCGGTGGACGTTGCCCGTCAGCATATTGTCCATGAATATCTCACGGAGGACGATGCCGATGCGGCTCTTGCCTTCACCGCCCTGCCCGATGAGGAACATCATCTTCTGCCCTTTTGTGGACGGTATCAGCAGATAACCCAGGTATTCCTGCAAAGTGGTAACATCTTCGGGAGTGAGCAGTTCCATGAGGAAAGTGAGGAACTGTTCGGGATAATACGCACCATTGCGAATATTCGGGTCATAGCAGATGTTCAGGCGGTTGGTGCAGAATTCCCTGTTGGGAAAGAAGTTGCCTTTGAGGTCCAGCTTGCCGTTCTGCACATGAATAAAATTCAGGTCGGGTGTCAGAGGCGCACTGTATGTATAGAGCCTGAGAGCGTCCATGGTCTGTACAACTTTCTTTGAAAGCCCTATCCACACACCCTGACGGAGCATACGGTAGACCTCGTTGCCGAGTGCGTTCTCGTCCACAAGTCCGTCATAGTCGAAAAAACGTCCGCCGATGCACTTCATGGGGTGTTTCTGCGTGAACAGCTTGCAGAATTTCAGCTCGTTGACCGTAGTTTTATCGAGCATCCAGTCGGGCAGCTCACGTTCCTGCTTTTTCTTTTCAGGTGGTGCTTTGGCAGCCGTATTCTCTTTGGCAGAATCGCTATTCTCCCCATTCTTTGATACATCGTTTGTATTCTCGTTCAATCCTGTCTACCTCCAGTTTAACTTCTGTCTGTTGCTCCTTGTTGAAACGATTGAATGTTTCAAGCATATACTCCGCATAGCCGATATTCTGCAAAGTGTACACGAAACGCCTGTCCAGCCGTGCGGAGCTAAGGCGATCCTCATCGGGAGTTTTCGGAGCATAACGCATTTTGTACTTGTCCAGCAAGGTAAAGTACCTCAGCAGAGCATCATACATATGCTCCACCCTTGCATTCTCTGCCTTACGCTCGGCGATCTTCCTGCGCCTGCGTGCCACTGCTTCCATATCGGGCGGCTTGTCCAAGTCCAGACCAAGGGCAAAATCACTGTTGATCCGCTTCACGGCTTCTATCGCCCTCAGCCCGAAAAGCTCCTGCACCAGCTTTATCACATCGCCGTGTGCCTGACATCCGAAGCAGTAATAATGGTCGGCATAGAGCTTGCAGGACGGGTGACGCTCCCTGTGAAACGGACAGAGTGCCATGTTCCCTCGGTGTACCTCGACACCGTAGTGACGTGCGGCGGTAGGTACGTCCACAAGTTCTTTTATATCGTCGAAAATAGTCATTTCATGACCTCCTGATACTTGAATTTGATATAGCTATGTGCTATAATTATATTGGAATATTATCGAAAGGAGCTGCCGTATGAACTGTGATATCAAAACTGTGATCGCCATTCTGTATAAACAGCTCGTATCATCGTCTGTGGGCACCTATCAGGCATTGGTAGATATGCTGTTCAAATCGTATTTCGATGATCCGACCAGTCCTGAATATGACCGTTCGGAACCGTCAAAGCTGAATGCCGGCACTCGCACGTTATCCTCGAAAATCACCGACTTTTATGTACGCAAGGATAAGTCTGTACTGCTTGGTGATATTAAAGGTATGCTGAAATATATCCTTGACAAGCCGCAGCTCCACGTTTCGTTTTTTGACCTTATCATCAATGATCAGCTTATATCCAAACCATTTAAGAAGCAGTTCGGCTTGAATTATTCCCGTGAGTATTCCGGTGACGAACATCTTGCAGAAGTATTCTATACTGCTGTGACCATAGCCGCATATCGTCCGTATTATAAAGTTGATAAGTATTGGTATGCAGATTACTACTATGATACGAACAGCAATACAGAAGGTCTGTTTTTCAAAGCCAAACCTAAAGCTCCGCCTAAGCATTTCACGGGGCGTGAAATAGAACTTGACGAGCTGCACTCATTGATGCAGAACGAAGGCAAGGTGTTCGTAACAGGCGTTGCAGGTGTCGGCAAGAGCGAGCTTGTCCGCACTTATGCGAAAAAGTATGCTTCGGAGTATGCCCATATCGGATATTATAATTACAACGAATATCGTAACGGCATAGCTGATATTATAGCGAATGTCCTGCCGAATATGGCATTTATCCGCAGCGATATTGAAGCTCTCTATAAGGGAAATCTTGAACTCCTGTCGGCATTTGGTAAAAATCTTCTGCTCATCATCGACAACTATAATGTCCCTGCCGACCATGACTCCAAACTGCCTGATCTACTTGAATTGGAATGTGACGTTATTTTTATTTCCTATTCTCACTATGACGATGATTTTATGGTATATGATCTGACAGAGTTCAAGACATTTCGTGAATCGTATGATCTGATAAAGCAGTTTTACCCGTTTGATGAGAATGATCCTGATATAAAATTCAAAATGCACCGTCTTGCGTTGATAACAGATAAATATCCGTTTTCATTGGAACTATGCGCCCGTTCCATGAAAAGAGGAACAGACACGCCTGACACCTGTGCAGATGCCCTTGTAGGAGGAATCAAGAATATGAAAGCAAGAATCCCCGCTAATAAAGATCGTATCCCAAAGACTGACACGCATTATCGTCACATTGAAAGCCTGTTCAGAAAGGCAGACCTAACTGTTACCGATAAATATGTTCTGTCATATATGCGTTTCATGCCTGAATCGGGTGTTCCTAAAATGCTGTTTCAGAAATTGACAAGGCTCATAGATTTCACCGAGATCGACAAGCTGATCGACCTCGGCTTTATCCATGATAACTCTGACGGCACGATTTCCATATCCTCTATTGTACGCAAGCTCGTTGAAGCTGATTATAAGATCAACCCCGAAGAAATGCTTGCGTTCGGTGAGACTTTGTTCTCTACGGATACAAGCGAAGCTCCCAAAGAAATACTTGCTGAGATTGCTGATAGAATTTCACCCTTGAAATATCTAACAATGATCGAAAGTGATATTTTTGTTGCATATCATCTGCTGTTTCAGTTTTACTTCAAGATCGAAAGCAATTTCAGCACAGATATGGCTATGAGCTGCTTGGCTATGAACTATAACAAGAACATTTTCAAACACCGCCTGCTGTACCAGGCAGACAAGGCTCAGTTTTTTGAGCGTTTCAAGGACAGCGAAAACTTTGATCTTATCAAGCAGACTCTTGAAAATACAGAGACCAATCCTCGCTGGCACGCTCATGAGGACGGCAAGGAGCCGCCCTCAGATCCGCTTGTCAGATCATTCATAGTTTCGGAGGAAGATGATGCTGAAATTTTCGGATTGAATGACGAATAATCAGATAAAATTAAAAAACCTCAGCAGTACATCTATCACCACTGCTACAGGTGCAGCGTAGTACAGAAGGTCGCCTATCGTTCTGACGGTGCAGAACCGCTTCACCGACTTTCTGATCTCCTTTGAAGCCCAGTCTGCGGTTAATGTTAGCGTTTTCATGTACTTTATGTGGGCAACAATCTCCCTTTCAATATCATCACAAGTGTCGTAGAGATACTTCTGTACCTCTCTGAACGCCAACGTCTGCTCGTCTTTGAACTGATGATAGATGTCTCTTGTAACTTCAACGGTCGATGCCTTTAGGCTTTTTGCGTACTGTTCTTGCAGGTTGAGGTTTTGCAGCTCTCTTTCTGCGATTTTTTCCATTTCGCTTTTCATAGTCACGGAATAATTCTGTAAGAGTTGGCACATCTTTATCACCGAGGTTGCCATGATCATTACCCTCTGGTTGTTCTTGGCATTCTCCGTGTCCTCCGACAAGTCCTGAACTACGCCCCTCGCCCAGTGATCGATCTCGTCCAACTCCGGAATGATGATCTCCGGCTCCTGCGTTTCCTGATCCTCCATTTCCATGTCCTCCTGTTGCTGTAATTTGCGAGCCTGACTGTATTCTCTGCGTACCCTCTCCGCATCTCTGTGCATCAGTTCCCTCGTAAAGAATACTTTTTCCTCTTTCTTGGGTTCCGGCTGTGAGGGCGGCTGCGTCTTCGATGTTGCGGACTGCTGTTTGGGTTCTGCCTGCAGTATGGGTTTCGGCTCTTGGAGTTTCTTTCTGACCTCCGGTAAGCCTGTCTTCTCCGATATTATAACTTCCTCGTTGGATTTCGGTGATAACGGCTGTTCCTGCTGTGAGGTCTCGATCTTCCCGTCCTCGCCGTATTTGGGTAAGCTCATGTTCTATTCCTTTCACTGTGTATTTATCACCCAGCTTACTGCCTCTGACCGAGACAAGTTTACCGTTTTTGTCGGTGTATTCAGGGTGTCGGTAAGATATTGTGTTGCCCTTAACTCTGCACTCCACATGATAATGCTTCATCAGGGCAGTGACCACATCTTCTAAGGTTCTGTTGTTCGGATCGCCGCATTCAATTCTGATGACTTCCCGAAGCTCGTCTTTGAAAGTTTCCTTGCCTTTAGCTTTCATCTGCTTTTCGGCAAAGGTTTCCTTGTCGGAGCAGTCATCAAGATCATGATTGTAGTATTCCTTTCGCATAGAATGGATAAGTCCCCTCTGCTGACACTGCTCACCCAGGTATTCGCACATATTATATAGGTCTTTCTCGTTACGGCGGAATGCCTTGCCTGTCTCGGTATGACAGTTGCCTATGAGAAAATGTGCGTGAGGGTGAGGCTTGTCGATATGGACAGCGAACAGCACTTCGTAGCCCTGAAAGAATTTCTCGGCAAAGGCTTTCGCAATCCTGAAAACTTCCTCATTAGTGAGCTTATCCCTGTCCTCCGGAGAGAATGAAATTGATATCTGATAAGAGAGGTTCGCATTGCCGGAATTCCGTTTACCGAACATCTTTCTCGTCATCATAACATCTCTCGGAAAATTATCACGATCGCAGTTGATGCCCCAATATAAGTTAGGGGCTGTTTTTATAACTCCGTCCTTGATCTGCTGAGGTAACCTTCCCAAAATGTAGTGCGCCGTTCGCTCGACTGCCACTTTTGATTTGCAGGGAGCATAGTTCACTTTCACGTTGCCGAACATTATTTACTGCCCTTGATGCTGAACTTCGGATTGTTCAGAAAATCGGAAAGCTGCCCCATGACTTTATCATTGGTGCGGCGTATAGCTCCGATCTCATAACGAACACGCTCCTCCTGCCCGATATTGGAGAAGTAGGCAAGCTGATTGAGGTTTGTGCCGATCTTTCTGATCTCATGAACGATAGGTGCAATGCTCTCTTCTATGGAATAAACACGCACCTCGCTGTTGCGAATAGCCTGCATCAGATAGTCGGTCTTACTCAGACCGCTGGCTTCATGCTTTGTATTCCATAGCTGAAGCTCCTCGTCGGTCAGCTTCAGGCTGATCGAGTGATAGCGCCTGCGATTTGGCATAGTCGCTCCTTTCTCCGCCTGCGGCGGTCTTAGGGGAAGGTCTCGGAGGGGGAACGTCTCTGAGCTGGGAGACCAATGCGTCACTACATTGGTACTACCAGCCCGGCGCAAATCCAGCGGCGGGCGCCCGTCTTGTTCCTGCAAGACTTTCGATCATAAGTATCGAATTTGAGCCTCGCCCAACTGGCGTTAGGCGCTCGATCCTGCAAATTCCTCTGTGATATTTGCAGGATTTCTCTTTTCGCATAAAATGCTATCGGGCATTTTTGCATTATTTCTCCGATTCTTCTCACGTCTATTGGTTTGTTGCTGTTGTTATTGTTATCCGCTATATGAACGGCGGTAAAGCTGTTTCAAGTCTTATCAACCACCGATAAAATCGAAATCAATACCTGAATAATCGTCGTTTTCGCTGTTGTCAGCGTTCTCAAAGCCCTCCGTGGCGCTCGGATTGCCGTCCTCGGCATATCCTCTGCTGTTCTCCGTTTCTACGGGGACAGCCTGAATTGGTGCTGTCTGCATAGGGTAGCCCCTGTTCAGGCTCAGCATCAGGCTTGCAAGAAACTTCGGCATTTCAGCGATAAACGCCTTGCCGACTTCGCTGACGATCTGCTGAATAAAACGCTCCTCACGCTGACGGGTCTCGAAATAGGGATCATCGGCAAGTTTCCCCATACGGTCAAAGTAGTCATTGACCGCTGTAATGACTGCCACATTGGTGGACTTGATTTTGTCCTTATCGTAGTTGTGAAGATAGTCCCAGGCTTTTGCGTGTTCGGGGTTCTCCATGTTGAAACGGAAACAGGTTGTCCTGACATACTCTCTGTCCTTGCCCATATCACTTTCCCTCCTTCCTGAGCTGTGCGACAGCGAAGAATTCATAGCCCTTTGCCGAGGCACAAATATCTTCAATGATAGTCACTCTGTCCTTGTCATAGCTCCCGTAATTTTTTATCAGCTTTCCGCCGCCGCCCGTGATGTAAAGACGCATCATTTTCGGATCGTATTCATACTTGCGGAGCAGAGCAAAAATGCTTTCGGCATATTCGGAAATTGCCTGCCTGAGAACCTCGGCATACTCGCTGTCAATGTCGGCATTGCCATAGCGGATCATCGACTGGATAATGGTCTCGTCTACTGTCACACCCAGTTTGTTCATCATGGCATTGGACGCAGCCTTGACGCACTGGTTCACGCCCATTTTCTCGGTGTAAGTCTTGGTGTTGATGACCTTGCGGTTGCTCACGAATATGATATTTACCGTTCCGTTGCCGATATCTGCGATCATGCTGAGACCTGTCATCTCGTTCAGCTTCTCAACCACGGCGGCATAGCCCTGCGGATAAACATAGCACCCGATAATGCGGACAGAGTAGAGCTTGTCCTCATACTTGAAGTCCACACTCTCCCTCTGAAGCATATATTTGCGGAAGTCCTCACGCTGTCTGCCTACCCAAGTAATCGGCAGTCCCACGGCAAGATAGACCTTAGCCGAGGTAATGCTCTCACGGTTCAGCTCACGAGCAATGCCCATAAGCGTAAAGATGTAATTATCCTCGTCCTGCCACTTGTCGGCAAGATACTCCTTGTGTCCCTCACCAATCTGGTAGTAGTTACCGTCAAAGAAAAGCGTATTCTTGGTGAAGGTTGGTGCCGCATCAAGCTTGGTGATACCCGTGGGCGTGACCGTGTTGGCGGTCTTGATATTCCCATAACCGTGGTCGATGCCTACGATCAGGAAGTCGTTATAGTGTTTCATTGGTATTCCTCCAATCTTTTTATTCAGTCATTCGGATAGCGGTGCGCTGTCCGTCTGCTGTAATTTCAGTATAGCAGATTATTCTTGACTTGTGGTTGGCAGGATGTTGGCGAGGTGTTGGCAGGAAAATGAATTATGGCATAAAAAGAGGAGCAAAACTCATTATGAGTCTTGCTCCTTGATTATGAATTATATTGGGATTGTTATACCCTTATCAATTTGATCAAAGCATTTGCGACATCAACAGCATCTTGATCCGAATTATCCTTACCAAATGTCACTCGAATCGTTCCTTCACGATAATCAACAGGAACATCAATTGCCTTGATAACATGAGAGACTTGCTGATTTACACTATCACAAGCCGAACCGGTTGAAACGCAAATTCCTTTCAGATCAAGCATATGCATAAGTCCCTCGCCAGATCTGCCTTTGAATGAAATGTTGATGTTACCAGGCAGACGATCGTTAGGATGACCGTTGATCATAAAAACAATCTCTGCGCTCCTTAAAGCCGTTAAAAATACCTCTGTCAGGTGATGAAGATGTTCAGCATTATGCGTCATTTCCTTTGTATTCTTCTTTAGGGCTACAGCCATTCCGACAATGGCAGGCACGTTTTCTGTTCCGGCTCTTATACCGAATTCCTGTGCGCCGCCATGATGGTAAGGTTGCAGCAATCCGTTTCTGCTGTACAGGAAGCCAATGCCTTTCGGTCCGTTGAATTTGTGAGCTGATGCTGAGAGCATATCAATTCCCATAGCTTGTACATCTATCGGAATATGCCCTACTGCTTGCACGGCATCAGTATGAAAAACTGCTCCATAGCGATGAGAGATTTCGGATAATTCTTTGATACGTTGAATTGTTCCTATCTCATTATTCGCAGCCATGATTGTAACAAGTGTACTGTCACAAGATGCAATGACAGGTCTATCTCTTCCAAGCACCTTCTCCAGCTCGTCGGCAGATACAACGCCATATCTATCGACTGGAACAATAAAACGTTCAAAACCACTGTTCTCACATGCGTATAAAACGGAATGATGTTCAATAGCTGAGGTCACAACATGACAAATATCGCTTGAAACAGTAAAATGCTTGATGGCATGATTATTACTTTCTGTACCACCTGATGTGAAGATGATGTGTTCAGGTTCAGCATTGATACATTCGGCAATTGTTTGTCGAGCTTCTTTCAAGGCTCGCTTTGCCTTCTTTGAAAAACTGTAAGCACCGGAGGGATTAGCATAATCTTCAAGGAAATATGGTTTCATCGCCTCGAATGCATCTATATCCAGTTTTGTTGTTGCTGCATTGTCAGCGTAGATCTTCATATTCATACCTCGTTTAGAAATCACTTTAATTGAATATCAGGAATTTGCTTATCTGCTTTCGTATACTCCTTGGGATCAATAATGCAAAGCTGCTTGTAAATCGTACTCCTCATATCAATTGCAGGTTTCAGACAATACTCCTCAAATTCCTGCGGATCAATATCAGTCGGCTTTTGCACATGAGGAAACAACAATTTAAGCAATGCGGTACAAAGACGCTTTATTGCTGTCATATGTCTTGTATATGCTTTGGGCGGAGTTTTCAGCAGCTCATCCACAACGGAAGCATAACTCAGATCATCACGCAGTGCGTGCATTACTTCTGCAAAATACTCGGTATTGATAGCCCAGCCATTTGCAATCATTCCTGTTTTCATAGGCGGTATCTTCCAGCCAGGAATAAATCCATGAAAACGGTCTAATGTTGCAGACTCACCAAACACTTCACTAATATGCTCTACCATGTTTTTATTTATGTCAAACCTATCAGCGTCAATGTTACCAAGTACGATAACACCTGCATCCGCAGTAAGTGCTGCATCAAAGCCTTTGATCTCACCAAATTCCATATAGTGTTTTAGAGCTTGTTGGATTTGTCCGGGCTGTTCAAAGGTGATGGATTGCACTTCATCAAAACCGACATAATCAAACCTCGTGATCAATCCGCCGGTCTTTTTTGCATTATCGTAAATAAGTGAAGCCCTTGAAACAGTTCCGCCAGTTATCAGCCATCCACGTTTGCTTATTTTCTCAAAGATATAACTCTTACCGGTTCCCTTTGGTGCAAGTTCTATCATATTAACTCTCTTTTCCACAAATGGAAGAAGACGACGCAGAAAATACAGCTTTGAGGATTCATCTATATTTCCATTCTCATCTACATAGCCATTGGGATTGTAATCTATAGAACTGATGATAACATCGATCCACTCGTGAATATCAAACTCTTTCCTTGCCTCACGGTAAAAATCAAGGTCAACAGTATAGGGACAGAACGGTTTGTACCCATTCATTGTTATAATACCCTTGGGCTTATTTGCCGTTCCTTCCATTGCCCATGACAGCGTAATGATGCCCCAATTTTCGCTCTCTCTAAGAAGAGTATCCTGCCATTTATCTGCGACATCATAATCTACAACACCGGAAGCGCCACCTCTTGCTCCGCCAAAATCGGGCAACTCAAACATTGTCTTACCGGTTTTTACATCAACTGATACTCGAACACGAGCCAAAAATTGAACCGTTTCTCCGTTGACCATCTGAAACTTATACTGCTCGAAGTCATCACGGCTTGGAATGTATCGTTTGATATATCTTCTAACACTATCGTAATCAATAGCGCCCTCATCATCTGAAAACTTCATGACAAGCCAGTCACGCATATATGAGGGAATACTCAAATTGGAAAAGTATTCGCTTCGCTGCGGATCTTTTAACACCACCATATCCGCAAATACTTCCCTTATTTTTTCTTCCAGCATACCAACCCTCCTCATCACAGAAACAGAGTACAGCCTTGTTCCTTAAACTCTTGTATCTTATCTTTTAGATCATCAACAGTACAGCCTATTACTTCCGAAAGGCAATTTAAGCAGTAGAGATCCTCGGTATCAACATCAATTAGTTTTTTTGACAAGGCTATCTCGTCCTTTTTTAATGGTTCTTTGCAATCACAGCATAATATCTTTTTTCTCATAGGTCAAAGTCCCCATCGTTATTACCAATAGCAGAGTTTATAATCAGTTCATCTGCCTGCACAGATTTACCGTTTGCAATTATAGAGACCGTATATTTTCCATGCTTGATGTTTTCAAAAACGATCTTCCAGACTTTCTTGTCATCGGTTGCAGTTACATTCGCAGAAATACTACCAATATTGATTTGCAGACTTGCTATTGACTGATTAAATATAATTACTGCATTTGCCTTCTTATTTTGTATTTTCACAGGATTCTTTTCCCATTCAGCTTGTAGGGGAATGGTACTGTTACTATCAAATACTATGATTGGCACAAGCAGTTCTTCCGGAGTCGCTCCACCATGAATCTCACCATATGTCGGCACATCATCATCTGCACCAGCGGCATGACCGGAAATTATATAATGGTCATAATTGGTGAAAACTATATAGCTTTCATCTCCAATATGTCGGACTATTTGGGTTTCCATTTTTGTTCCAGGTACTTTAGATGGAACGCCGAATCTTCCATGACTACCTACAGTGATTTCCTTTGGAGTGGGGATACCCTGTCTTGTGTGGAAAAATCTGGCAGCAAGCCTACTGGTACCGTGGTCTCCTGTTATGATGATTCTACGATAATTTTTCAGTAGTTCGCTTATTTTACTGCCGATCGTCACCATTTTTTCAGTTCCATGCTTTTCAGACACAACGGTAAACTGTTCTTCAATACAGGGATAATAGTCATCAATATCCTTATAGCTTAATCCCTTGTGTGCAAGCTTATCCAGATAGTCGATCTTTTCATAGGGGACATCCATCTGATTCCATTGATCATTAAACTTTGTTTCAGTAAGAGCCTATTTCAAGACTTTCCTTTGATTTTACTTGCTTGCAAGCAAGTAAAATAGCCTTGCCCGCTTCTTCCTTGTCGGTAAAGGTCTTGTTGAGTATCGTCATCGGAGCGATAAGGGAGTCCAGAGGGAACGTCTGGCACACGACTTTGCAGGGCAAAGTGTAGTGTGTTACACCCTGTAAACGCAGTCGGAAAAATCGGAAGGATTTTTCTGACCGCAGGGGTGGTTTTACACGCCGAAAAGGGCGGGTAAATCCTACGCCTGCACTTTGCGTTTACGGGGTGTTCTCCCGCAGGGATGACAGCGGCAGGGTATCCTAAAATCACTGTCACCGCCGTCACCGCTGTCACCCGCAGGGCAGAGTCGCCAGCTTTACACGGCTTTAAGCGTCAATGACAGTAACAGGGGGTATCCCAATATCGCTGTCACCACCGTCACCGCTGTCACCCGCCCGCTTTGCAAGCGAAATCTGCCTGCCGTGTTTTTTGCGGCTGTACTGATAAACGATATGGTTCTCATTTAAAAATGTGGTGCGGTATTCATTGAGCCATTTCGTAATCACCGTGGGTATGGTTTCCGTTTCCCTCATAGCGGCTAACAGCTCCGTTGCCGTGCCTGCCCATTCTTCCTTATCCCTCATAAAATCCACCAACCGAAAAAGGACGTCTGGTATCGTTTCTTTCGCAAGCTGCTCCTGCGTTTTTCTCTCCACAAGTTCCCAACTGCAATCACGGAAACGCAGCGTGTATTCCTGATAGGGCGTGTCCCTGCCCGTCACATACAGCTTGGCGGTGTCGGATGCCCGTTTCTCCTTTTCCAGAACAAAGGTAGCGTCCGCACTCCCCGTTAAGCCTGTCGTCCCAGACACCTTGTTGAACACATCGCTGTCATTCTGCTTTCGGATGTGGTGTACGACAATGACCGCCAATGAATGCCTGTCGGCAAAGTCTTTGATTAGTGAGATGTCCCCATAGTCGCTTGCGTAGGCATTGTCTTTTGAAGCTGTACGGACTTTCTGCAAAGTGTCAATGACAATAAGCCTGCTGTTTGGGTAATCTTTCAGATAATCTTCAAGCTGCACGATAAGACCGTCTGACAGCTTGCAGCTTGCCACGGCAAAGTGAAGCCGCCTGCTCGCTTCGTTCGTCAATCGGAACAGCCTGTCCTGTATACGGCAGAACGTGTCCTCAAGGCAGAGGTAAAGCACGTCGCCCTCCATTGTCGGCATATCCCACAAGGGAAGTCCCTGCGACACGCATAAACATAGCTTCAGCATGAGCCAGCTCTTTCCTATCTTCTGTGAGCCGCAGAACAGCGACAAGCCTGTGGGGATAAGGCTGTCCACCACAAAGGACGGCTTCTCAAGCGGTTCATAAAGGAGCGTTTCGGCGTTGACTGTCTGTAACTTCTGCATGGCTTTCCTCCTTTCGGGCGGTGTTTTTGTTTTCGTTGCACATAGGCGTTGACCTCCTTAAAAATAGATTTACTCCCACGAAGAAAAAGTGAGAGTATGTAATGCCGCCAATCCCACACAAATAAAAAACAGATTTCTTTTTCGGGCGGTGTCGGTCACGGTTGGAGATACTTCCTCATTTCCGCCTTTACTTTCTCCTTTGCAATCGCAACAGATTTCTGTATTGCCGAAGCGGTGCAATGCTCCATAGCGGCGATTTGGTAAAAATTGAACTCATACTCGTAGTAGAGCAGGAAACGCCGCCTTTGTATCTCTGGCAGTCCGTCAACCGCCTTACAGAGCAGTTCTGCCCGTTCTGCCTCAATCATTTGTTCCTCTATGCTCTTAGGCAGCTTCAACGCCCGCCTGTTCAGCGTTTCGTCCCATACTTCCGAAAACTCCCTGTGCCGCTCGTCCCATTGGAGGAGATTCCTGTTCCTGCGTTCCATCTGCCGAAACTCCATAAAGAACTGTTCCGACACTTCCAACTCGTGGGATTTGCCCTGCCCGTCCTTAAAGCTGATAAAATACCTTGTGCCGCTTTCCGTGGATTCCTCCCGAAGCGTGTATGCCTTAACCCTGTATGCCATCCTGTTGTCCTCCTGCAAAAAATGAGTGAGGGGATTTCCATCCCTCACCCAGTAGCCCGCAGGATGGCAGGCTGTTTTAGAAGCTATAAAATTTTCCGCAGCTTCTTCCGCAGATGGTCTAACCTCGCATAGATGGCACCAGTCGTCAAATGCACAAGCGGGGCAATCTCCTTTGTGGAATACCCCTGCATTTTCAGCAGGACGATTTTCAAGGTACGCCCGTCCACCGCGACTAATACTTGATAGAGATTTTCGCTCTCAATCTCGTCCAGTAACTCCGCAACCGTACCCACTTCCGTCTGCCGCTCCCTGTCTGCCATGTCCTCAAGATATTCCGCAACGTCATTCGTCCATCGGTAAAACCGCCTGTTGGAATTGAAGTCTGCCCTGTCCGCCATGCGTATCTGCTCAATGGTCGCTTCATCAACGCCGCACTCACGCAGCAGCTTTTCCTCCGCTTCTTTCCAGATACGCCATTTCCTGTCCTCCCGTCCGTGGTTATATGCCATGCTTCTTTTCCTCCAATCAGAATTGATTGAGAGGGCAGAGAAAAACCCCCTCATTTTCCCAAAGGAAAAAACAAGGGGGCTGAACGCCTTAAATTTTAATTTTCTATTATCTTTCTTAGTTTTATTAGGATTCTGGCTTTGCGTTTGTTTACAACGCTCTGGGTTATGCCCAACCTCGCCCCGACTTCACGCTCGGAAAGTCCGTCAAAAAAGATTGCCTGTATCAATTCCTGTTCACTATCCGACAGCAAAGGCAGGGCGGCTTTCAGCCTGTCCACCATAACCGCATTGACAACGGTTTCCGCAATGTCTGCCGCTTCATCAGCGATAAAGTCTAAAGGCTTCCCCTCGCTGTCCGTAAATCCATCCAGAGAAAGCAGGCTGTTCTTCGTATCTAATTTTTTCAGATAACGCCACCGTTCCTTATCTCGGTAGAAGTCCGTGTATTGCTCCCTCACGACTTCAAGCAGACAGCCTTGAATGGGGATAAACAGCT
>CAMVNQ010000006.1 GCA_947168885.1 uncultured Clostridia bacterium | reverse complement strand
GTAAAACAAGATTTGGGACAACAACTGCCAAACGGCAGTTGTTGAGGACACATTTATTATTTTTGCGTTTCCCTCTTGACAAACCGGAAACTATGGTGTATAATCAAGTTAATTAAACATGTTTAATTATTATGGAGGGAATATGAAACGAGATCTTGAAAAGACCCGTGCCGCGCTTCTGCTTGCTGCGGAAAAGCTAATGACAGAGTGCGATGACCCAAATGAGGTGACCGCGCGTGCGATAACCCGTGAGGCAGGAGTAAACCTCGCTATGATAAACTACTGCTTCGGCTCGCGTGAGGAGCTTATTTTCGAGGTGTTTTCGCAGCTGTACAAAAACGCGACAGTGTTCGCCCCGGTGCTCGGTGAAGTCGCGCAAAGCCGGCTTTCGCCCAAAGAAAAGCTTGCTGCGCTGCACTATCATTCAATGAAGCTGATGCTTGAAAATTTCAAGTACTGCAAAGCACTAACAAAATACACGCTGGTCTCCCGGAAGATAGGTGACAAGCGCTCAAGCGTAAAGTTTATCCAACAGCATTACGGCAGCCGCAAGACCGAGGGCGAGTGCCGCTTGATAGCATTTGAGCTTTCGAGCATACACGAACTGGCTGTGCTCAGACACGAGGAAATAAGGGATGGTTGCGGTATAGACCTGCTGAACGACGACGTTCTGAAAAAATTTGTTTACGACAACATCGACAGATTTCTGGGAGAGTAGATATGTATATTTTTGATCTGAGATCTTCATTAAAGCCGGGATATGATGCAGGCGGCAAAGCGGAAAGCCTCGGGAATATGCTGCGCATGGGTCTCCCTGTGCCGCCCGGATATGTTATAGCAGCACAGGCATTCGAGGGCGGAAAACTGAAAAAAGAAGCTTCAGCCGAACTTGCGGAGCTTGTGAAGAAGCTTTCAGCCGGTCATCATACCTACGCAGTGAGATCGTCGGCGGTCGGCGAGGACGGCAGCGAGGACAGCTTCGCGGGCGCATACGAGACTGTGCTTGATGTAAAGCCCGATGACATTGAGCAAGCCGTCATGACTGTCGCAGCATCGGCTGACAATGAGCGTGTCGGTGTGTACGCACAGGAACGCGGAACAAAGGCGGGCGTTACTGCCGTAGTCATTCAGCGGTACATCTCCCCCGATTACGCCGGCGTGATTTTCACTGCCGACCCGATCAACGGAAGCCGCGGCAGAATGACAGGCAGTTTTGTGAGGGGCGCTGGCGAGAAGCTCGTCTCAGGCGATGGCATGGACGGCGAATTCGTAATAGATACCGTGAAATACTCCTACCATGGCAGCCCGGAAATGTCACCTTACGCGAAGAAGTTGTACGGGTACGCGAAGAAAGCCGCCTCGGACGGAGTTCCGAAGGATATAGAATGGGCCGTCGCGGACGGAAAGGTGTATATCCTCCAGTCGAGACCCATAACCACGCTTTTCCGAAACAACTACGATGATTTTGAAATAAACGACTCACTTTGCGGCGAGCTGCTTCTGTCAAAGACAAATGTCGGCGAGATATTCCTGCGCCCTGTGTCCCCCGTGACATACGGAATGGTGAATATGATCTCATCGATCATCGGCGTACCGCTGATCTCGAACGTGTGCGGACAGCTTTATCTTAACATCACCGGTCTCTGCTCAATGATAATGTCGTTCGGCGTGAAAAAGGAAAAAGCGTTCGGTAAAATCAGAGAGCTCGCGGGCGGTATCCCCGACACCGAGATACCCGTTTATCCTTATGACAGAAAAATACTGACCCGCGCCGTCCGTAAAATGATAAAGGACTCGTTCAAAAAGAAGCCCGCAAAATACAAACCGAAAAAACTCAAAGGCCGCTTCACCGAAGTCAGCCTCGAAGTCATAGATATGATACACAAGGCAGGGAACCAACAAGAGCTGCTCGGTATCTGGACGAACGATTGCGAGCCGTTTATGGCGGGCGCTCTGTCCGCGATAATGACCGCACTCGATGTGCGTTCGCTGTTCAGAACGAGAGACAGGCTCGAAAAGATATGCGGCACAGAGCTCGCCGACAGGCTTATGTCCGATTGCTCGGGAAAAAGCAATATCGAGAGTCTCGGCCCCCTGCTCGGCATCGCAGATATTATTGCCGGTAAGATGACCAAGAAGGAATATATCGTAAAATACGGTCATCGCGATGCGGACGAAATGGAGCTGTCTATTCCCTTCCCTTACGAGAACAAAAATTTCCCGGACAACGTCATTGAAGACTATAAAAACTCCGGGATAGACGCCTACGCCATGAAGGCCGCGCAGGAGAAGCGCTGCGAGGAAGCTATAAATGAGTTCGGCGCAAAATATCCCTCACAGACCGGAAAGCTCGCCAGAATGCTGAAAAAATACTCAGCCGCCGTTGCGAGCCGCGAGATCGTCAGGAGCGACGCACTCAGGCTGTTTTGCCTTATACGCGAATACCTGCTTCGCGCGGGAGATCTCACAGGGCTCGGCGATGACATATTCATGCTGTACATCGACGAGGTGAAGGAGCTTCTTTCGGGCAACAATACCTGCGTCGGAAAGATTCCTGTAAGACGTAAAAACTACGAAAAGCAGATGTCAATGCCGAACTTTCCGAGTATGATCTGCGGACGATTCACCCTTGACGAATGGAAGTCAGCGGGAAGTCCGGGCGGTTATTACAGATTCGGCGAAACTGTGGAGCAGTCCGGTTCCTGTGTTATTGACGGCGTCGCAGGTTCCGCGGGTCAGTGCGAAGGCGTTGCGAGAGTACTCAAAAACATAGATGATGCTGACAAGATCGAACAGGGAGACATACTTGTCGTACCTGCCGCGAACATCGGCTGGGTCAGGGTGTTCCCGAAAATATCCGCGCTTGTCACGGACGTGGGAGCTCCCCTGTCCCATGCTGTGATAGTCGCGCGCGAGCTTGGCATACCCGCAGTCGTAAGCTGCCAGAGCGCTTCGGCAATGCTGCACACCGGCGACAGGATCCGTGTTGACGGTACACTAGGGAAAGTATATTTTGCGGAAGGATAATGTCTTGTTATGACGCCGGAAAAAAAGAACGAAAAAATAATACTGTACGCTGATATCGTGTTAGCGCTGATCGCGGTCGCGGGTATTGCGACAGGGACTTTCTGTGACTTTGAAATAGCGGAAGCGGTATATTTCCCGGAAAGCACTTTCTGGAGAGTTTTCACGATACTCGGTATGTACCCTTTCATGGCAATATGGGTGTTTTATACAGGAGTGATCTGCCGTCAGGTGAGAAGCTCCGGACTAACGGAAAAGAAAAAGAACCTCTGGACTGCCGCGTGCGGATACCTCGGGCTTTCAACAAGCGTGATATGCTCGTGGGCCATGTTCGCGGTCGATACAATCGGAGGTGTGTTTTCTCAGACGATAAATAACCCGCTTATCATAACCGCGGGAGCGCTTCTCGGAGTATATCCGCTGTTCTTTGCGGGTTTCTTCGCCTCAAAGAAAGAATACGACAAAAGACTGCTGAAGCGGCTTATAATACTGTGCGCCATAATGCTTGCCGGGATAATTTTCATGTCTGCAGGAAAGGTGATTTTCAGCCGTCCCCGGTACAGGTTGTTGATACAGGATATACCAGGGATAGAATTCTGTCCGTGGTATATACCGTTCGGCGGCTCGGCTGAATATATAAACGGATCCGGCATCGACTGAAACGATTTCCGTTCCTTCCCGAGCGGTCACGCTTTGCAGTGCATGGGAATGATCTTCGCGCTGCCGCCGCTCGCGGAGGTCTATGACCGTCTCAGAGGCCGGAAAGTCGTACTGTTTGCCATATCGGCTGTATTTGCTTTTCTTGTATGTTTTTCGAGAATGGTCATGGGTGCGCATTTCATCAGCGACGTGAGCACAGGTTCGCTGATCTCTATTCTGCTCGCATTTGCCGATCGGTGTTTCTCAAAATCTGCAGCGTCGGACAGGTATCAATAGCGCCCGTTCATAGCCGGACATTCATGCCGAAACGGAGCGGCACGGAAGTCCGATCACAAAAAGATTTCTTATCCGAAAAAATACTATTGACAAATCGCTCTCATCGGGATATAATATAATTGTAAATCAATCCCATTCGGAAAGGATACATATATGAAAGACATAAAATATAATGCAAAACAAGCAAAAGACAACAACGAGATCGGCAGCAAAATAGCCGCGATACGCAAGAAAAGACATATCTCGCAAGCCGAGCTTACAAGGCTGCTTGCGGAATGCGGTGTAAGTGTCCAGCCCGCTGCCGTCGCTAAATGGGAAAGCGGTATGACTGTTCCGAACGCATATCAGCTTATCGCGGTATGCGTGTCGCTTAACGTGCCGGATATGATACCTGAGTTCACGGGAATAGCGAAATTACCGGACTTCGAGCTGAACGAACACGGCTTGAAGAAGCTTGACGAGTACCGCGAACTGCTCATAGCTTCCGGCAGATACAAGCCGATTCTGACTGAAGCAGCACCGTCGAGCGCGACTATAACGATACCCACCAGCTACATAAGAGCTGCGGCAGGTACGGGCAACTTTATGGACGACGAAAACTTCGAGGATAAAGAGTACCCCGAAAGCGCTGTCCCTGCGGGCACGGACTTTGCGCTGTTCGTTGACGGTGAGAGTATGTCACCGATTTACATCAACGGACAGGTCGTGTTCATCCAGCAATGTGAGGCTGTGCGCCCCGGTCAGGTCGGCATCTTTTCGATCGACAACGAGGTAGTCATCAAGATCTACGATGAGCAGGAGCCGGACGATTCCTGCAAGGAAGAATTTACGGACAGCAACGGGTTCGTACACCCGCAGGTCGTTCTGCGTTCCTACAACAGCGAGTGGGAGCCGAGGCCTATCTCCCCATATCAGGAATTTCATGTGTACGGGAAAGTCTTAAACTAAGGAGGTCAGCTCATGGAGCGG
Organism: uncultured Clostridia bacterium; assembly: GCA_947168885.1. Lineage (GTDB taxonomy): Bacteria > Bacillota > Clostridia > Oscillospirales > Ruminococcaceae > Ruminiclostridium_E. The sequence continues at coordinate 221,441 of CAMVNQ010000006.1, read as the reverse complement.
GTTTATGCTGCAATAGACATGAAATCGTTCTACGCAAGCGTTGAATGTGTAGCCCGCGGACTTGACCCGCTGACGGCAAAGCTGCTGGTAGCTGACCCGACCCGTTCCGACCAGACGATATGTCTTGCTGTCTCCCCTGCCCTGAAAGCTATCGGCGTTCCCGGCAGACCGCGTCTTTTTGAAGCAAAACAGAAGATCGCGGACTATGAGATACGTACACACCGTATAGTCGATTTCATCATTGCAACACCGAGAATGGCTGAATACGAGCGCGTTTCGGCGCAGATATACTCGATACTGCTGCACTACGCCGCGCCCGAGGATATCCATGTTTACAGTATTGATGAAAGTTTTGTCGATTGCACGAAGTACCTGCACCAATACAAAGAAGAAGCGGAGAAAACCGGAAAACACCCCGCTCATGTAATGGCTATGACGATGCTGCGGGAGGTATTGGCAGCAACAGGTATCACAGCGACTGTCGGAATCGGCACGAATATGTATCTTGCCAAAGTCGCGATGGACATCGTTGCCAAGAAAGCCCGGCCCGACAAGGACGGTGTGCGCATAGCCGAACTCAACGAGGACAGCTACAAATACCTGCTTTGGGATCACACTCCGCTTACCGACTTCTGGCAGGTCGGTATGGGGAAATCCGCTCGTCTTGAAAAAAAAGGAATGCACACCATGGGCGATGTGGCACGGTACTCGATAGAAAACGAGGAATGGTTTTACAAAGAGTTCGGGATCGACGGCGAGATCATGATAGACCATGCGTGGGGCGTTGAACCGGTAACAATGCACGACATCAAGACCTATCACACGGACGGGCACTCGCTGTCTCACAGCCAGGTGCTTCCGCGCCCGTACAGATACGACGAAGCGCACCTTGTTTTCCGCGAAATGATAGATGTGCTTGCAACCGAGATGTTTGAGAAAAACGTTATCGCAAAAACGTTCGTATGGTGGGTTAGCTATGACTGGAAATCGCTCGAAGCCTGTCCACAGTACGACGGTCCGGTCTGTGTGGATTTCTACGGCAGACTGCACCCGAAGCACGCCACAGGCACGGCTGTAACTCTGGAACGTACAAATCTGTCGCGGTTTATCACCGAAGTCCTGATGCCCGACATCGAAAAAAAGACTGACCACAGACTGCTGTTCCGCAAGCTTGGTGTTTGCGCGGCAGATGTGGTTGCTGACGAAGGATTTTACCAAATGGATTTTTTTACGGATCATGAGGCCGCCGACAGAGATAAACGGCTTCAGGCCGCTATGATAGCGGTACGGTCGAAGTTCGGAGCCAACTCCGTTATCCGTGGAATGAACCTGCTGAAAGGGGCAACAACGATAGAGCGGAACACTCAGATTGGCGGACACCACGCATAACATACCTGCTTTTCGCACAGGGTTTTCGGAAATGAGACGGATATGTCCGGATAACAGATTGATTCATTCTTTTTGCTCCCGATTCTTCGGCTTTTTCTACAAATATCTGTCGGAATTATACCAAACATTGATAAAGAGAGACTCACTTTCTGTTGATCGATAGTTGACCTACGGACAGTAATGATGTATAATTACAATTAAGTGCAGACACTCTGGCTGCATATCATGTTATAGAGGTGAGATGTATGATAAAAACTACTGCATACGCTCCATGCAAGGTTTGATGGAACTGCGTGGAGTACAGATGATACCCTCGGGCTTTGCATTTTTGATGAAAACACAATATCAAAAGGAGCAAAGTCAAATGAAACATAAAATTAAACCTATTAAAAGCTATCTGCTGTTGTGGAGTACGCAGTCACTTTCCGCACTCGGAAGTTCTATGACGAGCTATGCACTCGGTCTGTGGCTGTATCAAAGCACAGGCTCGGCTTTGGAAGCAGCTCTGCTTACAGTATGCTCTTATGCGCCCTATGTCGTGATGAGCATATTCGCGGGCGCACTAAGCGACAAATGGAACAAGAAACGCACCATGCTGATCTGCGACCTGTTCGCAGCATTAACAACGGTAACGGCTTTATTGCTGATACTGGCAAATTGCCTTGAACCTTGGCATTTATTCCTGATAAATGCGCTGAACGGATTAATGAATACGGTACAGCAGCCTGCAAGCGAAGTAGCTGCAACCCAGCTCATACCAAAGGATTATTATCAGAAAACCGGCGCTCTGCGATCGCTTTCGCAGTCTATGAATACGATACTCACACCGGTCTTGGCGACGATGCTGTTTGCTTTCGGCGGTGTATCGGCAGTTATTATCGTTGACATCGCCACTTTTTCTGCTGCGTTCACGGTACTGCTGCTGTTTATCCGCATACCCGAACCTCAGAAAACAGATAAAGAAAACGTGTCATTCATCAAGTCGGTACAGTCAGGGCTTTCATGGCTGAGATCGAATCCCCTGATACTGAAACTGATATTCTTCTTGTCAGGCATAAACCTTATCGCTTCGGCAAATAACGCAGCGCTTACACCTCTTATACTCTCAAAAACGGCAAATAACGAGACCATATTGGGAACAGTAAATTTCTGTATAGGCGCAGCGACTTTTGCGGGCAGCTTCATCGCATCATACGCCCGACCGCCTAAAGACCGGGTTAAAGCAATCTGCATATCACTGCTTTTCTCTATGAGTACCGAAAACTTCATACTTGCGGTCGGCAATTCTCCGATCATCTGGTGCATCGGCGTTGTTATGGGATGGATATTCATTCCGTTCATGGGAGCAAATCTTGATGTTGTTTTCAGGAGCACTATACCTGCCGATATGCAGGGACGGGTTTATGCCTGCCGCAATACATTGCAGTTTTTTACGATACCCATAGGCGGTCTGACAAGCGGTGCGCTTATCGATAATTTCTTTGAACCGTTAATGTCACGGCAGAATAACGATAGCCTTATGTGCGCTGTTCTGGGTAACGGTAAAGGCTCGGGAGCCGCACTGCTAATGGCCGTCCTCGGAGTTGCAGGAGTTGTCGTGTGCGTAATATACTGTATGCTTCTGAGACAAGAAAAGTTTGATAATAACTGATATCGGCACTGAACAACGGATAAAAATCCCCCGAATCAATTCCGGGGGATTTGTCTGTCATGATGCATTTATTTCTGTGCGAAGAAGGGAAAAATCATATTGAAACCATACAATGAGACAAGAATATCTTGCACGCATAGACAACGAGCTGCAGGAAGAGTCTCGGTACGGAAAACTTTCAGGCCACTCTCTGTACAATGCTGACGAGAACGGCACCCGTATATGATCAGGCTGAAAACCGAGTAAATAATAACGGATCCGGGTCAGAAGACCCGGATCTCATTCTTTCAGAATTCTCTTGTTTCCTGTTCAATTTGATTAACTGCGTACTCTTCCGATATGTGTGAAGACGAATGCATGGGCACCTGTCATCACAGCCCAAAAGTCCGGAATAGCACGGATGACCGTACTGTTTTTGATTCGGCGAAAAAAACCCAAATGACGGAAACAGCCGAAGAGTACGGCACAATAACCGGGTTTGTTTCTGATGAGCGACCGGGGTTTCCTTGCACCATATATTATCAGAGTATGTCGATATATTCTCCGTTCAGCGCTTTGTTCATGCTTCTTACAGCACAGAACTTTCCGCACATTGAGCAGCTGTCCTCATGTTCCGGAGCACGGCTGTCACGGATACTTTTCGCGGTCTCCGGGTCTATCGCGCATTCCCACTGCTTCTCCCAGTCAAAGGTCCTTCTTGCGTCCGCCATTTCATCATCTATATCTCTTGCATGCGGGATATGCTTTGCAATATCGGCAGCGTGTGCGGCAATGCGTGAAGCGATTATACCCTGCTTTACGTCATCAACGTTCGGGAGTGCGAGATGCTCCGCAGGTGTAACGTAACAGAGGAACGCTGCACCGGCAGAAGCTGCGATCGCGCCGCCGATCGCGGATGTGATATGATCATATCCAGGGGCAATGTCAGTAACCAGCGGTCCGAGGACATAAAACGGTGCTCCCATGCATATCGTCTGCTGTATCTTCATATTTGCTTCGATCTGATCCAGCGGAACGTGTCCGGGCCCCTCTACCATTACCTGAACATCTTTTGCCCATGCACGCTTGGTGAGCTCGCCGAGACGGACAAGCTCCTCGATCTGGCACACATCGCTTGCGTCAGCAAGACAGCCGGGTCTGCACGCATCACCGAGAGATATGGTAACATCATACTCACGGCAGATATCGAGTATCTCATCGAAGTGCTCATAAAACGGATTTTCTTCTCCAGTCATGCTCATCCACGCAAAAACAAGTGAACCGCCGCGCGAAACTATGTTCATCTTGCGCTTGTGTTTCCTGATCTGTTCTATGGTCTTGCGTGTAATGCCGCAGTGCAGCGTCACGAAATCCACACCGTCCTCAGCGTGGAGTCTTACAACGTCGATGAAATCCTGTGCGGTAAGGGTAGCGAGATCACGCTGATAGTGGATAACACTGTCATAGACAGGCACAGTGCCGATCATAGCTTTGCACTCGGAAGTCAGCTTTCTTCTGAACGGCTGGGTATTTCCGTGGGAGGACAGATCCATTATCGCTTCCGCACCCATATCAACCGCTGCATTCACTTTCTGCATTTCTATATCATAGTCCTTGCAGTCCCGTGAAACGCCGAGATTTACGTTGATCTTTGTGCGCAGCATTGAACCTACGCCGTTAGGGTCTATGCACGTATGCAGCCTGTTCGCGCATATAGCGACCTGTCCCTTTGCGACGAGATCACGTATCTCTTCCTCTGTGCGGTATTCCTTCTCTGCGACGATCTTCATTTCGGGTGTTATGATACCCTTTCTTGCCGCGTCCATCTGTGTTGTGTAATTTCTCATTTACTTTTCCTTTCGGGGATTTATTTCTCTTCCGCAAAGCGGGAATAAAGATCAAAAGTGTGATTCATCGGGCCCGAGCCATGTCCGAGATCGAGCATTGCTCCGAGCGCACCGGAAATATATTCTTTCGCACGCCTTACCGACTCACAGAGTTCAAAACCTTTTGCGAGATTTGAAGCTATTGCGCTTGAAAGTGTGCAGCCGGTACCGTGGGTATTAGGGTTGTCTATGCGCTTGCCCTCAAACCACTGGGCCTTTCCGTCGGAATACAGCATATCGCTTGCATCATTCACGCTGTGTCCGCCTTTGAGCAGGACCGCACAGCCGTACCGTGAACTTATGAGCTCCGCGGCTTTCGTCATATCATCTCTGCCGGTTATCCCGTTCCCGGAAAGCACCTGCGCTTCCGGGATATTCGGGGTGACTACCGCAGCTATGGGCAGCAGCTCTTCACACAGAGTCTTTACCGCGTCTGTCTTTATCAGAGCGGAACCGCTTGTCGCGACCATTACAGGATCGACAACGATATTGCGTGCCGAATAATACTTCAGCCGTTCAGCAATAACCTTTATCAGCTCCGACGACGCGACCATGCCGATCTTAACTGCGTCGGGAAAGATATCTTCAAAGACAGCATCGATCTGCTGTTTCAGAAACTCCGGTGAAGATTCCGTTATAGCTTTGACACCAGTTGTATTCTGCGCCGTAAGCGCGGTCACCGCGCTCATAGCATACACACCGTTCATGGTCATAGTCTTGATATCAGCCTGAATCCCGGCTCCACCGCAGGAATCGCTCCCTGCTATCGTAAGTGCTGTCTTCATAATCATGCTCCCTTAGAAATTCTGTAATATTGCTCGCTCAGAACCCGAGCTTTTCGCGGACAGCTTCCGAAAGTTCACGCGCGGCGCGCTCAGGATCATCTGCTTTCATAATCGCTGAAACTGCACAGATACCTGCGATCGGAATTCCTTTGAGAACATCTATGTTATCTTTGTTAAGACCGCCTATCGCATTGACAGGTATCGGCACAGCCTTGCAGATATCCGCAAGTGTTTCAGTAGATGTTAGTATCGTCTTTACTTTTGTTGTGGTGGGATATATCGCACCGACACCGAGATAATCCGCGCCCTGCTCATACGCTTCCTTTGCCTGCTCAACAGTTTTGGCCGTCGCGCCGATTATCTTTTCGCTGCCCCAGATGCGTCTTGCAGTCGCTATCGGGAGATCGCTCTGACCGAGATGCACACCCTCAGTATCCTCCGCAATTGCCACATCAAGCCTGTCATCTATTATAAGCGGAACATTGTATCGTTTCGCAAGTTCATGCACTTTGTGCGCAAGATCAAGGTATTCGCGCGTTGTGCGTTCCTTTTCGCGAAGCTGGATAAGTGTCGCGCCACCGCGAAGCGCAGCTTCCGTGCGCGACAGAAATTCCTCCTCGCTGTACGGAGTGCTGTCCGTTATAAAATATAGTCTCGTGTCAGGTTTATTCAAGAATCGTTTCCTCCGTATCGGTATATTTTTCTATACAATCATCAGTTATCGTTGAAAGCGCATCCATGAGTCCGGTGAAGAAGCTTCCGCTACCCTTTCCGGTTTCGGCAAGCTGACCGCTGATCCCGAATACAACGGAAGCGGCAGCAGCTGCTTCCAACGTACTACCGCATGAGAGATACGCCGCGCAGAGTGCGCCCTGCATACAGCCTGTACCGGTCACAGAAGCGAGCTGAGAAGTGCCGTTTTTTATGCGGATAAGTCGGATCCCGTCGGTAACTATATCGGTGCTTCCGCTTGCAAGAACCACTGCTCCGTACCGGCGGGCGAGAGTTACCGCCGCACCCTCGGTTTCCGCGAGTCCGAGCAACGGATCGGCATCTACTCCCGAAGAACTGTAACTGCTGTCACACAGGGCTTTTATCTCGGAAGCATTGCCCTTTATGACAGACGGTACTGCTGCCTTTATCAGATCGGCAGCATAATTTCTGCGTGACGGTAGGCAGGCTGAACCGCAGATATCAAGCAGGAACGGAATACCGTTCTCTTTTGCAGTTCCGGCAGATATCATCATAGACTCACCGCGCACATCGGTGAAATTGCCGAGATTGAGCATCACTGCTCCGGCTGTACGGGTGATTATCGCCGCTTCTTTCGGGTGTTCCGCCATCATAGGGCGTGCGCCTGACGCAAGTATTACATCGGCACAGCGGGTTATGGATATAGAATTGGTAATGCAGTGTATAAGCGGAGCGCGCTCTTTTACAGAGCGTCTTATCTCATTTATCAACCACTTTTCCCCTCCCTGCTTTCTTTACTATGAAATAAACGACTGCGGCTGCGGCAAAAGCACCGAGCGAGCCATAAGCTATGTATGACCATGTCTGGTCGGCAAGTCCGAAAATATTCATAAGTATCTCGATAACAACGAACGCGATAGCTCCGAATGCGGCGATCGTAAGCGTCGTAGAGATCACGCTGCTCTTGTCGGAATAAGTCTGCGAACCGAGCATTTCCTGCATCTTTACAAGCATTCCGTTATCGGCAAGCTTACGCAGGAAAACGTATGCGATACTTCCGCCTATAAGCGTTCCGGCAGTAAACGACGGCACATAGAACAGCCAGCTAAGACCTTCCTTGCCCCACAAGAACGTCATAACGGGGTAGGAAATGATCGCACCGATAAATCCGGTACCTATCACCTCTCCGAGCACGGCAAAGAGTATCTTTCCCTTCGAAACCCGGTATAATACGCCGGAAAGGAATGCGCCGAACACCGCGCCGGTAAGCGCAAGCGGCGGTATTCCCATAAGCAGCATTCTGATAATGCCGATAAGCGTCGCGCAAAGCAGCGAGTACCACGGTCCGAGCAGAACCGAGCATACTATGTTGATGAAATGAGCCATAGGGCACATGCCCTCTACTCTGAGTATCGGGGAAATGACTACACCGAGAGCTACGAGCATAGAGAGCACGACCAGTTTGATAACCTTTGAATTCTTCACTTGAAATTCCTTCTTTCGCTTTTTTCGGAACATTATATATTCCGTCGGTCGGAGATCACTTTCTCCCTCTCACCCCGAAACACGGGTTCCCATCGCAAAATACAAGACACAAGGCGCTCCCCTTCTATCCGCCCGAGACCGTCGGGAACAGTCATTCACTTCCTTTCACAAAAAAGCAGAGACCTACCGAATGGTAAGCCTCCGCAAAACAAAAATCTCCGGTTTGTCCCTACGCTGGCATTACCCAAATCAGGTCCACGGTCAAAGGTCATTACCTTTATCTCAGCCTGTACCACAAGCCCCCGTCTTTTTTTTACTATGATATTATACACCATATTTATACAAATTGCAAGTCTTTTTTTCATTTTTCTTATCTGCTGTATTATTTATTTCTATAAATCAATCCGTTCCGGACAAATGCTGATTTACAGCAGCAATATTACGGCGCGTGCCTGATGCGCTCCTTGTCCATTGTACAGCACTGACCGAAGGTCAGTCCGCTTCCGTATTCGCTCATAATGTTTTCTCCTTTCGGACATAAAAACAGCGCATACCCGAAGGTGTGCGCTGAAATACTTAACTTGCAGGCAACTTGCTGAAATCTTTAATATTAGCAAGCGTATGTGTATTCTTGTGGATAGTTGTTATTCTTAATAAATTTATTTATCATAATTAACGCGTGAGAGGTTGATGCACAAAAAGATTTAATGTTAGAGCTTTCATAATAAGCAAATTGACAATTTTTATTATCACTTTGTGACATACTTACCGTCCCAATCATTTCTTCTTTAGATCTTCCGTATTCGTATGTTACTAACCCGTTGATTATTCCCAAAAATCTTAAATAAGTCATCATACATCTCACCTCTTTTACTTCAAGATTTTTCTTAACAATCTGGTAGCGCTTGGCGTTCATGGGATTAACAACACTGCCGTCGGAAGCCAGTTTTGTTAATTTCATACTTTTTCTTCTATTATACCACTTTTACCGAAATTGTCAAGCGTTTCAACAAAATCCTCATGCTTTATTTTCCGCCCCGAATCACTATACCCATACACCTCCGCCGCTTTTTCCTGTTCCGCTCTGATCTCCTCCAGCTCTCCGTTGTTCACCCTGTCGATAAACTCGTCAAGGCTCATTCCCTCGGGTATGTTCCAACTGTCGATAAGCTCGTCGATCTCGCGCTGTATGTCTTCCTCGGTCTCCTGCGGGGTTGTCACCTTGCACCGGCAGAAATATGTATTGACTATCACAGTGAATAGTGATATACTTATAAATGTTTAATTGAATAGCTTATTCGTTTTCAGAGTTTCTGATACTTTTTAAAACGATAATATAGCTGTCAAAGCTGAAAACAGAATAATGCATATTGAAACACGCAAGGAGTAAAAGCGAATGATGAAAAAAGATATGATCGCAGGGATCATCACAGCAGTTCTGACAATTGTTATCGTCGTGACAGGCGTTACGCTGTACAGCAATAACCCAGTAAAAGCAGGAAATGTTAACGACGGTCTCGAATACTGGACAGAAAGTTCACCGAACGCAAAGTCGATCATCGACTTTGTTGCATCAGTCACCGATGAAAAATCGGATAAGTTTATCCCGCCCGAAAAAAGGATAGCGGTATTCGATGTTGACGGAACGCTTATCGGCGAGTTGTTCCCGACATATTTCGATCAATGCCTGATGATGCACAGACTTCTTCACGACAATACTTATGAAGCAAAGCCGGAGGACAAGGAATACTGTAAGGCGCTTGAAAAGGCTTTGATAAACCACGAGGAGCTTCCGAAAGCTCCGAGATCGTCGGGACAGATCACCGCCGAGAGTTTCAAGGGCTTCACACCCGATGAATACCGGGCATATATACGGAATTTTCTTGAAACGCCCGCGAACGGTTTTGAGGGAATGACATACGGCGAAGGTTTCTATAAGCCTATGATCTCTGTGGTAAAATATCTTGCCGGACACGATTTCAGGATATTCCTTGTAAGCGGAGGCGAGCGTACAATGGTGCGCGAAGTTATAAAGAACGCTCTCGGCGAATGGGTCCCGCCGTATCATATCGTCGGAAGCACTGTTTCTCTTGAAGCTACCGGACTCGGTGATACGGAAACGAGGAAATACACATATACTCCAGATGACGAGATCCTTCTTGAGGGAAATATGCTGTTCAAGAATGAGCGCTGGAACAAGGTAGTCAGCATAGTCAACGAGATCGGAGACATACCGGTAATCGCTTTCGGCAACAGCACAGGCGATCTTTCCATGGGTCAGTACACCGTTGAGAACGGCGGCAAGGCATATATGCTGCTCTGTGACGATACAGAACGTGATTACGGCAAGCCTGATGTTGCGGAGGAATTCAGACAGGAATGCGAAAAACTCGGATTCAACACCGTTTCGATGAAAAACGAATTTGCGACTATCTATGGCAATAATGTCATAAAGACAGATTTCTCAGCAGAACTTGCTCCGGCAGCATAATAAAAAATGAAAGCAAAAGCACCAATGAAAAAGATATGTTCAATTGCTCTGTCACTTCTGCTTATGCTCGGTATGATGTCGGCGTGCGGTACAAAGTCTGATGCCAATCCGACTGATGTCCAGAAGATCATAGAAGAGATCGCTGTTGATTACGGCACATACGGTGCGGAGGCAAATGACCGTATCAACGTACTGCTGAATGACCTTTCGGCTGCAGATCCGGGCGCGGGTAAACGTTTTGCAGACATAATGGAGATCTGGCGGTCGCCGGAGCTTGGAAAACCTTTGAATTATGATGTGCTTCCGGACGGTCTGCCCGATACGGACGAACTGTGCATCGTAGTGCTTGGGTTTCAGCTTAATCCCGACGGTACTATGAAGGCTGAGCTGACGGAACGTCTCAATGTTGCGCTTGCGAGCGCCAATAAGTATAAAAACGCATATATCGTATGCACAGGCGGCGGAACTGCTGCCGAAAACAAATCGGCATCCGAAGCGGGAGAAATGTCAGAGTGGCTTGAACAGCACGGTATTGAGAAACGACGCCTGATCGTAGAGGATAACTCTATTACGACCGCACAGAATGCGATATTTACTTATGATATTCTGACATCATTGTATCCCTCTGTAAAAAAACTCGCGATCATATCGAGCGATTATCATATTGCGACCGGAGAGCTTCTGTTCAAAGCAGAAGCTATAACCCGAGCGAATACGCCCGGAAATGAAAAGCTGGAGATAGTTTCAAATGCCGCATGGAAGGCTCCTTCCGGTACGCTCTCCACGATGTTTCAGGCAGGGGCGCTTATTGAGATCTTCGGAGATGTAAAAACGGCATTTGATATTTACTACGACAACTATGACATACACGCCCTTCCACCGCTTAAATGATCACAAGAATAGCATTCATAAGTAAATAAGTACGACACGGAATCATGCATCGTCTGCCTCCCGATGTGATACTGACGATGCAGTTTTCAAGGGAGACTACCGCCCTTTCAGGATAATGCCGAAACCGGTCAGCACACTTCTGCTTGCGTAGATTGCACTGACAGCGTTCAGCGGAATTTCCATAAGCGGACATACAGTCCCGTTTATGTATGCTTTTACTGCTATATTGCATTTGAGTATGTATTGATATACGATTTTAAAGGTGATATAATGAGAGAAAAGAGATAAACATGATCAAGAAGGTATTTTATGAAAACAGAATCATTAAAAAAAGATAATTGTTTTTCATCTTTTGACCGTAGACTGATTCGCAGAGAGTTTGCCTTTCAGTTCATCAATCGTGACCTTCTCAAATACATTGCGCTTCTCTTAATGACCCTCGGTCACTGGGCTGTAAATATCTACAGGGTTTTTCCCGTTAAACCGTTCTTTCAGTTTTCGGTAGCGGCAGAATTCTTTGCACCACCTGTATTCTTCTTCTTTATTGCCGAGGGATATCATTACACCAAGTCAAAAGCAAAATATGCTGTGAGACTTCTTATCTTTGCAGTTATAACTCAGATACCACATTCTTTGACAAATCCCGATGGGTTTACGCTATACGCACTGTTTCTACAGTGGAGCGTGCTTATGACGCTGTTTTTGGGGCTTCTGTCACTCATTGTGATACATTGTTCATGGAAACTCCCTCTTCGTCTCCTTGCTATCGCGGCACTTACGGCTGTCAGTTGGCTGCTGCAAGCAGAATGGGCAATCAGCGGTATCATACTTATGCTGCTGTTTGATCTGCTTCGTGACAAACCGCTGCTGAGGTTCGCAATATATATCCCGCTGGTATTCATCATTATGAGTGTTACAGCCGGCTATTTTCCAACTGCAGACATTTATTTGAAGATTCTTCTTCCGATGTGGATCGCAGGAATTGTCATAACTTTCCTGTACAATGGGGAAAAAGGACATTTTCCAATATTCTCAAAGTACTTCTTTTATATTTGGTATCCGCTTCACTTACTCCTGCAATGGATCTTCATAATATTACAAAGATAAGCCGTATCTATAATATGTATCTGCCGTGTACGGAAACCCCGCACGCGGTTTTTGGTTTAAATCATACCCGCTTGCTTTCAATACTTATTCTGCCATATCGCACTTCTTTTCGTGAGTGTATCATGTATTGACACTACTTGTTTAGTGTGATATTAAAAAAAGTTATTATTTTGACTATGTAATAATAGAACCGTATGCTCATAAATTCACGGTGCACGAAGCACACGAAGACGATGAGCGTAGAAAGCGTCATTTTATCGGCTGCAAAGCGTACGGATACCCAGTGGTCATGCATATACGACCTCGACAGCTTTTCATTCACTGAATGCATCGACAGGGATTACGGGACTGTTTACCGGTTTGACAGGACAAGCTTTTCGCGATGTGACTGATGTTTAACATTTCTTGCTAAAGCGAACCAATAAAAAAGCGGTCAGGTTCACAACTGACCGCTTTAAATTTATTTTATTAGCGATTCGGATCAGAAATCCCAGAATCCTGTTCCGGTCTCGGGGTCGGATTTCCGTTTTATCGTGCCGCCGATGACGGGTCTCAGCTCGATCTCCGCTGTGTACAGTACGGTTATCGACTTGATATGACCGGCGGCGGTGTGATGCTCGTTTCCGACCTTATATGAGAACATGGCGTGAGTGTGATGGAAATACCCGTCGTTCTCATCAGTGACGATGTTTCCGTTGAGCGAGACAAGCTCCAGCATACCTCCTATGGTCTGCGTTTCAAAAGTTCCGGTCTCCGGAATGAATGTCTGTATCTCAGCTTTTTGGCAGCCGCCGATGCCGCTGAATATCGCAGAACTGATATGTTCCTTTTTGCATATATCAATTATAGTTCCGATTATCTCATCACCGCGGTCCATGCGGATATATATTGTGTTGTTGAAATTTCTGTAGTCCATAATTCACCTTTTTTCATAACGTCAGATCTCAAATTCCACTTTTCCGCCCGCAAGCCTGTACAGTGCACCGATAACTCGCAGCCCATGCTCCTCCTCGCGGTGTATCTCAAAGCTCTGTTCTATCAGTTCCACGCTGTGACGGACATTCAGCCAGCACGCTCTGTAATCATCCGTCTCATCACCTATCGCGATCTTTATTTCGTCCGTGATGAATTTGATATAGCCTTCTGGATCATGATTTATCGCAGCATCAACGGCTCCGCAGTGATCATGACCGAGTACGACCACGAGCCTTATTCCAAGATGTTCCGCAGCGTATTCGATAGAACCGAGCTGATGATCGTCGATAACATTTCCTGCTACACGGATTATGAAAAGATCTCCGATTCCTGCACTGAAAATGCTTTCGGGTATTACACGCGAATCCGAGCAGGTCACGATAACGGCATAAGGGCGCTGTCCGTTCTCGCAGGTCTGTTTTCTTGCTTCGGGTGAAATATCACCGCAGCCGGTCTTTGCTGATAAATATTTTTCATTGCCTTCTTTGAGCTTTTGGAGCGCCTGTTCCGCGCTCACTTTATATTCAAGCGTCATGATGTATTATCCTCTTTTCATAAAATCAACTTTCCTTGTTATATCGTAAATTTGCTTTCAAACATTTCAGTAAACTTCTTTTTACGCAGCGATCTTTTTCTTGAATGAAAAAGATCTACAAACCTGAATTTGACAGTTTAACTTCAGATATAATCGAATACCACAACAAACAGAATTTTTACTTGTCTTCGGTAATTGCTTGAGGATTTTCCATACGAATATCAAAGATTGCGCCACAATCTTTGCATCCCTTTGCAGTTAAAGTTGAATACTTTTTCGTAAACAGATGTTCCTTTTGAGATAAACCAGTTGCTGTTGTAAATACTAAACCGCTCGTTCCAGTATAAAGTTTCCCCTCAACAATATTTGAAGAACCGCATTTTTCACATTTCATTTTAGTTTCTCTCCTATATATCGTGGTATGTTGTTTTATAAAACAAAAAGTTAATTTGCTTCGACAAATTCTCATTTATCGCTTATAATTATAAGTATATCACCAATCGAAGGATAAGTCAATATATATATCTTGAATATCATTCAGCCGCTTTTCGTTTGCAGGCTTTTTCTTTTCTTCCAGCTGATATAGCAGTATAGATCATTTACAAGAAATGCGCAGAAGCATACCAGAACAGATAAATAGTGACTATCCTCTACGCAGGCAAGTCCCCATAATACTATCAGAACAAGGTCATTTGCAGCATACGCAAGTGCAAACAATGATATTCTTCTGTAAGTCAAAAAAACCGCAATAAAACTTGTTGTTACCGAAAGCGTACTCGGTATCAGATTTGCGGTATTGAACGCTTTCAGAATAAAGTAGAACAACACCGTTAACGCGCCGGAAATTAGAACTATCACTATAATTTCCGCTCTGCCGCTTATCTGCCCTATTCTGACTTCACTCCTGTTGCCGTTATATGGATTCCTCAGCCATGCGATAAGAGCAAATATCGACATTGGCATTGTCATTCCCAGATAGGTTATCATTTCACCGTAATACGAAAAAGAGAATGAGATATAACCGTACAAAAGGCTGAAAAAGATCATCAGCAGCGGACCGGCCGGATTGCCTTTGGCACTGAATAATATCGAGGTAATACCAATAAGAGAGGCAATGAGCGATAGTATGTCAGAACCTCCGAATATGAAGAAAGCACTGATAATACAAGACGATGATACGCTCCACAATATGAGTTCCATTCTGGTGAAATATCCTTTAGCAACCGGTTTTTTCATTTCATTATCCTTTCCAAAAAACAAAGCACCCGCAGACACATCTTCAAAGACCTAACGATGTGCAGACGAATGCTTAATGCATACACTACCCGGTGGCAGTTCGATTATTTGATTTTTTATCAGTATAGCACAATAGTTATGATTTGTCAATACATAATCAAATCACAAAAATTTACTTAACCTTTACCACAAATTCGGCATCATGCCGGTTTCTGTACTCTATTATGCCACCGAAAAAAACAAAAGTCAACAGCATAAAAAATAGCTGTACCAATTCAGGGACAGCTATTGAAAAAGCACTTGAATTTACACAAAAGATATGCTATACTATCCTAAAAAGGGTACAGTAAATCACCCGATCAACGGAGGCGTGTTATGGCTGAAAGTGAAAAGAACTCGATATCAAGACTTCGGATACTTTATCTCTACAAGATCCTCTATGAGAACACAGACGAGGATCACAAGATAACAATGCCGGAAATAATAGAGATGCTTGGAAAATATGGTATTCCCGCCGCACGCAAAGGAATATATGACGATATAGAGGCACTGCAGAAGTTCGGGGTTGACATTATCGTCAGCAAAGGTTATCATTCGGGCTACTGTGTTGCGAGCCGCGAGTTTCAGCTTCCCGAACTCAAACTGCTTGCCGACGAGGTTTCATCATCGAAGTTCCTTACAGAAAGAAAGTCCCGCGAGCTTATTCAAAAGCTCGGAATGCTTGCCAGCAAATATGAAGCCAAGCAGATGCAGCGCCAGGTGTATGTTGCAAACCGAGTAAAAACAATGAATGAGCAGATATACATAAACGTTGATGCTCTGCAAAGAGCGATCGCTGCAAAGAAAAAAGTAAGTTTCTCATACTTTGACTACGATGTCAGAGGCAGAAAGAAGTACCGCGAAGGCAAACGGAGCTGTTCACCCTATGCTCTGACTTACAGCAACGAGCAGTACTATCTTATATCACGCTATGATAAGCGCCCTGAGATATTGACAAACTTCCGCGTTGACCGCATGGACAGCGTTCAGATCATCGATGAGAAGGTTATCCCTATCGGCGGTGATTTCAACCTTGCGGATTATCTGAAAAAATCGTTCCAGATGTTCAGCGGGCATTCAAGCAAAGTGACGCTTCGTATGGAAAACGAGCTTGTGAATGCGGTAATCGACCGTTTCGGAAAAAGTGCTGATATGACAGCGTATGATGATGACCACTTTCTGCTGACCGTTGATGTCAACACCGACCAACCAATACCGTTCTTCTCGTGGCTGTTCCTTTTCGGAACGAAATCGGAGATACTTCAGCCGGTGGAACTGCGGGAACAATATATTGAAACATTGAAAGCTATAGCGGATAAGCAGAACAATATCGATTAAGGTATCTTCCGAAGATGAAGATATATGTTAAGGTGGGACACGGATATGAATTTATATGAAGCAAGGTCTATTTGTAACAGATTTGATAATACAGACAATATATCCGACGAAGATTTCTTCCTTTACACTGAAACGATGCACTATCTGCTAAATGAGACACAAGACCCGAATTGTATGTGTCAGCTTGGCTGTGCTTATAATGGGCGAAAGGACTATGAACTTGCATTGAAATATTTTGAGCTTGCACTCGCTCATGGAAACGAATTTGCCAATCTTTGTCTTGGATATATCTGGATGTATGGTAGGATCGGTTTTTTTGACTACAAAAAGGCGTTTGAGTATTTCTCCGCGCTGCCGCATGATATCAACGCACAATACAAGATTGCCGACATGTACAAAAACGGTCTGTATGTCAGGAAAGACTCACATAAATATAAAGAGATCATTGAGAGATTATATAGGGAAGTCAAAGATGATGACGATGACGACGGATATTCCTGCAAAGCCGAAATATCCCTGCGGTTAGCTGAAATAAGAGCTGATGAGGGCGAAACGGAAGAAGCTGTGTTTTTATACAGGGACGCAAAATCGATCATGGCAGAACGAATGATCTATGATACATTTTTCGGACATATTGATATCATGCATCGCATTATTGATAATCTGTACAGGCTGACCGATGTGAACAAAAAGAATTTCGACCTTTATGATCTGTTTGAACTACTAAAAAAACCTGTGAGGATCAGATTTGAGTATAATGATGAGCAGTTCATGATCGAATCTGTCGCAGAAGACGAAGGAATGGCGATTTGTTTCAACGACAAGTGGTTCAGAGATACTGTCGATTTCTTTGAGAAAGCCGAAATAGACGGCGATCGTCTAACAACTATAAGCTGGGAACTAAACGAGTTCGAGGTGATATAATGGACATCATAAAAGCGACCGATGAGCGTTATCGGGAATACGAAAAAGTTCTTCTTGAACGTGACAGTTACCGCTGTCTTGCGGAGCAGTATCTTCGTGCGTATATCCGCGAATTCGGCCAACTTATGACGGATTCGTTCGAGAAGAAAATCAGCTGTATCGAGAAAAAGAAAACTATCGCTTTCTGCCAGATGTACGCCAACCGCGGCGAGCCTGTCGATCTGAACGCGCTGAATGATTACATATCCAAAGAAATGGCGGAATATCGCAAGCAGTTTCAGGATATGATTAATAACAATGCGGCCTGCAAAGGCAAAGGCACTATCTCCGAAAGCGAACGTATGCAGATAAAGCAGATATACCGCAACATTGCGAAGAGCTTTCACCCCGATATTTTCCCGGAAACAGCGAAGAACGATAAACTGCGCGAATTATGGGATCGTGTTGTCAGTGCATATAACCGCAACGATCTCAAAGAGATCTCTGAGCTTGAAATTCTTGTTTCAAAGGCAATTGAGAGCGAGGGCGGGAACTATGACAACATAGATATTCCGAACATTGATGATAAAATTGCGGATGTCGAAAACGAGATAAACACTATTATTTCCACAGACCCTTACAGGTATAAATATCTTCTCGAAGATGATGCACTCGTTGCAGATAAAAAGGCGGAACTGCAAGGAGAGATAGATGAATATACAAAATACGAAAAGGAATTGCAGGATATTCTGAAAACATTTTTAAAGAACGGAGCGACATTTCAATGGGAGAACTGACTGTAAGCGATAAAGCCGGACTTGTTTCTGTCGCGGCAAATCAAGGGCTTGACACGATGATAAAGCCGCTTGTGAAAGAGATACATCTGTTTGACACTTATGTTGCCGGAACATCGTTTCTGAAAGACAAAAGTGTTCTGGACGATATAAAGCCCGGCGATAAGCTGACACTCCGGCGTGAAGACAACAAATTCGATTCAAAGGCGATACTTGTTCTGACCGGTGACGGAAAGAAGCTCGGATATATTCCTGAAAAGGACAATGGTATTTTCTCCCGCCTTATGGATGCGGGGAAAATGCTTTCGGCAGCGATCAGCGAAATAAGGGAGCGCGGCGGTGATTTCAGACAGATCTCTATCGGGATATATCTTGTGGATTTCTGAAAAGGAGTAGTTATGTGTACAATCAGAAAATCACGAAAGAAGATCAGCCATTAGTCTTAGAGAATAATCTGCACTGCAAATGACGGCTTTCTACGTCTATTAAAAGAAAGCTCTTTTATGAAAGAACGTCTGTAGCAACCTGATCAACAATTTCTCGCAGCATGAATAGTTGAGATTCGGCCGCATTTATTCCACGGTCTTATTAACAACGAACCTCGATAAATGTGGTAGTCCGGCAGCACGGGCAACACATGCTCTAAGGGACTGCTGCCCGGTCAATGCAGGATGCATTAAAAGCGGGTTCTTGTGTGCACTCACACAAGAACCCGCTTTCAAATTCATTGTCAATAAGCTTATGCAGCATAAACGCTGTTGTCTGCTTTTACTTCTTCCGTCGAATTTAGACACCTCATTCTGTTCGAGAGAAAGGTGTCAGGTAATATTGAAAAAATAAGATTTTATCTGAGAAAAATTTAAACAATCTGTTTCAATATATCTACTGTATGCGAGAGTCCATTTTCTGCATCAAACAGTCCTCTCCAGCCAAGATCAAGCAGTTCTGTGCTGTCAAGCGATGAGTCTCGCATGGGATTAAACCCCTTCTTCTCCGCTTCCGTAGGAGGCTCCATCTTCAATTTCACACCAGCCGTTTTCGTTAAAATTTCAGCCATTTCCCGGATGGTAATGATCGAATCCGGGTTTGAAATGTTATAGGCATGAATTGGTTTTCCTTGCAGCAGCACTTTTAAAATGGCTGTAGCACTGTCAAGGCAATAGCAATAGCTTCTGATCTGTGAGCCGTCGCTCTTCATAACAATATCATTTCCCCGTGCCACCGCATATGCCCATGCGGAAGACACTCTTTGATCTGATTCCACAGCAGTTGGTCCATAAACATGTCCCGGTCTGATTATGACCGACTCTACCCCGTATTCGTCATAATAAGCAGCGCATAGCGTCTCGGCAGCGCATTTACCAATAGAATACGAGCTTCTGGGATTCAAAAGATCGATCCAGCCATAGTCATCTGTTTTGCTTGGTCCGTCATGCTGCTTGATGCCATACACTTCCGATGAAGAAATGAACAGAAGTCTTTTGATATCCTGTTCCTTTGCGAAATCCAACAGATGTTTCATGCCCATGAAATTACTGAGCATGGTTTCAACCGGCTCACTTAAGATTTTGTTCGGAGATGCATTGCTTGCCCCATGAATAATATAGTCGCATCCGAGCGGGAATGTGTTTTCCGAAGCGGAATCATAGGGAATATAGACAAACCAGTCTTTATGTGCATATGGCGCAAACCGTTCAACAACTTTCTGTTTGCTTCGACCAGCGGCCAGAATATGTATCTTTGCCGGATGTGTTTCGTTCCATCGGATGATAACGTCGATCACCGCAGAACAGATCAGACCTGTGCAGCCTGTGATCATGACGCTTTTGCCGGATAATTTTTCAAGTTCCGGTAATATGGTCATGACTTTTTCTACATCATCGCGCCATAGTTTACTATCATAAATATTCATCGCTTAATCCTTTAGCCAATCAGATCGCTTTGCAGCAAGCAACGCCTTAAAAATATCAATATCCTCTACCGTAGTAAGCTTGATATTTTTCTCGGATCCGGAAGAAAAATAAACCTGTTCTCCCATCTCGATTTTCAATGTACAGGAAGCTACCGAGTTTGTGATACCAGCTTCCAGCGCCCTTCTATGGAGATTGCAGATATCACCGATCCGGAACGCTTGTGGTGTCTGGGTTCTCTTGAGCCGATCACGCGGATAGAGGCCCGCAGATACTACGCCGTTTTCCGTCTGCAGCATGGCTTCTGCACAAGGGATCGCCGCAGTCGCGTTACCATACTCTCTGGCGACCCGGATATTGTCCGATATAATCTCTGCGCTCACCATAGGACGTATCGCATCATGAATAAGAACCAGGTCGTCTGGTTCAAAATGCTTTTCAAGCTCCATTACACCGTTTCTTATGGAATCCTGCCCATTCTTTCCGCCAGACACTACAAACTGCAGCTTTGTAATTTTAAACTGTTTGGCGTAAGCCCAAAGAACTTGCTCCCACCCTTCAATGCAGACTACCGCAATTGCATCAATCTCAGGATGCCTTTCAAAAGCCTCCAGCGTGTAAACAATGACCGGGCGGTCATTGACAGTGAGAAACTGTTTTGGGATGTCTTGGCGCATACGATTTCCAGAACCGCCTGCGATCAGCATAGCAATATTTTTCATCTTTCGATCCTTTCATTTCAGAAATGCATTAATAATATGTGAAGTGTACCGTCTCGGCAGTAGTGACCACTGTTCAATGCTTTTACAACTTTCTCCGAAGGACGTTCTTCATCTGCGCAAAGCTCTGCTTAAACATCGGATTACGCCAAAAGGCAGCGAGGAAAATGATGTTGGAGATCACAAAACTGATGCCGGCATTTACAAACAGAGTCGCCCATACTCCAAGATTCAGAAGCGAGCTCACAAACCATGAGCCAGCGCACGCGCCGATCGCTATGACAATCAGAGTGCCGAGCAGAATGAGATATTGCACCGCATATTTTCGAGGAAACACTTCCCGAAACAGATTATGAAACAGCCACGGGATCTGCACCAATACGATGGAAATAATCGATGACAGCAGCACACCGTATAATCCCAGCAATCTGATCATCGCAAGGTTCAGCGCAAGATTGACCAGTGCGCCTACCAAAGGACGGAACCGGTCTTTGTGCCATATTCCCGCCGCATCTTTAAACATATTCATGATCTTGTTCATTCCCATGG
The DNA here is from genome assembly GCA_947168885.1 of uncultured Clostridia bacterium. Taxonomy (GTDB): domain Bacteria; phylum Bacillota; class Clostridia; order Oscillospirales; family Ruminococcaceae; genus Ruminiclostridium_E. The sequence continues at coordinate 200,086 of CAMVNQ010000006.1, read as the reverse complement.
TATAGAAGTAAACAACAAAACAGATCACACAGCTGTAGGTCAGCAGGCTATCTTTCCCCATCCAGATCTCTATAAAAGGCTGATACATACACAACAGCATCGCACTGCTAACACACATTATCCACCCGAATAGCATGGTGATCTTTCTAAAATCATTATAGTTCTTATCTATATTTTCTGTAATAAGGCTATTGCCTACCCCAGCGATAAGAGCACCAATGACCACTTCCAATAAAGTTCGCAGGGAGGTAATTATAAAGAAATAATTCTGATAGATAGCCAAAGCATCCAAGCCAATAAAAGCGGAAATCACCAGCGTATCCGCAGAATTGAAAATCACATTGGAAAACTTTGCGGTAAACAGATCCCGGACCCGGTGCATGATCTCCTTCACATTCTCTTTAGGCAGATTGCCACGGGCAGAATAACTGGGATAGAGCTTGGTCACCTGTTTTGCTGTGATCAGATTTTCGGCGGCATAGGATAGAAACTGTATCAGCAAATACAGATAATAATTCCGGAAAATGACCAGCGTAACGATCTTCAGCGCAAATTCCACCAATTTGAGCGGAATTGCCACCTTGCTGACAATGTCCACACGCTGATGGGCATACAGCAGACTGCGCTTGTAGGAAAACAGCCAATAGGTGATCACTGTACTTCCCAGATTCATAAAATACAGGATATACAGGTTCATATCCGGCGGGATGTCACCGCTGATCAGATTTGGCAAAAATGGTGTAAGCAATAAACCAATCACTGCAATAGCCAGACCGATGATCCTGTAAAAAGTCCGGTAAAGTCGCATCAGGGCGCATATGGTCTCTGTATCATCCTCCGCAATCGGTTTATACATGCTGAACACCATAGCGCTGCCAACACCAAGCTCAGCAAGATTCAAAAATGATAGTATTGATCTGAAAAGTCCATTTAATCCTAAATACTCTACTCCAAGATAGTATAGAATTACCGAGCGCATGATGAAGGGAAGTAACATGTTGAGCACTCTAAAAAAGCCATCAAACATAATATTTCTTATGGCATTTTTCGTCCGTTCAATCTTCATAAGCAACCCGCCCTTTGTCGATGGATCATTAAGGTGTACATACGCTGTATTTCCATTAGTCTTTTATCTTCTCCTCGAGGACCTTTATGGCACATAATAACACTGCAGGCGCATACAGATGCAGCTTAAGCAGCAGGATAAACAGTAACTTCGGGTTTTTCCTCATCCTTGTCAGCGGGATGTACCGGAGCATCCTGGACTCCTTCAGACCTTTCCTGACGTTATTCACAGTCTGACGTAACGGCAGTCCTGCTTTCAGCATCTGCTTGACCGTCCGCGTGATCAGATGAACAGGATAATCGATCAGCTGTCTTTCGATATCCGGACCATAGCCTTTCATACGCTTCTGCATATATGCCACAAGATAGCCAAAGCTCTTTGTCAGATAGTTTTTTTTGCCAAGTGCCAGAATCGAATTGACATTGGTTTGATTGTACATATACAACGGTTCATTGCAGATATACACATTCTGACAGTTCAGCAGACATTCATAGGTCATAGGCTCATCGGTAAACATCCTGATACGCTCATCATCTACATAATATGCCTGCTGCAATTCACGCCTGCACGGCTTGTTCCATGTGAAGCCTTCGATCATATGAACGGCAGGACCCCCTTCCTTCCATTTCACGATAAGGTGGGGAAACACTTCCTTTTCCAGTCTTTCCCTGTCATACCAGCCCTCCGCTATCTGATTATCCATCAGTTCCGTATGATCTTCAAAGACCTTTTCGGCGGAAAAGATCACCATATCGACCCGTCTGGGGCATTCGGCAATCTTGTCATGAACAAACTGCAGCAGGCCGGGCTTTATCCAATCGTCACCGTCCACGTAGGTGATATAGTCACCACGGGCAGGGAAGATGCCGGCATTCCGTGCCGACACAAGCCCTCCGTTGGCTTTATGTATCACTCTTACACGGCGATCTTTTCTTCTGAAAGCGTCACAAATCTGCGGACAGCGATCAGTCGAACCATCATCCACCAGTAGGACCTCAAAATCAGTAAATGTCTGATTCAGAATGCTGTCAATACATTTTTCCAAATATTTCTCTACATTATATATTGGAACAATTACCGTAAAAAACATCTATACTCCCCCATAGATATATGTTTCTCTTCAATGCACCGCGCCGTTCTCCCACAAGTCAGTAATGCTTTTCAAGCGCTTCTCAAACATATCCGTCCGGTCAAACCGGTTCGAGATTGCTTCGCGGTATCGGCGCAATTCATCAGGATCACTGAGGAAGAAACGTATGCCGTCTTCCAGGGCTTCCTCGGAATTGTCGGTGAGGACACCAAACCGAGGATCCAGAGATTCCTCGATGCCCGGACAGCGAACTGCTACAACAGGTACGCCAAGAATCAACGCTTCCTGAACTGCTAAGCCATAGCTCTCTGTACGGGAACTGCTGACAAACAGATCCGCCTGCGCAAGATAATGATAGGGATTTTCCTGCGCACCAAGCAGATGTACAAAATCCAGATGCTCCTGTTCGATATATTCCTCCATAATCGGGCGATCTTTTCCATTGCCAATCAGCCAGAGATCAAAAGGAATCTCCCGATGCAGAGCCGCACAGCACCGCAGCAGCATCGGATACTGTTTTTCGGGACTCAATCTTCCTACCGAAACGATGAGCGGGCGTTCCGCGCATCGCTTGACGGGACATGGCAGTTTGGACATATGAAGGATACGTTCGGTATCTATCGGAACATATTTCACGATCAGGTTCCCGGGATCACCCACCGTCTGAACAAGACCCTTACGGGTCGCTTCGGAAACGCATACTACCTTTTCATATCGACGCATACATTCCAGTTCTTCTTCATTATTTGCAAAACAGGCGGTATGCATTTCCGGTCGCGTGCTGTAATCCATATGTATCCATGCAAAATATCGTTTTCCACGCAGCGTGAGCGCATTCCGCATGATATATTTTTCTTTTGCAGCCACAACAATATCATATTTTCTCAAACTGAGATACGCCTTGATAACACCCTCTAAGATCCGATAGCGGATATGATCCGCTATCCAGATAAAAGAATACTTTTTCATTCCGGGTCTGAGAAAAGGTCGCCAGACGCACTTAACTTTTGGTCCGTATGGATGATGACGATCATTCCGGGTTCTGGGTGTGGCAACACAAGTGACATCGTATCCTATATCAGCCAGGTATTGAGCAAGACATTTTTGAAAGACCTCCACTCCTCCATCAACGAAGAAATTATTATAGAATAGTATTCTCTTTTTCAACGTCATTGCCTCCATTTAGTGCGAAGTGTTCTATTTCCCGTTTTCCGACGCTTCCAGTTTTTTCCGGTATAGCCGGATAAACTTGTCAGCTAATGCATCCCATGTGTAATGATCGGCGATCGTTTTGGACGCGGCTTCTCCTATCGACTTGCAAAGGACGTCGTCCTCCACCACCTGCAGGATACGTTCACACCATATATCAGCGGACAATTCCCGGAGAATCACCCCGTTATTTCCGTCAAACAACACACTTGATCCGCCGTTATAGGTCGTGAATACAGGCAGACCGAAATACATTGCCTCAAGCAATACCATGCCAAAGATCTCATAGCGTGTGGGCAGCAAAAACGCATCTGAAACCTGATAAATATCTTTCAGGTACTTCTGCTCCATCTTGTCCTGATATAAGATCTTGTCTCTTAAATGCATCTGATCCATAAAATCAAAGCATTTTTTCACATACTCTTCCTTGCCTTTTCCGATGATGATCAGTCTGTAGCCCGGATGCTTCTCAACGATTTTCTGGAACACTTCGAGAAGAAAAATAATATTCCTTCTCGGCTCCAATGCGCCGATGTACAGAAGGTACTTGTCTTTCTTCTGTTCTGAAACGCGCTTTACAAATTCATTTTCCTCTGTGATCGTCCGGTACTGTTTTGACAGATTGTCAATATCCAGCCCGACTCCGATAGTCGTGACATCACGGATGCCTTTGTTTTTCAGATACTCTGTTGCCAGAACGCTTTTGGTTCCCGCAACCATGTTTTTCTTCTGCCAGGGGGTAAGAATGGTGTGATCAAACATGAGCGCTTTGATCCTGTCCGTTTTATTGTGCACATAATAATACGGACCCTGATAGTTTACCACCTTATCTCTGGCATGATGATACAGCCAGAAGGATACAAAATTGACATAACCGCCGACCTGAATGATATCATAATTGCCGATATACTTTTTCAGCGACGGATAGATTCCCTCTCTCAGGAACCCGTATCCATGCAGCCAGATGATACGGACAGCCTTGTTATCATCAAAATGAAGCCATTCTTCATGATCCTTTTCTTTCCCGCAATAATACGCAACATCACACGGATATCCTCTTCGGATGAGCGCCTTGGCCAGACCGATCTCCTGCAGATTGTAGGTGGCAGTAGAAACCTTGTTCGGTGTTACCCTGAGAATAAGGATCCTCATGCATTTTTTTTCGGTATCACATTCCCCTGCCTCGGCAGAGCAAACGGGTCCTGTTGCAGTCATTTTGCCGCTCACTATATGTTTTGTTTCATACTCGACCGTGTCCATGGTTTCCCCTCTCGTGTCTATTGCTTCAAATTCATCACTCAAATTGATGCAGCATATCCGGAAGCTCTTTCTCTATGATCGCCACGGCTTCCCGGTATTTATCGGTCTTTTCCCAGAGTTTGGTATTCCGGATCGATCTGTCCGGATCAAAGAATTGTTTCTTCCGGACATGATGTTCTTCGCTAATGCCGACAAAATCAAGAACCCGCTTCACATATTCATCGTAATGATAGATCATCTGCTCAAAAGTAACCGAAAGACAATCCTCTTCCGGAAGCTGACTGACGGTTTTTCTGTTATCCCGGTAAACTATGCAGAACTGCTCGGGATCCACAGGAAGCACATGATCTTTATGATTCAACTGGTGGATGTAAACATCTCTCGGATCACGGTCAACGATAATAATTTTCAGATCCCGTACATACCGTGCGTATCGTGCCGGATTTGCCGGTGAAATGAGTTGATCCAGTACAACAAATTCCCTATTCTCCGGATTGACTTCTCTGCATAGCTTTTCCATGTAATCCTGTGTGATCGTCAGAAACTGTTCGCGCGTCAGATCAACGTGGTATGAATTAAGCCAGGGAAAATAATTGTAATAGGACGGCTTTCTGATACACGCAGGTGATAGTTTTGCCAGTCCCCTTCGGAATGTATGAACATTCTTCCAGAACGAATTTAACAGCCAGATATCTCCATGCCAATACCCCGGAAACGTGAATTTCGCAAGCGCATTGACATATTCTTCCGCCAATTCCATCCAACGTTTGCCAAAGATGTGGCGATATGATCTTGCTGTATTTCCGGCATACTTTAAATAGCGTTTCAGGGCATACCCTGAGTTTAATCTGTGAGGATTATCCACCAGATAATACTCCAGGTCCGATATTCCGTCGGGATCCTGCAACAATCGGGTTTCGACTTCATACATTCCCTGCGCAACATTATCAAATTCACGAAATAAATCGTCTATGACACCCGCGCCTGTCGCGTGATAACCGACACAAGCAATTTTTTTCATTGTGCTCCTCTTCTCTGACCGGCAGTTATCGATCAACGGAAGCGGAGAAGGTTCTTCCGTCCTCCGCATCCGTAAGCATATCGCAAGTAGAGCACTGATCACACATTTCTTTGGTCAGCTTTCCGTCCCGATAGTCCCGGCAACATTGTAATTCGTACATGGAATACTTCTTTTTCGTCCAGAATTTCAGTTTGTGAGCAACGACCCAGGCGGCCGGCTTCATTATGTATTTATGCATGGCAGGAGAAACAGAACCGATCATCCAGCAATTCCGGTCACAGTGGCGTACAAACGCCCGCACCTGATCCGCCTGTTCAGAGTTCCAGAGCTCATCCCATGTCTGCGTATTAAGATTACCCATGACCTTCTTCTCCTTGGTACCGTTGCAGGGCATTACATCGCCGTAAGGGTCAATAAAGAAGGTGTCAAACGCCATGTCACACGGCAGCAGCCGCTTCTGCCCGTAAATATAATTGATAAGGCCATGGTTGAAATACGCACGGAACCATTTTTTGGGACTGCCGGAATTCAGCATCTCGTTGATCAGACTCTCGAAATGTGCTGCGACCATTGGTCGGTCGTGGATCACGTTTTTATTTTCCACAAAATAAAAGCTGTTGTGCAGCGATGCCGTGGCAAATTCCATGCCCAGTTCATCCGAAAGGTTATACAGCGGCACAAGGTCTGCCGCGTTCCGATCCTGAATGGTCATGCCAAAGCCAACGTCCTTCATGCCTCTCGCACGCAGCTGCTTCAGGGTTTCATACCCGCGGTTGAATCCATCAGGCAGACCGCGTATCTCATTGTTGGTTTTCTCCAGTCCTTCGATAGAAATACGGATCCCCACCTTCGGAAATCGCTCGGTCAATTTCAGGATGCGATCTGTGAAAAATCCATTTGTGCTGATCACAATCCGATCCGACAGCTTGCTTAACTCCTCCACGATTTCTTCCAGATCATCACGCATAAATGGCTCCCCTCCCGTAATGTTGGTAAAATACATGGGCGGAAGCTTTCTTATGGTCTCGATGCTGATCTCTTCTTCCGGTCTGGAAGGTGCCTTATACCGGCTGCACATTGTACATTGAGCGTTACAGCGATAGGTGACAATTACTGTACCGTTTAGTTTTTTTTCTTTACTCATGATCCTTCTCACCGTTTTCTGAAATAGTATGACTGTAAAGCTTTATCATCTTCTGGGTATACGTGTCAACCGTATCAAATCCCACTGCTTTGCAGTTTTCACGATATGTATCCAACCTTTGCGGCTGTTCCCAAAGGTCTTTGATGGCTCTTATCAGGTCCTCTGCGTCTCCGCTCCGGAAAAGTGCTCCCGTGATTCCGTCCTGGATCAGTTCAGGGATTCCTCCGATCTTCGCACCAAGAACCGGCGTGCAAAGCATCAGGCTCTCAATAACGGAATACGGGCAATTCTCATACCATTCGGAGGGGATTACGCTGAAAGCCGCATGATGAATCACTCCGTTCAGTACACCGCCGGACAGGAAGCCCACATAGGTAACATTGGTGATGCTTTTCACCTGATCCAGCAAAGGACCGTTTCCGGCTAAAACAAAGGGAATCTCCGGCAATGCTTGCATCGCCTTAATAAGGGTGCCGATCCCCTTTTCTGTTGAGAAGCGTCCAAAATAGAGGACGTACCGCTCGGGCAGTTTACTTACCACGGATGTATCCACCACGTTGTCTGACGGGGTTACGTCAAAATTACGGAGAAAAACGGTTTTTGCGGCAAGTATCGGATTACTGTCCAGTTTTTCCTTCATGAATTGTGAAGGGCAGATCACCGTGTCGAGATGATCGTAGATCTTCCGGACATTCCAATAGTACGCTTCACAGAAGCCGAGCAGACTCCTTACACCGGATGCGTGGATGCACTTCTTTTTTACACAGTTGAAAAACCGCATATTTCCGCCGTTCATGCAACGCTCGCAGATTGTCCCTTCCATCGGGTTAAACAACTGATGATTCGGACAGATCAACTGAAAATCATGGGCAGTATAGACGAGCCTGCATGGATGACCTGTTTCCTTTTTCCATTTTATCGCTTCCACAATAATAGAAGGGGTGAGCTGATAATTGAAATTATTTATATGAATGACGTCAGGTTTAAGATCGTCCAGCACGAGGCGCAGCTTCTTTCTCGCCTCCATGGAATAGATTGTCCGGAACGCATAGCTGATTTTCGCCAGTCCGCTGCCCGTGTGAAAATCCATCATGGACGTATAGGCCTGAACCGCGTTGCCAACACATCGGTCAGGATGCTCCATACCGAAATACTGAACAATGTGTCCGTGCTTCTCAAGACATTCCCCCAGGCGGAACATATAGGTTTCCGATCCGCCGTTCGGGTATAGAAATTTATTGACTAGCAGTATTATCATATTTCCTCTCCTCACCAGTCATTTCTTCTCGGGTACCGCAAAACGATCCCCATTGTATGCTGTCTGCAAGAAAACCCTGATGGTGATTGCAGATAACACCGCATACATAAAGAGGGCAGTATATCTATTACTGCCCTCTCAGATTCTATAAGGTTTTCATGTCGCACTCGGCGTTGCATTATAATCCATAGCGGTAAAGCAGTTTTTTCCTTTGTTTAGTACCAGCTTACATCAACAACCACGATTTCCGGACGATTATTGATCCTAGGGATACTCGTATCGCCGCCCAAGCCGCGGCTTACGACCACAATGCTGCCACCGTCCACTTTCTGCATTCCTTCACAGAGCTCCGGGAAAAAGCCCTGATCCGACGCATAAAGGCCGCCCACGAACGGAATTCTTATTATGCCTCCGTGGGTATGTCCGCACATAGCCAGATCGATCGAGTAATCATTGAGCGTTCCTAAAAAGTACTCGGGATAGTGTACAAGAAGCAGCTTGAACCCGTCGGCATCCATGAAGTTCTTCATAAACTCAGGGCCTTTGTATTTTGGATAATTGCTGACCTCATTGACTAAGCCGCCTATTACGATCTTATTTTCGTTCAGCTCAATTTCCTCGTAGCTGTTCTCCAGTATGATCACTCCGGTAGCCGCAATGTCTTCCTTTATGCTGGTATGACGATTGATATGATCCGCCCATTCATGGTTTCCCATCACATAATAAACGGTGGTGATCTGAGTCAGCTGTGAGCAAAGATCCGTTACGACATGGGTATCATCATTATCATGATTGTTCATATCGCCGGTGATAGTAATGATATCGGGCTTCAGACGCCGCACCCACTCAACAAGATCTTTGTTTCGCTCGCCAAACTCATGAAGGTGCAGATCACTAAGCTGTACAACACGGAAAGGTGCATCGACATTGTCTGACTGCAAATGATAAAAAGTCACTTCCAGTGCGTTCGCTTCATAATTTACGTAAATTATTCCACCAACACAAATAACAAGTACAGCGCATAGGATCACAGCGATTCTCCTGATGACCTTTTTCCGGACAGAACGTTTATTAACAAGTCCGTACGCCGCATTTTTCTCTTTCTCATGCATTGCAGCTTTCTGCTGTGCATCCGATGTGGACTTTGCCGCTTCATGCTCCACGCCGATCTCCCCATCGTCATTGTCAGTCTCTTCCGGCAGTGTCTCAGGCGTGGATCGGGCTATACTATACTCTGCGCGATTCTCTTCTTCGTCAGAAATAGAAGCTTCCGGCTGAGTCTCCGGTGTAGATTCCATATTGAAGTTATTTGTTTTCACATTGTACCTCTGCTTTTATCGTTGTTCTTAGCCTTATAAACAATAATCTCTTCCTGCTTAAAGGTATAACTGATAAGATTATTGATCTGGTAACATGCCAGCCGGTCGGATTCTCCGATCTTAGCTGAAACACTGGGCTTGAAATGAAAGTTTGCCAATGCCAGCTCATTTCCAATAAAATCAAGCATATCCTTTGCCTTTTCATACGGACAATGATCCAGCAGACATAAGAACTGATTGCTGTTGTTATAGCCTATAAATCCATACTGCTTTGCCGTTACCTCCAGGATCTGCCCCAGATCTGCCAGCATCTGATTGCCGACTTCACGGCCGTAGCGCGCATTGATATCTCCAAGATTTGTTACAGACAGACAAACGCAGCTGAAGGTCGTAAGTGCACCGGCTTTTGCGATCTGCTCGATCTTTTCGTCACAGGAAAGACGGCTGGGAAGACCGGTGATCTTATCCGTGTAAAGGACATAATCCATCAGATCTCCCGCACGACCCAGAACAATTGCGCCGACACAGCCAAGACCCAGGAACAGAATAGCTCCTAAAAGCATATAAAGTTCGATATTCACGCCCTTCGTAGATATAGCACTTGATTTGACGCGGATATTATTTGCAATTTCTGACTGGTTGTACTCTGTACCGACAATATTTACCTGCTCATAGATGCTGTTCACACGGTTGACGAGCCCAAGGATTTCTTCATGAATATCCTCCTGACTGTTCGCATCGGACGCAGCAGAGACACCTGAAAAATAACTCAGAATGTATTTGTCTCTTGTGATAGCTTTATCTATCGCGTAGATCTTTGAATAATACTCCGCGTAGGTATCCATCAGTTTTTCGTAGCTGTTCTGCGAATAGACAGGGTTTTCATTACTGTCATAGATTTCATACACTTTATTCAGAATAATAGGACTTGATCCTTCATCCTCAGCGTTCTCGGTATCATCCGACTTGTCACTTGTGCTTGAAGAAGACTGTGCCTCCATCATTCGCTGCTCATATACATCCAGAAGCTTTTTCATTTCTTCCGCTTCACGCAGCAGTTTTTCCCGCAACAAATTATTATCTGCAATATCTGAGTTATAATAATCACACAGAAGATCCGGATCCTGTGTGATACCGGATTTGAGGGTTTTCACATAAATATCCTCAAGTCTTGTATCCCTCAGCAGTTCGAGCTGCGTCTGTAAATCATAAAAACTAAAACCTGTCTGTGAGGAACGGAAGGATTCTCCACAGGTGTAAATATAATTCAGTATATTATCAATTTCTTCTGAAATCTGATCCAGGGCAACGATATAATCGAATTTGTCCAGAAGCGCCTCGTCAAGTGCACCCGGCTTAGTCATGGAAATAACATACTGGTTGCCATACCAGATCATATACTGGTTGACAATCGCCGTCATGATGTTCTGTGCAGTTTCCCCGGAATAGGAGGAATCAAGCGTTAACAGCACACGATAGTTCGTAGGGGTAATATTGTATTCCTCACCCTTTTCCAGGACTGCCTTTTTCCGTTCTTCTTCATCCTCGGTCAGGATGCTCTGAACGGTAAGCGAATTTCGTATATAGTCCACATTACAATCCAGACCGATGTTTTCCAATGCGGAATTCACTATGATCGCCGAACGGATTTCTTCAGGATCAAGCTTTTCACCTGTTGGTGTCAGTCCCTTTGAAGCACCGTCGTTCAGGTATTGAATATCCATCGTTACATTGTATGTCTGCTGCCGGGAAAGATAAAAATAGAGTGCGACCAACCCAAGAAGCATAATTACGATGATCAGATATTTCCATTTCTTGATATACCTTAAAATCTGAAAGTCTTTCAATACTTATCCACCTCTTCCGACGCTTTCTTTTCTCGTTTCAGAAACGCCAGGATGGTCACAAGGACAACATCCATGATCACCGTGAACAAAATAGCAGATTTCAGCCCGATCCGTTCCGTAAAATCGGGAACTACAGGTGTCATTGTAACATAATTGTGGTTTTTATATTTACTGTATTCCTTCTCAATGACCCGGATTTTGCTCATAGTGGCATCAATCTGTTCTTTCAGAATCGCGAGGTAACTGTCCACTCGCTTGGCATTGAACGCTGCTGCAGAAGTGTTAGCCGGAGCCTTTATCGTATTTATATTCTGACTTGTCTGATCAATCTGACGCTTGATCTCCTCTGCAGCCTCCTCATAATTCGTTACATTCAGAGAATAAGTGTCAATTCCGACCCTCGTTTTGGACATATAGAACTCTCTGTTTGAATCCAAAGCCGGAACAAATACAACACTTGTCAGCTCTGACTTATAATCCTGCAGGATATTATTATAAAGCTCCTGCATATTACGGTTGAGAGTATAGGTGTTCGATTTATCCCACAATTCATAGTTCAACCGTGCTATATAGGCATTCCGATCATGTGTGACACCACGCTCGGTTATTATAGCCTCGATCTCTTTCAGACTCGTGAGCCTATATCTTTCAAGAATGTTGATCAGTTCCTGGAAAGTTGTTCCGTCAGAGCTGACGAAGTCCTTATTATTGTCCTGCTGCGAACGAAGATATTTTTTCAGCTGATTCAAAGCTGAGTTATAGTACTTCACATAATCGATGTATTCCATCTTTTCTTCATCCACAACATTCAGATTAAGGACAAGCTGATCATTGCTGTAAGTGTTGTGAAAATGATCAATATAGGCATAAACGATCGAATGCAGCAGACCCTCAGCACTTACTGCACCGAGTTGTTCACCCCGTCTTGCATTGTAGGTGACAACAAACTGCGTGGTAAGCAAGGATGCGTTACTGCGGGGAAGGATGCTGATTTCATCGGCGAGCTTCCCTGTTTGGACCATTTCTTCCAGGCCGGCATTGCGGATGCCGGTTTCTACGATATCATCGGTGAAAATATCGTATGCATTAAAATAAGATCCGTTCGGGAAAAGACCCTCTGATGCATTAGGATATGTAAAGGTCAGCACCACCGAAGCTGATCGCGGGCTTTCCCTATACGACCAGAGGCAGGATGCCAGCAACATAACGATCGAAAATATCAGGATCCACAAAAAATACTTTCGTAACACGAAAACTACACGTGTAGCCAGATTTTTCATGCTGTTTCACTCTCTCCTTTCACTTCATTCATCACGGTGCAACCATCTGTTTCCAATATTTTGTTCATATACTGCCGCCTTCCTGCTTGAAATCACAGCCGCACCGCTGGTGACGAAGCCAACATAATTAATGGAGTAATAAAAATATGTATTATCAGTTAAATAAGTAATAAAGCAATACGCAACGACCATCATCGTAAAAGTCATGGCTTCCCAGCCATATCTCCTGCGGATGCCGTTGAGTTTGATCCAGCTGTTGCTCAACAGCCAGAAGATAAACCCAAAGAAACCAAGTTCGATAAAATAGGTTATGTATTCATTGTGTGCATTATGAACTGCAATCACGACATTTTTTGATACTTCAATCACATCGGTCGTTTCACTGGTATGGGTGTAAATGAATCTCAACCCTCGGCCGAGGTAATCGGGTGACAATTCAAAGAAATCAGCATAATACGTATAGATGGCATCGCGGCTCATCGTGTTGATCCCAAGCCAGTTCATCACTGTTCCGTAATATCCCTGCTTTATGAGGAACAGATAAGCAAACGCCCCCAAAAACAAAGCCACTTCAAAAGCGATCAAAAAATACCATCTTTTTTTGAATAAGAGCTTATTGATGAACCATCCTATCATAAGCCCTGCAATGAGCGCTATTACTACAATTCGTTTCAGGCTCAGTGAAAAGCATACAAACGATGCCACAAAAAGCAGAACATTGCGCAGATTTTTTTTCAACGTCCACGTATAATACATCAGGAAAATTCCGAGTCCCTGCGCAAGGTCGTGGAATTCCATGTACTTCATTGCCGGACCGGTTTTCCCTGTAAAGGTAATCAAAAGCGTCATGTATTGCTGGCCAAACTCTGCGAATCCATAATCCAGAATTACCTGTACGACAACAAGTACAACGGCTATCACTGCACCATAGAAGGTATAATCAACCACTTTTTTGCCGAATGTCCATATTGCACAGGCAACAGCCAGAGCGGTCAATTCGGCACTGCCGACCGAATTCAACCCTCGTATGATATAGTTCAGATCCGTCTGATTGAGGATCCAGATCAGGAGCGAGATCATCGCTATGCCAATATAAGGAATTGACCATAACCATGCCAGATCAAGCGCTACATGAATGCGCGACTTTATGGCGGTGACAAGAAAATATAACACTGAAAGGGCGATCACTCCGACGTCGCAAACATGCCGGAATATCGTAGGGAAGAGCGGTATGATCGCCTTTCTTTCTGTGGACACCAAAAATGCAAACGCTACCAGGAGAATGTAGGCTATAACGATCAGATAATAGAAAAGCCCTTTTTTAGGTTCCTCGTATTGTGTGTCGCTCAACTGTAACTTCCCCTGGGAGTACCACGCCATATCCGGTTCACCTCACGATCCACGGTCGTCCCGAATGTCGCACGCTGCGGACGATTGGATCTTCCTTCGGCATCATACAACTGACGGTCTATAATTGCAGCAGAGAAAGCCTTGCCTTTTGTTCTCTGTGTGATTCTGCTCATAAGACCGTTTGAATTCTCAAATATTACCAAATTCATTTCAGCGCCTCGTATCAGCGTGTTATTCTGACAACTTCATTATAATGCATTTTATTTTGAAATGCAAGTGCTAATTTGCACGAAATTCTCATTCTTGTTGTTTTTCACGAATCGGAATTCTGTTCTGAGATCGCGGCGGTTTGTTTTTTTGGTGGGGAGAGCCTTCCTCCGTCCGTTCGGAATTTCCAGTATTTTTCTGAATTCTGATAAACGCCTATCCGGTTTCGTGATATAAGTCTAGTGTTCTTTTTACAACATCGTTCCAATTATATTTTTCGCAAACATATTCCGATGCCGTATCCCGAAGCCTTTTAACCTCGTCCGGATGATCGATCAGATCCTGCAGTTTCTCTTTCAGATCCCGGATATTCCCCTTCTCAAAAACAACGGCATGATCGCCGGTCACCTGTGTGCACTCTTCTATGCCGGATACCAGACAGCAATTACCATAACTCATAGCTTCCATAAGACTGAGCGGCATACCCTCCAGATCGCTTGGCATAACATACACATAAGCGTTGCTGTACAGTTCCTCCAGCGCCCTCCCTTGTTGAAAGCCGGTAAAAAGGACGTCGTCGCCGGCCTTTTCCTTCAGAGTTCTGATATAATCCATTGTGTCAGAGCTGCCGCCCGTTATCACAAGCTTCTTTTCTGTCGTAATGCTTTTCCATGCTTCCAGCAGATAATGAACTCCCTTTTCCGGCACAAGCCGTCCCAAAAACAATACATAGCTGTCTTTGTGAAGTCCCCAGAGTTTTTCAATTTCAGCTGCGTCTTTTTTTTCCGGTTTATTCACGCCATTGGGAATATAAACAGTATCCCGGCCATAAGTTTTCAAAAAATATTCCTGCATCTCCTTACTCAGAACTACGATCTTATCTGCATACCTTACCGCATTTTTTTCGCCCGTTCTGATATACCAGGAAGCAAATTTTCCCCATTTTTTTCTTGCCCAGTCAAGACCGTGCACCGTGACAACGATCCGTTTTCCGAACAGCTTCGGCAGCCAGCACATAAAAGCCGGTCCTTCGGCGTGGATATGAACGACATCATACCTGCCGAAGGCAGCATGGATTGCCGCTGCGAATGAGGATGTTGCGGCCGCCAGTCCCTTTTTATCGATGGTCCACACAGTCTTGAGCCGCACTCCATTGTATTCATCTGCCCTTTTTTCATCGTAATCCCGACCGCTCACATGATGCCCGGAACGGTTAAAGCAGGTGACGCTATGTCCCAGAGTGACCATCCGTGTGGACAATTCAGCCACAACGATCTCAACTCCGCCTTCCCGTGACGGAATCCTTTTATGGCCGAACATTGCTATGTTCAGGCCTTCTCCCGAATCATTCATCGTTCTTTCACCTTTGCTGAACGCACAACATAGTATAGAGTTATTATAACACACTTTGCGCGATTTGTCCACCATTTTGAGCCAAAAACCGCAAAAAACTTTATTGTAACGGTGCAAGCGGTTGACAGGAAACTGTCAGCCGCTAAAAAATTACATATCCATTCCGAAAGGTCTTGACATTTTACATGGTTTTTTGGTATACTGAATCAAAACAGATGGTGTTTATCAATCCATAAGCGCCACGAAGGAGGGGTAGTATTTCTTGGGCATCGTTAGAGAAAAAGATAATCAGACGGATGCAGACGCCATAGGATTCAAGCGCAAACCTGTGTATGAGTTCATCAAGCGGTTGCTTGATATCTTATGCTCGCTATTGGCTTTGATCATACTATCACCTGTATTTCTGATTTCGATGATCGCGATATACATAGATGACCCGGGGCCTGTGATTTTCAAACAAATCAGAATCGGTAAGAACGGACGCAAGTTCGTGCTCTATAAGTTCCGGTCAATGTGTGTCAACGCGGAAGAATTGAAAGCGCAGCTCATGTCGCAAAATATTGATCAAGGCGCAAACTTCAAAGTCGAGAATGATCCCAGAATCACACGGGTCGGTCGTATTCTGAGAAAAACCTCCATAGATGAGCTTCCGCAGCTTATCAATATTCTGAAGGGTGACATGGCGATCATTGGACCGCGCCCGTTCATCGAGAGTGAGGAGAAGCTCCTGCCGAGCGATCGTCTCCTTGTCAAGCCGGGGCTTTCCTGCTACTGGCAGATTGGCGGAAAGAACAGTCTAAGCATACAGGAACAGATTGAACTTGACAGAAAATATATCAGGGAGAGATCTTTAATTGTTGATTTAAAGATCATACTTTTAACATTGAAGTTCATTGTTCATAATCTGAACGCATGAAGCAGCCGAACTGACCGCTGATCGGAAGTCCGGGACGGGTCTGCTCTGTCAGCTCGCCTGAACCCGTTACCGCTTCGTGATCGAGAGTGAAAAACTGCGTAACCCCCACACTATACATTCAACCGACAGTTTTTATCTATGCCTTATTGAAACTTAGCAAGTGGGGAGGCGCTATTCAATATATGCTCATCAGCACGTAGAGCGGAATGAGCTCGACATCAAGGAATGTATCCTCAATAACTGACAAAAGGCAGTTATTGAGGATACATTATTTATAGTATTCAGCGTACCATTGAGCAAATTTTCTTAATCCTTCACGGATGCCGGTTTTCGGGCGAAATCCGTAATCGTCTTCAAGCTCCTTTGTATCCGCATAGGTAACAGGAACATCCCCTGGCTGCATACCAACAAGTTCACGATGACCTTCAAAGTCATAGTCAGCAGGGAGAACACCGGCGTTCACAAGCTCTTCCTGCAATGTCCTGATATAGTCAAGCAAGTTTTCGGGAACGCCGCCGCCTATGTTGTACACAGCATAAGGCGGAAGCGGAAGTCCGTCCTCCCCGTTCGCCTTTTCCGGTGCACCCTGCATAACTCTGCAAACTCCCTCAACAATATCGTCAATGTAGGTGAAGTCACGCTTGCAGTTACCGTAGTTGAATATTTTGACAGTACCGGAATCAGCCAGTATGTCGGTCGCAGAGAAGTAAAACATATCCGGCCTTCCGGCAGGACCGTAAACTGTAAAGAAGCGCAGGCCTGTGGACGGAATATTGTAGAGTTTGGAGTAAGAATGAGCGAGAAGCTCGTTGCTTTTCTTCGTAGCTGCGTAAAGAGAGACAGGATTATCAGCCTTGTCCTCTGTGCTGAATGGGACCTTCCTGTTTTCGCCATAGACGGAAGAGGATGACGCATATACCAGATGCTCCACCGGATTGTTCCGGCAGGCTTCAAGGATATTATAGAAGCCGATGATGTTTGACTCGATGTACACATCCGGGTGGTCGATCGAATATCGTACACCCGCCTGTGCCGCAAGGTTAACCACAATGTCGAAGCGGTATTCCGCGAACAGTTTATCGATCAGCGCCTTGTCAGCAATAGAGCCCTTTACAAAGATATGCTTAACGGGTGAGGCTTCGGCGCTTTTTTCGATAAGCGAAAGGCGGTACTCCTTCAGCTTCGGATCGTAGTAGTCGTTCATGTTGTCGAGAGATACGACTGTACCGCTGTTCATCTCTTTCAACAGCCTCAGCACCAGATTTGCGCCGATAAATCCGGGCGATCCCGTAACAAGAATACTTTTACCGTTCAGGTCGATTTTCACCTTGCTCATGTTTTTCAATCCCTCCGGAACAGGTCTCTTGTATATACTTTCTCTGCCACATCGTCAAGGACAGGATCGTAGCGGTTGGCAACGATGCATCCGCACTTCTTCTTGAACTTCTTCAGATCGTTCACAACGAGTGAACCAAAGAAAGTGCTGCCGTTTTCAAGCGTCGGCTCATAAATGATAAGGGTTGCGCCCTTTGCCTTAATACGCTTCATAACACCCTGAATGGAGGATTGGCGGAAGTTGTCGCTGTGGCTTTTCATTGTCAGGCGGTACACACCCACAATGATTTCCTTCTGTTTGCTTTCCTGCTCGGCAGAATAAGAAGCGCTGCTGCCGTATATGCCTGCGATCTCAAGGATCCTGTCTGCAATGAAGTCCTTTCTTGTGCGGTTGGACTCAACGATAGCAGATATAATGTTCTGAGGAACGTTCTGATAATTCGCAATAAGCTGCTTTGTATCCTTCGGCAGGCAGTAGCCGCCATAACCAAAAGACGGGTTGTTGTAGTAGTCTCCCACACGTGGATCAAGGCAGACACCACGAATGATATCCGCTGTATTCAAGCCCTTTACCTCTGCATAGGTGTCCAGCTCGTTGAAAAAAGAAACGCGGAGTGCGAGATATGTATTGGCGAACAGCTTCACAGCTTCAGCTTCAGTTGTAGGCATGAAAAGAACAGGTATATTTGTCTTGATTGCACCATTCTGGAGCAATTCAGCAAACGTCTCCGCCGCCTTCATGTTCTTCTCGTCAGAGCCGATTATGATACGGCTTGGGTAGAGATTATCATAGAGAGCCTTGGATTCTCTCAGAAATTCCGGGCTGAAGATGATGTTGTCCATGCCGACCTTTTCACGAACCTGCGCTGTGTAGCCGACCGGAATTGTGGACTTGATAATTATTGCAGGTTGCTTCTTCTGCTTTGTGGTCGCCTTGATAAGCTCCAGAACAGTTTCAACGGCGGAGCAGTCAAAGAAATTTGTCTTGGTGTCATAATTGGTAGGAGCAGCAATGATGATATAATCCGCATCCTTGTACGCACTTTCGCCGTCCGTGGTAGCTGTGAGGGAAAGATGACGCTCATCATGCTCTGCGAGATACTGCTCGATAAAGTCATCCTGAATGGGAGACTGCCAGTTGTTAAGCTTTTCAACTTTTTCGGGTACGATATCCACAGCAGTCACGTCATTGTGCTGGGAGAGCAGTACGGCGAGGGAAAGCCCCACATATCCCATTCCTGCAACGGCTATCTTCTTGCGCTCTGCGCTTTTCTGTTCAACAGTGTCATCAGCAATCACATCTCTGTAGTCGAACTCCAGAACCTCCGAGAGCGCCAAAAGCTGATCCACAGAGGGCGTGTAATCGAGAGCTTCCAGTCTGGACAGCAATGAACGGTTGATACCGGTCTTTTCAGCAAGACCGCTCTGCGAAAGCTTCAGTGCTTTTCTCTTACTAACCACTGTACAGGACAGTTTTTCTAATGAAAGATGCTTCATACAAATCTACCTCCGTCTATCTCGTTGTTGCTGTCAGTAACACAATCCCTTTGTTTCTTATGATTTTATTATAGCAGAAGAAGCTATGAATGTCAACAGTGTAATGACGGCCTTCACGGAAACAGTTAAAAAAGCATAAGGTACTTGCAAGTAATTTATAAGGCTATACCGCACACTCTTTGTGCGGTATAGCCTTTATTGTACAAATAACGGAATGATCTTCTGAGTCCGCACATCAACGAGGCCGTGTGTAGTCATCTTGATATGCGGGATAACTGTAAGCGAAACAAACGCCATATTCATAAACGGCGAGATATTTTCCGGAACGCCCATATGCCGTACCGCCTCATTGAGCGTATCGTTCAGTTCCGCAGTCGTCTTCGCATCCTTGTCGCTCATAAGTCCCGCGATCGGAAGAGGGAGCTCTGCAATAACGTTTCCGCTGTCAACTGCGACGCTGCCGCCTTTCAGCTCACGCACACGGTTCGCGGCAAACGCCATATCCTCGTCGTTCGTACCTATCACTATCAGATTGTGCGAATCATGAGAGACCGAAGCCGCGATAGCTCCGCGTTTCAGACCTATGCCCTTTATATACCCGATACCGCGGTGTCCGGTATTTTTATGCCGTTCGATGACCGCGAGCTTTAAAACATCTCTTTCAATATCTATGCCGTTGTTTTTCCGGAGATCGAGATCCATTAACAGCTCCTCGGTCAGCAGCTCGCCCGGGATTACCCCTATCACGCGGCAAGTCTGTCCTTCCGGTTCGATATACAGATCACCGGCTGACAGCGGCTTCAGGTAGAACGAATCAAGTATGGAGCTCCATTCCGGAGTTCTGTATGACGGCTCAACGAACGGCTGACAGATGCCGTTTACCACAGCAGGTTTTCCGCCGCAGTAAACATCACGTACAGCAACACTGTCAAGGTCGTTGAGTATCAGCAGATCTGCGCGGTATCCGGGAGCCACTGCTCCGACACCTTTGAGGCCGAAACACTGAGCAGCATTAATCGTAGCGGTCTGTATTGCGGTTACGGCGCTCTTTCCGGCTTTCACCGCACGCCTGATGATGTTGTCGATATGACCGTCACGCAGTATATCCGCAGAGTGCCGGTCATCCGTTACAAGCAGGCTTCTGCGGCAGAACGGCTCGTCGAACATGGGCAGCAGCGCTTCAAGATTCCGGGCGGCAGTGCCTTCCCGTATCATGAGCCACTGTCCCTTGCGTATACGCTCGGCTGCTTCGCCGGCAGATGTACACTCATGGTCGGTGCTTATACCCGCCGCGATATACTTATCGATGTCGTGCCCCGTCACCAGCGGAGCATGCCCATCAATGATCTTCCCCGCTGACTTCGCGGCTTTTATTTTATCAAATACTTTGGGATCCCCCGCAAGCACTCCGGGGTAATTCATCATCTCGGCAAGCCCGAGTACGCGCGGATTTCTGAAATACGTAATCATATCAGCGGCAAGTATCTCGGCTCCCGACTCATCAAGCGGCATCGCAGGTACACACGACGGTATGTTTATATATACGGTCACGGGAAGGCCCTCACTCATCGCGAGCATGAAGTCTATCCCTTTTGTACCGCATACATTCGCTATCTCATGCGGGTCAGCAACTACCGCAGTAGTTCCGTGTGGGAGCACCGCACGCGCAAACTCCGCAGGTGCAAGCATTGTGCTCTCAATGTGGATATGCCCGTCTATGAGCCCCGGGCAGACTGTACAGCCGGAGATATCCTTAACCTCGTCCGCATCAGTATAGTCTCCCGTACCGAGAATGATACCGTCGCCAATAAGTACATTTTCGTGTATGATCTCACCTGTGAACACATTAACGACCGAGCCGTTCTTCAATAGAGTTTTCATTAATAATCTCTCCCCTTATCAAAGGAAAATATACTTCAGAATAAACAGGACGGCAAGCACATACATTATCGGGTTGATCTTCTTTGCCTTACCGCATATCAGGTTGATAACAACGTAGGAGATTATTCCGAGCGCAATACCCTCAGAGATGCTGTAGAACAACGGTATGCCGATCATACAGAGATAAGCGGGAACCGTTTCGGTGAATGTATCATCGGTGAACCTGATCTTTGTGATAGTCGTGAACATAAGGAATCCAACAAAGATCAGTGCGGGAGCCGTCGCAAATGACGGTATCGCAGTGAATAAAGGTGAGAGCAAGGTCGAAATGAGAAACAGGATTCCTGTCACTACTGCGGTAAGACCGGTTCTTCCGCCCGCGCCTACTCCGGCAGCAGATTCAACGAATGTGGTGGTTGTGGATGTCCCGAGTACCGCACCGGCAGTGGTCGCTATGGCATCGGAAAGAAGTGCCGGACGTATGCCGGGGAGCCTTCCTTTTTCGTCAAGCATATCAGCCTTTGTAGCAACACCTATGAGTGTACCGAGTGTATCAAAGATATCGACGAACAGAAACGAGAATATAACTATGATGAAGTTGAAGATGCCTACGCTGTCGAAATCAACGCTGAAGCACTGACCTAAGGTCTCGCCGAGCCTGGAGAAATCGGTCATGGAGAAAGACGGGATAAGCGAGAAGAATTTCGCTTCCGGTGCCGGGACGTAAAGTCCTGTAAGCTGGCATATAATACCGAGGACCCATGTGCCGATGATACCGACAAGTATAGAACCTTTGACATTTTTTATATAAAGCACCGCGGTAAGCAGGGTGCCTATTACTGCAAGCACGGCGCATATTCCGGAAGTATTGAAATCCGTACGGAAACTGGTGATCGAGATAAGGTTGGACGAGCCTACGACTATACCGGCATTCTGCAAACCGATAAATGCGATGAATATACCGAGTCCGACCGAAACTCCGTGCTTCAGGGACAGCGGTATGCTGTCAAAAATGGCTTCACGAACATTTGTAAGCGAGAGGATTATAAAGATTATGCCTTCTATTAATACTGCGAGAAGTGCTGTCTGCCATGTATATCCGTAGCCAATGACAACGGTATACGCCATAAATGCGTTTATTCCCATCCCCGCAGACAAAGCAAACGGGAGATTTGCCATAAGTCCCATGCAGATGCAGCCGATGAATGAGGCTATGCAGGTCGCGAGCATTACCGCAGTCGGATCCATCCCTGCGGAGGACAGTATGCTCGGGTTTACAGCAAGAATGTATGCCATGGTCATAAACGTGGTGATTCCCGCTGCAATCTCGGTTTTTACACTTGTTTTGTTCTGTTTCAGTTTAAATATTTTTTCAAACATCGTTTTTAATTGCCTTACAGCACTTTCTCCTTTTTGAATTACTCAGAATTAAAGCCTGTCATATCCGGATGTGATTCCCCCTGTCAACTCATCGGGTCTGTTTATTGCATTCCGTTAAGCGCTTCGTATCAGTCACACATCGCAATGTTATCACAGCCCATGTATCATCGGTGGAATGAGCTTTATTGCCGTTTTTTGATATATAAATCATCCGTAATATTGATCCGATCATGCATCGTTTTATTGCCGGAAAAGATGTTGTCAAACAATACTAAACGGTTGTGATAAACCAGTCAGAAAAAAATCCAGAAATCATTCTTTTGATCTATGCAGCACTTTAATTTTAGCACAGATAACTCAAAAAAACAAGAGAAAAACAAAAAGAGTTCAATTCATGCAATAATAAAACAATCAATTTCTGCGCTCCTGACACAGAAATTGATTGTCAAATAACTCGGATGTTTATACAGACTTCAGAGAAATCTTTGTGAATATCATAGAAAAACGCCCGTATTTCATTTGCTCGGACTTGTTCCGGGATCTGCGGTATTGTCGGTAAGCATACCGTTTTACCATACAACATTAAACGAAACTTCCGGTTACAGCGTACCATTTTCAGCTTGTGGTGTGGATATTCTTCAGCGATGCCTACGATAATACAGATAATAAAAATCCCCGTAAGGCAGAGACGCTGTTTTACAGGGATTTTGCCATTATTAATCGGAGTCGTATGTTTCAGGAAATATCAGATCCGCACAAAGAAGAGATCTCTTCCCTCCCGGGCATAACCTTTAATGCACCCTTCCTCGCGGTAATGATCGATGCTCCGGCATTCGCAAATCTAAGAATATCTGAGAGGGTCTGCTCATTCAATCCGTCAAGTCCGTGATCGAGCACAAGACTGAGCGCACAGCCGCAGAATGTATCTCCGGCACCGGTCTTTTCTATCGGCTTTATCTTGTCCGATGCAGCTTCTTCAACCCGGATATCTTTGAAATATGCCCTGCTTCCGTCCTTTCCGAGTGTAAGAAAGATAAGCGGGATTTTGTATTTCTCTCTCAGATACGCCACACCCTTGTCGTAGTCGTTTGTACCTGCCGTAAACTCAAGCTCGTTATCGGAGATCTTAAGAATATCGCAAACAGACAATCCGTATTCTATCTGCTCACGGGCATTTTCCAGACTGTCCCAGAGCGGTTCGCGCAGATTAGGATCGAACGATATAAGCGCACCGGCATTTTTGGCAGTCTCAACTGCGTACCGTGTAGCTTCGCGCGGGTCAGGATGCGTAAGCGACAGTGACCCGAAATGGAATACCCTCGTCTTCGTCAGAAGTTCGTACCGCAGATCTGTCCTTTTCAGCATCATATCTGCACCCGGGTGGCGGTAAAAGCTGAATTCCCGCTCGCCGTCATCCGATGTATGCACAAACGCTAGCGTAGTCGGGACTGCATCGTCATATACAAGTCCGGAAATGTCAGTTCCTGTATCCTTGACTGTCTTTGCAAGCATTCTTCCGAAATTGTCGTTTCCGACTTTGCCGATAAACGCAGTCTTTTTACCGAGTTTGCTCAACATCGCAAGAACGTTGCACGGTGCTCCTCCGGGATTTGCTTCAAGTATGGGATTACCCCGACTGCTTACTCCACTTTCCGTAAAATCTATAAGAAGCTCTCCAAGCGCTGTAACATCATATCTTTTCATATTCTCACTCCTCGGACGCAAGGTCGTATTTGGTGATGTCCATAACCGCCTCTCCGACCGAATGGAAGCTTATCATGTCAGCCGAAGTATCTGTAAGGATAGTGCAGCTCATAGTGTATTCACCGTCGTTGATAAATACCTCCGCACTGTAACGATCAAGGATCAGACGAAGCTTTACTTCTCCGCGGCTTTCTGGTATATGGCAGCGGCGCTGGTGTACATACGCTCTGCGCGGACCGGAGAACTTGCGGTCTATCTTTACCACCGATTCCGCGGGCCGGAAGCTAAGTGATGTGTAATATCTGTCATTCTGCGCAAACCTTACCGTGAATTTCTGATATATGTTTTCGGGATCTTTCGGGCGCAGTACAAGCTCTATATCCGCTACTCTTCCGTTTATTCCGGTAAGCGACAGATCGCCGTTCACGGTAACGCCATTGTACTCCACCCTACCGCTTCTGCAAAGTTCGAGCTCGCGCACGGGAGTCTGGTACAGCCTTCCGTTCCTGATAGATAATTCCCGCGGAATGCTCATCTGTCCGAACCACCTCATATCTTTTCGGTCTATAAGCGAGCAGGTGTCCCAGTTCTGAAGCCAGCCTATCATGATGCGTCTGCCGTCCGGAGCAAGTGCAGTCTGCGGCGCATAGAAGTCGATGCCATAATCGA
This sequence comes from uncultured Clostridia bacterium, assembly GCA_947168885.1. Classification (GTDB taxonomy): domain Bacteria; phylum Bacillota; class Clostridia; order Oscillospirales; family Ruminococcaceae; genus Ruminiclostridium_E. The sequence goes on along the minus strand of CAMVNQ010000006.1, from coordinate 175,300 downwards.
CCGACTGGTCTTTCTCGCGGTGGAATTTCTTTTCTTTATCATCGTATGTTCCGATCAGGCACAGCGTACCGTTTCCATTGTGATATTCAAAACCCTGCGGAAGCATATCCTGAGGGCTTGTGATAAGAACGCTCTTTCCGTCAAGAGTAAAATAATCCGGACATTCCCACATAAGCCCGAAAGTTCCGTCGTTTTCGGCGAGAACACTCTCGAATTTCCAGCTGAAGCCGTCGGGACTGCTGAACATCAGTATCCTGCCGAGTCTGTCACTGTTACAGGTGCCTGCCACACATTTGTAGCTGCCGTCAGCTTCCTGCCATATCTTCGGGTCGCGGAAGTCATTCCTGCTCAGTCCATTCGGCAGATCGTTCCCGTCAAGCACGGGGTTAAACTCATACTTTTCATAGTCCAGTCCGTCACCGGTCGCTATACACTGAGTCTGTATCTCACCCTGCCCGCCGTTGTTTTCTTTGCGTACACCGGTGTACATAAGGAGCTGTCTGCCGTCCTTCATTGTCACCGCACTTCCGGAAAAGCAGCCAAACGAATCGATGTCGGTATCCGGAGCCATTGCCGCAGGCAGGTACTCCCAATGCAGCATATCGTCACTTACCGCGTGTCCCCAGTGCATGGAATCCCAGTATGTGCTGAACGGGTTATACTGATAGAACAGGTGGTATTTCCCACCGTAGTACGAGAAACCGTTGGGGTCATTCGTCCACCCTGTGTACGGGGAAAGGTGAAGCACGGGACGCTGTCCGGAGGGTATCTTTTCACCCGCTTCTTTTTCATACGTTCTTGCAAACAATAGTTTTTTGCTTGTCATATTTACCTCACATTAATTTTACTCTGTCTTCTTCTCTCATGTGCTGCAAAAACACCTTTTCAAGCGGAAAACTGCACGCAAGCATCACTCCGGCAGGCAGTACTATTGCCGAAGGAGGAAATGCCAGCGCCAGAACAGCTCCACCAAGCAAAGGCACTATCACCTCAAGTGCTTTTATCGGGTGCAGCAGCATAAGTAGTTTCGTTTTTCATAGTGAACCTCCTGAATATTTATAGAGTACCACGAAACCTTTTCTGTATAAATCATACAACAAAAACTAACAGCAGTCAATAGAGAACCACAAAGTTGTACAACATTTATGCATTTGCACACTTGTGTAAAAATAATTGTGCATTTTGTGCATTTGCTTGACAATTTGCGAATATGACGGTATAATTTAAATAAGTCAGAAGGTGCTTATACATGAAAAAGTCTGTAACTATACAGGACATTGCAAATGCGCTCAATATGTCGAGAAATACAGTATCAAAAGCCCTGAACGGCAAGCACGTTCCGATAAAAACGCGCAACGCTGTTATAAACGCCGCCGTGGAAATGGGATATAAGAGCTATAAATAGCTGCGACTACCAATATCTCCCTTGAACAGAAAAGATTTGTCATACTCTCTTCCCGCCTGCTTATGAGCATAAATTATCACTCGTAAATACTTAAAGGAATCGAGAGCAGCCTTGTGGATTATGACGTTGAGCTTGTTCAGATCCGCATAACAGACCCCACGTCTTTCAAGAAGTTCATGCGCTATCTTGATGATTATACTGTTGACGGGATTATCTGTATAGAGTTTTTTGATACAGAGTATATCGAAAAACTTTCCGCTACCGGAAAACCGCTCGTATTTATGGATTTTCCTGTCAACAGCTTCACGCTAAAGGGACATTATGACCTTATACTCCCCGAAAACATGGACACGATACAGAACTTCTGCCTGCATCTGATACAAAAAAAGGCTGCAGGACCTTCGGATTTGTTGGAGACTATCTTCACTGCACTTCATTCTATGAACGGTTCACAGGTATGCGTGAGGCTATGTTCCTTGCGGGACTTCCGGTCGATCTTCAGTATTCTATCACATACAGCGATACAAAGCCTTATGATACCGCCGCGCTTGAGGAAGCACTTGATTCATTGCCCGGACTTCCGGACTGTTTTGTGGCGGCTAATGACTCAATAGCAATAAACCTTATAAATGCACTAAATACAATGAACGTAAAAATACCCGACGAAGTAAAGATCATCGGGTACGACAATATTCCGGATTCAAAACGCACAGAACCGCCGCTTACCTCTGTGAACGTAAATAAAATGGTGATAGGCCGAAGGATAGTTTCGCTCCTGTTTGAAAGGCTCGCAAACCCGTCACAGTCAAATCAGATAATACATATAACATCAAGCATAGTCCCGCGTTCGTCAACATAATGAGAGGATAGAACCATGGATGAAAAATACTTTACAATGCTCGCGAAGGAATACCCCACAATAGAGAGCGCTGCCGCTGAAATCATAAATCTTTCCGCAATACGTAGCCTTCCAAAAGGCACCGAATACTTCTTCAGCGATATGCACGGCGAGTATGAGGCATTCCTGCATATGCTTCGCAGCGCTTCAGGCAAGATAAAGGACAAGATCGATATGGTGCTCGGCAAGACTGTTCCAAATGCCGAGCGCGAGCGCCTTGCAACGCTTATATACTACCCGGAGAAAGAGCTGAAACATCTCGCGGCATCGGAGGAACTTAACGACGAATGGCGAAGAATAACCATATATCGGCTCATCATCGTGCTTGAAGCTGTATCGGCAAAATATACCCGATCACGCGTCCGCAAACGTGTTCCGGCAGACATGGGATACATACTTGATGAGCTGCTGAATGTCACCGACGACGTAAACAAGGATTTCTACTACGACGAAATAATCAAAACAATACTCAATACCAATATTGCCGAAAACTTCATCGAGGCACTTTGTAAGACGATACAAGCGCTGTCCATTGACGTTCTGCACATCATAGGAGACATCTATGACCGCGGACCCCGTGCCGATATAATAATGGACGAGCTGATGAAGTTCCATGACATCGATATTCAATGGGGCAACCACGACATTTCGTGGATGGGCGCGGCAGCCGGAAATCAGGCGCTTATAGCAAATGTTATACGCATCTCAATGCGCTACAACAATTTCGATATTTTAGAGGACGGTTATGGGCTTAACCTCCGTGCGCTCGCGGTATTTGCCGCAGAAACATACAAGGACGACGACTGCGCACTGTTTATGCCGAGCACGCTTGACGACAATATTTATGACCCTGTTGACACGAAACTTGTTGCGAAGATGCACAAGGCAATAACCGTGATACAGCTCAAACTCGAAGGTCAGCTTATGGAGAAATACCCCGAGTGGGAAATGCGCGACCGCGTAATGTTCAAGCACGTAGATTTCGACAGCGGCACAATCGAGATAAACGGCAGGCTGCACAAGCTTAAAGATACCCGTTTCCCGACAGTTGACAAGTCAGACCCGCTGGAACTCTCGGCGGGCGAAAAAGAACTTATGTCGGTGCTTTCCGCAACATTCCGCCACAGTGAGAAGCTGCACCGGCACATACGTTTTCTGTATGCGCACGGCTCAATGTACAAGGTCTGCAACGGGAACGTGCTATTTCACGGCTGTCTGCCTCTCGACGAGAACGGCACATTGCAAAGCCTGTGGATAGACGGCTCGGAATACAGCGGAAAGGAGCTGCTCGACAAGCTCGATGAGATCGCAAGACAGGCGTATTTCCTGCACCACGGCGTAGAGAAGGACTATGCACGCGACTATATGCTGTACCTCTGGTGCGGCGCAAAATCTCCCCTTTACGGCAAGGACAAAATGGCGTTTTTCGAGCGGTATTTCCTTGACGACAAAGAGCTTCACACCGAACACTACAACGCGTATTACACGTTCTCGGAAAAAGCCGACGTCTGCAAGCGGCTGCTTCGGCTTTTCGTTGACGATGTGGAAAAAGGACATATCATCAACGGTCATGTTCCTGTAAAAATAAAATACGGCGAACACCCCGTCAAGGCAGACGGCCGGCTGTTCGTCATAGACGGCGGCATCTCAAAGGCATATCAGAACACCACAGGTATTGCAGGCTATACGCTTATCTTCGACTCACACAGTCTCAACCTCGCGGAGCACTACCCTTTCATTCCCGGCGAAAGCGAGCACACACCGAAGATACATCTTGTTGAACGGCTCGAACGCCGCGCGAACATCTCCGACACCGACAAGGGCAGAGAGCTTCTTGAGCAGATAAACGACCTTCGTATGCTGCTCGACGCGTATCGTTCCGGAAAAATAAAGGAGCATCAGGAGAAATAGCACTCGGAGCTGTTACTGTTCCGAATATGGTCGTATCACCACCGATTTACGTATAAAGCCACGCCGACAACTCCGTTTTGTGATGACACGGCTATTATAACGATAAGAGCAGTTCCGGAATATCCGGAACTGCTCTTTTTTTCAACATGAATGTTATTTATTCAGAAAACATATACTCGATTTCAGATATTCGTTTGCAGGCTTATGCGCAGAAAGACTCAGCAAGATGTCAGCCGGTGATCTTGTCTCCGTCAAGCCGCTTTCCTACAGCTATAAGCTTTGCGAGGAAATAGATCAGTGCACATTCATCCTCCTGCCAGATACGGTGGCTTCTCTGTTCTGCACATATAAGATAGCCGTCGGTTTCGTCCTTAAATCCTATTCTCGTCACAAGCACCGTTTCCATTTCATGCTTGATCAGCACATTATAGAATAACGGAGTGCGTTCCTTAACTTCGTGGATGTTATTCGTGTAATAAATATCATCCTTTGTAATTTCCTCAATATCACTCACATCTTCTATGAAGTCCTTTCTTAGTACGGAGTGCATCATGCCATGTTTATCCGTATAGTAAAGGTCTGTTATACCGAGTTCGTCCATAAGAAGAGGGATCACCGCGTGAAACTTGTTATCCGCACCCGGAACAAGCTCGCATTGCCTTGTTATAGACTGCATCATCGTACAGATACCGTGACCCGCAAGTCTTTTTATCTCTATATTCTTATGCTTCTCTTCAACATATATGATATAGCAGTTTCTGCCCTTGTTCTTACCGCGGTAAAGGGTCTTGTCTATCATCAAGAAAAGCTCATCGTAATCGGTCGTATTGTCGGGGAATGTCGCACAGCCTAATGTTCCCGTAATGAAAGGATTGCACTCGGTAAGTTCATAATTTCTGCGAAGGACTTGTCCGTCGGTATAGAGCTCAGTGAAAAAAGCTTTCTTTTCGTCGTACTTTATGTCCCTGAGATCAATGAACAGAAACTCGTCGCCGCCCAGACGTCCGGCAACTCCAAATCCGTCGATGTAATTGATAAGGCTGTCCGATACACTACGAAGCACCTCGTCTCCGGTGCTGTGTCCATAGGTATCGTTTATGAATTTGAAATTATCAAGATCCAGCATAACGAGAGAGAACGGTGTATTATCGGCGATAAGCGACTTGGCAAAACCAAGTATATATGGTCTTGATATCAGTCCCGTAAGCGGATCTGTTATGTGATCCAATCCGTTTTTCTCTATCTTTTCCGCAAAATATTTATACCTAATAAGCTGTTCTATCTTATACATATTTCAGATCCTACCTTATTTTCAGAATATATAGTTTTACATGAATATGATGACCGCCGCGGGCAGTTTCTCTGTCAGACCGACGGCAGAAGTGAAAATTACATCATTATCCGCTTAAATATATGAACTGTATTATATCAGACTTCGAGATCAAGCAATTCAGCCGCATTTTTAAACAGTATGTTCTCCATGTCCGTTTCGGTGATCGGTTCCTGTAATATCGCCTGAACATACATTCTCGGATTGCATATTGGGTAATCTGTCCCGAAAATAAATTTTTCTGCGCCGACCTTTCTTGTACCATAGGCAACAAGGCCGTATCTGAAAATTCCTGTTCCCGAAAGATCAAGCCGGAAATTCTCATATTTTTTCAGTCTCTCTATATGAAGCAGGAACAATTCCTTATCATTCGGATGCGCCGCAACGAAATCAAGCTTCGGATGCGCCGCGATCATCTCCGTCATCTGCTTCTGCTCGTCCTTCATAGTATGGAAGCTTACAGTCATTCCGTACTGCTCCGCAGCTTCGAGTATGGTGTGCAGACCCGCGTTTGCATAATCACTCCACCAGTGCATATACGGCACAAGCTCCCCTATCAGCCGGATCCCGCTGTCCGCCATTCTTTCGATCTCTGCGACCGACTCTTCCACGAAATACGGATGTATATGAAATCCGGGCGTGTAGAAATCTCCGAGCTTATCTTTCAGCGCAAGAGCCTTGTCGTTGCACTCCTTTATGTACGAAAAGCCTTCCTCCGCGGTATAAGGACGTTTCAGCAGAACGCTCCCGCAGATATGCGATATTCCTGCCCTTTCCGCATCATTCCTTAGCTGTTCCGGTGACGGCTCAAAGCATTCCGGATAGAAGCACATGAACTCATCGGAGGAAATATACGGATGCGTGTGAAAATCTATTACCTTCATATTTGTATTGATCACCTGTTGATCCTGAATCTCGAAACCTGATCCTTAAGCAGCTTCGACTGTCCGGAAAGTTGCTCGCATGATGCTGCGGTCTCCTCTGCCGTCGCAGAGTTTGTCTGAATGACCTGTGCTATCTGCTCGACACCCGAAGTGATCTGCTGAATGGAGCTGTTCTGCTCGGCACTCGCACGGGCTATCTGAGTTATCAGTCCCGCAGTTTCGGAAGATATTGTCTTGACCTCTTTCATCGACTCAGCCGTTGCGGAAGCTATCGCACTTCCCTTTCCTACCGCATCAATAGAAGCGGTGATGAGCGATGATGTGCTTTTTGCTGCTTCGGCGGATTTGTTTGCAAGATTGCGAACCTCATCGGCAACCACCGCGAAGCCTTTTCCCGCATCGCCGGCGCGTGCCGCTTCCACCGCCGCGTTCAATGCGAGTATATTAGTCTGGAACGATATATCCTCTATAGCCTTGATTATCTTTTCGATCTCTCTTGAAGTATCACTTATCTCGTTCATTGCCGATACCATGCTCTGTATCTGCTGATCCTGCTGATTGACCTTATCCTGCGTCTGAGCGGAAAGATCACCGGCATGTGCGGCATTCTCGGCGGTAGCAGCTATCTGAGATGACACTTCCGCGATCGTCGCCGAGATCTCCTGTATAGCGGAAGCCTGTCTCGTTGTACCGTCTGCAAGGGACTGTGAGCCCTCCGCCATCTGATTTGAACCTGAGAGCACTTCATCTGACGAAACGTTCATACTGCTGAGCGTATTCCCGAGATCGTCCTCTATCTTAATCAGGTTCTTCTTAATGTCCTCAAAAAGTCCGGGATAATCTACCGAGGGAGCCTGAGTAAAGTCGCCGTCCGCCATCGCCGCGAGTATTCGTGATGAATCACCCACAACATCACACATACTGCGCTTCGCGCCGCGAAGGATCTCAACGAACTGTCCGACTTCGTCATCAGCGAACTTATATGTGACGTTTGTTGTATCAAGCTGACCGGCACGCATTTCGGAGGCATATTCTTCGGCACTCTTCAAAGGCTTTGTAACGCGCTTCAGACAGAACACGAATATAAACGCCGCGATTCCTACAGCGCCCAATACACCGATTATTACCGCTATCGCCGTTACGACCATAAACTCTCCGTCGGCCGCGGAAGCGTTTGAACCCGCCCAGTATGCTCCGATAATGTTGCCGTCGTAGTCCTTCATTGTCTGATACGAAACATAATAATGCCTGTCTACGACATCGTGCTGACCCTCATACTTGCCTTCCTTTTTCAGCACTGCCTCCTGAACATCTTCGTTAAGGTCGGTTCCTGTGGCGCGTTCACCGTTGTCGCGCTTGAGCGTGGTAGCATATCTTATGTTCCGGTTCCATACAGTGGCATCACAGTTGGATATTTTCATTACGTCGTCAAGCCAGTCCGTAGCGCCCATAGTGAATCCGAGGCAGATAACATAAGTTTCGCCGTAAAGTTTAGCTGTATCTGCATATATTGCCACGATCTCATCATCACATCTCGCAACGCCCTTTATCACCTTTCCGTTTGCCACCTGGCTGTAATCGAAGGAGCTGAGGGGGTAGGTGTCGGATTTGTAGGTGATGTTTCCGGTGCTGTCTGCAACGACCAGATAGAAATCCTTGTTTCCTCCGAACGCATCATTCAGCGCAGCATCAAACACATCACGATTTTTTCCGGCAGATGGAAGGAACACTGTAACACCCTCGTCCTTTATCATACTTTTGTATGCGTCGTGAAGCTTATCTATCTCCGACTGTACCTGGTTTTCAAGCACCTGCATACCGACAACTGCTCTTTCGAGCATGATGCTGTCGTTATATGCGCGCATTGAAAAAAGAGTGACAGTGATAAGCAGCGTAATGACTGCCGCAATACATATAGTGGTGATAAAAACGATCTGAAAACCCAGCTTTTTGAACATATTTTCCTCCGAAAAAATCCAATTAATAAAAGCGGCTTTCGCCCGACCCGTTTTTACACAGGTCAGGCGAGATGATCATATACTACTTGGCGAAATAATTCACCGCATTGTTATAGCAGATATCCTTAACTATCTGCCCTGCAAACTCCACGTCGTCCGGATATTCGCCTTCTTCGATGAGCGTACCGAACATATTGCAGAGTATCCTTCTGAAATAGTCGTGACGGGTATAGGACAGGAAGCTGCGGCTGTCGGTCAGCATACCCACGAACTTCGATACAAGTCCGAGCTGCGAAAGAGCCATAAGCTGGCGTTCCATACCGTCCTTCTGGTCGTTGAACCACCATGCCGAGCCGAACTGCATCTTGCCGACAACACCCGCGTGCTGGAAGCAGTTTATCATAGCCGCAAGGACTTCGTTATCGCGCGGGTTGAGGCAGTAAAGAATTGTTTTCGGCAGCTCATCGGTGCTGTCAAGTGTATCGAGCAGAAGTGCAAGTTTCTTTGCGAAAGTCTGATCCTCTATCGCATCAAATCCGGTATCGGGACCAAGCATACTCATATATCTTCTGGAGTTGTTGCGAAGTGCGCCGATATGGTACTGCTGTACCCAATGCAGACGAGCGTACTGTTTTCCGAGGTGGACAAGTATATACCCCTTGTACTGTTCGATCTCCTCGCGGGTCAGGTTCTCACCTGCAAGCGCTTTCTTGACGATTCCGTCCACGGTGTCCCTGTCTGCGGGCATGAACATCACAACATCGAGAGCGTGATCCGAGCACACGCAGCCGACACTGTCAAAATATTCAATACGTGCGGTAAGAGCATCACACAGGCTGTCAATGCCGTTTATCTCCGTTCCCGCTGCTTCAGCAAGCTTGCCGATATAAGGAACATAGGTCGGAAGCTCTATGTTTATCGCCTTATCGGGACGGAAAGCGGGATAAACTTCTACATCAAATGTCTTGTCGTCTTTCAGCAGCTTATGGTAATGCAGATCATCTATCGGGTCATCGGTCGTGAACAGCTTTTTTACGCCGCTCATTGTGATCATTTTTCTCGCGGTAAGCGTCTGTAACTTTTCGTTGCACTTATCGAAGATCTCTTTTGCGGTCTTTGGAGAAAGAACTTCATCTATACCGAAATAACGCTTCAGTTCCATATGCGTCCAATGAAGTATCGGATTTCCGATAGCGTATGGAATTACTTCCGCATATTTCAGGAACTTCTCGTAATCGTCCTTATCGCCGGTCATGTAACTCTCGTCGATGCCCATTTCACGCATAAGTCTCCACTTGTAGTGATCTCCGCCAAGCCAGCATTCGGTTATCGAGCCGAACTTTCTGTCATTGTATATCTCCTCTACCGGAAGATGACAGTGAAAGTCGAAGATCGGCATATCCTTCGCATAATTTTCGTAAAGAGTTACTGCTGTCTGATTTTTGAGGACAAAGTCCTTATCCATAAAGTTCTTCATGTTGTGCTCCTTGTGTTATAATGTTACACCTGTTTTGAACAGTGCTATTTCGCGGGAATCGTAACGTTCGTTCACTGTCATTCTCCCGTTGGCCACCTCTGCCACGAGATCGGTAAGTTCCTCAAGCTTTTTCCCGAACGAGTCTCCCTCAACAATACTTCCGGCATTGAAATCTATCCAATTCGGTTTTCTTTCCCAAAGATCGGTATTTGTAGATATCTTGATCGTCGGAACGAATCCTCCGAACGGCGTACCTCGTCCTGTTGTGAACAGCACGAGATGACATCCCGCACAGGCGAGATTTGTCACTGCTACCATATCGTTTCCCGGTCCGTTCAGAAGGTTAAGCCCGTGCGACGTCAGGCTGTCGCCGTCAAACAGAACATCACATACCTCGCGTGTTCCGGACTTCTGTGTACAGCCGAGCGACTTGTCTTCAAGAGTCGTGATACCGCCGGCCTTGTTTCCCGGTGACGGATTTTCATAAACGGGCTGACCGTTTTTCTGATAATACTCTTTAAATCCGTTGATCAGATCAACGACCTTTCCGAATGTCTGTTCGTCCTTTGCTCGGTTCATAAGAAGCTGCTCCGCGCCGAACATCTCCGGTACTTCTGTCAGCACTGTAGTACCGCCAACCGACGCAATATAATCGGAAAACCTTCCTACAAGCGGGTTTGCGGTTATTCCCGAAAGACCGTCCGAGCCGCCGCATTTGAGTCCTACTTTAAGGCAGCTTATATCTTTAGGCACACGTTTGTCGTTTCTGGCATTCTCATACAGCTCGCCAAGCAGCTTCACACCCTCAGCGATCTCATCGGGAACGTCCTGTGCCACAAGAAATCTTGTACGGCTCTCGTCATACTTACCGAGCGTCTCACGGAATACATCCATGCGGTTGTTCTCACAGCCAAGTCCAAGTACAAGGACTCCTCCGCAGTTCGGATGCTTCACCATTCTCTGGAGCAGCAGCTTTGTGCGCTCGTGATCCTCGCCTATCTGTGAGCAGCCGTAGGGGTGTGTGAAAGTAAAACAGCCGTCGATACCGGCAGGCTCCCCGTACTTTTTCCTGAACGAATTAACGATAGCCTTCGCCTGTGCATTTACACAGCCTACCGTCGGTATCACCCAAAGCTCGTTGCGGATACCGACTTCGCCGTTTTTACGCTCAAAGACATTCACGGTGCGTGATATTCCGGGTGATGCCAAAGCAATATCACGCTTGTTGTAAGAATACTCAAGCGTACCTTCGAGACAGGTTTTCATATTATGTGTGTGGATATGCTCACCCGGTGCAATATCACAGAGTGCTCTGCCGATGACCTCACCGTATTTTATGACGTTCTCGCCGGATCTGATCTCTTTCAGCGCAAATTTATGCCCTCTGTCTATATCCTCGACAAGCGTGACGCCGTCAGCCTGTTCACCCTTTTTCAGCGCTGCGAGAGCAACTCCCACCGAGTCACCGGGAGAAATGACAATGCTTTTTTTCATATATCTTTATCCTAAAAATCTCTTAAGTGCAGTCCTCATACCGTCATTCAGCATATCACCGATATATCCGGCAACAAGTTCCGCATTGCTGTCCTCATCAAGATCCTGCTGCCAGATATCAGCCGCAGAAAGCGCTTTTTTTGCTATTTCCGCAGCAGAGGAAAGCTGCCATACTTCCTTCCAGAAATCAAGGTATTCCTGGTCGTCCTTTATCTCAATATCCTCATCGCCCCGCTTGCCGCGGAAGAACACTACAAGTGCCGCAAACGCAAACAGTATGTGCTTCGGGGATTTTCCGAACTTCGCACGATAATCGTTGTAAGACGGCAGCAGGCGCGTTCTGAATTTCGTTGTGGAATTAAGCGCTATCGACATAAGCTCGTGACGTATGAACGGGTTCATAAAACGATCTGCCACGCTGTTCACAAAAGAGTTCATTTCATCAGCGGGAAGGTCTATTGTCGGCTTTATTTCATCGTTCGCAAGCTCTGTGATGAATTTGCCCACATCAGCGTCGGTCACCGCTTCGCGAACAGTATCTATGCCGCAGAGATAAGCTATCGGTACCATTGATGTATGTGAACCGTTAAGTATCTTTACCTTGCGCTGCTTGTAGGGGGTTATATCGTCTGCAAATATGACATTGAGTCCGGATTTGTCTGCGGGAAGCTTTTCATATACGAAAGGTTCATTCTGAAGCACCCAAAGGTGAAATACTTCACCCTTGACGATACTTGTATCATTGTAACCCTCTTCTTCGCATATCTGAGCTGCCTTGTCCTTCGGATAACCAGGAACTATTCTGTCAACAAGCGTGTTGGTGAAGTGGTTTGCAGTGGTGAGCCAGCTTATGAAGCTCTCATCCATTCCGTTTATCTTTGCAAGTTCGGCAAGTATCCGTTTCAATTCATCGCCGTTGTGATCGATAAGTTCACACGGAACTATCGCCATTCCCTTTGATACGTCACCGCTGAAATGGTCGTATCTCGCTTTCAGAAACGCAAGCAGCTTTCCGGGGAAACTCTTCGGGCACTCAGAAAAATCTGTATCCGTGCTGTCGAGCGCAATTCCCGCTTCTGTCGTGTTGGAGACAACGATCTCAAGTTCCGGGTTCTTCGCATAATCAAGAAACTTGCTGTATTCGGTATAGGGATTGATAAAATCACTCAGGACATCAATGACCTGACGGCTCTGCACCTTTTCGCCGTTCTCTAAGCCTTCGAGACAAACAGTGTAAAGTCCGTCCTGCTTTTCAAGGTCGCGTACCCGTCCTCCGGGTGTAGGCTGAACTAATGCAACATTCGCATTTATAACGCCTTTATCGTTCAGATCCTGTAATATCCAGTCAACAAAGGCGCGCAGGAAATTTCCCTCACCAAACTGCAAAACTTTTATCGGTCTGTCTTTGGCGGGGTGAGTGGTTCTGTTAAGATCATTCATGGTTTTTATCCTTTGTCTTGCAATTGTCTGCTGTATTTTATACCATGCACCCGGCAGAGAAGAAAATACAGCAGTACAAACTATTCTTTTCTGAGTTTTATACGCTTTTCGGTATTCTTGTCAAACAGATATACGCTGTCAAAAGGTATAGCGAACTCAAAGTCGGATCCCACATCGGGAGATTGGTGGGGATCTACTTTCAATATGCTGTTTACACCGTCAAAGTTGACGTAAACGTTTGTATTGTCACCGAGCAACTCTACGAGATTGGTAAAGCAGTGCACATGGTACGCCTTGCTTACAGTCTCACCGCCTATCACGACTTTTACCGCCTCGGGACGGAATCCGAATATCACTTTCTGACCATCATACTGATCCAGCACAGACTGATCGGCAACTGCACCGAGGTCGATCTTGTTTTCTTTCAGATCAAGTCTGCCGTTCCGGATCGTGGTCTCGATGAAATTCATCGGCGGTTCTCCGATAAATCCTGCTACGAACATATTGACCGGATTGAAATAAAGCTCATACGGTGTGCCTATCTGCTGGATATAGCCGTCTTTCATAACGACTATCCTGTCTGCCATTGTCATAGCTTCGGTCTGGTCATGTGTAACATATATGGTGGTTGCACCGGTCTCACGATGGATCTGTGTTATTTCGGAGCGCATCGTTACACGCTGCTTCGCATCAAGATTGGAGAGCGGCTCATCCATAAGGAATATATCGACTTTACGGATTATTGCGCGCCCTACTGCGACTCTCTGACGCTGACCGCCGGAAAGCTCTCTCGGAAGTCTTTCGAGATAGTCCGTAAGACCGAGTATTTTCGCAGTTGACTGTACTCTCTGTTCTATAACATCATCGTCAACACCCTGGAGTGTAAGTCCGAAAGCGAGGTTATCGTACACCGTCATGTGAGGATAAAGTGCATAGCTCTGGAATACCATTGCCACACCGCGCTCACGCGGACCCTTATCGTTCGCTTTTTCGCCGTCAATATAGAACTCGCCTTTACTGATATTTTCAAGTCCGGCGATCATTCGGAGAGTAGTGGATTTACCGCAGCCCGATGAGCCGACGAAAACGATGAACTCGCCCTTTTCGATCTCCATATTGAAATCATGTACGGCATGATAGCCGTTTGGGTAGATCTTATTGATACCGCGTAATGTTAAATATGCCATAACTTCAAGCCCACACTTTTCTGTAAGTATTCAGCGACCTTTTATTTTTCACTTAAGGTCGAGATTGCTTATATTGTCCATATCATCGTATGTCTGGTTTTCACCGCACATACCCCAGATGAATGTATAATTGCTTGTTGCCGTACCGCTGTGAATAGACCAGCTCGGGCTGATGACCGCCTGCTCATTGTGCATGATTATGTGGCGTGTCTCCTGCGGCTGACCCATGAAGTGGAATACTACATTGTCGCCTTCAAGCTCGAAGTAGAAGTAAACTTCCATTCTTCTCTCATGAGTGTGAGAAGGCATTGTGTTCCACGAATTGCACTTATCGAGCTCGGTCATACCCATCTGAAGAGAGCAGGATTCGCATACCGCAGGGTGGATATACTGGTTTACAACGCGCTTGTTCATATTCTCGCCGCTTCCGAGAGGTCTGTGGTTAGCCTTATCCTTTGTGATGTAAACTATAGGATAGGTTTTGTGTGCAGGGCTGGAATTGAGATAGAACTTTGCCGGCTTTGCGGGATCGTCAGAGCGGAAAACAACTTCTTTTGTTCCCATTCCGATGTACATACCGTCCTTGTAGTTAAGAGTGTACTCCTTGCCGTCAAGAACCACTGTTCCCTTTCCGCCTACATTTATAAGACCCATTTCTCTTCTTTCGAGAAAATAATCTGTTCCGAGCTCCTTCGTGATACCAAGTCTGAGCTCTCCGTCAACCGGCATTGCTCCTCCTGCTATCATTCTGTCCTGATGCGAGTATGTAAGCGCTATCTCGTCCTTAACGAATACTTTTTCGATAAGATAATTCTTACGGAGCTTCTCCGTGTCGTAGTATCTCGAATCATCGGGATGATTCGCATATCTGATATCAAACTTCATTATTATCGTCTCCTTTAAACTATATGAACTTTTTCAGATGACTTACCGCAGGTGCTATATCGTCACCCGTCGTTCCTTCAAGAACAAGGTCAGCATTGGGACAAACCTTCCGTATCTCAGGAATTATCCTGCCATAGTCAAATATTCCCTTGCCTACACCGACCTGTTTCAGCGAACCGTCATCGTTTATAACACAGTCCTTGATGTGAAAAACACATATCCTGTCACCGAAAGTCTGTAAACCTTCCGCAAGTATGTCGTACATTGTCTTCACATTCGACCCGTCGAGGTAGTTGTACAGGTCAAAGATAAAGCGGATATTGCTTCTGCCGATGCGCTTTACTGCTTTATCCAGCGTCCGGACATTCCAGCATACATGACCAAATGCGCCTTCCATACATACGTTGACGCCATAATCCTTTGCGCGATCCGCAAGATCCGAGAACGTGCCCACTACACGGTCAAGAGCTTCCTCGGTACGGTTCTGCGGATGATAAGTCCACTTGTCACCGTTATAGGAACCGGTCTCCGAACCGACCCTGTCACAGCCGAACTCTTTTGCCAGCGCGATATGATCCTTGAATACCGCAATGCCGTTTTTTATCTTGTTTTCATCGGGATGGACGGGATTGAAATAAGCACCGATGAGTGCGACCGTTTTCCCGGCTTTCTCAAACGCGTTTCTGAACGATGCCGCTCTTTCCGCCGTGACGGAACCGGCTGTGTATGATATCCCGTCAAGACATTTGTATGTCACAAGCTGAACGCCGTCGATATCATATTCGTCAAGCTTCGCGGTAATGTTCTCCTCGCCTTTTACGCCAAGGTCATGCGCACGGATAAAAAGCTTCATCATCTCTGAACGCGGCCGGAAGCGTCACCGCCCGCAAGCGTTTCGACATCTGCACGGGTAACAAGGTTGAAGTCTCCGGGAATTGTGTGTTTGAGCGCGGAAGCAGCTACAGCAAATTCAAGTGCTGCCTTGAAGTCCTTGCCGTCATTGAGGCCGCAGATAAGACCGCCTGCAAATGAATCGCCTCCGCCAACGCGGTCAACGATAGGATTGATGTTGTATTTTCTTGAATGATAGAATTCTCTTGTCGCTCCGTCCATAATGCACGCAGACCAGTCATTGTTGGAAGCGGAATGACTCTCACGGAGAGAAGAGATCACATATTTGAATCCGAACTTATCTATCATGCGGTTGAAGATATCAACATAGCCAGAGAGCTCCAGTTCGCCCTTTGTAACATCGGTATTGCCCGGCTTGAAGCCGAGTACCTTTTCGGCGTCTTCCTCGTTTCCGATGCACACATCAACGTACTGCATAAGATTTGTCATTACCTTCTGTGCCTTTTCGGAAGACCAAAGCTTCTTACGGAAGTTAAGGTCGCATGAAACCGTTACATTATGCTTTTTTGCGGCTTTCAGGGCAACCTCTGTTACCTCCGCAGCAAGGTCGGATATCGCGGGAGTGATACCTGTGAAATGGAACCAGTCGGCATCCTTGAATATGTCGTCAAAATCAAACTTGGAAGCGTCGGCGGTAGATATAGAGGAATGCGCGCGGTCATAGACAACATTCGATGCTCTGAGTGAAGCGCCTGTTTCAAGGAAGTATATGCCGAGTCTCTCTCCGCATTTTGCGATATGATCGGTCTTTACATTATACTTGCGAAGCGCTGCAACTGCAGCTGCGCCGATCGGGTTATCCGGTACTGCGGTCACGAATTCAGCCTCGTGCCCGTAATTAGCAAGCGATACGGCAACATTTGCCTCGCCGCCTCCATAGTTGATGTCAAATTCGTCTGCCTGAATGATCTTCTCATTATTCGGGGTAGAAAGTCTGAGCATTATCTCGCCCATTGTCACTATTTTAGCCATTTTTGTTTCTCCTTTTATTTCTTTTCTACAAGGTGAACAGCAAATCCGCCTATTTCGTCCTTGAGATAGACAACTGTCATTCTGCCGTCGGCATCGTATTTTGCAGAGGACATATCCGCTTCTATACCCTGTAACTTAAGCTGATATACCGCTCTGTTCACATTTATCGTGGATACAGCGATATGTCCCTTTGTGCCCTTGAACGGGGACTTCATGCACTCTATGAACGATCCTGCAAAAATGCTGCTGTTGCCGATCTTCTGTGTCCAGCCGAACATTTTTTCAAACTTCGAGGAAACATCGCCTGCTTCGTTCTCGTTATCACAGTTGATACCGATATGTACCATCTGGAAATCGAGCATCTTGTTCACCGCAGAACGGCAAAGCGCCGTGATCTCTTCCCACTTGCCCGCCTTTACGAGTTTATCCGGAACTATCCAGCTTCCGCCGCAGCATACGATCTTTTTGAATGAAAGGTAAGTGTTGAGGTTATTCTCGTTGACGCCGCCTGTAGGCATAAACTTCATCGACGAATAGGGCGCGGATATTGCCTTGATGTAAGGCAGTCCGCCCGCCTGCTCTGCGGGGAAGAATTTTACAAAATCAAGTCCGAGTTCCATTGCCTGCTCTATCTGCGAGCCGTTTGCAACACCCGGAGTAAAGGGCACGCCCTTGTCGAGGCAGTGCTTTACGACTGTCGGGTTGAGACCAGGCGCTACGCAGAATTTTGCACCGGCAGCAATAGCACGGTCGCACTGTTCGGTAGTAAGTACGGTACCGGCTCCGACAAGCATATCCGGATACGCTTTTGCCATATCCGCAATGACCTTATCGGCTCCCTCTGCGCGGAATGTCACTTCTGCACATCTGATACCGCCGTCGTAAAGAGCTTTTGCAAGATTTACAGCATCTGCTGTGTTCTCAAGCTTGATTACCGGAACTATACCTGTACATTCAAGCTGTTCAAGAAATTTTTTGTTGTCCATTTCAGTTTTGTCCTTCCGAATATTTCTGATTTATCTGGCTAACCAGCCGCCGTCAACAGCCAGTGTAAAACCGTTCACATAGTCACTTGCCGAGGAAGCAAGGAATACCGCCGCACCCATAAGGTCATCGGGTGTGCCCCAGCGACCGGCCGGTATTCTTTCAAGAATATCCGCACTTCTCTTCTCGTCATTGCGCAGAGCTTCTGTATTGTTTGTCGCCATATATCCCGGAGCAATAGCGTTTACGTTGATGCCGTATTTCGCCCACTCGTTGGCCATTGTCATCGTAATTCCCTTTACTGCGGATTTGCTTGCGGTGTAGCTCGGAACTCTTATACCGCCCTGGTACGAGAGCATACTCGCTATCTGGATTATCTTTCCGCCGCTCTTCTGCTTCATGAACTGCTTTGCGGCAGCCTGTGAAAGGAAGAAAAGTGTCCGGCAGTTTGTGTTCATTACGACATCCCAGTTTTCTACCGAGAAATCTATACTGTCCTCGCGCTTGATTATACCTGCATTGTTGACAAGTATATCAAGTCTGCCGAACTTCTCAACAGCTGTGTTGATAATAGTCTCGACAGGATCGAGAGAGGAAAGATCGGCTGTGATGTAAACAAAGTTCTCCTCGCCAAGCATCTTCTGCGTATCGTCGCTGGGAGATCTTGAAACACCGAGCACTTTGGCTCCCGCTTCAACGAAAGCCTTGCTTATTCCCTGTCCGAGTCCGGTATTGCTGCCGGTAACTACCGCGACCTTGCCTTTTAAGCTGAATTGATCCAGAATCATATTATTACCTCCATTTTTCCGGAAAAATTATTCGGTTGATATACGCTCAAAAAATACCGAGCATTTTCAGGACCGTTACATAAACAAATATCGTGACCGTGCTGCAAATACTCGTCCAGACAACGAGCTGACCTGCAAGGTCATCGTCACCGCCCATCTCCTTCGCCATTATAGCGGATGAAACAGCTACCGGCGTTGCAAACACCCCGATATACGTTGCGAAATGCTCGCCGGATAAACCGAGGGGCTGCATCAGAAGATACGCGGCCGAAAGTCCTATGACCGGAACTGCAACATTTCTCATCACAGTACCGAATATTATCTCTTTTCGAAGTCTTGCCACTGCCGAAAACTCAAACCGTCCGCCAAGAACTATCAGCGCAAACGGTGTGCAGCAAGCCTTTATACTTTCAAGCACCTTGAACAGCACAGTTACATCGCTTAGTCTGAAACTCAGATCGAATTGCTCAAACAATCCGCGCACAAACAGGACAAGAAGCCCTGCGACTGTACCGATAATAAGCGGATTCTTCACTATACCGAGTAAGATCTTACCGACATCTGCCTTTTTCTTTTCGGGGCTTCCATTGAAAAGAGTCAGTGAGATAACACCGAGTATGTTGAAAACCGGTACGCAGAATGCCGACATAACTCCCGCCGCACCGGCACCGGCAGCGCCGAAAAGCGACTCCGCAAGCGGTATTCCGATTATGGCGTAGTTTGAACGGAATATTCCCTGTATAAGCACGCCGCGCTTACCGCTGTACTTTGTAAACCAGCAGCATATCGGGATCGCAAGCAGAAAAACCACTACGACCGCACCTATACCATATATGACAAATAAGGGGTTGACTTCTGAAAGGCGTTCGATCTTATAGACATTGCAGAAAAGCATCACCGGCAGAAGAACTCTGAACAGCAGCTTGTTTCCTGCATCGAAAAAACTCTTGCTCAAAAGCCCGATACGCTTTATGAAGTAGCCGAGCGCTATCAACAATACGATAGGCAATACGGCGTTCGCAGCAAATAAAAACGCGTCTCCCACTTTAAAGTTTCTCCATGGGATAATAGTCTTTAAGGTATTCCCCGGTCGCCTTCGCCATTCGCCTGAACAAAGCGCGGCCGTCTTCAAGCGAAAGTCCGCTGCATAACGGCTGGTTCATGAACGCCTCGAATATCCTGTCAAAACTACGTTCTTTTATGCCATAGTAAGTATTTTCTATATTGATCGCGTTTCTGAGAACAAGTGCGTTCACGTCACGCGGAAGTCTCTTCGCAGTGATCGGCTTGAGGCTGTTCTGTGAGAAAACACAGTTTGTCTCTACGACCGAACCGAAAGGAAGATCGGGCATCTGTCCGACATTTATTACATTGGCGTTTGATATGCGCGGTGGAATGACTCCGGCCAGAGCTTTTATAAGCTCAACGCACTCTTCGTCGCTATGCTTTACCTCAATTTTCTCGCTGCCGTCAGCAAGCCTGTGTGAACGTTCGATCTTCTCCCTCATATCTTTTTTCCGGTAATCTACCGAAGTAAGGTGGAAGAGCCAGCTTTCGGCGCATTCTTCATTTTTTATATACCATGATCTGTCCATAAACTCCGCAAGATGTCTGTCGCCTGCGGCGGCAAGAACGCCGAAACGTCGGAAAAGATCCATTTTTACTTTGTTTCCGTAAAGGAACGGATCACCGCGGAAATCGCCGGGAGCAACTCCTTCACGCTCACAGTAGCCGGTCTCATAGAACCTGTCTATAAACTCAGGCAGTATCCCGAGCATATCCGTGCCGTTGTACTCCGCTTCCGTAATCCATGTGAAGTGATTGACACCGCAGGCATCTATCTTAATTTCGCTGCGGTGAGGTCTTTCGACACCGAGCATTTCCTTTGCAACGCAGCAGAGGAATTCCTGTGCATGGAAAACCTCATGACAGCAGCCGAAAGCCTTTATCTCCGGAAATACATCATACAGCGTCTTAGTGCACGCCGTCATAGGATTTGTAAGATTAAGCACCCATGCACCGGGGCAGTGAGCCTTTATCTCACGGGCAAAATACTCATAGATCGGGACTGTTCTCATAGCTCGCAACACACCGCCCGGACCTACGGTATCACCTACGGACTGGTATATGCCGTATTCTTCGGGGAAATGAACATCAGCCGCCATTTCGTCGAATGTTCCCGGAAGTATCGAGCATACCACGAAATCCGCACCGTCAAGCGCATCCCCAAGAGCTTCGTAAACGTTATAATCCCATCTGGTTATCGTTTCGGGAGCTTCGTTTATACGTGCTCCTATCTGTTTATTAAGCTGTGCGGCGGGAATATCGATGTCATACAGAGCGATCTCTCCTCCCAGATCATCAGCAAGCGCAAGATCCGTCATAAAAACTCTTGCCCATGCCTTTGATCCGCCGCCGATATAAGCGATTTTAACTTTTTTCATGATAGTTTGTGTAAATCCTTTATTTCTGCTGAACTCTCCTCATTACCTCTGTGTAGCACAGCAGGAACGGAGCAACACCCTTTGCGTCATTTTCGACCACGGGTTCTGAGATGTAGTATTCATACGTTCCGTCACGGCGCCTGTTGTTCTCCGGTCCGAGACCGGCCACAAGGCAGATTCCGCCAAGAGCGAGCTCTCCGCTTTCGCTTATCTTCAGATATTTGTTACAAATGCCGTCAAAAGTCCGATGTCCGATATCAGAATACTTACTGTCGAGAACACCGAGTCTTGCGCCCTTCATCATTGCATAAGCGATCATACTGCTGCCGCTGGTTTCAAGGTAATTACCCTCGCGTCTGCCGCAGTCAACTACCTGATAATACATACCCGTCTGCGGGTCTGCATACTGAGCGATACCGTCTATGATCTCGCGGAACAGAGCGATAAGCTCTTTCCTGTCGGAGTCATTATTTATATAACCTATGATGTCTGCAAGAGTCACAGTAAACCAGCCTATTGAACGCAGCCAGAAGTTCTTCGAGCAGCCTGTCTGCTTATCAGCCCAGAACGCTGTTTTAGAGCAGTCACATCCATGATAGTAGAGCTTCTTTTTTTCATCGAACATCAACCGTCTTGCATTTCGTATCTGATCCATTGTATCGGAACAGTCACCGTTTCCGAACTCCTGCTGATACCTAAGATAAAATACCTGCGCCATATACAGACCGTCAAGCCATATCTGGTTCGGATATATCTGTTTATGCCAGAAATTTCCGGTGTTTGTGCGGGGCTGCTTTTCAAGCTGTTCACGCAGGAGCTCTATCGCTTTTCTGTATTTTTCCTTGCCTGTCGCATTATACAGATCGAACAGTACGCGCCCTTCGTTCACATCATCGAGATTGTATTTTTCCTGCGAATAGCCGACGATGGTACCGTCCTCACGGACATACCAGTCGATGAAGCTTTCCGCAAAATCATAATACTTATTTTTGCCGGTGATCTTTGCAACTTCAAGAAGTGCGGTGATTATACAGCCGTCTATGTAGTTCCACGCAGGCGGTTTTCCTTCAATTATCTTTTCTATATTCCACAGCGGCTTGTCGGGAGTGGAGCCGTCAAGCAGTCTCTCAATATATCTGTCGATATCCTTATACTTTTCGTACATTTTTACTCCTTGATGAGCTCGCCGACATTATGCGTTTCAAGCTCTTCTCCGTCACAGCCGTCAACACTTACGTTCCTTACGGTAAGCTTTCTGACATTATCGAAATACATTCCTGCCCTTCGCATCTTAACGGCGTTGTTCTTCATCGCGGGAACGCCCTCTTTCGCGTCCGGGTCATAGGTGAAATCTATGTTTTCAACGGTTATCTCATCTATCGGCATTTCTGGCAGACCGTCACAGTAGCAGGCTGCAACGTGGCAGTTGAGGCACTTCATATTGCGGAATGTGAACTTGCCGAGATAGGGTGTTCTGTCGTCAACCGGAAGCTTTTCGCGTGTCGTATTGTACTCCGAATATCTGTCCGGGTCACAGCAGTTGTACCACATATTCATAACGATCGGGGTCATAACACCGTCCATCAGGATATTCTCGAAAGTCACACCGTCGATCACCGCGTATTTTCCTCGTCCGCGGCGGGTCTTTATGCGAAGTCCGCGGTCTGTCCGGCTGAATACGCATCTGTCAACAGTGAGGTTTTTAACACCGCCGGCCATTTCGCTGCCGAGCGTTACGGCACCATGTCCGTTCTGCATGAGACAGTTGCGGATCGTATGATGATCGGCAGGCTTCCTGAATTTTTTTCCGAGCTCTATCTTTCCCGATTTTATTGCAATACAATCATCGCCGACACTGAAACGGCAGCCGATGATCTCAACATTGTCACAGGCTTCCGGGTCAAGCGCATCGGTATTCGGGCTGTCCTTTGGCGCGTTTACCAAAATATCGAAAAACCTGAGATCCTGCGAAAAATACGGGTGGAACTGCCACGACGCAGAATTCTGCGCTGTTATGCCATGTATCGTTATGTTCTTGCAGCGGTTGAAAAACATCAGTCTCGGACGTGCGATCTGACGTTCCTTAACATTTATCCACCATTCACTGTTCTGCGCATTTCCGTCTATCTTTCCTCTGCCTACGATCTGTATGTCCTCGGCGTACTCAGCGAAAATAAGCGACTGGTGCATTGGCACCGCATTGCCTTCCCATGCACCGAAATGCACTTCTTCGCCGGTCTCGGTGTCAGGCGCAGTCCCGGGTATCACCGGATACTTTGAAGTATCCGTGCAGCCAAGCAGCACGGCATTTTCCGAAACATCTATCGTTATGTGACTTTTTAGCGTAATGGGGGCGGTCAGATACACCCCCTCCGGAAAGCAGAGTCTTCCGCCCGGCGGCAGACAGTTAACGGCCGTCTGTATGCTTTGTGTATCGTCAGTCATACCGTCGCCGACTGCTCCGAAATCTCTGACATTCACCGCACAGGCCTCAGGCATAGTCCGGAATCTGATCTCACCATGATCTGAAACGCTTACAGTATATTCTCTGTCCGGCTTCAGTCCGAAAAGTGAAAAAACGTTGGTATCCGAAGTGAAAAGCGTCGCTCCGTCGAGCCTGACTGAATATTCATTATCACAGCGATAAGCGCTGTCGTTATCGAGCTCAAAGCAGGCGCTCACAGAGCCTGTAAACAGTGTCTTTATCATTTTATCTCCATATTATTTCCCGCTGCCGTTAACTTTTTTCTCGGCATCGCGGAATATCTTTATCAAAGTGTTTTTCATAAGTATAAGCAGCATATCGAACCCAAGGTAAAACAGTCCGAAAAGTATAGGTTCGACACCGAGCATACCCTCTTCTTCCGTGTGTCCGACATCAGGATTAACACCCATCAGCACATTAATCCCGTAGTATGTACGGAACACACAGTACAAAAGGACTCCGGCATAGAGAACGTTGAGAAATATCGACCAGAACTTTCTCGTCGTCACCATCATCCACTTATCATAAGCACCTTCCGTAGGCTCGAACCGCCGCAGGAACCTGTTCGTCAGAACATCGGTCACCACACCGAGTCCGATCGCCAGCACCAGCATAAGTTCAATACCCTGCAAGTACATTCCGAGTCCCCACAGGAAGAAATAGCACACCGCACCAGCGAACCAGAATTTTACAAATATTATCTTCAGCCACGCGGGGATACGGATCTTCTTTTTCGATCTGTATCTGTTGATCTCTGCCTCCGATACTTCGGGAGCGTTTTCTGCATTGACAAGGCGCTCTACAGCATCAGTCTTAAGGTTGTAATAATCAGCTGCCGATCGTTCCGCCGGCTCTGAAATCTGCTTTTTCTTCTTATTAGCCATATATCACCGGTCGTCGTCATCTATATCGATAGCAGCCATATTCCCGTTGCCCTCGACATCGATAGAAGTCTTTATTTTCCTGATAGCTTTCGAGTAAAGCGGAAGCGTTATGAGCAGCAGCGCTGTTACTCCTATGAACACTACATGCAGCGTGACCACATTCTGAGCCGTACTTATGTATCTTGAACTTTCATCAATGATTATCTTGTTTTCCGAACGTGTGGTGGCACTTATAATACGAGTGATATAAACCACATCAACGAATATAAGCAGTGCGAGCATACCGCCGAGCAGGCCTAACATGACCTTGTTTGCTTTTTTGCGCTTGGAGAATGCTCTGAGGAACACTACAAACGCAAGTATCGAAAACAGCATAGCCACAAACTCACACTGTCCCATATTTGCACCGTTGATCCTCGCGGTAGTATTTGCTATGGAGGAAAGGTTAAGAGAATACATAAGGAACGCGACGATAAGCGTCGCAAGCGGTATAGACTGAGGCGAGCGCTTTAGGGCGACCATGTATTTACGGAACACTTCCCTGATGCCGCGTCCTTGTTTTTTTGTCTTCTGATCTGCCATCTGTATTTCTCCCTTGTTATCTTATGGCTTTGGTCGTATCCTTGTCAAAGAAGTGCTTCTTCGTGAAGGAGACCATGACTTTATCGCCCGCTTTGTATGTACACCAGTCACGGAATTTACAGGTTATCTTGTGCTTGCCCGCTGTACCGTTAACAAGTGTATTATATCCCAGGTTCTCATTTGAGAACACATCTACTCCGATATGTCCGCCTTCCGTCACATTTTCCGGACGAACACCCATAGTCACCGTCTTTCCCTCATACGGTAAAAGGATCTCTTTATCTTCTTCGGAAAGATCGACTTCAAAGTCTGCGCATACAGCCTTACCGTTACGGATCTCCACATCGAACAGATTCATCGGCGGAAGTCCGATAAAGCTTGCCACAAACAGGTTTGCAGGATTATCATAGAGTTCGAGCGGTGTCCCTATCTGCTGAACATGACCCATAGACATACATACTATCCTGTCCGCAAGAGTCAGAGCCTCGGTCTGATCGTGAGTTACATACAGCATCGTCGCATTCAGGCGCTTATGAAGCAGTAATATCTCGCGACGTGTAGCACTTCTGAGTTTTGCGTCAAGGTTAGAGAGAGGTTCGTCGAACAGAAATACCTTTGGGGTACGGACAATAGCACGACCCATTGCGACTCTCTGCCGCTGACCGCCGGAAAGCTGGCTCGGTTTCTTGTTGAGCTGGCTTGTAAGATCGAGTATCTCCGCCGCGGCAAGGACCTTCTGATGTATCACGTTCTTATCTTCTTTACGGAGCATCATGGAAAACGCCATGTTCTCATATATCGTCATGTGGCCGTACAGAGCGTAGTTCTGGAATACCATGGCTATATCGCGGTCTTTCGGCGGCATTTTTGTGACATCTTTTCCGTCAATGATAAGACTTCCGGAAGATATATCCTCAAGTCCCGCTACCATACGCAGAGTCGTTGATTTTCCGCAGCCGGACGGTCCGACAAGAACAATAAGCTCGCCGTCTTTTACATCAAGGTTGAAATCATGAACAGCCTTGACTTTATTGTCATAAACCTTTTCGAGATGTTTTAGTTTAAGATCGCTCATGGTTAATCCCTCTTACTGTTTTTTTCAAGCTCGGCACGGTAGCTGTTGAGCGTCATTGTTTTCATGATGCCCGTAACGCCCGCAACAATGAGCAGTACCGCAGATATGCCAAGACAAATCGCTACGAAAGAGAACTGACCGCCCGTCATTACCGTCGTGTTCTCGGCACCTACCTTGGGATTAGGCGTATTAAGTGCATTCATGGGCAGGTAAAAGATTCTTCCTGCCTGAAGAAGCCCAAGTACGATAGCCGCGTAACCATACCCGATCTTGTAGTTCTTCACGCCCTCAGACGCAAGAAATGCAACGAGCATGAATACAAGGTTATAAACAACGGAAGCGCCTATCATGAGACTGTAGTAATAGTTGCCGACATCAGTTCTGTAAATGTTGACAAAATACAGAGCGTTCATAACGATTGAAAGAATGATCAGATTTGCGAAAAGCTTATTCTTTGTAAATCTAAGCCGATCCTTTCTGATCGTTTCCACTTTCATCTCAGCCATTTTGCACTTCCTTTCCGCTACCGATAGCACGCTGTTCAGCTTTCATAACCTTGACCTTGAAAATGCAGTTGAGAACAAGCAACGCAGCACACAGCAGCAATATTCCGAACACAACGAAACATATATCGAACCAGAATGTATCTTCCGGCCCTATATATAATGTACCCCAGTCTTTTGAAAACGCTTTGAGCTGCTCAAAATCAACATTGTTCTGAAACTGTGATTTATAATCAGCGATCTGCGGTATGCACCATGCAGAAACGCCTATAGCGGCAGCAACGGAAAGACCGGTAGCTATGTAGTTGCCGATGTAGTATTTTCTGCGTGAATGCGTGTTGGTAAGAAACAACAGAACGTTCACAAGGATCAGTACTATGCCGACAACTGTAAATGCCGAGTTGAACCCGAACATATCATAGTACACTCTCGAACCCGTGACCGAAGTGTATTCAAGGTCATAGTCCGGATAGAGTATCGTTTTGGAGAGCGCATCATACAGATCGGTGGAAAGCCCGAGAGAGCTTACGAATACAAGTGCGGAAGCTATGAGCGTCATCATACACACGATTTTTTGCATTAGCATTTGTTTTTTATACATAAGCAGCCTTCCTTTATATATAAAATGTTTTATTCTCAGCCGGATCTCCGTCAGAATACAGATAACTGACATCTGTACTCTGACCGGGATCCGGTATTACGCGGGGAAGGTCGTCCTTCCCCGACAATAATACCGATATTACTCCAGGGGGAAATGTTTTCTTGTTATATCCCGACCCGTCGGAAACGGGTCAGGATTATTATCAGACTGTTAATCAGCCGTTGATGCTCTTGTAGAACATGAGCAGTCTCTTCCATGCTTCGTTTCTGCGTGCGAGGTAAGTTGAACCGCCCCAGCCGCCGTCTGCGACAGACTTGGAGATCTTGTCCGCTGTTGCGGCTGCATCTGCGCCGGCTTCACCTGTGAAGCCCTTGCTTATGATGTCAACAAGAAGGTTCATCTGATCCTTTGCAGCACCGAACATACCGGAAGCGCTGAGCTGTGTAAGCTCATTTATAGCGTTCGCCTCTGCAACTTCCTGCGGAAGTACAGCAGGAACAGATGTGTACCATGAGTTGTCAGCGATCGCAAGTGCAGGGTGCTTTATAGAACCGAGAGCGATAGCTCTGGAGATATGACCTGCGCCTTCCTTGCCGACTTCATGTGTGCACTGATACTCGAACGCCTGGCTCTTTACGAAGCTGAGTGTAGAACCGATGTAGTAACGTGCATAGTTTGTGTAGTTACCGTTCTGGAGTGCCCAGAGATCTTCGTAGGACTTATCGGAAATAACCGGCCACTGTCTGCCGTTAAAGTCGAATGTTACAACATTGCCTGCATCGTCATGCTTAACGAAAGCATCGGGGCCGTAGGACATGAGGACCTGACCGTCGGGGCTGTAAGCATAGTCGATGAGCTTGAGACAAGCATTGAGCTTATCGGTATTGCCGCCAACGCCGGCAATGGAGATTGCCCAACCGTCTGTCTTGACAGAACGCCAGGACTCTGTAAATCTCATATACTTCTCTGTACCGTCATTCCAACGGGAAACAGGAACCATAACTGCCATGTACTTTTCGCCGTTTGCAGTATCAAGAACAGTAGCGTTGTAAGCGGTCTGTGTCTGGTTGTAGTCATAGTGCATGAAACCACTGTCATCAGCGAGGTACTTTTCTGTCTTGACTTCTTCTGCATTAACGAATGCCTGAGAAATAAGGCCTTCTGTTACCATGTCGTGCATCTTGGAGAGAGCTTCATATGTAGCAGTCTCGTTACGTGCATCGTGGAGGTCGCCGTCTGTGCCTACATAGAGGTAGTCGAGTCTGGATTCAAGACCACGTACACCGAAGAGCGAACCTGCGAAACGGAACATATCAACACGTCTCTGGTTGTTGTTGTCCTCACGGCTGTGGAGACCCTGTACGCTTTCTGTACCGTTGAGTGTCTGGGGGTTGGCAACTACGCAGCGGAGAAGTGCTACGAGCTCATCAACATCCCATGCAGCGTTCTGACCGATGAAGAGGTCAGCTCTGTTTTCGCCATAGTATCCGTCGTATGTCTTGTCGATATACTCACGGAGCATATTGACAGCAGAAACACCGTCCATAGCGCCGACAGCGTTCATCTTGTCAACGATATTGCCGTAAGCATCATAATTCTTCTTGATTGTTTCGAGTGCGGAACCGTCAGCCTTTACAACTTCAATGTCGATGCTGCCGGAAGTGGGCATGAAAGGTGTGTAAGCGGGAGTTGCGGTAAAGTTGCACTTGTCAGCCGCAAATTCGCCGGAACCGTTGAGAAGCTTCTCTACCCAGTCGGTTCTCATAAGGGGCATACGCTCAATATCGTCAACACCGTCGAAGTAGGGAGAGAAATAGATAGCGCCTGCGTTCGGGCCTGCTGCCGCACCGGTAATGGAAAGGCGAACGATCGGGTTAGCTTCGAGATAAGCCTTGAAGTTAGGCATTTCATCGAGATGTTCTGCTATGTTGACAAGCTTGCCCTGCTGTCCGTTCTCGGAAAGGAGCGTAGCTGTACCGCTGAGCATATCGACCTGATCGAGCTGTGCATCCCAGTACTGGTACTCATTGGTTGCGTTGTTGCCCTGATACTTATCTTCGATCTTGATCTCAAGTATCTTCTCTACTTCCTGCCATGTGGGCTTAAGGTCGCCGGAGTTATAGGTCTTACCGTCGGCAAGGGTAATGCCTTCACCTGCAAGGTCTGCCGTGAAGCTCATACCTGTCTTGTCACTGTTGTAGCCGCAGGCTGTACGAAGTACCGTGCCGGGTGCGTATGTGAGTGCATCGGCAGTAAGTGTTTCTGTAGGCTGTTCCTTGGTCTCGGCCGGCTGTGTACCGGCATCACCGTTGGTCTCTCCTGACTTTGTCGTACCGGCTGTTGTGGTAGTTGCGGCATTTCCGCTGTCACCGCTGCCGCCCGATGTTGTTCCGCCACCGCATCCGGAAAGCATAGCGGTCGATGCAAGCACCGTTGAAAGGATCAATGCCGTTATCTTCTTTGTCTTCATTTGTATCCTCCTTTGGATATATTTACGTTTTACTTTGTCGGGATTTCTCACTTCCCGGAAAGTCCTTTATATATCAACCGCAGAGCGCATGAAGCCCTGCGTCCGACATCGCGATCATTCTTTTACACCGCCCATATTCACGCCCTTGGCGAAATACTTCTGTATGAACGGGTAGATAACAAGTATCGGTATTATCGAGCACACAATGAGTGCGTAGATCACCGAGTCCGGCGCATAACTGTGGCTCATCTGCCAGTTCGTCGTAAGCTCCGGGTCGGAGTATTCTTCAAGTCGCAGTCTCAGATAAACCTGAAGCGGCTGTTCGTTCGTGTTGGAGATCATCTGTCTCGCCCAGAAGTATCCGTTCCAGCGCGATATTCCGAAGAACAGCGCCACAGTAGCAAGTATCGATTTGCTCATCGGCAGGTAAACCCTCCGGAGTACCTGCATCTCCGTTGCACCGTCCACTATCGCAGCTTCTTCTATCTCCGACGGTACACTCTCGAATGAGTTACGCAGGAGAATGATGTTCATAGCCTGCATACCCATAGCGATAACTACGAGCCACTTGTCGTCCATGATTCCAATGCCCTGGAACGCACGCTTTGTTGCAAGATAGTTCAGGTACTGAGGCACCATGCCGGCGCTGAACCACATTGTGAAAACGAGGAAGAAGTTGAACCCCTTGCGGAACATCAGACGCTTCTTTGAGAGAGCGTATGCGCCGAAAACGGACAGTAACATTTCCCATATAGTACCATAGAAAGTAAGGAAAAGTGTGTTTGTATATGAGTTCCAGAAAACATTGTCATTGAACACGTCCCTGAACGCGTCAAACTGAATATTCTTCGGAAGCAGGATAATCGTGGAGTCTCTTACCTCCTCATATCCGCTTATTGCCGATGATATCGTATAGATGAACGGATATAGACAGCCTATCGCAAACATGGTAAGAAGCAGATAGCTTATTACCTTGAAGATAAGCTCCGAAACCTCAAGTCTTCTTTTCATAGAGCAACCTCTTTACCTTTAATATAGTGACGTATCCGACGCTTTCTTGGCGATCGTATTCGCGCCGATGACCAATAGCATTCCGATGATGTTGTTCATCATCTCGGCCGCCGACGCAAGGCCTTTCAGTGATCCGGCGATACCGTTTCTCTGTGCGAACGTGGAAACGACATCCGCTGTGACATAGGTGTTCGGGTTGTAAAGCAGCAGGACTTTTTCGTATCCGATATTCAGCAGTGAACCTATCCTCGTTATAAGCATTATGACTATGGTCGAAAGGATAGCCGGCAGAACAACATATTTCATCTGAGCCATTTTTCCCGCACCGTCTATCTGCGCTGCTTCATAGCTCGTCGGTGAGATAGCTATCACCGCGGCGAAGAATACTATACTGTCGTAGCCCGCACTCTCCCAGATACCGCTGATCTGATATATAGCCCTGAAGAATGACGGATTGTTCAGCATACCGGCATAAGCCGTTTCATTTGATATAAGTCCAAGATTTGCAAGAAGCTGTGAGATAACGCCGGGCTGCATTCCCGATGTATCGGAACCCTGCTTGACGAGCATCAGTACGAGCGAAGTCATAACGACTGTTGACATAAACTTCGGGAGATATGTAAGCACCTGATAGATGCTTCTAGCGATATTCGAGCGTATCTCGTTAAAGAACAGCGCGATTATGATCGGCACAGGAAATCCGAACACAAGACCGTAGAAGCTGAGCAGGAATGTATTTCTGAATGCGCGCCAGAACTGTGCCGAAAGTTCAACATTCCCAAGTCCGGTAAGAAGCGTTCTGAAATACGAGAAACCCGAGTAATACTGATCTGCGACTGCTTTTGCATCCTCTGTGAGCTTGAAGCTTCCGAGAAGCTCATACATCGGGAAGTAGCGCCACAGCAGGAATACAACGATCATAGGCACGAGCATAAGATAAAGCCGCCAGTCTTTCAGGATCGTTTTCAGTACATTAAGCCAGTGATGCTTTTCGACATCGTCCCTGACCACCTGTTCAGGGTTTTCAACGTAAGTGCCGCTTTCTTCGTCAAAGATAAGAAAATCGGTAACTTTTGCACTCATACGGAAGATCCTCCTTGTTTTGTATTCGATGAGTAATACCTGTTATCAATAATGTCCGGCTTCCTCGCCGTATTCGGTATCGCCGGGATCCATAGCCTCTTTTTTCCTGCGATCGGATTCAGTACGAAGCAAATATGTCTTCTGATCCTCAAAAACCCCGTCAAGCCGTCTTGTAAGCTGAACTACTATTATCGCAAAGACCAGGGAGAGCGAGTCTCCTGCAAACAGACCCCCTATGTCGCTGAGCGAGCCGCCGAGGAAAAGTCCCACGATCCAACGTCCTATCTGCACCGCGCAGAACACCGTAACTGTGTAAAGTGCTGTTGTCAGCACCTTAGCCCTGACCTTGTCCTTACCGAGGAACCTGAACCAAAGCAGACCAAGCAGTGCAAAGCAGTTTCCGATGCAATAGACCGCGAACTGTCCGGGTGCAGCCCCTGTCACAATGCATAGCGCAACGCCTGCGGCAGCCGCGTGTACAGCGGCAAATGCGCCCCAGCGCATCATAACTATGCATAAGACAGCGACCGTTGGGGAAAGAACGTATATCTCACTTGTGAACCAGTATTTTGCCGCGACTGCTGTTAAAGCCTCCGCAGCCACCAGCAAGATAAGAAGTATTATAAGATCTATTGTTCTGTATTGTTTAAATGACAGTTGCATTGTATCTTCCCATTACCTTTTGTCGTCAAGACTGCGCAGGTACTCGTCCATTGTATTTGCGACCTGCTTTGAGTAGTTGACGGCCTCGACTACGGTTCTTGCACCAAGTACAACGTCTCCGGCAGCAAAAATACCGTCACGGGTCGTTTCTCCGAAAGTATTGGTGACTAAAAGTCCCTTATCGGTTATATCAAGTCCGGTAGTGCTTGAAACTATCCTGTTCTTGGGTCCTTGTGAAACTGCTATGATAGTGGATTCCGCAGGATAGAACTTTTCTGTGCCCTCGATCCGTACTCTCTTTCCGTCCTCGTTCTTTACGCAATTTACAAACACCGTACCGTCCTCGGTTATCTCAACAGGCTCCACTCCCGTAACGAACTCAACGCCGTCATATTTTGCGTATTCGATCTCACTCAGAGCCGCCGCCATGGTCTCGGAACGCGAGAAAACGGTGACTCGCTTGCAGCCGTGTCTCAGAGCTGTTCTCGCAACGTCCATAGCGGAGTTGCCGGCGCCTATGACATTCAGACTTTCGCCGAGAGTATATACATCCGGATTTGTCAGATAATTGATGGCGAAATGCACATTTCCGAGGCTTTCGCCCTTGATGTGCAGAGTATTCGGTCTCCATACGCCTGTGCCTATGAACACCGCTCTGTATCCGTCACGGAAAAGGTCATCGACCGTTATCGTTATGCCTATCGCTGTATTCGGACGGATCTTTATCCCGAGAGAAAGAAGAAGTTTCTTATATCTTTCTATCATCGACTTCGGAAGTCTGAATTCGGGTATTCCGTATCGAAGTACGCCGCCTATCTTTTCCCGCGACTCGAAAATTGTTATATCATAGCCCTTGCGAGCAAGCAGTATCGCGATCGTGATACCTGCCGGACCTCCGCCGATAACACCTACATGTTTGCCTTTCTTCTCAATTTCCCCGAAATCGAGTTTATCAAAGTATGTATCGCTTATATAGTTCTCTATACTGCTGAAATGTACCGGCGTGCTCTTTTTTCCGAGAACACAGTGACCTTCGCACTGATTATCATGGTTGCAGATAAGAGAGCATATCATGCTGAGCGGATTGTTTTCGAAGAGCATGAATCCCGCTTTGTCTATATCGCCGTCCAGGAATGTTTTTATCACGCTCGGGATCTGTGTACTTATCGGGCAGCCCTTCACGCACATCGGGTTCTTACAGTTAAGGCATCTTCGCGCCTCGGTTATTATATTGAACGACATCTGAATACCCTGCTTTCATGTACCTGATATCTGACCCGGTACATCCGTTTTGTAAAAGCTGTGTTAACGATAACACCACATGAAATCGTTTTACCGACTAATGCCGCATTTATCAACGAGATCCGATATTATAGCGGCGATCGTGTTTTTTCATTATTTGCTATAAAACCAATTTATCTTTTAAAAAAGTACAAAAGCTTTTCCTTTTCATCGTCGGTCATTGTACGAGCCCATTCAACCCTGCCGGACGGTATATTTCCGTACTCCGCAAAACGGGCGGTCTTGTCACGTTCGGTATCGTTCCACTTGTCAAAACCTTCCCGCGTGATATGTCTTCCATATTCACAGTCAATAAAACTGCATTTTCCGAAGTCACGCCACGGGCGGGCAAGAAATATCAACTCGTCCGCAACAGTCTCCTCGCAGGTGAAGCGGCAGGCGCTGAACACAAATCCTATATCCTGCTCCTTTGTGTGCGCCGGAGCCGCAGTATAGCCGTGTCCCCGCACATCATATACCGAGCGTATCTCACACTTCTCAAACAGAGTGCTTCCGCAGCCGAATATGAAATCCACATTTCCGGAAATAAGGCACTCTCTGAATATCTGTCGCATCTCACCGCCCGCACGAAGCGGGTCTTTCAGAAAGCCGTCGTATCTCTCGATAAGATCCGGTGGGAGAGGTCCGCAGAAAACGGTATCCTGTGTTGAAAGGAACCGGCAGCTCTCTGCCGTAAAACCGTCCGCACATACTGTAAGTGCGACTTCCTGACCTTTTGATTCAGGATTCATCGCATCATTTTCAACCGTTATATTCCGGAAAGTAACCTCCGGCGCAAGAACAGCAACCGTATATGTACGGAAAGTGTTATATTCAACACCGCTCTCGTCAAGCTTTCTTGCGTAATCACCCCAGACAATGCGCGTATCATGCGTAGGATCGCCCACGATCTCGATACCGGGAACATATATTTCTATCTTTTCGCGATAGGTCCCGGGAGCAAGCACTATGCGCGTGCCCGGATCAACGGTGCCGAGAACTCCGGCGAGACTGTCTGTCGGAGTTACATTTACTGTTTCAGTCATTTATTCTGTGTTATCCTTCCGCTCAAGTGCCTTCTTCAGCTTTTCCGCCATTTCGGCATATTCCGCTTCCGTAAGAGTCACTTTACCGGGATTCATCTCAAATACTCCGCCCCACTCAAATCCGTCCCGGTACTTCGGTACAAGATGTACATGAAGGTGGCAGCCTGTATCACCATAAGCTCCGTAGTTCAGCTTATCGGGTCCGAACACTGCATGGATCGCTACGGCGGCGCGGTTCACATCATCAAAGAAGGCATTTCGTTCGTCATCGGAGATATCCACGATCTCGCTTACATGATCCTTGTACGCTACAATGCAGCGTCCCGGATGACTCTGTTCTCTGAACAGGATAAGCGTGCTGACACTCAGGTCACACACATAAATACCGAACTTGTCGAGAAGTTCTCCACGCATACAGTAAGCGCAATTATTGTCTTTCATATTATCGCCTCCCGTTATCGCTTTATATCGTAATCCATATTCATCAGGCTGCGTATAGCCTGTTCATCATCGGTAATATTTGCATCCCCGTGGATAGTATGTTTCAGAACGCTGCTTGCAACTGCGAAATTTACGGTATCCATAGGCTTGTAGCTGTGCATTATCGCGTATATCAATCCGGAGGCGAAAGCATCTCCGCCGCCCACACGGTCGAGAATGTTGAATGTAAACAGCTTGCTCTCAAACGTGTGATCCTGATACCATATAAACGCCTTCAGACTGTTTTCACTGCCGCTGTGCGCATAACGGACGTGCCGTGCTATGCACTTTATGTTCGGGTATCTCTCCACAAAAGCCCGGAATATCTCGTCCTGCTGCTCGTATGACGGCTGAAGCGGTATCCCGTCCTTTATATCGCCGAGTGTGTGGTCATTCTCGTTTCTCCACAGATGATACGGTTCTATTCCGAGAAGCACATCGACGTACGGAAGACAGGCTGTACAGAAGTCTCTTGCTTCCTCCCATGACCAGAGCGAACTCCTGAAATTGCCGTCAAAGCTCACCGTGAGCCCTTTTTCTTTCGCTTTTATAATAAGGTCGCGTATCATCTTCCGACAATTATCTCCAAGTGCCGGTGTGATGCCGCTGAGATGCAGCCAGGTGAACCCGGAGAGCAGTCCGTCAAGATCTACCTTAGAAAAATCATATTCGTTTATCGCGCTGTGCTTGCGATCATACGTGACCTTGCTCGCCCGTATCCCGAAACCCGCTTCAAGATAATACGTTCCCAGACGGTGGGTAGGCGTTTCCTCCGGAGTGCTGAGTATTACCGGGGTACAGTGCACGTCGTTGCTCCTGAGCATTCTCACCGCGCTTTTGCCAAGGCTGTTATTCGGCACTACGGTAAAGAACGTGCTGTCAACTCCAAGATTGGCAAGCGCAAGAGCGATATTGGCCTCACTTCCGCCGTAACTCGCTTCAAAAGCATTCGTTACCCGTATTTTTTCATAATTCGGCGGTGTCAGACGGAGCATTATCTCTCCAACCGCGAGGAATCTATGATCCGAACGCTCCGGAAGAAGCGGATCTCTGTATTCCATAACCCGTCCTCCTCAGCAAATGATGCTTCGTACAGCATTTCCGGTCTGTTGCCGGATATTGCTGTCAACGCCCCGAACAGACGGTACCGGGATCATGGCAGGACTGCCGGCAATAGTCATATGATACAATTTTTTTGCACTAATACAAAAGTTTTGTATCTTTTTTTGAATTATAACATATTAACGGTAAGATTAAAATATCAAAAATTGCCATTTAGGTATTGAAATATTTCAAAATTTGCTGTATAATAGAAAATATGGAAAATTTATTCGATTTAGCTCACAAAATAGACAAATCTCCTATGAGATATGCTTTTCACAGTCATTACTTCTACGAAATATATCTCCTTGCAAGCGGGAATGTCACATATTATATTGAGAATGAGATCTGCTCTGTTTCAAAGGGTGATGTCATTGTTATCCCTCCCGGAAAAGTCCACCGTACAATTATTAAAGAAGGGAGCCTTTACGACCGTTATGTACTGTGGCTTTATCCTGAATGTATTTCGGGAAACGAAGGGATACAGAAGCTTACAGAAGATGTCACCTCGCTGCTTGAAGAAAAAAACACGAGTCTCATATCTTTCGGCAGAAACGGCGTTTACTTTATAAACAAGTTGTTTGAGATACTTACCAAGGCGGACGGCGAAAACGGAAAACACTCACGCAGCGTATGCGAAAGCTGTATTACTATGCTGCTGAACAGTATGCTTGAGGCGCTCGAATCGGCACCGGCTAAACCGTCCGAGACCGAGGACCTTATAAGCCGAGTGATCTCGCGGATAAATCATGACATTGCCGGTGCACCCTCTCTTGACGAGCTCTCCGGAGAATTTCATGTTTCAAAGTATTATCTGTCACACAGATTCAAGGAATACACAGGCACATCTGTTCATCAGTATATACTTATGAAGAAGATAAATATGGCGAAAGACCTGCTCGACAAAGGATTTCGGACAAGCGATGTGTACGAACAGTGCGGTTTCTCCACTTATTCCAATTTCTACAAGACGTTTGTCAAGCTTACCGGTAAACCGCCAAAAGAATTCCGGATTCACTGAACGGTATTCCGCTGTTCGGACGCGCATATTACGGATCATCGCCGTGGAATTAAAAAAGTGGTACTGTGAATGAATACAATATCACTTTTCGTTTATTGTCTTTTTCAGGTAAACGACTCACTGACAAGCACCGAGAGGTCTGCTTAACAACGCCGTACAGGCGCATACAGCGGGATAATGCGGGCAGACGCTTATATGTGTCTCTGCGATCTGCGCCGTGTATGCTATAGGGCACCTCTAAAATACGGATCATTTTCTCTTTATATCGGAAACGTGTTCGGAAATACGATCCCACAATTCGCTGTCATCCGCGTCAGCCTGCCCGTTCGGCAGAAGAAAAGCCCTGTTATTATCGGCATACAGATAAATACATCTGCGCCTGCGGTACGCACCCGCTATGTCAGACCAATTCAGATGCAGCGTTTCGCCTTTTTGCAGGTGATGCTCGACCGTTACCCCGCTGCTGTCAACGGTCACGGTATATACCTTTCGTTTTGCAGACAGGTGCATTTTCTTTGCCTGAGAATTTATCTGATCGAGAAACGATATGAAATACACTGCCGGAAGCCCTATGCCTACCGCAAACAAAACTCCCGCGATCAGTCCCGACTGCTCATTTCCCGCCAACAGCGCGGCAAGTGCAAATGCCGACATTATCCCGCAGAATACTGCCGGCCTTATCCAGCGCTTTTTCAGCCTGAAAGTATCAAACAACGCAAAATTCCTGAATGTTTTCGTGTCGAGCGAAACATCAACGGTCACGGCTCTGTCGTCTTTCATAACGTCACATCGACCCGGTCAGTTCCGGGAGCCACAGGCTTATCTGCGGCACGAACGAGATAAGCAGCAGCGCGCCTATCATGCACAGATAGAACGGCAGCGTAGCCTTGACGACCTTTTCCATAGGGCGTTTTGCCACCGCGGAGCCGATGTACAGCACGGTTCCTACGGGTGGGGTGAGAAGACCGATGCCGCAGTTGAGTATCATCATAATGCCGAACTGTATCGGGTGCAGCCCGACACTTGTTGCGACCGGCAGCAGAATAGGCGTTGCTATCAGTATTATAGGTGCCATATCCATTATCATTCCGAGAACGAGAAGTATAAGGTTCAGAAGCAGTATCACTATCACCGGATTATCGGACACGCCCGTGATAAGAGCCGCAGCCTTGTCCGGAACGTGAAGAAGTGTAAGGCAGGCACCGAATGCGGAGCTTACCGCTATCAGTATCAGCACGATAGACAGCGTATCAATGCACTTTTCCAGACTTTTCCATACTCCCTTCCAGTTCATCCCCTTATAGACGAATACCGAAACGAAAAGCGAGTAAACGACAGCGATCGCAGCCGATTCAGTCGCGGTGAAAACTCCGCCGACAACGCCGATTATAACGATAAGCACTGCGAGCAGTGCCCATATCGACTTTCCGAGCTGCTTTACAAAATTCTTTATCGAGAATCTATCGCCCTTGGGGTAATGGCGTTTCACAGCCAGTATGTACGAACCGACCATAAGCGCGATAGCGAGAAGAGCTCCGGGAAGATAACCCGCCATGAACAGTGCGCCCACACTCAGTCCGCCTACTGCTGTGGCGTATATCACCATATTGTGGCTCGGCGGGACCAGCAATCCCTCGCAGGACGAAGTGATCGTGACTGCGGTGGAGAAATCCGCGTCATAGCCCTCATCGACCATCATCGGTATCAGTATCGAGCCGAGCGAGGCTGTATCAGCAGCGGCCGAACCGGATATACCGCCGAAGAAATACGATGCGACAATATTAACCTGCGCAAGACCGCCGCGCATCCACCCGACCAGTGAGTTTGCAAGGGCTATCAGCTTGTCGGAGATGCCGCCGGTGCCCATAAGTACACCCATGGTTATGAAAAACGGCACTGCCATAAGCGAGAACGACCATACGCCCTTTACCATAAGCTGAGGGAGGGAAACAAGGCTCTGTCCCATAGATACGAGACACAGTGCGGTGGATATGCCGACGGCGTATGCTATCGGGAATCGCAGCAGGATCATTATAAGAAAGCTGCCGAGCAGTATGACGGTAGATAAGGTCTCTGCATCCATATTCATTCCTCCATCTTTTTGACTTCTTTATCATCTTTTTCAAAAAAGGCTTCAATTCTCAGGAACACCTGTTCCAGCTCGAATATCACCATTCCGACACCTGCTGTCGGGATAGACATATACTGCCAGAATTTGCTGAGTCCGGGCAGTGAGATATATCTGCCGAGCTCAGAAAGGGGTGAAGCGCAAAGCTTTATCCCATATATCAGCAGCACGGCACCGAATATGAGCACTGCCGTATCGGCGACGAGATCGGATATTTTCAGCGCTGTCTTTGACATATACATATCGAACGCTGTCATACGTATGTGTCCGCGTTTACGGATCGCGAGCGCGGCAGACAGCACTGCCATATAAACCATAAATGTCAGCACAAGCTCTTCGCTCCAGCTCGGATCGCTTATAAAAGGTATATACCGCCCTGCGACAGCCCATACGGTGATAATAATATCGCCTATGAGCAGCAGCTTGCAGAGAAACAGGATGACTTTATAAGTGATATCGTAGACCGGTTTCAGTACTTTCAGCTTTTGAAGAACCACAGGCATCTGTTTACCCCTCCTCACCCATATCAAGTATTTTCTGATACAGCTCACGGTCATTTCTGATGTGTTCATCAATGGTAGGCTGACAGGCTTGCTTCCACGGGGTCTTGTCCTCGACATCCACGATGTTCACGCCCTTTTCGCGCAATGTTGCAAAGGTAGTCCGAAGTATCTCATCCACTTTCGCGCTTGCGACCTGGGAAGCATACTGCGCTGCTTCCATTATCCAATCCTGCTCCTGCTCGCTCAGCTGTGCCCAGCGGTATTCGGCCATTACTATCTGTACAACTCCGAGAGTGTGCTCGTCGAGCAAAAGGTTCGGAGCGACTTCCGGAAAGGCGTTGGAAAGGTAATTCGCCGTAGGCTGTTCGGCACCGTCCACGACACCGCTGCTCAGTGCGCTGTACAGTTCTGTGAACGCAACCGGAGTGGCGTATGCGCCAAAATCATTTACCATTCCGGTCATTACGGGGTCAGAGGAGACACGAAGCTTCATACTTTTAATGTCTTCAATACCACGCACTTCCCTTTTGAAGAAGAAGTTGCGGAAACCCTCGTGCGCATAGCACAGACCTCTCAGCGGCAGTCCGAGTTCGCGCGGTTCAAGCAGTATTTCCTGTGCAAGTTCGCTTTCCGCGAATCTGTAAAAATGCTCGTCGCTCTCAAAGGTGTACGGAATGCTCAGCAGTGCCGCTTTACTGCATCCGTACTGCGTGAGTGCAGAAGCGGATATACGCGTAAAGTCCGTGATATTTCCTCCGCCGAGAAGATTGTCTATCAGCTGGTCTTCGCTGCCGAGAACGCCGTTTGCCTGGATATCTATAATGAGGGTACCGCCGGAAAGCTCTTCGGTCTTTTCCTTGAACGCTTTCGCCATTTCTCCGGGTACCGTCCCTTCGAGATTGTTCATTTCCGCATAGGTCAGTACCTTGGGTCCGTCTCGCATTCCCGCGGTAAGACTTAGTACCACCATTGCGCATAGACCTGCCATCAGCAATGCTCCGATGACAGAAAAGATGTGTTTTCTCACATTTACCACCTCTCTGTGCTGTATCGCCTTTCTCATACCGGTGCAGCCGGTATCAGGCGGAAAAATCAGGGAAACGCCGATCAGGCTCCGCGCGTCCCGTGCATGACATTTTTGTCGGAAGTATCTGCGCGTGAAGCTCCCGGAATATGGTAACCGGGATCATAAGCGCAGGGGCTGTTACCAATAACTTCGGTAATTATCGTTTGCTCATCAAGAAGTGCGTCCGCAGTAAAACTCCGAAAGCACTTTTTGCATCATTCCGGTATCACGGACAAAAACTGACGCTATGGCAGCCGATGGGTATATGCCGTATTATAGCATTTTTTTGTCACATTGTCAATAAAAATCAAAAGTACTCTATGGATATTGCGCCGGGAACCGGAAGGACCAATGTATTCGTAAATGATGTACAAGTTTCCGGCAGCGCCTATCCGGGTATTTGTCTCCAAACACTGTTGGCAAAACTGTTATGGCATTATATACCCTATATTTCACAGATGAACAGTTAAGCTGTGATGATATTATTCAATATCAGGTCTGAGCGATACTCAGACTATATTCTTTCATCATGCCGTGAGCGCCAAAGATCTTCCAATCTCCGGCACCGAGGCGCTGAAATATTGCGTTTCGTTCAGCCGCGCATAGTTCAGGATCTGTATCGACAGAAGTCATCAATACAGGTGCATATTGATTATAAGCATACTGTTCCCGCGTCATCCCCCGTATATTTACATAAATATCTCCCGTAAATGTCAGGTGATGTGTATAATCTATCAGGACGGTTTCTCCGGGCAAGTGACCGCCTTTACCCTGATACGCTTCAAAATGTAATTCTCCAAAATCAAAGAATCCCATCTGAGCCAAAGGTTCTTCCTGCTCGTTCGGTGTATCCCACATAACTACGACCTTGTCCGGTTCCGGCGGGCGATAGAATGTCAGCGCCTTGCAGATACTGACATATGGCTTATGCAGCGGATTCTGTTCTCTGTATCCGTTACATCCTCTGTGTTCCAGTTCCAGACAATCCTTTGTCTTACGGCTGGTCAGTATCTCGTCAAACAGAGGCAGCAGACCACAGTGATCTACATCCGCATGGGTAACGAAGATCCGTTTAGTCATCTTATCATAATCCGGGATCAGGCTGCGAAACAGCTTCACCATTTCTTCACGATACAATGCATATCCGCAGTCCACGAACAATGTTTCTCCGCAGCTGCGTATAATTGCCGTGTTGCTTCCGCAGGGCGGTTCGATCAGGATGATCTCCGTGTTTTCCGTGACCGAATGCCGGGTTATCCGCGGAAGGAATGCTTCACCGCGGCACATCGACAGGAGTTCGGCGAACCGGCTTATGCTTTCAAAGATCTTGAAAGGAGACAGACCTTTTTCATCAAGCATCTGCATGACCATATTGGCGTTTATAAGCAGATCGTTTCGTTTGTCTTCAGAAAGGTGCATCATCTGCATCAATCCGGAAACAAACGACTGATAGAAGATAGTATTATCAAACACCCTGTTGGAGTGATTGTAGTCAAGGACGCGGACAGGACAAAGTTCCTGTGCTTCACTGAGAAATTCCTTCAGTACGCTGTCGTTTTCTATAAAAAGGCCCATTTTAAACGCCTGATAGTTCGTTCCGTTTTCCTGAGAACTGATATAGGAAATATTCAGGCGGAACTGATTGATCAGTTTCAGAATATCCGTTACACTGCCCGGGGTATCCCTGATCATGAATTCCAGAAGCACAATGTTGTTTTCGTTCTTTTCGGTTAATAAATACCCGATCTTTTTCAGCTTGTCATCTGCTTTACTCAACTGCTCAGGATCACCGTCGGCATCAATAAACAGCGTGTGGGAATCGATCGCTTTGTTATAGCTCACGCGGGTAATGTTTATTCCCAAGGAAGCGAAACATTCGCTTGCCTTCAAGAATGCTCCTATATGATCAGGCATTGTTGTGATATATGTTTTCCTCATTGCAGCTCGTTTTCCTTTCCGAACAATGAAATATAATCAGATTGTCTCCTGCTCGAATCTCCAATTAGTTACTAAAACAATTATATCACATATCTTCATTGTTGTAAAGTGGCTTACTCGCATTATTAAACAAATGATCACTGGAAGCCGACAAAATGGGAATACTTATAAAGCACTATATGCAACGGCTTCAGATAAAGGCAGAAAACTTCCTGAACAGATAAACAAGTATAGCCTTCTTTCTGTTGTCAGGAGAAGAAGATACTGCAATTACAGTCAGGCTCTTCACAGATACGATAATCTTCTTAACAGAGATTTCCACGCTGACAGGCCAAATCAGAAGTGGGTGACCGATATTTCATACATAAAGACTTCACAGGGATTTCTCTATCTTTCAGTTATCAGAGACCTGTATGACAGTAGTATCGCAGCTTACAAAACATCGACCGTTCAGAACATCAATCTCGTTCTGAATACTATTAGAGCTGCCAAGAGAAAGGAAAAAGTCACCGGGGAGCTGCAACTCCACAGCGACCAAGACTTTCAATACACTTCACACGGGTATTTTAAGCTGATTCAATCATACAACATTATCCCGTCAATGAAAAGACGTGGGAAACCATATGACAATGCTTTGGCAGAAAAATATTCTCTATTCTCAGAACAGAGTGCATTTACCGGACAAAGATCAAATCTTTTGCAGAAGCGGGACAGTTCATTGATGATTATATCTACTTTTACAATCATCAGCGTATCCAGCTAAAAACAAAACTGACTCCGCTTGAGTTGCGAAGCCAGTTCGTTGCTTGATTCATGTTGCCATAGGGGCTTTTTGTGCTGCACGCACAAATTAGGGTGGCTCCCCGCACGGGGAGTTGCTTTTTTCTCAGAAAAGTATTTCCGGCTCATAGGTACGAAGCCACATTTCAAGCTGTATAAGATAAGCGAACATCTGCGGGGTCGTCATAAGCTGACCGTACCAGTTCTCCGAAAAGCTCCTGCCCTCTGTCGCGATCAGCTCGTCGATGCTCTTTCGTTCAAGAAGCACGGGAAGTCTGCACCCGCGCTCGCTCATAAGGCTTACGAAGCGTTCAAAGACTATCTTTGCGTAGCTCGGGTTGTGGGTTTTCGGATATGGCGATTTCTTCCGCCATGCAACGTCTTTCGGCAGATATTTTTCGGAGATCCTGCGTACAAGCCCCTTTTCGCGGCCGCCGAACGACTTCATCTCCCACGGTATGTTATATGCATAGCCGGCAATCATGTGGTCGCAGAACGGAACGCGGACTTCAAGTCCGTGCGCCATGGAACAGCGGTCTTTCCGGTCAAGAAGTGTCTGCATGAACCAGTAGAAATTCAGCACGAACATACGTCTGCGCGCCTTTTCCTCATCGGTATCACAGTCAAGGAACGACAAACCGCGCACTGTTTCGTCAGCAGCGTTCTTCACATATTCAAGCGGCGATATTTTTGAGGCAATATCTGCCCGGAGCAGTCCCGCGCGTTTCTTTGCCGATCTCGCCCACGGAAAGCCGTCGGCAAATAACAGTTCCGGTTTGTGATACCACGGGTATCCTCCGAAGATCTCGTCCGCGCATTCACCGCTGACTGCGACAGTAAAGCGCTTTTTCACCTCTCCGCAGAACAGATACAGGGAGCTGTCAACGTCCGCCATTCCCGGAAGGTCGCGCGCGGTCATCGACGGATCGAGCGCTTCCGCAAGAGCAGGCGAGTCGATAATGACGTTGGTGTGCTCTGAACCGATGAAATCGCTCATCTTCACTATCCACGGCGCGTCCTCGTCCGGCTGGAAATCCGACGCAACGAAATTCTTCCGGTTGTCCTTATAATCTATCGAGAATGTGGACAGTCGTTTACCCGCGTCAGCGTATTTCCGCGCGGCGACAGCGCTTATAAGACTCGAATCCAGTCCGCCGGAAAGGAATGTGCAGAGCGGAACGTCACTTACGAGCTGGCGCTCGA
Organism: uncultured Clostridia bacterium; assembly: GCA_947168885.1. Taxonomy (GTDB): domain Bacteria; phylum Bacillota; class Clostridia; order Oscillospirales; family Ruminococcaceae; genus Ruminiclostridium_E. The sequence goes on along the minus strand of CAMVNQ010000006.1, from coordinate 130,427 downwards.
TGCTGTCCTTTATCAGAAAGCCGAGATGTTCGGCTGTCTCATCAAGTGTTTCGGTGTGCGGCGCGGCTGTGAGCCGCCAGTACACCCGCTTTTTTAGCCCGTTTTCGTCGTAAACAGCGCACTCGCCCGGGCGCAGCTCCTCTATTCCCTTGAATACACCGTGACCGCCTTTTCTCGCGGGTCCGAGCAGCATCAACGCAGCCGCACCCTCCTCATCGAGCTCCGGCTTTACATTCGGATGCCTGAAAAGCGCCTTTATCTCTGACGCGAAGACAAGTCCCGTATCGTACTCCGAGAAAAACAGAGGCTTTACTCCGGCTCTGTCGCGTGCGAGAAAAAGCTTTCGCGATTCCCTGTTCCATACCGCGAAAGCGTATATACCGTTAAGGCGTTCAAGGCACTTGTCGCCCCACTCGGCGAAGGCTTTGAGAAGCACCTCTGTGTCGCTCGATGTATCGAACGTATGTCCGATATTTTTCAGAGCGGCGCGCAGCTCACCGGTATTATACAGCTCGCCGTTATAGACTATCGTAAACACGCCGTAGGTCATGGGCTGCGATCCGTTTTCCGGATCGATGACACTCAGACGCCTGTGCGCAAGCCGACAGCCGCGGTCATAGTATTCTCCTTTTGCGTCCGGACCGCGGTGAGCTATACTCTCACTCATCGCCGCGATTGTATTCCCGTAATCTTCAAGACTATCCGTCTTATCTACAAAACCCGCTATTCCACACATAAGAAAATCCCCCTCATAACGCAGTAATGTTTTTTTTCACATTATATGCGCTGTAGGGGGGATATGTTATTGTTTAGCAGCTGCGCTCATTGTACGTCTTACCGCGTCGTGCCATTCATCAAGCAGCTTCGTTCTCCCGCTTTCCGACATCTTAGGCATGAACTCTTCCGGTGCAGAGCCAAGCTTCTTTATCGCGTCCATGCTCTCAAAAATGCCGCAGCCAAGTCCCGCGAGGAAGCACGCGCCAAGTGCTGTGCTTTCTACGTTTCTCGGCCGGATGACTTCCCTTCCCGAAACGTCTGCCTGAAACTGCATAAGAAAGTTGTTTGCGCTCGCGCCGCCGTCGGCCTTTACCGAGCCGAGCCGCCCCGTGTCCTTCTCCATAGCCGCAAGCACGTCGCAGGTCTGGTATGCTATCGATTCAAGGGCCGCACGGACTATATAACGTTTGCCTGTGCCGCGGGTAAGTCCCGTAATCGTGCCCCTTGCTCCGCTGTCCCAGTACGGTGCGCCAAGCCCTACGAACGCGGGCACAAGATACACCCCGCCGTTATCGGGAACACTCTTCGCAAGCCATTCCGTTTCCGCGGCTGTATCTATCATCTCAAGTTCGTCACGAAGCCACTTGATAACCGCGCCCGCGATGAACACCGAGCCTTCGAGCGCGTACTTCGTCTTGCCGCCGATGCGCCACGCTATCGTGGTAAGAAGTCCGCCTGTCGAAACAGCGGGAGTTTCTCCCGTATTCATAAGAAGGAATGCTCCGGTGCCGTATGTGTTCTTTACGTCGCCCTTTTCAAAGCAGCGCTGACCGAAGAGCGCAGACTGCTGGTCGCCCGCACAGCCGGTTATCGGTATGCTGCGTCCGAATATCTCCGGTGCGGTCTCGCATATCTTCCCAGACGAATCCGTCACCTCCGGCATCATAGAGCGCGGTATCCCGAACAGTTCAAGAAGATCGCCGTCCCATTCGAGAGTATGTATATTGAACAGCATCGTTCTCGACGCATTGGATATATCGGTGACATGCGCCTTTCCGTCGGAAAGCTTCCACATAAGCCAGCAGTCTATCGTTCCGAACAGAAGCTCGCCTTTTTCTGCACGCTCTCTTACGCCGTCAACGTTATCGAGTATCCACTTTATCTTACCCGCGCTGAAATAAGGATCTATAAGAAGTCCCGTCTTTTCGCATATCATATCACCGAGCCCCTGCTTTTCAAGAGACTCGCAAAGGGGCGCTGTGCGGCGGCACTGCCACACTATCGCGTTATATACGGGACGGCCGGTGTTCTTGTCCCAGACTATCGTGGTTTCACGCTGATTGGTTATGCCAATCGCCGCAATATCCGCGACATCAAGCCCCGCCTGCTGGACAGCTTCGCGGCATACGGCGATCTGTGTCGAGATGATCTCGTCGGGGTCGTGCTCGACCCAGCCTGTCTGCGGATAAAGCTGTGTGAACTCGCGTTGTGCCACGGAAACGACTTCGGCGCTGGAGTCAAATATCACTGCACGGGACGAAGTTGTTCCCTGATCTATCGCCATAATGTATTTCATACGGTTTTCCTTTCGCTGAAAGACGGAACTATACTCTTATCCCGTCATCTTTCGTGTCATTCCGGACGGTGGTGAAGTCGGACAGCAGCCAGTCAAAGCTTGTGCTCGTGACTGTGCTTCCGCAGTATTCACACTTGCCGGAGCTTGCTATATCGAGCGGAGCACCACAGTTCGGACAGAATTTAGGTGCTTCGGACGAGCCTGTACCGGACGTGCTTCGCATAAACTTCATAAGATAGCGCAGATGCCACATCGTCGTTTTGTCGCCCTTTATTATCTCGCCTGTGTCGTCGTTGGTCTGATAATCGATGTACTTCACGTTGAGATACGCCGTAACATATTCAAACTCGCTGTCACGGACATAGCTTGTGAGATACGCGTTGCTTATCGTAATATTCTCATAATGATAGGTGACATGCTGGTCGATCTTCGACTGCACCTGCTTCTTTGTAGTATTATACAGATTGTTGTGCATAAGACCGCGCACAGGTTCAAGGTCGCGTGCACACCATGCATTCTGCACCCTGACGAACGTATCGGTAGCATACGAGACCATTTCGTCGGCGCTGAATGACGGGTCGAACTTGCGAACCGCGTCGCGTATCTCCACATTCCTGTTCGGAACGTTTTTAGGCCTTGATCTGTTTGCGTTATTATATGATTGTGTATTCTTACCCTTCTTAGCAGGTTTGGAAGCCCAGAATCCTCCTATACCAAGCGCTGCGACGACCACGATGATCGTAATGAGCATTTCTTCCCACGTCATATCTCCGCTGCTGCCCGAACTATAGTCATCATCATCATCGTCCCACGAACTGTAGCCGCCGCCGTAGGAATAATCGTCGTCGTCATCTCCCCAGTCCCAGTCACTTCCGCCCCAGTCCCAGTCGCCGCCTCCGCCGTAATCATAGTCATTGGCATCGAATGCGTGTGCGGTGATACAAAGTGAAAAAATCATCACCATGGTCAATATGACAGCGCTGATTTTCTTCATTGGGTTACCTCGCTTAACGTTCATATCCTGTATCCGAGCTTTACAAGCATTTCTGTATCGGTTTGTATATTGTTTCCGGAAGTCGTCAGCATATCGCCGGTTATTGCGGCGTTAACACCTGAACGAAAAGCACGCTCACCCGAGTTTTCCATAATTATCCTGCCTGCGGCAAGTCTTATGTACGCTTCCGGAAGTATGAATCTGAATATCGCCGCTGTACGGAGAATAGTCTCCTCTATGAGGGGTTCGATATTTTCGAGAGCAGTTCCTTTTATCGGCCGCAGGGCATTTATCGGAACCGAACGGATGCCGAGCTCAGCGAGAGTGAGCGCCATATCCACCCTGTCACCCCAGGTCTCGCCCATGCCGATAATACCTCCGGAGCAGACGTTCAGTCCACACTTCTGCGCCCGTTTTATACACGCGATCTTGTCATCGAAGGTATGGGTCGTGCATATTTCAGGAAAATAGCGGCGTGAAGTCTCGATATTACAGTGATAGTTCGTTACTCCGCTTTCCCGCAGACGTATGAACTGCTCTTCCGTAAGAAGTCCGTGAGAAGCACAGAGCTTTATGTCACACCCGGCACTCATACGCTTATAAGCGCTCACAGCTTTCTCAAAGTCGCTGTCGGAGAGCGTTCTTCCCGCGGTAACGATAGAGAACCGATGTACGCCGCGCTCCGCGTTATGCCTGCACTCGGCAAGTATTGTTTCCTCATCGAGAAAACCGTACTCGTCTATCCCGGTGTGATTATGAACGGACTGGGCACAGAATTTACAGTTTTCCGGACAGCGTCCGCTTCGTCCGTTTATAATGCTGCACAGATCAGCCTTGTCTCCGCAGAGGGCTTTTCTGATGCTGTCAGCGCAATTGCAGAGATCGTCTGTCGGCGCGTCCGTGAGAACGGTCATATCATCTTCTCGTCCGAGCCGGCGCCCGTTTATAATTTCTTGTGCAAGAGCATAAATATCCAATTTCATCACCTTATTCGTGTATCAGATTTGCAAGAGCCTTTCTGATCGGTATAGCCATGTACTGCGCAGCAATAATGCTGAGCACATCCTTCAGCATGAACGGCAGAACAACGAGAGTGATGCTCGTTATCATATCCTTCTGCATCAGAAGTGCATACTGAACCGCGCCGCATAGATAGCAGACCACAAGACCGATAAGCGAAAATCCGGTGCGTGACCAAAGATGCTTTGCCTTTATGCCGCAGAAGAACGCCATAACTATGAAGCCGAAAAGAAATCCGCCGGTAGGTCCGAGAAGAACATCAAACCCGCCGCGCATAGAAGCGAAAACGGGAACTCCGACCGCACCGAGGAGCACATATACCGCTGTTGACACGGTTCCCGTAAGCGAGCCGCCTACCGCCGCGCACAGCGCAACACCGAATGTATGCAGAGTTATCGGCACCTGCGTCGGCAGCGGGAGCGTTACCTGCGCAGAAACAGCAATTATTGCCGCGAAAAGTGCGCACATCACAATCTGTACTGTTTTTATGGTTGTCTTTTTATTTGTTTCCATTTTCTTCTCCTTCTGAAAAAAAACCTATAGGGTACCTCTAAAAACCGCTTTGAATAGAGAAAATGAGATGATTGCGCCAAATGCAAGGAAAGGCTCCGAAAGCTTGCTGGTCTGTCGGTCAGCCCCTCTGTCTCGCAAGCTCGACACCTCCCCGCTGCCGGGGAGACCACGCAAGGTGAGGAGACTTGACGAAGCAGTTGGTGCAAGCAGTTCTTTTTCTCTCAAATGGGTTTTTAGAGGTTCCCTATATATACATCGCGATCAGTACCACAGACGTTCACTGCCTACTGTTCATCACTATGTTCACTTCTCCCGACGAAAGATACTTCAGATTCCCGTCGGGACTGCGGACGATAAGATGCGCATCATCATCAATCCCCTCAACGAACGCGGTGTGCTTCACACCGTTTTGTTCATACTCTATCGTCTTTCCGGTAAGTACAGAGCGCTTTCTGTATTCGTCCATGTATTCTTTCGAGGGAAAACTGTCATAATACGCGAAAAAGCAATCAAGTATCTTCGCGGCTATCGCGGGTCTCAGAGAAAGGTCTGCGCCCACTGCTCCCGCCTTGTTCTTTATGTCATCGGGAAATCCGCGGTCGGTGACATTGACTCCGATACCGAGTACAGCGTATCTGATGCTTCCGTCCGGCGCAAGCGACGCCTCGGTAAGTATCCCGCAGACCTTGCGCGCACCAATATATATGTCATTCACCCATTTGATACCCGAATTCGTACCGCAAACCGCGTCAAGCGCACCGGCGACCGATGCTCCGGCAGCAGTCGTTATCGCAAGGGCGTCGGCTGTGCCGATTTTCGGGCGCAGCAGGACGCTCATATACAGCCCCGCATCTTTCGGTGAATAGAAACTCCGTCCGAGCCGCCCTTTTCCCGCGGTCTGCTCGCCCGCTATCATCACCGTTCCTTCGGGAGAACCGCCTGCCGCGAGCGCTTTTATGTCGTCATTGGTTGAGCCGGTTATTTCGGCGGTCTTTAAGCTGATGCGGCCGCGAAGTTTTTCACCGATCAGCGCGGTCACTTCTTCCGCGGAGAATATCCCCATCTTTTCAAATTCTTCCTTTCTTCCCTGCGGGCTTTTTTGTACGCAGATACAAATCCGGTATAAATATCGGAATTATCCGCCTGTTCATCGCCTTTTCCGCCATAGACCGCATTCTCGTACTCCATAACAAAACCGGATATATCAAAACCGAACAATTCTCTGCATTTATCTGCGGTGCCGAAAGGCGTGAGCATATTCTCCCTGCTTTCGCAGTACGCATTCACCATACCGTTTATTTTTCTGTATATCATGCTGTACTGCATGGTTCCACGGGTCTTCTTCATGCGGCTCACGAAGCGTGACTCTTCAAATCCCGGACGCAGAAGAACGACCAGCGCACCTATGATGAATATAACAGCCGCGCCGACACCGACATAAACGAATGTCACATCAAAATACCCGTCGTCCCTTACGTTGCTCGTCGGGTCAAACGTTGTCCAGCCGTAGCCGTCGATCCAGACCTGAACAAAGGCGTGGGAATCCGAGGCTGTTACATACCAGAAACCGCCGGATTCATCCTGCTTCTGGACAAGGAAGCCCTCGCAGTAGCGAGCGGTCATTCCGAGTTCGCGGCACATCAGTGTCATAGCTGTGGCATAAGCAGCACAGGCACCGCGCTTTGTTCCGAAGATGAAATTGTCCGGAGCAGCATTCGCGGTAGTGAACTCGTCGTCGTAGATGTAATCTCCGTTATGAAAGAGCGCAACTATCGCATCGGCTCGCTGTGCGTCGTTATCGCAGCCGTCAGTCAGGCTCTCCGCGAGTTCCCTTACTTTTCTGCGCGCTTCCGCGGAGGAATAATACTCATCCATTACCTTGTCCGAAAGGAGATAGCTGTTGTACTTCTTTGCCTGTTCCTCCGCGCGGATATACGAAGCTGCGTCAACCGCGGCTTCGCCTGCTCCTTCTGCGAGCTTTTTGATGTACTCGTCCGTGAAACCGGCGATGTATTTGTTGTCAAGAGGGAATTCCGACCATTCTATGAAGTAAGAGTTTACATTTTCGGAATCCTCTCTGGTCAGGAAATATTCATCAAGCTCTGTGCGATAGATTTTACTGTCACTGTTGTAGAGCTCGATCTCGGTCAGGTTGTCAACAGTATAAACTGCTCTGACTTTACCGCTTTCATAGCGTATCCTGCTCTTTTTATACCTTATGATGCTTTCATCAAATCCAAGGTTATGGTAAAGCAGCTTCGGGTCTTCATACCATGCATAGCGCTCCCAGTTGCTGCTGCCGTTGTTGTCGTCGCCGTAATACCCCCATGTCCCGGTCACCCGGTCATAGAGATTGAAGCACTGGCGTTTTACATATCTCGGGTTATCGCCGTAGAACGTAAGAACCACTTCATCATCATCTTTTTTCGATGTGGCAGAAGAGGATGATTCGCTGAAATCACTGAAATCCGCTATACCCTCGGCTCCTATGCTCACACCGGTGATGAACTCGTCAAAGTTCTCTCTGAACGGCGCTGTCTTCATTTTCGGGAAGAATGACGCTATGACAGTTACAGCGAGAACGAACGCGAGCGTCGCCTTCAATACACCCTTGCCGTATTCGGGCATAACGGTCTTTGTACCGGAATTTCCTGCCATAATGAAGAAGAAAAGCGTCATCACAACTATCGGGAAGATAACGGGAATATCCGTGAATGTCTTTGCGAAGAGACAAAACGGACACAGGCATATCAGAAACACAAATACCCCGCGGTATCTTACCCTTGTAAAATAGTACAAACACGAAACAAGCAGAAATCCGAACACAAGTATGAGTGTGTATGTATTGCCGAAATGTACCTGCGTATAGCGTGAAGGCTCCATGAACCAGAGTCCGAAATCGCCGAGCCCGTCCATATCCGAAAAAAACGGTGCGACCGTCATGACCGCGACGAAAACCAGAGCAACGATAACTGTCGTGAGCCATGTCTTTCCCGTCGCGCGGAGCTTCTCATACATAGCGAAAAGAGCGAATGAGTATATCGCGGACAGCACAAGAAACAGCAGGGCTGCTGACGCGTTCCCGCAGGCATATATATACGCGGTGGCACTTAAAACCACCGTGCTGAGCAGAAGCGGCGCCAGGACTTCCGTCCGGAACAGCCCCGCTTTCTTTCCGTTTTCCATTATATTGTCACCTTACAAAACGAATATCTTCTTCATCATAAGTTATAGCCCAGATATTCTCCGAAGCAGACTGTACACGCGGAGATGCCGCACAGCGGTTCTCATATCCGGAGACATACCCTGATATGAACGCGTCACAGCGAGCCGTGAAAACAACTGAATGTCCCTCGGCGGCACGCGGGATTCGGTTCACTTCATCGTCGGAGAACGTAAAATCCGTCAGACGGTAGCGTATGTCAGAAACGTCCGTCGGAGTTATGACCGGTATCGTCTCCCAGTCACGGTCAAAGCGTATCATGAGCTTAGACGGAAGCTCTGTCTTGGCAAACTGCATCATCAGAGCGAGCAGAGCTTCGACTGTGAGCTGTTCCTCGCAGCGTGCTCCGTACTTATCCGGAAACTGTGACCCTGCCTTGTCGAGAATGAAGGTCTGTTCGGCACCGGAAGCGCCCTCAAGCCGCCTTACATAGAACTCGCCGCGCTTGGCGGAAACTTTCCAGTTTATGAGCTTAAGGCTGTCACCCGGCTCGTATTTGCGGTGTTCATAACCCGGGGTGCCGTTCACGGCATAAAGGGACTGGGTAGTCTCCTCGCTCTCGTCAAAAGCGGCGGCATCGGTAAGGCTTCGTGCGAGACCCTCACGGCTGTTGACCTCCGGGATATCGGGATAGACCTTTATCTCCGCAACAGCTTTCGGAATATCAAGACGTATCGTCACAAGCCCGAGAAAATCTGTGGCGGAAACGCTGCTTATACCGACTTTGCCCTTGCCGAAAAACTCGGCTTTATAGTCGGCTGTAAAACGCACTTTCCCTTTTCCGAAAACGGAAGTGCGAAGCTTCTGCGGCGAGCTTGTCCGGAAATGATAGCTTGAGAAAAGCTCAGCGTTCGTGAATACCGTCGGAAGAAGTCCCTCGTTAACTATAACAAGGCTTACCGTCACATTATCGTTCCGGTTAAGTATATCACCGCTTATCTCTATCTGCACTTTCAGTTTGCGTGCGGTATAGAAGCACAGCAGCACGGAGAGTGCCGCAGCCGCGCAGAGGGCGGTTATTAGGTAACTGCCGCCGCGAGCCTCAAGAAACAGTGTATAAAGCACCGCGAGACCTATGAGCAGCAGGTATGAGATCAATGCTTTTATATTCAACATATCTTATTCCGCTGGTACAGGTGTATTTTCAAGTATATAGCGCATTGCCGCTATCTGTATGCCGAATGTGGATTTTCCTTTCGGCGAGAGCATAAGTCTGTGTGAAAGAACATCGCAGGCTATGTCGCGCACGTCCTCGGGAACTGCAAAATCGCGGCCTTTGATGAGCGCCAGAGACTTTGCTGCCGTGCAGAGCGCAAGGCTTCCGCGCGGGCTTGCGCCGAGCAGAGTATATTCGCTCTCACGGGTAGCGGTCACAATATCGACTATGTAACGCTTCACGCTTTCATTGATGCGTATATCGGCAGCCTGCGCACGAAGTTCGGCTATATCGTCGAGCGTCATGACAGGATCAAGCTTAACAGCCTTGCCGAAATTTCCGCCGAGGAGCTGTATTTCTTCCGACTTATCGGGATAGCCTATCGAAAGACGCATCATAAATCTGTCCATCTGTGCTTCCGGAAGGTGATACGTTCCATAGGTCTCGACGGGGTTCTGCGTTGCGAGTGCCATGAAAGGCACAGGAAGTTTGTACGTCGCACCGTCGGCGCTTATCTGGAGCTCCTCCATTATCTCAAGCAGCGCGGACTGGGCTTTCGGCGAAGCACGGTTTATCTCGTCCGCGAGCAGGAAGTTGCACATAGCAGCGCCGGGACGGAACTCACTCTCACCTGTTCTCGGGTTAATCATAGTGAAGCCCGTTATATCGGAGGGCATAAGGTCTGGAGTGAACTGGATACGGCTGCAGCTGCCGCTCACGCTTTCGGAAAGAGCTGTAACGAGACGTGTCTTGCCGACACCCGGGACATCCTCTATCAGGACGTGACCGCCGGAAAGAAGCGCAGCTATGAGCTTCATAATGACCTCTCGCTTGCCGATTATCGATCTTTCGATATTTTGGACGAGCCGTTCTATCTTTTCATTCATTGCTTTTATCTCCTTCTTTTTGTTCCTTGTCGTGGAAATACTTGATTATATCGCGTCGTGTGACTATACCGATGAATTTTCCGCGGTCGTCGGTAACGGGAACGAAATTCTGCTCCATAATAAGCAGCAGCAGCTCGTTCATATCCGCGCTGACTTTCACAGCCTTGTCACGCTTTGAGCGTATTATATCCGAAACCGTTCGCTTTTCGAGTGCTTTTATCGACCCACTTTCGCACAGCGCCCAGAGGAAGTCTCCTTCGCTCACTGTTCCGACATACTCGTCGGAAGCATTTATAACAGGGATAGCCGTAAAACCGTGTGCCCTGATCTTTTCAAGGCCCTGACGAACAGTAGATCCGGAGTTTATATAGACAGTTTCGTCCTTCGGACGAAGAAGAAATATCAGATTCATTCAGCATTCTCCTTCCGGGCTGATTTAGAGTATTTCAAAATAATATTATACCACTTTAATATGCTTATGTCAACCGACAAACTTCCGTATATGAGCCTGCTTATTTTCTTTACCGGATTTTACACTCCGCGCACTTAGCGTCCTATATGTAACTCTTCTGTAACCGCGCGCATATAATAATTACATTTTACGCTGCGTAACATTGTCTAATTTGTTCAAAATGTTTCAAAGGCAATAATACACTATTGACTTTAATGCTTTATAGTTGTATAATATATAGTGTATAATTATATATTCCGCAGGAGAAATACAGGTGAAAAAAAGGTTAAGAGATCATCTTCCTACACTGGTCTCCGTGCTTTCCGCCATGACACTGCTCATTACCGCGCTTCTGTGGTTCAACAGCAGCATAGGAAAGCGTGTTTCGGCGACCAGCGAATCATATCTCACAGAAAATACACGGGCTTTTGCAGCTGTATTCGGTACCAAGCTCGACGACCAGATCGCCGTGCTTGAGTCACAGACGCGCTTTTTTGAAGATGTTGATCTCAACGACCATGAAGCTATGAAATCAGCCATAATGTCCCTGAGCGACACCGGTGTATTCAAGACTGTCGGCGTATCCGACACAAACGGCTTTGCCATTGACCACAGCGGAAATATCCCCGAAAATGCGCTTTCCGATGATTTCCTGAGAGCCGCTATGAACGGCAGCATCATATTATCCAGCACTGCTGCCGTGGACGATGACGGCGAGAAAGTCATTCTGACAGGTGTTCCGATAAAGCGCAAGGGAATCACCGTTGGCATTATTTACGGCATTTTCGCGGGTGATATACTCGACACACTAATAAATATCCCGAACCACGCCAACAAAGAAGCAAGCCTTCTGCTCGACAGCAGCGGAAACATACTTGCGGCATCGGAAGGCTATGACATTGATCGGATGAACATCTCAAACCTGTTCAGCGATACAGATGTTGTACCTCCCGGGAAAAAGACCGATTCGGTTACGGAATGTATGATCGGCGGCATTAACAGCGTCGCAGTGATAACCACTGTCGGTATTCATGACTGGTATTTCGTTTCGATAATACCGAAAAGCAGCGTTGATGCACAGATCTCCGATATTTCCCGCGATGTCATAGTTCTCATCATCATTATTGGTTTTGCGTTTGTGATACTCTTCATCTCGATAATGTATCTCATGAAATGCAATTCCGATATGCTGCGCACGAACGAGAAATTCAAGCTCGTTACCGTAGAATCGCAGGATATGATATTCGACTACAATTTCCAGAAGCAGATACTTACCCTCGACGGAAGCAAGGACAACATAACCGTGTCGGAAAAGGACGAATTCACCAAATCCGAAACGCTCGGCTTCCTTTCGCTTATTCACGACGAGGACAAGGATATGCGCATGAGGATACTTGATGTCGTAAACACAGAGGATACGTCGATAAAGGGCGAGTTCCGGCTCAGATGTCTTGACGGCAATTACAGCTGGTTCAGGATCAGGGGTACAGTCGTCAGAAGCCATGACGGTCACGCCCAGAGAATGATAGGAAGCCTTATCAACGTCGATGAACAGATGAACAGAGAGATGCGGCTAATCGAAAAGGCAGAATCCGACACGCTCACCGGTGTTTTCAACAAGAGCGCTTTCTACGATCACGTTTCCACTAATCTCCGCACAGCTTCGGACAGCGATCTTTTCGCTATCTATATCATTGACATAGACAATTTCAAGGCTGTCAACGATGACCTCGGTCACGCCATGGGCGACCAGGTGCTCTCCGATGTTGCAAAAAAGCTCTGTATAATATTCAGCGACATGGATTACGTCGGAAGAGTCGGCGGCGACGAGTTTGCTGCGTTTCTCCATCTTCCCTCAAAGGCAAGGAACGTCGGTATGAGCATCATCGACAGCAAGGCAAAGGCGATTTGCAGCCACCTCTCGGATACATATCACGCCAAGAACAAGGAAGTATCAATAACCGCAAGTGTCGGCGTTTCGATATATCCGTATTCCGGAAGGGATTACAACACCCTTTTCAGAAACGCGGACAAGGCTCTTGAAAAAGTCAAGAGAAACGGAAAAGATCAGTATGGTATTTATTCACCAGATGAAAATTATTGATTTCAAGGAGGAAAAACAATGACAATATCCAGTATCAGAAAAGCTGCATGTGCACTTCTTGCTGTGTTCACAGTCGTCTGCACTTCCTGCGGCAATCAGAACGCACCCTCGCAAAGCACGACCGCTGCGCCAAAGCCGGCAGATACTTCTGCAGCAGCACCTTCCGGCTCGATAACATTTCCCGTGACCATCAAGGCAGGATACTCGACAAGTGAGGAAGATCCCCGCGGAATAGTGCTCAAGGCATTCAAGGAGACTGTCGAGAAAGAGACAAACGGCGATGTCATAATCGAGATACACCCGTCCGGCGAGCTCGGAAGTGACGCTGAACTCATAAAGGGCGTTATCGAAGGCAACGTTGATATGACGGTATCAAGCGCGGGAAACTTCGCACAGTACGCCACAAAGATAGGTGTATCTGCGCTTCCGTTCCTGTTCTCAGATTTTGAATCTGCGTGGGAATTTATTGATTCCGATACAATGCAGAGCATCAACGCCGATCTCGAGCCGTTCAATATGCACGTTCTTGCGTATTTCGACAATGGGTTCCGCTGCGTCACAACAACGTCAAAGTCCATTAATTCGGTTGCGGACATGAACGGGTTAAACATACGCACACCGGAGAACCAGATAGTTATGGAGACCATGTCTGCGCTTAAGGCAAAGCCGCAGAGCTTCCCGTTCGCAGAGTTGAAGGACGCGCTCAGAAACGGCACTTTCGACGCACAGGAGAACCCCATACCGGTCATTTACAACAACAAGCTCTACGAGGTTCAGAAGTACCTCTCGATAACGAACCACAGCTATGACGCTATGCCTCTCGTTATAAGAAAAGATATATGGGACGGTCTCGGTGAGCAGTATCAGCAGATAATCGTCAAAGCCGCAGAGACTGCCGAAACCGAGGACAGAAAGCTCGTAAAGCAGCAGACCTCTGACTTTGTCGATAAGCTCAAGGCAGAAGGAATGGAAGTTACTTACCCTGATCTTGCTCCGTTCAAGGAAGCGACGACAGGTGTTATGGACGTTTTCGAGAGCATTTACGGCGAAGAACTCATCGCATCTGTAAAAGCAATGATAAAGTAATGAAACAGCTTCTGTTCCGCAGTGACATCTCTGCGGACAGAAGCTGTGGTTTTATGACAGTTAAAGGAGAGAACTATGATAACAGATATTTCCCAGGAGGTATTCTCCTGCCACGTTTTCCCCGGCGACCCACAGCCTGTCTGCACCCGCGTCAACAGCATCGGAAACGGCGACAGCTATAACCTCACGAACCTGTCGATGTGCGCACACAACGGGACACACATCGACGCGCCGTTCCATTTCATAAACGACGGAAAGACAGTCGATCAGCTCGGACTGACCCCGTTTGTAGGAGACTGCTATGTTGCACGCCGCGAGGGGGATCTCACTTCGGAAGATGTAATAGAGATCATGGAATCCGCCAGAGCAGTTGATGCTGCAAAGCGTATCCTCATAGCCGGAAAAGTCACTGTCACCGCTGATGCGGCACGAGCTTTCGCAGTGTCCGGTGTGCTTCTTGTCGGCAATGAAAGCCAGACGGTAGGTCCCGAAGATGCACCGAAGGAAGTGCATCTTATCCTTCTCGGCGCAGGTATAGTCCTTCTTGAAGGCATTGTACTCGACGGTGTCTCCGAAGGGCGGTATTTTCTCAGCGCCGCACCGCTGAACCTCGGCGGCTGCGACGGAGCACCCTGCCGCGCATATCTTATGAGCGACCGCTGACCGCGGCCGAAGAACAGAATAACACCCCGTTTCTTATCAGCGAGAAACGGGGTGTTTTGTATCCGGACAGAATCACCATGTTTTATCCGGTTATAGTAAAAGGTTTTATCCGTAGCTTTCCGAAAAGCTCCGGAAGCGGTATCCGGTACTTATCCGCAAGCTTCGGACCGCACGCGGCAGAACCTACACCGGCCATGGCGAAATCTGCACAGACAACAGTGAAGCCGCTCTTTTCAAGCTCAAAGTTGTGGCGTTTCGCGGCAAGCTCTTCCTGCGTGTACAGTGACGCGCTGAACGAGAAGCCGTCGTCATTCGTGAAGCAGAGCGATGTGTTCCCGTCCGATACGGACATCATCTCACAGCCGTAATGTGAGCCGTTTTCCTGCGGTCTTATATAGTCCTCGTGCATTTCATCAACGCGTGCGGTGAACTTTCCGAACCACGACGCCTGATGCTTGTCGATGTAGCTTTCATAAGGGCCGAAACCGCGATAGCTTACATTTTCATATCTCTCCGGCAGGAACAGCCGCAGTCCGAACCTCGGCAGCATATCGACCTTGTTCGATGTCTGCGCCTTGCAGGATATATCGAGCGCGCCGCTGCCGTCGATGCGGTACTCGGCTTCGAGCCGCGCGAATGGCTTGTCGATGCTCCAGCCGAATGACTGCTTCGCTCTGATAACAACGCAGCTGTTATCCATAGAAATGCCGGTCTCATAGACTTTGACGATGCAGTCGTTCAAATGCTGAGAATACCAGTCGCCCTTCATCGTGTCGTTATCGACGGGCGCACGGAAGAAGTTGTACTCCACAGGCTTTGCAAGGATATTCTCTCCGTTCACCGTAATGCCGATGAAACGTGCGGTACGACGGTCAAAGGTGTACTCGGTCTCCCCCGCATTCACAGTGTACGCAAGCGGTTTTTCGGTAAACGTCGGGACAGCACCGGAAACGGACTCCGGCGCTCTTTCCGCGGTGAATATCTTTATCTGGTCGAAGCAGACTTCTTCAGCGTCTGCAAACACGCTGTAACCGTTCTTCGCGGTGAAAACGAAGCGTATATATGCGTCGCTCTCAAACGTCCGCGCAGCCTCGGGAACAGTTATTTCCGCAGTTCCCATAGGCGGCACCGCGAATGACAGACTGCCGCAAACGGGGGGCTTTTCACCGCTCGTTATCTCCCAGCTGCAATCAAGGAATACGCCTGCGTCGATAAAGCGAAGGAGACTGTTTATCGTGAATTTTCCGGCTGCATCGGACTTCGTGACGCGCACAGGACGATAGACCTGCTTCACTTCGAGAAGTCCCGTATGCGGCGTTCTGTCGGGATAACAGAGCGCATCCATACAGAAGTTGCCGTCGTTGTGGCGCTCACCGCTGTCACCGCCGTAGCCGTATTTCGGCTTGCCGTCGGGGGTATATCCGAGTATTACGGCGTGATCTGCCCACTCCCACACAAGTCCGCCGATAAGACGGTCGCTTGTCATGAACAGGTCGTGGTAGTCTTCAAGGTCGCCGGGTCCGTTTCCCATTGCGTGGCAGTATTCACACAGCACGAACGGGCGTTTCTCGTCCTCACGTGCAAGGAATTTGCGTATGTCGTCCGGCGAAGTGTACATTTCGGACACCATATCGAGCACATCGTCGGATGTGTCGTCAAGCCTGTGGGTGCTCTCGTAATGCACGGGACGTGTGCTGTCAAACTGCTTTATGAGCTTAGCGCCTTCACGCAGATTATCACCGTAACCGGACTCGTTGCCGAGAGACCAGAAGATAACGCAGGGTCGGTTGACATCACGCGTGACAAGCAGCCGCTCGCGGTCGAGTATCGCGTCTCTGAACTGCGGGTCTTTCGCTATAAGAGCGATACCATTGTAGCAACCGGGATCGTCCCATGTCTTGCCGGTATTATATACATTTACACAGCCGTGGGATTCGAGGTCGGCTTCGTCTATGACGTACAACCCAAGCTCGTCACACATTGCGTAGAATTCCGGCGCGTTCGGATAGTGTGACGTGCGCACTGCGTTGATGTTGTGAAGCTTCATCATCGTGAGGTCTTTGCGCATTTTCGCCTTATCGGCGTAATAGCCGGTATCGGGATAGCTGTCGTGACGGTTCACGCCGAACAGTTTTATATGCCTGCCGTTGAGCTTCAGTATCCCGTTATCTATGCATATCTCACGAAATCCGACACGCTCGCCGATAAGTTCGCTGTCCGTTTCTATTTCAAGGCGGTAGAGGTACGGCGATTCGGCAGACCAGAGCTTCACACCGGCAACTGTGTGCTCGGATGTACAACCGTCATTTACCGTACCCTCGAATATGATCCTGTCACCGTCGTAAAAGCGCAGCTTCGCGTCAGAGCCCTGAACGGTCACACGGAGCTTACCGTCCGCTCCTGCAATGATGCGGTAGTTCTCAAGCCGCTTTTCGGGGCGGGACAGAACATAAACATCGCGGAAAATCCCGGAAAGCCTGAACTTGTCCTGGTCTTCAAGGTACGTCCCGTCGCACCATTTGAGAACTGCTGCGACAATAACATTATCGCCCGCAATAAGCAGGTCGGTGATGTCAAACTCCGAGGTGTGGTGTGCGACCTGCGAATAGCCCGCGAACCTGCCGTTTACATACAGGTAAATGCAGCTGTCTGCACCCTCGAAGCAGAGTATCTTACGAAGCCCGTCGGGTGCATAGCTGTACACTCGGCGGTAAACTCCGACAGGTATATCGTCGGGAACAAACGGCGGGTCGAACGGTATCGGATAGCACACGTTGGTGTACTGGGGCACATCATATCCGTGGAGCTGCCAGTTCGACGGAACGGGAAGTTTTTTCGGAAATTCCGCGTTTATGAAGTCATCCGGCATATCTACGATGCTGTCGTAATACGCGAAATCCCATTCGCCGTTCATGAGCGTAAAAAGCCGTGACTCTTCGCGCGGTGCGAAAGCGTCCTGTCCTTTTGCGAAAGGAATGAAATAACAGTGGTCGGCAAGGGTCCCGATATGAAGCTTCGCGGGATCCTCATGAAACGTCATGAAGCTCTTCGGAGTGCCGCTTCCAGCTATGAGAGAAATATCCATGCTTTCCTCCGTTTATGCGTTCTTAAGCTTTTCTCTGTAATCGTCAAGTATGGATTCTATCGAGAAGTAATACGATTCACGAAGCTGTGCAAACGATGCTCCTGCGAATATCGGACCGTCAAGAAGCGATTCCTCGCTTCCCTGGAACATAGCTGAAAGATCGGCGTTGAATCCGTTCACGTTATCGAACAGCATCACGAACTTGCCATTCTCCGGGGTTATCATATCCTGAAGCAGATCATACTGCTCCTCAATGTAATATGCGTTGAAGCGTACCTTGCGCGGGGCGCCGCAGTTCGGGCATTCCGTGAGATCGTCGGTATTGTTCTCGATATAGTTGTATTTGCACTCGGGGCACTTACCGTAATACTTGGTGCTCGGGTCGGTCTGCTCCGCCTTTTCCTTCGCTATATTGTCGGGATCCATTTTCTCCTCACGGTTGAGCGTGATCCAGTCAACCGCACCCTTGATGTTCTTCGCACCGGCGGGTATCATATATCCGAAGGAATCGTATGCTATATAGTAGTTGTCCGCATTCGGGTCGCGCGGGAAAGGAACGAACGCCATATCATAATCGAGATTCTTTCTGAAAAGCGACTCGCACGCAGCACCGTATGACCATACCGGTTCCATTCCGAGGAACAGAGTCTTACCGTCAACGAAAGCCTCGCCCGGATCGACATAACCTGTTCCTGTGAGACCCTGTCTGTAGAGGTCTTCAAGGAACTCCATACAGCGTACGATCTTATCGGAATTAAGGTTGTTGATTATCTCGGTGTTCTGAACGTCGATGACTTTGGTACCGGTCGTTGCGATAAAGCTCATAGCTCCGACGCCGGTGTAGCCGATGTGATCGGGCGAGATGTCACACCACTTGCGCAGAAGGTCACGGAACGAATCCCATGTCCACTCACCGTTCTTATAAAGCTCCATAGGGTCTTCGAGACCGTGCTCTTCAAGAACGCACTTGTTGTAATTTATCGCAAAGTTCGAGGAAAGCATATAAGGAACGTAATAATGCTTGCCGCTGTATGCGAACTGTTCGGCAATATCCTTCATTCCGACCCAGAGGTCGCTGTCAAGGTCGATGTAGGTATCTATGGGCGTGTACATATTACGCGAAATTCCGTGCGGGAACGAAGCCCACTCATAGCGGGTTATATCAGGTGACGAATCCGCAGCAACGAGCGTTCCGAGCCTCTCAAAATACGCGGTGCCGCTTCCGCAGATCTCCTGATCTATCGTGCCGCCGTAGCGTGATTCAAACAGATCGACAAGATCCGCTGCGGAACTGCATAAGTCATAGTATATCAGCAGCTTTATCGTTCCGGTAGGCTGATCCTTGTCTATCTCCTTTATCTCGGCTTCTTCGAACTCCATGTTCGCGGCGTTTACAGTGGTCTCCGCCTTTTCCGTCTGTGATGCCTGCGCCGTGGTCTGACCAGCTTCTGTCGCCGCCGGAGCTCTTCCGCCGCCGCAGCCTGACACAAGCAGTACAGCCGCAGATAAAAGTGCTGCTCTGATCTTTGTTTTCTTCATAATGAGATTTCCCCTTTCATATTTCCTCTGATGTGTAAGCCGACCGATATGCCCCTATGAACGAGATCACCGGTACGACTCTTGAATCGGTTATTCTTATGCGCAGTGTGTCGGTGGCAATTCCGCCGAGCGGGACAATGCGCTTATATCCTATCGTTGTTCCGCGTAACACCTCACGGAAGCAGCCATTTTCCGATATATCCACCGCAAAGCTTTCTACGCGCTGACTTTTCAGTATGTTTTCCTTGATGACGAGATAGCCGAGCTTCTCTTTTCGGGTAAATGCTATCTGTATGTCGGCATTGCTTGAAGTCGGGATATAGCTGCTCTCATAGCTGTCGTCAACGACACATTCTATGCCGTGATCCGGCTGTGAACTCTCGCAGGTAAGTTTCGATTCCGGGACGATATTCTCCGCGAAAGCGCTTTTCAGGAACTTCCCGAACTCCGCGAGCCGCTCAACATCGTTTTCGTGCAGCAGCCCGTCTTTTGTCGGCGGGATATTCAGCAGGAATGTGGCATTGCCGCCGACAGACCGTATGTATATGTCAATAAGCTCATTCAGCGGACGGACTTTGTCGTTCTCGCTCTCGTGCCAGAACCACCCCGGGCGTATTGAAGTATTGACCTCGGCGGGGTACCATATAAGCTCCGGCTCGTTCATAAGCGCTATCCTGCTTCCAAGATCCTCGTCACGGGCATCTACGCGGCGCCGACGGAAGCTGTCATTGTCCTCATGCTGGCTCTTTCCGGAGATTATCTCGCTGTCCCTCGCGCGGAGCGGAACAACGCTCCATTCGGCTCTGCGTGTATGACCCGCCTCATTGCCGCACCATCGGACATCGGGACCGCAGACCGAGATGCAGGCTTCGGGCTGTAACAGACGTATCACAGCATAATAGCGCTCCCAGTCGTAATACTGTTTTCTGCCGTCCGGACCTTCTCCGCAGGCTCCGTCGAACCATACCGAAAACACATCTCCATAGTCGGTAAGGAGCTCTGTGAGCTGGTTCACGAAAAAGTCGTCATAAGCCTTGCCGCTGCCGTAAAGGGGACTGTTCCTGTCCCACGGCGAGAGATACACGCCGAATGCTATGCCACCCTCTTTGCAGGCTTCCGAGACTTCGCGCACTACGTCCTTCCCATAAGGGCTGTTCATAACGTTATGCCCCGTCGTCCTTGTGTCCCAGAGACAAAAACCGTCGTGATGCTTGCAGGTAAGTATCAGCCCCCGCATACCCGCAGACTTAACGGCATCCACCCACTGCTTTGCGTCAAGCTTCATAGGAGCGAATATATCCGGAGTTTCCGTTCCGTCGCCCCACTCTTTGTCAGTAAACGTATTGACGGTGAAATGAATGAACGCATAAAATTCGATCTGCTGAAATCTGACCTGTCTTTCTGACGGAACGATCTTTATGAGTCTTCTGTCGGGCTCCATAAATTACCTCCTTTGTGATAACGTTTTCACAAAGTGATGTATGATAACGTTTTCATTTTATATTATAAACGATATTGACAAATAAATCAATAGATGATATTATTATGATGTAACAATATGAACATTTCCTTGCAACTTTTTTCGGAGGTCGTAATGTTTTTTTACCATTATCCTATAATCGGACGCGAGAGCCGGTTCCCGATATATCTCATAAGCATAGGACAACACGATTGTCAGCCCTTGACAAAACGAGGAACAGAGTTCGGCTATCCTCAGCTGTTCTACTGTACGAAAGGAAGCGGCATGCTTTGCTGCGACGGTACTAAGACCGAGATAAAAGCAGGAATGGGTTTCTTTATGCCTGCCGAGCACCCGCACCACTACTATCCTCTTGGTGATGTCTGGGACAATCACTGGATAATCCCCGGAGGTTATGCCTGTGAGCGGCTTCTGTCAGAAATGGGGCTCGACAGACCTAAAGTGTTCAGTCTCGGCAGTACAGCACGTCTTGACCGGATTTTCGCCGAGATGCACGACACTCTCCAGCATGACAGTATCTACGGCAATATCAGGGCGTCAGGTATGCTGTATGATCTTCTTATCGAATTTGACAGATCAATGTCACACGTCGGAAGCTCCGAGAAGACCAATCCTGCGGTCAGGAAGTGCGTAGAGCTTATCGACCGCGAATACCGGCGAAATATCCCGCTTGATGAGCTTTGTGACGTCTCGGGAATGTCAAGGCAGCACATCTGCCGGCTTTTCAGGAGCGCTCTTGATGCGCGGCCTACCGAGTACATAGCCAAACGGCGCATACAGGCCGCTAAGGAGCTGCTTCTCGGCACCGATATGACCACGGAAGAGATCGCAGAAACTGTGGGTTTCGGGTCAAGCAGCTACTTCTGCAAGATATTCAAGCGCTATGAGGGCATATCCCCTACCCGTTTCAGGGACAACTGATGTCGCGTTTTAACGTGAAAGTCATGGAATTTTCTCTTTTTTTACCTCTGAATAAACCGGAATAACAAAATCTATCAGGAAAATTATTTTTGGTATTGACAAATTATCCGGTTTGTGGTATAATATGAATAACGTGTAAACGTTTACACAAGTATGGTATTTTATATAGTATAAAACAATCATGTCGAAAGGCACGGATGTCACAATGAAATTTTCCAAAGCACCGCACGGACGCAGTGCATAAAAGGAAAACTTCGGAAAGGAGCGCATCTTTGATGAAAACATCACAAAAAGCTTTGACAGCAGCTCTTGCCGCGACACTTATTATCACCGCTGCAGGATGCGGCGGCAGTCCGCGAGATAATACAGCGGCAAACACCACAACGGCGGAAACGACAACAGCTGCACCTGTGACCACCACCGAGGATCCGAACAAGGAGATCGATATTCAGGTGGATTACGACCAGATGGCAGATATAGGAGCTGTTGACCCGAAGTACGAACTGGGTACGGGCAAACTATATGAGTCCGGAAAAACCGCTGATACCGTTCATGTTCTCTGCTGGTTCGATTTCCATAACGTTGAACCGGAAAGCAAGATAGCTGCACTTTTCGCCGAACGCTTCGGCGGCACCGTCGAGACAGAGATAGTAAGCTCTCTTGAGATAACCGACAGGCTCGGCGTTCTCATGGCGTCCGGCAATTCACCCGATATTATGCGATACTCTGATGCGTTCCTGCCGAGCTATTTCATCAACAACCGTATAGCTCCGCTCGATGACTGGCTCGACAAGGACAGCCCCGTATGGTCCGACATGGGCGAGATAATCGACCGCTTTGAATATAACGGCAAGCACTATTTCTTCCCTTACGCGCTCACGGCAACTGAATACGGCGTAACATACTGCACAAAGGAGATAGAGGAGATCGGCATGACCGACCCTATGGATCTTTACTTTGCAGGTGACTGGGACTGGAACGCCTTTGAGGAAATAATGCTTCGCTGGAAGAGCTCTAACCCCGATAAATACCCTATGGCGTGGCCGGGAACATTCGGCTGTCAGCTCGCCGCCACTACCGGCACACCCGTCATCGAGCTGAAGGGGAACGAGATCATCAACAACCTCAAGAACGCAAACGTCGTAAGAGCAATGGAGTTCATCGAAAAGCTCTACCGCGAGGATATTTTCTGGCAGGGCTGGCACGGACCCGATATGCTCGATTCATGGTCAGGCACACTTTTCTTCGTAATGCCGCTTGACTGGGCGCTGCCATGCGGTCAGGAAAGATGGTTCCAGAACAATTACGAGGGCGAGATAAGAACAGTTCCTATGCCGCGCGACCCTGACTCCGACAAGTATTATATGACCGGTGCTGCTTCCGGTTACTGCGTTCCCGCCGGATCAAACAATATCCAGGGAGCAACAGCCTTCATACTCACTTCGAGAATGTACGCAAGCGACCCCGAGATCGTCGAGGCGAACCGTGAACAGCTCCTTTACAATGGCGGTTACTACTACATCAAGTGCCCCGAATGTAAGCATAAATTCGACAGTGAACGTGACGTGGAAGGTGCGACCTGCCCCGAATGCGGTGCAGCAAGAAAACCAAAATGGAAGCTGACCTATACGCCCGAGCAGATGCAGGTCTATGATGACCTCGTTGACCCGTCAAAGTTCACCTATATCTTCTCATGTCACGGCGGCTTCGGTCAGGATATGATCGATACGATAGATACGATATTCAATGCGCCGATAGTTGACGGAGATACCTATAACCATATTCTGAGTGAAAACGAGTTTGTTGTTGAATCTATACTCGACGAATACAGGAGTAAGATGGCAGGCTGACAGGCACGATACACTTCAGCACAAATAAACTACCCCGCACTGCGATTCTTCAGCAGTGCGGGGTATCATTTTATTATCCGCCATTTCGTCTGTAATTCATTCCCCGGCACCGGTACGTCTTGCTGCACCAGTTATTGTTTTCAGCCTGACAGCTGTAACCGTGATATGACAAATCACAGTCAAACTCATGACCGTCGGGCGCATCGTCACTGTTCCCCCATATACCGCCCGCTGCACTTTCAGGCTCTTCAACAGACAGCACAGTATCGTCAGCCTGTTCGGATCTGAGCTATTTCTCTGCCTCGGCGACTTCGTCAAGAGTAACGTCATATCCGGCTTCAACGGCTTTTTTGACGAGTTCTGTCGGGTCGGTGATGCCGTTTACCTTTGCTTTGAGTTCTTAATTTGCCTGAAGCTCGGCTATAAGCTTCTTTGCCGTTTCCTTTGACATGGTATCATCCTCTTTTTCGCAACCAATACCATTAATCGTGCGAATAAAAGTATTTCGCTAACTAATTATAACACAATACTGATAGAAACACAATATTTATAAACAAAATTATATTGACTGTAAAAATATGTTGAATATACGCAAGTCAAGGAATTTCCGTGCAAGATGACGGAATAATATGCAAGCAAGAGCACGATGCTCTTATAAGCAGCGATGCAAAGGTTGCGCGCGACTATTTGTGCGGTATTGCCTGTACAATATCTTAGTCTGTCTATCCATTTCGCCGCTCAGAAAGCCAGTGCAGCGAATTCAGGTATCAAACCGGGCTCACATTCTATTATTCTATTTTCAGGAACTGAACGAACCCTGAGAAATTGAACACGTCCATAATCGCTTTGTTCACATTGCACACTGTAAGGGAGCCGCCTTTATCGTCCATTTCCTGCTTTATGAAAAGTATCACACGCAGACCTGCCGATGTGATATAAGTCAGCTTCTCGCAGTCAAGCACTATCTCTGTCGCACCGTCTTTCCCAGAGTCATACGCTCTTTCAAATGCGGGCGCGGCAAGTGTATTCAGGTCTCCTTCAAGGATCAGTTTCAGCCGGTGACCATCTTTTTCTGTTTTTACAGTCATATTCCATTTCCTCTCATTTTCTCGTTTTATCTGTCAAGACGCTGCCGTTCCACAAGCTGCGCAAAAGTCCCGCCCTTCGCTATAAGTTCGTCGTATGTCCCGTCCTCAATTATAGCTCCGTCGTCAAGCACAAGTATGCGGTCACAGTTCCTGATGGTCGAAAGGCGGTGTGCCACAACGATACGTGTGCATTCAAGAGCATCAAGAGCATCAGACACCTTCTTTTGCGTCTTGTTATCGAGGGCGGACGTAGCTTCGTCAAAGATCAGTATATTCGGCTTCGGCGCAATAGCGCGCGCGATCATGAGACGCTGCTTCTGACCGCCGGAGATACCGCCCTGACCTTCGGAGATCACCGTCTGCATTCCCATAGGCATTTCGCGTATATCCCCGGCTATGCCCGCTGTCTCGGCGGCTTCCCACGCGTCCTCCAATGTCAGCTGCGGCGCGGAGATAACTATATTTGAGAAAATATCGCCCTGAAACAGCTTGCCGTTTTGTGTAACGACCCCCATTTTCTTTCGCAGGGATTTCGGATCAATACGCGCAAGGTCTTTTCTGTCGTAATATATAGAGCCCCTTTCCGGTTTTTCAAATCCGAGGAGCAGCTTTATAAGTGTCGATTTGCCGCAGCCAGTGCGTCCTACGATCGCTATGTACTCACCGGCTTCTATTTTCAGCGACAGGTCTTTAAGAATATACGGGGTATCATCACTATAACGGAAATATATGTGTTCGAGCTCTATCGCGCCCGACACGAGAGTGATAACTTCCTTGTCCCCCGTGATCTCAGGCTCGGTTTTCAGTATCGGTTCCGCCATTTTCAGTATCGGTTTGAATGACGCCACCGAAGATGCGATCGACGCGAGCGATGCAAACGCTCCCGAGACCTGACCGTACGCTATCGTAAATGCAAAATAGCTCGATTCATCCACACCGCTTTCTACCGCAAAGAAATACAGAACAATGTTGCCGATAAGGGCTATGGCAGACAGTAACACACTGTTCAGCTTGAGGAATACAGGCGGATTATACTGCATCTCAGCATTTTCGGCATACAGATTTGCCCAGCGTGAGAATGCGCGTTTTTCCGAGCCGGATAATCTGATCTTCTGTATTCCGCTTACGGTCGCGTATGCCATACCTGTTTCTTTTGCAGAAAGCTTCATCATCTTTTCCGAGCGCTTTATCTGCATAACAGAGGAGACTATACCCAGTATGACCGTAGAAAGAATTATAATGACGGAAGGCCATACAAGCATAGGAGCAAATGAAAAGATCTGACCGATGTACAGCAGAGATACGAGAGACAGGAGACCCGTTGACAGTATCTGAGATACGAGCATATTGCAAAGCGAGTTTACCGACCCCACACGTGACGAGAGATCACCCGATGCGTACTTTCTGAAAAAGCTGACAGGCAGGGAAAGTACCCTCATCATCACGGCGGATTCCACCTGCACCGAGGTCTTGGTAGTTATCCTGCTCAGAAGCAGTTGTCTGACGACCCCGAACAATTGCGACGAGATCGCCGCCGACAAAAGGAAGATCATCATACTTATCAGAATCGTCATGTTCCTGCTTTGCATTACGGGACCGGTTATCGCTTTGGATATTACAGGCTCTATCATTCCCACAAGTGTTACCGCAAAAGATGCTAAGGCTATCATAACATAATCTCGGCCGGAAAGGCAGTTTTTCATATAGACCAGAAGATCGGGGATACCAAGCTTCTTCTGCGGCAGAGGCTTATAGAAACATACCGCCTCATCATCGAACAGCGCGGCTGTTTTTTTGTCAAGCGACACACTTCGTCCAGTTGATACATCTCTGAAACGGTATCCGTGCAGAGGGTGCGGAAGAAGAGCCATGGGCGTACCGCCGTCCTTCAGAAACCCCATCATGGGTCCAAAGGCATCTTTATACCAGCCTTCCTCAAGCTTTACGGGACGTGTCATTATCCCCAGGGGTCTTAATATGTATTCAAGCTGATCGTCGGTATTCTTTATATTATCGGGCACGTCGGGCGCTTTACAGTGATAATATTTCAGTATCTCATCAAGCTCTTCACGCGCAACAAGAAAACGATCCTCAAGCCGCTTCGCAGATCTTCCGCCAAGCACGGCGCCGGCAAGTCTTACGAATGAGTCTTCAAGAACATCGCGGTCGCTTTTCATTCTTTGTCTGATTTGTTTGTCGAACCAGCCCATTCTGCATACCTTTCCTTTATTCCGACGTTATCAGCTCGGTGTAATATCCGCCTTTGGAGTATAATTCATCATGTGTACCGCGCTCCACTATCACACCTTTTTTCATAACTATGATCTCATCACAGTCGCGTATGGTGGAAAGGCGGTGAGCTATCACTACACAGGTTATGCCGCGGCGCTTTATAGCGTTGACGACATCATATTCCGTGCTTGCATCAAGAGCGCTCGTGGCTTCATCAAGAATGATGACAGAAGGATCCTGCGCCAGCACACGGGCTATCTCAAGACGCTGTCTCTGACCGCCGGACAGATCGTTTCCGTCCTCACTCAGTATTCCCCGATAACCTCCGGGGCGCTTCAGAATATCGTCATGGATCTGCGCGTCGCGGGCAGCCATATATATCTCAAAATCTGCTATGGAACCGTCCCACATTCTGATATTGTCGGCAACGGAGTCCTCAAACAAAGTAATATCCTGATCTACAACGGCGACAGAGCTTGTAAAAACGCCTCGCGGTATATCCGCTATCGGCTTGCCGTCGAAAAGCACCTCACCGCTCCACGGGCGGTAAAGCCCCATGATCAGCTTTGAGATCGTGCTTTTTCCGCATCCGCTGTCACCGACTATCGCAATGCGTCTTCCCGGCTCAAGCTTGATGGAAAAGTCTTTGATAAGCGGCTTATCGAGTCTTGAATAGCCGAATGTCACGTTTTTCAGTTCTACCCCGCCAAGAAGCTTGGAGTAGTCTATATCGTCCGAGATAGGTTCGTCCTTCACATAAGGGTCGTCGGGATACCGCATTACATCTTCGACGCGCTCCATCTGCGTGCGCATCTCCTGTATCGTCTGCCCTGCCCCGATAAGCGTCATAGCGGGACTTACAAAAGCACCGAGATACCCTTGGAAAACGGTTATCATACCTATCGTGAAATCACCGTTCATCGTGTACACGACACCGAGAAAAAGGACAACATAGCTTGCAATTTTTCCGATAAGCGAGGGTATAAGCCCAAGCTCCGCATTCATTTTCTCATACTTTCTTTTCGCTGTGTTGACAGAAGCCTGATAGCCCGCCCATTTACGGAAAAATCCGCTTTCTGCGCCGGTTGCCTTGATAGTTTCCGCCATACTTATTCCTGCCATTGTGGCAGAGGCGAGCTTCGCCTCATCGCGCATCTGAACACGCGTCAGATTTACACGCTTTTTGCTCATGGCCTGAGCTACCGCAAGATTAAAAAATACACTTGTAATACCGACCAGTGTAAGCATAAGACTGTAACGTATCATGAATACCAGATATACGAGCATCATTATGGTATTCAGCAACAGCGGTGAAAGAGTCCCTACTATAACTCCCGCTATTGACGCGTTCGTTTTCTGCCGCTCAACAATATCTCCGGTCATGCGCTGAGTAAAGAATTCTATCGGAAGCCGGAGGATCTTCCACATATAGCCCGCATTGCCCAGGACTGCCATTTTGCCGTTGATCCTGAGAGAATAGATCGTATTCACCAGCTGGACTATAAGCTGGGCTATACACAAACCGGTCATTATCCCTATGAACGGGTACAGCCAATCGACATCCTTTCCGCTTAATAGTCTTTCATAGAAAACACGGGTCATTGCGGGATTGATAAGTCCGAACAGATAAGAAATGACCGTTGTGAGCATGACGAATGCCACTGCGGATCCCGCACCGTGCAGACGATTCTTCGCAAATTCCAGCGTGCTGCGCTGTTTTCCTGACGGTACAAAATCCTTGCCCGGCGCGAACTGGATAGCTATACCGGTGAAGGCGGTGTCAAATTCCTTCATCGGTATCTTCACTATACCACGCGCCGGGTCATTGATGATCGCTTTATCACCTCTGAAACCGCACAGCACGACAAAGTGATTGAAATTCCAGTGTATTATGCACGGAAATGTCATATCGTTCTTTATCGAATCCAGATCCATGCTGTAACCGTCAACTTCAAAGCCGTAACTCCGACCTGCGACCACAATATTGCTCGCCTTGCTTCCGTCGCGGCTTACACCGCAGTCAAGGCGGACCTGTTCAAGAGGTATCCACTTTTTATAGTACGCCATTATCATCGTAAGGCATGCCGCTCCGCATTCAAGCGATTCAAGCTGCATTACGACCGGTACTTTTGCCACGCCTTTAGTAAGCGGGGTCCTGATCCTCTTTCCCGAAGGCTTTTCACTCATGAACGAACGCTCCTTTCATCAGTTTGTCAGGAAGCGTATCGGAGTAATTACCTCCGTCACGATAATTGCAGGATAAGTTCCGTCGGGAAGATCAACAGACGCTACAGCCTCCACGGACCCGGATGTGACCCAACGGACGTTCTCGATCCTTGTTTCCGTGCCTTTGATGCGCATTACCATACCCTCGCTGAGAGAATCGGCATCGGAACCTTCGGCTTCAAATACCGCCACGCCATTTTCGATATTTGCCGTCACATCTATCGTGCTTTCTATACTGCCGAATACACAAGCTATCAGGAACCCCGCAAGAAGCACGATAACAGCCCCGAACACGAACCATACACCCGGATTTGTGACGCGCATATAATCCTCTAACTGTTCGGGAGAGGAAATACTGTCAATACTGCTCTGCCGGAATAATTTGTTATCCATTTTTTCTCCTTCCGGTGTATAAGATGTATGCTTACAATAAAAACGCCCGTCATTCGTTCAAGTCAGCCTTAACAGCCGACCATGAGAGAACATACCTTATCTCTTCTATATTATTATCAATATGCTTTGTGAAATACTATTTTATTGTATCACAATTCAATATAAACGTCAATAGGCAGCGGTGCCGATACACACAGCAAACCGGCAACTGCCGCGAATGGCTGCTGCACAGATGCCGGCTGCCGTGTCAGGCTCTTCTTTACGGTTTCCTTTGAAATTTCCGGATACTGATTTGCCTGTAATTTTTTACATATCATGACGACTGCACATCGAAGGGTAAGTGGGTTTATCCATGTTATTCCCCTGGCAGTACCAGTCTTTTCCGCACCAGATACCCGTCTCTTCCTGATAATCATAATCATGATAAGAAGCCCAGCATCCCATTTCATGACCATCGGGTGCGTCCTCACCCTGCCACATATCGCCGCCCGCAACAGCATCAAGTTCTTCAACGGAGAGCTTTGTCTTCTTCGTTTTTCCCGATCTGAACTTCTTTTCGGCTGCGATCATTTCCTCCGCAGTAATGTCATATCCAGCATCAACGGCGGCTTTAACAAGCTGCGCGGGGTCGGTTATGCCGTATATAAGATTTAATTACTAATTAATTATAGCACAAAACGCACAACATTTCAATATATCTATGCAACATTTTGACCAATTTTCACAAAAGTTTTATATAAGTAATACCGCACAAAAAATGTGCGGTATTACTTTAAAACATAGCCTGACATACCATTCTCATCATAAATGACCACGCGCACGAAACCGCGAAATCTGCCTTTTTCTCTCAAAGCATGACCGTTCTTGTAGCGACTGCGTCACGGAAACGCATATCGTGCTCTACGAAAAGCATTGTCGGCGTACAGCCGAGCAGAAGTGTTTCGAGCTGCATACGGGAGAACACATCAATGAAGTTGAGCGGCTCATCCCAGATATACAGATGAGCAGGTGTACAGAGACTTGCCGATATGAGCACCTTTTTCTTCTGCCCTTCCGACAGATCGGCAATATCCTTCACGAACTGCTCACGCTCAAGACCGAGCTGACGGAGTATCGTGCAGAACAGCGTGCGGTCTATGCCGCGTTCGTCGCAGAAATCGGGCATATTCCCGCGCAGCCACGAGGTGTCCTGATCCACATACGACACGACAAGTCCCGATGCGGTTTCACATACTCCGCGCTCCTCCGTTTCAGCCGCCATACCGGCTCCCGTGCTTTTCAATATCCGCCGTATCAGCGTTGATTTTCCGCAGCCGTTTCCGCCGACAAGTGCAATACGGTCACCCTGATGAAGTTCAAACGTAACACCGTTCAGCACAGGAGTCTCTGCGTCCGCGTAACGCAGGCCAAAGTCTCTGACACTCACGAGAACGTTCTTGTGGTGAGTCAGCATGGTCAGCTTAAGCTCCCGTATTTCCTCTATATCGTTGAGCAGACCCTCCTTTTCGGCTATCTCGCGTTCTATACGTTTCTCGATGTTTGCCGCGCGGCTCTGCATCTTCTTGGTTTTTGCGCCGATGATCGAGCGGGTGCTTATCGATCGGTCGTTTTCTTTTATCGGGTCGAAGCCTATCTTGGTACGCTCATTTTTATCCGCCCAGTCGGAGGCTCGCTTTGCCGCCAGTTTCAGCTTCTTTATCTCCTTGCTGAACTTTTCGTTCTGTGCCTTGGCGAACTTGTCGGCACGCTGTTTGTTTTCCCACCAGCTTGAGAAATTACCGTTCTGTACCTCGATGCTCTGACGGTTGAGCACAAGGACATGGTCAGTACAGGCATCAAGCAGGTCGCGGTCGTGGGAAACAAGTATAAATCCGCTTTTTTGAGCGAGGTATTCCTTCACTTTTTCACGGGCTGCGATGTCGAGATGATTGGTCGGCTCATCTATCAGCAGAAACTCGCTTCCGCCGGAAAACAGAACTGCCAGAAGTATCTTGGTGCGCTGACCGAGACTAAGCAGTCCGAATTTACGGTAAAGCACATCCGCCTCCTCGCCGAGCAGTGACAGCTCGCAGATGACCTGCCATTCCTCACAGTCGGGGCGAAGCTCGCAGATGAAGTCCGCAGCACATTTTTCGAGCATTTCGCCGGTGACGCGGTACGGAAAATACCCGAAGCGCACGGACGAGCTTATAGAACCTCTGTACTCATATTCCCCGAGCAGAAGCCGCAGAAATGTAGTTTTTCCCTTACCGTTGCGTCCGATAAATCCGAGCCGCCAGTCGGTATCCACCGAGAACGACACGTTCTCGAATATATTGTCTGAGCTCCCGTCGTAACCGAAAGTGAGCCCATTCACACTTATCTGTGACATATACTCATTCCTCCTTTACGTTCGGTGCCGCGCAGCAGGAGGTGTTCAAACCGACTGTTCGATGTGTGCCGCAAAACAAAAAACACACAAAAAAGAGAGGTCAATGAGAACATGATCTGCTTACGGCAACACGATAAAACAGCACACAAAAGCTTGCTGTCAAGACTTATCAATGTTATCAGAAGCAGGTTATATTCTCATTTTTCCACCTCTCTCGTGTTGATCTGTGTGTTTTCACGCTGTTATAATAGCATAAATTTCCCGATTTGTCAATAAGCAGCGAAAAATTTTACGTGGTACAAAACCAATTAATGAATCAGACCGGCTTTCGGCCATCAATATTCGCGAATATACGTTCCATATTTCCATAGAACAGCGGAAGCTCAAGACCGCGCTTTTTCCCTTCATCATAAACACATTTACAGCCGTACATTATGTCATTGACATCGTTGTGCAGTGTCATGATACGCGACGTAAGCTCATTACCGGCAAAAAGCTTCTTCATCGCTATTCCGGCAATACCGGCGGGAATTCTGTACGGCAGGAGCTCGTTCTTATAAAGACGAAGATCTGCTCCGCGAGCTTCGACGACCTTGACGGTTTCACGGATAGCCCTTACTGCGATCGTCAGGGCTTTTGAGTCGCCCATTAGTTCGCGCGCAAGCCGATTCGGGTCGTCTATCACGCCTTCTCGGGCTGCCGTTGACGTTACGCCGGCATTTATCGCCATGTGTATCCATATCCATTCAAACATATCATGAGGGATCTCCTGCTTAATATCAGCGGAGTTCAATAAAGATACCAATGCGGCGTAATCTGAGATCCTTGCCTTGGATCCGCTTTCAAGCATGATATGATCGAACAGAACGCAGTTCAGTTTTCCGTCCTGAATATGACCTCCCGCAGTAGGAAAGGCTGTTACATATTCAGAGTCTCCGAGTATTTCTTCAACTTGTTTTCTCTCATTCCAGAAATTGCAGAAGAGTATAAGCGGGCCTTTTATATCCCTGCTTTTTATCGTTTTTATGGCATCAGACAGTTTACCTCCGGCAACACTTATGATAATAAAATCAAACGTATCTCCCGCTTCTGCCAGCGAAACCCTGTATTCATCGTCCTTTTCTTCACCTTTCGGGTTATAGCGTCCGTCAAGAAGATGTACCGTTATTTTCGCCGGAGCCGCCGCTATCTTCTCTTCCCGCAGAATATGGAATGTCTCATGTCCTGCTTTCTGAAAAGCGTATGCGTATGTTGTTCCTATTACTCCCGATCCTAAGATCGCTATTCTCATAACTCTTCACCCCGTCATGCCGGAAATCATATTCCTGATTTTACCAATCAGTATATCATTTTCCGGCACTATAGTCAATACCTGATCGCTTATTATCCGACAGCCCGGGGAAGTTTGTGCAGTATCGACTTAACAAAGGATTGACATTCAAAAGACTATTTGATATAATGAAATAAAAAGTCTCAAGGAGGTCAGATATATGATAAAAACTGCTTTTTTCGACACCAAAGAGTATGATAAGGCATCATTTCAGAAGTATGAAAAAACCGGTGATCTTGAATTCAAATTCTTTGAAACCAAGCTGACTGAAGATACCGCCGAACTTGCCAAGGGCTGTGATGTGGTATGTGTTTTCGTGAACGACAGCGTAAATGCTGCAGTAATAGACAAGCTGTACGGATACGGCGTAAAAATGATCGCTTTACGTTGTGCGGGATATAACAACGTCGATCTTGAACACGCTTACGGCAAGATACACGCAGCCCACGTTCCGGCATACTCGCCCTATGCAGTCGCGGAACACACCGCAGCTCTGCTTCTCACTTCGATACGCCGCATACATAAAGCATACAACCGCACAAGGGATTTCAACTTCTCACTGAACGGACTTACAGGTTTCGACCTTCACGGAAAAACGGTAGGAGTTATCGGCACGGGAAAGATCGGAAAGATTTTTATCGGCATCTGCCACGGCTTCGGAATGAATGTAATAGCATACGACGCATATCCGGCCAAGGACAGCGATATAACCTATGTTTCGCTGGACGAGCTTTTTGAAAGAAGCGACATCATCTCTCTGCACTGTCCGCTTACCGGCGATACAAAGCACATGATAAACGCCGATACGATCGGAAAGATGAAGAAAGGTGTCGTTATACTGAACACCTCAAGAGGTGCGCTTATCGACGCGGAAGCACTTCTCGAAGGTATCAAGGCGAGAAAGATAGGAGCCGCATGCCTTGATGTTTACGAGGAGGAAGCCGATATATTCTTTGAGGACAGATCGGGTCATATTCTCAACGACGAACTTCTGTCAAGGCTCATATCCATGCCGAATGTCATCGTGACCTCTCATCAGGCTTTCCTGACAGAAGAAGCGCTTAACAACATAGCAGAAACTACGGTAAACAATATCAGATCGTATTTTGACAATGACGGGATCTGCGACAATGAGCTGTGTTACCGCTGCGGTAATATTGAGAACTGCAAGAAAGCACGCAAGGAAAGGTGCTTCTGACAATTCACCGAAAACAACGAGATCCATCAGCCCCCTTGCATCACAAGGGGGCTTATCGGCTTACCGGAGCTTATCCGATAAAATTCCGGAAGATGAGCACTTTTCTGTTCCCGCTCAGTCCTGTACGCAGTTCCGCTGTGTGCTGTCTGCGCTTCACAAGTATGCGTACAGTCCGGCCGATTTGTCGATGAACATAAATAAGAGTCAATAATAACCATTGTTAATAAAACAAATACCGAACCTTAGCAAAAAACTCTTGAAAATTTACGGCCGCTGTGTTATAATATTCCTCGACATTGAAAAAGGCGGAATGATATATGTTACTTATGCTTGCGGTCGTCGGACTATACACTATCACTTCTCTGAATGACAAATATGCGGTAAGCAAGGCAAAATACAACGGCTCACAGCTAACTTTCTTTATGGCTGCGGGAACGGTTTTGTTTCTGCTCCCGCTGCTTCCGTTCGCAGACACGACAGTCACAGCGAACTGGCTTGCTCCGGTATTCGTGCTCCTTATAGCACTTTCAAAATACCTCGAATTTGATATGAGCGCGAAGATACTTGAATATATGTCGGCGTTTGAACTCAAAGCGTGGGTCGGGATCCTTCTCTTCGTTTCTTATTTCACCGACGTGATAATATACAGCCAGACGATCAGCGTTATGAAGCTGCTTTTCATAGCGCTTACAATGGCAGGACTTGTAATGATAGCGGTATCGGGGCGTGAAAAGGTGAACTACAGAAAGATCGCCCTTCCTATGCTGCTTTATCTTGCGGCGCGGTTTATGTACGGCTTCGTCATGAATGCCGCCGAGGGCATCATCTCATCGACGATGACGCTTCTGTTCGCGCTTATTGTGCTTGCACTCGTGATGCTGCCGTCAGCGAAGCCGTGGTCTGTCGCAAAATCAAGTCCGGAAGGTATTAAGGGCGTTATCATCGTACTGCTGTGCAAGCTCCCGAATGCGCTCGGACTTCTCGGCGAGAACGCTGTGGCAGCCGAGAGCCTTACGAACTTCTCATTCATACCTCCGATGATACTGATAGTGATCTTTATTGTCGGACTGTTCAGCAGGAGCACTCGCCCGACCGGTCTCAACCTCGTGGGAAGTATAGTATGCATTGCCGGCATACTCGGATTCCAGATCGTCGGAATGATATGATGTCCCTGTACAACATGAAAAGCCTGTGACAGTGACAGACTGAAAAAATCCCGAAGGAAAGCATTCATAATTACAGGTCAAACGAAAAATTTCTCCGTCAGGCATCTTGGTCTGACGGAGAAATCTCAATAAAATGGAGAGGAATATTGAAGGTTTCAATAATGTGCTGATAAGTACTTCAGGAAACCCTCTTTACGGCATCCGCCGTAGGCTTGAACTCTGATCTATGATGATACACAGTACTGACGCAAGACGCTTTTCAGCGCGTTCGCACTTGCGTTGTGTATCTTTGCGACCCGGAAACTCTGTTTTTCGGCACGACGATCCACCGTATGAGCCATTTTATGCGAACAGGTATTCGTAAAAAGCACAACAAGGTCGGGATTGCCGAGCTTATTCTCAAAGTCCGCGGGCATCTGCGTAAAAACTTTAGCCTTGCATTTGAAGTTGCCGCAGATCTCTTTGTATTTTGTCGCCATGCGGTCATTGCCGCCAACTACAACCACGCTCATGGTCTTAGCTTACAAGTGCTTCACCAAGCTTACGCAGCTCGGCGAGCTCTGTATCGTTAGGTTCGAGATTTGCGGTAAATCCGGCATCATTGATGATGGTTGCTCCGGCTGCTTTTACACGGTCTTCCCACGTTCTCATAAACTGTCCGTCGCCCCAGTCGTACGAGCCGAACAGAACGATTTTTTTGCCGCTTATCTTATCCTCGATACCGGCAAAGAACGGCTCAAATTCCGATTCCTCAAGTACCTCGTCGCCCATTGCGGGACTGCCGAGACCAAGTGCGTCGAAATCAGCGATATTCCCGTTGAAATCAGAAACGCTTATTGCCTCAACACCCGCGCCTTCGGCTACCGCCTTTGCCATTTTTTCGGTATTTCCTGTACCGCTCCAGTAAATAACTGCTGCTGCCATAAAAAATGTCCTCCTATGATATTCTGAGGGCAGTATAAATATCAAGACCCTCGCTTAATTTATCGCACAGAAATTTTCTGCACTTTTCGTAATTTTCAAACTTGCGTCTGGCGCATTCCTCCGAACCATAAACCTTCCAGCACCCGCACAGTTTGTAGTTCCCGCCGTTATTTTCGATAAAGCCTTTCACGTCCTCGGCGGGATAATCGAGAAACAGACCGATCTCGTGCGGGAATGTACAGTCTCTCATTCGTCTCGACAACCTGTTGAGCATCGTATCAAGCCTGCTGTTAAGATCATATCCCTCGCTCCGCAGCATCGCCGCCGTCTGCTTTTCGTGCAGCCGTTCGTACAGCTTTTTCTCGTTGTAAACGAGCATAACACAACGTGTATCGCAGACGTGCATAATACGGATCTTAAGACCTTTCTCCGACGCGCGGCGATTGAATATACACATATGAACACCGAGATCGAATTCGAGACGCGACAGCGAGACAAGGCTTGCGCACTTTATCCCGAGAAGCGTCGGTGCTGTATGGAATGCAAGCTTTCTGCCGAAACTGTGATATTCTTCCGTTGACATAATCTCCAGCCTTTCATAACGGTCAATAAGTAAGCTGCTGCTAACTGTTGTGCAGTAAGCCTTTGCTAACTCAAACATATAATAACATATTTTTCTGTTTTTGTCAATAGGCTGTGAAAAAAATTTTACGTAAATACCGCAGATCCACGAAATATCTACGCCCGCAATATTTCCCGCACCTACAATGCTATTCCATAAACTACTCTTTTTTCACTGCCTGGTATAGCAGATGAACTGGTCAGGCAATACATTGCAAAAACATCCCGGCACCGGATAATCTCACGGGTCGGGATGTCTGTTTCTATTTGATTTTCGCTGTTATTGTCTTATATCCGCTGTATATACGCTCGCCGTCAGCGACTATGTATGTGCGTATCCGAAACTTGTATGTTCCGGTATCAAGACCTCTGACAGTCTTTCCGACATACCTGTTTGAGCTGTAGTCCTTTATAACATACCACTTGCCGTTTTTATACATCTGTAACTGGTATCCTGCGGCATTTTTTACTCTGTTCCAGCTCAGACTTATATCATTGCCGCTGACTGCTGCGCTGAACTTGCCGACTGAGCGCGGTCCGGTCGTGACATCTGTCGCGCCGCAGTAGTTTTGGGTTTTCCTTTTTCCGTTCTGTACCGTAAACGACCGGACTCTGTACGTGTACTTTGTTCCGGCTTCAAGACCTGTGATAGTAGCCGATGTTTTGTTTCTGTCTTTGATGATCTTTACGTTTTTCCATTTTCCGTCGTCAAGCATCTGTACAATATAGCCGTCGGCACCGGAAAGCGCGCTCCACACAAGCTTTACGCTGTTCTGGCCGA
Source organism: uncultured Clostridia bacterium (assembly GCA_947168885.1). Lineage (GTDB taxonomy): Bacteria > Bacillota > Clostridia > Oscillospirales > Ruminococcaceae > Ruminiclostridium_E. The sequence goes on along the minus strand of CAMVNQ010000006.1, from coordinate 92,832 downwards.
TCTTGTCGGCTTTGACGACCGACGACGGAGTGCTGTCATTGTTATCCGCAACGTAATCGGCGCCGAAGTTTCCACCGACTCTCGCGGAATAAGACGCGGCCTCGTCAAGATCCATCAGATTATCAAGTCCTGACTGAAACTCACTGTATGTTATCCTTCCGTGAGGGTAGCATCTGTTAACGCCTTCCTCAATACAAACCACTCCGAACTGCACCGACCACGTGAATGGTCCCCACGCGTAGAAATCTATATCGGCGAAGTCGTCGAACCAGTCTGTCCTGCCGTAGTCAAAGGCAGTACCAAGTCCCATGCACGTCGCAAATCTGTGCGCCATAAGTCCGAAATCCTGCCTTGTAATGGGGGAATTGCCCGAGAAAGTGTTCCCTGCAAGGATCGGATAACCGAAGCAGATATTATTCGCTTCGCCCCACCTTACCGCGTCTGCATAAGGGCAGTCGGACGGAACGTCGGCAAATCGCGAAGCGCCGCTTACTGCCGGCTTTCCGGCAAGCTCATACAAGGTCTGTACCGCCCCGTATCTTGTAACGAACTTATCCGAATCGGAATGACCGTCATCTGTATCGGTGATGCTGTCGGGAACATTCTTTCCTTTGAACTTTGCGGTTATCTTTGTATCATCATCGAAAGCAACGCAATATCTGAGCTGATCGAACGGATCGCCGCTTCCGCCGTAATCAAGCGTCATGGAATACACATAGCCGAGATTTTCGGTCTCATGAACATATTCGCCTTCATTGTACGCTTTGCAGAGACGGTAGTTCTTGCTTATATCTATATGATCTATCTGTGTGAGTCCGAACGCCATGAGATAATACAGCTTCGGGTTATGCGAAAGATCGAGAGATTCGAGCTCGGTATTGCATTCGACGCCGAGATATGAAAGCTCCGGATTATGAGAAAGATCAACGGATCTGAGTTTCCCGCTCTTGTTGTACCCGCAGACAAGTTCATAAAGGTTATGATTACGGCTTACATCTATCTCGGTCATATCGGTCCAAGCAACGTTGAGATATTCAAGATCCTTCATATTGCTGACATCTATATTTTTCAGACGCTCATTATGCCAGATATCCAGCCTCTTCATCTTTGTGTTTTTTGAAACATCAACATATTCGAGATCATTGTAGAATGCCGTGAGATCACATAATTCGGGATTGTTTGACAGGTCAAGGGATGTAAGTCCGCATTCGCTCGCGAACAGATTCTCAAGCAGACGGTTCTGTGACAGATCGAGTTCTTTCAGATCAGGATTTGCGTTGCATTCAAGATATGCAAGCTTCGGATTGTTTCTCACATTCAGACTCCTGAGATTGCAGTTGAAGCAATATACCCATTCAAGATCAGGACAGTCGGAAAAATCCAGATCGGTAAAATCATTGAACGAACACCATATACCGACAAGTCCCGGATTATGTGAAAGATCCATTTCCGTAAGGTGGTTGCCCTTACACCACAGACCCGTAAGGTAAGGGAAATGCTCTATCCCTTTTATCGAACGGATGCCGAGGTTTTCGCAGTGAACGTTTCGTGCAAGAAAAAGCTCGTCGCTGTCAAGATATCCGTTGCCGTCTTCGTCAAATGCTTTCCTGATACAGTTTCTGAATATCGGGTCGGGGAAGTTTTTTTCGTTTACAGCAACTCCGGTTTTCGCTGCGGCGCTGACAGACACAGGCACTGCCGCGGAAAAGACGGCTGCCGCCAGAAATGCTGAAGCAAGTTTTTCTGACAGCTTTTTCATGCGCGAACCAGCAGTTTTCGGCTTTTCCGACATATTTTTCCCGATAAACTCGCCCGCGCTGAACACATAAATATCGGATGAGCTCTTTTGCTGCTCGCATTCTTTGTCGTCAGCCGTCTTTTTTGATCCTGATGCCGGGCCTTCCGTAAACCTGTAAAACCGGTTTATAAAGCGACTTGTCTTAATTCTAAATAATCTCATATATCGTTCCTCCCCACAATCAATAATATAGCTCCGGGCGAATCGCCACGAACAGTGTTAAATCCGTTTCAGGGCAATTGTGTTTTGAAATGTCACTATAAGTCATAAAAACAGCCAACCAATTACAGTATGATGTTTTGCAGGAATTATACACAAGAGGGCGTATCTTATCTATCGCCATGAAATAATATATGACATGCCCTTTTTGCGAGCGCACCGGAAGCGGCATTTCATGATAATCTTTTGCCGATAATCGGTATTCCACTGTGTTTTTTCTTACCGCAACAAGATCGTATCTGGTCTTTCTCGCGGAGTTTTCCGATGCTGTCAGCCAAACCTCGCTGCCCGGTATCAGAAGCTCCTTGCACCTGCCGGTATTTTACACATGAACAATCTCGCGGTGACCGTTTACCTCCACCACTGCAATAAAGCGGTTGGGGCGGTTGATGAATACGGATTTGGTTATGTTATCCTACTTCATTTATATTATCTCTTCAATATGCTCCATAAATATCATCGGGTGTGCGGTGCAGAATTCCGTCTCTTTCATATACATCGCAAGTGTCAAGTCGCTGTCATCAATGCAGACAACTTTTTTCGGAGAGATCTCCCCAAAATGTTCTCCGACTATTTTCTTTGCAAGTGCCGGCTTTTCATCGTATTCAAGAGTATAATAACAATGGTTTCCCGGTATTCCGTACAGTCTTTCAAGCATTTCTGATTTCCACGCTTCATGCCCGTGAGGTTCTTTCGAGATACAGAAAACTCTGTCGATTCCGTGTTTTTGTATGTAGTTATACATCGGCATCAGCCTTCTGCAATCAGCATAAATATTCACATCCCTGAATCCGGGTGTGAAATCAAGTTCGTGATGTGCATGATATTCTCCGTAATTGTAGCTCGTGAGCGTACCGTCAACATCGAAAAGTACAACGGTGTCGCGCTCCTGAAGCAGTTCCCATACTTTGTTCATTTGCTTACCTCTGTATCACAATTTATAAATCTTTAATTTCTGTTTCTATCCATTCCATAATAACATTGACGATATACTCCTGTTCCTGCTCGTTAAGGATCTTTCCGGCGGGTATATGATGCCATTTTTCAAGGCAGCTCCGGCAGCAGCAGGCGGTTGCGTGCTGAGCGATAAATACGGGATGTCCCTTCATCGGTGTCTGTTTTCCGTCGTTTTCGGGATTTTCCGCCGAAAGACGTTTCTCAACGAAATCACGGGCATGACTTCGGATAGTATCAACACCTTTCTCCGCTGCATATTCCTTGTCCTTTGCCGAAAGATGAAAGCGGCTTCTGAACGCCGATTTGCGCAGTCCCGCAAAAAGCTCCCCTCGTTCCGGCAACTTATACACAATGTTTTCCGCGCTTCCCGCTCCGGGAATGTAGCTGTATCCGGATTTTTTCGCCTGCGGTATCTGCATACTGCGCTCGATGTGATAGGTTTTACCGTCTTTGACGAAAACCGCACCGGTCTGTTTGAAATAAAACGGTACCGCGTGACGAATACACTGCCTGCGCACATCCTGTATCCACCTCAATTCACACGGACGGGCGCTGCTTCCGGACTCGCCGCCGCAAGTGACATGGTCAATAAGACCTGACGCAAGATACTTTTCGATATCTGTTTCTCCGAGCATAGGTTCACAGATGATCTCCCTGTGCTTTATCGGCAGTTTCAGAAGAATAGGCAGCCGATAGTCGGCTCTGTCCTGATTTTCACATGTGGAACATATCGTTACATTCTCCCAGCCGTCGTTCCAGTCGGACGGAGCGCATTGCTCAAAGCGGTCTATCCGTTTTGTTATGATATAAAAACGCAGATCACTCCGCATACGGATCATATCCCAACAGCCCTGACGCCATTCATCTGCATCTTCTAAAAAGAAATCCGAGGTCATACAGGTGTAGATCACACCGTCCGCGGCAGTAAGCTTATACTGTCCCTGCCTGTTCTTTCTTATCGGAAGATCGTAATCGCCGGTCTTTGTCACAACAGACGCATCTTTTCCAATGCTCTCGTCCCGCCTGTAAACATAACAGTTGGCGCACCCGGGACTTATTTTATGACAGCCGTGCCACGGATTCCATATATCGTTCATACTCAACCTCGTTTTCCGGCGACAGCTGAACGCAATCCGCGGAAGTACACGATAATGCGACAGCTCAATTCGTTACACGATGTGTACCGATTTCTCAATGACTACCACATTATATCATATCTCTCCCGCTTTTTCAATAGTTTGTTTCAATTCCATTTCAGCAGGACAGCAAATAGTCAGGGCAGAGAAATGCTTGACAAGTAATATCGGGAAATGATATAATTATTGTCTGCAGGACGAAATGAGTCTGACATCAATAAATGTGCAAACATCAAAAATACGATCCGACCGGAGGTGCTGCAATGTCCCGTATTCTCGTTCTGAATGGATCTGCAAGGCCAAACGCTTTCACGGCGGCGATGATAAAAGCATTCCGCGCCGGTGCGGAGTCGGTCGGTCATACAGTCACGGTCGTTGACTTGTACAAGCTTGATATCCACAGCTGTACAGGCTGTCTGAACGGCGGCAGGAACAAGGAACACCCCTGCGTACAGCGTGACGATATGGATATCGTCTATGCGGAGTTCCGCACAGCAGATGTGATCGTGTTTGCAACGCCTTTATTCTTCTGGTCTTACAGCGGTCTGCTCAAAAATGTCATCGACAGGCTGTGGGCATTGGCAGAATATGATCGCTGTGAGCTTATCGGCAGGAGCAGAAGCGGCGCATTGTTGGTTGCGGCCGGCGGCAGCCATCCCGGACTCATTTATGAACATTTCGATTATATGATGAATCGGCTTGCCTGGAAGAATCTCGGCAAGGCGGCTCTGCTGCATACCGATGATATGGATATACAGAATATCCACGGCTGTGAAGCCGCATTTTCTCTCGGCGCATCTGTCGGAAAGCGGGAAGAACCGTGACAACACGGCAGGAACGCCATTACCGATAAGGAAGAAGTTCAGCTAAGCAAAATGAGCAGGAAACAAGTGGATAAAACGGTGAGGTTCATCAGTCTGAACAGAATAATAAGGCATAAACAGAATTTGTATCCGAATAGTATAAGGGCATACATTCTACAGAAATATGTAGAGCGTATGCCCCTTTCTTTATGTGTTCATAAACAGTAGCTTATCTGAATATTATCCTGAAATAGTTGTACAGGTGCGGTCTGACACTTGTATGGTCGTGTCCCGTTGAAGTCAGGATATGCGACAGATATTCCTCTCCGTTTCCGTCAAGTATCGTACGGTAACTGTCGGGGGATCCGCCGACAACGCCGTCGGCTTTTGACGAGCTTATCAGCAGCGCGGCAGGCTTTTCGGCTTCAAATCTCATATTCTCCGCGGACATCTGTCCCGGATGCATCGCGGACCCGTTTATTTTCACGAGTCCCGGTGCCGGGCATACTGCGCCGATATATCCGAAAAGCTCGGGATGACTGAATCCTATGAACAGCGATTCCCTTCCTCCCATTGAAAATCCGGTGATCGCGGTATTCTCCCTGCCTTCCCCAACAGAGAAATTCTTACTGATGAACGGCATAAGATCGGTGGTCAGATCGTTTATGAAATTGTCGTATGCAAGGCAGTTTTCGGCATCCATTCCGGTGCAGTACGGCAGTTCCTTGCAGCAAAAGATGTACGGCAGTACGACTATCATTTCTTCCGCTTCACCGTCAAGCTGTAAATTGGTAAGTATCCGGCTGAGTGCAACAGTCTTCCGCGCCATCCAGTCCTCATTGTCGTAGAATCCGTGGAGTATGTACAGCACCGGATATTTCTTGTCTTCGGAATAATCCGCCGGCAGCAGGACATTGACATTCGTGTCGCGCTCCGCGGTTTTCGAATAATATGTGTATTTCTTAAACTCCGGATACGTCACACCCTCGCGTGACGCGTCATAACCGTCCGGGGGCAGTTCAACTATCATATCTGCGTATTTTCCCATTCTGTTCTCCTTTTCCGGCACAGGTGTCTCTGCTGTATCTTTTTTTTCGCCAAAATCCGGCAGTTCATCGAGGGTAATTACCTTGTCGGATGTATAAACGGCGGTAAGGTTTTCCGGGGAATTTGCCTTTATGTAATCGGTATGCCATATCATGAACCATGACCACATATCGCCGTCATTCTCAAACCGGCTTATCGGAGGAACCTTCCCGCATTCGTGAAACGCCATAGGCTTGTCTGTGATCTTTTTCAGCTTTTCCCACGCGGCTTTGTTCGTACTGTTGTCATAAGTATCGGAACCGATGATATCTACATATTCGTCTCCGGGATACCAGCCGTCCCTGACTTCACCGGAATACCCGAGCACCCATATAAGATTGTTCAGTCCGTATTCTTTCGTGAATTTGTCATGCATGAGCCGCCACAGCTTTATGAAATTATCGGCTCCTCCCTTGCCCCACCAGAACCACTGCCCGTCAAATTCATGGAAGGGTCTCCACAGCACGGGAACATCTGCGTCGCGCAGTTTCTGCAATGCTTTAGCGGCATCGTCCCAGCTCTTCATCATAGCGTTGTACTCGTCCGTACCCTCTGTGAGCAGCCTGTCGAAATCCGGATTGTCATCAAGGCTCTCCTGATAACCGCTGCCGTTTACCCCCGTGTGCCAGCATATCGTCACAAGACCGCCTTTCTCGTCCCATTCCTCAGAACGCTTCACTACTCCGGCAAAGTCATTGTTCATAAAATCAAGTCCGCGCATTGCGGGTAGCTTTCCGGTACTCTCCCTGATATAATCCATTTCATAGTCCGGCGAGCCCATCCACGTCGATTCCTGCTGACAGCTCAGCATCTGTTTTCCGAAATTGCCGCAGATATATTCGTACACTCTCTGCGTCTTTTCGGACATTCCCTCGCGCCGGGCTTCTTCCCTTGCCTGTGCATCCGCTTCAGATACAATCGCCGAATTTCCTGCCTCCTGCGCAGCAGATATACTTTCAGTGTTTTCTGTCTGCGGTACGGCTCCCGTACTGCAGGCTGACGACAAAACAACAGCTGCTGCAAGGATTATTGCAGCGGGTATATTTTTATTCATATAATGTCCTCCATATCTTCATTGTGAACCTATGCTTATATCATACCACCGGATGTTCAGATTTTCAATATAAGAATTTGAAATTTTCAGCAGTCCGAAATGTTCAGATTTTGAAAGTTTTGTCTTTACAGCCTTTATCATCGTCCCAAATCAAAGCCTTTAAAAATTCATCTTGACATAATTATGCTTTTCGTTTATAATGAAGCAGAGGTGAAAATTTTGAAAACAGAGCAAAGTATATACCCATATAATCCCGAACTTGCGGGACTGCCGTTTCTGCTTGCAGGTATAGGTGGGAGCCGTTATCAGAGCCACATCTCACGTCCGGACGGCTACCGCTGGCATCAGATACTTTACTGTGCCGACGGCGAGGGCGTGCTTGAATACGACGGCAAAACCGAGGAGCTGCACAAGGACACTTTCGTATTCCTTCCCAGAAACAAACCTCACGCATACTACCCTGTGACCCGGCAATGGGAAGTGAACTGGATAGCCTTTGAGGGAAATGATTGTGACAATACGCTTGCCGCGCTCGGAATGACCGGCATAATAGTCGCTGAAGCAGATGACACCGCGTACCTGGAAGATATATTCCTAAAAATGATCTCTTCACAGAAAACCGATATCCTGTACAGCGGGTACACCTGCTCCGGGCTTGTCTATGACTATATCATCGGGTTCCGCAGGCTGTTCTCAACCGACGCGGACAACAGAAAGAGCAGGCAGATATCGCTTCTTCTGCCCGCTCTGAAATATATGCACGACAACTATGCCGAGGATATCCCGATGACTTATCTTGCACAGCTCACCGGCGTTACGCACCAGCACTTCTGTCGTCTTTTCCGCAGCGCGATGAATATGCGCCCCAGTGATTATCTGACCGGAAGAAGGATAGATGAAGCGAAGAGACTGCTGAACGAAAATATACTGTCGGCAGCGGAGATAGCAGAAGTCTGCGGGTTCCGCGACCCGTGTTATTTCAGCACTGTATTCAAAAAACAAACCGGTATTTCACCCGCCGCGTTCAGAAAAGGCAGACCATAGTTGACTAAAAGGAGAAAAAATGAAGATAGGTGTTGATTATTATCCCGAACATTGGGACGAGGAATTATGGCCAAAGGACGCACAGCTTATGGCACGGACAGGCGTGAAGCTCGTGCGGCTTGCGGAATTTGCGTGGTGCAGGCTTGAGCCTTCGGACGGTCAGTTCGACTTTGCGTGGCTGGATAAAGCAATAGGGATATTCGCGGAAAACGGGATAGATGTTGTTATCGGAACTCCTACAAACTGCCCGCCGAGGTGGCTTTGTGAAAAGCACCCGGATATACTGCCGGTGGGAGATACAGGAATGCCGAACCCCATAGGCATACGCGGTCACCGTTGTTACAACTCACCGACGCTGCGGAAATACGCAGGCCGTATCGTTGAAAGGCTCGCAGAGCATTACAGAAACTGCAAAAGAGTAATTGCATGGCAGATAGACAACGAGCTTGAAGCTAATATCTGCTGTTGTGACGTTTGCAGCAACAAACACCGGGAATGGCTCAGAAAGCGGTACGGGACTCTCGAAGCTCTCAACAAGGCTTACGGAAATGTGGTCTGGAGCGGAGAATATTCCTCGTGGGAACAGATAGATCCGCCATTCGGAAGATATAATACCGCATGGCTCAATCCCGCGTATATGCTGGACTTCCGCCGCCGTGCCGCCGAGGATCTGACGGAATTTGCGCACTTTCAGGCCGATATTATCCGTTCTTACATTCCCGACGCGAAGATAACGACAAACACATGGTTCTGTGATAACGCACCTGATTTTTACGATCTCTTCGCAGATCTTGATTTCGTGGCTTACGACAATTATCCGACAACCAATATTCCGCATGACAGTGAGGATATCTACACCCACGCGGTGCATCTTGACATGATGCGGGGGATAAAACGTCAACCCTTCTGGGTAATGGAGCAGCTCAGCGGAAGTATGGGCTGCTGGATGCCGATGCAGAAGACAACGCGCCCGGGTATGATAAAAGGGTATGCGCTTCAGGCATTCGCTCACGGAGCGGATACAGTCGTCCATTTCCGCTGGCGTACCGCGAACATCGGCGCCGAAATGCACTGGCACGGACTGATAGATCACAGCAACGTTCCCGGAAGGCGGTTTGCCGAATTTGCGGAGCTTTGTAAGGAAGCCGAAGCACTCGAATCTCTGCGGGGTACGGAAATACTTTCCGATGTGGCAATACTCTTTTCGACCGATAGCGAAGCCGCGTTCAAACTCCAGCCGCAGACAGACGGATACAGCTATATGGAGCAGATAAAACTGCTGCATCAGGCGTTCGCACGGTACGGACTCAATGTGGATATCATATCCGAATATGCGGATATTTCGCAGTATAAGGCAGTATGTGCGCCGGAATTATACATCACAGACAAAGCCGTTTCCGATAAGCTCCATGACTTCACACGCAACGGCGGCACTGTGATACTGACCGTCCGGAGCGGAGTCAAGGACAAGCACAACAACTGCATTATGGAGCAGCTGCCGACAGTTTACAGGGAGCTCGTCGGCTGCCATATTTCGGAGTATGATCCGATAGGCTGGGGAACAAACAGCATCCGTTTCACAGACGGCGAGATCTTCGGCTGCAAGCAGTGGTGCGATATTATCGAACCCGATACTGCGGAAGTGCTTGCGAGATATGAATGCGATTTCTGCAAAGGAAGTCCCGCTGTTACAGTCAACCGTTACGGCAAAGGTTCAGCATATTACATCGGGACGATAGGCGAGCGCAGAATGTACGAAAAGCTTGCAAAGCATATTCTCGATAAAAACGGGATATCGTATATCCCCGCACTTCCGGAGAATGTAGAGATCACAACGCGCACTGGAAACGGTGTGACCGCGAAGTTCATATTCAACAATTCCGACGAAGAAAAGGTATTCGCTCTTGACGGAGAGGAGATCAGCATTGCTCCGTTTGAGATGAAGATAAGAGTTGTATGTGCTAAACTATTATTGTCATTCACTTGACATGCCTCCTTCGTGGATTAATGCAGTTGCCAGACCGCATTTCTATTTTACCACGTTGGAGGTTTTTGTTCAACGCTAAAGCTCTTTTGAATCCCCGGCACAGCCGGGGGTTTTCGGAATACAATAACAAAACAGGCTATAAACCGCACTTCAGCGACCTATAGCCTTTTTTCATTCGTGTCAGATTCTATTGTTCCACTCATGTCCCTAAAAATGATTTTACATCTTGTCCGCCAGCAATACTGCGCTAAGCAGAACAGTCGCCGCATCCGCACATTTTCGTGTGTCGTCCGAGCCAGCAAGTATAACCGCGGAAGGCATCATATGTGCCGCTATCCATGTATCGCGTTTAGGAGCATAATGCAGCGTTTCATATTTCATACCACAGCCGGCGATTGCGTCCTCGGTCAGCTTCATAAGCTTTTCGTTATAACGCAGCTCTCCGCGCATTCTCGACTTTACTGCGGGAACAATGTCCGCGATTCCTATACAGTCTATCCCCGCGTGATTTGCATGAACTTCAAACAAAGGGCCGTACCCGCTTGTGTTAAGCCGGTGTATTATGCCGTTGTCTGACGCTTTTTCCGTTTGAATGCCGGTGTAATCACGGCGTATCTCTTCCGGAAGATAGTCTTCGCATAAAAGTCCCATTGCGGGCACGAGCTGCGGACGATCGGACGCAGGCTCATCATTCCAGAGCAGTACGGACAATGTATGCTTGAGTTCGTTCTCAGAATTAACAAGCGTTTCACACACTTCAAGCGCGGAAGCGAGACTTGTTATATCTTCACTGTCGGGGCAGGATATGACTGTCTTTTTGCTGTCGGCAACACTGCCATTCAGCGAAGCATAAGTATTTCCGAGATCATCGGTCACGATCTGCGCACCTAACGTTTTCATCTTTTCCGAAAACACTTTTGACACGGCTTTTCTGTCTGCGCACGCCGAAAATACGTCAAAAAGCACTTTTATTCTTTCTTCGCTGCACTTGTACAGCGTATCTCCTTTATACATAAGAAGTCACTCCTAATCTATAAGGTTGTTCTGGAATCTCGACAAATGTTCAAACGGAAGGATCTGCCGTCCGCGGAACAGACCGCAGCCGTCGTTTATCAGGTAATTATCCACTGCGCGGAACATATTGACATCTATCTCCGAAAGTTCGATGTTTTTCAGTCTGCACACCCGCTCATAAGCCTCATCGAACCATAAACATTCGCCTTCGGGAATTGCCTCACGGCGTGTGCGTGAAAGCTCCTGCCGCTGTTCATAGCCGAAGTGATTTGCTTCACCGATCTCCGCGTTGTCGTCCATATCCTTTGTGCGGAGCTGCACTTCGACATAGCATCTTGCAAAGTTGTCGTAAAGGGTTATGTGCAGTGACTGATAGCCGAAAGGACGCACATTCGCGATATAGTCTCGGTAGTACGGGCGCACTTTCTCCGAGAGTCGGAGTGACTGCTCTTTATCCGGAAGTCCCGAGAGCTCTGCGGTAAATCCACGCTCTTCGAGGAATTCCGGCAGCATCTCCGCCACCTCATACAGTAACTTCAGCTCTTCCGATTCTCTGTCCTCCCCTTTTTTCAGATGACATTTCGGGAGTGAGATAACGATGCGATACGCAACAAGATCACGGAAGCACTGGAGCTTGTTTTTTATCTCCGCCTCGGTCGGGAGCTTTCCGTTTTCTATGTAATGGTCATAGATGTACTCAACGATATATCCGTTGAATTTTTCCTCCGCTCGTATCAGTGACTTTATTCTGCCCTTGAATGTGAACGCAAGGTAAGGGTACTGCACGGTCATATACTTGTACAGTTCCTTTATGCGGTTTGACTGCGATGTCAGGAAGTCGTTGTGTTCGAGCATTTCCGTTATCTGTACAAGAAAATTGCTGTGCGCTGTATCTATGGAATTACGGGTAAGCCTCGCGTTCTCGCGGAGATCACCTGCGTACTGATGCAGTATCTTAAATACAGTATCGCCGGAATATAAATAGTCGTTCAATGTTATCATGACACACCCTCCTGACACAAAAAGGCACTTATCGTTACGATAAGCGCCTTTGCTTTATATTGATGATAGTATAACAGAAAAATGAATGATTGTCAACAATTTGCATTGCAAGTTACGCGGCTATTCATATTTGCCGGAATTAACGCGTTTTACAGTGCAGCCACCGGTGAATGTGAATTGTCTGCTCCGATAGATTTCAGGCAAGGCGATATACAAACGTATATCGCCTTATCCAAAAAAAGAAATATGAATGTGTAAAAAATCAGTCCCACAGTGACTTGTATATTCCGATAATATCATCTTTTGTCACAGGTTTTAACGTATTGCCCGGACTGCCGCTTGCGAGCGCATCCTCAGCCATTTTGTCCGTCTGTGACAGGAAATCTTCCTTGTCTATACCGAATCCGCCGAGAGTCGGAACTTCGCATATCCTGCATATCTCTCCGAGCTTTCCAAGAAACTTTTCGGCGGCTGACTTATCGCTGTCGGAAGTCTCCGCTGCGCCTATAGCACGTCCGAGATCGGCAAAACGCCCATAAGCCCCGTCAAGCGCAAAGCCTATGCACTTTTCGAGAAGCATGGCATTAGACAGCCCGTGCGGAACATGGAACAGCGCACCTATGGGTCTGCTCATCCCGTGAACTATCGTAACGGACGCATTGTTTATCGCGATACCCGCTTCGAGCGCAGCGATCGACATCTGCGTCCTTGCTTCGGTATTTGTTCCGTCGCTGTATGCGGTCGGAAGATACCTGAAAATACGTTTGACAGCAGATATTGCAACGGCGTCGGTAAGCGGCTGGGCGAGACGCGAGGTGTAAGATTCCACCGCATGAGTGAGTGCATCGAGACCCGTCGAAGCTGTGACGCTTTTTGGTGATGACATCGAAAATGCGGGATCGATGATCGCAAGCGACGGTATCAGACAGTCACCCTTCAGAAGCATCTTTATGCTTGTCGCACTGTCGGTGATAACTGTGAACTTTGTCGCCTCGGAGCCTGTACCGGCTGTTGTCGGTATCGCTGCCATAGGCGGCATCCTGCCTTTTATCACTTTGCCCATATAATCGGCTATCTTACCGCCGTTCACGGAGAGCGCTGCAATTGCCTTCATCGTGTCTATCGGGCTTCCGCCGCCGACTGCGATAAGATGATCGCAGTCCTCTACCTCGTATTTACACAGTCCTGCATTCACAATAGCATCAGTAGGCTCCCCGGTAACATCGGAATAGATCGCGTAAGAAACGCGGTTTTCGGAAAGAAGCTGCGTAAGCCGCTCAAAGCATTTCAGCTTTATTACGACAGGGTCGGTCACTATCAGTGCTCTGTCGCCCATTCTGCAAAGTTCCTTCGCAGCGAATGCCAGACTGTTTTCTCCCGTTATAATGCGGGAAGGTACGATAAATTCTCTGCCCATAAAAAACTCCTTAATCGTTGTCAGCTTTGAGCACCGCATTCAGCATAACGGTCGCGCCCTCTGTGCAGTGTTTTACCGACGAGAACTCAGGCTCACAGTGAGAAAGTCCGTCCTTTGACTGTACAAATATCATAGTTGTCGGAAGCATATACGAAGCGAACTGTGCGTCATGACCCGCGCCGGAATGGATATACTGATGCGATACGCCGGTCTCCTCGGCAGCAGCCTTTACGTATCCGACAAGCTTCTTGTCCCAATAAACAGTGTCGCGGTTCCATGCTTTTTCGACGGTACAGGTACAGCCCGACCAGTCTTTTTCCGCACAGCTCTTTACGATATCGAGAACTTTTTCAAGTACCTCCGGCTTTTCGTGTCTCGCATCAAACGAGAAGTCGAAGTAATCGGGAACGCAGGTATGCACGCAGGGATGACATACGACCTCGCCCGTGGTATAAACGAGCTCCGGATAACCAAGCCTGTCAATTTCGGTGTGAAGATAGCAGAGCGCCTGCGAAGCCGCGTAAAATGCGTCCTTGCGCTTCGGCATCGGGAATGTTCCCGCATGGGTCGTCTGACCGAAGAATTTCAGACGATAGTTGAACATTCCGAGAACACAGTCAACAACGCCGATGTCGTTGCCCGCGTCTTCAAGGATCGGGCCCTGCTCGATATGCGTTTCAAACATATACATATATCTGTCAGGATCAAGTCTGAACTTCTTGTCCCCCTTGAAGCCAGATCTTTCGAGAGCCTCACCGAACGTCTTTGTGGGGTCGAGAATGCTCTTCGACTGCATCATATCCTCGTATTTAAACTTGCTTCTGATGTCTTCGGGCAGGTAGTCATAGCACACAATACCGGAGCACATCATAGCTGGCGGGTAGAGCGAGCCTTCCTCGTTCGTCCAGATCATAGCGGTGAGCGGGTGCTTATGCGGTATGTTCTGCTCAACAACAGTCTCAAGGACTTCCATAGCGCTCATTACGCCGAGTATGCCGTCGTAGTTGCCGCCGTTCTTGACCGAATCACAGTGAGAAGCCATGACTATGCGCTTCGCATCAGGGTCGCTTCCGGGGATAGTCGCGTAAAGGTTCGCAACATCGTCCGTTTCGATCTTTGCTCCTATTGCGAGCATACGGTCGATGAACTCCTTTCTCGCCATTATGGCTTCCTCGGAGAGCGAGTATCTTGTGATGCCGCCGTGTCCCGCATCACCGAATTTGCTGAATGTCTTTATCTTGTCTTCCATTCTTGTTTCGCTGCATTTATACATATTTTAGTCCTTTCTGCGTTCTTCCCATGAATCCGGCCCGGGAAGAACGCAATAAATATTAACTTGAAAAATTAAACTTTGCTTTATAGGGCGGCTTCTGCTGCGGTACTCTCATACAGTTCTCCAGCAGATACACGATCTCATCTGCGGTGATGAAGAACGCTTTTTCACTTTTTCCGTCAAGTTCAAATACCATAACGAACTTGTCATCCCAGTCGTTGATGAACAGCTTTGCGTCCTCAGCCGCGAAAATCTCCTTTACCTTCGGCTTTATCCGTGCGAAGCCGTACACCATACCGTCACGCGGGACTTTAAAGCTGAGCTTTTTCGCGGTCTCCTTTTTCAGCATTATCTCGACGGGTATCTCGGTGATACCGCCGGGGATTTTAAGCTGGTCATACATAACCGTCCTGAATTTGTCGGGCGTTATGTAGTCGGACAGTTTGCAGGGTACAGCGTCCCGATAATGATTTTCAGCCATACGGCGTCACTTCCTCTCATTTATCCGACGAGCTTATCCGCTTCGTCAAGCACTTCATCGAGCTTTGTCATTTCCTCGCGCACCTGTTCGGGTGTGATTATGAGCGGCGGCGAAATGAGTATCATATTTTCATGGGAATATGTCATAAAGCCTTTCTTTTTGAGTGCGCCGATCAGTTTTCCCATGATTCCGTCGGGGTCTTTTCCATAGGGAACGAGCGGCTCTCTGGTCTCGCGGTCCTTTACGAGTTCGACCGCCGAGAACAGTCCGATATATCGTACATCACCGACACTCCTGTGCTTCATCTTTATTGCTTCAAGACACTTGCCGAGCTCCGCGCCCGCAGCCGCGACATTATCCAGAATGTTTGCCTTTTTGTAGAAGTTCAGACACGCCACACCAGCAGCACAGGCGAGCGGATGACCGCTGTAGGTAAGTCCGCAGGAAAGAAGATGATCGTCGAAATATTCCGCGATCTTCTTGCTTACAACTACCCCTCCGAGCTGTACATAACCGCAGGTAACTCCCTTTGCAAAACTCACGATATCGGGCTTGACATCGAAATTCTCGAACGCGAACATCTTTCCTGTTCGTCCGAAGCCCGCCATGACCTCATCACAGATCATCATGATACCGAACTCGTCGCATATTTTGCGGACTCCGGGCAGATAGCCTTTTGGAGGTATGATAACGCCGTTTGAACCTGTGATCGTCTCCATAACTATCGCAGCTATCGTATCCGCGCCTTCGTAAATGACCTGCTCACGGAGCTTTTTAACATAGTATGCCGAGGCTTCCTCTTCTGTCAAGAACGGAAGATCGTCGCGGTAGATGTACGGGTCGAAGAACTTCACAAATCCCGGAACGCCCGGTTCGAGCGGCTGCCTTCTGGGCTCACCGGTCAGGCTGCCCGCACCGAAGGTCGAGCCGTGATAGCTGCGGTAGCGGGACATCACTTTCGGACGGCCGGTGAACATACGTGCGATCTTGACCGCGTTCTCGTTCGCGTCCGCGCCGCCGTTGGTGAAGAACACCTTGCCCATATTGTCGGGCATAAGCTCTATTATCATCTTCGCAAGCTGACCGCGGGGCTCACTTCCGTAACCGGGCGAGAGATAGCAGTATTTTTCAGCCTGATCCTTGATCGCGTCAATAATGTCACGGTTGCCGTGACCGACATTAAGGTTTACAAGCTGTGACGACATATCCGTGTAGCGGTTGCCGTCGAAATCCCACATATAGATGCCGTCAGCTTTCTCTATCGGGATCGGGTTCAGACCCTTCTGCTTTGACCACGACTGCATATTGTAGGTGCAGTGTTCGTATCTGATCTTTTCGGAAATTTTTTCCGTGCTCATTGAATATCACTCCTTTTATCGTACATATCAAGCACTTCCTCAATGAGAAACGCAAGTATAAGCGAGCTTTTATCGTTGTCGTCAAGCTCCTTGCCGACGATCTCGCGAATAGCACGCATTTTTATGTTTATCGTGTTACGATGGACTCCTGTTGATTCCGCAACCTCGCTCACGCTTCCGCTGTGGGTAAGGTACAGCCTCAGCGTATCGCAGTAATCGGCATTGCGTTCAACGTCGAACCTGCGGAGCGTCCCTAAGTTTTCTCTCACGAACTCACGCAGCACATTCTGGTTCTTCACCGCGAAAACGAGCTTCATTATACCGAGTTCACGGTAATGTGTCCGTGGCTGTCCGTGAAGCATCGACATCAGCATCGCCGCATCCGCCTGTTCGTAGGCTTCACCTGCCTCGGCAAGTCCGTTCACGGTATGCGAGATACCCATATATACGCCTCTGCCCGTGCCGCCGGTGACTCTTTCAAGCTCGCCGCAGAACCGGTCTATCTCCTCGCTGCTGCAATTCTGACGCACCGCGATGAATGACCCGTTATGCATGAACAGTGACGAATGGAAGTTTGAGTGTTTTATCGTCCGCCAGATGCTCATATCCATTGACTGCACCGCCGACTTTGTTACGTTTGTTCCGTTCGATAACACGGTTAAAGAAATGACCGTGTACCGGCTCTTTTCACCGAATTCTGCCCGACTGAACAGATCGCCATAGTTTTTCAGCGCGGCGGGATCCTTGATAATAGCTCTGAATGCTTCTCCGATCGTGCTTTCACGCTTTTCGTTTCCTATTATACTGCGGCAGAATTCGTAGGATATATCGACTATCCGGGATGCCCACGGTATAGTGAACAGCGGGAAGTCGTTCTGCTCGCAGAACACGATCACAGGCGACGGAACAGCCGTGATATACGGTCCGATATTAACCACAAGTCCCACAGCGCCCTTGGCTTTCAGGCTTATGACAAAATCCTTTAGCCACTCATTGCCGCTGTGAGCTATGCCTGTCGTGAATATCAGTTCATTCCCATGCAGGAAATCCGGTACCTCGCTGTCCTCAACGATATGGACCCACCGCACCGTGTTTTCCATACCGCCCGAACCTGCTATCAGTCTCATTGAATAGCTTCTTTCGGTATTCTCGCAAAGCTGTGAAAGTGAAATTGCCATAAGCATCAACCTCTCTTGGGCTTTGTAACACGCTTATTTCTGTTTACTATCGCTCCCGCGGGACAGACAAGCATACACAGGTGACAGCCGACGCATTTCGCCGCTTGAAGTCTCGCTTTTCCGTCCTTCATTACGATCGCCTGATGACCCGCGTCACTGCATGAAATAGAACATCTGCCGCAGCCGAGACATTTCCCGCTGTCAAAAGACGGATAAACAACGGTCGAACGGTCGAGCATATCGGCGGGTACCATTTTCGGCAGTGCGGCGCCCACAAGCTCGGATATACTCTTTATGCCGTGAGCGGTCATATACGCTTTCATTCCCGCTGTCATATCGTCTATAATGCGGTATCCGTACTGCATCACGGCGGTCGTCACCTGAATATTCCTGCAGCCGAGCAATATGAATTCCAACGCATCATGCCATGTTTCGATACCGCCCATTCCGGAAAGCTCCACACCCGACAGCCTGCCGCATTTTGCTAGATCGTGTATGAACCGCAGAGCTATCGGCTTGACCGCTTTTCCCGAGTAGCCGGATACGGAACATTTCCCGCCGACAGACGGACTGCTTTCAAGCGTTTCGACATCTATCCCGAGAATGGACTTTATCGTGTTTATCGCCGCGATACCGTTTGCACCGGCTTCTGCCGCCGCGATCGCGGGTATCTCCATATTTCCTATGTTCGGTGTCATCTTTGCTAGAACGGGAAGGTGCGTTGCGCCTTTGACCAGTTCAGTATAGCGGTTCACAAGTTCCGGGTTCTGTCCTACATCGGAGCCGAGCCCGTTCCCGCTCATGTGAGGACAGCTGAAATTACATTCTATGATGTCCGCGCCGGCTTCGGTCACGAGCTTTGAGAGCTGCACCCATTCCTCGTCGTTCTGTCCCATTATTGACGCAACTATGACTTTTGTCGGATATTCGGCTTTGAGCCGCTTAATCACATCAAGATTATACTGAGTTTCGTGATCGGAGATCTGTTCGAGATTCTTAAAGCCGATGAACGGCGTTCCCTCTTTTCCGATAGCGCCGAAACGCGGCGAGACCTCGTCGGGGATCAGAAAGCCTATCGTCTTGAACACCGCGCCGCCCCAGCCCATGTCAAACGCCCGTGCGATCATTTCGTAATCGCCCGCGACTATCGAGGAAGAGAGGAAGAACGGATTCTCGCACTTAACTCCACAGAATTCTATAGACAGGTCCGGATCGCCGGTCTTTATCTGTTCCGGCAGCTCAGAGAAAATCTCCCGTATCCTTATCGGGCGGTCGTAGTGTATGCAGGCTTTCTCGCATACGCCGTCACATTCGGCGCAGACAGCCGTGTCAACGAAGCTGCCTGCGATATTTTCGTTTTCAAATCTTACCGCTCTTACCGCTCTCGCGGGGTCATATTCTTTCGGACAGACGAGCGTACATTTCGCGTTGCCGCACAACATACAGCGTGCGGCTTCTTCTCTGATTTTCAGCATTTTATCACCTTACTTCAAGCTGCATCTGACGAACTTTCCGTAACCCCTTTCTCCGACGAACTCGCCGTTGTCGTAAACAAGTCTGCCGCGGCAGTAGGTCTGAACAGGATAGCCGTGTACAGTCACGCCTTCCCAGATCGTATGGTCGCAGTCAGAGTGCATCTTTTCGTTGGTTATTGCGAAGTCGATAGCCGGGTCGTAAATGACAATATCCGCATCCTTTCCTATTGCGATAACGCCTTTATCCTTACAGCCGAATATCTTTGCGGGATTTTCGGAGCAGAGCGCGACCGCTTTCTCGAATGTGATCTTTCCGGTATTCGCTGCGGAAAGCATATACGGATACATATTCTCGATGCCCGCGCAGCCGTTCGGAATCTTCGTGAAATCATCCTTGCCCCAGTCTTTTTCATACGACTGGAACGGACAGTGATCGGTAGCTATCGTATCGATGTCGCCGCGCTTTATTGCTTCCCACAGAGCATCCTGACTTTCTTTGCCCTTCATAGGCGGTGAGCATACGAAGTTTCTGCCGTCTTCGCGCTTATAGACTTCGTTCGTGAATTCGAGGTACTGCGGACAGGTCTCGGCGTATATCTCGTAGCCCTCGTCCTTAGCCTTTGTAACAGCCTCGACACCCTGCTTGTTGGCGAGATGCACGATGTAGAGCGGAGCGCCGCTCGCCTTTGCCCACTGGATAGCTCGCTCGTCCGCTTCACCCTCAACAAATTCCGGACGGGACATATAGTGATACCACGCGCTCGTATTGCCCTCGGAGAGATACTTCTTTGTGAGCATATTCACGAGCTCGTTGTTCTCGGCGTGTACCTCGATAAGAGCTCCGGCTTCCTTTGCTTTCTGGAGCACCTGGAAGAAAACTCCGTCGGTAACTCCGAAATCGTAGACCATAAACACCTTAAATGACGGAACACCGATCTCGACGCATTCGCCGATGCCGTCGATCAGACCGTTCTCAACATCCTTTACCGCAACGTGGAACGAGTAATCGACCGCCGCGTTCGGAGCGCAAAGAGCATCGCGTCTTTTAACGGTATCTGTCATCTTCTCGTTGAAATTCTGTAACGCGAAGTCAAACACCGTTGTCGTACCGCCGCAGGCAGCCGCCCTCGTTCCGGCAAAATAGTCGTCAGATGATACCGTGCCGCCGAATGGCATCGCAAGGTGCGTGTGTGCGTCTATCGCGCCGGGCAGCACCAGCTTTCCGCTTGCGTCAACTATGTTTTCACAGTCTCCGGCGGGAATGCTGTCCGCAATGCAGACGATCTTACCGTCCTTTACAGCGACATCGGCTTTGAAACTGCCAGACGCGTTTACGATCGTTCCGTTTTTGATTATCATATCCATAAGCTGCTCCTTTTCAAGTATTTTTTGCAGCTTTCCCCGTGACCACGAGGAAAGCTGTTCTCATTACACTTACTTCTTGTAAACAAGTACAAGTCCCGAGCGCTGATATACCTGCGCTATTTCGAGGAGATCCATACCGCCGGCGTTTGCGGAGATAAGGTTTGACACCCATGTTACGCCGAAATCGACCGTGCCGTTGTTTACGGCTGTTGTTTCACCGATGTCACCGCCGCCCGAGACGATAGTAACGTTCAGACCGACTTCATCGTAATAGCCCTTTGCCTTTGCAACGAAATATCCCATGAACTGCGCCTGCGGGAGCCATTTGAGCTGAATGGAAACGTCCTTCTTTTCGGGAGCATCGAATTTTCCTACCGATGCATCTGTCCAGTATGCTGTACTGCGAATGTCATCAAGAGTAAGCGACTTGAGCTTCTCGGCGGCAGTGCTGTCATCAAGCTTTATGTACTGCTTTGCAAGGTCGAGAGTCTGCTGCATCGCGTTCTCGTCCATTTTGCCATAGTCTGTGACTTTATTGCCGTTTGTATCTGTCTCACAGAGCTTCTTTACTTCTGAAGCCATATATGCCTGGTGATCGGACGATACTGACGAACCTGCCTCAAATACTATCTGCGCCGCTTCTTCGGGATTCTCACAAGCGTACTTCCAGCCCTTCATGGATGCAGAAACGAACGCTTTTACTGTGTTGGGGTTTGCTTCCGCAAATGCCTTTGTTGTGAAGAGATTGTCTTCAAGCATCGCAACGCCCTCGTTGTTCATATCTATTATGTCAACGGTGTCGCCGTAGCCGTAACCGCCCTCATAGCTGTTCTTCACAAGGCCGAGCTCGTTGTAGGTCATAGCTGACGCGAGAGTGATCGAATCATCGTCGAAACCATCCATGTCGAAAGCCTGTGACAGGAACTTGTTTTCCTGACCGTACTTTGTCAGAAGTGCGAAGATCTCATACTCGTTACCGAGACCCCAGTTGCCGACTTTTCCTGCCTGTGCAGCTGCTATTATGCGGTCACTGTCGCTCATTGCGGCACCGCTGTCAGACGAACCAGCTGTTGCAGCGGCTGTTGTCGCCGCTGCCGATGTTGCTGCGGCTGCTGTTGTTCCGGTGCTTCCGGAAGAAGATCCGCACGCGGAAACTGCCGATACGATCATTGCTGCAGCAAGCATAGCTGCCATTGTTTTTTTGGAAAATCTCATAGAATTTTGCCTCCTTCAGTTTTTTCTGCACATTGTTTTTGTTTTTCTATAAAGAGCGGTCCCCCGCGCTTTTACTGTTTATTTTCTCTTTTTCATGACCAGCGCTTCGATCACCATAAGTATCGCGTACATCACTATGCCGACGATACAGGCAGTGACGATATACGCCCATGCGGTAGAATACTGCGCTATCAGTATGTTTTCGCGTATCTGCCGACCCACGCCGATGACATATTCGGCAAAATACTCACTGACAAGTGCGCTTATGACGCTTCCCGGTACGCTCACACGCAGAGCTGTGAAGATGTACGGAACGCTGTTCGGGAGCCGGAGCTTTGTAAATTCCGTCAACCTGCCCGCCGCGTACGTTTTCATCAGATCGTCAGAGAATACGGGAAGCTCTGTAAGCCCGCGGTAGGCGTTGACACTCATAGATGCCATGCTTACGACCGTCACAACTATGATCTTAGCGAATGTGCTCCTGACTTCCGCTTCGGAGCTTACGTCCTTTGTCCAGTTGATTATTACCGGCGCGAGCGCCACTATCGGTATCGCATTGAACGCCGAGACTATCGTAAGTCCACCGCTTCCGAATTTCGGGAATGTCGCCGCAAATATCGCTATCAGGTATCCGAGCAGCGACCCGAGCAGCAACCCGAGCACCGCGACCTGCACCGAAGCCCACACATTCACCATTATCTTGTCGGTATTCTCGCTTATAATGGTGATTATCCTTGTCGGGTACGGAAGAACGTATTCATCGGTGTTGAGCAGGATGTGCAGCAGCCCGGTCTGCCATGCGGTGATAAGTGCCGCTCCGAATATCAGAGGAAGAACGACCGACTGCACTGCGCTTCGTCGTTTGCTTATGCTTTTTACAGCCATAGATCATCTTCCTTTCTTTTCAAGTCGTTTGTACGGACAAAGAAGTATTTCGAGAACTCCCATAAGATAGAAGCTGAGAATACCGATCACCGCGCTGAAAAATACTATGTCCCAGAACACATATCTTGTCATCGCGCCTTTGAGCGACTGCGACAGCAGACACCCGAGCCCGATTCCGCCCTGCAATGTGTCAACAAGGATAGATGCCGTTATCGCCATAGGTGCCGATATTTTCAGACCTGTGAAGAAATATGGGATACAAGCGGGTATCATCGTTTTTGTGTAAAGCTGGAACTTGTTTGCCGCATAGGAGTACATAAGCTCGTGCGCCTCACGCCTTACCGCCTTGAATCCGGCGAGCGTGTTTGCTGCGACCGGGTAGAATGTGAGGATAGCGGCTATCACGATGCGGCTTATCGCTATGTCTCCGGTTATCGCGTTTATTATCGGAGCCATTCCGAGTATCGGGATAAGCTGTATCAGCATAAGATACGGGAACGCTATCTTCTCTATGATTCCGGACAGGCTCATCAGCAGTGCAAGTACAAATCCCGATGCTATACCAATGACATATCCGAGAGCGGCACGGGAGAGTGTTGCTCCCGCGTTTTCAAGTACCATTTCAAGCGCGGTCTGCGAACCATTTATCGTCTTGCTGCTTGTGAGCGAATCGACCACGCCCGTGAGATGCGGCAGAACGTTTTCTGGTGTGCGCTTAACTTCTGCAACACGGAACGCGAGGACTTCCCAGATAACGATTATAACCGCTATCCATACAAGTGTTATAAAAAGCTTTGAGCCTATGATCTTTTTTATGACCTTCATAGAAATCAGCTCCTATATTAATTGTACCCAAATTACGGTTCTCGTCACGATTCAGAAACATCGCCGCGGGCGGCAACTGAACTGTGCATTATTCAAACTCCCTCAAAGCTGTTTCTGACCTTTGAAACGAGAGCGGTAAATTCGGGTGTATCTCTTATCTCCATCGCTCTCGGACGCGGCAGGTCGATGTCGATCACTGCCGAGAGCCTTCCCGGGTGGGGCGACAGTACGCACACTCTATCGGAAAGAAATACGGATTCGGAGATGTTGTGTGTTACGAAAATAATAGTCTTGTTTGTCTTGCGCCAGATCTTGAGCAGGTCTATGTGCAGCTTCTCTCTTGTGAACTCATCAAGCGCCGAAAACGGCTCGTCCATAAGAAGTATCTCGGGCTGTAACGCGAGCGCTCTTGCAATACCGACTCTCTGCTGCATACCACCCGAAAGCTGTCTCGGGTAATGATCGGCGAATTCCGAAAGTCCGACAAGATCGAGCATTTTTACTGCACGTTCACGTCGCTCCGCCTTGCTTTCGTGGATTATCTCCAACGGAAGCTCGATATTCTTTATAACTGTGCGCCAGTCGTACAGAACCGCGCTCTGGAATACCATTCCGTATTTGCGTTTGAGACGCGCTTCCTTCGGTGTCTCACCGCCTATCAGCACCTTGCCGGAAGTTGGCTGCAACAGATCAGCAATGATGCGTAGAAGCGTTGTCTTTCCGCAGCCGGAAGGACCAAGCAGCGAAATGAACTCGCCTTTGTGTATGTCCATTGTGACGCTTGTGAGAGCCTGAACTTTTTTCCCGTCCGCTGCGTCGTATGTCATGCCAACATTATCGAGCATTATTTCTATGTTGTTCTTTTCTTTTGCTCCGATCATTGCATATCACCTTCTGTAAAATTGCAAAACAGACAATGAAATTATTGACTCCATTGTCTGCTCTCCTTCTATGCTTGTATTATAGCAGATGCACGCATGTACTGTCAATATGCGCTATTATTTATGTGACATATAACTAAAATCATTTAGTTGGCAACTATAAAAACTCTCCGAACTATGAATTTTTAATATATCTTTCTTGCAAAAATTGGGCTACAGCACAACAATTCCGGCACATATCCGCGACAAAAGCACAAAACTCACCTCTGCCAGAAACAGAGGTGAGTTATTGATCGGATTCAATATTTGTTATAATTCAATACATTTCAAAAGCAAAAATATAAAGGAAAAAATTCCGCCAATATGACGAGTTTTTCTCGTCTTTACTGGATGCTGTAGTAAGTTATAATAATATATCCAAGCAATCGGAACTTCCTAAAAAGTTACACTAATACTTTATCAGACTCATAATGTTATTATGATGGATAAAATAATTATTTATGATGATTTAAAATCTTACCTAATAACAAAATTTGATATTAGCTCTCTTGAATATGTAAAGGATAAATTATTTACATATATTGTCTGTTAAAATAATTATTTTATCGTAATTCAATCTAGCAAATATTAAAAATCGAAGCTATATAAAGGAGAAAATGCGAAACAATCATCTCTAAAAATGTATGCTGTTTGTTGGTTTATTAATACAACGCCCGCAGGGATTTACGGCGGGCGTTGATGTGTCTGTGCTTTGTCAAGGTAATCTTATATCCACTGATTTAGCAGATAACCTGCAAGTACACCGCTGCGCGACGAACCCGCATATCCGAACAGATTGTTCTTCGAGTAACCGCCATAGCAGTTATATCCGCCAAAACCGGAAAAGCTTTCGCTGTCGGCATAGCGTGAAACGCTGACAGCCTGTGATACAGCGGAACCCGTGAATGAAGACGAATGTCCGAATATGCTTCCGCCGTATTTGCCATAACCGTGGTTCTGCCGGAAACAAAGGCATTTCGGGAGTTCTTCACCGATGAATACAGGTCATTGTAGCTGTCAACAAAACTCTTCGCCGCATCATACTGCTTCTCACGGTCTGTGCCGGACATAGCTTTGCTCAGCTCGGAGACCGATGACGCAATACCGGACACCGTGTTTTTCAGACTGCCCGATGTAGCTGCGGTGCCTGATGCGGTCTGATAGATTTTGCGAGCGGCATTTGCGCTGTTCGATTTCGTCAAAAACTGCTTGTTCACGCTTAATCGGGTGCGGTTGTAGAGCGACGAATGCCTGTAAGGCGCATAACGGCTCAATCCATAACTTCTCATTATCTCACCTCCTCTCACATCATTGCAAGCAATTCGGAAATGTCAAGGAAGATAACAGGAGATACTTCGCTCACATTCGCTGCCGCATAGCTCATAGCATCAGGAATTTCCGTTTCCGCGTCGATCATTGATGCAAACGCGAGCCGCCGTTCGATCGACAGAGCCTGGGCCTGCGCAAGGGCTATCTTCTTCTTTTTCAGAAGCTTCTCAAAATCCTCGCGGCGCTTGTCCCGCAGTTCCTTGAGCTGCTTCCAATAGTCCTCTTTTTCTTCTTTTGTCAGTTTACCCTCGCCGGTGGAAAATGAATCCTGCCGGAAATGCTCCGGCTTGCTGCCGAATTGCAGGTTGTGGTGCTGATTTCCGCTTAACTGCCGTATTCCCGGCGGTACAGCTGTAGAGAATGCGCCGTGGATCTGTTCCAAAACCCACTTCTCGTAATCCGGGTCTTCCTGCATTCGCTTATACCCTGCGTCGGAAATGCTCACGGCGTAAGTATCACCGAACTGCGACGGGTGCAGGGCAAGCGAGGAAATGCGATCTTTGATGTACGCTTTGTAGTCATCGAGAGACTGCTCTTTTTCGGTTATGCAGTTTTCGAGTGCAGCTGCAAACCCGTTGTCTGACGGTGTTGGCGCTATGCTGTCCGCAAATGCTTTCATATACGCGGTCTGCGAGGATATGTAGATCGTGTTATTCATGGTTGCTTCTCCTTGTTTGCCTTTATTGTGCCGTTTCCACGCCTTATTATGCTGTCCTGTCCCCGCCTTCGGCGGGGACAGGACGTATTATTTACATAAGCGATGCAAGCGCTGTCGCCATTTCTTCCTGCGGGGTCGGCTCGCGGTCTTCGGCGCTGCTCATGCGGGATTTTGCTTCTTCAAGCAGGTTTTCGGTTGCCGACACCGACGCCTCATCAACATCATATCCCTGCTCCTTGCCCGCGTCGCACTCGCGGAGATCTGACTGTATCATGTCCATTACCGCCTGCACCTGCGACCGTGTTTTTGCGGCGGCGAGCATTCGCGCGAGTTTCGCGGCGTTTATGCCCATGCTCTTTCCGACAGACTCCGACTCGATCTCTTCGTCGCTCTCGGCAGCGTCTTCATCTTCGACGGTTTCTTCATCCTCAGCGGCTTCTTCCAGCCGAACTTCCTCCGCGTCCCGGGATTTTTCAATACTGCGCTCTATCCGCTCCTGTGTGTCTTTCGCAGCTTCTTCGCGTAGCTTTTTGTTCAGCTTGTCGTCTCTGCGAGTGTAGCTGAAATTATAGCAATTCCCGTTTTCGTCGATGTACCAATGACTTGTTCTTTCTGTCACGCCGCCGAGAGAATTGTAATACGCTGCGACTGTTTTCTCGGCTTTGTCGATACCGTATATCAAGTCGGACATGGTTTTCGCGGCTTCGGGGTCGTTCATTGCTTTGTTCAGAAAGTGCTCATTTACAGCGACCGTGCCGGTTTTCCTGTCCTTGCTGTAATTCATTTCGGAGCCTACCGAAATGCTCAACGCGGGATATTTACCGCGAAAACTCCTGAGTGCTGCCGACTGCGCGAGGCTGTCAGCGGAGAACTCGATCTTGTCCTGTACAGCGGCTTTTTCGGGCTGCTCGCTGTTGCTTTCAACGCGGCTGTTCGCTTGATTGTAAATGTTCCGGTACTGCAAAGCACCTATACCGTTGACTGCCATACGCTCACCTCCCTTTGGAATGTTTTTGGTTTTGCGCGCATCGTGCGCGCTTTTGGAAACATTCTACAAGACATCCTGTCTTACGCTTTTACGTCCATAGGCTTCGGAGCGCGTATCGGGTCGGGAATAACAACCTGCACAGCAGTTTCCGCAGTCTCGCCGGACTTCTCCGCGTCTGCGCTCTCCTTTTCGTCTGCCTTTGGAGCGTTACCGAAGTAGTCAGTCTTTTCGGTCTTGTCCGCAGCCTTCTTCTCCGTCGTTTTCGCAGCTTCCTTCTCTTCTTCACGGTCGGCTTCACGAGCGCGGTCAATGTTATCCCGAAGTTCGGCTGCCGCGGTTTCGAGCGTGTCAGTCTGCCTCGATCTTAGATCGTCTGCATGAGCCGTAGTCTCTTCGAGCTCTGCTTGTTTCGCGCTGGTATCAGTCTTGACGGAGTGCTCGATCTCTGCTTTCAGTACACCCGCGCGTCCCTCGTCCTTTTTGATAGCGTGCTGCTGCACCTGAGCCTGTTTGAGCGTGGTGCCTGCCGACATCAGCGCTGACATTGTGTTTGTGATTATACTATCAAATCCTTTCTGTGAAATATTGGCAACTCCATGCCGTGGGCGTTTCGCCTGCATTTATTATATCGTACGAAACCGTATGAAATCAAGCGAAATACCGTGAAACGACCTTTTTACGACGCGAATCACATCATCAGCATAACGGTCAGCGTGAACTCGCCGCCCTTGCAGGAAATATCTATCCCGCCGCCGTATTTTTCGGCGGTATTTTTGATATTCACAAGCCCGAAGCCGTGTTCGGAGCGGTCGGGTTTTGTCGTTTCGGGAAGCTCCCCGTCCGCAGCGGTGCAGTCGCCTGTGCAGGTGTTCGTGACGGTAATCACAAACGCGTTCTTCTTTTTCAGCGAGGTTATTGCTATTCTCCGCTCGTTTTCGGGGCATTTCTCCGCCGCTTCAATAGCATTGTTAAGCGCGTTATTGAGGATTATGCTCATATCCAGCGCAGCGCCGGAGAAGTCCGTAGGATAGTGAAAATCACAGTCGAACGTTATTCCATGCTTTGCGGCTTCGGACTGCTTCTCGGTCAGGATAACATCGGTTACAGGGTCGCCGCTTGCAATACCGCTGTCTCTACCGATACGTTCCCGCGCCTCCGTGAGATATGTTTCAAACGCTTCGTTTTCTCCGTGTTCGTGCAGACTTTCAAGGACAGCAAGGTGATTTCGCATATCGTGACGTATCGCGCGAATGTCGCGGTACAGGCTCTCCGCGCCGCTGATATAGTCGCGGATATTGTCAGTCTGCACCGAAAGCATGGCAGTCTCCTTCTCGCGGCGCTGTGCGGCTTTGATCTGCTCGTACAATATCCGATATTGCCGGAATGCTCGGTGTGCAGCCGGACGAGCTTATCTTCACAAGCGGTGCAAGCGAAGCAAATAACCTCGCGGTAAAGGGACTTGCATTCACGAACCGCCGCAAGGGGAAGCACATTATTTCTACGTTTCTCGAACATTCTTCGGTCAGCGGCGCACTCACATTTTTACAGGAACAGGGCTATGAGATCGACCTTGTGAACATTCATCCCGACGGTAAGATTGACCTCGATAACCTACGGAGCTTGCTGCGTCCCGACACAATATTGTGTGCAGTGTGTGCCGTTGACAGCGAGCTCGGCACGGTACAGCCGATAACCGAAATAGCGGAAATTATGAAAGGATATCCGAACTGCAAGCTGCACGTTGACGCAACACAAGCGATTGGGAAGACCGCGTTCTCATTCGCGGGAGCCGACACCGTCAGCTTTGCTCCGCACAAATTCTACGGACTGAAAGGCTGCGGGGTGCTGTACAAGCGCGACGGGTGTGTTCTTGAACCGCTGATACACGGCGGCGCGAGCACGACGATATATCGCAGCGGAACTCCGGATACCTCGGCGATCGCGGCGTTAAGCACAGCTCTTGGTATTGCGGTAAACGAGCAGCAAGAGCGGTATGACTATGTGAAAACGCTGAATGACCGTGTAAGAGCAGAGCTCACGAAAATGCCGAAAGTCCGTATAAACAGTCCCGCCGACGCTGTACCGCACATACTGAATATTTCCGTTGACGGTATCAAGGGCGAGGAAATGCGGGAGCTTATGGACGAGCGCGGAATCTGTATTTCCGTGAAGTCTGCCTGCTCAGTGCCGAATACACCGTCGCGTCCTGTTTTCGCGGTATCTCACGACCGGAAAAACGCGCTGAGTTCGTTCCGTGTGAGCCTGAGCCATCTTACAACAGAGGAAGAAGTCGGTGAATTTCTCAAAGCTCTTCGTGAGATCATCGAAACAAATGCAAAATAAACGGAGGATACCGACATGACAGATGTTTACAAAGAATGCCCGAGTTTTGAAAACGAGAAGTATCTGATTCGCTTAGTTGATGCCAATGATGCAGATGATCTGATGGAAGTTTATGCCGATAAGAACGCCTTGCCGTTTTTCAACAGCGACAACTGCGACGGAGATAATTTCTATTATCCTACGAAAGAAAAAATGCAGAGTGCGATAGATTTCTGGCTCAGGTCTTATGACACGAAATGGTTCGTAAGGTTCACAATAATCGACAAAGCTTCTTCAAAGGCGATAGGCACAACCGAGCTGTTTCACCGCAAAGCCAATGACTCCTTCAACGGCGTCGGAGTTCTTCGGCTTGACGTAAAAAGCGGATATGAAAAAGAATATGTGCTGTTCGATATTTTGTCGCTGATCGTTCCGCCGGCGTTTGAACTGTTCGATTGCAGCAGGATAATCACAAAAGCCCCCTGTTATACGATAGAGCGTATCGAAGCACTGAAAAAATACGGCTTTTGGCAGTCGAACGAGCTTCTCATCGGAACAAACGACAAGTACGCATATAACGGATATTGGGTCGTAAATAAATAATTCCTGGAGGACAAAACTATGCAGAAAATTCACACAAACAGCGCTCCCGCAGCGGTAGGCCCCTACTCACAGGCTATAGTAAGCGGAGGTCTTGTATTCACATCGGGGCAGATCGCCATTGACCCCGCAACGAACGCAGTCGAAGCCGCAGATATCGCCGGACAGACCGAGCAGGTGATGAAAAACCTCGGAGCGGTGCTTGAAGCCGCAGGCTCGTCGTTTGAAAAAGCGGTGAAGACCACCTGTTTTCTCGCGGATATGGGGGATTTCGGAACTTTCAACGAGATCTACGGCAGATACTTCACATCTCTTCCCGCAAGAAGCTGTGTGGCAGTGAAAACGCTTCCGAAAAATGTTCTTGTCGAGGTGGAAGCAATTGCCGAGATATGACGAGATACTGCACGGTTACAGCGAGGAGCGTCCGCTTACACGGGAAGAAGCTGTCACGATATTGCAGACCCCGAAGGATCGGCTCGGAGAGCTCACTCAAAAAGCGGGAGAACTTCGCCGGAAGTACAAGGGCAACAAGGTCAGTGTCCAGCTCCTCACCAATGTGCGCAGCGGGAACTGCTCGCAGGACTGCGCCTACTGCGCCCAGTCGTGCAGATCGACAGCCGATATCGGGAAATACCGCAGCATTCCCGACGAGAAGCTTTACGGCGACAACAGTGTCGTAAACGAGAAGCATCTTGCAAGACATTGCATAGGACTTAGCGGCATAAGTTTCACCGATGACGAGATAAGTGCGCTTGCAGACAGAGTACGGGAAATGAAAAAGAGCGGGACACATATCTGCTGCTCAATAGGCTTTCTCACGGAGAAGCAGGCTCGAATGCTCAGAGACGCGGGGCTTGACCGCATAAATCACAATCTCAACACAAGCCGCAGATACTATCCAAACATCTGCTCGACCCACACTTACGATCAGCGCATCGAAAATCTTCATATGCTGAGACGCATCGGGTTCGAGATATGCTGCGGCGGTATAATCGGCATGGGCGAGAGCGTGGAAGATGCAGCGGATATGCTGCTGGATATACGGGAGATATCGCCGCAGTCTGTACCGATAAATTTTCTCCTGCCGATAAAGGGAACTCGTCTCGCAGACAAGAATCCCCCGAGGCTGACAACGGAATACTGCATAAAGGTGCTGTGCCTTGCGAGACTTATGCTGCCGAAAGCGGATATTCGCTGTGCGGCAGGCAGAGAAGTGTATTTTGCGGGACGAGAGGAAACGCTGTTCGGTATCGTGGATTCGATATTCGCTGCCGGCTACCTTACCGCCGGCGGTCAGAGTATCGACGATACACTCCGGCTTATCGCTTCACTCGGATATGAAGGTACAGTCGAAAGCACGGGAGAATAAAAAGTAAGGCCGCTCACAAATTAAGTGAACGGTCTTTTCGTCATGTCACTTCCGGTTTTATGATACGACCGCTGCCTCCGCAGTATTTCACGGTAAGTGTGATAATGCGCTCCGCCGCATCGTTCAGAAGGCTGTCGGGTGTTGCATCATTTCCCTGAATAATGTAGAAGATATTGCAGGTGTTTTCGTCAACGCGGGTCTTGTTGACCTGCCGTATTTCGAGCCTGCACAAGACCTCATTGTCATCGTCGCAGTAGCAGTATTCGTGCGGCGCAACAGGTACAGGCTGCTCCTGACCGAGAGGAATATATCTCTCCGTGCCGTCTGTAAAGCGCAGAGTCACATCGCCGCTGACATTATCGATGTTGTGTGCGCCAAGAGCAAGCTTTGTTTCAAGGGAAACAAAATTATAGATATCCACTGCCTTGTTTATGTAAAACATTCCGTGATTTTTCAGCAGCAGTTTTATGAGGTTCTCGCTTGCTGGAATGTTCTTGCGGCGCTTTACTCCAACATTGTCGTGCAGTATGTTGAAACCTTCGAGTATCGGGTCAGCATGAACGTCTATCCCCTCATACTGCGCATATAATTCCTCCAGCCTCTTTTCGCGGTACTCACGCCACTGAGCGTTCTCACCGGTATTGTCGATATTTTCCATTACAGCAAAGATGATCTTTACGCCGCTGTCAAGCACAGCTTTTTCAACTCTGAACTGCATTTTCATATTATGTAGAACCAGCTTTCGTCGTCAACATCGACCTCCTGCATAGGCGGGTTCTCGCTCTGAACGGGATTGGAAGCATCGTAGTTATATCGTAGCCCTTGATTCTTTACGCTGACCTTTGCGCCCTCGGGAACTGAACGGGTGATGAACGCGTTACCACCGATAACAACATTTTTGCCGATGACTGTATCGCCGCCGAGAATGGAAGCTCCGGAATAGATAGTAACGTTGTCCTCGATAGTGGGGTGACGCTTTTTGCTTTTGAGAGCCTGACCGCCGCGGGTCGAGAGCGCACCGAGCGTAACGCCCTGATAAATTTTCACATTGTCGCCGATAACGGTGGTCTCACCGATAACGATGCCCGTGCCGTGGTCGATGAAGAAATACTTTCCGATAGTCGCGCCGGGGTGAATGTCGATACCTGTTTCGCTGTGCGCGTACTCGGTCATAATACGCGGGATTATCGGTATGTTCAGCAGCCAGAGCTCGTGTGCGATACGGTTTACGAGAATTGCGAACAGACCGGGGTACGAGTAGATTATCTCGTCCTTGTTGTATGCCGCGGGGTCGCCTTCGTAGGCAGCCTGCACGTCTGTCTCGATATACTCGCGTATCTTCGGGAGCTTTTCGAGGAATTCGAAAGTCTTGCCTTCGGCTATCCCCGCAAGGGTCATTTCGTCTGCATTTTCGAGCTCCTTGTCGTAGCGGAGAACAATGGATATCTGCTTTATCAGCTTGAATATCACGTCCTCGAGAAGCATCGAGATGTTGTTGCGAACGGTGTAAACACGGTAGGACTTGTTTCTGAAATAGCCCGGGAAGATGATACGACGAAGGCTTGCGATTATCTCGGTAATTACCTCCTTGTCCGGGTGGTCGAAGGTCTTGATCTCGTCGATAGTCTTTCCGCCGTCGTAATCCTCAAGCAGTCTCAGCATAAGGTGGTTGATGTTTTCTTCTAACTTGTGCATGATAGTATGGTTCCTTTCTCGGATATCATCTATAATATATAATACATATAGATATAGTATGTTATATTATAGCACAAGGCGACAGAGATGTCAAGATGAAAAAGCGAAATGACTTCAATATTTCATGAAATAAAAAAACGCACAGTTGACGGCTGTGCGTTTATTAGAAAACTATCATGCGAGCCTTTCTTTCAGAGCACCCGCAATCTTTCTGTATATCGGAGCTTCAATACTATACTTGTCAGCAAGT
Source organism: uncultured Clostridia bacterium (assembly GCA_947168885.1). Taxonomy (GTDB): domain Bacteria; phylum Bacillota; class Clostridia; order Oscillospirales; family Ruminococcaceae; genus Ruminiclostridium_E. The sequence goes on along the minus strand of CAMVNQ010000006.1, from coordinate 59,129 downwards.
CTTATCACTTCATAGATAAGACCATCTATTTCCGATTCGTGACCCGCAGCTATATCTCTCTGCAAAGATGTCGTTGCAGTAGGAACAAGAGTATAGAGTATATCAATATTACGCTTTACAATATCTTCGGCAAAGTGTATATCCATTGCATCTGCGATAGTATCTATCTCGTGTACAAGCCCCGCGAAACAGTCTCGTATCTCTCCGGGCTTCTGTATTTCACCGGCAGGAACATCATAGTACAGACCACAGGCTCCCTGCGGAGAAACATAAGAGAATTTGAGCAGTGCGTCCCTTGCTATATTGTCGGAAAGTATTCCCACAATACCACTTTCATTCAGATCGGCTTCGATCTCTTTCAGCTCGTTTCTGTATTCAGCTTTATCGCGTACTCCAAAGATCACTTGCATGATATCTCCGTACATCTGTATGCAGCCCGGCTCTTTTTTTTGTGCAGCAACATAGACACAGCCGTCTGTAACAAGAGTATCCGGAAAAAATTTCTGCAGCATACCGCCCGTTCCAAATACATTCAGTATCGGAATAATGATCGTACCCCTGCCCGAGATACGCTGAAGATCAGGTATTATAGCTTCAAGCGAATAGCTCTTTACACAAACAAAGATAACATCGGGTTGAACACAATAGCTCCCAAGATCAGAAACTTTGAGATGAGTAAGCGTGAACTCATCATTCGGACGTATCACTCTTAACCCGCGTTTTTTAATACCGTCCAGATTATCTCCCCGCGCAATAAATGTAACATCTTTTCCGGCACTTGCGAGGTAGGCACCTATCGGTCCACCCGTGCCGCCTGTGCCTACAATAAGGTATTTTTTCATACAGTTGACCTCTTATTATCTATATTGTTATTATATAATATCACAAATACAAAAGAAATACAATACAGAATCGAATAATCCCTGACAGGCGATGTCTGTCGGGGATTTGTACTTTAGTTTAAAAGCCAGCTCGCGTTTTATACAAACCGACGAAACCTTCGAAATGGCAGAAAAATTTGATATTTCTTGGCGGGAACTACCACAAAAACAACTCTTAAATCTCCCATACAGTGAGGATACTTTTTTGAGGTGATATTTGCCGTCTGCATCGGACCGTTCTCCCAAAGTCCATTGTCCGGTGAAAGACGTGAGCAATATACAAGATCATAAACCCTACAATATTATATCTACCACTAAGTTTTGTCGAAGTGCAGAAAAGGAGATGATAGAGGACTTTTCTACGTTTGGCAAAAATGATACCTATCTCCCGGAAACGAGCCCCTATTATGTTAAGGATAGATGAAAATGCAATAATAGATACATAAATTTTCAAATCACCCTTTTAAAATCGGCAGATATTTTTCCTTATATATGAGGGCAGTTGTTTTTATGTTCGTCAATTGCAAATCATAAATATCGTTACATAGTCTGAGAAGAACATTTCATAACCGGCGAGGTGTAATCTCTACATCGGCGAAATGCAAAGCTCAATAAATGCCCTTCTATATATCTAGATAATATGAAAGGCAAAGTTTTGAAATATAAAGACTGAGCTTTTCAAAAAACAAGTATAGGGCATCCTAAAAAAGCAGCGTCGCCGGTGTATATACACAGGCTAAAAAAAGTCGCTTTTGCAAGCATAGAGAGTGTACGTACACTTTCTGATTTTTGGTGAGACCCCTCACAAAAATTATCGCGGCTACCGCCGCTGCAAAAAGCTGAGGGTCAGCTTTTTTAGGTTGCACCTAAGACCGCTGAAATGTTATAGGGAGGACAATAATATGCGTAAGTACAAGAAAGTAAAACGTAAGGAAATCGTATTTTAACTTGAAGAATGGGCTCTTATTGAGGCGTGGGCTGAGAAGTTTCAGGTCACTACAACAGAGTACATAAAACAGGCGACCCTTACAGATAAGATCACAGTCAGCAAAACTCCGGAAAGTTGGGGTGTGCTGATAGAGGATAGTCGAAACCCGCCTTCGTACGGTATATCTTCGACCCGTCCATATCCCGCATCTTGTCGAGAAAGTACATATAGCAGTTGTCGCAGCCCTCGCTCTTTTTGATGCAGCCGTGCCACGGATTCCATATATCGTGCATGATAATATACCCTGATGTTCAGATTTTTCACTTCTGTTATTATACCATATTTGTAAGTTCCGTGCAACTATTATTTTGCAATACCAATAAAAGGGTGCAGCAGAAAGGCTCTGAGTCACGCGTAAAGCGGCACAGAGCCTTGATTTCGTTCAGTTATCGGAGCAGCGTTTTTTTATCGACCTTATTCTGTCGAGGACAAGCCTGGTCAGGACACAGCATATTATCGCTATAGCAGTACCGGCTACTGATTTCCAGAAAACTTCCGGCGTAAGAGAGAGACCTGCATTCTCCACATACCACATCGGCCCCGGCTTGATGTATGTCTGCATCACATCCGCCGCTATCATACCATAAAAACAGTGGCACATCAGGAACAGCACCGTGCTCTGTCCTATCCATTGAAGAACGTAGGAAAGGCCGCGTACCCTCATTATAAGCTTGGAGAGCGCGAAAAAGGCAAGAGCGCCGAACGGTAACTGCACAACGATAAGCAGAACGTCGAACCCGCCTGTGAACCCGATTTGCCCTCTATAATAGCTCTCATCCGCGCCAAGAAGAAACAGTCCTATCACCACTGCAAAGCATACAAGCGATATTCCCGCAGTTGCCGCGGGATTAAGCTTCCACTCGCGTTCATGCGCTCTCATCACCCGCAGCTTTGCACCGACAAGCATAAACACCGTAAACAACGGGATGAGCTGGAGCTGCCATGAAACCGGACTCACAAATATGTAGAGAGGCACCTGTACCGCTGTGAGCACGATGACGGCCGTCCACCAGCGGACTTTGCGCTTTCCGCCCTCACACCACGCCGCGATCGGGAAAAAGACAAGTTCTGTCCATATCAGAGTATACAGGAACCAGGCCGGCGAAAGATTATCGTATAGTACCCCGCCGTTACCCCATTCCCCGGAGATCCTGACGGTCCATTCCGGTCGCAGGAATGTTACAGCGACATCATGGAGCCAGTCTGAGAAGTCATAACCATGTACGAACGCGCAGTACACTCCGCCTATCACAAGGAGCAAGAACTCCGCCAGAACAACAGGCAGCACTCTATATCTCAGACGATGTAACCAGCTCTGTATAACCTTTCGCTTCCCTGCTGTAAAAAAATATCCGGACATCATAAAGAACACCGATATGAGAGACCATCCGAGCGAGCGGAGCACATAGTCAGCTGCTCCGCTCTTTGTTCTGTAAACAAGATGGATGGCCGCAATGATCAGTATACCAAGCCCTTTAATAATATCTATTTCTCCAATTCTTTTCTTGTCCATTGTCAAGTTATTCAATTTTAAGGTCATCACTGAAACCTGTAACATCAAACACTTTTCTTACAGCAAAAGATAAGTTTCTCAGAATCATATCTCCTTTATCCGCCATTATCTGCGATGCCGTAAAGATCACACGAAGTCCTGCGCTTGTAACACATTCGAGTTTTTCCAGATCGAATATGAGCAGTTCAACTCCGTCAAGCGCTGTCCCAAGCATATCCTCAAGTACTGGAGCAGAACTAGTGTCAAGAATTCCTTCTAACCTTACCGTAAGTTCCTTGTCATTCCTGTCGAATTTGATATTCATATATTCCTCCATTCATTCAAAACCACACGTCCTGCCTGTAACGTTATTCAGCACCAGTCGGGAATATTAAAGCGAGGCTATGCAGAATTTCAGCATGTGTTTACATTTATGAGGCGAGTGCATTCAGCACATCTTTCCTGATGTATATAACTCACACAAACCCATTTTATTATATCACGATATTATTATTCCGTCAACGATATATAGGTTCCAGTTGCGATTTTTTGTCAAAACATACAAACCGACAATCGAAAATTATATCTTATCATAAAAAAACAATGTACAAAATTCCGGAACCTTGCTTTTATCATACCAATAGGATATAATATCAATACTTTTCAGATCTATTCGGAGGAATAGGTTGTCTATGGATAAACACAAGCCTCCTCTCAAAGATAAACGTTGAGAGGAGACTCTGAGTCTATTCGGTATATATCCTTGTGATTATCATATCCATGGGGAGAGAGCGAACTGATATATCGGTGATATCTGCGCAGCTCGAAAGCGTAGTTAAGAACTCCGTGATACTGCGCTGACTTGTATCTACCTCGAGAAGGACGTGCAGCTCGTCATCGCCGGATATGACCGGGACGCCGTTTATCTCACTTCCGGTGAACGGTTTCGAGAGTGAAAGGTCTATCATCTTCTTGCTGCCGAGCGTGTTTTTTAGCTTGTCGAGCGTGTCGTCGAACACTTTTTTCCCGTGGTTGATGATAATAACATTGTCCGCGAGCTGCTCGACATCCTCAAGATCGTGGGTCGTGAGGATAAATGTCGTACCGTTGCGGTTCATCTCCGAAATGACCTCGCGTATCTTATTCTTAGCGATGACATCGAGTCCGATCGTCGGCTCATCGAGGAACACGACTTCGGGCGAATGGAGCATAAACATTTCTGTGCAGATGTATAATTAATGTCTGCTCATCAACCGTGAAAAAGCTTCATAGCGCAGCTTGAAGACTTTTGTCCGCCCACAGGGCGGAATGAGCTTGACATCAAGTAATGTGTCCGCCTTAAAAAGGCGCTGAAAGCGTATTTTTAAGGCTTTCCAAAGTCCTCTTTGAGGACTTTGGAACAATAACTGCCGAAAGGCAGTTATTGAGGACACATTAATTATAGAACCATTTCGAAAACAGAGCCCCCTTCGCAAATAGTATATTTGCAAAGGGGGGCTGATTATCTTTACAAAGCAATATCATTCCGTCGGTTCATGTTTCATGAGGAATTCCTTGATATCGAAGTCCTTATCATAGGTAAAGTCTACCATTATCTGATACATACCGGTATCAAGTCTCTTCATATCACAGTCATCAACAAGCTTAGTAATTATAGCTAGTGCTGCCTTGCGCTGCATATCACGATCGGCATCGGCCTCCATATCGGAATCTGTGATCGTTATTCTCAGACGTTCCTGCAAATAGTGAAGTGATATCTGTATATTTCCAATGTCTGACTTTGTCTCGTTGACGCGCATTACGAGTATCTCTTCAGCAGCCTGACGTATAACCATAGCTTTACGTCTGCTGAAGCCGAGATTGAGCGCCATTTCTTCAAACATAGCAGCAACCGGCGTAATGTTGTAGCTGCTGTTAGTTATAGACATAGAAATGATCTGTATGCCCTTTTCGAGCTTGCCTTCAAGTATGAGTTTGTGCAGACGCTTCAGCATTTCGATGTGCAGATTTCTCTGATCTACCTTGCCGTTTGCGTTGAGCGGGAAGCTGTCGAATACGAAGTAATATACCGGCGACTTGTACGAGCCGACCTTTTCCTTCATATACTTCTTGAGTTCGTCTTCATCGAATTTTTCGCCGGGAGCCAGAGTAATACATGCTCCAAGGTTCTCACCGTAGATACGGTCTTTGTAACCGAAAATTCTGCACGTTGCAACAGTGGGATGCGACATTACCGCCGATTCGATCTCTGCAGGAGCAAGGTTCTCGCCGCCCTTGATTATAAGATCCTTTATACGACCGACGATACGAAGATTGCCCTGCTCGTCAAGTACACCAAGGTCTCCGGAATGGAGCCAGCCGTCCTTATCAATAGCCTGCTTCTCAGGCGGAAGTTTGTAGTAGCTGTTCTTGAGATGATAGCCGCGGGTAACGATCTCGCCGACTTCACCTGCAGGCAATAATCCGTGCTCCTCATCCCAGATAGCGAGTTCGGCACCATCTACCGCTCTGCCGACGGTATTGTATCTTACCGAAATATCATCATTGGGTCGTGTAAGAGTATAAGCCGCAGAAGTTTCAGTCATACCGTACATATTGAGGAACGTCGCATTATAAAGCGCAGCCTCAAAACGCATGAACTGAACAGGAGAAGTATAGCTTCCGGCGATCGTGCATATATGTACTCTCGGAGCCACCATGGCGGCGAGCTGCTCATTATCAATGATGCCCTGATATATAGTGGCAACGGACCAGATATCGGAAATATCCTCTTTCTCAACAAGCTTCGCAATAACATCTGCCTTTATCGCAGAAGGAATGATAACGGTTCCGCCGTTTGAGAGATATACCCATGAAACGAAGATCGCATAAGCGTGGAAGAACGGTACACCGACCATTACTCTGTCGCCGCGTATCGAGCTTATTTCCTTTACGACCTGGCTTACAACATTCGTGAATGCGTACTGTGATGTAAGTACAGCTTTCGGGAAAGCTGTAGTACCGGAAGTGTAAATGATATATGCATCATCCTTGACAGACCAGCCTGTCGTATCAGGCTTGTTCTCAGGAACGTTGGAGAAGTCTTCGTCAACAATACTTGTGCAGTTTGACTCTTCAAGGCCGAACGCTACCGAAAGAAGCTTGGCATCATCGGCTCCACCGGATATATCATGCGTCTTTCCGTACATCATGAATTTTGTATCGGCGAACTCTATCAGCGGCTTAGCATCCTTGAGAGTAAGGTTTGCGTTAAGTATAAGCGCAACACCTCCCGAACGTATGATACCGAAGAAGGTTATCAGCCACGCCGGTGCTGCCGTTGACCAAAGAGCAACCTTATCGCCCTTCTTCAGTCCCTTATTTAACAGGAATGATGCAACATTGTCGATTTTTTCGATAAGCTGACGATATGTCAGTCTCGTATCACCCATAATGATAGCTTCTCGATCGGGGTTCTTCTCTGCCTGTTCACATAAAATCTCATAATAGAATTTTTCAATTAACTGCAATGATATATACCTCCAATACAAATTGCCGAGTTTCCTTACTCAATATTCAGTGCATCAACGAATCCTGTAACTTCAAAAATATTCATTACATCTTCATTAACATTTCTGATGACCATTTCGCCCTGTTTTTCCATTGCCTGCTCAGCTGTGACAACAATACGAAGTCCTGCACTGGAAATATATACAAGCTCCTTTAAATCCAACACAAGCTTTGTAATACCGTCGAGACTGTCTTTGAGCATCTCTTCAAGTTCGGGTGCGGTTCTTGTATCAAGCTTTCCTTCTATTGCAACGGTAAGCACTGAACCTTCTTTGTTTGTTTTAATTGTCATGATATTAGCTCCTTTTCTTTGAATTATATTCTGACAGCAGGTCGCTGCTCAGTTGCTTTAATATTGGTTCATACGCCTTGGCGGCCTCGCGTTCCGGCAAAGTCGAAAGCAGCATTTTAAGCTTCGCGTATGAAGCACATTTACGCTCTGTCTCCTCCCAGTCTTCACCGGGATACTTTGTTCTGAAAACACCAAAAGTCTTATTCCAGACTTCAGCACAGATATCACGACTGAGTCCGAGTGACTGTTCGGGATCGGACATACCGGCCACAAGAACGTACGTAAAATAAATACAGAACAGTTCAAAAAACCAATTTCCGTATCCGGCAGTAGCCATATCTATCAGCAGCAAATCTCCGTTCTGGCACATTATATTTCCTGCGTGACAGTCTCCGTGAACAAAACCGTTTCCGTCCGGAATGTCGTTTATCATCCCGGTAAAACAACTGTATTCATCCTCATCGAGATATTCTCTGACATAATCCACCATATCAAGATAATGTCTCTTCATTGATCTGAAATCTGTTAAGGATACTTTTATGTCATTCAGACCCGTGACGAAATCAGCATACCTGTCGATATTCTTCTCTATATTGTCCGGATCCTGCGCAAGAGTTTCAGTAAGCGTCGAGGATTGTACGAGCTCTGTCACAGCGGCATAGCTTTTTCCGACTCTCGCGAGCTCATACGGTATAGCCGTTGGGATCCCCGCTTTGAATGCTGAACGGCATCCACGCTGTTCGTTGAGCACGGTACGAAAATCAATATTTTCTGAGAAGACTTTTACTATACGATCCTCATCAAGCCGATAGACTGACGCCGTACCGCCCTTGCCCAACAGCGTAAGACCATCCGTTGATATTTCCCGAAGCTTTTTTGTAACCGTCATCATCTCAGTGAAGCCTGTTATCGAAAAAGTTTCGTAAACGCTGTCGCACACATTTTCTATACGCACAAACTCAAATTTCTTCTGGACGGTGAGTAATGCGCGAAGGCCGGAGCTTGATATATACACAAGTTTATCTGCATCGAAAACAATCTCGCTCGTTTTTTCATCAGGCGCTATTTTTTCAAGCGCGTCTGAGAGTACAACGCTGTTGTTGAAATCAATCTTTTCCGGAAGAAATATCCGAAAATCGGAATTGTCATTCTTTATTATCCTGATCTGTTCTTCCATATAAAAGCTCCTTCCGATCAGCTTCCTACCAGCACCATTATGCTGCGCGGCATCAATTTTACATTGTCGCGGCAAACGTTACCTTTGCATTTATTTTTCGGATCACCGGTATAAGCTATTATTCGCCATTCCATACCTTCAGGTATTATCGGGAGCCCAAAGGTGTGTTCTTCCCAATGAGAATTGACCGCGCAATATATGAAGCAATCCTTCTTCGTACCAAAATCTGCGGCAGGCTCGCTGTACATGAACGCGAATGTAAGGAAAGGACGGCTGCGATTAAATTCCCATGGGGTCTCACTGTGCCATGAAAGCTCGGGATAACCCGACGAATTGTATCCGGAAAAATAATCTCCCTTTCTGAGAACCGGATGCTCTTTTCTGAACGCGATCATGGTTCTGACAAATTCGTGCAGGTCCTTGAACTTTTTGAGTCTGTCCCACTGAAGCCAAGACACTTCATTATCGAGCGCAAATGCGTTGTTATTTCCCTTCTGTGTATTCGCGAACTCGTCACCCGAAAGGATCATCGGTACACCTCTCGACAGGAGCAGAAGCGCTATATGATTCTTCATCTGACGTACTCTGAGCTCCTGAACCGCAGGATCATTCGTTTCACCCTCGACACCACAGTTCCACGAACAGTTATCGATGTTGTCCATACCCGAAGTAAACGGGTTTATCTCATTGTACGCCCTTGAATACGATACAGTATCATAGAGCGTGAATCCATCATGCGACGTGATGTAATTTACCGAGGAATCGGGCGTTCCGTTCGGGAACATATCCGGCGAACCCTCAATAGATGAAATCAGCGCGGGACCGTTATCGTCCATACCTTTTACAAATCTCTTTATCGTATCGCGTGTACGCGGATTCCAGTCAGCCCAGCCTTTCGGGAAACTTCCTATTGTATATAATCCGTCGCCGTCCCAGCCCTCGGATATAAACTTGGTACGGTTGAGTATCGGGTCGTTCGCGAGAGTATCAACGAGCGGCGGGCATACCATGGGCTTTCCGTCCTCGCCCCTCGCAAAGATCGGAGCTTCATCGATCCTGAATCCGTCAACGTGATAGTTTGATACCCAATATCTGAGAGAATCCATAATAAAGTTTCTAACGATAGGGTTGTTACAGTTCACCGTGTTTCCGCATCCGGTGTGGTTCGCATAATCACCGTTGTCGTCCATAACATAGTATGTGCGGTTGTCAACGCCTCTGAACGAGATATAGTCATCGTATTCTCCGGTATGGTTGAACACGATATCAAGTATGACTTCTATGCCGTTTTTGTGGAGCTGCTTTATCATATTCTTCAGTTCGTCTGACGCAAGACCCATTGAGCCTGAATATGAATAACCCGCTTTCGGCGAAAAATAGTTGTACGTAACATATCCCCAGTAATTGCAGAATTCATCATCCGGGCGTCCCGGCAGGAACTCCTCAAACTCGAAAATAGGCATTATCTCGAGGCAGTTTACACCGAGTTCCTTCAGGTACGGTATCTTTTCGATGACACCCGCAAATGTACCGGCGCGCTTGACACCGCTCGACTTGTCCTTAGTGAATCCGCGGACGTGTATCTCATAGATTATCAGGTCCTTCATCGGTATCTCAAGAGGCTTGTCTCCGTCCCACTTGAAATCGTCACGGATTATGCGGCCGCGGTGCTGAAACTTATCGTCCGGATATGAGCGCTCGTGCCAATTGTCACGGCCGGATACAAGCTTTGCATAGGGATCGAGAACGATCTGTGTCTTATCGAAACGATATCCTTTCGCGTAATCGTTAGGACCGTCAAAACGATAACCATATTCGATATTTTCCCAGTCGATGTCAAATATCATTACCGCGTAAACATTACCTATACGGAATTCGTCTGTAAACTCAAACGTGAAAAACGGCTCTTTTTCTCCAAGATTATAAAGGAGAAGCTCACATCCCGTAGCGTCCTTTGAGTAAACCGAAAAGTTCACTATATTATCGCTCATGACCTCTGCACCAAACGGCATAGCTCTGCCGACGCGGTACTTTATCCCATTTAATTCATGTGTTGGAAATTCATCTATTCTTTTCACTGGGTTGCTCCTTTATTATTACTGATTGTCGAACTGGCTCATATAAAGATCAGCATAGAAGCCCTTCTTTGCCATAAGTTCGTCGTGTGTACCGGTCTCGATAATGTCACCATCCTTGAGAACAAGTATCACATTTGCGTTCTTTATCGTAGAAAGCCTGTGAGCTATAACGAAGCTCGTTCTGCCCTCCATGAGCTTATCGATCGCCTGAGAAATAATCTTTTCAGTTCTGGTATCGACAGAGGATGTAGCCTCGTCGAGTATCAGTAACGGCGAATCGTCAAGCATAGCTCTCGCGATCGTGATGAGCTGCTTCTGACCGGCTGATACACCGCTTCCTTCTCCAAGAAGAGTATCAGCGCCATTCGGGAATGCTTCAAAAAATTCCGAAAGGCCGGTATCATCACAAACTCTTCTGAATTGTTCAGCAGTAACATTCTGCTTTGCGTAGATTATGTTCTCTTTGATAGAGCCTTCAAACGTCCATGTATCCTGAAGTACCATACTTATAAGACTGTGGAGCGTTTCACGAGACATCTCTCCGATAGGCACACCGTCTATTTTTATATTGCCTCCGTTAAGCTCGTAAAAGCGCATCAGCAGGTTAACGAGCGTCGATTTACCGGCACCCGTGGGACCTACGATAGCCACCTTCTGACCGGGTTCAACGTGGAGAGAAAAATCATGTACGATTATGGATTCCGGAACATATCCGAACTTTACATGTTCGAAATCTACTATTCCCTTAACCTTATCCGGGGACACTTCAGTCTTTCCGTCATCGATCATCTCGGGCTGCTCAAGAAGCGCGAACACACGGTCTCCCGCGGCGATAGCGGGCTGGAAACTTCCGCCTGCCTGTGCTATCGTTGAAAGTGGTCCGGAAAACAGCTGTGCATACGAAATGAAAGCAACGATAATACCGACTGAAGCGCTTCCGGAAAACACAAGAATCGCTCCGACCACGCAAACCGCTATATATCCGAGATTGCTCGCAAAGGTCGATACAGGGCTTATAAGTGAGCTGAAAAACTGGCTCTTCCATGTGCTGTCATAAAGAGCAAGATTGCTCTTCTTGAATGCTTCGATCACATCATTCTCAGCATTGAACGACTTTATAATAAGATGTCCTTTAATGTCCTCGTTGATAAGAGAATTTACTTCCGCAAGTCCGGACTGGTTCTTCGAGAAATACGGCTGACCTTTTTTCATCAGTATTACTGTTATCAACATTCCGAGGATCGTCGCAACTATCGTTGTCCCCGCAAGTATTACGTTCGTTACGAACATAAGTACTATACATCCGACAAACGACGTGATAGAACGCATTACATTCGGAAGTGTGTTTCCGATAGCAGTCGCAAGCGTATCAACATCATTCACCATAGTTGAGAGCGTCTCACCCTCAGGGTTAGTGTCAAAATACGAAAGCGGAATATGGTTAGCTTTTTTGTTGATATCCCGGCGCATCTTCTCGGCTGTGACCATAGTGAGCTTCGGGGAAATAAGCGATGTGATGATGTTGCAGCCAAGACCGGCCAGAAGTATGATACCGCTCACTATCGCAACATCCTTGATAGCGTCCATATCTATGTTGCCGGAGAGATTCTTTTCGATCTCATCAACTATATTTTTCATATAATTCGGCGCAAGGACACTGAATACAGCCGCCAGCAGGGAGAATATGCACATAGCTATAAACAATCCGAGCCACGGCCTCATGAATTTGATTATCTTTTTGAAAGTGGAACCGTTATTGGGTTTCTTCTTATTATTCTTTTCTGCCATTTAAACCGCCTCCTCAGATGAAAGCTGAGAGAGTGCGATCTCTCTGTAAACATCACAGGTCTTCAAAAGCTCTTCGTGCTTGCCCTGTCCGACGAGACGACCTTTGTCAAGCACAAGTATCATGTCAGCATTCTTTATGCTTCCGATACGCTGTCCTACGATGATCTGTGTAGAGTCCTTCGCAGAACTGCGAAGTTGTTTGCGGAGTACTGAATCGGTCTTGAAATCAAGCGCCGAGAACGAATCATCAAACAGATATATTTCAGGGTCGCGGCAGATAGCTCTTGATATAGTCAAACGCTGTCTCTGACCGCCCGAGAAATTCGTGCCGCCTTCTTCGACCTTTGCCTGATAATTGCCTTCCTTGTTCTCAATGAATTCTTTTGACTGACCTACCTCGGCAGCCTTTTTTATTTCATTCAGAGTTGCCTGTAAACCTGATTTCTGACCGTAATCAATGTTCGAAGCGATAGTTCCGGCAAACAGGAAGCTTTTCTGTGGAACATACCCTATCTTGTCACGAAGCGCCCATATCTTATAGTCTCTTACGTCTCTTCCGTCAACAAGTATCACACCTTCTGTCGCATCATAAAGACGCGGTATCAGGTTCATGAGCGTTGTTTTTCCGGAACCCGTAGAACCGATTATTGCAAGTGTCATGCCGCGCTCTACCTTGAAACTGATATCTGAAATGGCGTTTCCGGACGCACCCGGATAAGCGAATGATACATTTCGGAATTCGATCGAACCGACCATTCCGTTAGCCCCGGATTCAAATTTGCCGTCCTCAATGCTGTTTTTAGCATTGATTATCTCGTTCACGCGCTTTAACGATACAAGAAAACGCGGCAGCATAATAACAGCAAGAAGCATAAAGACAAACGCACCCATAGCCTGAAGAGCATAGGACGAGAAAACTATCATATCCGAGAAAAGCGTCAGACGGTCTCCCGAATCAACGGTATCATTTATCATTACCGCACCGAGTAAGTAGATAATAAGCGAAAGAGCATTTATAGCCATTGAAAGGAACGGAGAAAGAACGCCGACGGACCTGTTGACGAAAAGGCTTGTCTTTGTGAGATCATCATTGACCTTGTCAAACTGCTTTTCCTGGAAAGTGTATCCGTTATATGCATGAACAACACGCATACCGGAAACGTGCTCTCTTGTTACGCGGTTCACATTATCGACAAGCTTCTGAACGAGCATCGACTTTTTCTGTACAAGGATGATAACCACAACATGCAGCAGGATTATGAAAACTACCATTAAAGCCGCCGCTATAAGCCATGTTGTATTCGAACCCATCTTAAGGATAGCAAAGATCGCCAGCATGGGGCATTGTACCATTACCTGCGTGCCCATTGTGGTAAACATCTGTATCTGCATAATATCATTGGTGCTTCGTGTTATCAGGCTTGAAGACGAAAACCCGCTCATTTCAGCAAGAGAGAATGATATTATCTTTTCTACGGTAGCCTCACGCATTCTCATTACGATGGATGCCGAGATACGGGCTATACACACACCGCCTATAATGGCACTTACCACCGAGCCGACCGCACATATAATCATTGCGATTCCGGGCATAATTAATGTAGACATATCCGCATTTCCCAATTTCAGGGCCGAGGTAATAGCTGTAAGGTTTTCGGGCAGACTAAGTGAAAGCATAACCTGAATAAACACGAAAAAAACGAAAAGTATAAACAGGAGCCAGTCCTTGACTTTCAGAAATGAAAGCATTCTTCCCATAAACTATCCTCCATTCAGTGTATCTCGGACGGCAATCTGTCTGTCACTTCAGTTATTTCAGCCGAAACACCGGCATTTTTTAACATATCCAAAAATTCGTCAGCGTATTTCTTGCTCGCGGTTCCAAACATAAGAGATATATAGAACGTACCGTTAAGCTCATACGCTACGACGTTCCTGCACAAATCGCCGTACATAGTGAATTTCTTTATGTGCTTGTTGGCATCGCCGTATTTTATGCTTCCCATATACTGAAGCGATCCGGAAAGCTTGAAAGCAAGAGCGGACTTTCCTTTTCTCATGTCCTCAACGCGGGAGAAAATATAGTTGTGTTCACGCTGTGCATCAAAAGATTCCCTGAGCTTTTTCGCTAACTCGGGAACCGGGGTCTCAATATCCGATTTCTGAGCAACAAGAAGATTGCCCATGGTCTGACCCATAATCGACATGTCAAGACCGAAAATGTGACGAACATTCATCGTATTGTTCATGGTGAACGGAAGCTCGTTGTCGGGATTGAGTTTGAACACAGATTTAGCGGCCATAACAAACAGCATAGTCGAAGGATTTGCGCCATTTTTCTTACAATAAGCTATGAACTCATCGTTCGGGCATTCGATCACACATCTTCCCACCGCATAATCGGGGCCGTAATCCATGTTCGGATCCACAAAAACTTTCGGGATGATCTCTATCTGATCTTTGTATTCATACGGTATCTCGGCTAGTCTCTTGTTAGCGGAATAGAATGTCTGATATTCCGGATCATCACCGTCTCCGGCATTCGGAAGCTCACCGACGTCAAGATCGTCGCCGTAATACTTCTTCATGTAACGGCATACAACATTCTTCAGTATCATCATAGCGCTTCCGCCGTCAAAGAATGTATGCATGCCCGTAACATACACGGTATCCCCGTAATATGTGATCGCCGCCATTCTGTCATCGTTAATGCCTTTACCGGGAGAGACAACGGTCTTGTTGTTATGTACCTTTATCGGCGCGTCGTTCAGCGCGAAGCATATTGTTCCGTCGATATCGACTAAAGCTTCCTTGAGGATCGGCCATACATCGTATGTCTCTTTCAGTGACTCAAGAAGCATATCACCGTTTATCTCGTGATCCATCTTTATCATGAATGTCATGTGGAGCTTGCCTGCATTATCCCAGTCCCAAAACGGATTACCTCCAGCCGGCCACATTTTCTTGCGAATAACATATTCCTTGCTCATATCTTTCTTCCTTTCCAAGCCCGATCAGTTTCTTCTTTCGGGTATTACCTGCTCTGCGGAATGTACCGTTCTCGCGGTAACGCCGAGCTTTCCTATTTCTTCGGTCATAGCCTTCATGTATCTCTCCGCCGCAAGTCCGAACTGACAGAACATATAAAATTCGTCGCCGAACTGCACCATATTAAGGATGTTGCAAGCGTTATTCACGAGAGAGATATCCTTTATGTGCTCCTTGCAGTCTCCAAGCTCTACTCTGCCTATATACGACGCAACGCCCGAGCAGGCGGAAGCATTCATATCGTAAGTCCTAAGCAAAGCGGCAAAGGATTTGATATAATCCTCTGTTCTCTGCGCCGCAAGATCCGTACGGAGCTTTTCTGCAGTCGGAGCTATATTATCGGACTCTGCTTCATCATACGACAGCTCAAGCATCGCTGCCGACGAGCACTGCGCCAGCGATCCGGTTATTCCGAGAGCGGGTCTGAAATCCAGAGTAACGTGGAAAAGCATATCTCTTTTCTCGCCCTCATGCAGACTGTATGCCGCTCTTGCAAGGATAATACAAAGCATCGAAGCGGGGTTTGCTTTGTGGCTCTTGCACATAGCAATAAAATCATTTACCGGTACCGCAAGACATCCGACGATTATCTTTCCGGGGCCGGCCGGGATCATATCCGGCTCGGAGAAGAACTCAGCGTTCTCGGGGAATGTATAAGGCGGAACGGTCTTGTATTCGCCGAGCGGATAGCTCTTATAGGGCTTATAGTATTCTATCGGCTCTCTGTTCTCCGCGAGCTCAAATCCGGTAGGATCGAACGTCTTTCCGAAATGTATGCAGCAGTAATGGTACGCTACCGTTCTCGCCACAGTAATAATGCCGTTACCGTCCATTACCGAATGGAATGCGAGGACCGTGAACGAATCATCATAGTACGAAAGCGTCACCGAGCGCTTTCTTGCGAGCTCTGTTCCGGGCATTACCGGCTCTTTGCTCTCCGTTACGACCGACTCATCGTCAGGCTCGAAGAAAACCAGATGATCGTTTATCCTGTCGGGGATGAGGTCGAGCAGCGGGAATACCTTCATGGTCCTTCTCCACGCTTCTTCGAGCTCACTTCCGACTATCTTATGGTCAAGCTGCATAATGACTCTCATGTGTATGTCGTCGTTGACATCACATATCCAGAACCACGTCGATTTTCCCGAATCATAAACAAGTTTTCTGTTTTCAACCACCATATTTCTCTCCTCACTTTGTGCGCAAAGCCGCAGCTTTTGCGTTCATATCTTTTTTAAGTCCTACTGCGTCAACTTTTCCGTTTGACAGTAAAGGAAGTTTATCATACTGGAATATATATTCCGGTATTTTGTACTTTGCAAGCTTTGATACCAGGAATTTCTTCATATCTTCGGTATCAAGTGTCTTGCCGTCTTTCATAACAACGCTTGCGCCGACTATCTCACCGTAGAAATCATCGGGTATGCCCTGAACCTTAACGTCGGCAACACCGGGATACTGCGTCATAGCTTCGGCAATCTCGCCCGGAGCGATATTCTCGCCGCCACGTATGATAAGTTCTTTAGCGCGTCCGACAAGTCTCAGATAACCGTCATCGTCGATAAGTCCGAGGTCTCCGGTATGGAGCCAGCCTTCTTCGTCAAGCGGCTGGTCACTCGGATCAAGCCTGTAATAGCAGACCATGGTGTTGAAGCCCTTTACGAGGACCTCGCCCGATTGTCCCTGAGCACAAACACTTCCGTTGGAAATATCGGAAATGCGTAGCTCGATATTCTTCATAGGCTTTCCGACTGTCTTTGTGACATGCTCGACGGAATCCTGATATGCGCACATTGTAACCGGAGTCATTTCGCTGAGGCCGTATGCCGAATGGAAATATGTATTCGGGAACTGCTTCTGAAGTTCGACGATCTGTGCCGGTGTAGCCGATGCGCCGCCCATAACAACACATCTGAGAGCCTCGACATATTCCGCTTTGAAATTCTTGCTTGCCGCAATAGCGAGCAGAAGCGTCGGAACGGAATAAAAATGTGTGCATTTCTCGGTAGCTATGGTCTGTACGATCGTACCTGTTTTGATATTTTTCGGTATAACAACCAAAGAATCAGCGATAAAATTACCGAAAAGGCCGCAGGTAAGTCCGAAAATATGGAATGTCGGCAGAACAAGACATATCTTGTCTTCCGCGCCGATACGGTATTCCTCCGCCCACATGGACGAGGAGTTAAGTATATTGTACGCGGAAAGGAGCACTGCCTTGGGCTTTCCGGTAGAGCCGGAAGTGAAAATAACAAGGGCGGGGCTGTCCGGATCGACTTCATCCGAGAATCTGTCCTCGACGCTGCTGTATTCCTCAAGTCTCTCCTTGTAGTTTATATCGCTCGACATTTTATATGTATTGCGGATAAAAGAGTTTTCCGTATCGGTGACCTTCGCAACAAATTCACTGTCTTCACACTGCTCGGCTATATCACCGTAGCAAAGATGTGTTATGTCGCCGACCTTTGAAATTCCACAGACTTCGCCGGCTTTTAAGTTGAAGTTTACAAGAAGTGCAATAGCACCGAGCTTCTGTATAGCGAAGAATGTAAGTACCCAGTTAACGGAATTCATACCCATAAGGCCAACGTGTGTACCCTTTCTTACTCCGCGGTCGTAAAGGTCTCTTGCTATTATCTGCGAGAGTTTGTCTATCTCGGACCATGTATATTTCACGCCGCCCGATGCGCTTAAGCCAGCCTGGCTTTCTGCACCTTCCGCCACAGCTGCGTCTCCACCCGCGATCATTGCAACGCGGTCGCTATCCTCGTTCACTTTCTCTTTGAGGAAATCCTTGAACGAAAGGCGTACATATTCCGATATTTTCTTTTTGTTACTTGCTCGCCGGGTCGGTATCATATCATCAAAACCGGTCATTTCAAAGACGTCATAAACGGCTTTTGATACGTTTATAACTTCCATTCTGTCATCGGGGAAGCGTATTCTGATGACAACAAGAGCTCTCAGACCGGCAGATGTGATCATTTCAACATCCGCGAAATCGAGGATAAGTTTATTGGACTTATCAACATTTTCAAAGCAGTCCTGAAATTTCTGAGCCGTATCGGTATTGATTTTTCCTGACACGAATGCCGTTGTCACGTTACCTTCAGTTTTGAATTCAACTAACATAGATACCTCCTGTGTGTTTGAAGTTTGAAGTTTAGAGTGATAAAAAATGCAGCGTCAAGCTACCATTTTTCTGTGTTTAAACAAGAGCTTTCTTTAGATAAAGTATGTTTTTGCCATCCCTGTATTCATACTTAACTTCATCCATGCTCTTTTTTACGATAAAAATTCCGAGCCCGCCAGGTTTTCTCTGGCTGAAGGGAATTTTTAAATCCGGATCCGGCTTCGCAAGAGGGTCATACTGCTCTCCGTTGTCTATAAATGTGAGCTCTACCATATCATGAGTGATCTCCGTCTGTACGGTAGCAGGCCCCGCCTGACCGCCGTAAGCGTAATACGCGATATTAACAAAGATTTCCTCGATCACAGTATCTATCACGATCTGACTGCTCATAGAACATCCGACTTCTTCAAGCTGTTCGTCAACAAAGATGAGCACCTCATCAAGATTATCAACTTTTGCGTCTGTGATAAGTTCTTTCACTGTTTTACCTTTCCCGCTTTGTTATCAATAGGCATATTCTCCGACAAAATATCATCAAAGCCCGCATTTCTTTCTCAGACGAATATCACACCATAAGGCTTTTGTTTTTTTCCAAATGATTATTTTGGCAGAAATTCTGCAAAAGTACCAAACTGCACCAATCTCTAAAGCGTTATTATATCACAAAATGTACAAAATGTCAAGATACTTTCGTTCATTTTGTATAATTATTGAACAATATGCACATAATAAACTGATAAAAAACGCTCAATCCTTTCCCGAATATTTCAATGCGAGCATCGTTAGGTCGTCAAACTGCGGAGCGTCACCAACAAACTCGTCCACAACGTTTTTCACAGTCCGAAGCAGTACGTCAAGCCCTTCATCCGATGCGGAATTGAGAGCTTCGATCGTTCTGTCCTCCCCGAAAAGCACCTCTTCGGCATTCATAGCCTCCGGCACTCCGTCGGTATATACAAACAGGATATCGCCTTTCTGAAGCTGTAACTCATATCTCTTATATGTTACATTCTTCTTTACTCCGACAACAAGTCCGTGCTTGTCACGTATCATCTCGAATTTTCCGTTAGCCCTCTTTATTGCGGGATATTCGTGACCTGCGTTAGTGCAACTCATCTTTCCGGTGCTTATTTCAAGGATACCGAGCCATACTGTAACGAACATCCTGTCCTTGTTCTGATCAAATATATGAGAATTGACAGCATCAAGAATTACCGCCGGGTCTTCGCTTATCGATGCATAATTGCTTATCAGCATTTTTGACGACATCATGAACAGAGCCGCAGGAACGCCCTTTCCGGAAACGTCGGCTATTACAAGCGCTAAGTGATCGTCGTCAATAAGGAAAAAGTCATAGAAGTCGCCGCCGACCTCTTTCGCCGGATTCATAGTCGCGTAAATATCAAACTCTGTGCGTTCGGGAAATGCCGGGAACGTTGACGGCAGAGCCGAAAGCTGTATATTCGATGCAAGCTCGAGCTCCGCGTGTATTCTTTCCTTTTCTATTGCCGCTTCACGTACCTCATCGATATATTTTTTCAGCTCCAGAGTCATCAGAGCAAAGTTTTCCGCGAGCGTTTCCAGCTCATTGTTTGATTGGATCTCCTCTAGCCGCGCCACGGTCGCTTCCGTATCCTTTTCAATTATGTACTTTTTAAGAATGCTCTCCTCCATTTTAAGCGGACGAACGATCGTTTTGGTCATCCCGTGTATCAGCCATATTATAAGCAATCCGAAGAACGAAAGCATTATTATCGTCAGATTCAAAGCCGCATCTGAAAGTTCTTTCAGTATATCTTCCCATAAATGAGACACCGCGATTATGAGCACCAAATTGCCTTGTTTATCGTAAACCGGTGCAAACGAACGTACATTGCTGCGGTCAGCCTTATTCGAAAGCGAAAGCTCAAGCGCGTTATCCGGTTTCTCACTGGTGAGTATTTTATCCAGGACCTTATAGGTTCCTTCGGTATACGGCATTGTCATACCAAGCTCAAATATTGTGCCGCCCTCGCTTACGTGTTTTTCGCCGTCATCGAAGTCACAGCCAGAAAAAATAAAAAAGCATTCATTATTTTTTATAACAAAAGCATCGAGAAATGAAGTGTGATACGCAGTCTTTATAGAACTGAGCTGATTGGTTATTTCAGCGTAGCAGAATTCCGCAAACTCCTTCTGAACATAATCCGGCACGCGTTTTAACTGTTCCACCGTTACTTCACAAGCTTCCATATAATTTTCAATTTTCAGGTTGAGATCATTCTCTATTTTGATCATTTCAGGCATTCTATAATCATAATACTTATCAATCTCGTTATAATTTTCATAATAATATGACGCCAACCATCCTATCGATTCGTAATCACTCAGCATGTGAGCAGTAAAATCAGCCATCTGCGCAGATTGACTCTCTTTTTCTGACATAATGCTAAAGGCAGAGTAAACATACATCGCCATATGTCCCAGAATAATAAGTATGACCATAAAAATACTCATAGGTCTCGCTATCTGTACGGTAACAGAGCTTTTTTTCTTTCTTTTTTGCATCAACAGTCTCCTCCGGTCGATGTTTAACGATATTATACTTATTATACAATATAAACACTGTAAAAGCAAGTGTTTTTATTTCCAGTCAACAGATTCAACAATAAATCAATGAATTCTCGTGTGCGTTTGTACATTTTAACAAAAAACGGTATTGAAAGTTCCACGGCGTTGACTGTATTCTATAATTATGATATAATATAGTGTATTTCTATGAATGACGGAATCTCACGACTCCTCAGTTCGTCCGGCGCGAAGGAAGACATAGCGCCTGCGCTGAAAAGGGTACTAACAATACAAGGAAGCGGTTTTTTATGAAAAAAAGAAAAATACTGGTAGAACTATTTATATTCGTGACGCTGATATTTTTAGGATCAACGATATTTACGTTTTGGGCAGTAAGTTCAAGTACGATCAGCACCGTTATCAGTGCCAAAAACGAAACACTTGACCGAGATCTCGCCAGACTCAGATATTCATCATCTCTCGGGGAGAGCGCTGTTGAGGAGATACTGGCTTACTGTGAGGAAAACGAGGAAGCCATATCGAAAAATATCAACCAAGACAATATACTTCTTCTTATGCTCGACCAGACTATCATAGACTTTATGGACGGGAAAACGAAGTTTAACGAACTGTCCGAGGATGATAAGTTCCTGATATCAAAAGTAGTTTACTCGTATTTATCAATGGCCCTTGGTGAGCAAATGAGCCAGTACGGGTATTCAGCGCTTTACATACTCAATATCAGCAAAGAGAAATGCGGAAAAGTCATAATCGAGGCAAAGCCTAATGATTATCAATACTGTGCACTCGGAGACAGTTTTTTCATAGACATAAGTTCTCAGGACCCGGTACTGAAACTTCAGAACGGTACTAACGAAGAGTCGGAATTCGTATCATGCAAGGAAAATGAGGGGAAAAACTATTACCTCGGCTATTCGAATGTATCTAAAGATCATCCGACAAATTATGCCTACTGCATAGTATATGACATGAACAGCTTTCTGGAAAACTCAACGAAAGACCTGGTCACATATATTATGACCGAGATCGCGATATTGATCGCTGCCAATCTTATACTGCTTTTGTACATATATTTCTACGTTATCTCGCCTGTTACAAAAATAGAGAAAGCGATGAAGGAATATACTGCCACAAAGGACAGCAGCGAAGCAGATAAAAAAATGTCTGTTATTCGGTCAAAAAATGAGATAGGTGTACTTGCAAGAAGCTTCACCGATCTCACCAGCGAAATTGACAGATATAACAGTGAGATCGTTACTCTCGCGACCGAGCGCGAAAGAATATCCGCGGAGCTTAACCTCGCTTCAAGGATACAGATGGGGGCTATGCCCAAGAATTTCCCCGAAAAATCAGAATTCGAACTCAGCGCTTCCATGAAGCCGGCCAAAGAAGTCGGCGGCGATTTCTACGATTTCTTCTTCATAGACGACGATCACCTCGGGCTGGTTATAGCGGATGTTTCCGGAAAGGGCGTCCCCGCTGCTATGTTCATGATGATATCAAAAATGCTTATAAAGAACATCGCGCTTATGGGTATGTCACCCGTTGAGGTGCTCGAAAACGTCAACAAACGTCTTTCCGAGGACAACGAAAACAAGATGTTCGTTACAGCATGGTTCGGTATTCTTGATATTAAAACAGGTCACGTATCTGCGGTTAATGCAGGTCACGAATATCCAATGATAAAAAACGCTGACGGTGGATTTACCCTTTTCAAGGAAAAACACGGCTTTGTGCTGGGTATAATGCCTAAGTCAAAATATACCGGATATGAATTTGATATAGAGAAAGGCGGCGCTTTGTTCGTCTATACTGACGGAGCGGCAGAAGCGTCAGATATCAGCGAAACACTTTTTGGCACTGACAGAATGCTGGAGGCTCTGAACACCGAGCCCGATGCCGTTCCGGAAAAGCTGATTGAAAATATGAAAACGGCTATAGACACATTTGTTGGCGACGCACCGCAGTTTGACGATCTTACAATGCTGTGCGTAAAATATAACGGCAAAGAATAGTCAGGAATGATGTCCCCCTCTATTGTTCTGTTTGGCTGCATCCCCTCACGCTGGCCGACTAACAATCAAGAAATTCTTGTGTAACTCCATGAAGATTCCTATGAGTACAAATATAATACAACTCTTCAACCGACGAATATGAAAAATAACGTGCATCAAGTGATAAGAATTGAGTTCTATTTGCTTCTTCTACAACTTTTTCTCTATCGTTGTCTGGCGCAACTATTACATACCGCGTTTTAAATGAAGGCATTGCATCCTGTAAACCTTTCATTCTTGTTAGGCCTGATGTCACTCCAGTTGTATGCTCTACTTCCATAACAGCAGGCATATACTTATGATTTTGAAACCATATACAATCAATAAAACGAGCTGAAGGTTCAGCTCCGGGAAAGGCAGAAATAATATTTTCTGTGTTTAGCATTGGAATAATTCCCGGTTGCTCTATTAACGGTTTATCTCTGAAAATAATACCTTTATCATTCTGAGCTATCCAAATTCTATAACCTAATTGTAAACCAATTAAATATAAAGCAATTTGAATTTGTGTATGTCGGCGTATGACTTCAATATCCATATTGCCGGCAAGTGTCATATCATCGGGCAATATCAAATTATCATATGTTACAGACTGTAAGGGTATTTCAGAAATAGCCATATTAGGGACTTGTTTTTCAGTCAAAACTCCTTGTTCGTGTGGCTCGTTTGGAATCCATATTAAGTGTTTATGTCCGTGTTCAATTGATGAATGCCCATCAATGTCCTTTATCCTTCCGGGATAACAATAATAGAATTCGGGCGTTAATGCCATAAGAGCTTCAAGAACAGAACGAGTATTATATGAACCGCCAAGAATTCTGTCGAGATTTATAGGTTCATTAGGATTAACTGCATTTGCAACTCTCCATATCATTTCAGAAGATATACTCTCTACATTTGCGGACCCGAAGCTTTCTCCTTTGCGTGGATTCCATCGTCTTATTTGAATAGGACCAGCAGGTAAATTCACATTTTCAATATGAATAAGACCGGGAGTTCGCGGGTGTACATAATTGTAATTCGTATTACGAGGCAATAAGCTTATTGCCCTAACTAGGTTGTAAGCTGTATATTTTTCCATTATTTTATCACCTCATTCAAATAATCACGTATGGTTTTGGCTATGCCGCTTGACAGCATAAAAGGCACACCATTTCCAGTTGTTTTAAATTTATCTGTTAATGACATTTCACTAGGTAAACAAAACTCTTTAGGTAACGATTGTAAAGAAAGAGCTTCTGCAACTGTTAATCTACGTGCTTTATATGGATGCAGATGAACCTCGTTATTTCCATATGCAACTGTTGGTGAATAACGCCACCTATGTAGGCGTTTATATGATTTTCTTGAATCGTCACCCTCATCAGCCGTTTTCATTTTATTTAATCCAGACCGTGGAACAAAGCAATCTGTGCTATTTGGATGATTCTCGACATCATTTTTATCAAACCAGTATTGTACTGTTAACTCCTTTGGAACATCATTAGGACATTAAGATTAATGTAGGATAAAGATAGTTTACCATTTTCTCCATTACGACCTCTTTGTTTACCTGCAACGGAAAAATCAGGACAAGGCGGACCGCCTATAAAACCTACAAGACTTTTATCCTTTCTTGATTCCATAATATTATGTCGTAACACATCAGATTTTTGCTTTAAATAATCATTGACATCACAATTACTATACCCGTATTTGGGCAATAAAAGCTTCATTCTATTTCTAGAATATTTATATGCATTAATAAATGCGGAAGAATATTCATTTACAAGTTCAATGGAAAACCCGTTTAATTCAAAACCTAAATCTAGGAATCCGCTGCCAGAAAAGAATGAAAATATTTTTAAATTCATATGAATATTTCCTTTTTGATATATTTTATTCTACTTAATCTAAAAACATTTATTAGTCACCCAATAATGTAACTTTTATTATATCATATTTTCTCAAAAAACTCAATATAAAAATGAAACACTTCGCAAAGGCTTTTAATTATGAATATCTGATTAAGAGCTATTTGTCGTCTTATTGTAATATTTTCGCTTTGTTGTATTACATTTTATTATAGCGTCCGAACTATACAGGAAAATCTCAAAAAAAAGGCGAAAAATGATAGTCGGACTATCACGAACAAAAATCGGAGCATATTTTTTTAAAAATCGAGTCTGATCTATGTCAGAAAAGAGCAATTTTGTATTACAATTTTAGCATGGTCGGCTTGATTAACAGTCACCCGATCGAACTAAACAGGAATGTGCAGCCTGCACAAATCCGGACGACATTTTTTGTGACAGTCCACGAAGAGAGCAACGCCCAAAATCGTTATACAAACAAAACGAAAAGTCCCTCAACCTGCATGGTTAAGGGACTTTCGCGGCTCCCCGACCGTCAACAAATCCGAAACATCCGTCACTATTTTGAGCGGGAGGGGAACCGTTTCCGGCTCCTCCCTGCAGTTGAAATTGAAGACAATTCTGTCATCGTAGGCGTACACCGAGTTCACATAGATCTCGATGATCCTGAGCTTGTTGCCCTCGTCCGCGAGGTCGAACTCGGTCAATTTTGTCAGCCACGCCACGATCTGCTCCTTTGTGAGCCGCCTTTCCCTGATCTCCTCGCGGATTATCTTGGTCTCGATCTCGGATTTCTTAGCTTCAAGCTCCTTCATGCGGCGCTTGGTGGTGTCCGTGATGATACCCTGCTCGATAGCCGACAAAACATTATTGAGAGTTTTCTCGGTTTCGGCAAGTTCCCGCTCCAGAAGCGGTATCACGGTACTTTCCTTGTCCTGTTCAGCCATGACAGCATCGGAAATCCTATCAATAGTGTCGGGATTAAACAAATTCCGCACAACGCTGTCAACCACGAGGTTTTCAATGAATTCCTTGCGTATCGTCCGCTTCGGGCAGGCCTTTTTCTTCTTCGCGGATACACATTTATAATAGTGATATTTCTTGTTATCCCTGCCCGTACCGCTCTCCCCTACCATAAAAGCGCCGCAATGACCGCAAATCAGCTTTGTAGTAAGCAGGTATGTTATATCGGCTTTCATGCACGCGGGGGCATATCTGTTCTTTTCGAGCCTCTGCTGTGCCATTTTAAACATCTCCTTTGTGATAATAGCGGGGATTCCGTCCTCAAACACAACGTCCCGGTACCGGTATTCCCCCATATATTTACGAACCTGCAGCATAGCCGAGACTGATGTCTTGGTGAACGGCTTACCCTGCGGGACTTTGAGAAATCCGGGAGATGCCAGAATTTTTTGCCTTCGCAGTAGTAAATGGTTTCATCATCACCGATGCGGACAACATCCCCGTCATTCAGGGAATGTGAGTGGTACAGCTCCGTAAGTATCTCCTTCAGGTCATCAGGATTGGCTTTGAGATCATAAACCCGCAGCTCGTCCTTGAACGTGTAGTCGTCGGTGTTCGCCCTGTCGCGCGTCACCGCCACGGTGGGAATAGGCTTATAGATCGTGATTTTCTGCGACTGCGATCGTTTGACCTTTTCCTGTTCCTGCTCGGACAGCCTTTCACGGACCAATCTATCGAATTTCTGTGCATAAGTTTCACGGTCGCTGTAGGTCTTGATGATACTTTGAAGGAGACCCTCATGATTTCTCAGTTCTTCAAGCTCCTTCTGCATTTCCGCGAGCCGCTCGTTATCGGCGGCCACATCATCATCATAACCCGATACATCATCAAGCGACGTGATACCCGCGTTCGTGAGTATAAGGCTGTCGGATTTTTCTGCTTTGCGGAATACCCGTCTAATTTGTGCTTGCCGAAGAATCGTCCCGCGGCGGCAGCCACGATCTTTTTATGCTGTATTTCCGCCGACAGATTGGTGATCTGCGTATCGAGTTTTGTTATCCGCTCCTGATCTTTTTCGAGATACCTCTCTACCTGACCCACACATTGGATATGATTTGACATAAGGAACGAGATCTGTCTGCCGAGAAGTTCGGTCTTATCCTTTACACCGGCAGCAAAACAGATGTTTCGTGTTTCACGTTCAAAATCCCTCCGCACAAGATCAAAAATCTCATGCATTGATCGCTGCTTCGGCTGAGCGTCGAGATAATCCTGTATGCGGGTCATCAGTTCCGGTTCCGAATAACCGTTCCCGAGATTCTGAAGTCTGACCGCGCGCTGCTGCTCTGGAGCCTTAACGGAAATGAACTTTCTGCGATTGATCGTGAAGCCGTGAGCCTCCATGATTTTTAACAGCTCGTCCAGATCTTTGGCATGGGGGATAAGGCTGTCAATGTATTCGCAGATATGCGCTTTCCACGACGTACCTTTCCTGCGGTGATCCCACTCGGCGTAAGAGCAGTTGTCGCCTTTTTCATAATCGTATTTCAGCATGATCGGCATTATTCCGCGCTCTATGCAGATGGCGTCCGACAAATCCCGCGCTTGCTGGACTGCAGCCCAGTTACTGTTGAACTTCTGACCGTCGAGGGCGTAAGTGTTCAGGACTATGTGTGCATGCAGATGCACCTTGTCGGTGTGTGTCGTGATAACCGCCTGAGCCTTGTCGCCGAAGTTCCGGAGCACGAACTCTTTTGCTATGGACTGCACCTGTTCAGGTGTAACGTCGTCATCGGGTGAAAACGACTGTATGATATGGATAGCCTTGACCGTTCCTTTGCCCTTTTTCGGCAAGGGCTCGTTGAACTTGTGCGTGCTGTGCTGCTCAAAAACCGTTTTCATGTTCAGGTAAGCGCAATGCGGATCAGTGAAGCAGTTCAAAGAATCCGAATAAAGCATTTCTTCGTGTTTTTCGCGGCAGCCTTGTATACGCGCATCGTGCGCGTTTTGGGGCTGACCGCTGAAATGCATCGTGCATTTATCCGGATTTACGATATACTTCAGACTCTGTTCCACTGTCGTGTGCACGCAAATGAACTTAACATACGGCATAAGGTCTCGATCAGCTCCTTCATTTTTTCCATATCCCCGGCATAGATGCTGTTCAGCTCGTTAGCCTTGCGGGCAAGCTGGTTCACATTCACGCCGATCGCATTTACTTCCTTGACAAGCGGAGCCAGCTCGCCGACGTCGCAATACTCGACCTTGCCGTCAACGGAGATACGCTTGATGTACGTCCCCGTCTTCATCTTCAATTTTCTGGCACGACGCTCGACTTCCTCCCATTCGTCAAGCTCGTATGTAACCTTTTTCTCCTTTACCTGCTTATACTTTCTCATTTCTTTTTTCTCCTCTCTGGGTTTCATTGTTCGGGTGCATTTTTATGAATTTCTGCTTCACGGCGATCAGGGGTACGGGTTCCCTGATCGTAAAACGCGGGGCAGGCGAAGCCGCCGCGTAAGGATAGTGCGTGCATTTTTTGGGGACCCCCAAAAAAGAATGCACCACTATCTATGCTTGCTATGAAGCGAAATCTTAATAAAATGCACCACTTTTTTTGACACATATTTTTCGATTGACCGATTTTCCGCGGGCTACTGCACGCGGCGTCAGGTCGGACTACGGCAGTTCTTACGCAGCGATGCTGTTTATAAGCTGCACCATGCGAAGCTGTTCGGCCTCGTCAAGTTCAAAACGCAACACCTGCATTAAGACCTTTTCGGTCAAGCCGAGTGCTTTTGCCAGTTTCGCAGGTGTCACATTCCTGAACCTGAGTTCCGTAAATACGATTTCGTTTGCTATGGCGATCTCTCCTTTCCACATTCCGGACTGTTTTTATTGGGGTAAGATCTACTTATCCCTGAGCTCAAAATCATTATATGATAAGGCTTGACAAAAGTCAATGGATTTGGTATGATATGTCTATAAAAAGATGAGTTGACTTCTATTTTTAGATACTTTCTACTTTTTTCTAAGTTGACTTCTATTTTTCAAAAATTTTTGAAAATATTTTTTGAGGGGTAAGGAAAAACTGCACTATGACTGAATTTGACGCATTTTACTTTGAAGAAAAATTTTACATCAACGGTACCAAAGAGTACACATTGGGTTCGATACTTGAAAAATATCTGCAAAAAAGCTTCAAAGGCGTGAAGGACAAGCTCGGCTTCTGCAAAGAATATCTCCGACTGCTCCACTACCCGGAAACGCGCACGCAAATGTCTGACTGCGAATATATATTCACGGAAGCTGTCTCCTTCTTCGACCGAGCTGAGGAATACATACATGCCCTGCCCCCTTACAACAGTTTCCCGCTCCGTGACAGCGGACTCTACGACATTATCAACCGACATTCGGTACTCTTCGAGATAGATGATAACGAGATCGAGCATGAATGGTTCGACTACGATAAATTCGACAGCTACGATGATTACAATGAAGATGATGATCGCGGGAATGTCTATCATGAGCCGATGTATGAGCATGACCGCATGCTGACTTCGTTCAGCCCGGGCGATCCGCTTGACGAAATGGATGATCCCGATATGATAGACGAGGTGCTGAAGCTCAACGCCGAACTCAAGGACTTCATTTATCACTACATCACACTTTTCGAGGACTTGCTGCGCGTGAAGCGGGTCTATGAGCCGTTTCTTGAAAAGATACACAGCCGTGAGGAATTCCTGACCAATGAAGAAATCGCGGAAATGCTTGACGAGTTCAACAGTGCCGCTGCCCAAAAGCTGAACAACTACGACAAGCTTATCCCGTCGGGGACTATGACACTTACCTACAAAGTCCTCAAACGCAAGAAAACCTCCGTGCTTTGCGAGAATTATCACTTCACAACAATCGGAGGCTTCCTGTATATTGAATTGTTCAAGGGACTGCAAAACCGCTATCTGCCCCGCAAGTGTGATCTGTGCGGACGGTATTTCGTGCTGGAGCGCGGATTTTACTCCAACTACTGCAAGCGCCCGATCAAGGGGCAGCCCGACAAGACTTGCCGAGACCTCGGACACCGGAAAAAGTTTAATGACAAGTTAAAGACTGACCCTATCTGGAGCGTTTACCACAAGGCGTACAAGGCACACTACGCCCGGTACCTCAAAAAGAAGATGACACAGGCGGAGTTTCAGAAATGGGCGGACTATGCTATTGTGCTGCGGAACAAGGCGCTTGACGGCGAGATCGAGTATGATGAGTATGTCCGGGAAATGAAGAAATAACAAATATCAGCTCTGCGTTTTATCATTTCTATCATCAACAAATGCTCTGTCAAGCCGTCCCTGCATCTTCCGCTTAAATTCCGGCGAAGGTTCATAGTGCGGCGGGTTGTCAAACTCCGCATACTTCTCCCAATGTATTTCTTCAAATATTTTTGCTAAATCAAATACGGGCATTTTCCTGCATCTCCTTTCTATAAGCGACATTCAATACCTTTTTATCGCGCTTCCGGGCATACCTCACGGCTTCGTAAGCCCCGCCCTCGTCATGCTCAATGCAGCATACAACAAGGTCTGATCTGTCAACCATTGCGCGGTTACGCTGCCCGAATGCCGCGCGGAAATGCCCACTATCGAATATCTCTACCTCATCATAGTAATCTTCAAAGCTCGCCTTATTGTTGGAATACTCGGCTGTCATATACGGCAGGACGAGCACCAGCGCACTGTTAGCGTCATCAACAGCTTTCTTTACCCTGCGGACTGTCGATGCCACCATCTGATCGAACTCGCCGTTTCTCCCGACAATGAACTCCACATATTCCTTACTCCCGATAAGCTCACGAATGATTTTTTCAAGCCGTCCCTCCACTTCGAAGGGACGCTCAATTTGTCTGTGACCGAAAAAACTGACTGTATATGTATTCAAGCGATCACTCCATAAGCAAAAATATGAGATTATGTACTGCAAAAGCGGTAAAATGCTTTTTTGTAATTCGTAATCTCTTTTTATTATACTTATGATTTACTTGTAAGTCAAGTGCTTTTCATGCAGTGCTGAATATTTCTCTTATTAATTGTATAATAAGAGTAGTATTCAGACAGGGGGAGCCGCTATGAGAAAAGAAGTCGCTTTCAAGAATCGCGATAAATTCATACAACTTGGAATTGCAATAGCTTCGTTAAGAAAGCTACGCGGAATGTCACAGGAACAGCTTGCGGAAAAGGCTGGAGTAAGCCGTTCGCTTCTAAGCATTATTGAAGCGCCTAATGCAGCAAACAGCTTTTCGATGGAGGCTTTCTTTGATATAGCTGACGCTTTGGAGATCTCACCAGCAGATTTGTTAAATGCTTCACTGTTTCCGGACAATGTTATAAATAACAACTAACACAAACAAGGTCAGCCCGATATTACCGGTCTGGCCTTTTTTATTATTATCAGAAAAGAGTACATAATTTATTACGCAAGTTAAAACCCAAACGGCTTCTGCTTTCTCCCGAGGATGGGGCAGAAACATTATTATATCGGAAAACCTTTGGCAACAATCTTAACTGCATGTTTCTTATAAAGTGAAACCCATTGAGATCGACTGGACGAGGTTTGGGCAGCTCTATGGGGAATGGAAGTCCAAGAGCATCACAGGCAGGGACTTTATGCGGAGAATGGGCTTGTCGGCAAACACATTTTACCGCCGTGTCAGGGAGTATGAAGCGGAACACAGCATTACCGAGCCTGTTCCTGCCTGAGCATATTGCACCGAGGATTTTTATAATATTGCTGCGTCCTGCACAATTATTATTACAATTACTCCGCAGAGCTGGACTCCTGCCTTGTCATGGGATATAATGTATACATAATGTGCAGAAAACACCGACAATTATCTTCGAGATCACACAGTCGATTTTTTTCGAGTGAACGGTGAACACATTCTTTACGAAGCCCGACATATAGTCGTGTCCGATGAAGATAGAACTCAGTATGCCGCTGAAAATATATTCAATTCCAAAACTCTGTAAAACCATATATAAATGTGGTATATGTGAAAGTGTCTGTACATTAGGTAATCATATATTCTTCCACTTTTTCGTCTCAAAGAAATGATCCACAGATTCGATTATTTCTTCCTTGCTCATGGATTTCAGCAAATACCCCTGAGGTTTCAGAGCCATTACATTCATTACACTTTCCTTGTCGGATTTGCCCGTAAGGAAAATTATCGGTATTTCGGCGGCATTGTGCTCGCTTCTTATCATCTCCATTACCTGCGGACCGGGAGTTATTGGCATATCATAATCGAGCAGTATAAGATCAGGTGTATGCGTTGCTATATAGGTTATTGCCTGCATTCCCGATCGTGTGATCGTAACATTGTACTTCATCGAGAGCCAGCCTTGCATCATTTTGAGGAATGTGAGGTCATCATCGACAAGTAGGATATGTTTGCCCTTTTTGCGTTCTTCATCGGCGGCAGATAGTTTTTTCAGTTCAGCGATAAGCGCCTTCATATCAAACGGACGCTCAAACTGATGTGCTATCAGATCTACGGGAATGATATTCTTTATCTCGTCGATCTCTTTGGTGTAACCGATAACGCAGATTACCTTTTCATCTTCGGCGCAGATATCCTTAAGATAGACCAGAACATCGGCAGATTCAAAAACAAAATTACCAGCGTAGAGAACATAAATATCGGTGTCACTGCGTTCCTTTCCGATAATTTCTATTTCCGGCTCGATCACATTTGCGGTGAATCCCGATTTTTGAAGATTTTTTGCAAGTGCGTCCGTCATAAACGCAGCACCCTTGTTGATGATAAGAATTTTGCTCGCCATTGTTATGCTCCTTTATTAAGAATTTTTTCAATATCCTCGTACATGACCTCGTCGGCAGCTTTGATAAGAGCGCTGCAGCGGTCTTTTTCATTATCGGGTACCTTATATTCTTTAAGGTTACCGATAAGATCAGCCGCGCTGTCAAAATCCGCAACAGACATGAATTCCGAAATCGCCGTGTATATCTCCGAAAGCTCATCAGCCCCGATCTCCGGTCGGTCGTCGTTTTCGTCAGTCCCGGTCTGTACCAACGGAGAAAGTGCTTCGCCGAGTGACCGGTATCTTGTGAGAAGCTCGTCGATATGATCGTCAACGGTCTTTCTGTCACCGTCGTTTCCCGCTTTTTCAAGTTTTTCCGCAAGGTCGCCGAGGTCGGCGGCACCGATAACTCTTGATGTGCTTTTGAGAGCGTGTATCTTCACGGTGGCGTCTTTCAGGTCGTCTTCACTAAGATACCGCTCTATCTCGTCGGCATTCGCGAAAACGGTACCGGCATATATCGTCAGTGTCTCAAGATAGATCTCGGCGGTACCGCAGTGCATTATACCACTGTCGGTATCTATTTCCGGTACATCGTACAGCCATTCGGGAAGTTCGCTCTCTTTGTGCGTTGCCTCAGTTTTTCCCCACAGCTTATCTCTGTTCTTCCAGACCGTAGTGCCGCCCTGCTCGTTCATTTTGTAATCCTTGTCGTCATCGATCATTTGCAGCATCACGGCGGAGATATCTGGGTCGAACTGTGTTCCGCTGCACTTCTCGATCTCCGCACGTACAGCCGCCTGTGATCTTGGAGTGGAGTAAGTACGCGTCGAAGTCATGGCGTCATAGCAGTCGGCAACGCAGATGATACGTGCGGCTTCGGGTATATCCTTGCCTTTGAGCCCGTCGGGATATCCCGAGCCGTCGTATTTTTCGTGATGATAACGTGCACCTGTCGCAAGCTCGGGAACTTCGGTTATCGAAGCAAGAATGTCATAGCCTATCACCGTGTGTTTCTTAATCTGCTCAAATTCCTCGTCGGTAAGACGGGCGGGCTTGTTGATTATCTCTTCGCTTACACCGATCTTTCCGATGTCGTGCATAAGACCCATTTCGTAGATCTTTTCCTGCTCGGCTTCGCTTTTGCCCATCCGGCGGGCAATCTCGGCAGAGTAATCCGCCACTCTTCCCGAATGACCGTTTGTATAATGATCCTTAGCGTCAACGGTTTTGGACAGTGCGACCATCATTTCAAGCGAAAGCCTGTCAGCACGCTCGGTCTGTCTGCCGACCTCTGTGATAAGCCCGTTTTGATAGTGATAAAGGTCGATAACGCGTTTCGAGCGTTGCAAAAGCACTTCGGGAACAAACGGCTTGCGAACGAAATCAGACACGCCGTCGCGGAAACCCTTGACCTCGGTCTCTTCGCTGCTGTCGCCGGTGACGAACATAACGGGGATATCCTTTGTCCGGTCGTTCTTCCGGAGCAGCCGCAGTACATCAAATCCGTTCATACCGGTAAGCTGTATATCGAGCAGTATCAGGTCGGGTTGCTCTTTTTCGGCAGTCTCAACGCCTGTTCTGCCGTCGCCGCAGCACAGAACGCTGTAATAAGGCTTAAGTATCTGTTCGGCGTTGACACGGATCACCTCGTCGTCGTCGATCACAAGCACGGTCGGTATTGACGGCGCTTCGGAAGTTTCATCGGTGACAGGTATCTTTGTCAGCTTTTCTTCGGGCAGATATTCCATTATCATCTGCTCCAGTTTTTCGGGAACTATCGGCTTTGTGAGATAATCGTCGAAGCCTGCCGATATGTATTTCTCACGCGCGCCCGATACAGCGTTCGCGGTAAGGCAAACTGCCTTTGTTCCGCAGTTCGGACCTTCTCCCGCCCTGATCTCGTCAAGAGTCTCGATACCGTCTTTTTTCGGCATCATGTGGTCGATGAACAGTATGTCATACAGGTTCTTATTCGCAAGCTCAACACCTTCAAATCCGCTCTCGGCAGTATCTATCTGCACGAGCGTGGTTTTGAGAAGGCTCTTGAATACCGAAAGGTTCATCGGCGTATCGTCAATAACCAGCACGTGAGCGTCGGGAGCGGTGAATTTCTCCTTATACCGCTTTCTCTGCGCGAGGGTACGGCGGTAGGATTCCTCGTAATTGCCGATACGGTGATCGGAAACAACGCCCTGCTTGACCGTGAACGAGAATGTCGAGCCTTTTCCGTACTCGCTCTGCACCTTAAGCTCGCTTCCCATCATCGAAAGCAGCCGCTGCGTTATGTTCATTCCGAGACCCGTACCCTCAATGGTACGGTTTCGCTGTTCTTCTATGCGGTCAAAGGCGGTGAAGAGCTTTGCCATATCTTCTTCCTTTATGCCTATGCCGGTATCGGATATGGAGAACCGAAGTCCGATCATACGGTTTCCGCCTTCATCAGGAAGTTCCTCGTATCCGACGTTAAGCGAAACCAAACCCTTTTCGGTGTATTTTACAGCGTTTGTAAGTATATTGGTAGCGACCTGCTTTACGCGTATCTCGTCTCCGTGAAGCTCAACGGGTATATCAGGATCCACCTTTACTTCGAGTTTCAGCCCCTTATCGTCGGCTCTTGTCCGTATCATCGTAACAAGGTCGTTGAGTACCGATGAAAGGTCATAATCAACGGGGATTATGTCCATTTTACCCGCTTCTATCTTCGAGAAGTCAAGTATGTCGTTGACAAGTCCGAGCAGTGTATTTCCGGCGTTACGCACATTTTCGGCATACTCTATAGTACCCGGTTCATGACTTTCACGAAGTATCATCTCGTTCATTCCGAGAACTGCATTGATAGGCGTTCTTATCTCATGCGACATATTAGACAGAAACACGGACTTTGCTTCGCTTCTTGCCTCGGATATTTTAAGCTCGGTCTCAAGTTCGTTCTGGCGCTCCACCGCGCTGATATGTTTTGTCATATCGTCGATCATACGCTGCATCGCAGTGTTGAGCTGATTTATCTCGTAATTCTTACCTTTGAGCTTTATTTTTTTCAGCTTATCCATAAGCTTTTCACGGTCTTCCTCTTCTTCCGAGAAATAACCGTTCATGACCGATGAAAGCGTTCTTACGGGGAATACCACTCTTTTAAGTATAAGGGTATTAAAGAACATACCGAGCGGTATGGCAATACACATAACAATCAGGCAAAGCTGAATATCCATTACTATGAGATCCTGACTTTGCAGCGAGAAATTCTCGGAGATGTTATTCAGCTGATCGTCGGACAATTCGAGCTTTTTGTCGGGCTTGCTTGACGGTTTGTATCCGGGCGCAGATTCGTTGTCTTTTGTCTCGGGCGGCTTTGAGGTTTCGTTATCTTTAGGCTTGGGTGGCTCATGAGTCTCTTCGTCTGCGGCGGTATCGGTTTCGTTATCCTGATCCTCGTCGCTGTCGGAAAGATCGCTTACCTGTTCCTCGGAAAACGACAGAGTCCGCTGCTCAAATATCCTTTGACGCTGTAAGCTGTACACCTGCGACATCTGCGCATTTGACAGTATTACCGCAAAAAAGCTCAGCAGCAGAGCCTCGGACATTGTCATCAAAGTGACCTGTCGTTTGAGAACAGAAGACCCGATATCACGGAATTCCTGTGATTGTTCATATTCTGCGGTATAAATATATGATTGTCCGATATATTTTTTTATCTTATCGGGGGCAAGACGGAAGAACAGATATTGTATCAGAACAGCAGCTGCTGCTTCCGGAAGTGCGCCGAGACAAAGCTTCCACAGTTCAGTCTCAACACTGTCAGAGGATAAGTTGTAGATTTGGATCGAAATGATATACCATGATCCCCCAAGTATGACGGTAAGATAAACCACGGCCAGTAAAGTCTTCCACCATTTTCTGTACCATCTGCCGGAGGCAAAATATCCCGCAACTACCGAAATAACAAAGTATATCAGAAGCGAGAAAAGACTGTCGAGAATTTTGCCGCTGCGTATAGACTGTGTGAATATAGCTGCAATAAATACTATAAAGCCGTACTGATATCCGCATATACCTGCTGTGAGAATAACAAACAGTTCCGTAAAAGTGAATACTATTCCCATGTATTCTATACGCGCAACAGAGGAGGCAACATTTTCCTCTGAACGGAGCAGCAAAACTATCCCTGTCATAACGAATGATATACAAAGCGTTATAATTATTCGTAATATTTTTTGCTTTTTTGTCATTTCATACCGTCTTTCTTCTCTTTAACATTATGTTGTATAAAAAAATTATACCACAAAATGCCCTGAATGTAAAGTATTATTCGGTTATAGTTTATCCCCTGCTTTTCGGCAGGGGATAAAACATTTTTTATAAATCTATCACGCCTTGACCGTAACGACTTTTGAGAATTTGCTGTAAACTTTCTTTCCGTTCACGGTCTTGTAAGAGCGTATTTTGAACTTGTATGTTTTGCTTGTATCGAGCTTTGAGGTCACAGCACTCGTCTTTGTGCCGGCAATATTTCCGAGCTTTTTGTAGGTCTTGCCGCCGTCCTCGGAGTAGTATATCTGATACTTCTCCGCTCCGCTGACAGCCTTCCACGAAAATCTGAACTTGCTGCCCGTGTTCTTGACTGTGAGCGTTGTTTTGGCGAGCGCGGTCGTTGATGCGGAAGTCGATGTCGAGATATACGACGGTTTTGTTACCGCGAATTTCGAGAACGTTGTCGATTTTGTTGCGCCGGAGATGTCAGCAGTTGTCTTGTATGTGCCGCTGACGATTATCGTTACGCTTCCCGTACCCTTGACAAGCACCTTGCCCGAAGAGTTCTTTATCGTAACTGTTTTGCCGTTCGCGTCAACAATAGTTCCCGCATTGTACAGGTTTGTGCAGGTGCTGTCGGCAGTTACGATCCACTTGGACTTGTCGTCGATATACACGTTTGCCTTGCCGCTGCCGCCATTTCCGGCGTCGGTCTCATCGTCGATCATCGCGCCTGTGAGCACGCTTCCGCTTGTAAGGTATATATCAAGGTTTGAGATGCTGTCGTAGATGACATTCCCGTCAAGCGTCTGGTTTATTGCCGTGAAGGTGCAGTCTGCACCGTTGGCTCCGGTCTTGCCCCACCCGCGTCCGTTGGCGTTTCCCGTCGCACGCAGCACTGCGTAATTACTTGCTGTACTCTTGAGAGTTACATTATTCAGCGTGATGTGGCTTTCGGTGTTGGTGGTGTAGAAGATGTCGCCGTTGCAGGTCACGGAACCGCCGTCGATGTAAAGCTCGGAGTTGCCGACCTTCGCGTCACCGGACATGGACTGATAAACTATGATACCCCAGACGAGGTTTTCGTTCTGTTTAGTTGTTGGCATAGTCGAGGTGAGGTCAGAGTTGAACAAATACAGCTTGTTCAGACCCTCGATACACACGCCCTCGGAGTTCTTCGCGGTGAGTTTCGCATTGTTCACGGCAATGTCAGCCGTACAGTATATCGCGGGCGAGCCTGTTCCGGTCGTAGTGTATGTACCGCCGTCAACGACCATAGTACCGCCGCCCCGATCAGAGCGTATTGCCGCCGACGAGCCGCCCGCCGTGGTAATATCGAGATCCCAAGCATAGACCTTGCCACCGCCCGCCGAGTGTATGCCGCCGGAGGTGTCCTGCGTCGTGCTTATGGTCGTATTGCCGATATAGATAGTGCCGTTCCCGTAAGCGAAAGCTCCCGCGCCGCCCTTTGAGTCGGTCGTTATCCTGCTGCTGTCGATGTACGCCGTTCCGCCTGTTGCGAGGACTGCCGCGCCCACGCCGTAGAAGCTCGCGCTGTCTCCGCCGCTCGACTCGGCGTTCTTGCGGGTGATCGTCGCGCTACCGATAACGGCATTCCCGCCGCTGACAAGTATGGCGCTCTCGTCCTTGCCTGTCGAGGTGTATGACTTTCCGGAAGCCGTTGTATCTTTTGAATACTCCGTAACTGCGCTGTACGAGGTCGGAGCCTGTGACATTCCACCCGTTCCTCCTCCGGGACCTCCTTTTCCATCGGGTGGGTCTCTGGGTGGATCACCGTCGGGGGGTGTTCCGTCGGGCGGCGTACCGTCGGGCGGTGTTCCCATAGCGCCGGACGGCGGCTCAGGCGGAGTGCCTTCCGGTGCTGCTGCAAAAGCGGGAACGGTAAAGGATGATATGATAACAGCGGCCGCTGTCAGTGCGCTCAATAGTTTAAGGCTACGTTTTTTCATAGTGTTTTCCTCCGTTTCATTCGGTTTATATCTTAATTATACTCAATATACTTAAATTAAAGGAAGGGCTTTTAGCCGTTTTTAGTAAAATCTCGTAAATGGCTTTGTAATGCTGTTTCCAG
Organism: uncultured Clostridia bacterium; assembly: GCA_947168885.1. GTDB lineage: Bacteria > Bacillota > Clostridia > Oscillospirales > Ruminococcaceae > Ruminiclostridium_E. The sequence goes on along the minus strand of CAMVNQ010000006.1, from coordinate 20,101 downwards.
CGATTGGCTTTTTAATAACTTTTGATATTTTGAAGTATTTAAAAGCCAATTTTAGTAAGAATAAAGACCAAACGAAGACCAAAATCAAGGCATTTCCTGTTGAATAACAAACTAATCAAAACCTACAATATTTTACAGGAGAATACCGCAATGAATAACATAATCAACAAACTTTACTACGGAGAAATTAATCCGAGCGAGAAACCCGCTCCCAACACCAAGCGCTGCATCGAGAACCGTGAGCTTATATGCTCCACCGAGAACAAGCTGCTTGAACTGTTTCCCGACTGCAAGGAGCTGCTTGACACATACACAGATGCACTCCACATTGAAGCACAGTTAGAGTGTGAAGCAGACTTCGAGCGCGGCTTTCATCTCGGTGCTTTGATTGTAGCGGAGCTGTCACAACCTATCGAGTAATATCAATCATTTATAATCCCCTTGACAAAAGTTAAGCGGATATTTCGTTTCAAGAATGATACAAATTATTTACGATTTAATATTTATTACATAATATCGGAACTTAAATCTTTTTCTGAAAATATAAGCTTCAAAATGTGAACACAACAAATGGGAGAAAAATGAGCCGGATTGAATTATGTCCGGCTCATATTATTTTAGATTATTTTACTTATTCTTATTTTTGACTTTCTTTGCAACTGCTATTGCTGTTCCCAATGCAGCAACGCCTGCACCTACTTTTAACAATTTTTCCTTATCTACCAAACTATCCGAATCATCATCTGACTTTTCGGGCAATTCAATTACATTATAGCGCAGAAGCAGCTTTTCTATATCTGTTCCGTGTATTTTTTTCAGCAACGGTTTAATTGCTGCATTTGCAAGCAATCCCGTATCAGCGGTAAGCGGTTTTCCGTCGCGGAGAGCAATAGTTGCGTTGAGAAGATCACGAACATCGTATGTACTACCCCATACTTCGGGAACACCCCTGTCGATATCAAGAAGCGTATATACGGCTTCCATTCCGGTGCGGATAGAGTATTCTGTTGTAAATATCGTATCGCGCTTCGTTTCAGCGAATTGACCGAGGAATGCGAAGTTGACCGCTCCCTCCGGAACCACGTCCGGACGATCTCCGGCTTCACGAGGCATAAAGAATGCCGTAATATAAGGCATCATTACCGGAACCGTATTGCAGCTTTCCTCCGCGAGTTCTTCTATCTGGTCTGTCGGAACGCCGATGTGATACAGCCATTCCATACAGATCTCCTTACCGGTACATTCGCGCATAGGCTTCTTTACAAAATCGCCTTTTTTATCGGTGAACAAAGCATATACCCATACAAGGCACTGGTCTTTGGGCTGGTCACGAAACTGCGGTTGACGGTTAATAGTCCACGAGAGGAGCCACGATGAATCACGACAAGTCACAATGCCGCCGGTAACGACTTTACCGGTAAATGGGTCACGCTTGCAGATAGATTTGATATATGGAATTACCTCTTGGTCAAGAGTAGTTACAGTTGCGCTCATCCAGTTAGTCTTTTCGGCATCGTAACAGAATTTGTCAGGATGACCGAATGACTTGTCCTGCGCTGCTATCTTACGCCACATATCCCAGCCGCTGCCCGGTTTGATTACTTTATTAAACCTTGCGGGAGTATCCTGACTTCCGATAGTTGAGTTTTCCACACAACCGCCGTTTGTGATGAAAACAAGATCATTCTCTGTCAGAGAAATGGTTTCGGCTGTTTCGTCACGAATTATTTCAATTTCTGTTGCAACCTTTCTGCCGCCCTTCACATCAAAAATAACATTTTCGACTTTGACGCCGTATTCAAACTTAACACCAAAGCCTTCAAGATACTTTATCATCGGCAGTATCATTGACTCGTACTGATTATATTTTGTGAAGCGAAGGGCAGTAAAATCGGGAAGTCCACCTATATGATGAACAAACCGCTGCATATACAGCTTCATTTCGAGCGCGGAGTGCCAGTTCTCGAATGCGAACATAGTCCTCCAGTAAAGCCAGAAATTGGAATTCAATACCTCATCGTCAAATACATCGGTTATCTTTTTGTTGTAAAGTTCTTCGTTTGAAGTCAGATACAGCTTCATCAACTGGGTGCAGGCTTTATCGGAGAGCCCGAACTTCTTATCGGTATGCGCGTCCTGCCCCTGCTTTTCCGTTGCTCTGCAAAGTGAGTAATTGGGGTCAGCCTTGTTGAGCCAGTAATATTCGTCAAGAACGCTTACACCCTCAGTCTCAATTGACGGTATAGAACGGAACAGATCCCACATACATTCAAAATGATTGTCCATTTCGCGTCCGCCGCGCATCACATATCCCACATCGGTATAATACATACCGTCGCAGGCTCCGCCGGGAACCGGATCTTTCTCAAGAACGTGGATCCTGCTTCCGTCCATTTGACCGTCGCGGACAAGATAACACGCTGCTGAAAGTGCCGCGAGTCCCGAGCCTACTATATATGCCGATTTATTATCGACACCGTCGGGTTTTCTCGGACGAGCAAATGCTTCGTAATTACCGCTTGAATAATACATAAAAATCCTCCTTGTTCGTACTGCATTACAGTAGCTTTGTTAATATTCCATTTGTCTTTAAAGACAAAAACAGCACTTTATCCGGTTATATCAGAAGGCGAGGTTAAACTATGATCCTGCACCCGCCAATAAGATAGTTAATGCTGTATGTGCAGCAGGTCTTTGATAGGATCTCTGACCTCCGGTACATTCAGCTTCCACAGCTCATTTGTTCCTCCACAGCTGTACATTCTGTTAAAGCTCGAAATGAAATCTATTATAAGAAGTGCAGATATCATAATGATGTAGGCTGAAGGAATATCGGCTGAAATGTTATCGACACTTTCTCTCATCGGTACATAGAAATGTCCCATAAAAACTGTCATTAGCAGCGCGAATCCCGCTGATGTCGGTATTGATGTATATTTGGTGATGTGAAGCGGTACCTGCGAATAATTCCAGTATTCATAACCTCCGGTCTTTTCCACAAATGTTCCGAGTGCTATCTCTCCGGCGGAGACGACAAGCATACAAAGCAGAAAATACACGATACGGTCTATCGGGTAGTATAATGTCAGTCCTTCCGATATATTACCGAAAATATTGTCCGGCGTTCCAACTATATAATAAACTCCTGTCATAAGCAGCCCGTAACCGAGCAAAAACGGTAAGTGCATATTTCTGTTGTCTATGTATGAATATCTGAACAGCATCCACGCATCTTCAATGCAAAAGCCGAGAAAAGACATTATCGTTATCATTATTATATCGGTATTCAGATTTTCTCTCATATAAAGCACTCCCTTATATTATTTGACGAAGCGGGGGAGTGCCGCCTATACTCCCCAACTTCTGCACACAAAACGGCTTCATTGAAGCGGCACCGTTTTCCGTTTTCAATCAATTCCGTCACTGTCTGACGTGAATGACGGATAGCGAGCTTGTACTATTCTGACAGCAATAATCACTGTTATCAGATTCATTGCTCCTTCAAAAATGAATGATGCTCCGAGAAGTGCTGAAATTACAGTGACCTTTGCATCCGGGTTTATTATCAACACAAATCCCGTTATTATCGGTAGAACAGCAGCTGCTGCTATCGACCACCATTTTTCTATTCCGAAAGTCCGTGCGTCTATTGCAATCTGCACCTTGAACAGACCGTCTGACAGTATGCATACACCGAGTATCGCGCCTATTACTTCAATAAAAGTGTCAGGGTGGGACAAGGCAGCTATACCGAGTGCTATCATCAGAATACCGGACGCGAGATCGTACTGAAAAGCGAGTCTGAACGGGTCTTTCGAGAAATAACCCACAAGTTTTATCACACCGAAGGCTGTCATTGCAATACCTATCAGATTACACATCCCGGCTTCTTTGGTGAGCATTTCCGGCAGCGCTGTCATTACAGCACCTATGACTACAAATATGGCAGATATAATGATGTAGCCGGTCTTGGCGGCTTTCATCGGTATTACAGAACGCATATCGACCAACTCCTTATTTGCTTTGTGTCTTTATTATAGCATTTACATTTGCAAAAATAAACGGTCAACCCCGTTCCGGTGTACGAAAAACCGTCATTAGTATTGAATTGTATAAAAAACAGACACCGCTGCGGCAGTGTCTGTTTACTCTTCATTACAATAAAATTCACTTCTTAATTCGTTCGCATCTCTCGACCATTTCTTCAGTCATACCCCGTTTAAGCTCACATATAAGTGCGTTTTGCTGCTTTATGTCATTTTTCATACCGTCATTCAGCCAACCGAGAACTTCTCCGAATCCGGCGCATTTGAAATGATTTATTATCAGCTTTCGCTCTGCATCTCCGATGTTGTGTGCTGAAATAAGGCTGCCGATATAGGCTTCGGAGCAATGTTCGCAGACCTTCCACAAATACAGCTCAAACATATCACGCCTTACCGAATTGTATAGGTGTAAAACGGTCTTTTTATTGTCAAGTACAAAGTTTATGACTGTATCAAGGAATACTTCAAGTGAGCATATCGAAGGGTGTTCCGCTATTATTTTGTCTGCGTTCTCCATAACGACTTCTTCCGCAACAGCAGCGAGATCGGCATAATGATAATAAAACGAATTTCTGTTGATTCCACATTCCTCGACAATATCCTTAACTGTTATCTGATTGTACGGTTTCTTTTCCAATAATGTTACAAAACATTCCTTTATCGCTTCTTTGGTAAGATTGGTCATTGTGATCACCTGCCATATTTCACTTTTTGGGAAAGGCAATATATATTTTTATTATAACTCATTTTACATCGGTTTGTAAATAGACATTTGAGGCAATTTGTCTAAAAAGGGTGTTTTTAATAAAAAGATGCTTGAGCCATTTCTTGTAGTCGTATTTGTAAGGGTGTCACGCGGCGTTACACCCTTCGGTGCAGACCGAATAAAAAAAACGCGCTTTAAGCCGCTTTTGATATGTGGTTAGGGTAATATCATTACCCGCCTATTTTGAACGGCGCAGAACGCGAAAAATCCACGATTTTCTACCCGGATTTGCCTGTTTTCGAGGTGTCCTGCACCCTCCTTTTTTCTCCCAATTTTGAAATTCTCAAAAAATGTCAGTTACTTCTTGACTTTGGCACTTAAAAGTGCTATTATATAAAAGTGAGAAGACCAACCACAGCTTGAAAGGAGCGCAGACTATGACAACAACAGCATTACCACAGACAATGACCGAGAACGGCATAACCTACCGTTTGGACGCTGCAACGCAGACGTATCTGCCAGATTGGGAGCTGGCGGAGCAGAAACCAATAGGCAAGTACGGGCTAATGCGGCTCGACTACTTGAAGAAGCACCGCAGGGCGACCTATCAGGCAATGCTCCTGCGCGGAACTCTGAACGCTCACTTGTCGGACACGGACGAAGCCGCAAACGAACGCTTGAACGTGATGCTGCCGAGAATGGCGAAGTCGGCAGGCGTGACAGAGAAACTGAAAGCCGAGAACCCGATGAAGTGGGTCGGTTTAATGAATACGCTGAAAGCGCAGGCAGAAGAAACGGTACTTGACGAGCTGATCTATTGCTGAAACAGGATATGTTGACAATAACGCCCCAAAACAGGGCGTCATCGATTATTGAGAACACGAACAAATCGACGGTGGCGGTTAATCCCGCTGCCGTTTTTCTTTCTCGGAGGAAGAAATCACAAACTGTAACTATTTTTATGTTTAGCTCAATTGCTGTATGCGGTCAAACTAAACTACCAAAAAACGCCCTGTTTTTGGTAGTTTAGCTCATTCGGTGTACCGAAAAGTATAATACAAAATCACGTCAAAACAGCCAATTTCAAGGTTACAGTTTTATGCAAATAGTAGATTTAAGATTCACACAAAGGTGAAGTTACACGCTTCACCACGCTGAAAATGTTAGCTTTCCAATATCATAAAAAATAGGACAAGTCAACAGGATTTTTGTACAAAATATATTCTATTTAGGAATATGATATTTGTATAATATTCCGATTTTAAGATATTTTTCTCAAACAGGGGGATAACAAAAAGTTGTTGACATTTTCCTCCCGACCTGTTATTATATTCTTACACGAACGCTTATGCCATTAGTGTTCGTGTCGGCTCCTTGAAAATTGAATATGCCGATTTTTCCGTCAAGACCAATAGCCTTGACCCAAGATTGTCGAATTGTGTCGTCACGGACGATATATATTTTAGCAAAGACCCCAAATGCCGCTTCCGATACATATCAAAAGTATATGTCACGGCAAAGCCGTGTAAGCAGTATGTACAAGGAGGATTCCATTATGGAAAACAACAAGCGCAGAATGCTCACCATTGGAGAAACGGCTCGTCTGATCGAGGGTATCACTGAATACCGTATCCGTCAGATGTGTAAAACCGGACAGCTCCCGTGCTTCAAAGCAGGCAACAAATTCCTCATAAGCGAAGAAGCGTTATACGAAACTGTTTTCGGAAAGTCCTCCGTCATCACCGACGGGGGCAAGGCGTGATGATATTTGAAACTGTCAGAGAGCAGATAGCATTACCGGACGCGGCGCAGCTCTACGGCATAAGCAGCAGGAACGGGAACATCAGGTGCATCTTCCACGCGGACAGCAATCCGTTGATGAAGCTGTACACCGACCACTTCCATTGTTTCGGCTGCGGCGCTCACGGAGATGTGACCGATTTCACGGCGCAGTTATATGGGCTGTCAAAACTTGAAGCGGCACGAAAGCTAAGAATCATCGTTATCTCGGCAACAGCGGCAGCGGCGGCTTTCGGCACTATCGCCGTTATCCGCAAGGTCAAGTCGAACAAGGCGGCTATGCTGTAAGAAAAAGCCGTGTGCGGAGTTTCCGTACACGGCTGTTTTACATAGATAAATCAAAATATGTTTGACTAATCTTCTATGCTTCTGTACTGCCTATCTATAAGAATTACACCCATTCAAAACAATCCTTACCTGCTCCAAGTTCAAAGTGATATTTCACAAGACCGGTATCTACGCCGGTAAAAATGCCATTATCACAGGAGATGGATACCTTGTTTTCTGTTCCGCTGATGGTGAATGCCTGCTTTGCCAGCGCTGTGGGCGCTAAGAGTGCCGCTTCAATGCCGTCCCTAAACCATTGTGGGGCTTCTCCAACGTATGAACTGATCTGTTCGGTCGTCTTTGTTTTATGCGGGACACCTTGTGTCTGACCGTAGCCGACAGCGATAATTCCTACCGGTTTTGCACCCTCGGATTTCTCCTGTGCTCCTTTCCGGTTATAGGTACCGCCGACCCACCATGTATTCAGACCAAGCGTCTGTGCATATAGCATCAGATCAGCACCGCAGTAACCACACAACTCATCTGCACCATCAGGTCCTGCCATAATAAAGAAGTTGTTTACTCCTTTTGCAAGAATCAGCTTAATCACACCGGGAACGGCACTGCCGTCATTGGTCATCAGTCTGATGGACAAACCGTACCGCTCGTTGTTTTCCCTTACCCGATCATTCAGCTTTGAAACAACATCCTCCGGAATTGGCTTATCTGTGTACTTGCGCACCATATGTCGTTCCTTCATCGCCTGTTTCATATCCATGTTATTTACCTCCTCACACCTTAGCGCCTTTATATTAGAAATAAATATCCCAACAAATCATGATTTATCGCAGTAAGCGTTTTTATAATTATAGCACCTATAAATCCATAAGTCAATACATAAATCTGCCGAGGAAGGAGGTGCGATATGGCAGGAAAAGCATTAAAATCAAGCGGAAAGACGGTCTTGAAGATTTCGCGTGACGGAGCTGTGGAGCGTAATCTCGTCCAGGACACCGAGACGCGAATAAGCCAAAGGGCGGAAGATGCTGTTCTGAAAGCCGAGGCTCCCGCCGATGAGCTTTTTGGAAAAGACCACAAGTCACAGGAACAGTCAGAACAGCCGAAACACCACAAGCCTCGCTTTATAGACGAGCAGCAGGACACCGGCTCGAAGTTGCAGGCTGATTATGCTACGCATAGAGAAGAAACGCCGTTGACTTTCGAGAATAACGCTCCCGCGCCCACACTGCCCGTTGAGAATACTGAAACGGTGGTACCGGAAAAGCCAACTCCCCGCGATGATAGCAGCGATAGTGCCGAGCAAAGCGAGCCGGAGACTGAATATAGTTCCGAACTCTATGAGGATTGGAGATCGGACGCAGGCTGTGATGACGCTCCCGCAGCGGACAAAACCACGAATTTCGACTTTCGTGCCGGAGTTGTCGCTGATACGGACGGTAAATCAGACAAACGCAAAAAATTCCGTATTGAGAATGAGTCTGAAACCGTTGAGACGGTAGAAAGCAACGGTAAAGCCGACGACAAGCATTTCTCACGCCATAATCCCGACGATTTCAATTTCCGTGAAACTGAGGTCGAGTCTGAACAGGCCGAAAACTCCGAAGGTGCTAAACGGCATAATAAACCGAAGTTCAAAGGCGAGGACAATGAAGATCAGGCAGATACCTCTGCCGAGGATACGGATTTACAGACTGACGAGCCTGTTTTCAAGGAAGATAAGACGCGCAAATCCTTACAAATGCGTTCGGCTGCGGCGGAAAAGTTATCTGAAAAGCGTTCTTCCCCCGTGAAGGATAAGGCGAAAAAACTGAAACAACGCAGGAAACCGGATAAGGGTGATACCAAGCAATTTGGCAGTTCCGAAACGATACAGGAACAGAGAGCTGACAGGCGTATTGAACACTATGAAAAGCGTGTGGCGCGGACAGAACACAAGCTCGAAAAGGCTCAGACAAAAGCCGAGAAAGCCGAAAGCAGCCTTCCTCACGAGCGCGTTATCCAGTCTGAAAAGACTGTAAACGGTAAATCGGGCAAGCCGAAACGTCGGCTGAAATTCGAGAAGCAAGTGAAACCCTCGGATAAAGCGGCAAATCCCGTTGTAAGCAAGACCAAAGGAATTGTAACCGGCGCAGTCTCTTATGGAGTAAATACCGTCAAGAACGAGTTCCGTAAGTATGAGGAAGAAAACCCCGCTCTAAAGGCTCTTGACGGTAGTATCCAGGTCGGAGAGTCGGCTCTGCGTTTTACCCGTAAGGCATTAGAGCTTATAAACGAGTACACTGAAAGAGAATTCGGGTCGAAAGCGGAATATATTGATCCTATTGATCCGAGTCACATTGATCTTGCCTTTACTACCGATGAAATAACGGACGAGCCTATTTCTGCTTTTGTAAATCTTGCCGATTACAGTTTTATAAAAATGTACGGCGGGAAGATCGTTGAAGAAACAAAATTCGATAGCATCGAAGATATGTATCTGTATTATAGCTGCCGAACCTAAAATCTACTTAAGAAAAATAAAAAAAGCTATAAATTTTTGAAATTCATAGCTTTTCGGAATTGCAGATCATTTCAGTATATCGACTGTGTTCCTGTCCGTTCTTTCAGCAGCCAGACGCGAATAGTCAGTACCAATATATCTGTTCTTGCCCGTGTTTTTGGCCTTGTAGTATGCAATGATGACTTTTATGTATGTCCTCATTGTGGATATGCAGAAAGCACTTCTGAAAACCTTGAGAAGGCAAATTTTAATTCTCACAAGAGTACTCTGGATAAAAAGCATTTTACGCCCTGGGGAAAGAAATGTGAAGTTGTACTTGAGAAAAATAAACTTTGCCATGTTTTCAAGACCGATGTTATAAGAATAGTATTCCGACATCCGGATTCTAAAAATCAACAAGTTATGATCTCTGTTATGTATGCTCTTTTAGAAGCGCTGTCTTCTGTGCTCGACATAGAAAGAAATGACATAAGCGGATGCCTGCACAAAATTGTTGATAACAGCAATATGATATATGCTGTAATGCTTTATGATTCTGTCGCGGGCGGTGCTGGACACGTAAGAAGAATAGCCAGTAAGGATGGACAGGCATTTGCCAAAATAGTCAGAAAAGCAATAGATATAACAAAGAACTGCACATGTTCGCCGTCATGTTATAACTGTCTTAGAAATTACTATAATCAAAAAATACATGACTTGCTGGACAGACGACTCGCATATCAATTTCTGGAAAACTACGACGGAAATGCTGAGAGAGTTGAGAATTAAATAATTTTGTGCCAATTGGATTTAATGTCTCAGAGAGTCGAATTAAAGTGCGCGCAATTTTTATGGAATATAAGAACAAAAACTATACGGATTTTGATCCATTGGCAGAATTTACACTCGATTGATCAAAATATAGCACCGACAGAATTTCTTACTGACGGTGCTGCTTTTAACAAAAAAGATTATCTAAACGAAGCACTATTCCAAAGTTCGCTTTCCCTGAATAAAAAACAAACAAATCCGAGCCGTTATGGTTCGGATTTGTCTGTCTTGTGATTGATATCCATTTTAGATTTTTTGAGCAACTCACATCTCAACATTAATTTTATTTCCAATAAACAAACCATCGATATGAAACGTCTGGAATTCAAAAAGTGTTCTTTTTCGAGGCTTAAATTTATCGAGTTATATCTACTATTTATCTCATTTTCATGACTTGTAATTAATCCATTTCAAAGCGGATTAATGCAATAAAAGGAAAAATCTGTATGTTAGTGTTTCAGATTGTTTACCCAATTCAATATTTCTTTGCATATGACCTTATCGACTGAGCTAGAATTTATATATTTAACATGTTTTCCTGGTACATCTAGTCCTCGAACCATGTATGGTAAATTTTTATCTTCACTAACAATAATAATTTTTTTAATTCTTGAATATGCATATCCCAGTTTAAACAATGTGCTAGTCTGCATTTTTTGAGGGTGAATAAGAATAAATACATTCGATTCATCAATTATTCTAAGATCATTTAATACTGCTTGCTTAGGTGTATCATAGTCTGAATCACTACTAACTAATTCTATCTCTGACCACACATTACAATTTAGCATTCGGAGTAGTTGAATTAAACTTAACATTCCCGAACGAAAACAAGTATATTCTTCCCAACTCCCGAAACCAGAAATAGGTGTAGCGATAAAAATACTAGTCAATTAACAGAGTCTCCTTCAAATAATACCATTCCATTTACTTCAATAATTTGAATAATTTCTTCTAATTTTGTAACTTTTCGCGTCATCAAATTTGGAATATACGTTCCAGCACTTTGAAGCATCCATGGCAAGGTATCCATATAGAAAATAGCCATCTTCTTGCTTAATGCTATTCCATATCCACATTCAATCAAGACGCTTGATGGCAATTTTTCAGGATATATAATCAATAAGCTATCCATTTGTTTCATTATCGAGAAATTATCATTTAATGCCTTTATGTCCCCATCAAAATGCCTTTTGTCTGGAATATTAAGCATAGGACAATTAACTTCGATAAAACCAACGTTTTTCAGTACTTTTTCAAGTTTGACAAGAAATTCTCGTAACTCGGTATATCGACCATCATCAACACTCGCCATTAGAACACTGACATAAACAGAGTTTAACTTTACAGTAGAAATTGAAGGCGGATACACATTTTTGGCATTATAAAAGCCGATATTTCTGAGACTTACTAACACTGGCTCGAGCCTGTCTCTTAGACCCCAATATGCATCTTCTCCAAGCTTATCAAGTGTTTTTTTAGATATAAAATTATAGTCCATTGCCGATCTAATATCTTGAAGCATTTTAATAAATTTTCCACAATTGTAAAAATCTATTGCCTGTTTCCCATTCAAAGGCGTGTTAGATAAAGAACTAAAATCGCAACCAACGAGCAAATGAATCACTTGAATTGATTCTGTTACCATTGCTCCCGCTTCATAGTATAACCATGGAGCATTCAAGTTTTCTTTAGTAATACATACAATTCCCATTTTACAAGCTTTCAACTCGGAATTTATTTTATTCCACCAGTCAGTACCTGATGCAATATCTTCCTCAGATACAAAGCATTGCAAATCAGCAGGAGAAAATGAACCAAAAACATCCTGTTCTAAAGAATATTTTAAAGCCACAGCAATTTATTTACTGTTTGTACTAGACCAGCTAATGAATATTTTGCTCTGCTTTGTTTTTCGTGGTCTTCTATTTCTATCACGGTCTTTCTTCTCCTGAGTATTTTTAGCTTCCATTATGATCCTCCCCCATTATTCAGATTAAATTGACTACAGTGATAACAATAGCATTTCTGGTTATCCAAATTATTTTACCTTATCTCTAAATCCGCATTGTTACATTCTTCCTGCATATAATTCTAACGAATTAGATTTATTAACATCTGCTTTCAGCAAAATCTTCATTTATATAATGGCTCTATATATATCATTCTTTAATAAGAATTTGAGCGATATATGAATAAATGATACAAAAATCACTGTTCCAGATCATTTGCCTAATTCAGTCATTAAACAGATTTAATTGTTCCGTTGTATCTTTTATTTCACCTTTTATTTTATCTTTTTGTTCATCTGACAACTTTTCCGGGAATAAATTTAATAGAATTGTTTTGCTCCATGATTCAAATTTCATATCATCATTGGTTATCTCATTAAAAGCAATAAACGTTCCGCTTTTTGTCCCACCTTTTTTTTGAACCAATTCATATGCATCAAGATTTAGCTTAGTTTTTTCATCAAGTGAAATTTTAAATACAAATGCGAGATGTTTTTTACTTTTTTTCGAATCAGGTGTATATAAAACAGTCGGTGCTTGTTTTTTATCAATTGCAATAGAAACGCCTAATTCTTCAAACAGTTCTCTTTTTAATGTATTTCTTAAAATATCTTGGAAAGTTGAGCAATTAGCGGTTTTATCCTCCATACGCATATGTCCACCAACATATAAAAGATTATGACCGGACTCAGGGGATGATTTTTCTGTGCTTTTTGCTGTCTTTTTTACACACAAAATTTTCTTACCATCTTTTGAAGTAATTGCCGCAACTGCTATTGGTTGAATATAATCAATTGTTGATTCAACTTTTTCTCTAAGATCAAAATTGATGCTATTTATATCATTTGGGATAACTGAGAAATCATTAATTCCTTCAGATAAAGAGATATTTCTAATATTAAAATATCCAATTTTTTCCATTAACATCTCCTTTAAAGTAATAAGAGTTTGTTCGGTTATTTCATAACTTAAATCGTTTTGATTAATTTGAGTAGTATCTTTTGCACGTATTGCTCTAAAAGTATTTTTATACCTTTCTATAGTTTCATTAACTGCGAATTTATATTCTGCTAAAATATCCTCTCTCATTATTGAGCCACGCTTTTCGGTTAGTAAATTAGCATATTCTCTTTCTATTGATACTTCGGGGTTGGTTAAGAAAACATAAACCAAGTCAATGTTTTTTTGCCACCGTTCCAATAATGCAAATTTTGTCATTACATCGTACTCTATTTGCTCCATCTTATCTCGGTTTTGTAACCATCTAAACCAACATATTGCATCAAAAATCCCGCGATCACACATAATTATATCCAAGTTGTTTTCCGGAGTCGGAGAAGAATTAGCCATATCCATTATCCTATTTATTTCATTTATTGTAGTTGTACATGTCCATGTATTGAAAACAGGACTTTCCTTATCTGAAATCGGACATATACTTGCTCTTTCTGTAAGGACTGAGGTTTTAAACCCATTTCTTTTTAAAAAAATATTCAAAGAATTAATAGACGACGTCTTGCCGGCTTTAGGACTTCCGCAAAATTCAATAATTATAGGTCTTCTTTGACGATGAAGATTCTTTAATAGTAATACCTCTTTTGCCAGTTTTTCTAACTTTGATATGTTTTCTTTTCGCAATTCATTATTTGTCATAATTATTGTCTTCCTTTTTAATTTTAATCATTTTTGATATTTTTTCCTTACTTTCATCAAGTTGTATTATAATTTTTCCATTGGAAAAACCAATCATAAATGATAGCAACGATGCAAATATATAAAACTTTTCTGCATTTATTGTTGCATTGTCCTGCAAGAAGAAAAAACCGCCATATATTCCTAAAACAATTAACGTTGCTAGAGTCGCGCCCATAATTGGTCTAAAATAAAAATATATTTTTACTCCTAAAGAGCGTATATAATTTTTTTCATCGAATGGACTTATTAACAGCTGAATACATGATTTATATAATTTTCTTATATAATAGAAAGTGCTACCTAATAATCCACATAGAAAAGAAAAAATAAGAAGATTTACAAGAGATAGTTCATGTTGTCCTGAAAGTAACCAAATAAATAGAACAGACAGTAATAAAGAGATAATATATAATACTATATAATATACAAAAATATGCTTTATTTCATTTTTTGTCATATCAACCCATTTTTCTTGCGTTGGAAGCAAATGGCTATTATTTGTCTTAATGTTTTCCTTTGATTCCATGTTTTCATCTCTCCTTAATTAATATAATTATTATAATATATAGTTTTAATTAATTAATATTGTCTTTGCTATTTTTACATCATAAGCCCTCGTTTTTATCTATCAATTTGAGTAATAACATCCTATTATCATACATCATATAAAACATTAACATTTTCTAACAAAGCCCTATAAAGCGCTACCTTCCATGAATTATTATGAATACATTCCAATGACTTTATGATATCATTTATATAATCTCTAAAGCCATCTTCGCCCCACTTGTTTATTCCTTTTTTCCACATTAATATATTTTCTGATATTTCTCTTGCGGCTTCTGTAGCGTATTTTTTATATAAGTCAAATATAATCATATGACTTATACATTTTTTGACAAAAACATCATTAACTATATCTGAATTCACAAAATAGACAGCAACTAATCCATTCTCAACAATATTGAGTTCTGCTTTAAGCCATATCTCATCATCTGTCTCATCGTAGTAAGGATGAATAGGAGCTTTTTCATACGAACTAAAAGTTTCAGTTTTCTTCTTAAAATTGCAATCTCTGCAAATAGGAATTAAATTATATGGTGTCAAAGTATATGTTGGATATAACGACTTGGGTAGGTAATGATCTAAATTTCCGACTTGACCCAATTCACAAACTGGACATATGCCATTCGTCAAAATCATAATTTTGTCATAATACTTTGGTCGAACATATTTATGTTTCACAAATTTGTCCTCATATAACTGTTTCATTTCTTCAGCAGAAACAAGTCCGTCGACCATATTATGAATATCAATTTGAAACAACAGATGAGATTCAGCTAGCGAATTATATTCCCTGCTCTTCTGATCAATATATTCGGAAACATTTTCAATACGCTCTTTCTTTTCCGAGTCACTTATTGAACTTGCGCATGTCAAAACAATCTCTTTAACATCAAAATCGGGCTTATCAAATTTTCTCATTGTCTACATCTTTCATAAATCATTGTTCTTAAAAGAGCTTTAGCTTCATCACCCAATTCATCGTTAAATTTCGCAGCTACTTGGGTGTAATCCAAGCCTTTATTAATTTCATCTATTAGCATTTTGTGAAATCCAGAATTATTAACTTCCAATCCAAATACCTCATGAGTTAACGCTCCTATAGTTGCTCCAAATGTTTCAATTTCAAGTCTGTTTATTGAAACTTCATATCCGCTTCTATTTATACGCCACACACAACTTTTGGGAACTTCCTGAAGTATAACCGGGGAATGTGTTGCTATTATAGCAACACCGTTCTGTTCTATTAATAATTCAGATAATGCACGTACAAATGCTGATAATAATGGTGGATGAAGATGATTTTCAGGCTCATCCAAAACAACGAGTGCCCTTTCAGTTAAATGTTCCACAAGTTGTATAAGAGAAATCATAATTACTTGGTGTCCTGAGCTTAACCTATTGTATATTTTTTCTACCGTCTCTTTGTTCTCATTTGATTGGTTTACATTGCAATCGTCATTACATACAATATTAACCATTTCATTTAGCCTAGAATGTGCAAAAATAGGATCTGTTTCAAGCGAATTCAAAGCGTTACTTAATAACATCATTTTTCTTTTGCTACACTGACATTTTACCAGGCTTTTAACGAAATCATGAGAAAGATCATTTGTTTCATTTGATTTTAATCCAATAAAAGAGAATGGCATTGATTTTTCTTTGCTCTTATGTAATTCTATTATTTCATTATAATTATCAAAAGGACTAAATGATACACATAGAATATTTGCAAAAGCTTGTGTCCGCGAATTCACCATTCTTCCGGTACTGGGATTTGTAGCTCTTAACAAGCCATTCTTTTTAATATTAGATGTATTATCATACGCTGCGGCAATTAAGTGCTTAATTAAAAATGTTTTTCCGACATTATTTCTTCCAATTATTACATGGATGTTTGTTGGAGGTAGAGAGTATGGCTTAACATTAAAACTCAAAGTTGGTGGGTTTTCGGAAAATTCTGTGGGGTATGTATATTCGATATCATATGGAGTTAATCGAGCGTGACCGGTTGCGATTCTGTGAAATTGTTGCTTTACCATATACGATGTAACAGATCTCATCAATGATATTTTAGTAACTTTTATATCCATCACTTTTTTAAACAATTCCAAATCAAATGCAATATCATGCATAGCAGCATAATACTCCATTCGCTGATGGTCATCAAAAAGCATTTTTATACGCTCATAATAATCCTCGCTTTGCCCTAACGAGAAACAATCATCTGGAAGCGACATAAAGGTATGTGAATAAATAGCAGTTCGTTGCTTCTCGCTCATATTACATTGTCCAATCTTTACATCCCCAATATTAAAGGGCATCCCATCAGTTTGAATATAATAAACATAACATTGGGTTTCAAATTGAAACCAATCATCCCATCTATCATGAATTAAAACAATGCTATTTTTGTATATATTAAAATATTCGGGATATTCTTTTAAAACAAAGAACAACATAGCGGCCCTCCAATATCACGATTGATAAATAAGAATGATCCCATAAATAAATAAACATATATTTACAATAAGATTAAATCTGCATTTCATTCTAATACTGTATATGACGCTTACAACAAATATATTAAATCTTTATAATAGGAATAAAAATATTATCTCACAACTTATTTTTTGTATTTTTTAAATTTTCTGCGAAAAAATTGAATTATATTAGAACATCATTTAAGTTTAGATGTGTTATCTAAAGCTAAACGTTTCTCTTAATATAGTGAATAGTTATAAATGAAATCTATCTGTGAAATATAGAAACAATTCATTGTTTCGGCTTGATGGGTACACTTTTAATTGGACTTGTATATATTAGTTCTTATATAACTATCAAACTTTTTATACATTTAATTAATTTGTTATCTTCACGACTTATCATAAATCCTTTTGTAATACAAGTTTGAACTATACAATGATAAAAGGTTTAAATGTAAACGGTTCTGATTGATTATCCAAAACAAAATTTATTATAGAGCCATACAATCAAGCCATGACTATTAGTAAATACTTCTATGACAATCACACAGGATAACAAAATGATTCCCCATATAATAGACCATATAACTATACCTATTATAATAGTTTTTTTTGTTTCCTTATAAAGTCGATCATCTTGAAACAATTCTTTAATTTCTAAGTCAGAAAACACATCTTTATAATTATTCTTTATTTCTTCATAACTAAAACCAATTTTTTTTAATTTATAATTTGTTTCTAAAACACATATTACCATATAAATAATAGAGCCAAGCGCAAATATTTCCATTAAATATAATGTATGCGGTGTAAATATATCTGTCCACTTTTGAGTTGTGCCTATTTTTGTCAATACAACAGTAAATAAAAAAACAAATATTGCTATTAAATTAGATTTAAATTTTCCCAAAATACTGACTGCATAATCTCCAACTTGAGAAACTGAATTTTGAATAAAATGTCCTATATCTTTTTTAAGGTCCAGATAACGACTAACGTTATTTTTCAAATATAGATTGTAGTTTGTTTTTATGGCTTCAAGCGTAGTATCGTCAATATTTATAATCATATCATATTTGCAATATAAGCATATTATATTATGTGCAATTAGCATCTTATCAATATGATTTCCATCAGTAAATATCCACGAATAAATTGAAATCCATCTATCATTCTTACTAATGCTATTTATATTTATAGGCGGTGGTGTAATTGTTCTTTGCCCCACAAACTGAAGATTAACATTTGCTTCACAAATTGATGCAGAAGAAGCTACATATACTAAGGAAAGTACTGTAGCAATTTTAGAAAATAATTCTTTTAGGCCACCGTCGTTTTTTACAATACCCTCTATCACAAAATCGTCAGGAACAATTTCAAATCTATCCATATTATAAAAGCAAGCAATATCCCTACACTCTTTTAATGTATGTGTTCGGGATAATTTTGGAGTAAAATCAGCAACTGAAGTGTTAGATTCAAACGCTAGTGTTCTAGTAGAAAAAGATACATCTGTATCGAAAACTTCAAATATAAGATACTCCTTGCCTTTCAAACGGTCGGAAAACCATCCCATAATTTCAATCATGGAACGTTTTAATAGATCTTGGCTAAAGGAATTAAAGTCATATATCGAAAATCTTTCACATGTATCTTTTTTATCAATTTGAACGCTTACATAAATTTCATCATCCGATGACAATCCTTTAGTAAATCCGGAAAACTCATCGTCATTTACAGTATTATATTTGCTTATTTCTAAAACATCTTCACCATAGCTTTTTATTTTCACTATCCAATGATCTTGTTCTGGAATAAAGATACTTAAATTTTTGAATTCTTCAGCAGCCGGTAAGTTGCTTGAATTAACAGTAAAAGATGCTTCAACAGTACTTAATCTTTCAGAAATACTGATATTATCACAGTTAAAAATTCTCTTTAATTCAGAAAAAAACATATGAAAATTTTATCACTCCTTTCTTTAGTTTTTATTCTTGAAGAAAAACTGTTTATATGTCGACATATTATTTGTCCTTATTCTTATGTAACGAACGCCATTTTCCTCATATGAATTTATCGTTTCAGATAATTCTTTTATGTCACCGTTTACTTTAAGTTCAATCCCTTCATTAACTTGATAAACACGCTTAATACGCGCATTTATTGCACTTCCGACAGCGTTAAATTGGTTGTCAAAATTTTTCTTTTGAGGCTGCTCTAGCAGACGTTCTTTTATTTCGCTTATCTTATCTAAAGATATATTGGAATCAACTGGTGTATAGTTTCCCAAAATTGATTCTACCATTTTAGGATAATCAATATGCTCATTACTTTTCATATAATGAACAAAACTATTTCTAATTAATGTGTGATCCGGACTAATAATCCCTCTAAAGCTACGCCCCAATGTTGCATCAATTGACGAAAACGCTTTGACAGTATTAGATTCGTCACTATAAACCTCATCAAGTTCCAAAAAACCATTACTCCAATATTGCGCTTTAGTATCAGAGTATACCTTTGCATAGAAAACATCAGAAAGAGCATCTTGTATATCAAATAGACAAGATTTCCACATTTTTTTCTTATCTTTTGAAAATCCCGTTTTAAATGTAAAATCAGAATCATCTACCCACTCAGTATGTTCAACTTTAGCAAGCAAATAAACATATTTATTTTCATCCTCTTCAAATAATAACGCTTGCACTAAGCTTCCTCTCTGCACGGTTGTATTTGTCCTGTTTATTTTACTTTGAGCATCCGATTCATTAAAAAGAAGACGTTTTGCTATAATATCAGTTTTGCTTAAGAAAATATCTTCTTTCTTATCATTCGAACACATATTTAAAATACATCCAATTACCTCAGTTGCGTTGGAACGAGTTTTATATTCACGAACAGATATATTACTATTTATGTGATTAATTAATTCAGAAACATAAGAATCGAACGATTCCGGTGCGTTAATTAATCTTATTTCCTGATTATCATAGTCTATAATATGAATAGATTTCCGAATGATGTTCATATTAATGCCTCCATATATAAATCGATATTGAACATATTTCTGCATTATTGCTTTGTATCGCAGCACAGTTTATTTGCCGTAGATATAATATTAATAAAATAAGCTTTTATTTATATCTAATTACCTACATTTCACCAATGAATGATAACTATTTATTATCGGAGGT
>CAMVNQ010000005.1 GCA_947168885.1 uncultured Clostridia bacterium | reverse complement strand
AGCATCGCTTCAATCTGTTCCTGCGAAAGCTTTCCGCCCGTGGGTCCTTCTGCCGGAGCGGGTTCGGGCTCGGGCTGGGAAGCTCCCGCAAGCATAGCCTCAATCTGTTCCTGCGACAGCTTTCCGCCAGTTGGTTCCTCCGCCGGAGCGGGTTCGGGCTCGGGTTCGGGCTGCGAAGCACCTGCAAGCATCGCTTCGATCTGTTCTTGCGACAGTTTTCCACCCGTGGGTTCTTCTGCCGGAGCGGTTTCGGGCTTGGGCTGCGAAGCTCCCGCAAGCATAGCTTCTATCTGCTCCTGGGAAAGTTTGCCGCCGCTCGGAGCGGGAGACGCGTCAACTACAGGCGAGGGTCCTTCCGGCTGTCCGGAGGACTTCGCGTCTCTTTTCGCGAGTATCTCATTTATTTGTTCCTGTGTGTAAATTTCTCCTGCCATAGTAATACCCTTTGAAATCCCTTTCCGAAGTTTATGTGCAGATCAGATACAATAATATCCGATAGATTTATATACCATATTCAATTAATTCTATCATCTGAAGCGTGTTTTGTCAAACAATTTGGGCATTTATGTATGATTTGACGGGATTTTTTGTAATTATAAACAAAACAATAATGCTCAATTTATGTGTATTTTACGCGCACAAAAACTGCCTGAAAAGGTTTTTAAAATATTTTTCAAAAAAGACTTGACAAAATCTGCATTTTCTGATAAAATATCAAGGTATTAACTTATAACTCAACGTAAATCGTAAGGAGGTGCTTGACCCATGGCAAAATGCGAGATATGCGGTAAGGGTGTCACTTTCGGTATCAGTGTTTCTCATTCACACAGACGTACTAACAGAACCTTTAAGCCCAATGTACAGAAAGTAAAGGCTCTCGTAAACGGCACACCGTGCAGAGTGAATGTCTGCACAAGATGCCTTCGTTCAGGTAAGGTACAGCGCGCACAGTGATGACGCGATAATGCCGGGACAAGACACATCATGTCAGAAAAGACAAGGACAGCTTAAGCCCTCCGGCAACGGAGGGCAGTTTGTTTTTGAGGGGAAATATGCGTAAGGATATTGACGAAAGAGCAAAGGAAGTCATGCATCTTGCCTGCTTCTCGGGCGATATTACCCACAAACGTATAGAGCACAGGCTGCGGCTGGTTGATTTCTGGAACATCTATTTCGGGAGCAAAGTTCTTGAGATAGGCTGCGGCCAGGGCGAGACCACTGCTGCACTTGCTTATACGGTAGGGGAGAACGGCTTCGTTTATGCCGTAGATCTTGCGAATGCGGACTATGGTTCACCGGAAAACCTCGGAACTGCAAGAGAGCGGCTTATGAGTTCGCATATCGGCGACCGTATCAATATCGACCTCGGTGTGAACATATTGAACCCTTCGTTTGATTTCGAGCCCAATTCGTTCGGATATGTCGTGCTTTCTCATTGTCTGTGGTACCTTTCGTCGCAGGAGGAGCTTCGGGATATACTGTTCAAGGTGCGCAGATGGGCGCCAAGGATATGTATAGCCGAATGGGATCCGCGTGTGACAACGCTCGGGCAGTACAAGCATTTCATGGCCGCGAATATCCAGGCAATCTGCGAAGCATACCACATAACCGACCATTTTAATATAAAAACGATGTTCTACCCGCACGAGATAGAAAATGCGCTGTGCGCCTGTGGCTGGGATCTGACCGCTTCTGACAGCATCGAAGCATACGATGTTCAGGATGCTTTCTGGGAGATAGACATCGTGAAAGATATGTTCCCGAGAAAGATATCGGAACAGAAGGATATGCCGCCTAAGCTGAAACGTCTGCTTCTGTCGCAGATATATTCGCTCGGCGATGCCGAGGCAGCGGAACCACTTCCGGTATTTGCCGCGGCAGCAGAAAGGATAGGTGAGATATACTGATGTCACCAAGAAAAGCAAGACTGATAGGTTATATCATCCTTTTTGCAAGCTTTCCTTTTTTCGGACTTGCCGGTGGTATGACAAGCGTCGGCGGTGGAATACTCAGTATGCTGTTCCTTATAATAGGCGGACTTATGGCTGCTGCATCTGTGATCTGGATGGTCAGAAAAGTGCGCTGCCCGCACTGCAACACGCTGCTGCATCTGAAGCTCTATCCCATCGACAGGTGTCCGCATTGCGGAAAGAGCACTGATCCTGACAGCATGAATCGATAAACGTACATATATCAAAAAGAAGTGAACAAGCCTGTATTTTGTGTATAATGTGGCGTTAATAACCGATATTTCCCTCACCATAAGTGGGGGAAATATTTTTGATAAGCACAGAAAAAGGGTTGAAATAAATATAATAATATGGTATAATAAAACTTTAAGGGGTGAGTATATGATCGAAAAGCTCAGTGAAGCAGAAAAAAGGTTCGAAGAGATAAGTGAGAAGCTGTCGGATACAGCCGTGATAAGCGACCAGGAACAGTATAAGAAGCTCATGAAAGAGTTCAAGAGCCTCTCGCCGCTCGTAGAAACCTTCCGCAGATACAAGAAAGCCGACGCAGACCTTAACGAAGCGAAGGAGATGCTCGAAGAAAGCGGGGCCGACAAGGAACTCAAGGAAATGGCTCAGTTCCAGCTTGCGGAAAGTAAAGAGCTCTTAGCGAACCTTACCGAGGAGCTGAAGATAATGCTGCTCCCGAAAGACCCGGACGACGACAAGAACGTTATTATAGAGATACGCGCCGGTGCAGGCGGAGAAGAAGCTGCACTGTTCGCCAACTCACTGTTCAGAATGTACACAATGTATGCACAATCAAAGGGCTGGAAGACCGAAATCGTAAATTCCAACCCCACGGAGCTTGGCGGATATAAGGAGATAAGCTTCTCTGTTGAAGCCGACGGAGCTTACGCAAAACTCAAGTACGAAAGCGGTGTCCACCGTGTTCAGCGTGTACCGGAGACTGAAGCACAGGGCAGGATACAGACGTCCACAGTTACGGTAGCCGTGCTGCCGGAGGTGGAAGCGGTCGATGTGGATATAAACCCCGCCGATCTCGAATACCAGACCTATCGTTCAAGCGGCGCGGGCGGACAGCACATCAACAAGACCGAATCCGCTATACGTATAATCCATAAACCGACCGGAACGATAGTCGAGTGTCAGGAAGAGCGCAGCCAGTACAAGAACAAGGACAAGGCTATGAAGATGCTGTACTCGAAGCTATACGAAGCGAAACTCAACGAGCAGAACAGCCGTATTGCGGCAGAGCGTAAGATACAGGTCGGAACGGGAGACCGCTCCGAGCGCATAAGAACCTACAATTTCCCGCAGAGCCGAGTGACCGATCATCGTATCGGACTGACGCTGTACAAACTTGAACAGTTTATGAACGGGAGCTGTGACGAGGTGTTTGACGCGCTTGCGATAGCCGATACAGCGGCTAAATTGGCCGGCAGCGGTGATTCGGTCTGATATGAAAAGGTGTGAATAATGGAAACAAAGCTTTTGAAAGCGGGAGACGATATACTTGATGAAGCGGCGGAACTGCTCAGAAGCGGCGGGATAGCCGCAATACCTACCGAGACGGTCTATGGGCTCGCGGCGAACGCTTACAATGTCGAAGCCGTTCGCTCAGTGTTCAGGGCAAAGGGCAGACCGCAGGACAACCCGCTGATACTGCATATAAGCTCGATAGATATGCTGAAGGATATAGCGGTAAGCATAAGACCGCTCGCACTCGTACTTGCGGAGAATTTCTGGCCGGGACCGCTCACGATGATATTTCCGCGGAAGCCGCACGTTCCCGCAGAGACTTGCGGCGGACTCGATACGGCTGCGGTAAGAATGCCGCGTAACGCGTTCACGCTTGCGCTCATAGAGAAGTGCGGGTTCCCTATAGCCGCACCGTCTGCGAATACCTCCGGACTTCCGAGCCCGACAAGCGCCGTTCATGTTTACGATGACATGAACGGAAAGATACCGCTGATCATTGACGGTGGCGAATGCAGATATGGAGTCGAGAGCACTGTGGTGTGCTTTGAGGACGACGAGACCGTGCGCATCCTTCGCCCCGGTGCGGTAACACCGGAGATGCTCCGCGAATACTGCCACGTCGTGATCGACAGCGGTGTGCTTGAAAAGCTTGACTCGGGTGCAAAAGTTATTTCCCCGGGAATGAAGTACAAGCATTATTCTCCCTCCGCCGAGGTATATATATTAAAGGGCAGTGACGGCGAAACTGCAAATTTTATAAAAACAGTAAATGTGAACAAGGCTGGATTTCTCGGGAACGGCGATGAACCTCTTCCGCATGGCGTAAAGCGGCTCCGGTACGGAAAAACACCCGAAGAACAGGCTGAAAATCTGTTTTCGAGCCTTCGTGAAGCGGACGCGGCCGGCTGTACCGAGGTCTATGTGAGAATGCCTCAGACAGAGGGAATGGGACTTGCTGTGTATAACCGTCTCCTGCGCGCGGCGGGATTCCGTGTCATAGATGCGGGGAACTGCGGAGGAAAAGATGCTCTATAAAGGCGACAGTGTATATACAGTCGGTCTGACGGGAATGTCCGGTGCGGGAAAGACTACTGCCTGCAATATCTTTGCGCAGAGTGGTTTTGAGATCGTAAACTGCGACGAGGTCGCGCGGGCGGTCGTTGAGTGCGGAAAGCCGGCGCTGGCTGCCATAGCTGAATATTTTGGCAAAGACATCCTGTGTGAGGACGGTACACTCGACCGCGGGAAGCTCGGCGGCATCGTCTTTTCAGATGCAGGAAAGCTAAAGGCATTGAACGACATAATTTACCCGTTCATAACGTTTGAAATAATAAGCCGGATAGTGCGATGCACATCTGAAAGCAGACGGCTTGTGCTGCTCGATGCGCCGACGCTTTTTGAGAGCGGAGCCGACGCGCTCTGCGACTCGATAGTCTGTGTGACCGCCGAAAAAGAAGCCTGTGCGCAGAGGATAATGGCACGCGACGGGATCACCCGTGAACAGGCGGAGAAACGTCTCGGTTCACAGCACGACGCGTCGTTCTATATCGAGCGCTCGCACTACAGTGCGGTTAACTGCGGCTCGCTTTCCGAGTTTGAGGGTGAATTGCGGGTGATCGTCGGGAAAATATGCGCGGACGCATTGGAGGAAAGAGTTTGAGAAAAGGCAGAGTTATAGTCGTTATCGTTGTTGTCATACTGCTTCTTCTCGCCGCAGCTGCTTTTTTCGGCTTTGACATTTATCAGAAAAGCGTTCAGGAATACAAGCTCGCGACGCACCCACTGAAATATTCTGAGTACGTCGAGAAGTACGCCGACGAGTACGGCATCGACAAATACGTCATATATGCGTTCATCAAGACTGAGAGCGGATTCAACGCCGATGCAGTGTCTTCTACCGGTGCCCGCGGTCTGATGCAGCTCATGGAGACTGCGTTCGACTGGGTTAAGTTCAGGCTCGGCGACAGTGATGATGTGACATTCGACGATATGTTCGACCCCGAAACGAATATACGCTACGGGGCATATATGGTGAGCTATCTCACGGAATATTTCGGCTGCACCGATACGGCGGCGGCAGCCTATTTCTCGGGTATCGGCGAGGTAAGCGGCTGGGTGAGCGACCCTGCGTACTCGTCAGACGGTGTGCATATCGACAAATACCCGAGCAAAAACGCGGCACAT
This sequence comes from uncultured Clostridia bacterium, assembly GCA_947168885.1. Classification (GTDB taxonomy): domain Bacteria; phylum Bacillota; class Clostridia; order Oscillospirales; family Ruminococcaceae; genus Ruminiclostridium_E. The sequence goes on along the minus strand of CAMVNQ010000005.1, from coordinate 254,133 downwards.
TATGTGAATAAAATAAATAACGCATTAAGCACCTACTATGAGCTGTACGTTTACAAGAACAGCCGAAAGTGAGTGCGTGAAAGGACGGATACTATGCCAAAGAAAGACAAAAAGACAGAAGCTTCTGAGCTTAAAGAAAAGCTCTTTATGAAGCGTCAGAACACCGGACTTGCCATGTCAGAGCAGGACATTGCGAAGGCGGACAAGTTCTGTGAGGGTTACAAAGCTTTCCTCGATACCGGAAAGACCGAGCGCGAAGCCTGCGCGGAAGCGGTGAGACTCGCGGAAGCGGCGGGATTTGTTCCGTTCGATAAGAACGCGAATTACAAGGCCGGCGACCGCGTTTACCTCAATAACCGCGGAAAGGCGATAATTCTTGCTGTTATCGGAAAGAAGTCCGTTGAGAACGGCGTTAACCTTGTTGCGGCTCATATCGACTCGCCGCGTCTTGACCTTAAGCAGAACCCGCTTTATGAGAACGAGGGTCTCGCGTACTTCAAGACACATTATTACGGCGGCATCAAGAAATACCAGTGGCCGGTCACTCCGCTCGCACTTCACGGCGTTATTTATAAGGCAGACGGAAGCCGCGTTGACGTAAAACTCGGCGAGGACGAGAATGACCCTGTGCTCGTTGTTACGGATATTCTTCCGCACCTTGCAGATGAGCAGTACAAGCGCCCTGTTGCTAAAGTTATTACCGGCGAAGAGCTGAATATCCTTATCGGCTCTCGTCCGTTCCGCGACGACAAGGCGAGTGAGGCTGTGAAGCTCGGTATTATGTGCATACTCAACGAAAAGTACGGTATCACGGAAAGTGATTTCATCTCCGCAGAGCTTGAGTGTGTTCCCGCTTTCAAGGCAAAGGACGTTGGCTTTGACAGAAGTATGGTCGGCGCTTACGGCCAGGACGACCGTGTATGTGCTTACACCGCTCTTGAAGCTATACTCGCGATTAAGGGAGCTCCGAATCTCACCGCTGTGACCTGCCTTACCGACAAGGAGGAGATCGGAAGCGAAGGCAACACCGGACTTCGTTCGGCGTATCTTAAATACTTCCTTTACGACCTCGGTGCTATGTACGGAGTGGACGGCCGCACTGTTCTTTCCAATTCAAAGTGCCTTTCAGCCGATGTCAATGCGGCGTTCGACCCGACATTCTCCGAGCCGTTCGAGAAGCTCAACGCTTCGTTCGCCGGCAGGGGAGTAGTCATCACTAAATACACGGGTGCACGCGGTAAATCCGGCACAAACGATTCCTCGGCAGAGTATGTCAGCGAGATAAGACAGATGCTCGACAAGGACGGTGTTATCTGGCAGACCGGCGAACTCGGAAAAGTCGATTTCGGCGGCGGCGGAACTGTCGCTATGTATATCGCGAACCTCGACATCAACACTATAGATGTAGGTGTTCCGGTGCTTTCAATGCACGCGCCGTTCGAGGTGACCGCGAAGAACGACGTTTATATGGCTTACAAGGCGTTCAGAACATTCTTCAAAAACTGACGGCAGCATTGTTATCATCACAGCCGCGGCAGACATATAATATATGAGTATTTTATTGTTTGCCGTGGGTGATGATATGATGTACTGCACGAAAAAAAGCAGAAAACTAAAATTTTTCCGGATAGCCGGAACCGTGTTCGTATGCGTGGGGCTGCTGTGTGCGGCAGCCCTCGCGCTTATCGAGTCATTTATACGTCCAACGCTTGTAACGCTTCTCGATTACAAGTGCAGAATGGCAGCGGAGCGTATAATAAGCGACGCTGTATTCGACAGGTTCGGCGAGGGAAACGGATATGACGACATCGTCACTTTCACTTTCGACAACGACGGCAGGATCGCCGCGCTAAGTACCGACAGGGCGAAGATAAACAGTCTCAAGGCTCTGTTGAACGGCGCGGTTAATGAAGGGCTCGACCGGCTTTCTGAGGAAAATGTCGGTATCTCGGTCGGGACGCTCACGGGGATAAGCGTATTCTACGGAACGGGCGCGGAGCTTGAATTTCATATCGAACCAAAGGGAAAAGCGGACACCCGACTTGTGAGCAGTCTCGAAAGTGCGGGGATAAACCAGACCATGCACAGCATAGTACTTGAGGTAGATGCTGTGATCTCACCGATGATGCCCGGGTTCACCGAGACGGTCGATGTGAGCTATGATATTCTGCTCGCGCAGACGATAATCGTCGGAAGTGTACCGGACACGTATTCGTACATCGTGCTCGATGATGAAAACAAGACCGAGCTCGCGAACATAGATATATGAGATTAATGGAATGCCGTTGATTATCGCCTTGGTATCTTTCTGTTAAGTTAGTATCGGATCTCCGCGGAGCGGCATGGGTCCAGCGTCACGCTGGCGCGGGTCGAGGGCGGCGTTAGCCCTCGCAGGGTCACAGGGGCAGAGCCCCATCAGCGCATCTGCGGACGCGCGTTTTGGTCGCTGAATCCAAGCCGTAATATGAAACCCGACATGATACAGCACCGTGCAAATTAGCAAATTAATCTTCCGAAAGGACAGTTTTAATGACAACTGAAGATGTAAAAAAACGGCTCTATGAGCTTTATGACATAATAGAAAAGCACAACTACAATTATTATGTTCTCGACGACCCCACTGTCGAGGACGATGAGTATGACGCTCTTATGCGCGATGTAAAGGCGATAGAAGCTGAGCACCCCGAGCTTGTCACGGATTATTCTCCGACAAGGCGTGTGGGCGGTGCAGCTTTATCTACCTTTGAAAAAGTTACCCATACCGTTCAGATGGGCTCATTACAGGATGTTTTCAGCGAAGCCGAGCTGTACGATTTCGACGCGACAGTCCGTAAGGAAGTCGAGCCGTCATATTCCGTTGAACCCAAGATCGACGGGCTTTCGGTGTCGCTTGAATACCGTGACGGAGTTCTCGTGCGCGGCTCGACACGAGGCGACGGGTTTATCGGTGAAGACATCACGGAAAACCTGCGTACGATAAAGTCTATCCCGCTGCGAATTGGCGAGAAATTGCCGTTTCTTGAAGTACGCGGTGAGGTGTATATGCCGCGTGAGAGTTTTGCAAGACTTGTTTCTGAGCAGGAAGAAAAAGGTGAACAGCCTGCCAAGAATCCGAGAAACGCTGCTGCCGGTTCACTTCGTCAGAAGGACAGTTCGGTGACGGCGAAACGATCGCTCGGTATCTTTATTTTCAATATCCAGCAGGTCGAGGGGAGGACATTCTCCCGCCACAGCGAAACGCTTGACTGGCTTAAGGAACATGGCTTTCCTGTTGTCGGTCACAAGGTCTGCAAAACGATAGACGAAGCCGTTGCGCGTATTCGTGAGATCGGCGAGGAAAAGCACGGCTATGCTTATGATACGGACGGCGCTGTCATAAAGGTCGATGATCTTTCACAGCGCGATATTCTCGGTGCTACGGCTAAAGTTCCGAAATGGGCGGTAGCGTTCAAGTACCCGCCCGAAGAAAAAGAGACCGTGCTCCGCGAGATAGAAGTCAACGTCGGGCGAACCGGCGCTCTTACTCCGGTGGCGATATTCGACCCGATACTGCTTGCGGGAACAACCGTTTCCCGTGCGTCGCTGCACAATCAGGACATTATGGACAGGCTCGGTGTTGCGGTAGGCGACACAATAGCGGTGCGCAAGGCGGGCGAGATAATCCCCGAAGTCGTGCGAGTCGCGAAGCACAGCGGTAATCCGATATATAAGCTGCCGGACAGATGCCCGGTCTGCGGTCACACAGCGGAAAAGATCGGCGATGAAGCTGCTGTACGCTGCGTCAATCCGAACTGCCCCGCCCAGCTTTTACGCGGTATCGAGCATTTTGCCTCACGCGAAGCTATGAATATCGAGGGTCTCGGCGAAGCGGTCGTGAAGCTCCTTGTTGAGCAGGAACTCGTTCACAGCGCAGCCGACCTTTACGAGCTGAATATGCAGGATATTCTGCTTCTTCCCGGATTCAAAGACAAGTCGGCGGGGAACCTGCTCAAAGCGATAGAAAACTCGAAACTCAACCAGCCTGACAGACTGCTTTTCGCACTTGGTATCCGCGGTATAGGGCGGCGTTCTGCGGAGCTTCTGCTGCGCAGATTCGGCAGCATCGACGGCGTTATGAACGCGTCGGAAGCCGACATCCTTGCAATAGACACGTTTGGCGAGGTGCTTGCGAAGAGTGTCTGCGAAGCTTTCGCAGACGCGCAGATGAAAGAGCTTATCGAAAAGCTGCGCACTCACGGACTTAAATTCGACTACGACAAAGCTGCATCGAGCGATAAGTTCGCCGGACTTACATTCGTGCTGACTGGAACGCTGCCGACGTTAAAACGTGAGCAGGCGAAAGAAATGATAGAAAGTATGGGCGGCAAGTGCGCGGGTTCGGTATCGAAGAAAACGAATTACGTAGTCGCCGGTGAGGCCGCGGGAAGCAAGCTCACAAAAGCGGAAGAGCTTGGAGTAACTGTGCTTACCGAAGAGCAGCTCATTGAGATGATAAACGGAGAATAAAATGAGAGAGCTTGAAACAGACAGACTTAAACTGCGCCGTCTGAGATCCGAAGACGCACAGACTATGTTTGAAAGCTGGACGAGTGATCCGGAGGTTCCGAAGTATATGACATGGTATGCGCACACCGATGTTTCACAGACTGAGCGCATACTTTCGGACTGGCTCGGGCAGTACGGAAAACCGGACTGCTACCGATGGGGGATAGAGCTTAAAGACAGTGGGACACTTATCGGTATGATAGATGTCGTAGAGTTTACTGACGGGATACCGGAAGTCGGCTATTGCTCCGCAAAGCGTTTCTGGGGAAACGGATATATGACCGAAGCGCTCACGGCGGTAAAAGAAGAACTGTTCACAGACGGCTTTGATGCGGTCATAGTCGAAGCGGTAAATGAGAACACCGGCAGCAACCGTGTTATACAGAAGTGCGGAGGTGTTCTTGTTTCTTCCGCCGTGAGACCGCATTCAGCAATGAAGCCGGAACCGGTGCTCATAAACACATACAGGATAGAAAGAAAAAAACTATGAAAAAGCTTGTTATCCTGCTTATCGCGGTACTTGCGATAGGCGTGGCGGCGATTTATATGCTTGAAAATCACGCCGATTTGCAGGTCGCTCTGCCGACTTCATACGCAAAGACCGAGGACGAGGGTGAAAAGTTCGTCCCCGACTTTACGCCGTCTGCCGCAGATGTGAAGTTCTCGCACAAAAAATCGTTTTACAGTGAGGACATAGATGTCGAGCTAACCTGCGATGATGAGGAAGCCAAGATATACTACACTCTGGACGGCAACGACCCCACCGAAAGGTCGAAGCTCTACGGAGAACCGATACACCTTTCGGCGAAGAACCGCGAGACCTGCACTACGATAAAGGCTTTCGCGGTAAGCGGCGGAGAGCGTACAGAAACTGCCGTGAAAAGCTATATCGTCGGCAGGAACGTTTTCGGGCGCTTCAGCGAAGACACGCTGGTGTTCGTGCTGTCGTCGGATGAGTACAACCTTTACGACTATGACTACGGTATCACAGTCGAGGGTCGCGTGCGCGACGAGTGGATCAAGAACGAATACAAGGGCGGCGAGATCAAACCGACCGACCCGGCGAATTACAATATTCGCGGACGCGAGAGCGAACGCCCGATGTACGTTGAGGTGTTCGACAGCAATGGCGAGGAGCTCATCTCCCAGGCTTCCGGAGCCCGCGTTGTCGGCGGTTATTCCCGTGCCGTGGATCAGAAGTCATGGCGGCTTTTCGCACGCAACATTTACAGTGAAGGCAACGGAAAGTTCAAATACCCGTTTTTCATCGATAACACCGACGGCAACGGGAATTTCATCACACGTTACGACAGGATAACCCTGCGCAATGGAGCTAACGACCGTGAGTTCGCGGGCGTTCGTGACGAGCTCTCGATGACACTCGCAAGCGAGATGGGATTTCCGGATACCCAGGCTGTGCGTCCGGCAGCGGTGTATCTCAACGGAAAATACTACGGTTTCGCGTGGCTGCACGAGGCGTATTCCGACGACTACCTTGAGATGATGTACGGCGGAAGCAAGGAAAACTATCGCATAGTCGGAAGCAAGGAGCTCGACGTTGAGAGTGACGATGAAGAGGACGCGGCGGCTGTAGCCGAATGGGAGCACGTTGTTTCGCTTGCCGAGAAGGATCTTACCGTTGATCTTTATTTCAATGAGTTCTGTGAGCTTGTCGATATAGACAATCTGATGCTGTATTATGCTATGCAGATATTCATAGACAACAAGGACTGGCCGGGCAATAACTTCAAGGTTTGGCGCTATTACCCGGGTGAAGGCGAGACGATTACAAGCCCGTGGCACGACGGAAAGTGGCGGTTCCTGCTCTTTGACGCGGAATTTGCATGGGGACTGTACGGCGCAGGCTACAGCGACGATACACTTCGTGCTGTTCTTACCGGAAAGCATATGCAGGGCGCTTCACATATACTTTCGGGACTTCTTGTCCGCGCGGATATGCGTGAGAAATTCGCAAATACGTTATGTGAGCTTATAGGCGGCACCTTCTCGTATAACCACATAAAGGAGACGCTCGAAAAACTCTATGAAAAGAGCGATGACGAGCAGATGTACGCTCTGAGTAACGGCTATACGTCGCAGTGGGCGAACGAATGGACGTTCGCGGACAGCCGGAACCAGATCACCGATTTCGCACAGCTGCGTCCGCTTACTGTGGATAAGATGATGATCCGCAACTTTTCGTTCACCTCCGATAAGTACACCGTGTCTGTACATTCCCCGACCGGCGGAGACGTAAATATGGGGTGCCTGAAAGTAAGGAGCGGCGAGAACGCTTCGGTCAGGTATTATATCGAATGCCGGTCTTATATTTCCGCTGTCCCCTATGACGGCTACGCTTTCGACCACTGGGAGGTCAACGGAAATACAGTAACAGACGAAAAGCTCACGCTTGACGCGTCAATGGCGGACGAAAGCGGCAATATCCTGATTGAGCTTTATCTCGGAAAGACCGGAACAAGCGGGAGTGTCCGCATAGACGAGCTTTATACTGCCGGAAGCGGAGACTGGGTGAAGATCAGTAATCCCGCGTCAGAAGCGGTCAACATAAAAGGCTGGCATCTTTCCGACAAAGCTGATCAGCCGGACAGGTACACGCTTCCGGATATGGAGATACCGGCGGGCGGAACGGCGGTCGTCGTTTTCAAGAACAATAACGAGACCACCGCGCTCATGCATCATCAGACGAATTTCAGCATGAAGACCGGCGAGACTCTGTGTCTTTATGACAAGGACATGAAAGTCATATCCGCCGTTCCTGTGCTTGAGCTTGATGAAGGCAAGTCGCTCCGGTATGGCGCAGACGGTAAGTATCATATCGATGCTGTTTCCTCTTTTGAGTAAACGAAAAAAGGACCCGCGTTTACACGCGGGTCCTTCGTTATATCGGCTTATGCCTTTGTAACGTTTGTGATGTGCGGGTTAGCGCCGTTGTACCAGTAGAGGAATCCTTCGAGGTCGATAACGTCGCCTACCTGAAGAGCTTCGACAGCCTTGTAAACGTCTGTATCCTTGCCGCAGAGGTAGGATTCAACAGTGAATGTGTATGTGTTGCCGTCCTTGGAAACATCGAAGTAGAGGTCGTCGCCCTGTTCACCGGAGTTGTCCCACTTGTACATGAAACTGTGGTCGTTGCCGTCAGCATCCTTCTTTGCTTCAACAGTCATGCCCTTGAATGAAACGAGCTCGTTCTGGTGGTTGATGAGTTCGTCCTTGCCGAGAAGGTCTGTAACATCGTGAGGAGTTGCGATAAATTCATCGTTTACGAACATTTCAAATGTTGCGTCTGTTATCTCGACTTCACCGGACCATTCGGACTTATAGCCGCTTATCTTGAGCTTTGTTCCGGGAACGATAGCGTCATATTCTTCCTTAGAGCAAGGCATATTGTAGATGAAGTAACCGCCCTCGGGGTTATCCTGACCGTAGAATGAAGCCTGACCTACGCCGTTGTCTTCCCACCAGCCCTGCTTACCCTGAATATAGGTAAATACGGTAACGGGTGTGTCAAGCTCTGCTGCGATGTACTCTTCGTGAGTCATAACGCCATCCATGGAAGGCGCGGGATCTGTGAGAGCTTCCGTATCTTCGGTGGCAGCCTCTGTAGTTGTCTCGAGTGCCGCTGTTGTTGTAGTTGTAGCCGCTTCTGTGGTAGTAGCTGCGGTAGTGGTTGTTGCAGCCGCAGTAGTACCGCCTGCCTGACCGTTGTTATTGCAGCCTGCCGCAGCGAGAACAGCGCAGACAGCTGCAAGCGCTAAGATCTTTTTTTTCATTTTTTGCTCCTTTTCTACATTTAACGTTTCTCTTCTATAATATCCGGAAACAGCCGGAATATCCGTCAAATTCCCGAATAACGCTGAAATTATAACACATCGGTGTCTTTTTGTCAAGCGTTTTGGCGGACGAACGGGGAGAGTATAGAGGAATGAACGATTTTTTGTTTCAGAAACAATTTTTTTTGAGCAGTTTGCTGTTAATAAAATGTCAATGATGTGCATGAAACCATAGGTTTTCACAAAAGGTCTTGCAAATCAACACCGTTTGTGATATAATAAACGTATATTTTACGCACATGGCAGTGTGCGCTCAGAGGTGAAACGAAATGGCTGTGATATATTATGATGTATTGCTTTTCCTGTCGTTTATGCTTACTGTGGTCTATGCTTATATATGGCGCAAGCGGTTTGATGTACGTTTTACTCTGATATTTACGATAATTCCCATGGCTGACGTCGGTTATGTGTTTATCACACACTCAAAGACGCTCGGCGAAGCGCTTATCGGCAACAACATAGTTTATTTCGGCGGATGCTTCCTGCCGCTCTTCATTATGATGAGCGTATTCAACCTGTGTGATGTGAAGCTTCCGAAGATAGTGAACACCCTGCTCATACTGATAAGTTTTATCGTGTATTCGTCAACGCTCACCATCGGAAAGAATCCTGTTTTCTATACAAAAGCGGATATAAGCACGATATACGGCGGTACTGTGATCGTAAACAAGGGGTACGGCTTCATGCATACCGTGTTCTACGTCATGGTCATACTTTACTTTCTTGCCGGTATTGTTGTTTCCGTTTACACCTACATACGAAAAAAGACTGTCTCAAAAAGGATCGTGCAGCTTCTTTTCGTTCCGGTCACGCTTTCTATGCTTGCGTTCTTCCTCGGAAGACTTGTTCTCGAAGGGCTTGAACTCGTTCCTGTAGCATATCTTATAGCGCAGATCGTTTATCTTATGATCGTTGACCGTATGTATCTCTATGACGTGTCCGATACTGTAATCGACTCGCTTGTCCAGACGAACGAGACGGGACTTGTATCTATCGACCTTAAGAGAAAGTATCTCGGATGCAACGACGTGGCTCTCAGCGTTTTCCCTGAGCTGTCGGAGCTTACCGTTGACCGTTCTTTCGGAAGGAGCGGGAAGCTCAGGGATACACTTCTCCTGTGGCTCGATGAGTTTCTTGCCGATGAGTCTAAGGATAAGCACAATTACGAAAAGGACGGAAAAATATTCCTGATAGATATAAATTACCTATATCAGGGCAGCCGCAAGAGAGGCTATCAGTTCGTTATAACAGACGATACAAAGAACCAGAAGTACATAAGCCTGATAAACAAGTATAACACCGCTCTTACCAATGAAGTTGCGGAAAAGACGAAAAGCCTTGTCGAGATGCACGACAAGCTTATTCTCGGTATGGCGGCGATGGTAGAAAGCCGTGACAACTCGACCGGCGGTCATATCCGCCGCACGAGCGATGTTGTAAAGATGCTCGTTGACGAGATCAAGAAGGACAACAAGCTCGGACTCGATGACGAGTTCTGTAAGGACCTCATCAAAGCCGCGCCTATGCACGACCTTGGAAAGATAGCGGTAGATGATGCGATACTCCGTAAGCCCGGACGATTCACCGACGAGGAGTTCGAGGTTATGAAGACCCATGCCGCAGAGGGCGCAAGGATAGTTCATCAGATACTTGAAGGCACCGATGACATCGATTTTCATATAATAGCCGAGAATGTCGCACACTATCACCACGAGCGCTGGGACGGGTCCGGATACCCCGAAGGGCTTAAGGGTGAGGAGATCCCGATAGAAGCGCGTATAATGGCGATAGCCGATGTTTACGACGCGCTCGTGAGCAAGCGTGTTTATAAGGAAAGTATGCCGTTCGACAAGGCGGATGCTATCATTATGGACGGTATGGGAAAACACTTCGACAAGAATCTCGAGAAATACTATGTGAGTGCGCGTCCGCGACTTGAGGAGTATTACAGGATGTCAGATTAAGACGGAAAGAATTATAAAAATGAGCAAGTACACAAAACTATGGAACTATCTTAAGGACAGCTGTCTCGGAACGGAGACTCTCACGTTCGACGAGATCTACTCAATTTGCGGTGCGTATGTTGACGACTCGTTCATGCAGGCAAAGCACGAGCTTGAGAACTACGGACTAAGCGTTGTGAAGATAAATCTTCGTGACCGTACTGTCCTTTTCTCGCGTAACGCGTCAAATATGCGGTACAGAAGATAAAAAACGCCACATCAGCGTAAGGACCCCCGCCGGCGGCGGGGGTCCTTCTTGCTGTTACTGCTGAATGAGCTGTTTTATGTATGCGGTGAGTTCCTCCGCCATTTCCTCCTGCTCTGTGATGCGCGGGTGACCGTCAGTCGCGAGCCCCGCACGTCTGAACCGCAGTCTCATGACTGACGGATCCGCAAGCTCGGCACATATCTCGTCGAGTATGTATTCCCACTTCATATCGTGTTTGAGAACAGTCGTGATGATTATGAAGCGGGCTGTCCGGTAGCGCTCTTTAAGGTCGAGCAGTATTTCCTTGTACTTTGCTTTCCAATTTTCGGTATAAGCCTTGTCATACACTTTTTCGGGGTTCGGATTGTGGTCGTTCTGACCTATCGCGAAGATGACAAAGTCCGGCGTATAGCGGGAAAAATCCCAGTCCGACACCCCGCACGGCGCGTATGGAACGTAGCTGAGCTTGTCGTAAGTGCTTTCGAGACCGGTGAGCGTTTCGATGTCCGGTCCGTAGAAATAGCCTGTGTGGTCGAGGAGGGCGAGACCGCCCTGTGAGTTGTTGTTGAACTCGGCGTTGAGCTTACGTGCAGCCGAGAAAGTATAGCTGAAATAGCAGTTGTCGTAAACACCCTTGTGGTCGTTCGGGTCGCACATTCCCTCGTTGTATATCGCTTCGCAGCATTCTCCCGCCGAGACGCTGTCACCGAAGAATTCGAGCTTTAAGCTGTATTTCAGGTCGAGCGGGTGTATGTCGTCCGCTTCCGCGGAGACAAAGCGGAAATAGTGCTGTGCCGACTGACGCTTGAAGATCATACAGGTGTGGGGCGTTTCCGGGTCGAGACCCTCTATCAGTACAATGTGCTTTTGGGTATCCTCTTTTTTTATCTCATATTTGTACTGGAACCCGTCGATTATCGCGCCGAGATGAACGCTGTCATACCCCATGTGTATGTTGATGATGTTTATCGCGAGTGAGCTACCGGAAAATCCGAATTTTATGTTTGCGCCCGGATAGATGAGCATAGGAGCCTTCGGGTCGGAAAAGTCCGTCCTTCCCATGTAAGCGAAAGCCTTGTTGTCTGCCGTAAAAATAGCCATAATGGACCGCCTTTCGTTGTGTTTCGTATTAACGGTAACATTCTATCACAAAACAGCAAAATTTTCAATACCTTTGTATTGATTTTTCGGCGCAGAAATGATATACTGTTATTATGTGAAATTTACCTGAAAGGATATGCGATATGAACGGAAATATCAGGATAGAAGCGTTTACCACCGGCTTTTTCAGTTTTGCGATGCAGCAGAACTACATACCGCTCATTAGGAGCATCCGTCTCGTGAACGACGGAGAGAGCTCAGTTGAGGGTGTTACCGTCCGCGTGGATTTCGACCCCGCGTTCGCTAAGCCGTTTCTTTTTGAAGTGCAGTTTGTGGAAGGACTTCGGACTACAGAGATAGCTCCCGTTAAACTTACGCTTTCGCCGGAGCTTCTGTTCTCGCTTACGGAAAAGACTGCGGGCAATATCCATATATCCGCCGAAAAGGACGGCGAAACGCTCGCCGAGATCGACATCCCCGTTGAGATATTGGCGTATGACGAATGGAGCGGCGTTTCCGTGATGCCTGAGCTCATAAGCGCGTTCTGCGCGCCTAACCACCCGCTTGTCAACGAGATAGTCTCCGAAGCCGCCGTATATATGCAGACCTGGACAGGTTCACCGTCATTCATGGGCTATCAGTCCGAGGACCCGAACATTGTGAAACAGCAGGCAGCAGCGATATACGCCGCGCTTCAGGCGAGAAACATAGCCTATATCGTTCCGCCCGCAAGCTACGAGAAAAGAGGCCAGCGCGTTCGCCTTCCATATACGGTCATTTCCGAGAAGCACGGCACCTGTCTTGACCTTTCGCTGCTGTACGCTTCCTGTCTTGAACAGATAGGGCTGAACCCGCTTGTTGTCATCGTCAAGGGACACGCCTTTGCAGGCCTCTGGCTTGATGACGAGACATTCGCCGACTGTGCGGAGGACGACGCGTCCGCGCTGAAAAAGCGTGCCGCAGAGGGCATAGATCAGATATGTCTCGTTGAGTGCACGGATTTCGTCGCCGGCTCCGATGCCGATTTTATGCACGCGGAGAAGCACGCTGTTGCGCATCTCGACGAGACGAAGGATTTTGTATGCGCGGTCGATGTACGCCGCTGCCGCGGGAGCGGGATACGTCCTATCCCTGCGAGAGTCGCCGAGAACGGCGAATATAAGGCAGTGGACTACGGCAGACGAGCGGAGGACGAGATCACCGATGCGCCGCGCGTTATTGACGTTACGAGACGCGGCGGTTTTGCGGAGGGAAAAGAGCTTACGAAGCAGATGATCTGGGAACGCAAGCTGCTCGACCTGAGCCTGCGTAACAGCCTTCTGAACTTCCGCCCGACATCGTCGAATGTCCAGTTCATGACCGCGGACATCGCGAAACTCGAAGATGTCATCTCGGAAGGCGAGAGCTTCCGGATAATGCCTGCGCCGCAGGAAAAGTCTTTTGTTCTTTCGGACAGCAAGATATACGAGATCGAAAACGAGAAAGACCTGATCACGTCTATCGCCGAGTCGGAGTTCAAAAACCGTCGTCTGCGTACATTTGTAAGCGAGACAGAGCTTGAAAAAACACTCAAGAAGCTCCACCGCGACGCTAAGGTGAGCCTTGAGGAGAACGGCGCGAACACACTTTATCTTGCGCTCGGATTTCTGCGCTGGTACGAGACGGACAAGAGCGCAAAGCCGAAATATGCGCCGCTCATACTCGTGCCGGTCGATCTCGTGAAAAAGATACAGGATAAGTCGTACTCCCTCCGCATACGCGGTGAGGAGACGCAGATGAACATAACGCTGCTCGAATATCTGCGTCAGGATCACGGGCTCTCGATAAACGGGCTTGACCCGCTTCCGACGGATGAGAACGGCGTTGATATACCGCTTGTTCTCAGCACGATGAGACAGGCTGTCATGTCGAAAAAGCGCTGGGATATAGAGGAGCTTGCGTTTATCGGGCAATTCTCGTTCAGCCGCTTCATCATGTGGAATGACATACGCAACCGCTCCGACGAGCTTGCACAGAACAAGGTGGTCGCGAGCTTGATGTCCGGTAAGACCGAATGGGAAACAGAAGAGCTTGACCTTTCGCCGCATACCCTCGACGAGAAGCTCATGCCCGCGGATATGGCTGTGCCGATGAGCGCCGATTCGTCGCAGCTTGCGGCAATCTACGAAGCGTCCCTCGGGCGCAGCTTCGTGCTCCACGGACCGCCCGGGACCGGTAAATCACAGACTATAACCAACATGATCGCGAATGCCCTGTTTCAGGGCAAGTCCGTATTGTTCGTCGCGGAGAAAATGGCAGCGCTGTCCGTCGTACAGAAACGTCTCGCTAAGATAGGGCTTGATCCGTTCTGTCTTGAACTGCACTCCAATAAATCGAATAAGCGCGCCGTGCTGAACCAGCTTGAATCCGCACTTTCCATGAGCCGTATAAAGCCTCCGTCTGAGTACGCACAGACTGCGGAGAAACTTCACTCTCTGCGTAAGGAGCTCAACGACACAATGGCTGCGCTCTATAAAGAACGTGCGGCAGGAATGTCCGTTTCGGACGCGATAGCGGGCTATGAAGCCGCACAGGCGTTCGACGGCAGGATAAGCATTGATCCCGCGCTTATCGAGGGAGCTACGTCGTTCGATTATTCGTCATGGCTTGAAGCCGCGTCCGATGCGGAAGCGGCGGGCAGAGGGCTCGGCGGGCTGAAAGACTCGCCGCTTAAGAACGTCTGCCTGACCGAGTACACTATCGAATTGCGCAGCGCGTTCGCCGAGCTTTCCGAGCTCCTTGTAAACAAGGCGGATGACGCCGCTTCGGCATATTCTGCGCTGTCGGCGGTTCTCGGTGCGGCACTGCCTTCCGATAAGAACGGTATCGACGGGCTGATTAAGCTGCTTAAGGAAGTCACCGGAACGGAACTTCTTATCGACGGCATCATAAACGGCGAGAACCCGCGTCTCGTCCGTGAGGATATGGATAAACTCATCGACGCGGGAATTAGGTGTGCTGCTATACGCGCGGATTACAGCGAGAAATTCGAGCAGAGTGTATGGAGCTATGACGCTGATGCGGCGCTGATAAACTGGAAAAAGGTGCAGCAGAGCAACTTCATCGGTAAGGCGATAGGCTCCGGCAAACAGGTAAAGGAGCTCGCGCTTTATGCGAAGTCACCCTCGCTCGTCACAAAAGAGAACATAACCGAGATACTCGGGACGCTCTCGGAATACAAGCAGCTTTATGTTATGCTCACCGGTGCGGATCCTGCGGTAACAAAGTATTTCGGTGAATACTGGCGCGGTGCGGATACCGCTTTTGAGCGCATTAAAGGGGCTGTTCCCACGTCTTTTGCTATGCGCGATATGCTCGGTAACATCACTCCCGAGCTTAAAGCCGCGATCGTTGCCAAGAAGAGCGACCCAGCGCTGCAGCCCGCATTGTCCGAAGCGGAACTGCGCTACTTCGATCTGCTCGGTGTCTGTGACCGCATGAAGAGCGAATTTGCGGCGGACATCATATCCGTATGCGGCGGCGCGGACTTTTTCGGAGAGGTCAGAAAAGAAGCCGAGGGCTACTGCGGAAGTGTTGGTATGCTTCGCGACAGAGTTGTCCTCGAAAACGGTCTGCGCAAGCTTAACGGGCTCGGTCTTTCACCTGCCGCGGAAGCGTACAGAAGCGGCGTTCTCGACGAGAGCAGCGTGAAGGGCGCGATAGCCGCGTCTGTCTGCAGGACCGTCATTTCCCGCGCAGTAGTATCCGAACCGCTGCTGAAGGCGTTCCAGGGCGCGGAATATGAGCGTACTGTTGAGAAATACCGCAACTTCACCGCACGCTTTGAGGAACTCACGATAGAGGAGCTTGTATCGCGCCTGTCTGCCCGTGTTCCCGATACATCGACAGGAAAGTCCGGAAGCTCATCCGAGCTTGCGATACTTCAAAAGGCGATAAAGAGCGGTGCGCGCGGTATGTCGATACGAAAGCTTTTCGACAGTATTCCGAACCTTCTCGGACGGCTTTGTCCGTGTATGCTGATGTCGCCTATCTCCGCGGCACAGTACATCGACCCTTCGTTCGGAAAGTTCGATCTCGTTATCTTTGACGAGGCTTCACAGCTTCCTACAAGTGAAGCGGTTGGCGCGATAGCGCGCGGTGAGAACGTAGTAGTAGTCGGTGACCCGAAACAGCTTCCGCCGACATCGTTCTTTACCGCAAATCAGGTCGACGAGGACAATATTGAGATCGAGGATCTCGAAAGTGTACTTGACGACTGTCTTGCGCTTGCAATGCCGCAGAAACATCTTCTCTGGCATTACCGCTCGCGCCATGAGAGCCTTATCGCGTACAGCAACAGCCGGTACTATGACAACAGTCTGCGTACGTTCCCGTCGCCGGACGACCTCGTTTCAAAGGTGACATGGGTGCACGTTGACGGTTTCTACGACAAGGGCGGCTCGAAGCAGAACCGCGCCGAAGCGGAAGCGGTCACGGCAGAGATAGTACGCCGCCTTTCCGATCCCGAACTGCGTAAGGACAGTATCGGTGTCGTTACGTTCAACATCGTTCAGCAGATACTTATCGACGATATGATCGCCGACGAGCTCCGGAAAAATCCCGAGCTTGAGCAGTACGCAAACGAGATGTACGAACCGATACTCGTCAAGAACCTTGAAAATGTACAGGGTGACGAGCGTGATGTCATCCTGTTCTCGATAGGTTACGGTCCCGACAAGGACGGCAATGTTTCGATGAACTTCGGTCCCGTAAATCAGGACGGGGGCTGGCGCCGCCTGAACGTTGCCATCTCACGTGCGAGAAAAGAAATGATAGTTTACTCGGTTATAAGACCGGAGCAGATAGATGTCGCAAGATCGCGCTCCGAGGGTGTGGCGGGGCTCCGTGGTTTCCTTGATTTCGCCGCTAAGGGAAGTTCCGCGCTTCCGATAAGAAAGGTCGTTTCTGCCGACAAGGCGGGCGGCGCTTTCGCGGACAGTGTAGCGAGAGAACTCGGAAAGCTCGGTTACAGCGTCCGCCGCGGCATAGGAAGCTCGGAATACAAGATAGATATTGGTGTTATCGACCCCGATGAAGAGGGAAGATACCTGCTCGGCATAATGTGCGGCAGCAGGAGCGGATTTGAGCTCACGAACGCGCGTGACCGCAATATCGTGCAGCCGTCTGTGCTGCGCGGTCTCGGCTGGCGGATAGTCAACGTTCATGTGCTTGACTGGCTCGATAATTCCGCAAAAGTCATGGATTATCTCAAAAGTGAGATAGAAACGACGCTTGCGGCTAAAAGAAACGGCGAGCCGCAGGAAGAACAGTCCGAGCCGAAGAAGCGTGAAATAACCTTTGAAAAGGAGGAAATGCCGGCCGAAGACGAGAATGCACACGTTTACGTGCCGTTCGTTCCCGATGTCATAGGAGATCAGGAATACTACTATGAC
Source organism: uncultured Clostridia bacterium (assembly GCA_947168885.1). Taxonomy (GTDB): domain Bacteria; phylum Bacillota; class Clostridia; order Oscillospirales; family Ruminococcaceae; genus Ruminiclostridium_E. Next base: position 236,993 of record CAMVNQ010000005.1, on the reverse strand, counting down.
GGAAGTTCTACTTCGCAGATAAAGCGCATCATTGAAGCCGCTGTGAAATGGGAGTCGCCTGTGAGCAGAGATGTACTGCTGCACTACGTACTTGCTGCATTCGGTATGAAGAAGTCGGCAAAGGCGGAAGCTCGTTTTGCGGAAGTTTTTGATACACTTGGATCCGAAATGACAAAACGTAACGAGTCGGTATTCGTCTGGAGCTTTGAAACGGATCCGTCGTCTTACGATGATTTCCGCGGTGCGGCGGAAGACGGAACGAAGCGAAAGCTCGACGATATTGCGACCGAGGAGATAGGATCGGCAGTCGTGTATATCCTTAAAACGTCGATAAGTCTTGAACGTGCCGAGCTTATCAAGGAAACGGCAAAGCTGTTCGGTTTCGCAAGAACGACCGAGACTGCCGAACTTGCGGTGTCAATGGGTATTTCCCATGCTGTACGCAGCGGGCGCGCAAAGGTGGATCCTGAGACCGGACGGATAATGTACGCAGGATAAGAAACTGCTCTTTACAATTCCCGCGCAGTGTGGTATAATGTATTCTGTCGGAGATATTTTTCTGTACCTCGCCGAAAGCGGGGTACAGCGGGTAATAATTCTTCGTTAAAGGAGCTGACGATATGAAAGCAATGAAGATATTTTATGATCTAAACGGGGCGCTGTACGCGAATATAACGAACAAATGCCCCTGCAACTGCACATTCTGCATTCGTCATAACGACGAGACCGTGGGCGAGAATGATAGCTTGTGGCTTGAGCACGAACCGTCGGTCGAAGAGATAGAAGCGGCGTTCGACGCGGTAGATAAGTCGAAGTACAGCGAGGTCGTGTTCTGCGGCTTCGGTGAGCCTATGGAGCGTCCTTACGAGCTTCTTGAAGTCGCAAAGTACATCAAGGCGACGACTGATATGAAGATACGCATAAACACGAACGGTCTTGTCTCGCTTATTCACCCGACATTTGATCTATATTCCATGCGCGGACTCATTGACAGCGTTTCGATAAGCCTGAACGCTTCCGACCCGCATAAATATCTTGATATAACGAAGTCGCGGTTCGGGCTCGCGTCGTACAATTCGATGCTCAACTTTGCTATTGTGACGCACTCGTTCATTCCGGACGTTAAGTTCACTGTCGTTGATGTTATCGGCGAAGAAGAGCTTGAGCTCTGCCGCGAGCGCGCAAACGATGTAGGCGTACCGCTTCGCGTGCGTTCATACATCTCGAACAACAGGGAGTATGACTGACATAGCCGGATCTGCCGCAGGCGCTCCCGTTACTGCCTGACGCGCTTATTGCGGGAACAGCGGTGTGCGCTGCGTATTCCGGCTTTATATGGCACCTCATTCAGATGAGAGCAAAGAAGGATAGATATGCATATAAGACTTGCGGGGCTGGTCCCCGAATCATACGTTGACGGACCGGGGATACGGTTCACTATATTCGTTCAGGGCTGCCCGCATAACTGCGAGGGATGTCACAACCCGGAGACCCACGATTTCGACGGCGGACGGCTCGCGGATACTGACAGGATCTACAACAAGATAAAGCAGTTCCCGCTCGTAAAGGGCGTGACATATTCCGGCGGAGAGCCGTTCTGTCAGGCGGAGCCTCTCGCAGAGCTCGGCGAAAAGCTCAAAGCAGACGGGTATCATCTAATGAGCTACTCGGGCTGGACGTTCGAGCAGCTTCTCGCCAAATCCAAAAGAGAGCCGCAGGTGAAGCGCCTGCTCGGACTGCTCGATGTGCTTGTTGACGGGCGGTTCGTACTCGCGGAGAGAACGCTTGAACTTCATTACCGAGGGAGCCGCAACCAGCGTCTCATCGATGTTCCGAAAAGCCTTGAAAAAGGGGAGGCTGTAACCGTTGACCTTTAAAAAGATCACAGCATACATAGCGGCTGCCGCGCTTACCGTGACATCCCTGTTTTCTTTATCCTCGTGCGGCGGCAGCAGCAATGACGACGGCAAAAAGGGGCTGAACGGCTGGTTCACGTCGGTTATCTCCGGAAGTCCGGCAACGCTTGACCCGCAGACCTGCACAGGTGACGATGCAGAGCAGATAGTTGCGAACGTTTTTCGTGGGCTTTACCGTCATGACGACGGCGGAAAGGTCGTTCCCGCAATGGCGGAGAGCGTTTCGGTCAGTGACGACGGGCTCGTTTATAAGTTTAAGCTGTCGGAAAATGTCATGTGGTACGGAAAGGATGATTTTTCCGCCGAATGTACCGCCGAGGATTTCGTTTTTGCGTTCCGCCGTCTTGTTGATCCCGCGATGCGCTCCGAGCGTGCTCCGGAATATTACTGCATCAAAAACGCAAAGGAGATAAACACAAAGAAAATCACCGACCTGACACAGCTTGGTGTCGAAGCGACCGGAAAGTATGAACTCATGATAACGCTTGCGGAGCCGTGCGCAGACTTTGAGTCCCTTCTCGCGGCTGCCCCTGCTATGCCCTGTAACAGCGAGTATTACGAGCTTACCGAGGGACAGTACGGACTAGTGGGCGACTGCATCGGCTCGAACGGATATTTCTATGTGAGTCGCTGGCACTACGACAAGTGGGTCAGGGACGGAAATTTCATCGAGCTTAAGCGTAATGGGCTCAATGCGGAAACTCTCGGAACAGCACCGCGAGGTGTCACGTTCATGATAAACGCAAACGGCTATGAGAGCTTTCTTGACGGCAGGACAGACGTTTACTGCACTGCCGTTCCTGACGAGATAACAAGGCTTTCCGGCAGATATGAAGTGAGACCGTGCCCAAAGAGCGTCTGGGGCGTGGTATTCAATTCCCGCGGCGCGTTTGAGAGCACCGACCTGCGTATAGCGCTCGGAGGATTTGTGAACGGCGTATCCGGCGATGTCTATTCCCCCGCGGATTGTATCGTTCCGTCGGATGCTTCCTCCGGTGAGTACCGCGAAAATGCAGGTGTTCCCGCAAAGTCGCTGTACTCGGAGAATGAGCTTATCGAGCGAGGTACCCGTGCTGTGCGCGAGCTCGGCGACGGGGCACTCACGGGGATGAAGCTGCTGATCCCTGAGGGAACGGCTCTGCGGCAGGGTATCGGCGCGGTTATACAGCAGTGGCAGAAGAATTTCGGAGTTTACTGCATGATAGAAGAGCTGCCGTATCCGGATTACATATCAGCGCTGGAGAACGGAAACTTTGAAGCCGCGATGGTGCGTCTCGGCGGTAATGACCCGCTCACATTCCTGTCCGCGTTTTCGTCATTGTCGCAGAAGAATTACGGCGGCGTGTCGAGCCGCAAGCTTGACGACATACTCGCATCGGCACATACCGCAAAGGACAGCAAGTCCGCTGCGAAATACCTTCTTGAAGCCGAGCAGCTTATCCTTGACAGCGGCTGGTTCGTGCCGTTCTGCTTCGAGACAGGACAGATCTTTCTCGCGTCCGGAGTCGGCGGTATAGTCTATGACCCGTCATTCGGTGGATATATCTTCGGCAATGCTGTTAAAAAGTGAACGTTTATGATGCCCTTTCCGCGCTGTGTGCGTGGGAAGGGCAAATTTGATAAAAATGGGGCAATCCATTACATCTGCACAAAATAATTGCCTGAAAAATATCAAAATAACCAAAATTCTGACGCTTTAACGCAAAAAGACTTGATTTATAGAGCGGAGTATTGTATAATAATTGTATATGCACGTTTATGTGAGGTCTTTTATGAAGAAAATATTGTGCTTTTTCTTATCGCTCATTACTGCCGCAGCAGTTTTGACGGCTCCGGTATATGCCGATGCGGCGACAGACGAGCTTGGCGATTATATAGCTGAAAGGCTGGAGAATTACCAGCAGGGAACTATAGATATTGAGAAATTCGTTGACAGGAACGGCTGGTCGTTCGATCAGACTAAAGATGCTATCACGTCAGTGTTCTATACTCATCCGGAGCTTTTCTTTATCGACAATGCCTATACACCATTCGGAAGCTATCAGAAGATCACAGGTGTAGTCTTTGAGTATGTTATGCCGAAAAGCAAGCTCGCCGAAGCACGGAAAAAAATGGATGCTGCCGCGAAGAAGGTTATAGCGGGAATAACCGATGATATGTCCGATGTTGACAAGGCTCTTTATGTTCATGATTACATTATACAGAACTGCCGCTATGATTTCGGGCATAAAAAGTACAACGCCTACAATTGTCTTGTTGAAGGCTCATGCGTTTGCCAGGGCTATACCCTTGCGTATTCGTACATACTCAACAACTATCTCGGTATAGAATGCTCGGCAGCTTATTCGGAAAGCCAGAATCATATCTGGAACTACGTTAAGATCGGAAGTAACTGGTATCACGTCGATCTTACCCTTGACGACGTGAACGACACCGACGGCAATTCCATGTACGACCGTTACGGCGGTATCAGCCACGATAATTTCCTTATGAGCGACACAAAGTGCAGAAGATCGTCGTCTATGCACAGTAATTGGAAGATCGCGGGAAATTACGCCGCAGCGACCAGCACGAGCTATGACAATGCGTTCTGGGCCGGTGTGAACTCGGCAATTTGTTACGACAACGGAAATTATTACTATGTTACTGACGGTGGAAAGAACGGAAATAACCATATTGTTAAGCTTTACAGATATAATATCAAAAAGCAGACCTGCACACTTCTCGCAAAGCTTAATACTTCATGGTTCTGCCTGAGAAGTTCAAAGGGCGGTGTGACATCAGCCTATGGCACAAAGATTTATTCGGACATATACTCTTCTATAGTGTTCATGAACGGAAAGCTGTATTTCAATTCGAATAAATACGTTTACTCGTTTGACCTCTCAACGAAAGCGGTAAAGAAGATATTCACGCTCAGCAAGGGTGATGAAATGCAGATATTCGGTATGGTGAAGTACGGTGACAAGATACGAATAGCTTACCGGAAGGATCTGACATATCCGGAAACTTATATGAAGCTTGTGTTCGGATAATGTCTTACATCACTTATCATATATCAGAAATCAGGATCGAAAGCAGGGATAGAATATGGAACTTGTCGGCGATTTAGGCGAAAAGAACGCACTTTTCGGTGAGATACCCTGTGCGGCCGCCGTGTTCGTTTACGACGGAAACTATGCACGCCTTACATGGGCAAACGACAGGTATTTTGCGCTTCTCGGAGCAAGCAAGAAGGAATACCTCGATATGGAGCCGAGCGCATACGGATTCAGACTTATCGGACGCGAATATGCTTCGATACTTCTCGGAAAGATAGATGCGCTGTCAAAGAACTGCAATGTCTTCGGTCTCGACGTTGAAGCAACGAAGTTCGACGGATCGCACATCTCGATATATGCAGAGGTAAGCATAGAGAGCTATGGTCACGACCACCGCTGCAGTGTGCTTCTCCACGATATTTCCGAACTCGGGCACGCCGCGAAGGAAAGCGGCGAAATGGTGGATATGATGTTCTCGGTAATGTCCATATCCGCAGATTATATATTCAAGTACGACAAAAACACCGATTTGCTGACTGCGTACAGAAATACCGGCGGCACGTTCGTGAACTGCCTTACCATTGACGATTTCGAGAATTACTTTTCTGCGAGCGGTTATCTCAACGACGAGGACGAAGAAACGTACGGCCTTATCTGCAACAACCTCAAGACCGGAGTTGACAGCGGAGTTTTCGAGATACGCATGAAATTCCCGCTTGATCCCGATTACAGATGGTACAGGGTCACAATAAAGACCAACCGCGGCGCAGTTGACAGCGAATACAGGAGCGCTGTCGGCAAGGTCGAGGACATAAGCACGATAAAGATCGCAAATCAGCGCCTTATAGACAAGGCGGAGCGCGACCCTCTCACAAAGCTTTACAACAAATCAGCGACCAAGACACTTATCCAGAGTTTTCTGCGAACCGACAGCCGCGAGTCATGCGACGCGTTCATAATAGTCGATGTCGATAACTTCAAGCAGGTCAACGATACTCTCGGTCATCTCTTCGGAGACAGCTTTCTTACCGATCTTGCGCAGGAGATGCAGGATCTCTTCCGTGCGAACGATGTCATCGGACGTATCGGCGGCGATGAGTTCATCGTGTTCCTGCGCGGAATGAACCACAAGTCTCACATCGAATCGAAGGCTTCCGATATATGCAAGATATTCGGTCTTATCTACGGCGATGAACTCGACAGCGGTGTAAAGGTATCGGGAAGCCTCGGTATCGCGCTTTTCCCGAAGGACGGCGATACGTTCGACGAGCTCTACAGAAAAGCGGATATTGCGCTTTATAAGTCGAAGAGAGCCGGAAAGAGCTGCTATACATTCTATACCGACGATGACGCTGCACCGATCGAGGAGGAAAAACCTCTGCCGCGTGTTGAGCGCTATCAGAAAGGCATGGACTTTTTCAGCAACTCGACGGGTTTCGGCTCTGACATTCTTTCAAGCGCGTTTGAAATGGCAGAGGCGGGTCTTGATATGGATTCCGCGGTACGCTCGATAATCGAAAAGACCGGAAAGCATTTCCGCTTCGGACGCATAGTTGTGTCCGAGTGCGTAGTTGACGGCAGAACGTTCAAAGATACTTATATATGGCGTTCAAAAAGCGCCGATGCAGCAAGAACAGACTCAATACGCTTCTCGAACAAGGAGCTGAACGAATTCTGCAGCCACTTTGACAAGAACTTTCTGCTTTCCGTTTATACGGACAGCGACGGGGCTCTGAAGGATAACGCTTATGTTTCATATCTTGCCTCCAACAGGATAGGTTCAGCTACTGTCTGCGGATTTTTCCGTGCCGGAAAACTCATCGGTATGGTGAGCTTTCAGGATCCTGTCAGCTCGTACCGCTGCTCGATAGAAGAAGCGAAGGTGCTGAAAGATCTTACACGCATAATCTTCTCATACATGATAAAGCTCCGTGAGTCCGAAAAATCCCGTGATGATGCGAATTACGCGGCAAGCTACGACGTGCTTACGGGTCTTATGAATTTCAGAAGCTTCAAATCTCACGTTATCAAATACATGGAGACCGTGTTCGAGAACGACAAATTCGTATTCCTTATGGCGGATTTCTCGAATTTCAGCTATGTCAACAGCCGTTACGGATATAAAGAGGGCGACGAGCTTCTTAAGAGCTTCGCCTCCGCTTTCTCGTACTTCTCCGATAAGGTACGCTTTGTGTGCAGGGTCGAGGCTGACCGCTTCTGCGCACTCGCGGAATACGACGATAACATAGTAACCGAATTTGAAAACTTCACACGGCGCTTCTCGTCGAACGAGCTCCTTGTCGGCGGCAATTCAAGCTTCGGCATAATGTCGAGCGCGTATATACCCGATATGACCGCAGCTTTCAGCTTCGATACCTGTTATGACAATGCAAACCTCGCTCTCAAATTCTCGAAGGCGCACAGCATCGCTATTTGCAGCGTCTATAAGGCAGAGATGCGTGAAGAGCTCAACCGCACTATCGAGATCGCAGGTGACGCTATGCGCGCTCTCAAGAACAGCGAATTCAAGGTGTTCTTCCAGCCGAAAGTCTCTATCTCGCACAACAAGATCGTCGGCGCGGAGGCTTTGGTCCGCTGGATAAAGCCGAATGGTGCTATCGTCACACCCGACAGCTTCGTTCCGTTCCTCGAAAAGAACGGTTTCATTGTAAACATAGACTTCTTCGTTTACGAGGAGGTCTGCAAATACCTGCGCCGCAGGATGGATTCCGGAATGACGGTCGTTCCTATCTCGGTGAACGTATCGCGTATCCATATGCTTAAAAACGACTTTATCGGACACCTTGTCGAGATCGTCCGCCGTTATCGGATCGACCCCGAGCTCATAGAGCTTGAGCTTACAGAGAGCGTGTTCATTGCCAACGAGGAAGACGCTATAAAAACGCTCGGGCTGCTTCGTGAGCGCGGATTCAAGGTATCTATCGACGATTTCGGTTCCGGTTATTCGTCGCTGTCGCTTCTCAAACGTATGCCCGTTGACGTACTCAAGATCGACAAGGGATTCTTCTCCGGAGAACATATGCAGAAGAAGGAAAGCATTCTCCTTTCGAGCGTTATCGACATGGCGGATAAAATGGACATCGACATCATCTGTGAGGGCGTTGAGACCGAGGAACAGGTAGATTTCCTGAAACATACCAATTGCGACACGGCGCAGGGCTTCTTCTACGCAAAGCCTGTCCCGATCGCGGATTTCGAGGATCTTCTCGAAAACGGCATCAAAATATAATGCACAATTAAGATGTCCGCTTCGCAGATGATTTGAAATCGTGAGAAAACCAATATAATACAAAACAGACCGATAGTGATTATCGGTCTGTTATTATTTCTGTCGTGATTTGCCACAATTCAGATATACGCGCAGCGCGCTCCACAATTGTGCATTCATAATAAGTTCTATCTTTGTCCGTGAGCGCATACAATAGCATAGAAACAAAACAAAAAGGACGGACAAACATGGACAAGACAAACAGATATTATGAAGCCACGGCGCTTCTTCCGCCGTTCACGAACGCCTTACGGACGGTACCCGCAAGGATAGCCGAAAAAGCCTGTGAGATACGGCTACGTACAGGCAGACCTGTAATTGTGGAGACACCCGATGAGCGGCATATCTGCCGTGACACACTTGCTTCACCGGACGAGCTTCGTGCCTGTATCAAGTATTTCTGCGATTACTCGCTGTACAGTGCAGAACGTGAGATCGCTGACGGACGTATCACTCTCAAAGGCGGGCACAGAGCGGGATTTACGGGGACTGCCGTTATAAAGGGCAGTGAAGTCACCGCTATAAAGGACATCTCGTCTATAAATCTCCGTATAGCTGCCGAGCACAAGGGCATAGCTGAAAAGCTTATGAGCCTTACTGTCTTTGAGCGGGATATGAAGGGACTTCTGCTTCTCGGAGCGCCTATGAGCGCAAAAACAACTATGCTCCGTGATTATGCGCGGCTGCTGTCGGCATTCGCCAAAACCTCAGTGATAGATGAGAACGGCGAGATAGCGGCAGTTTATAAAGGCGTTCCCCAGAACGACATCGGACTCAATTGTGATGTGCTCGATATGTTCACGAAGACCGAGGGGATATTGCGTGCAATTCGGCTTTTATCGCCGGAATACATAGTCTGTGATGAGGTAGGCGCAGAGTATAAGACCCTTGCGGACTGTGCGGGCAAAGGCGTGAAGCTCATATTGTCGGTACACTGCGGGAACATGGAAGAAGCTGCGGAAAATCGTGCTGTCTGCGCGCTTATTGATGCCGGTGCGGTCAATTACTGTGCCTTGCTCGGAAGCGGCGCGGAGATCGGCAAAGTAAAGGGACTCTGGAGAGTGAACAGAAGTGAGGATATTGGAGGCTGCGGGAGCGGCAGTGATATGTACGGCTGTCGGAGCCGCGTTCTCGTCGGTGCTTAAAGCACGGTGCAGACAGCTTCGCGGAGTAATCTCGCTTATCGACGATATGTCCGCGAAGATACGCTACCGGGCGGTAGCTCTTCCGCAGCTTATGACAGAGCTGTCGGAAACCGGCGCACACAGGGATTCTGTGTTTCTGAAACGTGTCTGTGCACTTATGAAACAGGGCAGGACTGTGCAGGAAGCATGGACGGAGACTGCGCATACAGTACCGTTTCTGTCGGAGAGCGACCGCGAGATACTTGCCGATACGGGCGCAAGGCTCGGCGACAGCGATACCGGCGGCCAGCTCTCGATGCTTTCTCTTACCGCTGATATGCTCTCACGGTCGCTCTGTGAAGCGGAGAAGGAGTGCACCGGAAGGGCGGGGGCTTTGTTTAAGGTATGGGTACTCTGCGGTATAGGCGCGGGAATAGTTATAATCTGATGATCGGTGTGATGATATGGATATAGACCTTATTTTTCGCATAGCGGGTGTCGGTATTATCGTCGCTGTACTCGATATATTGCTGAAAAAGTCAGGAAAGGACGAACAGGCTATGATGACAACGATAGCGGGACTTGTCGTGGTGCTCATGATGATCGTCGGCGAGATAGGGACGCTTTTTGACACGATAAGAAGCGTCTTCGGGCTCTGATATGAGCATAGCAGCAATAGTCGGAGCGGGTATCGCCGCCGCAGCCGCAGCAGCCGTTCTCCGACGGACAAACGGTGAGTTTGCTCTGTTCGTATCTCTTGCCGCGTGTCTTGTGATCCTTTATGCGGTCATAACGTCAGTACAGCCGCTCATCGGACTTGTGAAGGACCTTTCCGATGAAGCGGGAACAGAAGCGGCGTACATAGCAATACTTATGAAGGCACTTGCGGTATGTGTGATAACGCGGCTCGCGTCCGAATGCTGCCGTGACAGCGGCGAAGGAGCGATAGCCTCGAAGATCGAGTTTGCCGGAAAGACCGCGATACTGCTCGTTTCCGTCCCGCTTTTCAGAGCAGTACTTGACATAGTAAAGGGACTGATGATATGAAGCTCTTTATTGCAGCCCTCACAGCAGTGCTTACGGCTCTGATAGTTTTTGCAACCCCATGTTCGGCGGAGTTCGGTACGGACGAGCTTTACGCGGCACTTCCCGATGAAGCCCGTGATGAGCTCGAAGAAGGCGGAATTACGGTGAACGGTGGCGCTGAGAACCTTTCGGTGGGCTATATATGGGATAAGATAGTCTCCGCGCTGACTGAAAACGCGGACAAGCCGCTGCGTATGTTTGCGTCGGTCATAGCTGTGGTGCTGCTCGCGTCACTGATCTCCGGTGTCAGCGATGCGGCAGGCGGAATGACCGGAGTCTGCACGCTTGTGGCGTCACTGTCCGCGACGGTGATAATTTCGGCGTACCTGTGTGACATCATTGATACCGCACGTACAGTGTTCGGTGCGGCATCGGACTTTATGCTCACATACGTCCCCGTGCTTGCGGGGGTGGCGGCTGTGGGAGGTCATACCGCATCGGCAGCGGTGTACAGCTCGGTCACACTTACGGCAATACAGGTGCTCTCGCGGATCACATCGTCGGTAATAATACCGCTCACGGGCTGCATCATAGGTCTGACTGCCGCATCGGGAGCCGACCCCGATCTGAAGCTCGACCGTCTCTGCGAAGGAATAAAAAAGTTTGTGATATGGGGGCTCGGGCTTATAATGACGCTGTTTCTCGGTATCCTATCGGTTCAGAGCATCATAACCGCGTCTTCGGACAATGCGGGAATGAAGGCGCTCAAATTCACGGTATCGTCGTCGATACCGTTTGTCGGTGGTGCGGTATCGGAAGCACTTTCGACTGTCGCCGGCGGAATGTCCATATTACGGAGCGGGATAGGCGGTTTCGGGATAGCATCTTGCGTGCTGATGATGCTTCCGCCTTTGGTTACGGCTCTGATGTACAAGTTCCTGCTGTTCGCGGCCGGAGTGATAAGCGATCTTTTCGGCTGCGGCGCGGCGGGAAGAATGATAAAGTCCGGCGAGAACGCTATGTCGGTGATACTTGCGGCACTCGCCTGTTTCTTTGTTTTTATGACAGTATCTTCGGCAGTACTGCTTGCATTCTGCCGTTCGTGAAATTGTGATATATGAAAGAATTGCTTGTTTCTATATGTGTTACCGCCGTAATGACAGGCGTGTATAAGGCTCTTGTGCCGTCGGACAAGTTTTCGGCGCAGATTAAGCTGCTCGTGTCCTGCTTCTTCATTGTATCTGTGATAAATGCTGTGAGCGGAACCGTTCCGTTCTGGGACATTTCCGACATACTTGAAGCGGATACGTCATACAATGATTACAGCGTACAGCTTGAAAAACTGACCGCGAAGGAGACTGCGGATGTACTTCGCAGGCGTATTTCGGAAAAGCTTGCCGAAGAGAACATAGTTCCCGAAAAAATTTATGTTGATGTTAATATTTCGGAAAGCGGGAGCATATCTATTAGTGAAATAAAGCTTGTTTTCATACGGAAAGAGTATGAGCTCCACGGCCGGAGAGCTGTTGTTCTTGCAAAGAGCGTTACAGGAACAGGAATAAAAGTCACTGCGGAGCCCGACTCAAGAACTGAAAAGGAACGGGAAGGTCAATGAAAGCTATAATTGGTCTGGGAGAGATAAAAGAGCTCCTTAAAACAGACAAGGCGATGAAGATACTGCTTGCAGCGGGTGCGGCAATAATACTTCTTATCGCGCTTTCCGGTCTTTTCGGGAAGAGCGCGCAAAAGCCGGACGGTGCCGGAAACGGCGTATCCGATCTCGCAGAGTATGAACGCGGGCTTGAAAAGCGGCTCACCGAGATACTGTCGCGCATCGGAGGGGTAGGTGAAGCAAACGTAATGGTCACACTCGATACGTCTGAGCAGACGGAATACGGAAAGAACGCGGATATGCTGCTTTCGGTTACAGCACCGAAAGTACGCGGCGTGATAGTCGTTTGTGAAGGCGGTGACAGCGTTTCGGTAAGGGAGAAGGTGATCGAGGCTGTGACCGGCGTGTTTGGTATAAGTTCGCTGCGCATAAGCGTCTCGGGCAGCCAGTAAAGCTTGTTTCGTGTAATTTCACAATATGAACAAACGGAGGAACATTATGAAATTCGGCAAAAAAAGACTGAACCTTATCATCGGCAGAAAACAGATCGCTGTGGCAGGGCTTACGGTGCTGCTCGGAGCGGCGGTGTATGTGAATCTTGTGTATTCGGCGAGACCTGCGGAAACGACCGAACCCGCAAAGGCGGACACACCGACTTACGGCGAGATACGTTTCGTCGGTGCGGAAACGACCGACGACGGGATCTCGGTGGCTTCCACCGATTCGGACGAATACTTCGCACAGGCTCGTCTCGATAAGCAGAAGAGCCGTGACGAGTCAATAGAGGTGCTGCAAAGTTTTTATTACGGCGGTGACAGCACTTCCGACGAACTTGCGGTGATCTCTGAGGACGTGCGCGAGGTGAGCGGCTACATAGAGAAGGAATCACGCATAGAGAGCCTGCTGAAGGCGCAGGGATTCTCCGATGCGCTGTGCTATCTTACCGACTCGACCGCTAATATCGTTGTAAAGACATCGGGGCTGGACAATGCCCAGGCAGCACAGATAAAGAGCACTCTTCTCGGTGAAATGAGCGTTCCGGCAGAAAATATAACAATTGTTGAAATAAAATAGCACAAAACAGTTGTACTTTTCGGATTTTTGTGATATAATAGTGTGTATTGAAAAAAACGGAGACGTTTTTGCACTATCACAGAGATCCGGAGGTACATCATGGATATGAACGCAGAGAGCGGAGCAGCGGGCTCCCTCAAAGTTTCGACAAACGTTATCGTAAGCATAGCGGATAAGGCTGTTTCCGAAGTGGAGGGCGTTGCGGTCAACCCGGTCAGCAGATTTAATGTTCTTGCCGGCTCACCTCTCACTTCAAAGCTCGTTTCGCCTGTCAAGGTCAAGCTCAACGGCGACTCTGCCGTTATCGACATAGACGTTGTGACGGAGCAGGGCTACCGTGCTTTTGAGGTAGGAAAAACGGTACAGGAGCACGTCAAGTCCTCTGTTCAGAATATGACCGGTATCGCGGTCTCGAAGGTGAACGTTAAGATAGTCGGCGTTAAAACAAAATGATCGGGCAGTACCCTCCGATAAATATTTCGGAGGGCTGCTTGGCGTTCAGAAAAAGGAAGAAAGACAATGAGCGAAAAACTTACAAGAAGAGAGATACGCGAAGGTGTGTTCCTGCTGCTGTTCCAGAACGAGCTTTCGGGCACAGAGCCCTCTGAGCTCGCCGGAGCCTGTGAGGAAGCGTATGAGATGACGGTCACGAAAGAGATGATAAAGACCGCCGAAGCCGTTATAGCGAAGTATGATGAGCTTGACGCCATAATCGCCGAGTACAGTAAGACCCGTGAGGTATCTCGCATACCGAAGGTGAACAAGACCATACTGCGGCTCGCGCTTTATGAGATAAAATACAGCGAGAAGGCACCGCCGAAAGTCGCTGTCAACGAGGCGGTAGAGCTGTCGAAAAAGTACGCCGAAAAGCAGGACAGCGGTTTTATCAACGGCATTCTCGGCAACTATATAAGGACGGTGGGCAAGGATGCCGAATAGTCCGCTTACCGTTACCGTTTCTCAGCTCGGACGCAAGATCGCGTCCATGATACGGTCGGAAAAGACTTTTGAGGACCTTTGCGTAAAGGGAGAGATCTCCAATTTCAGCCCGAACGCGCGGTCGGGACACATTTATTTCACGCTTAAGGACGATACGGCATCTATACGCGTCGTAATATTCCGGAACACTGCGGAATACATAAATGCCGCGCTTGAGGACGGAATGGCGGTGGTAGTCCGCGGAACGGTCAAGTGCTATGAAGCCGGCGGTTATTATCAGATCGTCGCCGCTGATGTCCGTCCGGACGGCGAGGGAGCTCTCGCTGCGCAGTTTGCGATGATAAAAGCGAAGCTCGAAGCGGAAGGATTGTTTAAACAGAAACGTCCGCTGCCTGAAATGCCGCGGAAAATATGTGTCATAACGTCGGAATCCGGTGCGGTGCTGCATGATATACTTCAGAATATCGAAAGCCGCTGCCCCGAGGTCAGGATCGTGTTCATACCCGCCGCCGTGCAGGGAGAATATGCGCCGGCGTCTCTTGTTTCGGCACTCGGAAAGGCTAACGAAACAGATGCCGACCTCATTATATTCGGCAGGGGCGGAGGTTCGGCGGAAGACCTCTCGGCGTTCAACGATGAGGGGCTTGCGCGCGCGATATTCGCAAGCCGCATTCCCACCATTTCCGCGGTAGGTCACGAGACGGATTTCACGATAGCCGATTTTGTCGCAGACGAGCGTGCATCGACTCCGACAAAGGCAGCGCAGATAGCGGTGCCGGATATGCGTGAGCTCGTTTCAAAGCTTGTTGAGCGAAAAAACGTTATAAGAACGTCACTTCACAGAGTGTTTGAGAATAAAGTGGTCGCGGTGACGATGACGGATACAAAGATCAAGGCGAAAAGCCCGATGCACCGTCTCGCGGCGAATGAGCAGAAGCTTGCTCCTGCCGCGGATAAGCTCGCGGCGCAGATGAAACGCATCATAGAAGAGCGCTCGCGGCAGTATGAGGATATTTACAGCGACGTGAAGCTGCGTGCAGGTAGGATAGTTGAAAACAAGGAAACTGCACTGATGCATACCGCGTCGGTGATAAAGCTGCTCGACCCGCTTGCCATACTTATGCGCGGCTACTCGATAACCTATAAGGACGGAAAGGCGCTCGTGAATGCGGACGATGTCAGCGCGGGCGACAGGATAAAGATAAAACTCTCCGGCGGCAGTATAAGCGCTGTTGTTGAGAGCACGGAAAAGGATATACGATATGAAATTTGAGGAAGCATATAAAAGGCTCGGCGAGATCTCCGAGGAGATGGAGAACAAGGACCTTCCGCTCGAAAAGGCAGTCGCACTGTACAGTGAGGCAGCTAAGCTCGTTGAGATATGCAAGAAGGATATAGAAGCCGCAAAGCTTGAGATAGAGAGGATAGACAATGGCGGTGCTGTCTGATACGGAAAAGCTCGATGCGTTCGTAAGGCTCGTCGAAAGCAGACTGTATGACATATTTCCGGACGAGAACACTCCGCAGGGTGATGTGATACGTGCCGCGAAATACAGTCTTTCCGCCGGAGGAAAGCGGATACGCCCTGTACTTACGCTCGCATTCTGTGAGATGTGCGGCGGAGATACGGAAAAGGCACTGGATGCGGCGTGTGCGATTGAATATATGCATACATACTCGCTGATACATGACGATCTGCCGTGTATGGACAACGACGATCTCCGGCGCGGTAAGCCGAGTTGTCACAAGGCATTCGGTGAGACAACGGCGCTTCTCGCGGGGGATATGCTCGCGATACTGCCGTTCGAGAGGATAGCGGGCTCAAAGACGATACCCGATGCGGCGAAAGCAAAATGTGTGAACGCGCTCGCTCACTTGTGCGGTGCGGACGGAATGATCGGCGGCCAGCAGATCGACACCGCGAATACGGGCAGCGATCTTTCCGGTGATTTGCTGCTGTCGATGTACTCTATGAAAACATCGGCGTTGATAAAGGCGGCTTGTCTGTGCGGAGTTTACTGCGCGGGAAGCGAACAGGAGGAGCGATACGCCCGTGCGGCGGCGGAATACGCTGAAAACCTCGGGCTTGCGTTCCAGATAATAGATGACATTCTTGATGTCACAAGCTGTCCCGAAGTACTCGGAAAACAGACCGGAAACGACGCGGAAAACGACAAGCACACGTTCGTACGCATTTACGGGCTCGAAAAAGCGGAGAAAGCGGCGAAGGATTATACGGAAAAAGCTATGGAAGCGCTTTCGTGTTTTGAATATAATGAATTTGTGAAGCTGCTCACAGAGGCGCTTCTCGGAAGGAAAAAATAAAAATGTCGGAATACATAAATGTTGTGCTGCTTACCGCCGGCGTGAGCTGGCTTGTGGCGCAGGTATTAAAGACCATACTTTACGCGGTCAAATACAAGACGTTCAGGATCGAGCGAATCTGGGGCGCCGGCGGAATGCCGTCGTCACACTCTGCGTTCGTCTGCTCCCTTGCAATGGCTACCTGCCGTGTCTGCGGGGTGACTTCCGTAGAAGCGGCACTTGCTATGTCTTTTGCGTTCATAGTAATGTATGATGCGTGCGGAGTGCGCCGTGAGGCGGGACAGCACGCCCGTGAGATAAACAGACTGCGCAAGGTCGTTGACAAGCTCGATGATGAGATCATCGAGAAGCTTGACGAGGAAGTTGACATAGAGTCCGAGAGTGCGCGTACCGAAGATGAGTTCAAGGAGCTCAAGGAGTTTCTTGGCCATACGCCGATACAGGTAATGTGCGGCGCTCTTCTCGGAATACTTATCGGGTTCGTTTTCCCGTTATGATCTGCGAAAGGAATGAGCGGAAATGCTTTTATCGGACGATATAAGTCCCGATTATATAAAAAGCCTTGATATTGCCGGAAAAAAACAGCTCTGTGAAGAGATAAGGGAATTTCTGATAGACAACGTTTCCGGCACAGGCGGTCATCTTGCCTCGAACCTCGGGACGGTGGAGCTTACCGTGGCGCTGCACAGCGTCTTTTCCACCCCCGGGGATAAAATTGTTTTTGACGTAGGTCATCAGTCATATACGCATAAAATCATAACCGGAAGAAAAGAGGGCTTCAAGAAGCTGCGGTCCGCCGGCGGTATCTCCGGCTTTCCGCGGAATACCGAGAGCGAGCATGACGCGTTCATAGGCGGTCACAGCAGTATATCTGTTTCCGCAGCGCTTGGTATTGCGAAAGCCATGCAGCTCAAAGGCGAGGAAGGCAACGTGGTGGCGGTCATAGGCGACGGCGCGCTTACAGGCGGCGAAGCTTACGAGGGACTGAACAACATCGACCATACTGCGAAGAACCTCATTGTCGTGCTTAACGACAATGAAATGTCTATATCGCGGAGCAAGGGAACGGTCGCGGATTATCTGACGAGGATGCGCTCATCGCGTTCGTACTATGACAAGAAGGAAGCGGTGAAAGAGTTCCTTTCACACTCTTCGGTCGGCAAGGAGATCTCGCGTTCGATAAGCGGCACGAAAGATCTCGTGAAATTCGCGATATATCAGAGCAACATCTTTGAGAGCCTCGGACTGAAATACTACGGACCGGTGAACGGCCACGACATAAAAAAGCTGATTGAGATACTTGAGATCGCAAAGATAACGAATGAGCCCTGCATCGTTCATATAAAGACGAAAAAGGGAAAGGGATACAAGCCCGCGGAGCTGAACTCCGGCGAATATCACGGCATAGCGCGCGGAAACCGCACGGGACTGCGCAGCAGGAGTTATTCCGAACTTGCGGGGCAGCAGCTTCTTAAACTAGCGGAGAAGGACGACAGGATATGCGGTGTTACGGCGGCGATGAAATACGCTACGGGACTTGAACATATCGCGAAAGCGTATCCGGAGCGCTTCTTCGATGTCGGTATCGCAGAGCAGCACGCTCTCACGTTTTCCTGCGGTCTTGCGTCACAGGGCATGATACCTGTGTTCGCGGTGTATTCGACATTTCTGCAGCGCTGTTTCGATCAGCTTGTCCATGATGCATCGATAGAGAAGAAGCATATCGTGCTTTTCGTTGACCGCGCGGGTTTTGTCGGAGAAGACGGCGAGACGCATCAAGGCATATACGACGTGCCTATGCTCACTTCCGTGCCGGGTACGGAGATATGGTCTCCGTTTGATGAAGCGACGCTCAATATGTGCATAGAAAAAGCTGTGCGGTCTGACGGAATCTCCGTGGTACGCTATCCGCGGGGAATATGCCCCGAGGGCGGTGTTGCCGAGTACAGTGACTGCTACCTTTCCGGAAGCGGCAGCGACACGCTTATAGTGACTTACGGGCGTATTTCGATCGATGCGCAAAGTGTAAAGGAAGCGGACACTCTGACGCTTCTGAAGATATTCCCGATACCTGATGAAGCCGTTGAGACAGCATTGAAATACAAACGCGTGCTGTTTTTTGAAGAAAGTATGCGAAACGGCGGAATTGCCGAGAAGTTTATGTGCAGGCTCTTCGAGCGGGGATTTTCCGGCGGATATCACATAACGGCGATTGAAAAGCCGGCTTCTGCGGCGGACACCGACACTCAGCTCGCGGAAGCGGGGCTTGATGCAGAGCATATTGCTCGGCAGATCAGAAATCAAGAATAATCGGAGAGTAAGGAAGTACCGCTGTTTCCTGCGGAGATAGAGAGACTGAAAGTGAAAAACAGACTTGACATACTGCTGACGGAAAAGGGGCTCGCAAAGAGCCGAACCGCCGCTGCACGGCTCATAAAAGAGGGAAGCGTAACGGTGGACGGAGCAACTGCCGAAAAGCCTTCCGAGCAATTTGAAGATACAGCCGTGATCGCTGTCTCCGCGGACTCTGCTCTGACGAGATACGTCGGGCGCGGCGGACTTAAACTTGAGACCGCGATAGAAGAGTTCGGTATATCCCCCCTCGGATGCGTATGTCTTGACATAGGAGCGTCAACGGGCGGATTCACCGACTGTATGCTTCAGAACGGGGCAGCGCGTGTTTACGCAGTCGATGTGGGAACGGCGCAGCTCGACCCGAAGCTCCGCACGGACAGCCGTGTTATATCGCTCGAAAATACCGATATACGCAGCGCAGACGAGACTGTTATCCCCGAGAAAGTGAGCTTCATCACCGCAGACGTGTCGTTCATCTCGCTCAAAGCCGTGCTGCCGGAGATAAAGCGTTTCGCGGCGGACGGAGCGGTGTGCTGCGTGCTGATAAAACCACAGTTCGAGCTCGGGAAAACGAAGATAGGAAAGAGCGGAGTCGTGCGTGACCCGAAGCTTCACGACAAGGTCGTGAAGGAGATCACGGAGTTCGCCGCGGCGCTCGGATTTACGCATATCCGCACCGTTCCGTCGAAGATCACCGGCGGCGACGGGAACCGCGAATTTCTTATGAGCTGCATAATACCCTGAAGGAGACATTCTGGACAAATGAGGATATTTATCTGCCCCTGCGTGGAAAAGGAAAAAAGCATGGCGGCGATGCCGTCTGTGACAGCGGTACTTGCGAAATATGGCATTGAACCTGTCATGTCCGATGCTCTGCGCTCAGTATATGATGACGAACGTGTGACATACCGCGAAGCGTCTCCGCACAACAGCAATCTGCTGAAAGATATGCTTTCGTGTGATATGATAATGACGGTCGGCGGCGACGGAATGATGCTGAAATTAAGCAAAGCCGCGACTATATACGGGATACCGCTTATCGGCATAAATACCGGTCGGCTCGGATTTATGACAACCATCGACGCTGATGAGCTTGACAAGCTTTCCGCGCTTGCCGACGGGACATATTCCATAAGCAGGCGTATGCTTCTTGATATGACGGATATTGTTGTTGACGAAAAAACAGACGGCGAAAAGACCGAAACGGTTTTTTATCATCAGTACGCTCTTAATGATGTCGTATTGTTCAAGGACGTAAATTCAAAGCTTCCGGAATTCACGGTAAAGGTCAACGGAGAAATCGTTACGAAGATACGCGCGGACGGGCTCATCTTCAGCACTCCGACAGGTTCCACTGCCTATGCGCTTTCGGCGGGCGGTCCGATAATCGAACCGACAGTAGAGTGCATTCAGATGACGCCGCTCTGCCCACACTCGCTTATGAACCGCCCGATGATCTTCGGCGGGAACGACAGGATAACCGCAAGCTACACCCCGTATGAGGGCAGCCGTGTGAATATCAGTACCGACGGCGGCGAAAGCTGTGAGCTTCCGCACGATAGGGAGATAACCATATTCAAGTGCGACAGGCATCTCAATATAGTTCAGATCGGCGGCAGGAGCTTTTACAGGACAGTCAGCGAAAAGCTCATGACAACGCTGAAATAAGCTGCTGCTGTATTATTACAGAGGAAAAATGAAAAGACAAAGACACGCGGAGATACTTGAGCTCATCTCGAAATACGAGATAGAAAATCAGGAGATGCTCCGGAAAATGCTTAATGAACGCGGTTACAACGTCACGCAGGCGACGGTCTCACGCGATATAAACGAGCTTGCACTCGAAAAAGCCCTGTCGGATAACGGCGTAAGCTGTTATATGCGGGCGAGAAGCGCAAACAAGCGCCATTTCGAGAACATATTCAGCCAGTCGGTAACACGTATCGACTGCGCTGGAAACATCGTCTGCGTCAAGTGCCATTCGGGACTTGCGAACGCTGCGTGTGCGACATTCGATCTTATGAACATGGAGAATGTCGTCGGCACGATCTCGGGCGATGATACAATTTTCATACTTGTGAGGACGGAAAACGACGCGAAGAAGCTCGTGACACTCCTCAAAAGTATGATCTGACAGAGGTCTGGAATGTTAAAGGAACTATACATCGAAAATCTTGCCGTTATCGAGAAAGCGGATATAGCATTCACAGGAAAATTCAACGTGTTTTCCGGTGAGACCGGCGCGGGTAAGAGCATCCTTATCGGCGCTATAAATGCAGTTCTCGGCGGGCGTGCGCACAAAGAACTTATACGAACGGGAACAGGCAAGGCATCTGTTTCCGCCGTTTTTGACTGCGTTCCGAAAGCCGTCGCGGAGAAGCTTTCGGAAAACGGCTACGACACAGACGGTGAGCTTCTGATAAAGCGCGATATTTCCGCAGACGGAAAGGGTCAGGTGCGCATAAACGGTGTGCCCGCGACTGCTGCGCTGCTCAAGGAGATCACTTCCGGTCTTATAGACATACACGGTCAGCAGGACAGCCGCATTCTCACCGATAACGCCAATCAGCGCGACCTTATAGACGGCTTTGCCGGACTTAAAGAAAAGCTCGCGGAATATGCCGTTCTTTTCAGAAATTTCTCGTCTCTTACGCGCCGTATAAAGCAGCTTGAAGCGGACAACAGCGAGAAGGATGCGCATATCGAAAAGCTTACGGCGGACATAGACGCGGTAGAAAAACTCGGACTGAAAAAGGGCGACGAAGCAGTGATCTCCGAAAAGCTTGCGCGGGCGAGAAATCTCGAAGAGATAGCGTCGGCGCTTACGGGTGCGTCTGCCAATATAAGCGGAGACGACAGCGAACAGGGTGCCGCAGATATGACTGAGACTGCTTCAAAGCTTCTGTCCGGCATAGCAAAGTATGTTCCGGAATGTACCGAGCTTTCAGAGCGTTTATCCGCGCTGACGGTGGAACTCCGTGATATAAGCGGTGATATAAGCGCGCTGCTTCCGGACGATGACGAAGCGGGAAGTTTGCAGGCGCTTGAGGAGAAGATGAGTGGGATACTCTGGCTCAAACGGAAGT
Organism: uncultured Clostridia bacterium; assembly: GCA_947168885.1. GTDB lineage: Bacteria > Bacillota > Clostridia > Oscillospirales > Ruminococcaceae > Ruminiclostridium_E. The sequence continues at coordinate 215,206 of CAMVNQ010000005.1, read as the reverse complement.
ATTCGCTTGAAACGGACGAGATACTTGACTTATGTGAGGAATGGAAAAGAGAACTCGCCGAGTTGTCTGAATGCGACAATACACTCGCGGAGCTGAACGCCGATCGGCACAAGGCAGCAGAAGAAGTGAAGACGGCAGCGAATGAGCTGTCGGAACTGCGCAGGAAAGCTTCGGAGAAACTTACCGAGGCGATCACCGAACAGCTGCGGTTTCTCGATATGCCCGACGTGAGACTGCGTTTTGACATTACACAGGGTAAGATCACCGTAAACGGAATGGACAACGTAGAGCTGATGATCTCTGTCAATAAGGGAGAAGACCTTAAACCTATAGCCAAGGCGGCTTCCGGCGGTGAGCTCTCACGAATAATGCTCGCGATAAAGAGTGTCTGCGCCGAGAACGACGACACGCCGACCATGATTTTCGATGAGATAGACACGGGAATAAGCGGCCGCGCCGCAAGGAAAGTCGGGAAGAAGCTTTCCGAGATAGCGCAGAAGCGTCAGGTGCTTTGCGTAACGCATCTTGCGCAGATAGCGGCACTCTCGGACAACCACCTGCTTATACAGAAGAACACGGACGAGAGTCGCACATATACGACCGTGCAGCAGCTTGGATACGATGACAAAGTGCGCGAGGTCGCGCGTCTGATCTCCGGTGACAGCAGCGATGCGTCCCTGCGCAGTGCGGAGGAACTCATAAAGCGGCGCGGTGAGGAGACTTCGGAATGAGCATTGAACTCAGAGCGTGGGTATATACACGCGGGCAGCTCGAAGAAGCCCTCGGCTGTCCGGAGATAAGTGCGGTGTATGTGCCGATGAAGTTTGCGGGGGATACCTTATCGCAGCGCGAACGGGTGATACTTCTTCCGCCGGAATATCTCGCGGACTGCGAACAGCGCGTTGAGCGCGAGCTTTGCGGGCTTAAAGCACAGGGCTTTGAACGCGTGGTTGCGCATACCGTCGGGCATATCGAGCTTCTTGGCAGAAACGGCTTCACGATTTGCGGCGGGAACAGGCTTAACTGCACGAACAGCGAGACTATGCGTTTTTTGGCGGAGCAAGGGCTTTCCGACATCATTGTGTCGCCGGAGCTTACCGTTTCGCGCATAAACAACCTCGACAAGCCGATAAAAACAGGCTTTCTTGCTTACGGACATCTTCCGCTTATGCTTACACGGCGCTGTCCGATAAAGGACGGAAAACCCTGCGGAAAAGAGAACTGCGGCAGGAAGATAACTGACCGCCGCGGGAATGAACTCGACGTTATCTGCTCGGACAACACCGTCGAGATACTGAACAGCGATGTGCTTATGCTTTCGGGGCGGCTCCGTGAGTTCAATGCAGGTTTTGCGGTACTGCGCTTTACGACGGAAACACGGATAACGGATATAGTGAAGCTTTATGCAGAGGACAGAAAAGCCGACGTTAAGAAGCTTACAAGAGGTCTTTATTACAGAGGAGTAGAATGAGATGGATATAGATGTGAAAAAGCTCAGCGAGGGCGCGAAAATGCCGTTTAGAGCTACCGCCGGAAGCGCGGGAGCCGATCTTTTCGCGTGCATTGATGAGGACATCGTGCTTGCCCCGGGCGAGCGACGCCTTATACCGACGGGAATAGCGATAGGCATTCCGGACAGCGGGTGCGCGGCGTTCATTTTCCCGCGGAGCTCTGTTTCGAGCAGGTTCGGTGTGTCTCTCGCAAACTGTGTCGGTGTGGTTGACAGCGACTACCGCGGTGAGATAAAAGTCCCGCTTATCAACCATTCCTCCGAGCCTTATACGATAAAGGACGGTGACCGCATTGCGCAGATGGTCATAATGCCGGTGATCCTTCCCGGGTTCATACCGGTCGATGAGCTTGATGAGACCGCGCGCGGAGCCGGCGGTTTCGGCTCAACGGGAAGATGAGCGAATGCATAAATCATAATGTGTTATGGTTAAGTATTGGTATATGTAATTTCAATAAAAATTTTCCATATAATTCCGTTAAATTTTGAGCTTTTGCAAGTTGTAACAGCACTGTATTCGTGCTATAATATATTCTGCGGGCAATAATTGCTTTGGGTGACAAATAATTGCATTATATGATAAGATATAGGAGAAATATTCGGAGGAGCTATGTTCACAAAAGACATTGGTATTGATCTCGGAACTGCCAATACTCTCGTTTATATGAGAGGCAAGGGCATCATTATAAGAGAACCGAGCGTTGTCGCGGTCGATGTAAAATATGAGAGAGTAAGATATGTAGGACAGGAAGCAAAGGACGTTATCGGAAGAACGCCCGGTTCGATCGTCGCGGTAAGACCTCTTAAGGACGGTGTTATCGCGGATTTCGACATGACCACAAGTATGCTTCAGGAGTTCATTTCAAAAGCAGTAAAGGGAAGAAAATTCGTCAAGACGCGCGTTATAATCTGCATTCCTTCGGGCGTTACTGCTGTCGAAAGACGCGCGGTAAAAGAAGCTGCCCAGAGTGCCGGCGCCAAGAGAGTATCTATAATCGAAGAGCCTATGGCTGCGGCAATCGGTGCGGGACTTCCCGTGGCCGAGCCGACGGGAAGTATGATCGTCGATATAGGCGGAGGTACAAGCGAGGTCGCGGTAATATCCCTCGGAGGTATCGTAACATCGCGTTCCGTGCGTGTCGCGGGCGATGAGTTCGACAGCGCTATAATAAACTATATAAAAAAGAAATACAATCTTCTTATAGGTGAGCGTACGGCAGAGAATATAAAGATCGCTATCGGTTCCGCGTTCGTCTATTCCGATAACGAGCCGGTAATGGACATAAAGGGACGCAACCTTCTCAACGGTCTCCCCGAGAACATCACCATTACCAGCGAGGAGATACGTGAAGCGCTGGCCGAGCCGCTCAGTCACGTTATCGAAGCGATAAAGGTCACCCTCGAAAAGACACCGCCGGAGCTTTCGGCCGACATCATAGATCAGGGCATCATGCTTGCGGGCGGCGGTGCTTTGCTTAAGGGACTCGACCAGCTCATAAACCGTGAGACCGGAATGCCTGTCAAGGTCGCTGAAAGACCGCTCGACTGCGTCGCGGACGGCACCGGAAAGGTGCTTGAGAATATTGACAAGCTGGTAGATGTGCTCAGCGACGATGATTCAAGATATTGATAAGTGTATCGCAGTGCTTTGTCGCATGATCTGCCGCAAAGCACTTTTCGATTGTTAATACTGAATTCAATTCGATCTATAGTCATAATAAGAAGCTTACAAGAGAGGATTATGAAGGAATTTTTTCAGAGCTGGAAATTCAAGGTGATAGTTTGCATCTTTGCCCTTGTTTTCGGTATTATGATATATGCCGCTGTTGCGGGTGACAATATAATATTTCCGAGAAGCGTCCTCGAAACTGTGTCTCAGCCATTTGTCTCCGCAGGAACGGCGGTAAGCGACTGGGCGGCTGATACTATCGACGCGCTCGTGAATGCCAACAAGTACCGCGAGGAAAACGAGCGTCTCCGTGAGATGCTTACGGATATGTACGGCAAGATCGTTGACAAGGAGCGCACGGATGCCGAGAACGAGCATTACCGCAGTATTCTCGGTATAGCGCAGGAGCATAAGGACTATACATGGTCGCCGCCGTGCAATGTTACGGCGAGAAATGCCGGTGACATCTTCGGCGGGTTTACGATAGACTGCGGACGCGCGGACGGGATAGAGCTCTACGACCCCGTGTTCACGTCCGTCGGACTTGTCGGTATGGTCTCCGAGATCTCGGATCACTATGCCGTAGTAAAGACCGTTCTTTCGCCTGACGTGAATGTCGGGCTTGTGACATCAAGAACGAAGTCTGTAGGTATCACCGAGAACGACGCGGAATACGCTGCGGCAGGATACTGCATAATGAGCTTCGTTTCAAAGAGCAGCGACATAGCAGAGGGAGATACGGTCATGACTTCGGGAAGCTCCGTTTTCCCGGGGGATATAATGTTCGGTACGGTAAAGAGCGTTTTCAGCGACTCAAACGGGCTTACGAAGCACGCGGTCATAGAACCGTTCGAGGATGTTTTCAGGATCACGCAGGTCTTTGTTGTAACGGGATTTGAGGGGCAGGACGACTGATATGAGATATAACATATCGCGCAGAGATGAACTTTCGCGCACGGAGAAAAAATACCGCGCGATTAAATGGGGAGTTCTGGCATTCACGCTCCTCTTCTTTTATGTGCTCATGCGCGCGGGTATCTTCGGTGTCTGGCAGCCCGTTCTTCTTATTCCGCTTTGTGCCGCGGTATCCATGTACGAAGATGAGCTTGTGTCCTGCATTTATGCGCTTTTCTGCGGCTATATGATTGATATAGCAAGCGGCTATGTATTCGGGTTCAGCGCCGTGTGGCTGATGGCGGTATGCGTGGGTTCGTCGCTTCTGGTTCGCAACCTCATACGTGTGAACCTGTTCAATTTCTGTGCCATAACAATTATAGCGGTGTTTACCGAGTTTTCGATGGACTATCTTTTCAACGTTGTTATATGGAACATTCCGAAAGGCGAGGTAATACTGCTTGTTTCGATAATTCCGACTGCAATAGCTACAATTGTGCTTTCACCGGCGGTGTACTATCTTGTGCGGTTTATTGAGAGCAGGCTCAGGACAGACAGCGAGGAAATACTATATTACGGCGACGATGCCGGAGAGCAGGGTGAGGAAGAATGAGTAATGTATCTGTCATTATCCGCAGGATCTTTCTCGTTCTGCTTATTTTTGTGTTTCTGTTTCTGTGCATAGTTCGTCTTATAACACTTCAGATAGTTGAGGGTGTGACATATCTAGCCGAAACGGAGGAAAACTATACCGCGACGCAGCAGATGATAGCTACACGCGGTCAGATATTCGACAGCACGGGAATGGTAATGTCAACGAACCGTGCTGTTTATAAGGTCATACTGCAAAAAGCGTTTCTTCCGTCAAAACAGCAGAACGATGTTATATTAAAGGCTGTTAACGTACTTAAGAACAACGGTGAGAAGTGGAACGACAGTGTTCCGATAACTTATACCGAGCCGTTTGAATTCACGATACCCGACGGCGACGAGCTTCTTGAATTCAGAAGCAAAGTCATCGTCAATCCGGCGGCGACAGTGGAAAACTGCGTATCGGCGCTCGCAAAGAAATATAACATTGATACATCGAAATTCACAACGGAGGAGATACGTCTCATCGGCGGAGTGCGGTATGAAATGGAGAAAAAGGATTTCTCTTATGAGAACCGCTTCACGCTTGCGGACGACGTTTCCGTCGATACGGTCATACGGATAAAGGAGCTTGGTGTAAAGCTTCCGGGCGTCGATGTCGCAGAGGAGAGTGCGCGTGACTATGTGGTGACGAATGTTGCACCGCACGTTCTCGGTTCGGTGGGATATATCTCCGCTGAAGAGTACGCTGCGCTTAAAACCGACGGTTACAGCTATAACGACACGATAGGAAAATACGGCATTGAGAGTGCTATGGAAAGCGTACTGCGCGGGACGAACGGTGAGCGCACTATCGTTCGTGATTCAAAGGGCGTGGCGCTGTCCGATACGATAACGAAAGAGGTCGTCGCGGGAAACAGCGTGAAGCTTACGATAAACGCGAAAGAGCAGACTATGCTTCAGGAGATACTCGCGAACCATATAAACTGGCTGAACAATACCGCCGACAGGGGACAGGACTGCGACGCGGGAGCCGTTGTGGTCCTCAACGCTAAGACAGGCGCGGTGCTCGGTATGGCGACATATCCGACATATGATCTGAAACAGTCGGTAGAGGATTACGCGTCGGTTATCGCTATGGAGGGCAGCCCGATGCTCAACCGCTGCACCAACGGTGTTTATCGCCCCGGTTCCGCCTTCAAGACCATTACCGCAGCTGACGGGCTCATAAACGGCTATATCGACCGCAGCACGCGCTGTATATGTACCGGAAAATACACGTTCTACTCCGACTATCAGCCAAAGTGTACAGGCTATCACTATGGTTATGATGTGGTCAACTGTCTGAAATGGTCATGCAACATCTTCTTTTACGACCTCGGACGACGTCTCGGAATTGACGAGCTGTACGATTTCGCTTCGAGATTCGGCTATGGTACCGATCTCGGGCTTGAGATCGGGGGACTTCCGGGGCAGATGTCAAATCCCGAGCTTTATGAGAAGCTCCGCGGTGAGCCGTGGGACGACGGAAACACTCTTCAGGCGGCAATAGGACAGATGGATACGCTTGTTACTCCGCTCCACCTTGCGGTACAGGCACTTACGTTCGCAAATGACGGTGTGCGCTATAAGCCGTACGTCGTTGATTCGGTCTGGGACTATGATATGAACGAGATGCTATATAAGACCGAGCCGCAGATAGCTGCCGTTATTGAGGACAAGAATGACGCGTTCGCCATAGTACGCGAGGGAATGATCGCAGTATCGACTCTTGTGAACTGGCCGACAAGCTCGGCACAGTGGCACTTTGACGGGCTTGCTCATCCTGTTGCTATAAAGACGGGTACGCCCGAAGCGGATTCTGCGGGAACTTACAATTCGACGGTAATGGGTTATTACCCCGCAGACGACCCGCAGATAGCGTTCGGGGTGGTGCTTGAAAAGGGAGAATATTCGCGCTATATGGTGCGAAATATCATAGACTGCTACATCGACCACAGATACGAGCCTGACATTGACGAAAACGGGATAATTCTCAATCCGTGGAAACGAAGATAATCCGGCATTTCCGGACCGTACCGCGGCGGAATATCAGACTGTGTCCTGTATGCAGAGCAGGGGGAAAGGAATGATATGACAGAAGGAACCATCGAAGTTTTTACGGAAAACATATATGACCCGCGGATAAGTGAGCGATGTGACCGGATATATCCGCTTCTTACGTGTGAAGAACGGGAAAAAGCCGACCGTTTTCTTCATCGGGAAGACCGTCTGCGTTTTATCACAGGAAGGCTCCTGATAAGAACTCTTGCCGGTGAAAGGCTCGGGAACGCTTATCCGGAGATAAGCCTCACAGAGTACGGAAAGCCGTATATTGCGGGCGCAGAAGGGTTTCACTTCAATATCTCTCATTCGGGATCGTTTGTTGTTCTCGCGCTCAGTGATTCTCCCGTAGGCGTGGATACAGAGCAGATAGTTCCGATAGAATGGCAGGATATAGCGGAAACGTTCAGTCCGTCAGAGCGGGAGATGATCGATAACGCCGACGATCCGCTCCGGTGCTTTTACAGGATATGGACAGTGCGTGAGGCTTTTTCAAAGGAAGAGGGCATAGGTCTTTCGCTGTTCGAGAATGAGCAGCCGGAGATCGGATATAACAGCGGTACCGTTAATTACCGCAGAAAAACGCTGTATTTTAACGTCTGGGAAAAGGACGGTCATTCGGTGTGCGTATGCGGGGCATACGGCAGAATACTTGAAAAAACGATCGGAGAGAATGACAAATAGCGTATGATACATGATAGAATAGCCGTATCATACACTCGTGGGACAAAAATTGTCAATTTCTTTGTTGCAAATGCACAAAATCAAAGCCTTTTTTCGTTGCAGTTTTCACGAAAATGATTATCGAACGAAAAAAAGGCTTTAAATATTTGAAAAAATGTGATACAATATAAATAAACTAATATGTATGAGTATGTACTGAAAATATGTTCGACATAACAGGAGGATCGTTATATGTCTCAGATCATTGCTGTAACAGCAGGCAAGGGCGGCACCGGAAAATCGACAACATCCGCGAATATCGCTTCGTGCCTCGCGTATCAGGGCAAGAAGACCCTTATCGTTGAGCTTGACTTCGGCCTCAGATGCCAGGATATTATCCTCGGTATCAACGGAAACGTAAGACATGATATAGGTGAATACCTTGAGGGCAAGATAGATATTATGAACGCTACGACCAAGGTCGAGAGAAGTGAGAACCTCTCCCTCGTCTGCGCGACCAAGAACCCGTTCATAGAGATCAACCCCGAAAAGATCATAGGTGTCTGTGAAGAGATGCGTGAATACTTTGATTACATCATCATGGATACCGCGGGTATCGGAAGCTCTGTATTCAGCGTTATCAAGGCTGCGGATCTTATACTTATGGTCACAACTCCGGATACGGTATGCGTGCGTGACGGCGCTATGCTTTCCGACTTCCTTTATGTAAAGAACTGTGTAAACCAGAGACTTATCATCAACAAGGTTCCCGTAAAGTTCAAGGACGAGGAGATACTCTATGACCTCGACGAAGTCATGGATACTGTCGGAATTCCGCTTATAGGCGTTGTTCCCGAGGACAGCGAGATCAGAGTATGCGGCTCGAAGGGTAAGCCTCTCCCGAAAGGAAGTGCAGGCTTCAAGGCTTATGACTCTATTTCCCGAAGAATACTCGGAGAAAAAGTACCGCTCTCTATCAATATTGACTGATAAACTGCGGGAAGTAAAATGAAAAGGCGGTGTTGGAATTGAATATTGCACTTATTGCTCACGACTCGAAGAAAGAACTTATGGTACAGTTCTGCATTGCTTACTGCGGTGTCCTGAGCAGACATAACCTCTGTGCTACCGGAACGACAGGAAAGCTCGTTGCGGAAGCCACAGGACTGAATATCCAGCGTTATCTGAGCGGTTCGCAGGGCGGTGATCAGCAGATCGGCGCACGTATATCCTGCAACGAGATAGATGTACTCTTTTTCTTCCGTGACCCGCTCAACGCGAAGGCTCATGAGCCGAACGAGATGACGCTCCTGCGTCTGAGCGACGTTCACAATATCCCCGTTGCGACAAATATAGCGACCGGAGAAGCACTTATCCACGCTCTTGAACGCGGTGATCTCGACTGGAGAGACATAGTGAGAACATGATCGTCGATTGACGATAAAAACCTCTTTTCCGAAGCGGAAAAGAGGTTTTTGTATTTACCTGTGATGCATAACAGACAAAAAAACTGTTTATATACATTGATATTTAGTTTGTTTTTTCGGAAAAACCTCTTGTTTAACGGACAGAAATGTGGTAGAATATTAGATATATTCGTGTGATGAACATTAAATTAAAGCATAAGATTATCTGACCTGTTTAGGGCTTATGAACATTTTCAATGTCGGTATAGTATAAACATCTTCGGGGGAACTTGATTTATGAAAAAAAAGCTTCTGTTCCAGATAGGCGCGCTTATAGCAGTGTTCCTTATCGTTGTTCTGGTCGTTCTCGGAACGCTTATATATGTTGGCAGTACTTCGCTGTTCCTTAACGCCAAGAACGAGATGATAGACCGCGATCTGGTACGTATCAGGGACTCACTTCTTGAGACACCTGCACTTTCAAGTATGCTCGATTATTGGCGCGATCAGCCGCAGACTGTGAAAGAAGACTATTCCGATGAAGAGATAAGAGAATGCGTCAGTATTGTTGAAACACTCGGCAGAAATATGAATGATGAGGATTTTGCCGGGTTTTCCGATGTTGTAAGGGAAGGCTTTGCGAAAGATCAGTATCGCTATTTCAGCAATCAGATAAATTATGAGAAACAGCGGCTTGACTACAACAATATATACTGCATAGACATAAGCACGCAGAACAGCGGATTTGTTTACTGTATCGGCGAAGATGACAGTACGAAGGTAAATCCTACACTCGGTCAGCACATGGATGTTGACCCGAGCAGTCACCCGGCAATAAGAAGGATCCTTTCAGGGATATACAACCCTACCGAATATGAGGTTTACGACAACCCGAACGGCGGTCTTCTGTATATCGGTTATTTACCTGTGGAGATCAACGGGACGATCAGATTCGTGATTTGTGTTGAGTATGACTGGTCGAGCTTCCATAAGACGCTGACGGAGAACGCAATACTTATGATCCTGCTCGGTATGTTGGTTATGACGGTGCTATGCGCAGCGCTCCTCGGATTTCTCCGCAAGAGGGTCATCACACCGATAACCGAGATACAGAGAAGTGTCAGAAAGTACATGGTCGAGAAGGACAGCGCCGGTGTCATAAGGGATATGAAGAACGTTCCCGCAGACAATGAGCTCGGACTTTTCGCCAAGGATATGTCTGACCTTACAGTCGAGATAGACGAATACATCAGTGAGATTCAAAACTCTCAGGAAGCCCTGAAGAAGCTTACTTATGAGGTCATGGACGCTCTCGCGAAGGCGATAGACGCGAAGGATGAATATACCAACGGACATTCCGAACGTGTTGCTATATACGCGAGAATGATAGCGACCAATCTCGGTCTTTCCGATGAAGATCAGGAAAAGATCTATAATATGGGTCTGCTTCACGATATAGGAAAAATAGGAATACCCAAGAGCATAATCAGCAAGACCACAAAGCTCACCGATGAGGAATTCGAGCTTGTGCAGTCTCACCCGATACTTGGGTATGAAATACTTGAAAAGATACACAGTGAGCCTGAACTTGCCCTCGCCGCGCGCTGGCATCACGAGAACTATGACGGAACAGGTTATCCCGACGGTAAAAAGGGTGACGAGATACCGTTCCTTGTCCGAATAATTGCGGTAGCAGACAGCTACGACGCCATGACGTCGAACAGAAGCTACAGAAAGTATCTGCCCCAGGATGTCGCAAGGGCGGAGATAGAAAAGAACATCGGCACGCAGTTCGATCCCGAAGTAGCAAAATGTATGATTTCCATTATCGACTCGGACAAGCGATATGCGCTGCATGAATAAAAGTCGGAGGGCGCATCTTAATGTGTCCTCCGTTTTTCGGAAGGTATGATATTATGAACACACTTTGGTATAAAGCTCCCGCAGCGGAATGGAACAGCGCTTTGCCGCTCGGAAACGGATATATGGGCGCGATGTGTTTCGGCGGCACCGTTATCGACAGGTTCGCGCTGAACGCTGACAGCCTGTGGTACGGCGGCCCGCGTGACAGGATAAATCCCGATGCAAAGGAAAACATCCCGGTCATACGAAAGCTTATCCGTGAAGGTAGAATCCGCGAAGCCGAAGAGCTCGCAAACGAAGCGGTCGCCGCTGTTCCGGACTGTCAGAGCCGTTATCTTCCGCTCGCCGATGTGTTTCTTATCCCGGAAGGTGAGGAGCGCATACATTATTTCGGGCTCAAAGAGGGCTGGAGCGACCAGCTTAAATGCAATGAGAGCATTGACGGCTATCGGCGTGAGCTTGACATCGACAGCGGGCTGCATACGGTGAACTATACGAAGAACGGCGTTTCGTTCAGCCGTGAAAGTTTCATTTCTTATCCGGACAGGGTACTTGCGGTGAAGTGTTCGGGAACACCCCTGCGTGTCATAACCGAACGCGGGAGCTTCTGCGGCAGGGTTTATAAGCTCTCGGACAACACGCTCTGTATGGAAGGGCAGGCGGGTGAGGACGGCATAAGATATTGTCTCGTTATCCGTGCGGTCGGAAGCGGAGCGTATATCAGAGGGCGTACACTGCACTGCAGCGGAGACACGGTGATACTTATGGCATCACAGACGAGTTTTTACAGTGAAGACTGTCTGAATGACGCGGTATCTGCGCTCGACGCGGCGGAAAAGCTTGGATATGACGAGCTGAAAAAACGTCATATCGACGATGTATCGTCGCTTACGAGCCGCTGTACGCTGGAAATAGAATGTGAAGACAAGAGCTCTTTACCGACGGACGAAAGGCTTGCCGCAGTAAAGAACGGTGCGAAAGACACGGGACTTGTTAATCTTGCGTTTGCCTATGGGCGTTATCTGCTCATATCGTCGAGCCGCCCGGGAAGTCTCCCCGCAAATCTTCAGGGAATATGGAACGACAGCTTTGACCCCGCATGGGGCAGCAAATATACGATAAACATCAACGCACAGATGAACTACTGGTGCGCGGAGGTAACGGGGCTTCCGGAACTCCACGAGCCGCTTTTTGAGCACATAAAGCGTATGGTACCGCGCGGCAGGGAAACCGCGGAAAGAATGTACGGCGCGAGGGGCTGGGTAGCGCACCACAACACCGACATCTGGGGTGACTGCGCGCCGCAGGATATATGGCTTCCGGCAACATACTGGCAGATGGGCGCGGCGTGGCTGTGCCTGCATATCTTCGAGCATTACCGCTTTACGGGAGACAGGGCTTTTCTTGAAGAGTATCTTCCGATAGTGAAGGAAGCCGCGCTGTTTTTCGAGGACACTCTCGTTACTGACAGGAACGGTCATCTTACAGTGTCACCGTCTGTCTCTCCGGAGAACACATACCGCCTTCCGAACGGTGAGATCGGAAATCTGTGCGAAGGTGCGTCAATGGACGCACAGATACTTTACGAGCTTTTTACCGGACTGATAGAGACCGGTATGCTGTCTGCCGAAGAAGAGAGCCGTTATAAGGCGATACTCGGGAAGCTGCCTGAGCCGCGCATAGCGGACAATGGCACGATACAGGAATGGTCGGAGCAATACGACGAAGTCGAGCCGGGGCATCGCCACATCTCACATTTGTTTGCACTTTATCCCGGCCGCGAGTTCTTTGACGCAGACAACAGCGGAGAACTTATCCGCGCGTCGAGGAAAACGCTTGAGCACAGGCTTGCTCATGGCGGCGGTCACACGGGGTGGAGCAGGGCATGGATAATAAATCTTTGGGCACGGCTCGGTGACGGAGATAAGTGCGCGGAAAACATAAGCGCACTGCTTCGCGGGTCTATGCTCCCGAACCTTTTCGACGATCACCCGCCTTTCCAGATAGACGGGAACTTCGGGCTTGTGTCCGGGATTGCCGAAATGCTTCTCCGGAGCCACGACGGCGAACCTGTGCTTCTTCCCGCACTTCCCGCAGAGTGGAAGAACGGAAGGGTCATGGGGCTTCGCGCAAGAGGCGGCTTTGTCGTCGATATGGAATGGCGGGACGGCAAGCTTTACAGAAGCAGCATACGCAAGGAGAAAGGAAGCGCAGAATGAATAAGGCAATAAGCAGTTTTAGTGAAAGCGAAACGGAGCAATACAACGCGTATATCGCCAACCGCTTTGAGGGCGCGGAAGAGATAACGGAGCAGGATACGTCTTTTCTCAAGACATGGGAAACAATAATCTCATACGCTGCTATATTCGGTGCGGCTGAGGCGATAAATACTAAAGTCTGCCCGAAGCGACCTGTAACGTTTGCGTCGCCGGACACCGTCGAAATGAAGATGTACGACTCGTTTGCGGGGAAGATACCGATAATTTACGTCCGTAATACATCGGATTTTGAGCAGCTCGTTACTAATATCGCATACAAGGGAGTGCGTCCGGACGGGCTTGAAACGACCGGTGCGTCATTCCTTCACGGAAAAACAACACGGTTCATCATTCTTTCGTCCAAGCCGTACAGCAATGTTCCGGCATCGGAGCTCGGGCTTGATGACGCGGAATGGGCGGAAAAGTCGATGATGCTGCGGCGCGGGCACGAGTGTACACATTACTTCACGAAGCAGACCTACGGAATTACGAACAATATCCTGCACGACGAGATAATGGCGGATTTTATCGGACTTTACGAGACTTTCGGATTCTACCGTGCAGAGTGGTTCCTGCGTTTCATGGGTGTTATCGAAGGAAGCGGCAGGCGTCTTGGCTTCTACACCAAAGACCTTTCGGAGAACGTTCGCTCTGCGGTATCTGAGCTCGTAAAGACTGCGGCGTACCGGCTCGAGGAATGGTCGGGGACAGACGAGTTCGCGTCTATGACGACCGCCGGCAGAATAAAGTATATGTGCAGAAATTCGCCGCTTTTATAACAAAAAAGGTGTACCCGATCCTGTCTTTCTGACAGAAATTGAGTACACTTTTTTGATCCCCGGCATTACGCTATCCTTACTATATTTGTTCCGTTCGTCAGTCGTGAGGGAACAGCGGTAGTTTTTCCAGAAAAACTATGTCCGATCTGTCGGCAGCACCGCCCTCTGCGAGCACCGCTGCTTTTGCCGCGATAATGCCGCCGGCTTTTTCAACGAGCTTTTCGAGCGCAGTGAGAGACTCGCCGGTGCTTATGACATCGTCAAGGATAAGCACCCGTCTGTCTTTAAGCTGTGATGCGTCTTCCTGTGAGAGATAGAGGGTCTGGTCGTGATCCGTGGTTATTGATCTTACATTAACGCTGATCGGGTCGGTCATATAAACTTTCACGCCTTTTCTGCCGACATAGTATTTTTTCCCGCTCTGACGCGCCGTTTCGTAGGCAAGCGGTATTCCTTTTGATTCGGCGGTCAGGATCACATCAAATTCCGGTACTTTTTTCAGAAGTTCGCGAGCGCAGGCTTCGGTTATCTCGACATCCGAGAACATTATGAATGCCGCAATATCGAGCTTATCGCTCACAGCACACAGCGGCAGTTCTCTTGTTAGTCCGGCTATGCTGATCTTGTATGTTTTCATATGATTTTTTCTCCTTTGTTTTTATTGACTGCTGCATATAAAAAGCAGATGATCTGCATTTTAAGAAATGTGTCCGATGTAAAATCCCGAAAAACAGGATTTGGGACACATTTATTATATCACCCGGAAAGATGTTTTGTCAATCACTGACAGAAAACAAAAGGAGCCGTCAGGTTTTACCCGCCGGCTCCGATGTGTTCATGGTGTCCTTTATTCAACGGTGACGCTCTTCGCGAGATTTCTCGGTTTGTCCGCATCAAGACCTCTTGCTATCGAGATGTAATATCCGAGAAGCTGGAGCGGGACAACCGCAAGGCTTGCGGAGAAATGCGGGTCGATGGACGGAACGTATGTAACGAAGTTGCAGTGATCCTCTACCTCGTACTTGCCGTATGACGCAATACCCATCAGATAAGCGCCGCGCGACTTGCACTCTACCATATTGCTTACAGTCTTTTCGTACAGCTTGTTCTGGGTGAGAACGCCTATTACGAGAGTCTGATCTTCGATAAGGCTTATTGTGCCGTGTTTTAGTTCACCCGCCGCGTAAGCTTCCGAGTGTATATAGCTTATCTCCTTCATCTTGAGGCTTCCCTCAAGGCAGGTCGAGTAGTCGATACCGCGCCCGATGAAGAATGCGTCCCTGATATGTGCGAATTTTGCCGCGAACCACTGGAGACGCTCTTTATCTTCCAGTATCTTCTGTATCTTTGCGGGTATGGTATTGAGATCTGCAATATACGCATCGTACTGTTCACGGTCGATCGTTCCGCGGACAAAACCGAAATGTACCGCGATCGTGTATCCCGCGGCGAGCTGGGCACTGTATGCTTTTGTAGTGGCTACTGCGATCTCCGGTCCCGCGAGGGTGTAGAACACGTTGTCAGCTTCTCGCGCTATCGTTGAGCCGACCACGTTCACTATTGCAAGAGTCTTTATACCGTGGCTTTTAGCAAGACGCAGGGCTTCAAGCGTGTCTGCCGTTTCGCCGGACTGGGAGATAACGATGACAAGCGATCTCGGGTCAAGGATAGGGTTGCGGTAGCGGAACTCAGACGCGAGTTCAACGCGGACAGGCAGCCGGGTCAGATCCTCGATAGCGTACTGAAGCGTCATTCCGACATGCCATGCCGAGCCGCAGGCAACTATCGTTATTGCTGATATATCCTTTATCTGCTCGTCCGAAAGCCCGCACTCCGACAGGTCTATAGCACCGTCCTTTATTACCGACGCGAGAGTGTCCTCGACAGCTTTGGGCTGCTCGTGTATCTCCTTTATCATGAAGTGCTCATAGCCGCCTTTTTCAGCCGATTCGGCATCCCACTTTATTTCGGTGGGCTCTATGGTGACTTCATCGCCGTTAAGGTCGTAGAAATGCACATCACCGGCGGTTATCTTCGCACACTGGAGGTCGCCGATGTAGTAGACCTTGCGTGTGTATTTAAGTATTGCGGGAACGTCGGAGGCGATATAAGTCTCTCCGTCGGAAACGCCGATTATCATGGGGCTGCCCTTGCGCGCCGCCCATATCTCACCCGGGTGATCTTTGAACATAAGCTCTATCGCATAGGAGCCGCGTACACGCACCATTGTCTTCATTATCGCGTCGATGGGATCCTGAATGTACTTCTTGTAGTAATAATCTACGAGTTTTATTATGACCTCGGTATCCGTATCGCTGTAAAATGTGTAGCCGTTGCGTATGAGCTTTTCCTTGAGTTCCTTATAGTTCTCAATGATGCCGTTATGTACGCCGACGACTTCTGATTCCACCTTTCCGGAGCCGCTTCCGGTGCAGTTCCCCGAAACGTGCGGGTGTGCGTTGACCTGTGACGGCTCGCCGTGGGTAGCCCAGCGTGTATGTCCTATACCGCAGCAGCCGGGAAGTGCTTTTCCGTCGTCTGTCTTTTCAGCGAGGTTTTTCAGACGACCGACCGTCTTTACTACCTCGGCGGGGTCTGTTCCGTTGCGTACCGCAAGTCCCGCGGAGTCATATCCTCTGTATTCAAGCTTTGAAAGCCCGTCGAGCAGTATCGGCGCCGCCTGATGATCGCCTATGAATCCAACTATACCGCACATTGTTATTTCCGCCTTTCGTTGTGTGTTAAGTATTTTTTCTCCCCCGCCTAAGGCAGGGGAGAAGAGTTTGTTTTATATTATATGTAGTCTGCTGTTTATTTGTCAGCGTTATCAGCCGAGTGCACCCGGAGTTCTCTTCATCGTGAGTTCTATCGTCTCGTCCGTATCATCGAACTTTATGATGCCGGTGATCTTGTCGCTTGCCTTGTCATAAGTGCAGTCAAGGAAATAAGACGAGTCGAACACGATCTTGAAGGATGTTTCTGTGGTGTCAATGACATCATACGGGAAGCCGCCGCTGGTTTCATAGTATCCTGCCGAATACTGACCAATTTCAAATATCATGCTTTCTTTCTCGGCGGCTCCTTCGTATGTATCCACCGTCCAGACGTCGAAATAATCATATTTCGGTGCTTCCTCGATACGTGTGTATGTTGTTTTGACACCGTCTGAATCCTCCAGCACAAGAGTGTCTGTGTCTTCGTTATAGCTTAATGTGCCAATTTGTTCCTGAGTTTCTATTTCACAAAGTTTGAGTATATCATTGTTATCGGCGAAGGCGAATATATAATAAAACTTTGATGCATACTGGTTGGTAATATCCGAGAACAACCAGTTCGAGCCTATCGTTACGGTTTTGCCGTCGGCGGACCACTTGCCCCACATGGGATCGTAATAATCGCCGGATGTGACATTTCCGTCTGAACCCGCTTCGGTCTTTTCAAGATCATAGGTCATCTCGGATATCGTATCTACAAGTCGTGCCGTTGTGTCGCTGTCGAATACGATGAAGCCTTCCTCTACCTCCATCTCTTCGTTATAAAGACCTATGGCGTGCTTTCCTTCATAGTCTTCGTGTTCCGTTAAGAGAAGAGGGAACTCCTCGGTGTTTGTACTTGCGGAAGAGAGATAAGCGTAGCTGTCATCTAATCTCACATATATCGCGAGATCATCTTCGCTTACCCCTGTTTCCTTAGCTATATCCGAGATAAGCTGACCGCCGAGTGCTGTCACTTTCCATACTTCGGAAGTGCTGTTTGCGTCAGACGCTTTTCCAGCTTTTAGCTCGTTTCCGGAGGATAATGAATATGTGCCTATCGGGGTGATACCACCTTTATAGTCGGTTATATATCCTTCGTCGGGAGAACCGTCTTCGTCGCTGTCAGCCCAGCCGGCAAATCTGCCTTTGTAGTAATCATCGGTTTTCGGCATTCCCACGTCGTTGTAGTAAACTGCGCCGGACTCTGAAACAAGGACACCTGCGAACAAGCCGTTCTTGAAATAGAACGCCATGTGGAGATCGGGCATACCGGTGTTGGTATCATATATTTTCTGAAGAGTATCCTTGATGCCGTCGATAAAGCTCTTCTTAAGACCGCCTGTCTCGGAAATATGGGTCCCGTCATAGCCGCCTATGTCGTAACAGCCTGAGTACTTGCTGTGCATGAACGCAATAATGTGTTCGTCATTGTCGGAGTCCGCGAAATTTTCAATGCTTCCGGCATTGCCCATATAACCGAGCACCGCGTCGGCGAACTTCTTTGCGTAACCGTTGAGCGCATCGAGATCTGGCGGTTCGGGAATGACTATGTTCGGGTCGAGCTCGCCGTCATAGAGATAAGGCGAAATACCTACAACATAGTCGCCGATGAAGTTCTTGTTTTCCCCCCACGGATATACGCCCTGCGCGAAGTTGTCAATAGTGGGGAGTGCGTCCGGAAGATCGTTCTTATCGTCTGTGAGAACAACGGTAACGCCTTCTATTCCATTGCTCAGACGCGAGTCGTATAATATTTCCGCATATACCGAGTCTATCCCCGAATCATTCACTGACAGACCGGATATGCCACCGTCGTCGATGATCTCCGGCTTGCCGTTGTCGTAGTAGATCTTTATAAGACCGCTGACTTTTTTCTCGTTTGTGTTTTCGATTTTTTCTCTTATCTGGTCTTCGAGCGCGTATATGATCTCATTTGCGTAATTTTCGGCATTGTATTTTGAATTGCTGTCATATGCCGCGTAGTGCTTCTTGACATTGTCGTCCCTGTTCGCGTCATTGAGCATTTTATCTATCGCCTTGGAGATAAAGCCGTTGCCTCCGTCGATTCTCTTAGAGAGATCCTTTAACCAGTTCAGAGCATCCTTGCCTATACCGGACAGAGCTTCTGAATCGTTGATCTTCAGTGCTCCGCTCGTGTCGGGCATTGACACGGTCTCAGGCTTCTGTTCTGTGCGTGTCCTGAACGATACCGAGCCTATTTCGCCTGCTGTGAAACCAAATGACGAATCGAGCACGTTGCCGTCAATGTAATTCTCAATGGTTATAGAGATTTTTTTCAGCTCTTCCAGAAGAGCGTTGTTATCCGGGAGCTTGTTTGTCTGTGTTTCAGCCGCGGTGAGCGCAACGTTGTCGTTTCCGTCGTTGGCCTTCTTGTTGACATTGAAAAATGCTCCTATGTTCTCGGCAAATCTGTCGGGGTCGGAAAGTTTTATAACATACTTTCCGACGATAACGTCGCGGTCAAGGAACTTCTTCGTGTCCTTGCCGGTATATTCGCAGTCAAGAGCGAACGAAACATCCTTGGTCGTGTCGGGAGTGATCGTGATGACCATGTTGCCGTCGTTCTTCGTCTTGTTTTCGCTTACGCTCCTGATCTCAAAGTTTATGCCGTTTTTTCCGTTTTCAGCGGTGTAGCTGAATACCATAGCCTCGGACATACCGGTCTTTATCGTCTTTATCGAGAGTCCGCCGTTTTCGGAGTCCGGAACAAGGGAATAGCCGGAAGCGAGAACGTTGTTGTGCACGTCAACGATATGATCCACAACAAAGCTGAAGTTCACGTTCTTGGTGAAGGATTCCGGGTCGAACGTTTTCTTGTACTGCTCCGCGCTCATGTTAAAGTTCGTTGTGAAGTAGCTTGTGAGGTACTCGTCATTTGCGATGATCTCCATCATGCTCTTCATCATATCCTTGACCTGTTCGGCTTTGAATACGACGTGAACATTGTTGCCCTTTGCCGAAGCTTTAAGCTCGCCGCTGCCGCCCACGGCGGTCTCCACCCACTCGATGTTGTCGGTATAGGTTATCTCGGCGTTGTCATAAGCTGCGTAATATACGTTTACTATCTCGCCTTTCAAGCGTTCGAACTCGTTTATATCGAGCTTGATACTTTCTGCGGAATCGATCTCCGTCTTGCTCTGTGCTGATTCGATATCCTCTTTCGGTATATATATCTTCTTGTCGGAAATGCCCGGGAAGGTGAAGAGAAGTCCGCCGTCCTTTGTAAATATTTCAACGGAGCCGGTCTGACCGTCCTTGGTCTTTACCCCGTATGACATCATCCTGGTCTCGCCTCTGCTGTATTTCTGCGTGACGGTGAAGTTGTTTATCGCGTCGATGATCGCTCTTGTCGTATCGTTGTCGAACATGGCGAACACACTTCCGAGCTTGACTTCGAAGTTAGTGTCAACAGTCATGGTCGAACCTTCGGGTATCATATCGAGAGCTGAGAAGATCAATGTAGGATCTGCATATCCGACAGAGTCTTTTGCGATCTCGGCGGCGGCATCCGTTGCGGAGCTTTCCGCGTTTGAACTTGATTTAGTCTTTGTGAGCGAATGTACGGTGCTGTCAACAGTGCTCAGCATACTGACCGCATATTTTTTGGATATAGGGTCAAGGGTATTCGAGGTACCGAGATAGTTTCTGTCTATCATCTTCGCATATTCCTTGGGACCCATAAAAAGGCGGGTTATATCGTCGTGGAATAAGAAATAGCCCGCAGCGCCTCCGCCGAGAAGTACCGCACCCGCGGTGATACCGGCGATGAGCGGAGCCTTGCTCTTCTTCTTCTTTACCGGCATAACAGGCTGAACGGGTGCCGCCTGCTGCATGACCGGCTGGACAGGGGCAGGCTGAATGTAAGGAGCGGGTGCGATGTTCTGCACAGACTGTTCCGGCTGAAGCGGCTCTATCGGTGTTGATGTCGGCTGTACGGTTTGCTGTACCGCTTCAACAGCGGGCGCGGTAGATTCCACAACAGGCTGCTGTATCGCTTCAACAGCAGGCGCGGGGGATTCCACAACAGGCTGCTGTATCGCTTCAACAGCAGGCGCGGGGGATTCGACAACAGGCTGCTGTATCGCTTCAATAGCAGGTGCTGGGGATTCGATAGCAGGCTGCTGTATCGCTTCAACAGCGGACGCGGAAGATTCCACAACAGGCTGCTGTACCGCTTCAACAGCGGGCGCGGGGGATTCGACAACAGGCTGCTGTATCGCTTCAATAGCAGGTGCTGGGGATTCGATAGCAGGCTGCTGTATCGCTTCAACAGCGGACGCGGAAGATTCCACAACAGGCTGCTGTACCGCTTCAACAGCGGGCGTGGGAGATTCGACAACAGGCTGCTGTATCGCTTCAATAGCTACAGGTGTTCCGCAGTTGGCACAGAATTTTGCGCCGTCTTCTATTTTGCTTCCGCAATTTCCACAAAACATAATTTCTTCCTTTCTCAATCAACATTTTGGGTGAATATTGCTTTAATTAACTGAAAAATACACTATTAGTATATCATTTCCGGCGTATAATGTCAAGTTCTTGTTATTACCAGAATTTCATGAAAAGCTTTTTGAAAAGTTCGGATTTCTTCAATTCGACACGTTTCGTCTCGTCGTACTCAAAAATATACTTCTCATAAGCGTTTATTATTGTCGTTCCGCTCGTGTATTCACGCATACGGGCAAATTTGCTGCCGTAGTTTGCGTGGACGTGTCCGTGTATCATATACGACGGCCTGCAAAGTTCAAGGAGTTTTCCGAAGCACTTGAATCCGCGGTGCGGAAGATCGGGCATATCTCCGAAATCTTTTACGGGTGCGTGCGTCACGAGTATGTCGAATCCCGAGTTGCGTATTATCTTTCTTTTGACGCGCCTTATCTTTCGCTTCATTTCTTTTTCCGTGTACATGAACGGACCGCGCTTGTACTTCATCGAGCCGCCGAGCCCGAGTATGCGCACCCCTCTGAAGGTGTATATATCACCGTCGATGCATTCACACCCTCCCGGCGGAGTTTCGGTGTACTTGGTGTCGTGGTTGCCCGGAACATAAAGAATGGTGATAGGTACCATTGTCGCGATGAATTCGAGATAATCCGCACAGAGGTCGCCGCAGGAGATTATGAGGTCTATCCCGTCGAATTTTTCCGGAGCAAAATTGTCCCATAGAGACTTTGATTCTATATCAGCGATAACAAGTATCTTCATATCATTCTCCTGTCATACTTCGGGATGAATCGGAAGCTTGCCGTCGATATTATCGTTGAGCCAGTCCATGAAAACGATCTTTCCTATATCCATTTTCTTGAGCGATGCGGTGATGTGACTGTTCTTTGTGCTGCGTGTTTCCTGTACGGTGTAGTCCTGAGAGTGGAGTTCACCCGAGAACGGATCGAGACCGCCGTTCATTATCGCGTATTTGAAGAATGAGAGCATCTTTCTTGTCTGATACGGGAGCTCGGGCGTTCTTATATCCACAACTCCGGTAGAGAGACCAAACCAGTAATTCGCCGGTGCGTGCAGTTTGATCACTTCGTTTATGTCCCATGCGCCGGACATTACCGACTGGACGATCTGAACGTAGTATTTGCCCCAGTTGAAATACGGAACGCCTATGAACACGTTCTTTCCGTTATCTATCCGGTAAACGCCCGGAGTGTCGGCTATGCCGACAGCGGTCGAATACTCGAAATCGGCGAATATGGACACACCCTCTTTTGCCCAGTCGATAGCTCTTTCAGCTTCTTCGCTGTCGCCGACATATTTCAGTACGATGCGGCATTCCGGGTCGATGAGCGAAACGCCCACCGCGAAAGCGTTAAGGTCGGCAGCGCTCATATTTCCTGAGCTTCGCGCAATATACCCTATGCGTCTTTCCGAGCCGCGCCCGCTTTCGAGAAGAAGTGTATCTGCGGCGAGGATGCCCATGAGGAACGAAGCCTCGTAAAGCTTTCCGTGGTAGCAGCGCACGGACGAGTGCGACTGTCCTACCGAGCAGTTGAGAAATTTTATCTCGGGGTGATATACCGCGGCTTTAAGGGTGTCGGACATCATATTCGGTGTGACGGTAAAGATTATGTCGTTCTTATCGGAAATCGCCTTTTCGATAGCATCGCTTATACCGCCTTTTTCCTCGGATATGTAGCTTTGTGTTACGACGTTGTCGCCGGTCACTTTATCTACATAGAACCGTCCGAGCTCATGGCTTCCTATCCAGCGTGAGCTTTCCGCATCAGCATCATAGATGAATCCGACCTTAAGCGGTGAAGCTGCGGAATAGCTTTTCGCGCCGGAGAAAAATCCCATTATACCGCCGGCTTTTTCTCCTTCGGGAGCTTCTTCCACAAACGCTATCTTGTCGGAATTTCCTGCTGTGAGAAGTTCGTCCCGTGCGAGTTTTATGTTCTTTATGATCTGTTCCTCGGTGTCTTCAAAGAGCGTTTTCATTGGGAAAATGGATATATATACGAGGAACGAGTCGCTTATCGAAAATTCATCTGTGCCCTTTATTGCGTTGCGATATATTCTTACAAATTTGAAGAACGCGGCTTTAAGATCGGTGCAGAGCTGTTCCGGCCATTCGTGGATAAGATCCTGACCGAGAAGCCCCGCGAGCTTTACGTAGGATCCGGGCTCGGAAAGGACGATGTAGTAGTTCTTCGTTACTCTGAGAAAATCAAGGTATTCGTAGTACACCTTGACCTCTTTCGTGTCGTTCTTGACGGGAAGTATGCGTATTACGTCCGCAAGTATGAATGCGCTTCCGCCGAATTTTGATACGGAAACGCGCTTGTTGCCCTCCTCGACATAGTACCAGTTCATGTATTCGTAGCACTTTATTGCTTCGCGTATGCCCTCTTCAAGATACGAATTGTAAAGAAGCGTCCACTTCGTCGCAAACTCGGACGAGTCATCGAAAATCGGCATGAAGTTGTTTGCGAAGGCGTTGTTCCTTCCCATTTCCTTGTTGCCTCTGATACGGGAGAGAGGGAGATCCATAAGTCCGACATGTACTTCTCCCGCCGAGTGCTTTATCTCCTCAATATTGTCGAGCACGGGAAGATACGGCGAAACACCGTTCTTTATCGCCGCTCTGACCGCTTCGTCTCCCAGCTTTTTTGCATCTTTGTAGTATAATCTCATTTTTATCTCCTCTTTCTTTTAATGCACAATTTCACATCATGCATTGGTCTTTAGTTCTTTTATCTTGTCACGGAAGTATGCTGCCTGTTCAAAATCGAGAACGCGCGCGGCTTCCTTCATAAGGGCGGTGTACTGCATTATGAGCTTTTCCTTTTCCTTCGCGGTGAGTTTGGACTTCGGCTTCTTTCCGGTCTTGTCGTCCTTCGCGGAAATATCGATTATGTCGCGCACTTCCTTGATGATCGTTTTCGGGGTTATGCCGTGATCTTCGTTGTATTTTGTCTGAATCCCGCGGCGGCGGTTTGTTTCGCGTATCGCGCGTTCCATACTCTCCGTTACGGTGTCGGCATACATTATTACCTGTCCGTTCGCGTTTCTTGCGGCACGGCCTATCGTCTGGATAAGTGATGACTCGCTTCTGAGGAAGCCTTCCTTATCCGCGTCGAGTATCGCGACGAGAGAAACTTCCGGAATATCAAGTCCCTCACGGAGCAGATTGATCCCGACAAGAACGTCGAACTCGCCGAGACGCAGGTCGCGCACGATCTCCATTCGTTCGATAGTGTCGATGTCGTGGTGCATATAGCGCACTTTAAGTTCAAGCTTTTCGAGGTACTTCGTGAGATCCTCCGCCATTTTCTTCGTCAGCGTCGTTACGAGTACACGCTCGTTACGTTCTATGCGTCCGTTTATCTCGGATACAAGGTCTTCTATCTGTCCGTCGGTGGGCTTTACTATGATCTCCGGATCGACAAGTCCAGTAGGACGTATGATCTGTTCTGCCGTTACGGTGGCATGTTCCTTCTCGAAAGGTCCCGGTGTGGCGGAAACATACAAAGCCTGATTTATCTTTGAGTAGAATTCATCGAAGTTGAGCGGGCGGTTGTCATACGCGCTCGGCAGTCTGAAACCGTAGTCGATGAGGTTCTTCTTTCTCGCTGCGTCTCCGCCGTACATACCTCTGACCTGCGGTATTGTGACGTGGCTCTCGTCAACCATCAGCAGGAAGTCCTTCGGGAAGTGGTCGATCAGCGTGACGGGAGTGCTTCCCGGTGCGCGTCTCGCAAGAACGCGTGAGTAATTCTCGATACCCTTGCACATACCTATTTCGCGGAGCATCTCCATGTCATATCTCGTGCGCTCGGCGATACGCTGGGCTTCGATCAGCTTGTGCTCGGCTGTGAACTTCTCTACCTGCTGCTCCATTTCGGCCTCGATGTCCGCGAGAGCCGCTTCAAGCTTGTCGCGCCCGACGATGTAGTGAGAAGCGGGGAATATGGCCGCGTGTGTGAGCTCACGCTTCGCGATCCCGGTAACGACCTCAAATTCGGATATGCGGTCAACTTCGTCGCCGAAGAACTCGACACGCACAGCGTTTTCCTGGGTCGCGCCGGCGGGGAATATCTCAACGGTATCGCCGCGGACACGGAACTTGTTCCTGATGAAATTGACATCGTTTCGCTCGTACTGCATTGATATAAGCTTTTTCACAAGCTCGTCGCGGCCGAGCTCCATTCCCTTGCGCAAAGAAACCGTGTTCGAGCGGTATTCCTCAGGGCTTCCGAGGCTGTATATGCATGAGACGGACGATACGATTATGACATCGCGGCGCTCTGCGAGCGAGAATGTGGCAGAGTGGCGCAGACGGTCGATCTCGTCGTTTATCGCGCTGTCCTTTTCGATGTACGAGTCGGTTGACGGTATATATGCTTCCGGCTGATAATAGTCGTAGTATGATACGAAATACTCTACGGCATTATCCGGGAAGAACTCGCGGAACTCGCTGCAGAGCTGCGCCGCGAGGGTCTTGTTGTGTGCGAGTACGAGCGTCGGACGGTTGACACGTTCGATTATGTTAGCCATTGTGAACGTTTTTCCAGAACCGGTAACGCCGAGCAGCACCTGCTCCTTTTCGCCGCGTTCTATGCTCTCAACGAGCTTGTCTATTGCCTGCGGCTGATCGCCGGTAGGCTTATATGGTGATTTTAAAACAAATTTATCCAAAATTAACAACTCCGGTCTGTATGATGTTGCCTGTCAATAATACTTTATTATATCATATTATGTTGTGTTTGTAAATATTCAGAACAGATTTTGGGATAAACATCGGACTTTGCAGTTGATTGTGCACAACAATTCGATGCATTGTTGACAAAAATTGTAGCATATATTGACTTTGTCAGAACAGTATGTTATAATTAATGTGTCCTCAATAACTGCCTTTTGGCAGTTATTGGCTGAAAATCTGCAAAACAGATTTTCAGATGTTGTTTAAATGCGCCTGCGGTGCATTTAAACAACGGACACATTCCTTGATGTCAAGCTCATTTCGTCCTTCGGACGAACAAAAGTGCATGGAAAATCCTAAAATATATAAATTTTCCTTGCACTTTTGCAGCCAATAAATTGCTTCAAGCTGCGCTACGAAGCAATTTATTGGCTGATGAGCAGACATTAATTAACATGTCCTCAACAACTGCCGTTTGGCAGTTGTTGTCCAAAATCCTGTTTTTCAGGATTCGGAATCGCTGTAAAACGCGCCTTCAGCGTGCTTTACAACGGACACATTCCTTGATGAGCAGACGTTGATTAACCGAGAAGGCTGGTGATGTGTATGAACGGAAAGGTGCTTATTATAAGCAGCGGCACGGCGTTTATGGTCGCGACTATCGAACAGAATCTCAAAAAGGCAGGTATTGATGTCTATAAATCGGAACCTGACCCGGATTACATAGAAATGTATGTCGGAAATATCGACACAATACTGCTTTTCGCGGGCGATTACATAGGGAATGCCTCAGAGCTTCTTGAACAGATCGGCAAGATTTGTGAAGAAGAACAGATCTATCTGTGCGTTATCGGGTATCCGGGAGAGATAAAGACCATAGAAGAGCTTATACCGGTCTATCTTATTTCCTGCGAGTTCACACGCCCGTTCGAGATGAAGAATGTGATAAAGAACATAGTATCGCTTACCGGCGGAATAATCGCCGAGGACGAACCGAAAAAGAAGTAGAATCAATGCACGGCTCCTCCGCTAAGTCCGGAAGAGCCGTTTTTATAATGCATTGGTTTTGAGAAGAGATAATATCCTGTCTGGTTGAGGAGCTCCTTAGTCTTGCTGTACACCCGCGATCGGTCTTTCGTATATGCAGCCTGCTGCCGAATTCATTTGCGCTGTTCTTAACGTTCCTTCCGCCCTGTGAAGCATCGGAAACAAAGCAGATCACAATAACGGCGGCTTTCACGGCGTGGCGATATCGTCGGGTTTACATTCAAAATACGGTTGACTGTTCGGGAAATATGTGATATACTGGATTATACGTTTCGGCTTGATTAAAATGGAGCAGGAAATGAGCATAAGGACGAATTACGAGAAATGGTATGAAAGCGACGACTATTACTGGGGACTTGAACCCGGAAAGTTTCTGGACGAGCTTATAAGGCTGTGTCCGCCGTCTGTCGGAAATGCGGTTCTGGATATAGGCTGCGGCGAAGGAAAAGATGCCGTTTATATGGCGGAAAAAGGATATGATGTTACTGCGTTCGATCTTACGGAAAACGGCATAAGAAAGACTATAGCACTTGCGGAAAACAGAAATGTCGCGATAGATGCTTATGTTGATGATATAAATACATTTGAGACCGGAAAACAGTTCGATATAATTTATTCCACCGGTACAGTGCAGTATCTGTTTGAAGAGAACAAGAAAGCGTTTTTTGAAAAGATAAGACAGATCACAAAACCGGACGGCATAGTCTTCATAAATGTGTTTGTGGAAAAGCCTTTCCTTGAGCTCCCGCCCGATTGGGACAAAGAGGAGAAAATGTGGAGATCAGGGGAGCTGTTCACTTACTTTGCGGACTGGAAAACAGAGCGGATAGATGAAGTTATATTCGAGGACAGAAGCGGTGGTGTACCGCATTTCCACTGCATGGATACCATCGTTTGCAGAAAAGTAGATTGCTGAAAAGACGAGAGTGATATATATGCTTTACAGCGAGACATATAGCACGGGCGGAATGCAGTTATCGTATGTGAGGACCGGCGAATGTAGCAGCGAGGTCATTCTGTTTTTCACGGCTTCACCGGTTCGAAAGAATATTTCCCTGATACGGAGAAATGCGGAAAATGCATCGTGTCATTTGACAGACCCGGGGTCGGCGGATCGTCCGTAGTTCCGTACTATTTATTGACAAAGCAGGACATATGCTGTATCTGATATACTGGGACGAGATCGTCCGTGAAGCCGCCGGAGAACCTGACGGTCTGGGGTAAACTGTTATTGTGTCCTGTCTCACATAAAACTATCGCGAAGCGATACCAAAATTGTGCGTTATGCATTGAATAAAAATGGAGATTTTATGGAAAATTCAAGGTTCGAGATACTAAAGACCGAGGGCAAGGCGCGCCGCGGAAGATTCACCACACCTCACGGAGTTATAGAGTCGCCGTTCTTCATGAACGTCGGCACCTGCGCAGCTATAAAAGGCGGTGTATCATCGGTTGACCTGCGCGGGCTTAAGACACAGGTAGAGCTCTGCAATACATACCACCTGCACGTCCGCCCGGGCGACGACGTGATATACAAAATGGGCGGGCTGCATAAGTTTATGAACTGGGACAAGCCGATACTTACAGACAGCGGCGGGTTTCAGGTGTTTTCGCTCGCGGGGCTCCGGAAGATAAAGGAAGAGGGCGTTTACTTCAGCTCCCACGTTGACGGACGCAAGATTTTCATGGGTCCCGAGGAGAGCATGAGAATACAGTCGCACCTTGCTTCGACTATCGCCATGGCATTCGACGAGTGTGTGGAGAACCCTGCGGAATTCAGCTACGCCGAGGCTTCCACCGAGCGCACGACGCGCTGGCTGAAACGCTGTAAAGATGAAATGGCACGGCTGAACGAGCTGCCCGAAACGATAAACAAAAAACAGCTCCTTTTCGCCATCAATCAGGGCTCTACTTATGACGATCTTCGGGTGAAGCACATGAAGGAGATCGCGGAGCTCGGCCTCGACGGATATGCGATAGGCGGTCTCGCAGTGGGCGAGCCTACCGATGTGATGTACCATATTCTTGATGAAGTCGTACCGTATGCGCCGTATGAAAAGCCGCACTATCTTATGGGCGTCGGCACTCCGTCGAATATTATCGAGGCTGTCGCACGCGGAGTGGATATGTTCGACTGCGTTATGCCGAGCCGTAACGCCCGTCACGCTACAATATTCACGTGGAAAGGTATGATGCACGCGAAGAACGAGTGCTATATGACCGATGACAAGCCGCTTGACGAAGAATGCGACTGCCCGACCTGCCGTAATTTCTCACGCGCGTATATACGCCATCTTTTCAAAGCGGGAGAGCAGCTTGGCGGCCGTCTCGCGGTAACGCACAACCTGTACTTCTACAACACGCTCATGGAGAAGATAAGGGCTGCGATCGAAGCGGGCGAGTTCAAGGCGTTCAGAGAGCATTACTCACCGCTTCTCGCAAAACTTGTGGATAAGTGATAAAGGGAACCTCTAAAAACCCAATTTGAGAGAAAAAGAGCTATCCACGCCGTCTACTGCGTCAAACCTCCTAACCGGGCGCCAGCCCGGCTTCGTCGGCTTTCCTTGTATCCGACGCAGCTATCTCATTTTCTCTTTTCAAAGCGGTTTTTTGAGGTACCCTAAAGAAAATCCCCGCACCTCGAAGGTTCCTTTTTATACGCTCGTCGAGCGCGTCTTTGGAAACCTTCGAGAGTGCGGGGATTTTTCGTTATCCGTATATAAGCTTTCTGTCCTGTCCTTTCAGATATTCTTCGGGAATATTTTCTCTGAAAAGGCGCAGTATAAAATCGTATGTCGCATCGGTAAGACAGTGCGTCGCCGCAAGCTCCGGAGTGTATTCGGAGAGCGGATAGACTCCGACATAAGTATATGCTCTGTCATAGTAGTTCACGAGCGGCACTGCGTATGCGTCCGACAGTGTCAGAGCGCCGGAAGCGCTGTCCTTCGTTATGGTGATGCAGCCGAGGATCTCTGCCATTGATAAGGGGTTGTCCATTGTTGATATGAAGTTTCCGAGGCAGTAGAACACGAACGCTTTTCGTCCGTCGGCAGCGTCAAGGTATTCCATGCTCTGTATCGTATGGGGCTGAGTTCCGATGATTATGTCTGCGCCCCAGTCCGCGAATTTCTGCGACAGCGTCCGCTGTTGATCGGTGATTATATTGGTGACTTCTATGCCGAAATGCACACTGACGATAACACAGTCTGCTATCTCACGGGCTGCCCTGATCTGATGTTCCATAGTCTCCTCGTCAGAGAGGTAGGTCACTCTGCATTCCGACCCTTTCGGGAGGTACAGTCCGTTTGTGTGTTCCATATAGCCGAGAAAAGCGAATTTTATTCCGTTCACGGTCAAGGTGCGGATATTGTTCATGTCCTCGTCGTTCATATACGCGCCGTAAACGGGGACTTCGGGATAATTCTCCTTCCAGAATTCAAGCGTGGATTTAAGCCCGTCTTCTCCCTTGTCGAGAACATGGTTGTTTGCTATCGAGAACGCGTCGAATCCGAGTTCGCTCATATCCCGCGCCATAGCTGAAGGTGTGCAGAAAAAAGGCCATGAAGACGGCTCAAAGTCGTCGGATATGATCGTCTCCTGATTTAGTATCGCTAGGTCGGCATCGCTTATCAGCGTACCGAGATGTTCATAGGCGGGTGAGAATTCATAACCCTCGTTTCCGGCAGTCTCATGCGCTATACGGTATATCGGGGTATGTATCAGGTTGTCGCCGGCACACACTATGCTGACGGTAGATGTGTTCAGTATAGGTTCCGTTTCGGGAACGTTATCCGGAGACGCATCCGGCTCGTCATCGAGAAGAGGTATCGTCATTTCGTATGCTTCGGACTGTGCTTCCGTATCGGCGGAAGTCACTTCCGGGACAGAAGCTTCGGTATAAGTTCCTTCTGTCACATCGGCATATACCGCGGCTTCGACAGCCTGTTCCGTGGCAGGCTGAGGCGACGAGACGACAGGCGCACTTCGGTTTATATCGGTACAGCCGCACAGCAGCAGGAAAAGCGCTGTGAGCGGCAGCAGTTTTCTTTTCATAAAAATCACCTTCCGTATGATAAGTATATCATAAATCCGGACAAACTGCAATAAAATAATATGGTCAGAAAATCAACGGAACGTTCTTTTTGCGCCACTAATGTTGTGATAAGTTACAAATCAAACTGTTGAAATATAGCACAATTCATATATTTTTACAAAACCTATTGCAACGATTGGTAAATTATGCTATAATAACTAAAATAATATAGGTGTATTATTAGGAAAGTTGCTGTAAAACCGTTTGCCGCTCCCGCTTTTGTACATGTCTGCCGCAAATGCTTACAGTTATGTTATCATCAAATAACGCGGCAGTGCGCTGCCCGAAACGAAAGGAGTAATGCAATATGGGATATAAGATGCCCGAGGAGTACAAGCTTCCGCTGCACCTCTTTCACGAGGGAAACATTACGAAAGGATACGATTTCTTCGGATCCCACTTCATCGAGAAGAAAGGGAAGAAGGGCGTAGTTTTCAGAGTATGGGCGCCGAATGCCGCAAGTGTCAGTGTCGTCGGCGATTTCAACAAGTGGGACAGATACAAGGACCCTATGACGAAGATCAGCGAAGGCGGTATCTGGGAGCTTTTCATACCCGGGTTGAAACAGTTCGATGCCTATAAGTACAGCATCGAGAGCGGTTACGGCCAGATAAGGCTCAAAGCCGATCCGTACGGTTTCCACATGGAGACAAGACCGAACACCGCGACAAAGATCTACGACATAGACGGCTTCAAGTGGAAGGACAAGAAGTGGCTCGACGAACGTGACAACAAGAACGTTTACGAGTCCCCGATGAACATTTACGAAGTGCATCTCAACTCGTGGCAGCACAAGAACTCCGAGGAAGAGTTGTTCAATTATATGGAATGCGCTCGTGAGCTCGTACCGTATGTCAAGAAAATGGGCTACACCCATATCGAGATGATGCCGGTCGCAGAGTTCCCCTTCGACGGTTCGTGGGGATACCAGGGCATTGGATATTTTGCTCCGACCTCGCGCTTCGGTACGCCGCACGATTTCATGGAATTCATCGACTACTGCCATCAGAACGGCATAGGCGTTATCCTCGACTGGGTGCCCGCACACTTCCCGAAGGACGCGGCAGGACTTTACGAGTTCGACGGCTCGTGCTGCTATGAATATTCCGATCCTCTGAAAATGGAGCACCGCAACTGGGGCACACGTGTATTCGACTGGGGCAAGCCGGAAGTACAGAGCTTCCTTATCTCGAACGCGACTTACTGGTTCGACAAGTACCATATAGACGGACTGCGTGTTGACGCTGTGGCTTCGATGCTCTATCTCGACTACGACAGAAGAGAGTGGAGACCGAACTGCTACGGCGGAAACGAGAACCTCGAAGCTGTGGCTTTCTTCAAGAAGCTCAACTCTTCGCTGTTCGGAAATTTCAAGAACATTCTGATGATCGCCGAGGAATCGACCGCATGGCCTATGGTAACGAAGCCTGCGGATGTCGGCGGACTCGGATTCAACTTCAAGTGGAACATGGGCTGGATGAACGATATGCTCGCATATATGTCGATGAATCCCGAATGGCGCCATGACCACCACAACCTCGTTACATTCTCGTTCTACTATGCTTTCTCTGAGAACTATATCCTTCCTATCTCTCACGATGAGGTAGTTTACGGAAAGTGCTCGATGATCGACAAGATGAGCGGACCGCGAGAGCTGAGATTTGCGTCATTCAAGACGTTCCTTGCGTATATGATGGCTCACCCCGGAAAGAAGCTTATGTTCATGGGTCAGGAATTCGCACAGTTCAAAGAGTGGAACTATAAGACCGGACTTGACTGGGACGTTCTCGATTTCCCCGAGCACAAGGATTTCTGGGAATATGAGAAGGCGCTCAATAGATTCTATCTCGACAACAACGAGCTCTGGGAAGTGGATAACGACTGGACAGGCTTCAAGTGGATCGTAAGCGACGACAACGAGAACAGCGTCATAGTTTTCCGCCGCTTCAACAAGAAGGGCGATGAACTCATCGGTGTATTCAACTTCCAGCCCAAGGCTCACGACAGCTATAGTTTCGGTGTTCCGTTCTACGGCGACTATGAGGAAGTCTTCTCGACCGAGGCTTTGAACGGCGGAGTACACAACAAGAAGGTAAGCTCGTTCCGTGCGGATATGCATGGTGAGCGGTTCGCTGTGTCCGTCAAGATAGCTCCTATGTCGGCGATGTTCTTCCGCGTTACGAACAAGAAGGACTACGACGCTGAACAGGAAGAACTCAGGGCAAAAGAAGAGGCTGCGGCAAAGAAGCGTGAAGCTGCTGCGGCAAGAGCCGAAAAGAAGCGTCTCGCCGAAGAAACAGCAAAGAAGAAGGCCGGCGAGGAAGCGGCTAAGGCGAAGAAGACTTCTGCTAAGAAACCGGCGGCTAAAAAGACTGCCGAAAAGGCACCTGCGGCAGAGAAGAAGACAGCTGAAAAGCCGGCAGCAACAAAAAAGCCTGCCGCAAAAAAGACAGGGGCAAAAAAGTAAATCCTAAATGTTAATATATTTTTCGGAGGACATTTATTATGAACCATGTTAAAAAAGAATGCGTAGCAATGCTGCTCGCGGGTGGTCAGGGAAGCAGACTTTATGCGCTTACCCAGAATATGGCAAAGCCCGCTGTCCCGTACGGCGGCAAGTACAGGATCATCGACTTCCCGCTGTCCAACTGCGTGAACTCCGGTATAGACACCGTCGGCGTTCTCACACAGTATCAGCCCCTTGTGCTCAACGAGTACATCGGCAACGGTCATCCTTGGGGACTCGACCGCGTTCACGGCGGAGTACACGTTCTTCCGCCTTATGAGACGGCTTCGGGAAAATCGTGGTACACCGGTACGGCTAATGCTATCTATCAGAACATAAGCTTCATCGACAGATATAATCCCGAGTACGTTGCAGTACTTTCCGGCGACCATATCTACAAGATGGATTATTCGAAGATGCTCGATTTCCACAAGAAGAAAAAGGCAGAGGCTACTATCGCGGTACTTGAAGTTCCGTGGGAGGAAGCTCCCCGCTTCGGTATCATGACCGCCGACGAAGACGGAACGATCACTGAGTTCGCTGAAAAGCCGAAAGAGCCGAAATCGAACCTCGCTTCTATGGGCGTTTACATCTTCACA
Organism: uncultured Clostridia bacterium; assembly: GCA_947168885.1. GTDB lineage: Bacteria > Bacillota > Clostridia > Oscillospirales > Ruminococcaceae > Ruminiclostridium_E. The sequence continues at coordinate 181,303 of CAMVNQ010000005.1, read as the reverse complement.
TGGTCAACCTTAAAGCGTCACCTTATCGCGAATGAAAATGATGAGGGCGCGACAAAGGACTTCGGTAAGAACATAATCCCCGCTATGCTCGATGAGGGCAGCAAGCTCGTTGCTTACCACTTCGACGCATACTGGAAGGATGTCGGAACTATCGACTCTCTCTGGGAAGCGAATATGGACTGCCTCGACCCGAACGTTCCGCTTGACCTTTATGATCCGAAGTGGAAGATCTATTCAAGAAACCCTGTTATGCCGCCGCATTACGCAGGTCCCAACAGCAAGATAGAGAACTCTATGGTAGCCGAGGGCTGTGACATCGATGGCGAGACGGACTTCTCAGTGCTCTTCGACGGAGTTGTCATAGAAGAAGGCGCAAAGGTCCGCTACAGCATCATAATGCCGAACACGGTTGTAAAGAAGGGCGCTGTCATCGAGTATTCGATCATCGGTGAGGAATGCACGATAGGCGAGGGCGCACATATCGGAGAAAGACCCGAAAACGTTGAAAACAGAGACGAATGGGGAGTTGCGGTAGTAGGAAATCACATAAAGATCTCCGACAAGATAGTTATCTCTCCGAAGGCTATGATCTCGCAGGATATATGATCAATGCATAATTCATAATGCTTAATGCATAATTATCAAATCTGAAAGGAACTTATATAAAATGGCTAATATGTCTAATGTACTCGGTCTTATCTTCGCGAATATGCACGAGCTCGTTGTGACCGATCTCACAAAGAACCGTGCAATGGCTTCGGTGCCCTTCGGCGCAAGATACAGACTTATCGACTTCCCGCTTTCCAATATGGTAAACTCGGGAATTAACACTATCGGTATCGTTACCAAATCCAACTATCAGTCCCTGCTCGACCATGTAGGCTCCGGCGATGAATGGGATCTGTCCCGCAAGAACGGCGGACTTCACTTCCTCCCGCCGTACAGCAACGAGATCACGGGACTTTACAGAGGCAGACTTGAGGCTCTCGTAGGCGTAAGAAACTTCATAGAGAAAGCAAATGCGGATTACGTCGTTATGTCAGACTGCGACTGCGTAGCAAACCTTGACTTCAAGAAGCTCGTTGATTTCCATGAGGAAAAGGGCTCCGACATCACCGTTGTTTACGGCAAGAAGGAGTTCACGGCAGATCAGACCAAGACAAGAACTATCCTGAAAGTTGATGATAACAGTCAGGTATTCGATGTCCTCGTTCGTCCCGAGCTTTCGGGAACTTTCGATGCAAGCATGAACATCTTCGTTATGTCGAAGGAATTCGTTCTCGGCATCATCAACAGCGCAGCAAGCCGCAATCTGTACAGCTTCGAGATAGATGTGCTCCAGCATCGTCTCAAAGAGTTCAAGGTTTACGGTTACGAATTTACCGGATACTATGCTCAGATAGACGGCATACGCGCTTACTATCAGGCTAACATGGAGCTTATGGACAGAAACAACCGCAAGGCTCTGTTCAACTTCGATGACCCGATCTACACGAAGGTTCGTGACGAAGCTCCCGCAAAGTATGGTCTCGACGCGGCAGTCAAGAACAGCATGATCGCTGACGGCTGTATAATCGAGGGAACGGTAGAGAATTCCGTTCTGTTCAGAGGAGTTAAGGTAGGCAAGGGCGCAGTTGTTAAGAACTGCATACTTATGCAGGATACGGAAGTCGGAGATAAGTGCGAGCTCAACTATGTAATCGCGGACAAGAACGTTATCGTCGGCAACTACAGAAGCATCGGCGGAACGATCGACTACCCCGTATTTGTAAACAAGGGTTCGACGGTATAAGGAATATAGGGAATATAAAAAAGCAGGCTCTCCGCAGGAATTTCTTGCGGGGAGCTTGCTTTTTGAATGTACAATTGTGGTGCAGCTTCGCTTCGTTACTTTTATCTGGAAAGGCAATTTGCTATTGAAAAAATCCGTCGTTTCTTGACGAAACGGCGGATTAATGGTATAATGTAAATAAAGTCCGGAAAGGGGGAGATGTATGAAGTCTGCAAGAATGAAGCCCGCGGCGATAATCGGGGTCACACTGTTCATTTACCTGCTTTACTTAGGCTTTCAGCAGCTCGTCATACACTTCCCGAGCAGCTCCGAAAAGCTTCGCATAGCGCAGGAAAATATCCCGTCGGCGACAGAACGCCGCGTCGATAATCTCTGGGCGTATTATCTGATAAACGCTGAGAACCCTCTGCCCGAGGACTTTACCGTCGGTCTCGACTATGTTCAGGGAAGCTTTATGCTCGACGAGCGCTGCGCCGGTTACGCAAGGCAGATGATCGAGGATGCGGCGGCTGACGGTATCGAGCTTACGGTCGTTTCGGCATACAGAAGTGTCCAGAAGCAGCAGGAGAACCTCGAAAGCTACACCCAGCGGCTCATGCGCGAGGGTCACAGCAGCAGGGAAGCGCGCCGGCTCGCAGAAAAGGAGATAATGCTCCCATATACGAGCGAGCATAACGCGGGACTGGCGCTTGATATACTTACGCCGGACTGGTGGCTGACGCACGACGATGTTACAGACGATTTTGAGAATACGGAACAGTTCCGCTGGCTGTCAGAGAATGCACACCGGTACGGCTTCATAATGCGTTATCCGCGTGAGTACGAGAATGTCACCAAAATAATCTATGAGCCGTGGCATTATCGCTTTGTGGGAGTTTATTACGCGGGGAAGATAAAAGAATCGGGACTTCCGCTCGAATACTTCTACAAGACGAATTTCTGACAAAAAGGAAAAAGCCCCACGACAGCGGAGCTTCATCCTTTACTTTTGTTCGACAACTCAAATAGAGGGGTTTGGCAATTGGTCACTTTACAATAAAGTGTTCGAGTGCAGCTTCAAGTTCGGCGGTATCGTCGGTGTGGGCAACAAGCTTGAGCTCCTTTGAGAGATCAACGCTGAAGATACCCATGATAGACTTTGCATCTATCGAATATCTGCCCGAAATGAGGTCAATGTCGAAATCAAAGCGCATTACTGTTGAAACGAATGATTTTACATCTTCTATTGTTTCTATGCGTACGGAAAATTCTTTCATAACTTATCTCCTTTAGTTCTTCGCCGGGTGTCCCGATTATTTTACAACGTATTCGGCTATTTCATCGAGGAAAGCTTTGTTGTCGCTGTGAACGGTAAGTTCGATCTCGCGGCTCAGGTCAAGGCTGAATATACCCATTATCGATTTAGCGTCAACTGTGTACTTACCGAGCGAAAGGTCAACATCGTAATCAAGTTCGTTTGCTTTCTTTACAAAATCCTTGACATCATCAATACTTACAAGCTTTATAATAGTCTTATACATTCTTTTGTTCCTTTATCATCTGAGTTTTTTTATCTGCTTATATAATAGCAGAAATTCTGTCAAAGTCAATAGTTTATTTCAATTTTCGTATGATTTAGTGATTATCGAAACTTTTTTGCATTTCTTTTGTGTATTATTAACAACAGTGAGGTTGTCGATTTATGAAATATGCTGTACTTACATTTGGCTGTAAAGTCAATCAATATGAAAGCTCTGCTATTAACAGCGCTATGATTGCTGCCGGACATGAACCATGTGCGGAAGATGAAAGCCCCGATATTATCATTGTGAACTCCTGTACTGTGACGGAGAACAGTGATAAGAAGGCCTGCCACGCTATACGCGCGGCAAAGAAGCGAAACTCCGGTGTTATCACCGTGCTTGCCGGCTGTTACCCGCAGGCATTTCCGGAAGAAGCAGGGAAGTGCGGCGCGGACATAATCGCAGGAAATGCGAACAAGATGAAAATACCGGAGCTGATAGCCGGCTACATGGGCAACGGAAAAGTATCTGCGGAAATGGTGCTGCCGAGGGAATATGAGGACGTTCCGTTCTCGTATTCCGCAGACAAGACCCGTGCTTTTATCAAGATAGAAGACGGTTGTGACCGCTTTTGTTCATATTGCGCCATACCTTATGCACGAGGACGTGTGCGTTCCCGCGAGCTCGGCTCTATAGGGCGTGAAGCCTGTATCTGCGCAGAAAACGGGCACAAGGAGATCGTTCTTGTGGGAATAAATCTGACCTGCTACGGAACGGACACGGGGCTTGATCTTGCTGACGCAGTGGAAGCGGCTTCGGCTCCGGACGGGATAGAACGCGTAAGACTGTCATCGCTTGAGCCGGAAATGCTCGATGATAGGCTTATATCCCGTCTCGCCGCTTGCAAGAAGCTTTGTCCGCACTTTCACCTCTCGCTCCAGAGCGGCTGTGACGCAACGCTCAGGCGTATGAACAGACACTATGATACCGCTGAATATCTCGGGATAATCGGGCGGCTTCGCGAAAACTTCCCGGACTGCGCGATAACTACAGATATTATGGTCGGCTTTGCGGGAGAGACTGATGACGAATTTGCGGAATCACTTGCGTTTGCCGAAAAAGCCGGATTCGCACGGATCCACGTCTTCACTTACTCTGTGCGAAAGGGGACTGCCGCAGCGAAAAGGAATGATTTCGTTCCTGAAGCAACAAAAGCTGAACGATATGTAAAAATGTCCGCGGTCGCGGAGAAAGTTCACGCCAGCTTCCTTCGCTCGCAGATTGGAAAATGCGCAGAGATACTTGTTCAGAAGCGCACATCTCCCGACTATGCAGAGGGACTCACTCCGAACTACACACCAGTTCGTATTTATGGCTCTGATGCGCATAGACACGATATTATCAGGATTCGTATAACCGGAGCAGGGGATGGATACTGCACCGGAGAAGCTTTGTAAAGCACTCTACGGATAGTAGAATTACGCTGTATCTACGTTGCGTGGGTGTACTTTTTCCGCTTTTTGAGTTATTATGAGACCAGAAAGGAGAATTCCGTATGGATCAGATCAAGATCGGCAGATTTATTGCCGAAGAGCGCAAACGTAAGGAATATACCCAGCGTCAGCTCGCAGACAAGCTCGGTATCAGTGACAAGACGGTCTCAAAATGGGAGAGAGGCAACGGTTTTCCCGAAGTCTCACTTCTTCTGCCGCTTTGTGATGAGCTTGGCATCTCTGTAAATGAGCTGCTCGCGGGGGAGAGAGTTCCCGATGATGATTATCGGGAGAAAGCGGAGGAGAATATGGTAAATTTAGTTAAAGAAGCACAGGAAAGCAAAAAGAAGATAGTTTTGTCGGTAATTACAGCGGGTCTGGCGTTATTTGCGGCACTGCCGCTTATCCTGATTGCCGGTTTGCTTGAAATGGAAGTGTGGCTGCGCATTCTGCTTATTTGTATAGGTGCAGTCGTTGTCGCTGTGGGAATCGGTATAGCCTGTGTGCACGACAGGGATGCCGGCGCGTTTGAATGTCCTGAGTGCTACAACAGGTTTGTTCCGGAGATGAGAGAGTATGTCATGGGTGCCCATACCATAACAAAACGTAAGCTGAGATGCCCGAAATGCGGCGCAGTGCGGTACTGCAAGCACGTTCTGACGAAGTGAAAATGATTTTGAAAGGAATTTTATCAAAATTTAAAATTAGTACTTGACAAATCGGCGCTGTTGTAGTATAATATTAGAGCAGTCGAGAGTTCGGCTGCTTTGTCTGGGTGTGGCGCAGTTGGTAGCGCGCTACCTTGGGGTGGTAGAGGCCGCCTGTTCAAGTCAGGTCACTCAGACCATAAAAATTCCTTTAATAGAGCCGTTTTCAAGGAATACTTGTTAGCGGCTCTAATTTCATTTTGTGGCTTTTTTCTAACCAAATTCTAACCTGATTGGAAGAAAAGTGGAAGAATGCCTTTAAAAATGCGGGTTTGACAGTTAGATTCAGACAGAAAATTTCCATAGAATCGCTTGATAACATATAATATCTTACAAATCCCTATTAAACAGCACATATGTCAACCGAAAAGTGTGGTAGAGGCTTTTTATGAAAAGCGAGGCATTTTGTACAAAATCACAAGGCTACAAGTGGCGATTTCATTACATTTCGTACAATCCTTTAAGTTCTTCGGCTAACTTTTTTATGTGCTTATGATTATAATGAATATATATGTTGCTCGTAGTTTCAATGTTGCGATGACGCAGCCAGCTTTTCACTTTCTCTATATCCCATCCAAGATCGAATAAAACACTGGCTGCACTGTGCCTTAAATCATGTATCCGCATTTTCTCAAGTCCTGCTTTCTTAATCATATTAACGAATGTTCTGTAAATACAGTCCGGACGGTAGTATGAACCGTCATCTTTACAGAAAACATACCCATAATCATGATAATCACTTCCGAGAAGCTGTTTTTTCTCTTTTTGCTCTGATTTTAGCTTGATAAGCATTTCCCTGAAATCCGGCAAAAGCTCATAAGTTGCTTCACTTTCATCTGTTTTGGGTGAATCTTTCTCAATTACGGTCAAACTTTTGGTAATAACACTTCGGATTTGAAATGAGTCGCTGTCAAAATCTACATACTTCCACTTTAACCCAAGCACCTCCGATTTTCTTAGTCCATAGAATAAGCACATATATACAAAAAGCTGAAAAGGGCTGCCCCTGAACACATTAAGGACAGCCTGCGCTTCTTCTTTAGTTGTACAAACATGCTTGTGCTGTTTTCTTCCTTCGCATTTAGGTATTGGTATTCCAATCACTGGGTTTAACGGAATCATCCCCTTGATAAGAGCACTCCTAAGACATAGATTCATTATAGTTGAGACCTTCTTGACGGAAGATGTTGAAAGACCTTTACCTGTTAAAAGATTCCCTCGCTCTGTGAGATATTCATAGAACTCATATATGATCCTCGGAGTAATCTCTTCCAATCTGTAATTGGGCGGTGTGAAATACGGAATAATATGCGCCTCAATAATACCTGAATACGTCTCCCATGTATTTTGCTGTACCTGTGTACTATACTTTCGGCTCCATTCTTCAAGATATTCAAGAAAATAAACATCTCCAAGAATCTTGCCGCTTTCAAGATAAGAATACTTTTCTATGTATTCTTCAAGTCTTGTCCTTACGTACATTTTATTGCCTTTTTCCTTCAATCCCGTAGATACCCATTTGCGTCTTCGTTTTCCGCTCGGGTCTTTATATGCAAGGATCACATATAAATAGCCATTTTTAACCTGAATACTTGCTGTCATTTATAATCATTCCTTTCTGAAAAAACAAGCTCACAATTGCAGACAAACGTCCACGGTTGTGAGCTTTTAAATTATTATAATTAAATGATTGATAGTTTTGCGTTACTTCCTTTGTCTGTAACTCTTTTCAGTTTTCCCGACGTAATCATCTCATCAACAATATGTGACATTTTACTCGTGATGCCTTTATATCCCATTGCCGTAGCAAGTTCGGTAAGAAGCAGCGGTTTCTCTTTCAGTGCCTCGAGGATTTTTTCTTCGTAGGCGCGTTTTTTGTCGGACTTCTTATCGGTTGCAATAAAATAGCTATGAACAGGTATCGTAACGGACAGGAAGCCTCGGTTATCGTCCATTTCAAACTGCGGCAAGCCGGAGCCGTTCTCCGTCAACGCCCGTATTGCGTTCGGAAAGCCTGTGTTCCTGCCCTCAATGAGTTTCAGTTCCTTCAGAAAATCTCCTATCCTGCGGTTGCGATAAACGCGCGCGCGTATCTGATACTTTGCGATGCTCTCGTCGGAGATGCTCCTGTCAAATCCGGGGAAGCTCGTTATCTCGATACCCTCGGGCATTATCCTGACCGTTATCGGTTCGTTTATCTGATAAGAGCGGTGATATACCGCATTTGACAGTATCTCCTCTATAGCCGCGAACGGGTAGTTGCAGACCTTGACAGCCTCCGCCTTGTTCTTGTCCTTTATCGTGACCTCTTTTATTGTGTAGTTCCGGATATATGCGAGCGCGTCGCGGAGCTGGCGCTGTATCGGTCCCGTGAACACCTTTTCGGTCATGTTGGTGCCGGTCGGATCGGGAATGTCCACGACTTCTATCCTAGCGTATCTGAAATACTTTTCGGGCTGCTCGGAAAACATCAGTATGCCCACATTCAGCGGTTTAAGCCTTTCAGGAGGCCCCGAAACGAGCTGCATATCCTTCGCGAGCTCAAGCGCATCCATTTTCAGAGAACGCTCATACAGCGAACTTCCGATCTCTTTCAGGTGTTCGCGTATAAGTCCGATGTCGAGGTCGGAGACTTCCGCAGACAGATTCGGTCTGTCATCGAACGGGATGTCGGTCGAGATGTAAAACAGCTCCTTTTCCTCGTCGGGTGAAGCTATTATCGTGCTGCTGAACTTGCGGATATAGTAGTATTTCGTGGATTTCTTCGCTTCTTTGCCGTAAACGTCGAGTGAAGCCTTATACGGACGCCCATAGCCGCCCGATACCCATATCACGATAACATAAACTCCGTTGTACAACACAGGCTCAACAACGGGGTCATACAAAGGCTCGATACAGCGACAGTAACCGACGAGTTCCTTTAATATGCCGTCTATCCGTTTCTGTTCAATGCCCTTTATCGGGAATACCGGCGAGCCGTCCTTTTCATCGACACCAAGCACAATGTACCCGCCACCGAGATTGTCTATGTCGTTGGCAAAGGCGCAGATCGTGTGAACGACCGCATTCGGATTAAAGTCGCTCTTGAACTCTATGCGCGTGGATTCAACGATCTTGCTGTTTATAAGATCATCAATGTTTACCGGAATTGCCATAGTTCAAGCCCCCTCTCGATATTATTATACAACCGTTCGACGATTTTGTCAAGCAGTTCGATGTATTTTTATCGAACAAATCGACAAAACGCTAAATTAATAATAATTGGTGCTAAAATCTTAATAAGACTTGAAAATTATTTTACAAATATTATATTTTGTGGTATAATTACTGAAAAGGAGGGTATCTCCAAATGGGAAAAATAATGGATCATAAAGATGAATGGGAAACAGACTATAATGTTGTCCAACAATCACTAACCAATGATAAAGTATGGAAAACAATATATTACAAAGCGTATCCTAAAGTTAATAAACATGTTAAAAGAATACTTAGGTCAAACTATATATCCGGATATGTAGCTGAGGATGTTGTGGCAGATGCATTTGAAAGCTGTTATAGAAAAAGATCTGAATTTCAGGGCAAGAGCAAATTTTCTACATGGGCATGTAAATTTGGTGAATATAAGGCATTAAATGCAGTAGCTAAATCAAAACGTTATATGAACCATATTGATCGTTATACGGATTACTCAGTATGTTCTGACATAGCGTCTGATCCATATAGGTATATTACTATCCGTCATCAACATAAATGTCTTTGGACGGCTTATGAATCTTTAAAAACAGAGTATCAGATTCTAATAGATTGGAAAATTCTTGGTGAACGCACTGCTACAGAAGCAATGCTACTTACAGGTTTAAACAGAGCTGAACGTAAATACTACTTAGATGTCGCTATAAAAATATTAAGAAAAAGATATCTGGAGTTGTACAGTAATTATTGGTAATTATACAAGTTGCTTGATTATCTATGTATTGACGATAATAGTTATTTATGCTATACTAAACGCGTTAGTGAAAGTATAGTATTATAACTATATGCAAGGAGAAGAAGTATGAAACAAGAAGATCTAATTAAGTCATGTAGCATCTTGTTATATAAGCTGTGTGATTTAGTGGAAATGCGCAATTCACTTAATTTCTATGATATCAATATTTCGAGTGAATATTTTTTTATTCCGCTATTAAATCAGATTTTTGATTGTGATTTGTATAATATCAATACTGGCAACAGAAATAGCGCTGCAATAGATTTGGCTGATGATAATGCTAAAGTGTCTGTTCAAGTGACATCAGATTCTTCTGCTGCCAAAATACATAATACACTTACTATATTCAGAGAGTATGAGCTGTATAAAAAATACAGCAGATTGATTATTATTGTAATTAATAAAAATCATACATACAGAGCAGACTTTTCAAAAGATATTGAAAGTAAGTTTGAATTTTCACCTAAAGATGATATAATAGTAATAGATTCGTTAATTAAAATCATACAGGCGCTCAGCATAGAAAAAATCCAAACTATCCAGAAATATCTGGAGTTTTCTCTTGATACGATGCTGGATGAAACACAAGTTCTGACTATAGAACAGAGTTTTAGCTATATAAGCCAGAATACCAATAATATACTGAACGAATCTTTCTTCGAGATAGATTATTCATCTTTTATTACTGATTTTAATAAGAAACTTAATGAATCAGATGTTGTTCATATTTCATCACTGTCAATAGAAGAAGGAAAATATTGTATTCTTAATTTGCTTCATAAAGAAAAACCTGACGAAAGAATTTATGTTATTAAATCAAAGAAAACCTGGTATAAAATTTCAAATCATCTCAAAGGCTGCATAATTATTCCAGATTTTACCGATACTGAAATTCCTGCAATCAAGAACAACAAAACTATTTTTATCCAAAGATCTGATTATGATGTCAATACAATTAAACTTCCGAGGCGAACTATTTCTTTTTTATCTCGAAAGCTAACAGAGAACGGATACAGTGAACCCAATAAGTTAATGATCAAAACCCAGGGGTTATATTATTATATTAAGAAAGAATTGTTTACCGGTATACCAAGTCCGGCAACCTGGGAAAATGATAATGACAAATCAGTTTTAGTTGCTGTTTTGCTTGGGAAATGGACGGAATGTGACGGAGATAAGGAGATTATAGAAAGTCTATATGGTGACAGTTATGAAAACTTTATCCTATATTTAAACAAATACATAGATATCGAAGATGCTTTTTTGGTTAGCAAACGTATTAACTCGTATAATGTGTCTTACGAAATAGCAGATCCTTTATTAGCAGTTTGCACTCATAAAAATATCAGTAATTTACCAATAATAAGTTTGTTCTGCGAACTGACTAAAAAAATTATCATTGATCGCGATCCTTTGTTTGATGAGCCTTTTGAAAAGCATCATTATTTATCATCAATTAAAATTGCAAAGTACAGCAATTCTTTGAAAAACGGCATTATACGTACTATGCTGCTTCTTGCTATATCTGCTGATTGTCAGGATATGGTCTCTCATATAGTAAAAGATATCTTGTCATGGGTCACCTCAGTCAGAGATTGGGCATATATATCTCAATTTTTCGGACTGCTTGGAGAAGCTGCACCAGAATCTGTGATAGAATATCTCGAGACCAGTATTGATAACCATACAGGATTATTGGATCTTTTTACAATAGAAAAGTCTTCAATTATCTGGGGGAGATATTATTATACTAATATCCTATGGTTTCTTGAGAGACTTTTATCATGCAAAAAATATGCCACATCTTCAATTAACATCTTACTTGCTTTAGGTGATCAAATTGATGAGTGCTCAATCAGTAATAGTCCCAGAAAATGTTTGGCGGAATTGTTTTGTACATGGTATAATTTATCTGTTTTATCAGTTGAAGATAAGATAGAATTTGCTCGAATTGGAGCTGAAAAATATACATATTTTTGGAACATAATTTACAATGAAATTATCAATCAAGATATTGTTACAACTGATTCAAGCTTTATATACAGAGAACAGGACGAAATAACTCAATATACATATATCGATCAAAATAATATCTGTAAAGCCTATAACAAAATACTGCTTGATAATATTAAAGAATACAATGATAGATTAGTTAAAATATTAGCATTGTTGCCGGACTGTACAGATGATATATTCTTCGAAATTAGAAATATATTATCAAACAGAATAAACGATTTGCAAGATCATGAGAAAGAAAAGATAAAAACAGAGTTAAGAAGAATAATATACCAACATAGGCACTTTGCTGATGCTGATTGGGCAGCTGAACCTGAAAGAATATCAAAAATAGAGGAAATATGTTTGGATATCAAATTTGAAGATCCGGCGTATGATTTCCTCTATCTAACATGTTCAGGTGAAATACCGATACTTAACCCGGTGGTATTTGATTCGGGCGAAGATTTCGTTGTTAGGCATGAGGCCACAGTTGAAGAAACAATATCATCGGAATTCAAAAAGTTAATATCTCTAGGAATTGACTTGGGTCATTTTTTGAGTTTGAAAAAATACGAACGTTATACATATAATTCAATCGGCAAAAATATTGCAAAATACTACAGTAATTTTCATTATGATGAAAGTGTCTTGGATACAATAATAAAATATACAAGCAATCCTGAGATAGCTGTTTCTTATGTTTCATATTGTTCAGACAGAGAACTAAATGAGTTTTATAAAGCGATAGACTTCTTAGAAAATAATCATACGTCTGATGATTATTTTATTGCTTTTATTTCAGCTTTGCCTTATAATGAGAAAACACAATTATATATCCGAGATTTAACCGAGGAAGCTGTTAGGAAATATTGGAATCATTTCAATGAGCGTTTTTTTAATAGCAAAATTCTACTCAACACTGCAATAGAAAATTTGCTAAAATATAGTAATTGGAACACACTTTTCTTTATGATACATGAAAATATTGAAATGCTGAACTCTGAGGATGTGCTCACGATTATTTCTACTTCAGCCATAAAGATGGTTGATGAAAATCATATTGTAAATGATGGTGAAAGTTACTTTATTATTCAAATATTATCTGTTATATATCAAAGAATTAATAATGATTTAATGTCTTATCCTATACTTTGGGAAATCGAAATGCGTTTACATGATATCCTAGACTGGGATAATATGAAGTACTGCCATTATGTTTTCAGTCATGACGCAAATCATTATGCGGATATATTATCATTGGTCTATAAAAAAGATAACAATGATACTGACAATAGCTTTTCGGCTGACAAGATAATGTCTCTATATAGATTACAAAGAGATATGAGATTTTGTCCCGGAGAAGAAAATGGTTCTATAAACAAAGAGATACTAGATAACTGGATTGAAACATTTAGTAAAAGATTAGAAACTCAGCATCAAGCATCACTGTTTGATTGGCAACTTGGAGAATTGTTTGCTTGTTCTCCGAAAGGCGGTGATGGATTATTTCCGCATGAATTTATCAGAGAAAAGATTGAAGAGATCGGAAATGATAAGTTGATAAACGCTTATGTTTGTCACGTCTTAAACGAACGTGGTGTTCATTACGCTACAAATGGTGAAGAAGAACTAACCCTTTCGAAAAAATACGAAGATATAAGTGTTAATTTAGCTATTAAATTCCCAAAAACCGCAAAAATCTATAGGAAACTAAGCGAGAGATATTATAGTGAATCTAAGAATGAAAGAATAATAGCAGAAAATAGGATTTATTGATTTTACTTCTCTTTACTAACATCTATAATCATTTTCCGTTAATGTACACATTGTAAAAATATTTCAAAAAAACTAATGCGATAAAACTGACGGCAGATAATCTGCCGTCAGCCGATTGATGTTAATTAGTCTAACAAGATATATATTCAGACATACTTCTTCCAAATTTCCGGAAATTTTCCAAAAGCGGTTTTCTGTTATGTTTGATTTTGTGCGATTTTAACGAAATTCTCCGATCGGTTAGAATGCAATCTTGTTAAAACATGCCAAATCGTACGCGCAAATCATTGTTGGGGTGGTAGAGGCCGTGGGTTCAAGTCCCGTCACTCAGACCATATCGCGTGTCCGTGGAGTCGCTTGTAGAGCGGCTTCACGGATTTTCTTTTTCTCCCAGGACCGACTTTGTCCATTAATTGTCCATTATTGAGAAATTTGTCCATTTTTCTGTAGATTTTGCTTGTTCTAACTTGCTCTATCTTCTTTCTTTCCATCTTCTCCGGTTTCTTTTTTCTGCTGAAATCAAGAACCGAAGCAATAGCTTCACTCGCTCTTGCATTTGCGTCCTGAAAAGCGTGAAGATAGATATTTGTCGTCTCAAACAGCAGATACAGTATGAAGCCCGCCGCGATGCCGAGCAGGACTCCGAGAATTATCGAGACAGGTATGTTTGCGAAGTCAAGCGCGCTGACAGTTCCGCCCTGCGCCATAGTCACAAATGTGGAGAACAGGACGATGAGAAAATGTCGTCGCAGGATGCTCCCGCAAGTATCATCTGCGGTATGCTCTTGCCGGTGCCTTGTTTTTCCTCGATCATCTTCACCATTCTCGGGACTACGACCGCGGGAGATACCGCCGCAAGAACAGCGCCCATTACCGCGGCTTCGGTGAGCGACAGCCCGAAGAACATAGGCGCAAAGCAGACATATCCGACTATCTCGGCACAGGCGGGCAGAAATGCCATGAGCACGGCGGGTCTGCCGACTTTTTTCAGATCCGGAAGGTTCAGCGACAGCCCCGCTTTTATCAGTATGATGATAAGCGCGATCCGGCGCAGATCGCTTGAAATGCCAAGTATCGACGGGTCGAGCAGGTCAAGCACATACGGCCCGACGACGATGCCGGACGCGAGCATACCGATGATGCGCGGCAGCTTTATCGCCTTGAATATCGCGGCTGCCGACAGCACGACAAGGAAAATGATCGCAAGTGAAAGTAGCATAAAATACCTCCTGCTGCTTTGGAAAAATATGTGTTTCAACTAATCACATACCATGAAATTTGAGATTCTAAACAAAAAAGCCGACAGTATCTGCGTAAAAAAGCAGATACCATCAGCAAAAATGCGGTTCCGGAAGTTCCGAGGGAGGACGTCATTCCCTTTTATTGAGTACATTATATCACACACAACTCACGTTGTCAAGCATATATTTTCCGTATCGGGAAGTGTCTTTTTCATGCCTGAACGGCTGGTTTATCAGGACAGTTTTTCTGCTGCTGCAATACGAAAAAACTATTGCACGATGCTTCGGAATGTGATATAATAAGTCTGGATAACTATCGGCGGGAAACAGGTGAGAACAGATGAGCGATATATGGAACCCGTGGCACGGCTGCCATAAGCTGAGCCCCGGGTGTGCGAACTGCTATGTTTACAGGCGCGACGAGAGCATCGGAAAAGACGCGTCCGTTGTGACAAAGACAGGGGACTTCGATCTCCCGCTGAAAAAGAACAGACAGGGTCAGTATAAGCTGACCGCCGATGACGGCGTTATCTACACCTGCATGACCTCGGATTTCTTCCTCGAAGATGCCGATGAATGGCGGCAGGACTGCTGGGATATGATCCGGGAACGCAGTGATCTGCGCTTTCACATCATCACCAAGAGGATCGACCGCTTTGAACAATGCGCTCCGCCCGACTGGGGCGACGGCTGGGACCATGTAACGATATGCTCGACCTGCGAGAATCAGGACAGAGCGGATTACAGGCTGCCGATATTTCTGAACCTGCCGATAAAGCATCGCGAGATCATCTGCGAACCGATGCTCGGCGAGATAGATATGGAGAAGTACCTCGCGACGGGGCTGATCGGTCACGTCACCTGCGGCGGCGAGTCCGGCAGCAAAGCGCGGCCCTGTGATTTCCGCTGGATACAGGAGGTGCGCAGACAGTGTATCCGTAATGCTGTGCCGTTTTATTTCAAGCAGACCGGAGCTGTATTCATAAAAGACGGCAGAACATATCATATCGAGCGCAGTATGCAGATGCCGCAGGCGAAAAAGTCCGGCTACAGCTACATTCCCGGCACGGATAGCGCCGACGGTATAGTGTATAGGCTGCCGGAGCGTAACGAACTCTTCGCGGGACTGCGGAAGTCCGGTTTCAGAAGCGGATTTCACCTTTCGGCAAAAGACAAGGAGTATGTCGCGGAAAAGGGAATTGAAACTATCCGAAGCCACGCGAGAGATTTTGTCGGGAAGCGGCTGTCAGCCGAAAATCCCGAAAATGACGGAAAGCAGACACCGATGAAAGGGCATCCGGTCTTTATCGCGCAGCACGCGACCGCCTGCTGCTGCAGGGGCTGCATTGAGAAGTGGCATCACATTCCCGCGGGCAAGGTGCTGAATGCAGCGGAGCAGGAATACCTCGTCGGTGTGCTTATGGATTGGATAGAAACGGAGTGTACGGGCGCTTGACGCAGAAAGGGCAAAGAATATGAAAAACGTGATTTACTGTTTCAGCGGCACGGGCAACAGCCTTAGAACCGCCAGAATAATCGCAGCACGTATCGGAGGCGCAGTTATAGTGTCCGTAAAGGACGGCGTCACAAGCGGTCTTGCCGCGAAAGCCGACGTGGTGGGATTTGTCTGTCCCGTGTACGAGTGGGATGTTCCTGAGCCGATGAAGGAGTTCGCGGAACGGCTTGAGGTGAACCCGGACGCCTATGTGTTCATGGTCGCTACTTATGTCGGAGTTCATGGCAGGTGCTTTGAGACCATAGACGCCATACTGCGTGAAAAAGGCACCCGCCTGCATTACGGGAAGCCTCTGCGCTGTGTTGCGAGCCAGTGTGTGGCTTATGAGCCGTTCCCGTCGCCGAAGTTCATGGTGCCGCGCTCCGACCGTTTCGCGAGACGTATCGGGGATAATATCGCGAAGCGCCGCATGAACGAATACCCGAAAATGTCCGCTATCACGCGGAACCGCTACGAAAAGATGATGGTGCCGTTCCTCAATGTTCAGCATGAATATGACAAGGGATTCTACACCTCTGAGGACTGCGTCGGCTGCGGGCTCTGCAGTAAGCTCTGCCCGCGCGGGAACATTACGATCGAGGACAGACACCCCGTCTGGAACCATAAGTGCATAGGCTGCAATTCCTGCGTGGTTTACTGCCCGAAGAAAGCGATAATGTTCAGCACGCCCGAAGCGTACAGAAAGCTCAACAATATCATAACACGGCGGCTCGGGCTGCCCGAAAGCAGGACGCGCTACCATAACCCTCATATCACAGCGAAGGACATTATGTCACGGCGCGAGGCTATCGTTCCGAAAAAGCGATAATTAAATAATCAGAGAATACTGCTATGGAGAAAAAATACAAACTTATATGGAGCATCAGCCTTCTGACAATTTCCTGCATCACTATCACGATATCGGGCTGTCATCTGCTGTCGATAGAACTTTCCGATATGGTCGAGCGGATACTCGGCGCTATTGATCTGATCGCGATACCTTTCCTGATATTTACGTCCACGAAGACTGTGTAACAGACGAGAAGTTTTTCTGCTTGTACAATGATATAGTTGAACTTTGATCACACGATTTGGCTGTTGATAACTCCGAGTATTTATAAAGCAGGCTCCGAACCGCTGTAAAAACGGTTCAGAGCCTTTTATAGTTATTGAATACGGCTGCATAGGGTGAGTGTGTCCATATTGGGTGTTTACAGTTGTACTCACGGCGCTATGCCCCAAAGCACTTGATACCGCCACCAGATCAACGTTTGCATTGATAAGAGAGCTGGCAAAGAAATGTCTCAGGCTATGTAAGCCATAGAACGGCATTCCTTTCTTTTTGCAGAACCTTTCAAACCAAAGATAAGGCATTCCATTGAACAGCGGTTCACCAAAATCGTTAATAAACAGCCTGTCGCTGTCCACCCACTTATCTCCAAGCAACTGAGCCTGCTTCTCCTGATCGGCTTTCAGTTCTTTGAGAAGATTCATCACCGATTCGGGGAATTTGAGGGTTCTCTGTGAGCTATGCGTCTTGGTTGTATCCGTGTAATTACCTTTCCCTTTTGCGAGAGCTGTACCCACACTCGGCTTTTCAGCTATTACTAACTGCATACATATCACTCCTTCAAGGTAAAATAAAAAGAGCCTTTACAAAAAGCCCTTATGTATGGTATAATTGAAGGGAAGATAAACTGGATTTTAGAGGCGGAAGTGTTAAGCCGAATAAAAAAGCTTTAGTAGTTATTGATATGAAGAACGGATGGTCTATTTGATTCGTATTTTAGGGGAGACAGAAAAATGATAACTTTGGAGAAAATACAGGATACGTGTTTGGCTGTTGTTTCTTTAATGGAGACATACCGAGAGAAATACAGCGAACTAAAAGAATCGCTACAAATTGAGGGGACTGATATTATTTGGTGTAAAGGTTGGAGAGCCCCGCATGAACCTATTTTCTTTGAAGAATTGACGTATGGAAACATTACCGAACCGAGGCATACGCTGAATAAGGAACCCCGTAAAAAAGAGCACGTTTCTGTTCATTACTATCGAGAGGGAAAGCCGGTGTACACGCAGATTTACGGAGCAGAAGGTACCGTTATCTGTGAAACGTTTTACGTGGAGAGCACCGGTAAAACACATGGAGTTTCGTATGATACAAATGAACATATGATTATGCTTTCCATTGAGGGCAAAAACGATAAGGGATTGCCAATGGAATATGCTTTGTATAGAACTGAAATCAGGTATGGTATAGAGACACTTAAAAACCGAATTAGTTACGCTGTTTACGAATATGAGAACGGAAAAATGATCGGAGGCACATTGATTCACGAAATGATTCTTAACTCCAAAGCAGAGAATGATCCTGAGAAATCTTTGTTCTGCATGGATGATTTGCCACAAGAGTATCATTTTTTCTATGAAACCGGGGTGCTGGAAAAGTTTACCAGATCACATTATTCATCTTCTATGCAGTTTGAAGGCGAAGCAGGACCTTGGAAATATCCAAAGTATCTTTTGAAGCGATATCATGAATTCGGAATCGATTATGTGTGATTTACCTGTGTGCTCTATGAAAAAATCGAAACAAACCTTTATGAAGAATAAACATCTGACCTTTGAGTCCTCGGCAGGTATGTAATCACTGAAAGGGAAACAAACCAATCAATGCAATCAATAAGAAAGGAACGATAGTAAATGATCAGCTTTTGCATTCTTGGAGTCGGACTGTTCGGAACCGCATCAGCAGCTTTGATCTACGGTATGCTTTCATAAGCTGCGAGATCCCGCAGTATATGAATGCAGAATTAACAGCATTTCTAGTAGCGAAGAATATTTTAAAAGAAAAAATATAATTTCGCTTATTTCATTGATTAAAAATATTAAAGACAATGTACAACTAACCTCATCGTTGTCATCATACATGTTCAATTGCATAAAGAGCTTTGATGATTACAACAACAAGAAGCAGGAAGGCAACAGATACATAAACAAAGGCACTCAGAAGGAGGAGACAGTTCTCGATTTCACCGTAAAGAGCATAAATAATCCTAACAGAATAAATAACACAAAATGACCCTCCGGACGACAACAGCCGCCCGGAGGGTTTTCAATTCTGTGCAGTCCTGTTTTAATGGACAGTAAGAATTATCTGAAACTTAATATATTGTATAAAATTAAGTTTTGGAATTTTAAGTTAGATTTAAGTTTGTCTGTTATACTGTAATCACAACAAAGGAAATCCACCTGAGAAAAGGAGAGATCAATATGAAAAAATACATTTCTACTATAATTGCAATGATGATGGTTGCTTCTCTTGCGGCTTGCGGTACCAGTACAGCTAATGCAGGATCCGTGCAGACAACAACCGCTGCGACCGAGCAGACGACGGTTTCCGGAACGGAACAGACATCTGCGGAAGGTACAGAGCAAAGCGATAATTCCGATGAAAACGAAAAGCTAGAGGGTACACCTCCCGAAAAACCGGACGGTGATTCCGGAAATACTCCTCCTGATATGCCCGAAGGCGGAACTCCTCCCGACAAGCCCGACGGTGAAGGCGGAGGTCCCGGCGGTAATCCGCCTGATAAGCCCGGTGGAAACGGAGCTCCCGGCGGAGGATTCGGCAGGAACAGCTCCGAGGTGATTTATGGCGGCTCCACAGAGATAACCGCTGCGGCGACCGAGGACGGCAAGACTTATGCTTCCGATACAGCCGATCAGAGCGCGCTGATGATAAGCACGTCTGATGCTGTAACAGTCAGCGGTCTGACCGTCACAAAGACCGGCGATTCCAATGGCGGCGACAACTGTAATTTCTACGGACAGAATGCGGCTGTTCTCGTCAAAGGCGGTACTACCACAACGATAACAGGCGGCACGATCACTTCCGACGCTTCCGGCGCGAACGGTGTGTTCTGCTACGGCGGCAACGGCGGTCAGAACGGCGCATCCGGCGACGGCACAACACTCATAATAAGAGACACGACGATAACAACTACCGGCAGCGGCTCCGGCGGAATTATGACCACGGGCGGCGGCGTCACCGAAGCATACAACCTGAACGTTACTACAAGCGGACAGTCCTCGGCGGCTATCCGCACCGACCGCGGCGGTGGAACAGTTACTGTTGACGGCGGAACGTACACATCGAACGGTCTCGGCTCTCCCGCGATATATTCGACTGCCGACATTACAGTATCGAACGCGGAGCTTGTATCAAATCTTTCCGAAGGTGTCTGCATCGAAGGTCTGAACTCGATCACGCTTAATAACTGCGACCTGACAGCAAACAATACCAAGCGCAACGGCAACGCGAAATTTCTCGACAGCATCATGATCTATCAGTCGATGTCGGGTGACGCGGCAAGCGGTACTTCTTCGTTCACGATGACAGGCGGCAGCCTTACGAGTAAAAGCGGTCATGTGTTCCATGTAACAAACACCAGCGCGGTCATCACTCTTTCCGGCGTTAAGATCACTAACGAGGACAGCGATAATATTCTTATCTCGGTATGCGACGACGGTTGGAACGGCGGAAACAATACCGCTGTGCTGAACGCATCGCAGCAGACTCTTGAGGGTGCTATCCTTGTCGGCAGCAACTCCGCGTTTACGCTGAACCTCAGCGATTCTTCGTCATTCATCGGTTATATTGACGGCAATATCACAAACGCTGCCGGAGATACCGTTTCAACCGAAGTCGGAAATGTGTCTGTAACTCTCGGAAGCGGATGTACATGGACGCTCACAGGCGACAGCTATGTTACGAGCTTTGACGGCGATGTATCCAACATCATTTCCAACGGCTATACGCTTTATGTGAACGGTGTGGCACTCACAGGTTTGAACTGAAATATTCTTTTCGTCATAGCCAACAGCTCCGGATAGCTGAATGCTTTCCGGAGCTGCCATTCAATCCCGCATCGAAAAAGCTCAATACGAGTGGAGTATTAAACTGTATGAATAACAGAGCAGCAGATGTTATCACCTGCTGCTTTCTTTTTATTATGTTCATGTCTTTATCATCTTGGCGACATTTATAAAGTGGTCGGCGACCCTCTCTGCGTCGGACGAGAGTGAGAGATACTGTGCTCCGACATCTGCCGTACATACTCCCGAGCCGAGACGCTGTATGTGATTGTCAGCCATTTCCGCAGTAACGATATCGACCATGTCTTCTTTCTCAAACGCGAGATCGAGGGCTTTTTTGTCGTTCTTTATATAAGCCTGCATCGCATTCGAGAACAGTTCTTCAATAAGACTGCGTACAGCTTCGATCTCACTTACGGCGTTATCCGAAAATTGTTCGCCGGCGTTCCGGAGATGCTCGGCATACTCGACTATGTTCTCTGCGTAGTCGCCTACACGCTCAAGGTCGGTAACTGCATGGAACGCGGTTGAGATGTATGTCATATCACCGGCGCTGAGCTGCATATTTGAGAGCTTCACAAGAAAGTTTACTATCTCTTTGTTGAGAAAGTTGAGCTCATCCTCATTCGCACGGAACTGTTCGATCTCCGTAAAATCAAGCGTCGAGATTATGCGGCAGGACAGCGAGAAGTTCTGCATAGCGATCTCTGCCATGTTTACGATCTCGTTTTTCGCCTGCTGTACAGCAACAGGCGGAGTTTTCAGCATATAGTCGTTGATGTAGTGAAGTCTCGGTGCATAAGGTTCTTGTGCAACGGGCTCGGGATCGTCGGGTATGAGCTTTTTTACTCCTCCGACCAGCATATTTGTCAGCGGGAGAGCCACCAGTGCCGTACAAACATTAAATACGGTATGGAACATAGCGAGCTGTGTCTGCGGAGCACCCGGGAACAAGCTTCCGAACACCGCGCCGAAGTCCACAAAAATACCTATGATCGTAAACAGTACAACACCGCTTATATTGAATATAAGATGTATCGTCGCGGTACGTTTGGCGTTCTTGCCGCTTGTAAGTCCTGCCATAAGAGCAACTGCGCAGGAGCCTATGTTCGAGCCCATGGTAAGGTATATGCCCTGTTCAAGAGATATGAGTCCGGACACGACCATGGTAATTGCGACTGAAGTCATTACCGAGGAGCTCTGTACTATCGCCGTGAGCAATGCGCCTATCACTATCAGAAGTATGATATTGTTTATGCCTGCCAGAAAGTTCTTGACAGCTTCGAGACGGGCAAAGCTGTCCATAGAGCCGCTCATCATCTCAAGACCGACAAACAGCATACCGAATCCCGCGAGTATACCGCCTGTTTTTTTCAGTGCATCAGTCTTTGCAAAGCTCATCATGAAAGCTCCGATACCGGCAAGTGCCGAGAAAATGACCGTTGTGGAGATCATATCACCGCCGAACATACCGAGCGCGACGATCTGTCCTGTCACGGTGGTACCGATATTAGCACCGTAGATGATAGTCGCTGCCTGCGCGAGAGACATTATTCCTGCATTAACAAAGCCTATAACCATGACTGTCGTGGCTCCGGAGCTTTGAATCGCGGCAGTTCCGACCGCGCCTATTCCCACGCCGAGCATCTTGCTGCCGGAAGCTTTGGAGAAGAGCGATTTCAACTTGCTGCTGCTGAGAGATTCGAGGTTCGAACTCATCATGGAGCAGGCAACAAGAAATATACCGATGCCCGCCGCGAGCTGTAATATCGCTGTGATTATGTCTGTAATTGTCATAACTTATCCTTTTTGCTGATCCTTATGCTTTATGATGATCTATGTCTGATTATTTACTGTGGAAAGACATCATATAGTGATCTGATTTTTTTCAGGTTTATATCTGACAACAACTGCCGTCCGGGCAGTGGTTTAGAACACATCAATTATATCACCTCCCGCTCTGATTTGTCAAGTATTTTATCTGTCCTCAGACCTACGTGCCAAAAGCTCTGTACGGGGAACATTACCGCGCGGCTTTACTAAGACAGTTTGCTTTCGGGCTTTGTATTGTACTATATCGATCATAGCATAAGATCACAGAGAAATAAAGTCATTGCACAGTTCTTTACAAAAACACTGATTTGTGATATAATCAGCATAAACTTGTTTAGGAAGTTTCAAATGATGAAAAAATGAGCAGATCTGAGGACCGGAATATGAAAAAACTGATCATATTGTTACTATTGACCGTCATGATGATATTATGTACTTCCTGTGAAGGGAAAAGCGATGTTGATACTCTGACATACGCGGTATTTCCATACCTGCCCGATACCGGATATTATCAGGAACTGATAGAAAAACGCTGGTCGGAACTTGAACCGGATATAAAGCTTGTCCGTGCCGAATGGGACTGCTACAGCGACAGCGCTCCGACAGGCATAGATGTTGTGACGTATGATTGTTTTGTACGGGACAAGCTTATCGACTCCGGCTGGATAAAGCCGACAGAACGTTCTTCAATACAGAATATAAACGATATTTTTCCATTTGCGACTGAAGGAGCGTCCCGGGACGGAAGGCTGTACGGAATACCTGTCTTTCTGTGCGGAAACTTTCTTATATATGACAGAAACTGCGGCGCCCTTGAAAAAGCAGAGCATATAACCGATCTTTCGGACTGTTCCGAGATGCTTGTCATAGCTTCGGAAGACCCGATGGTGCGTTCGCAGTATATTCTTGAAGCAGCAGCGGATATCCACGGAAAATTCGACCCTTCGGCAGATATCTGCGCCGAGGAAGAAAAGATCATTGCCCTGATAGACGACTTGGCTGTAAGCGGTCACAAACAGGACACTTCTGACGAGCTTGCCATGACGTATGATAACGGGATCGTAGAAGGATATATTGGATTTTCGGAAAGTATGCGTTTTCTCAAAGAACGTATGCCGGAAACATATATCAAAACTGTCAGCTTTGGTTCCGAAAACAATATTCCTTTGCTTTATGCCGATGCAGTTGCCGTTACTGCCGGTGTAAGCGGTGAGCGCTACGATAAGTGCGTGGAGCTTATGAATGTTATGACAGATACGGAAATTCTGACATCTCTGTCGGACGATAACGGAGAACCTGCGTATCTTCTTCTTGCGCGCAAGTCACCTTACGCAGTTCTCGCGGAAAAATACCCGCTTTATAATCAACTGGAGAAAATAGCGTCCGATGAGAATAATCAGATCATCACGGGATGATTACTTATTCCGGTTTTGAAAGTATATATGCAACAAGCCCGAAAAACGGGCTTGTTTCTTTATTCGCCTGAATCGTTTGTTTAGGCAACACCGCACAAATAGTCGCACGCAACCTTTGCATCGCTGCTTATAAAAGCATCGTGCTCTTGCTTGCATATTATTCCGACATCTTGCACGCTGTTTATACGGTATAGCCTTTATAATCCTGCAATTCCGGCATTTCTGCCGTACTTCTCCGGATCATTATAAAGTACAGCGAACTGCAGGATTGCGGTATTCTGGTATCATCTTGCGCAACGGCTTGCGCACACCATAAATGCTGTTGCGCGCTTCAAATTGAAATTGTGCTTAATGCACAAAAATATTTATATCTGATTATTTATAATGTCGATTGACACAATATATTTTATGTGATATTATAGCAGTAACAGGTGTTTGCGCAACGTTTGCGCAAATGACCGGCGGAAGTATTGGAAATGACGTTCTGCATGAACTGACACAGGCTCGCAATGGCGCTTCAGAAGGAATACTTATGAAAAGAACAAGCTTTTTATCAAGAACCATATTCGCACTTTTTACCTCGGCATCTATGATTGCGGCAGGGTCATGTTCCGGCAGTGCGCCCGCAGAAAGCAAGGCGGAAAATGATAACGGCGCAAACGCTGAGAAACCGGTTGTCAGCATAAGCAGCGACAGCCTTTATGTAAAAAAAGTCGATGGGATTACCGATGATTTTGCGCTCGGCTGTGATATTTCAAGTGTCATTGCGCTCGAAAGATCCGGAGTAAAATTCTACGGTTGGGATGGCGCAGAGCAAGACCTGTTCGATACGCTGAAACAGTCCGGCGTCAACTACATACGTGTGCGTATCTGGAACGACCCGTTCGATGCCGACGGAAACGGCTACGGCGGCGGGAATTGTGATATTGACACCGCGTGTATCATCGGAAAACGCGCTGCGGACGCAGGGCTGAAAATGCTCGCCGATTTCCATTATTCGGATTTCTGGGCTGACCCGTCAAAACAGATGTGCCCTAAGGCGTGGGTCGGCATGGACATAGATGCCAAGAAACAGGCGCTTTATGAATATACGAAGGATTGTCTTATAAAGCTGAAGGAAGCCGGTGCCGATGTCGGAATGGTGCAGCTCGGAAACGAGACCAACGGCAAGATGAGCGGTGAGAAGATATGGATGAACATATACTATCTTATGGCGGAGGGTTCGCGTGCAGTTCGCGAGGTACTGCCGCAGGCAAAGGTGGCTGTTCATTTTACAAACCCGGAATCCGTGGACAGGATGCTAAACTATGCGTCTAAACTTGCCTATTATGAGCTTGATTATGACGTTTTCGCTTCATCGTATTATCCTTACTGGCACGGTACGCTCGACAACCTTACCTCTGTGCTGTCGCAGATCTCAGAAAAATACGGCAAGGAAGTAATGGTAGCCGAAACGTCCTACGCATACACACTGGCTGACGGTGACGGCAGCGGCAACAGCATAGGCGACGTGGTCAATTACGAAAAGACATACCCCTTCACTGTACAGGGCCAGTCCCGCGAGCTTCGCGACGTTATAGAAGCGGTCACCAAGGTCGGCAAGAGCGGTATTGGTGTGTTCTGGTGGGAAGCCGCATGGCTGCCTGTGCCCGGAGAAACCTATGAAGAACGTTCTGCTCTCTGGGAAAAATATGGTTCCGGATGGGCTTCAAGCTTTTCGGCCGAATATGACCCTGATGATGCAGGAAAGTATTACGGCGGCTGTTCGTGGGAAAACCAGGCAATGTTCGATTTCAGCGGAAAGCCTCTTGAGTCGCTCAAAACATGGTCGCTTGTTAAGACCGGTAATGAGATCGCGCCTGTACCGGACGCAATAAAGGACAGTGAACTGACGGTAAAGCTCGGAGAACCGATAGTGCTGCCGGACAAGGTTTTCGCTATATATACCGACGGAAGCGAACAGGCTATAGACGTAACGTGGGACTCCGCAGATCTTGAAGCAATGACGAATGGAGAGCCCGCGACATACACCGTCAAGGGTATCGCCGGCGGATCCGAAACGGTCTGCCGCATAGCTATGGTTGATGCGAACTACGCTGTCAATTACAGCTTTGAGGATGAAGACCGCTCAATGTGGGTCGTCGAGAACATAGACAACAGAACGACACAGACAGACTATCAGAAAAAAGCGCTTGACGCAGCTTCCGGTGAGACAGCATTCCATTTCTGGGGAGAGAACGGCACGGAGCTTCGCATATATCAGAAGATCACAGACATACCCACCGGAAAATATACACTCTCTGCATCGATACAGGGCGGTATAGACAGCGGTGACGATGCACAGGATATATACATATTCGCTTACACAGACGACAACGAAGCGGATATGATCAAGGCTTCCGCCGAGCTGTCCGGATACGCGAACTGGCAGATACCCAGGACCGGGGCTGTAGAAGTTCCCGAAGGAGGAACGATCACGATAGGTGCCTATATAAAGGCAGGGAACGGCTCGTGGGGTACGGTCGATGACTTCATGCTGAATCCGGCGAAATAACAACAGTTTATTGAACGGAACAACCGTTTGATATATAGGGCGCATAACGTGTCCTGAGATAAATCACGCGGCTTCAGCCGCACAACAAAACAGGAGGACAAACAAATGACAACAAAAAGAAAAGCACTTCCGATAATGCTTGCGTTATCAATGCTCGTTGCAGCCGGCGCGGGCTGCGGTAACAACGGTCAGTCAGGCGGCACTACAGCAGCTGCTACGACAACAGCGGCTCCTGCTGCAAACAATGACACACAGGCAGCTCCGGCAGAAACGACCGCTGCTCCCGCAGACAACACATCTTCCGATAAGAAGACCATTACAGTATGGGCTCCGGATGCTATCGTTGATCTCACACAGAGCAAGCTCGATACTTGGCTCGCAGGTCAGAACGACTGGAACGCAAAGTACGACATCAAGGTATCCGCTATGGGCGAAGGCGAAGCTGCTACACAGCTCCTTACCGACGTTGAAGCCGGTGCGGATATATTCGGCTTCGCACAGGATCAGCTCGCACGTCTCGTTGCTGCAGGTGCGCTTTCCAAGCCCGGCGGAATGTTCCTTGACAACATCAAGAACAACAATGACGCAGGCTCGATCGGCGCGGTAACTCTTAACGGTGATATTTACGCTTACCCCGAGACATCCGACAACGGTTACTTCCTCTATTATGACAAGTCCGTCGTTTCCGATCCTTCTACTCTTGAAGGCATTATCGAGCAGTGCGGCGCTGCTGGAAAGAACTTCTATATGGATATCCAGTCCGGCTGGTATAATGTAGCGTTCTTCTTCGGTACCGGTGCACAGTGCTACTATGAATACGATACAGAAGGCAATGTAACAGGCGCGGTTTGTGATTACAGCGGCGAAAAGGGCCTTGAAGCAATGAAGGCTATGGTAAACATGGTCAAGAGCAAGGGCAAGGGTTATGACCAGGCTCCTGACGGCGCAGCTTCGCTCTTCAACCCCGAAGGCGGTACAGCAGGTGCTCTCGTTTCCGGTACTTGGGATGCTTCCACAGTCAAGGATTTCCTCGGCGACAACTACGGCGCAGTAAAGATGCCTACCTTCACAGTTGACGGTAAGTCTTATCAGATGAGCGGTTTCGGCGGCTTCAAGCTCGTAGGCGTAAAGCCTCAGACAGATTCCGACAAGCTCACATTCTGCCACATTGTAGCAGACTATCTCACATCCGAAGAAATGCAGCTTGCAAGATTCGATGCTAACGGTTGGGGTCCCTCCAACAAGAACGCTCAGCAGTCTGCCGGCGTACAGTCCGATGCAGCTCTTGCGGCTCTCGCAGACCAGCTTCAGTACTGCCCCGGCCAGGGTCAGTATCCTAACGCTTACTGGGATCTCACAAAGGCGTTCGGTACAGATATCAACAGCGGTATGTACAACGACGCTGACGATGCTGCACTCACAGCGGCACTCAAGGAACTCGAAGATTCCATAAAGGCTGCCAAGTAAGCATAATTACGGCAGGTCACGGGAGAGCCTGCCTCTCCCGCGGTTCCGCCGTTTCCGGAACGGATAGCTGCAGTGATAAACCTCGTGGCCGTGTCCTCCAAAGCGGTCACGGGGGATGCGGCGAATTCACATTGTGAGTTTGTAAGCATTTGTATGCACCGATACGCTGCGGAAACGGCAGACACCGATCTTAAATAACGAAAGGACGCTGATGATAATGAGCAGATTAACCGAGCTCGAATACCTCGGGCTTCCGCCTATGAAACGAAAGCTTTACAATGTGGGTCAGTTTTTTGTGCATCTTCCGCTTAATATCCTGAATTTCCTGAAGCAGATACCGCTTGGGATCTGGAAGGGATTATGCGCGGTCGGACGCTTTTTCGCGGGGATAGGGCGCATCTTTGCCGAGGGTGACTGGAAGACCCGCATATCGTTCTTTATCATGGGATTCGGTCAGTTCTTCCGTCGTCAGATCGGAAGAGGCATCATCTTCCTCGGAATGGAGGCTCTGTTCATCTGGTTCATGGTCGCAATGGGCGGCGGTTATCTCGCCGGACTGCGTAATCTCGGTGAACAGGCGACCATAAAGACGCTCAACGACTATGGCCTTGAAGTCGTGACATACAAGGACAACAGCTTAAAGATCCTGCTTTACGGCGTTCTTACGATATTCATAATCGTGGGCTTTATCTGGACCTGGTACATAAACATAAAACAGAATCATGTTGCGCAGAAGCTCATCGAAAAAGGCGTGCGTCCGAAGTCGTTCAAGAATGACCTTAAATCCCTCGCGGACGAGCAGTACTACAAAACGCTTCTTGCTGTGCCGCTCCTCGGTATCACGGTTTTTACTATCATACCGATATTCTTCATGATACTGATAGCTTTCACGAACTATGACTATTCGCATCTGCCGCCGGATAAGCTTTTCGGCTGGGTAGGATGGGACAACTTCCAGACCATGCTGGCTTCGGACGCTTCCGGAAACGAAAAGTTTGCATATACGTTCCGTGAGATACTTATATGGACGATGATCTGGGCACTTATTGCAACATTCTCAAACTATTTTCTTGGAATGTTTGTTGCTATATGTATCAACCGCAAGGGCATCAGATTCAAAAAAGTATTCAGGACCGTTCTTGTCATGACTATTGCAGTACCGCAGTTCGTGTCGCTTCTGCTGGTTTCTAAGATGTTCGCGAACGAAGGTATTGTAAACGGCATACTGCGGGAACACCTGGGGTGGATAACCGAGAACATAGGGTTCTGGACGACACAGGATATGGCAAGGATAATGGTGCTTGTCGTAAATCTCTGGGTCGGCATACCGTACCTTATGCTGATAGCTACGGGCGTACTGATGAATATTCCCGCAGATCTGTATGAAAGTGCCAAGATCGACGGCGCGTCGGGATTCAAACAGTTCACAAAGATAACGCTTCCGTATATGCTTTTCGTAACAGGACCCTATCTGCTGACCAGCTTCACTGCTAATATCAACAACTTCAACGTCATCTATCTGCTGACAGCCGGACAGCCTAAAACAATGGCTTATGAAGGCGGGGCAGGGGGCACCGACCTTCTTATAACATGGCTCTATTCTCTTACTGTTACGAACAACGACTATAAGATCGCGGCAGTTATCGGCATTCTCGTATTCGTTGTCGTTGCAGTGATCTCGCTTATCGTTTACAACGTATCTCCTGCTATGAAGAATGAGGAGGATTTCCAGTGAGTGAAAATAAAAAATTCAGGAGCAAGTCGGGTAAGGAACGTGTAACGCGCATAATCATATATATCTTCCTTACCGCACTCTGCCTTATTTGGCTGATACCGTTCATATACCTTGTCTTTCAGGCGTTCCGCGGAGAGTCGAGGGCTATGGTCACATACATATTCCCGAAGGAATGGTCATTTGACAACTTTATCTTTCTTTCGACCAAGACACCGTTCTGGCACTGGTATCTGAACACGTTCATAATCGCGCTGTTCAACGCTGTATTACAGAGCGTGATCGTGCTTTGCGTGGCTTACGCGCTTTCGAGAATGAGATTCAAGGGCAGAAAATTCCTTATGAATCTTATGCTTGTACTCGGAATGTTCCCGGGATTCCTTTCGATGATCGCAACATATTTCATACTCAAGCTGTTCGGACTTACGAGCGAGAATTCCGTTCCGGGACTTATCCTCATCTACGCCGCAAGCTCCGGTATGGGATATTACATAGCGAAGGGATTTTTTGATACTATACCAAAGTCTCTCGATGAGGCGGCGCGTATAGACGGAGCGTCGAGAGCGCGCGTGTTCTTCCGCATCATAATGCCTATGGCAAAACCTATAATCATTTACACTATAATGATGGCATTCATAGCTCCGTGGGGCGACTTTATGTACGCGTCACTGATAACGTTCGGTCATGAAGAAGCGTACAATGTGGCTGTAGGACTCTACAAATGGCTCGATAAGGAGCATATAAGCAACTACTTCACGGTATTCTGCGCCGGCGGTCTGCTTGTATCAATACCGATAACCGGACTGTTCATGGCGCTTCAGAAGTATTACGTCGAAGGTGTGACCGGCGGAGCCGTAAAGGGATAAGGAGATTGTTATGGCAGAGGTAAAGCTTAGAAATGTAAAAAAACAGTACGATAACGGATTTGTTGCCGTACATGATTTCAATCTTGAGATAAAGGACAAGGAATTCATCGTTCTTGTAGGCCCTTCCGGCTGCGGAAAATCCACAACACTGCGTATGATCGCGGGTCTTGAGGATATAAGCGGCGGCGAGATCTCAATAGGCGAAAATGTTGTAAACGACATGGAACCCAAGGACAGAGACATAGCTATGGTTTTCCAGAACTACGCGCTTTATCCGCACATGAGCGTTTATGAGAACATAGCGTTCGGTCTGCGTCTTCGCAGAGTGCCGAATGACGAGGTACACAAAAAAGTCTGCGAAGCGGCGGAGATACTCGGTATCACCGAACTCCTCGGACGAAAGCCGAAGCAGCTCTCGGGCGGTCAGCGTCAGCGTGTCGCTATCGGACGTGCTATCGTGCGCGTACCGAAGGTGTTCCTCATGGATGAACCGCTCTCGAACCTCGATGCAAAGCTGAGAAACCAGATGCGTGCGGAGATTATTCTGCTCCGTGAGAAGATACAGACGACCTTCATCTATGTAACCCACGATCAGACCGAGGCTATGACACTCGGCGACCGCATCGTCATAATGAAAGACGGCTATGTTATGCAGGTCGGCACACCGCAGGAACTTTTCAATCATCCTGCAAACCTGTTTGTAGCCGGATTTATCGGAACTCCGCAGATGAACTTCTTCGACTGTGAGCTCAAAAAAGAAGCCGACAACTATTATGCGTATATCGGAAGTGCGAAGGTAGCCCTTCCCGTGTATATAAGCGAAGCGCTGAAAAAGCGTGGAAATGTGCCGGCTAAAGCTGTGCTCGGCGTTCGTCCTGAGAATCTGATACTGTGCGCCGACGGTACTCCGAATTCAGTCAGCGCTGAGATCAAGGTAACAGAAATGATGGGAAGCGAGCTGCATATCCATGCGAGCTGTGAGCTCGGAAAAGACGTGATACTTCGTGTACAGATCGCGGATATGTCCGACGAGGAGCAGACGGAGCTCATCAAACGCAAGAAATTCGCTTTCACGCTCAGAGAACGTACCGTGAATGTATTCGACCCCGAAGACGGTAGAAATCTCGCAGTGGAGAACGCCGTTGCGGTACCGAAGAAACAGGAAGCTCCCGATGACAGCGAAAAGTCAAGGGATAATAAGAAAAACAGGAAGAACAAGAAGTGAACGAATGAACACTAACAGCAAAACCGTTCAGCTTGATGACATCGCTCGCAAGCTCGGCATCTCCAAAACGACCGTTTCGAGAGCGATCTCTGGAAAGGGAAGAGTTAGCGCCGAGACCCGCAGCAGGGTGATCGAGTGTATCCGCATGATGAACTATTCGCCGAATATGGCTTCGTTCAGTCTTGCGGAGAAAAAGACTAACAATATCGGCGTTATCATTCCTATGGATGACGGTGAATCCGAAGCACCGTTCTTTCAGGACTGCCTTATGGGTATCACTAAATGCTGCGCTCTCAGAAATTACGACACAATGGTCATCGGAGTCGAAAAGGGTGACCATTCGCAGCTCATCCGCGTGCTCAACAGTCACAAGACAGACGGTATCATAATCACACGACCGCTTCAGGGCGGAACCATGGAGCAGCTCCTGTCGGAAACGAAGATACCCTATGTTTCTGTGGGGCAGAGCTCCGATCTTGACGCCATAACCATAGACAGCGCGCATAACGAGGGCTGCTATGAGCTTACTTCATATCTTCTGATGAACAACAGCGTTGAAAAACTCGGCCTTATTCTCGGAAGCATGGATCAGACTGTCAACCGCAGCCGTTACGAGGGCTTTGTGCGTGCAGTCGAAGGCGCAGGACAGACTGTTCCGGTGCAGACAGTATTTCTCGGCGTGAACAGTGAACTCAGGCTCCGCCGCGTCATAGAAGACCTGTTCCAGCGCGGCTGCAGCTGTGTTATCTGTGGCGATGATATGATCTGTATGTACACGATCAATCTTCTCGCGGCAATCGGAAAGGTCATTCCGCGCGATATAAAGGTAGCGTCATTCTATAACAGCATATATCTTGATATGTATTCTCCGCCGATAACAGCATTGAATTTCCGGGCAAGTGACCTCGGCTCGACTGCGGCTTCTCTGCTGCTCGATATACTCGAAGGCAAGGAAACATCGCGGGAAACCGTTCTTGGGTTCGAAATGCTGATAAGAAAATCGACAATGTAAATAAAACTCCGTATCAGGTACGTCCGTCTTATCAGTCGGATCACATAGTATAGCGTTGCATTGTATTCTGTTACGGCTGCTGTATTGCTGTAAACCAGTTTCTGCGATTTGCGGCAGCATACTGAGCATTTCGGACGACCCCGATGAACGAACATCATAAACTGCCGTCGAGAGCGAAAAATCGTGTTTTTACGGCATTTCGGGGAGCTTCCGACAGGCTTCGGAGCAGGATAAAAGTACTTTATGAGATAATAAAACAAGCGCATCGGTGAGTCTGATGCGCTTGTTTTTGTAATCGCTGTATATAGGGAACCTCTAAAAACCCATTTTAGAGAAAAAGAGCTACTTGCGCCGATAGCTGTGTCAAGTCTCCTCACCTTGCGCCAGCAAGCTTTCGGAGCCTTTCCTTGCTCTCGACACAATTATCTCATTTTCTCCTTTCAAAGCGGTTTTTGGAGGTACCCTATAGTCGAGAAGACATTGTCATTTAGCAGTGAAAGCAATAATTATATGAGCAATATCTTTTCAGATGAACGCTTCTCTTTATTGCCGTGTGCGTCTGTCGTGCGTCTTGTAGTATTCCGACTTATCCTTGTACATTTTCGATTCTGCAACGACAATAAGGTCATTCATATTTACATTCTTTGTGTCACAGAATTCATATCCTATCGCCGCATGATAACTCTTTTCGGCAATGCGGTCCCTCATTTCGGACAGCTTGGCTTCAACTTCTGATAATGAACGGTCTGTTACAAATGTAACATATTCATCACCGCCTATACGGTAAGAATCCCTTTGTCCGAATGTCTTCTTGACAATATCGGCTATGTATTGAAGCATTTCGTCACCGGCCTGATGACCTTTTGTGTTATTGAGCTCGTGAAGTCCGTTCACATCAATATATATGCAGCATATCGAGTCTTTGAAACGATTCGGGTAAGAGCCGAGACTCATCTCGTAGCAATTGCGGTTGTTAAGTCCGGTAAGCTGGTCTGTCTCGCTCATTGCTTTAAGCTTGTGTTCAAGCACATATCCGCGTATTTTGGCACGATATACGACTGATTCCGAGACAATTGAGAGCATTCCGAATATATATGCGTCAGTAACATCTACAGAAAGCACCGGTTCTATCTTCGTCTGGTACGCGAGAACGATGAAGACAGCTATGTAGAGTATCAGTACTAGCGCCATTCTTATAGGACGATCTATGAATATAAGCGGTACAAATATGAGCATTACCATAAATGTAACTGTCTGCTCTTCGGGACGTGATATTGTTGCTATGGCAATTCCGTAGCTCAGAAATATTGCTATTGCCAGATATACCGCAATATAGGAAAATATCCTTATCTTTCGTGCGGCAACAGCGATTCCCAATTCGAAAACAGAAAGAACCATGCCCCAGTGATATATATGCTTTGAAGAAGCAAATCCTTCCTTTGAATCGGCCAGAAAAAACATTACACCGATGAGCAGAGTTGCCACTGAAGCAAAAATAAGTGCAGTAACGGCATTATAACGTTCAATATTTGCCTTTACACTTTTATAGCTTTCCTTGTCAGTGTCACCGTATAAAAAGAAATTCTTTATCCGTTCAAGCATTACATAGATCCTCCTTTGTCTTATAAGACAAATAAAAATCAATTACGGGATTTATATATTAATACATTGGAAGATAATCGATCCGTGACTAAATTGTATTATACACCAAAATGAGATCAAAATCAAGGTGTTTATTGTTTTTTCTTATAAAACTATTGACAATAAAGTATTTATGATGTATAATACCTTGTATGTATAAAACGCACAACTTTATATATAGCCTTTGCTTCACCCGGACTTTCCGGGACGCGGAATGGGGTGCAAATCCCCGCGAGTCGGTCACTGTGAAGCCGTTTATTGCCGTCGGGCGTGAACGGATAAGTCAGATACGCGGAAGAGGGCTGTGTTTCTGCCGGAACCGGAAATCACGTTAATTAACGGGGCAGAACTGCGCGGCGGTTCTGCCTTTTTAATTGCGTGCCTTTTTCACAAGGCGCGCCGATTTTATTTCAGGAGGTTTTTATGAAAACTGCAGTAATCTATTGGAGCGGCACCGGAAACACCGAAGCTATGGCTAAAGCCGTTGCAGAGGGAGCGGGTGTTGAAGCAACTAATGTTGCCGATTTTTCGGAAAGCATCGCCGGTTATGATGCACTTGCGTTCGGCTGTCCCGCTATGGGCGATGAACAGCTTGAGGAAGCGGAGTTCGAACCGTTCTTTGCCCGTATCGAAAGTGAACTTTCGGGTAAGCGTGTGGTGCTTTTCGGCTCGTATGACTGGGGTACCGGTGACTGGATGCACGCATGGGAAGAGCGTGTTAAAGCCGACGGAGCGGAGCTCATTGACGAAGGCTATATCACCAATCTTGACGCGAACGAGACAGAACTCGGAGAGCTGCGTGAACTCGGAAAGAAACTGGCGGGCAGATCATGACCGACGGAATCTACAGTGTAGAGATAACGATGACCGGCGGGACCGGGAGAGCATATATAAGCTCGCCTGTAAAGCTTACTGTCTCCGGCGGTGCCATGACCGCGCGCGTTGAATGGAGCAGCCCTAACTACGATCTCATGGTCGTTGACGGAAAAGACTTTCTGCCTGTCAACAGTGAAGGAAATTCGGTGTTTGAGATACCTGTATATACGCTTGATGAACCGCTTGCCGTCCGTGCGGAAACTGTCGCTATGAGTGAGCCGCACATGATAGATTATGTTATCACGTTTAACAAGTCGTCGCTTCCCTCAGAGGGAGGAATAAGCATTCCGCTTATCGTCGGCGTGGCTGTGCTCGGCGCTGTCGTTATTGTCGGTGCTGCCATAGTGTTTCTGAAAATAAGGAAGAGAAAACAATGATAAAGAAACCGGTACTTTTCCTTCTGTTGGCAGTCGTGATCGCGAACCTCTGCTGCTGCTCGGATTCGCCGGCAGCAGCGGAAGATCCGACTGTAATAGCAGGTTATGGTACACCGAGAAAAGTCGATAACGTGTATGCCGAATGCTTCACGATCTACGAGTATGATAACGGCGATGCCATGATAACCACTAACGACGGGAAAGCATATCTGATAACGGACAGTAAGCCGTCAGGACTTGCTGCAAACGTCACTGTCATACCGCATTCACCCGATCTGATTTATATGGCGGGGAGCGCAGTTATGTGCTTTTATGATGCTTTGGACAGGCTTTCTGACATACGTTTTTCGGCAATAGCCGAGAATGACTGGTACATAGAGAACGCGCGTGAGGCAATGCGAAACGGAGACATCATCTATGCGGGAAAATACCGTGATCCGGACTATGAAATGCTTGTTTCTCAGGGCTGTCGGCTCTCTATCCAGTCCACTATGTCCGAGCACGTACCGAAGGTTTCCGAAAAGCTCAACGAGCTCGGGATACCGGTGTTCGTTGACAGGTCGAGCTATGAGCCGCACCCGCTCGGACGCTGTGAATGGGTTAAGGTCTATGCGCGGATAGCGGGATGCCCGGAGCTCGGAGATAAGCTGTTCGATGAACAGAAAAAGCACTTCGACGAGCTTGAAGAAGTGCAGTCAAGCGGAAAGTCAGCCGTGTTCTTTTACATAACATCGTCCGGAAGGATAGTTACACGCAAGGCGGGAGACTATATCACAAAGATGATCGAAATGGCGGGCGGCAGGAACGTGTTTGATTTTATCGGCGACGACAACGCAATGTCCTCGGTCACTATCGAACCGGAGAAGTTCTGTATGCACGCGAAAGACGCGGACATGATCATATATAACTGCAATGTGTCCGGCGAGATACACAGTGTTGCTGAGCTTGTGGCTAAAAACGAGATGTTCAGGGATTTCAGAGCAGTAAAGAACGGAAATGTATGGTGCACCGGACGAAGCGTTTATCAGGATATAATGAAAACCGGCGATATTCTCACGGATATGCACAAGGTCTTTGCTGACACGGGCGAGAAAACTACATATTTATATAAAATAAGCTGACAAGTTTTTTCTTACCTGAGCGTGATGTAAAGCAAGAAAAAGGATACACTATGAAAAAACGAATTATTCTTTCATTCGCGCTTTTGTTTGCGCTGACAGCGGTTTTCATTGTCATAAGCATTACGGCAGGCAGCGCGGACATATCGCCGGATGAAGTCATCAAGATCATTTTCGGTGGGGGAGCAGACGAAACTTCCGAGCTCATACTGCTGAAAATACGGCTTCCGAGGACTTTTGCCGCAGCGCTTCTTGGCGGGGCGCTTGCACTTTCGGGATATATGCTTCAGACATATTTCCACAATCCGATCGCGGGTCCGTTCGTGCTTGGAATATCATCGGGGGCGCGGCTCACCGTTGCGATAGCACTTATACTTGCAGCTCGGGGAGCTATCGTGCTCAACTCGGCGCTTATGGCGGCAACGGCATTTGTCGGAGCGCTTATTGCAATGTCAGCGGTGCTTCTGATGTCGTCCAGGATACGAAGTATGTCTTTGCTTGTCGTTTGCGGTGTAATGATAGGATATATATGCACCGCGATAACCGACATAATCGTGAATTTTGCGGACGACTCGGACATCGTGAACCTGCGCGGCTGGTCGGTAGGAACATTTTCAGGCTTCAGGTCGGAGTCCCTTATCGTCTGCGCGATCATAATATTTGCGGCGCTTACTGCTGTTTTCTTCATGTCGAAGCCTATAAGCGCGTATCAGCTCGGTGAGAGCTACGCCGTTGACATGGGTGTGAACATCAAAGCTGTGCGGATCGCTATAATACTGCTTTCCAGTCTGCTGTCAGGCTGTGTTGCAGCATTCGCCGGTCCCGTCACATTTGTGGGTATAGCTGTTCCGTTTCTTGTGAAGATGCTTTTCGGTACAGCAAAACCGCTCGTTATGATACCTGCGTGTTTTCTCGGAGGCGGCGTGTTCTGCATAGTAAGCGATATAATCGCACGGACGGTCATATCCCCGTCAGAACTTGGAATAAGCACGGTAACGTCGGTACTCGGCGCGCCTGTGGTGCTTATGATAATGTTAAGGAAGAACAAAGAACGTGTTAGAGATTAAGAACATCTGTGCAGGCTATGGAAAACGTGAGATCACGCATGACATATCGTTCACGGTGCAAGGCGGCGAGATACTTACATTCATAGGACAGAACGGCTCCGGCAAATCAACGCTGTTGAAAACGCTTGCAGGGCAGATACCGCCGTTGTCCGGAGAAATGCTGATCGACGGAGAAAGCGTATCGGAGATGAGCCGGAACGACTTTGCGAAGCGCGTATCCGCTATGCTTACCGATCGTCCAAGGACCGATATGATGAACTGCCGTGAAGTTATCGAAACAGGAAGATACCCGTACACCGGAACATTCGGGCTGCTCGGCGATACAGACAAAAAAGCAGTCGCCGAGGCTATGAGACTTACCGATACGGAAGAACTTGCAGACTGTTTTTTCACCGAGATAAGTGATGGACAGAAGCAAAGGGTAATGCTCGCGCGGGCGGTATGCCGCGAACCGAAGATACTGCTTCTCGATGAGCCCACATCGTTCCTCGATATACATTACAAGCTGACGTTTCTCGATATGCTTGATAATCTGAGACGAGAGCGGAATATTGCAGTCATTATGTCTCTGCACGAAACGGAGCTTGCCGAAAAAATATCTGATACCGTGATGCTGCTAAAAAACGGGAAATGCACCGGTATCGGTAAGCCAACAGAGCTGCTCGACCGGAGATCGCTTACTAAGCATTTCGATATTTCGGACGAGCTTTACGAAAAATACCACGGATAAAACAGAACGCTGTTTTACATATAAAGATTTATTAGGAGGCAACAATATGAAACTAAAAAAGATCGCGGCGCTGACATTAAGTACCGCAGTATGTGCGCTTACGATGGTGGGCTGCGGAAATAACGCTCCTGCGGCAACAACGACCGCAGAACAGACAGCAGCACCAACGGCATACGAAAAAGAAACGACAACTACTGCCGCTCCCGAAACGACAGTGAACGAGGAGCCTGCTGAGGACGATACTTCAGCGGACAAGCCCGTAATCCTTATGGTAAGCTTCGGAACGAGCTACAACGACAGCCGTGACAAGACCATAGGCGGTATCGAGAACGCAGTTCAGGCGG
The DNA here is from genome assembly GCA_947168885.1 of uncultured Clostridia bacterium. Classification (GTDB taxonomy): domain Bacteria; phylum Bacillota; class Clostridia; order Oscillospirales; family Ruminococcaceae; genus Ruminiclostridium_E. Next base: position 142,173 of record CAMVNQ010000005.1, on the reverse strand, counting down.
CAAATCCGGAGTACGACGTTCGCCGCGCGTTCACAAGCCAGATCATCATCGACAAGCTCAAAGAGCGTGATAACATCGTTATAGACAATGTTGATGAAGCATTCGCGCGGCTTGAAGCGGACGGCGTGAAAGACCTCACAGTCCAGCCGACACACGTTATGAACGGTTTTGAATATGATGATCTTATGGCGGCGGTAAAGGCTAACGCGGACAAGTTTGACAGCGTAAAAGTGGGCGCTCCGCTTCTCACAAGCGATGATGATTACACCAATGTGATCGACGCTATAACAGTGGCTACATCTGAATACGACGACGGAAACACGGCTGTCGTGTTCATGGGTCACGGTACAGAGCACGCTTCAAATGCTACATACGCAAAACTTCAGAGCAAGCTCACCGATGCCGGAAAGAATAATTACTTCATTGGTACCGTCGAAGCAACACCGTCGCTCGATGACGTGGTTGCTGCGGTAAAGGCGGGCGGTTACAAGCGCGTAGTTCTCGAACCGCTTATGGTAGTTGCAGGAGACCATGCTAACAACGATATGGCAGGCGATGAAGAAGATTCCTGGAAGACTGTCCTCACAAACGAGGGATTTGAAGTTGTTACACTTATCCGCGGTCTCGGTGAACTCGAACCGATACAGAAGATCTATGTTGACCATGTGAAGAACGCGAAGCCTCTCGGCGAAGACAAGCCCGTAATCCTTATGGTAAGCTTCGGAACAAGCTACAACGACAGCCGTGACAAGACCATAGGCGGTATCGAGAATGCTGTTCAGGCGGCAAATCCGGAGTACGATGTTCGCCGCGCATTCACGAGCCAGATCATCATCGACAAGCTCAAAGAGCGTGACAACATTGTTATAGACAATGTTGAGGAAGCATTCGCGCGTCTTGAAGCGGACGGTGTAAAAGATCTCACAGTCCAGCCGACACACGTTATGAACGGTTTTGAATACGATGACCTTATGGCAGTGGTAAAGGCTAACGCGGACAAGTTTGACAGCGTAAAAGTGGGCGCTCCGCTTCTCACAAGCGATGATGATTACACCAATGTGATCGACGCTATAACAGTGGCTACATCTGAATACGACGACGGAAACACGGCTGTCGTGTTCATGGGTCACGGTACAGAGCACGCTTCAAATGCTACATACGCAAAACTTCAGAGCAAGCTCACCGATGCCGGAAAGAATAATTACTTCATTGGTACCGTCGAAGCAACACCGTCGCTCGATGACGTGGTTGCTGCGGTAAAGGCGGGCGGTTACAAGCGCGTAGTTCTCGAACCGCTTATGGTAGTTGCAGGAGACCATGCTAACAACGATATGGCAGGCGATGAAGAAGATTCCTGGAAGACTGTCCTCACAAACGAGGGATTTGAAGTTGTTACACTTATCCGCGGTCTTGGTGAACTCGAACCGATACAGAAAATCTATGTTGACCATGTGAAGAACGCAGCGCCTCTTTCTGCTGCTGCGATTCCTGCTGACGGTGAATACGGCGTTTCCGCTGAGACCGACTCGTCTATGTTCAGGATAGTTGACTGTAAGCTTACTGTAGCAAACGGTGAGATGACAGCAGTTATAACACTCAGCGGCTCTGGCTTCAGCAACCTCTACATGGGAACAGCCGAAGAAGCAGAAAAAGCCGACGCGAGCAAGCTGATAGGAGCTTCGGAGAACAGCGAAGGTCAGCACGTCTTTACAGTTCCTGTGGAAGCTCTTGACAAGCCTATCAAATGTGCAGCTCAGAGTGCCAAAAAATCAACATGGTACGATCATGAGATCACATTCAAGTCCGAAAGCATAGCATAAAAAATGATAAATGAATTTGTTTACCGCAGCGGGAAACTGCTCCGCTGCGGCTATACCACGGGTTCATGCGCCGCCGCAGCCGCAAAGGCTGCGGCAATGTGCGTATTATCGGGAAAATCTCCGGAATGTATAACACTCCAGACACCCAAGGGGATTACACTCACACTTGATGTTCTCGAACCCGAATTTACAGGCAGTTACGCGAAATGCGCAATAAAAAAAGACAGCGGTGACGACCCCGATATAACCAACGGGATACTTGTCTGTGCCACAGTTTCAAAGACAGAGAACGGTATTACGATAAAAGGCGGAGAAGGTGTCGGAAAGGTGACGAAACCGGGGCTTGACCAGCCCGTAGGAGAGTGGGCTATAAACTCCGTGCCGCGGAAAATGATAACAGAGGCAGTCTCTGAGACTGCAAAAGAATACGGATACAACGGCGGGTTCACAGTTGAGATAAGTATTCCCGGCGGAGCGGAACTCGCGAAAAAAACATATAATCCGCGGCTTGGTATCGAGGGTGGTATATCTGTGATCGGTACCAGCGGCATCATTGAACCCATGAGCAATGCCGCACTTGTTGATACGATACGAACAGAGCTTAACATGAGAAAAGCCGAGGGTCACGAAAATGTGTTCTTTACCCTTGGAAATTACGGTGAAAATTTTATCGCGCGGGCAATGCCGTTTGACGTTGAGAAAAGCGTCAAATGCAGCAATTTCATCGGAGATGCAATCGACATTGCGCTTGAACTCGGCTTCCGCGGGATTTTGATAATAGGACATATCGGAAAGCTTGTAAAGCTCGGCGCAGGAATAATGAATACACATTCTGCGCAGGCTGACGGAAGAATGGACGTGCTTGTTACGTGCGGTGTTCTTTCGGGCGCGGAACTTCCGGTGTTGCGTCAATTGCCGCAATGCGTGACAGTTGACGCGGCACTTGACATTCTCGGAGAAGCCGGATATATCCGGCGCACGCTTGATGTTCTCGCGTCGCGTGCCGGATATTATCTTGAAGCTAAAGTCAAGGGGACGGCTGAAATTGCGGCTGTTATGTTCTCTGATAAACATGATATTATTGTGAAAACGCCGTGGGCGGACAAGCTTATAAATACGATAAAGGAAGAGTACAATGGTTGATTTTGTAGGTGCGGGCTGTGGTGCGGCAGACCTTATTACTGTGCGTGGAATGCGTCTTATGCAGTCCGCCGATGTGGTGATATATGCGGGTTCGCTTGTAAATCAGGAGCTTCTCGGATATGCTAAGGAAGGCTGTGAGATATATAACAGTGCGGAAATGTCTCTTGAGGAAATTATTGATATTATGAATAAAGCCGAACTTGCAGGCAAGCATACCGTTCGTCTTCAGACCGGTGATCTGTCTTTGTTCGGCGCGCTGCGCGAACAGGCAGACAGACTTGATGCTCTCGGGATAGAGTATCGGGTAACACCGGGTGTGAGCTCCATGTTCGGGGCTGCCGCAGCACTTAAAGCGGAATACACGCTTCCGTCAGTTTCACAGACTGTCATAATCACGCGAATGGCGGGACGAACGGAAGTTCCCGATTCTGAAAGCATCGAAGCGCTTGCGTCGCATTGCGCGACAATGGTAATATTTCTTAGCGCGGGAATGACTGAGGAATTATCACGGAGGCTGATAAAGGGAGGATACGTACCCGAGACTTCTGCCGCGATAGTGTACAAGGCGTCATGGAAAGATGAGAGAGTGCTTCGCTGTACAGTAGGGACGCTTCACGAAACCGCGAGTATATGCGGGATTAAAAAGACTGCGCTCATAATCGTCGGTCGGGTCCTCGGTAGCGATTATGAGCTGTCTAAGCTTTATGACAAAACGTTTGAGACAGAGTTCAGAAAGGCGGAGAAATGAGCATCGCTGTTATTTCTTTAACCGGAAGCGGAAGAAAACTGTCTGAAAGAATAGCGGAAAAGATTCCTGATGCAAAGCGGTTCTGCTTTCATAAACACACCGATGAAAATGCAGAATCGTTTACTGAGATATCGGTGCTTATTGCATCTGTTTTCGGAGAATACGATGCTTTCATATTCGTGAGTTCCGTCGGAATCGCGGTTCGGGCTGTCGCATCTCACTTGATCTCAAAGGTAACAGATCCGGCGGTAGTTGCTGTTGATGACAGCGGAAAATTCGCTGTATCTGTGCTGTCCGGACATCTTGGCGGCGCGAATGAGCTTGCAGAAAACATCGCTGCAATCATTGGCGCTGTTCCGGTCATAACGACGGCTACTGACTCGCACGGGCTGTTCTCGCCGGATATGTTTGCGAAAAAAAACGGGCTCGTTATCTGTGATATGAACGCGGCGAAAACTGCTGCTGCGATGATAGTAAACGGAGATAAGGTCGGCTTTCGGTGCTGTTACCCGCATACAGGCCTGCCCGATGAACTTACGGAAAACGAGGGCTGTAAAGCCGGTATCTGTATTTCGGACAATGCCGATGACAAGCCTTTTGAAACAACGCTGAACCTGCTGCCGAAAAACCTTATAGCAGGGATAGGCTGCAAAAAAGGAACACTTGACACAAGCATCACAACACGCGTGATGAGTGTGTTTTCAGTAAATGGCTTAGATATCCGGAGGCTTGCGGGTGTTGCGACAATTGACATAAAAGCGGAAGAGCCGGGGCTTCTCGAATTTTGTGAAAGCTTTGGTCTTCCGCTGAAATCTTTCAGCGCAGGAGAGCTTATGAATGTATCGGGTGATTTTTCACACTCCGATTTTGTTGCAAAAACTACCGGATCGGATAATGTCTGTGAACGCGCTGCGGTCTGCGCAGGTGGCTCGCTCATCGTTCGCAAGACTGCCGGTATCGGCGTTACTGTTGCTGTTGCGGAACTTCCGGTCAGAATAGTGTTTTGATAGAATTCCCAACGTCGGAAGAATGAAAGGATGTTATTAATGCTTTACATATTAGGGATAGGAAGCGGTTCGCCTGACGGGCTTACAGGAGAGGCTTTAAACGCGTTAAAGAACTGCTCGCTTGTCGTCGGATATACGGTTTACTGCGACCTTCTGCGCCCGTTGTTTCCGGAAAAGGAATATTATTCCACCGGAATGAGGCAGGAGAAAGAACGCGTCGGTTTTGCACTTGAACAGGCTGCCTGCGGACTTGACGTTTCGCTTGTTTGCAGCGGTGACGCAGGTGTTTATGGAATGGCTTCGCTTGCGTACGAACTTGGCGAGAAGTATGTCAATGTACAGATAAGCGTGATCGCCGGAGTAACCGCGGCGCTGTCGGGAGCAGCGCTTCTCGGCTCACCGCTTACGAACGATTTCGCAGTCATCAGCCTTTCTGATCTGCTTACTCCGTGGGAAGTGATCATGAAGCGTATTGAGGGCGCTGCATCCGGCGACCTTGCTATCGCACTGTATAACCCGATGTCGCATAGGCGTACCGATAATCTGCGAATGGCTTGTGAGATCATTCTTAAATACCGCAGTAACGATACTCCGTGCGGTATAGCATCAAATATCGGACGGGAAGGCGAAAACTGTGAAATACTTACGCTCGGTGAGCTGCAGAACACTGTTGTAGATATGTTCACTACGGTGTTTGTCGGTAATTCCGTTACCCGTATCATCGGCGGAAAACTTGTTACTCCTAGAGGTTACAGGCTATGAATAAACTGCTTATTTTTGGCGGTACCACAGAGGGCAGAGAGCTTTCGGAATGGTGTGCGGAGAACGGTATGTCTGCCGATGTTTCAGTCACTACCGACTACGGTGCGAGATTGCTCGGCAGAAGCGAACATCTGAACGTGTTCACCGGAAAGCTCGACTGCCGGGAGATGAAAACGCTTATAACAGCAGACAGCTATGCCGCTGTTATTGATGCAACGCACCCTTACGCGACAGAAGCTACCGAAAATATCCGTGAAGCCTGCAAAGAGGCAGAAGCACAGTATTTTCGGCTGCTGCGCAGAAAAAGCGAACTTTCGGGGAAATGTGTGAACAGTCTCAGCGGACTTGTGGACGTTCTGAATGAAACCGATAAGACTGTGCTTAGCACTCTCGGCAGCAAGGAGCTTCCTGAACTTGCAAAGGTGCAGGATCCACGACGGATATGGATACGTGTTCTTCCTGCCGTCGGGATAGAGGATCATTGTGCGTCGTACGGTTTTGACAGATCGCATATAATTCTCGGAAAAGGTCCGTTTACTGTTCAAGAAAACATCGCACATATTAGGCAGAGCGGCGCTGAAATAATCGTAACAAAAGAGTGTGGTGCGGCCGGCGGATATCCGGAAAAATGTGAAGCGGCGAGAGTCTGCGGAATTGAAACATTAACGCTGACACGTCCGGATGAAGAAGGGTATTCGTTCGACGAGCTTATAAAGGTGCTTAAAGAATTATGAAGAGAATAATCATTGCAGGCATCGGTATGGACGGCGACAAAACGCTTACCGCCGAAGCGAAAAAAGCAATAGAAAGTGCAGATGTTCTTATCGGAGCAAAGCGTATGACAGAGCCGTTTCTGCCGCTCGGTAAACAGGTGTTCGAGAGCTGGAAAACGGACGAGATATGCGCGTTTCTTGATAACTGCAAAAGCAATACAGCAGCGGTGCTTATGTCAGGGGACTGTGGATTTTACAGCGGTGCAGAGCTTCTGAGATCACGGCTCTCCGACTATGAAACAGAGATAATTCCGGGAATATCAACACCTGTTTATATGTGCTCGAAACTTGGATTGTCGTGGGAGAAAATGCACTTTGTAAGCCTTCACGGCACAGATGCCAGTATAGTACGAAACGTTCGCAGACATGAAAATTGTTTCTTTCTTCTTGGCGGGAGTATTACACCCGCGGATATTTGCAAGAAACTCTGTGAATACGGAACAGCCGGTGTAACAGTTCATACCGGAGCGCGCCTTGCTTATCCTGATGAACAGATCATAAGCGGAACGGCAAGCGAACTTACGGATATAAAATGTAACGGTTTATGCGCGATGATAATCGAGAATCATGAGCCGGAAAGATGTGTAAGATACGGCATCCCTGACAATGAATTTGAGCGTGGAAGAGTGCCGATGACCAAGTCTGAAATAAGAGCAGTACTTGCATCAAAGCTCAGAGTGTGCTATAATGATACAGTGTGGGATATAGGCAGCGGTACCGGTTCGGTAAGCGTTGAATGCGCTCTCGCAGCAAGCGGCGGAACGGTTTATGCAATAGACAAAAACGATGAAGCGTCAGCACTTACATCGTTGAACGCAAAAAAATTCGGATGTGACAATATTCGTGTCATAAATGGAGATGCGGCTGATTTACTGAAAACCCTTCCGTGTCCTGACAGGGTATTCATAGGCGGCGCGAGCGGGAAGATAGCAGCGGTAGTAAATATAGCGACTGCCGGCGGAAACGAACCGAAGATCGTCATAACAGCAGTTACTCTTGAAACACTCAATGAGGCTGTTGATGTGCTAAGAAAACGTAGGATGAAAACGCAGGTCACTCAGATCTCCGCAGTACGGACAAAGGTTGTCGGTTCTCATACTATGCTCGACGCACAGAATCCCGTGTTTGTTATCGAGGGGGACTTTTAAGTGAGACGGATACTTATTGCGGGAACTAACAGCGGCTCCGGAAAAACGACGGTGACCTGTGCACTTCTTGCGGCGTTGAAAAAACGCGGATTTTGGGTGTCGTCATTCAAGTGCGGTCCCGACTATATCGACCCGATGTTCCACCGCGAGGTGATAGGGGTTCCGTCGTATAATCTTGACAGCTACTTCTGTGATGATGACACGCTGAATTATCTGCTGTATGAGCATGGTTCGGACAGCGATATCTCCGTGATCGAAGGCGTTATGGGGTTTTATGACGGCGCCGACGGACGCGGTTCGGCATATTCGCTTTCTCAGGTAACAGACACGCCTGCTGCTGTAGTTATCGACTGCCGCGGAATGAGCGATTCGATAGGTGCGGTCATGCGCGGATTTCTTGAATATAAACGCCCGAACAACATTGTCGGATTTATTTTCAACAGGCTTCCCGAACGTCTCATATCACTTGCGAAAAGACTCTGCGACGAGCTTGGAACGAAGTATCTCGGGTATTTCCCGAAAAACGGAATAACGATAGAAAGCAGGCATCTCGGACTTGTCACCGCAACGGAGATAAGCTGTATAAAAGAAAAGCTTTATGAACTTGGCGAAATAGCTGAAAGAAGTATAGATATAGATCTGATGATGCAATTGTCGGATCGTGATCTTCCTGCCTTCAATTCACCGGTGTTCCGTTCTGTATCCGGCGAAAAGCCGGTTGTAGCGGTTGCGCGTGATAATGCATTCTGCTTTATTTACGACGACAACATTGATCTTCTGAAAAAGCTCGGATGTGATATAGCGTATTTTTCGCCGATAAATGACAGAAAAATACCTGAAAATGCAGCAGGTCTTATTCTTTGCGGCGGTTATCCTGAACTGTATGCCGGTCTGCTTTCGGCAAATACTGAAATGCTCATGGATATACGCGGAAAAGTGACAGACGGATTGCCGACGATAGCTGAATGCGGCGGTTTTATGTACCTGCACGATACATTTGAGGATATGGAAGGAAATGCGTATAAAGGTGCGGGTCTGATAAACGGAAAGGCATTCAGAACAGATAAACTGCAGCGTTTCGGATACGTAACTCTTTCCGCGAAAACCGATAGTTTACTGTGCAAAGCGGGAGAGAAATTCCACGCACACGAGTTTCACTATTTTGACAGCACAGACTGCGGCCAGAATATGACAGCCTGTAAACCGGACGGGCGGGTATGGGAATGTGTACATACAGACGCTCATTTATACGCGGGATTTCCTCATCTTTACTTTTATACAGATGTACGCATCGCAGAGCGTTTTGTAAGCTCCTGCCGTGATTTTATGGAGAAAAGAACTAATGATAGAAATTGAAAAATCATCGCTTGACGAATCTGCCGGAATGTGTGCGAAAGAACGCTGGGACAGTATTGCCAAACCTCTCGGAAGTCTTGGACTGCTTGAGGACGTGATAGTTAAGCTCGCAAAGATACAGCATACCGAAAATGTCAGGATCGATAAGCGACGAGTCATTGTAATGTGCTCTGACAACGGTGTCGTGTCCGAGGGCGTGACTCAGTCTGAAAGCAGCGTAACTGCGCTTTGTGCTGACGAGATAGCTGACGGACGATCAAATGTGAACGCAATTGCTGATACTGTTTGCGCAGATGTGCTTGCTGTTGACATTGGTGTTGCTGCAAATACAAAAGCGCTTGACAAAAAGATAGCCGAGGGAACCAAGAATATTGCCGAGGGAGTAGCAATGACCCGTGAAGAAGCAACGCGAGCGATAATGACCGGTATTGAGCTTGTCCGTGATTCCGAAATAGACGGGGTCAATATCATAGTAACCGGTGAAATGGGTATAGGAAATACAACAACTTCCGCGGCAATCGCGTCCGTGTTGCTCGGACTGTCTCCGTGCGATGTCACCGGCCGGGGTGCGGGTCTTGATGATGAACGTCTTGCGCATAAGATCGAAGTGATCGGCCGTGCGATAGAGGTGAACGCTCCGGAGCCTGATGACGCACTCGATGTTCTGTCAAAACTCGGCGGATTAGACATTGCCGGAATGGCAGGACTGTTTATCGGCGGCGCGGAATATGGCATACCTGTCATCATAGACGGCGCTATTTCGGCGGTTGCTGCACTTATTGCGGAACGTTTGGTTCCCGGGTGCAGCGAGTATATGCTCGCAAGTCATGTTTCTGCGGAACCGGTAGGAAAACTGCTGCTTGAAGCTCTTGGATTAAAACCTGTGATAACCGCGGAAATGCGGCTCGGAGAAGGCACCGGCGGACTTATGCTGCTGCCGCTGCTTGACTGCGCACTAAGCGTTTACAACAGTGCGCACAGGTTTGAAGAGATCGATCTGGAAAGGTACAGACCACTGTGATGACATTGATTACCGGCGGCTCGAAGTGCGGAAAATCGCGTCTTGCGGAGCGCTTTCTCGATAACTGCAACGGAAATAAGTTATATATAGCAACCATGCAGCCTTTCGGTGAAGAGGCTCAGACCGCAATTGAACGGCATCGAAAGATACGTGCGGGAAAAGGATTTGAGACTGTCGAAAAATATACCGGTCTGCATGAGATAGAAGTGCCGGAGAACTGCCATATCCTGCTTGAGTGTATGGCCAATCTGTGTGCAAATGAAATGTTTGGGAATAATGGCTTTTCAGATCCGACAGAAAGGATAATGCAGGGCATTTATCATCTGAAAGAAAGATCGGAAACGCTTGTTGTAGTTACGAATAATGTTGGCTCTGACGGTGTTTTATACAGTACGGAGACCAATAAATATATCGAAGTCATGGGGCGGCTTAACGCATTGACAGCGGTCTTGTCCGATAATGTTATAGAATGTGTTTACGGCGTTCCGGTTATGTTGAAAGGCAATATATGTTGTTGAAATCATTTGCGAGTGCGTTTCTTATGTATTCGCGGATTCCCATGCCGAAAGTCGAATGGAAAGAAGAGAACCGCCGGTATTCGCTGTGCTTTTTCCCGTTTATCGGAGCGGTCATAGGCGGATTCCTTATTCTCTGGCAATGGGTTTGCGGGATAATGAATATCGGAGTTTTGGTAAATGCGGTGGTGTCGGTACTGATACCTGTGTTTGTAACCGGTGGTATTCATATAGACGGCTTCTGCGATATGACAGACGCACTTGCGTCCTGTGCCGAAAAGAGTAAAAAACTCGAGATAATGTCCGACCCTCATATCGGCTCTTTTGCAGTTATAGGTTTGTGTTCCGTGTTTTTATTGCAGTTAGCTCTTTTCTGCGAAGTCACTGGTTATTACGTTGTTGCGATAGGATATATCCTTTCGAGAACACTTAGCGGGCTTGCGGCAGTTACTCTCCGCTCTGCAAAAAGTGACGGTGCACTGCAGAATTTCGTGAAACCTGCGTACCGTAAAATAACGATCGTTTTTCTCGTTGTAATTGCTGTTTTATGTGCAGGTGGAATGGTAATCGCTGACCTGTTTGCGGGAATTGCGATATGTGCAGTATGTGCTTTGGGATTCATTATCTACAGAGCAGTAGCATACAAGAATTTTGGCGGTATTACAGGTGATACAGAAGGCTGGTTTCTTCAGGTCACCGAAACAGCGATACTTGCAGCGGTTTTCATAACCGAGAAAGTGGTGATGCTTTTATGATAATGATAACCGGCGGTGCATTTCAGGGAAAGCGCAATTTTGCAAAGCAGAATTTCGGCATTACGGAAAACAATATTCTCGACGGCGGGAACTGTAGTTTTGCAGAAATGGTAAACGCTCGCTGTATCACGCATTATGAGCTCGCTGTCAGGCGGCTTCTCAAAGAAAACAAAGACCCGATTGAGTTTACTGAATGTCTGAATTGTGAGGTTGTGATAATGAATGAGATCGGTTGCGGGATAATACCGCTTGATAAAAGTGAACGGGAATGGCGCGAAATGACCGGTCGTGCCGGATGCATACTCGCTGACAGAGCTGAAACGGTATATCGTGTGTGCTGTGGGATACCGACAATTATCAAAGGAGAAAAGGTTTGATCGTCAATTTTATTCGTCACGCAAAAACATCGGGAAATATCGAAAAGCGTTATATCGGGCGCACTGATGAACAACTCTGTGATGTGGGTGTCAGAGAACTGAAAAGCATAGATTTTCCGGGCTGTGATGTCGTTATATCAAGCCCGATGAAACGCTGTATCGAGACCGCAGAAATTATATATCCGTCAGAACAAATAGTGACATATGATGAACTAAGGGAATGCGATTTCGGCAGTTTTGAAGGAAAAAACCACATCGAAATGGAAAACGATCCTGAATATCGGAACTGGCTCCGGAAAGGCGGTCTCGGTAAATTCCCGAACGGTGAAGACAGTACGGAGTTCCGTCTGCGCAGCGTGAACGGATTTCTTAAAGCTGTTTCGGATAATAAGCATTTCAACACTGTTTCGTTTGTCGTTCATGGCGGAACGATAATGTCTATCCTTGAAAAGTATGCTGTTCCTCATAAAGAGTTTTACGATTTTATGACAGAGAATGCTCACGGTTTTATTACGGAATATGACGGTGAGACAATCAGAATAATAAATAGAATATGAACTATATAATACCTGTTATGCCGCTTGTTATCGGTTTTCTGCTTGATGCAATGATCGGCGACCCATACAGAATGCCACACCCGATACGACTCATTGGACGGCTCATTTCATCGCTTGAAAAATTTGTGCGTTTGCACTTCAGAAACCTGACTTCGGGCGGAGCTTTTCTTGCACTCATCGTTCTTACACTTTCCGCGGGAATACCGTTCGGAATCCTTTTTCTGTGCTACCACCTGAATATCTGGCTTGGAACAGGTGTGGAATGTATATTGTGTTTTTATATGCTTGCGGCTCGAAGTCTTTACAATGAGAGCATGAAAGTGTACAAAGCACAGGATACCGAAACCGCACGGAAAGCTGTATCAATGATCGTCGGGCGTGATACGGAGTCCCTTGATCGTGACGGAATAATCCGTGCGGCAGTCGAAACTGTTGCTGAAAATACATCTGACGGGGTTACTGCTCCTGTAATTTATATGGCTCTTGGCGGTGCTGTCGGAGGTTTCTTTTACAAAGCTGCAAACACTATGGATTCGATGATAGGATACAGAAACGAGAAATATGAAAAACTCGGGAAATTTGCTGCGCGGCTTGATGATGTACTGAATTTTCTGCCGTCTCGGATTACCGCGCTCGCTATGATAATTTCATCGTATCTGCTTGGATTTGATGGAAAGAACGCATGGAGAATATGGCGCCGCGACAGACGGAAACACGCAAGCCCGAATTCTGCGCAAACGGAATCTGTATGTGCTGGAGCTCTCGGAATCCGCCTCGCCGGTGATGCATATTACTTCGGTGAACTTCACAAAAAGCCGTTTATCGGGAACGATGTCCGTCCGATAGAAAATGAGGATATACGCCGCGCAAACAGATTGATGTACGTATCTTCGGTTATAATACTGATTATATCTGCGTCGCTTCGTACGCTGATCCTTGGAGGTGTTCTTTATGCTGCGTGATATTCACGGCGGCAATATTTACGGAAGAAATATAATTCTCGACTTTTCAGCTAATATCAATCCGCTCGGTATGCCCGAAAATGTGAAAAAAGCGGTGGTTGATGCAGTCTCGGGAATTGAACGTTATCCTGATCCGTACTGCCTCGGGCTTATCAGAAAGCTGTCGGTTCACGAGAAAATAAACGAAGAAAATATTGTATGCGGTAATGGTGCTGATGATCTGATCTATCGAATAGCTCACGCATTGAGACCAAAAACTGCGATCATTATGAAACCGACTTTTTCGGAGTACGCGAAAGCTCTGCATGAGGTTGGATGCGATGTCACTGAATATGCTCCCGAAAATATAATTGACGGATTGTCAGACTGCGTTGATGTGCTTGTTCTATGCAATCCCAACAACCCGACAGGACAACTTATTGACGACATATTGCTGAAAAATATCTGCGAAAAATGTAAAGAAAACAAAACTATTCTTCTTTGTGACGAATGTTTTACAGACCTTTGCAAAAACGGTAATAAACACAGCGCAAAGCAATATATGAATGATAATACGATCATTCTGAAGGCGTTTACAAAAACTTACGCAATGCCCGGTCTGCGGCTTGGTTACGCGCTTTTAGGAAGCACAGAGGTCGCTGAAAAAATCCGTAACTCCGGACAGTACTGGAGTGTCTCAACTGTCGCACAGGCTGCCGGGATCGCTGCACTTGACGAATGTGAGTATGTTGAATGTGCATTGGATATAATATCCGCTGAGCGTAAATATCTCTCTGAAGAACTCGGAAAATGCGGGTTTGAAGTATATCCTTCCGACGCGAATTTTATACTGTTCCGATGTGGAATACAGCTCGATGAACTGCTTCTCGGAGAAGGGATCCTGATACGTAACTGTGCCGATTACAATGGGCTCGGAAATGGATTTTTCCGTGTCGCGGTCAGGCTTCATGCTGAGAACGAAGCGCTAATTGATGCTGTCAGAAAGGTGACAAAATGGCGAAAAACATAATGCTTCAAGGTACGATGTCGAATGTCGGAAAAAGCCTTATAACTGCGGCACTTTGCCGGATATTCAGACAGGACGGTTATTCCGCCGCTCCGTTTAAATCACAGAACATGGCACTGAATTCTTACATTACTGCGGACGGTTACGAGATAGGACGGGCACAGGCTATGCAGGCGGAAGCCGCCGGACTTGAACCGTCGGTACTTATGAACCCGATACTGCTGAAACCCACAACAGATGTAGGCTCACAGGTGATCGTAAACGGAAAAGTACGGGGAAATATGAAGGCTGCGGAGTATTTCAGGCATAAGAAAGAACTGATACCCGACATTCTCGCGGCATACAACAAGCTTGCGGAGCGGCACGACATCATAGTTATTGAGGGTGCGGGAAGTGCTGCAGAGCTTAATCTCAAGGCGGATGATATTGTGAATATGGGGCTCGCGAAACTTGTTGATGCGCCGGTATTGCTGATAGGCGATATTGATCGCGGCGGTATTTTCGCACAACTTCTCGGTACGCTTATGCTCATAGAACAGGACGAGCGAGATCGTATAAAAGGTTTGATAGTCAATAAATTCCGAGGCGACAAAACGATATTCCGTAGCGGAGTTGAAATTCTTGAACAGCGCGGCTGTGTTCCGGTCGCGGGAGTTGTGCCGTATATAAAGTGTGATATAGAGGATGAGGACAGTCTCTCCGATAAACTCGGGAACAGATCTGTAAAAGGCATTATTGACATAGCAGTGATTCGTCTGCCGCACATTTCAAACTACACCGATTTCGATGTGTTTTTGCAGTACGACGGTGTTTCGGTGCGATACGTTACAAAATATACAAGGCTTGGTGAGCCGGATATGATCGTAATTCCCGGCACGAAAAGCACGATCGCTGATATGCGGTGGCTGCGGGAAAGCGGCTTTGAAGCTGCAATAAAAAAAGCCGCCGGTAAAATACCCGTTTTCGGAATCTGCGGCGGCTATCAGATGCTTGGAAAAAGAATATCCGACCCCGGAAATTCCGAGGGCGGCGGTGAGATCGACGGTATTGGTCTGCTTGACATCCGGACTGTTTTTTCGGGTGAAAAGCATCAGACTCAGACAAGCGGACATTTTGCAGAGATAGGCGGTATGATGTCGGCTTTGTCGGGACTGCATTTCACCGGATATGAAATACACATGGGCGAGACCACCGTGAATCAGGATAAGCTTCTCGACAGCGGCGGCGCCTATTCGGGCAGCGTTTACGGCTGTTACATACACGGTATCTTCGATGAACCGCAGGTTTCCGAAGCTGTTGTCCGTACGCTCTATGAGCGAAAGGGACTGAGTTTTGACGGAAAGGGTATCGACCGCAGTGCGTACAAGGAAAAACAGTTCGATATACTCGCAGATGAAGTGCGAAAAAACCTTGATATGGAGCTGATCTACAGGATCATCGGTCAGCGCTGATAAAGCGTGTAAAGCATAGCGTTCAGAATGGCGGCGGCAACATTGCTTCCGCCTTTTCTTCCTGCCGCAACAATGTACGGAACGCCTGCTGTCATTATAAGTTCCTTCGCTTCAACAACGTTAACGAAACCTACCGGAACACCGACTATCAATGCGGGTCTGATCTTATTTTCACTTATAAGCTCATGCAGTCTGATAAGTGCAGTCGGCGCATTTCCGACTGCATAGACAATTGCCTTATCCGTGAACAGTTTTGCGGCTTTATCGACAGATATCACAGCGCGGGTGACACCTCGCTTTTTTGCTTCTTCGGCAACGTCTGTGTCTGACATGAAGCAGTGGACTTCACAGCCGAGCGTTTTGCAAGCCGGTTTGCTTATTCCGGAAAACGCCATCTGTGTATCGGTAACAATGACTGCGCCCGATCTCAGAGCTTCGATACCACGTTCCGCGGCATCTGGCGAAAAACGCAGATTTTGTTTATAATCGAAGTCAGCTGTCGTATGGACACAGCGTTTTACTATAAGCTTTTCGTGCTCTGAAAATGACGACATATCTCCGATCTCGTTCTCGATTATCTCCATACTGCGGCGTTCAATATCGGCAGGGAGTATGTTTTGAATAACCATAGGTTCACCTCGGGATTAGAATGTATTCGCGCGTGTTATAAAGTATGCTCGTTTTTATTGCGCTTGTGGACAAATTTTCTGATATAAAAGGTCACGGAAAGAGCTGTAGCAATACACCAACCGATCGGCCATGCTGCCCAGATACCGGTCGAACCGAACACGGGTGAAAGCACGAACGCGAGTACTACACGCAGTATCAGATCTGTGAATGTTGCGGTCATGAATCGTCCCATCAGACCTGCGCCGCGAAGTACTCCGTCTGCTGCAAGTTTCACGGAAGCTATGACGTAGAATGGTGACACTATCCGCAGAAATGTTATTCCGGTCTGCACGGCAGTGTCGGTCGGCTCGTCCATGAACAGCCGTATGAGAGGTTCGCCTGCGAAGAAATACAGAAGTGCTATCGGAAGTGACAGTGCCCATACAAGTTTCAGCGCTGCTTTGAAACCGGCATTTATACGTTCGTTCTTTCCCGCTCCGATATTCTGCGCGGTAAAGTTTGAGACTCCGTTGCCAAGGGTAGTGAGTGATGTTATAACAAGATTGTTGAGCTTTACTGCGGCAGCGTACCCTGCGATAGTGCCGGAACCGAAGCCGTTGATGACACCCTGTATCAGAATGTTGCCGACAGAAATGAAGCTCTGCTGAAGTGTGCTTGGTATTGCTATAGACGCTATTCTGCCGAGTATCTTCCTTGAGAAAAGTATTACTTTTCCTTCCGTTTCGATACGTGAAAGCCGTTTAAGAACAACGATCACTGCGAGTATGCAGCTTACACCCTGGCAGATGAACGTTGCCCACGCGACACCGGCGACTCCCATTCCGAAAGATGCCACGAATAGTATGTCCATACCGACATTCACGGTAGAGGATACCGCGAGAAAGATGAACGGCGTCTGTGAATCTCCCATTGCCGAGAATATTCCGGTTGCGACATTATAGAAAAACACGAACGGAAGGCTCATTATGTAAATGTTCAGATAAAGCAGAGAGTCGGAAAGTATGTTATCCGGTGTCCTTATCATACGAAGCAGTGTTTCGCTCAGCAGCATACCTGCTGTCATTAATACAACGCACACAGCACCGGTCGAGAACAGAGAGGTATATACAGCCGTCTTCATTTCCGAAAGTTTCTTTGCGCCGAAAAGCTGGGAAACTATCACCGAACAGCCGATATTGCAGCCGAATGCGAAAGCTATGAATATCAGTGTTATCTCATAGCTGTTGCCGACTGCTGCGAGAGCTTCCTCGCCAATAAGTTTACCTGCGACGAAACTGTCCGCAAGATTATACAGCTGCTGGAATATGATACTCCCGAACATAGGCAGGCAGAACATCCGCAGGACTTTTCCGGGCTCGCCGACAGTCAGGTCTTTTGTGCTCGCCATTACTTATCTCCTTGATATAGTCTTTTCTGTCATATATTATATCGCTTATCAGGCTGTATGTCAATGTTTTTCATTATACAGCATCAGCGAAAACTGCATGATAAAGAACCGAAGCAGGCTTCAAAATATGCAGGGCAGGGGATAGGCTTATAGAAAAAACGGAGCTTTATCAGCCCCGTTTTTTGTATGAATGAGTAAATTACTTTCTTTTGCGGGATATGAGCGCTGCCGCACCGAAAAGAAGTGCGCCCGAAAGCGGGAGAACAAGGTCGTTCACGCCTGTTGCGGGATTTGTCTTTTCGTCATCAGCCGCATCAACCGCACTGTCCTCAACAAATTCGTTTTCGTCAAGAGAAGCTTTGAAGTTTTCGATGAACTCATCAGCTTCATCATCGGGAACGTAGTTGAAGGTGTATAACATAGTGTTGCCGTCTGCGGAAAGGTATGTTTCAACAACACCTTCCTCAAAATGATTGAGCTGGACAATTCCTTCCATGCCTGTGTCTTCAAATATGATCTTGATGTTCTCAAGGTCGGAATAATCGAACGAAATAGCTGTATCAAGACCGTGAGCATTCATCATATATCCGGTTCCGTCAGCATCGATCTGGACATATCCTTCGGGCTCTGTTACGATATAGTCCTCAACGGGATAAACGGTGAACTTCCATACGCCCGGGGTAAATAAAGTTCCCATGCCGTCAAGATCGTAAAGATCCTCGGGAACGAGGCCGAGACTGTCAACGTCGAATGTGTCGGGGTCAGCACCGTCAACATACTCTACCGAATATGTCAATGTCTTGCCGTCTTCGTATGTGAATGTTATGCTTGCGTCACCTTCGCTTACAACAGCCTTTGTTGTGTCATCGACACCGCCGAAATGGAAAGTGATGTTCCAGCCGTCCTGCTCGCAGGCAAAGGGAACTCCGCCTGTGCCGTCCGCACGTGCGGTGTAGCCGCTCTTTTCATCGGTGAAGATGTAGTAAGTATCTATCGAGTCTTCAGCAGTGAGCAGCCATACACCCTTGCGGAATACGGAGGTGGGATTCATGCCTTCGTCAACACTGAATGTGTCGGGGTCAGCACCGTCAACATACTCTACCGAATATGTCAATGTCTTGCCGTCTTCGTATGTGAATGTTATGCTTGCGTCACCTTCGCTTACAACAGCCTTTGTTGTGTCATCGACACCGCCGAAATGGAAAGTGATGTTCCAGCCGTCCTGTTCGCAGGCGAAAGCAACTCCGCCTAATCCGTCCTCGGTCTCGGTGTGACCGCTTTTTTCATCATTGAAGATATAGTAGATAACATCACCTTTGTCCGAGGTGAACTTCCATACACCCTTCTTGAAGACGGAAGCGTTTTCGCTTGTTTCAGCCGATGTTCCGGCATTTTCTGTTCCTGTGCTGCCTTCAGCCGATACCTGTGCTGCCATTGCGCTTAATACCATAGTGGAAGCGCAGAGTGCTGCGATGATCTTTCTTGTTTTCATTATGAATTCTCCTTCCGGTAATATAAATTTTACCATTTGACATTATATCACAGTTCTCTGCGATTTGCAACAGGTTTATGTCCGGAATACATCATTTTCGTCAAGTATCACATATAAATACGCGTGAAACCCTGTAAATCACTCGATTTTGTCGATAGGCAGGGTACCTCTTCGCAATTGGCTGCTGAATGGCCGAAAAATATTGCAGTTTTCTGCATACTTTGCTATAATAATATATATCTGTTTTACCACGTTTTCGGGTGTGAATAATATGATCTCATATTTTATATTGAATTTTATGCCTCTTATGATCCTGCTCACACTTCTTGCTATGATGTTTGTGAACAGAGATGTAAAAATACCTGCTACCAATTACTTTACTGCAAGTATCGCGATTATGCTCGCCGTAACGATCCTGACAATGATGAACGGTAATACGGACATAAGCGGACTATCCGCTGAGGATGCACAGAATGTGATATGGCTGCATACAGTGTCGAGTACCTTGAGCTATATACTGCGCCCGTGTATTATTCTTGTTGAGATACTGATAATACTTAATAACAGCAAGTACAAGTATCTGTGTGCTATTCCCGCAGTCATCAACGGTGCGGTTTTCTCGACCGCCCTGTTCGGCAGCGATATTGCCTTTCATATTGCTCCTGACAACAACTGGTACGGCGGTCCGCTTCGTCCGACGATATTCATATCACAGTTGATCTATCTTGTCATACTTCTTTGTATATCTATAAATTCGTTCCGCAACAGTAACAGACGAAAAAGCATTGTCCTTGTGGTAATGCTGGTTCAGGCGATTCTTGTTTCCGTGTTAGAGTATAACGGTGTTGAACCGAGCTATACCGACTCGATTACCGCGCTTTGCATACTTGAATATTATATCTACCTTTCCACCGTGTACCGTCAGGAGCTTAACGAAAAGCTCGACAATTATTTCGCCGAGGTCGAAGCTGCAGGGCTCCGTCTTGAGAACCTTACTAAAGAGGTCATCACAGCATTCGCAAATTCCATAGACGCGAAGGATAAGTACACTCACGGTCATTCCGCGAGAGTGGCGGAATATTCGCGAAGGCTTGCCGAGATGAACGGCAAGAGCGATGAAGAATGTGACGAGATATATTATTCGGCTCTGCTCCATGATATAGGAAAGATCGGTATCCCTGAAAGTATAATCACAAAAGAGGGCAAGCTTACAGCCGAGGAATTCGCCACTATCAAGCAGCATCCCGCTCTCGGTGCTCAGATACTCGGAAGTATAGCCGAGTTCCCTTATCTCATCATAGGCGCGCGCAGCCACCATGAGCGTTACGACGGAAACGGATATCCGGAGGGCCTCAAGGGAGAGGATATTCCCGAAATGGCGAGAATAATCGCGGTCGCAGATGCTTATGACGCAATGTCCTCGAAAAGAAGGTATTTTTATCCTTTTCTGCAAACGACGGTAACACACATATCACCGCCTTGTATCTCCGCAAACACATCACCTTTCATTGCGCCCATGAGTTGTCTGCATATATACAGTCCGAGTCCGCTTCCGCTTTTAGAGCCGACATTTGAACCGCGCTTGAAACTGTCGAATATGTGGACGAGTTCCTGCTCCGGAAGTGTGCATCCGCTGTTCGTGACAGTTATCAGGCGGCAGTCTTCTTCGTCGGAGAAAGTAAGTCGTATGTAATGTCCGTCACCGTATTTTATCGCGTTTTCGATGATGTTCTGGAGCACCTCGGTAAGCCTGTCCGGGTCACCGTATAATATACAGTTTCCGTATTCCTCACAGGTGAATTCAGTTCCTGTGAGCCTGTCACGGTAATATGCACATATCCCGGTTATGACAGGGGAGAGATAGAATTCATCGTTCTTAATGTCGAAATGTATTATATCGTCCCTCTGCGCCCGCATTATCTCATTAACGAGCTTTTCGATCTCATCTGCTTTTGCGCCTATATTATCGGCAGTTTCTTTCTGCTTTGCCGCGTCGGTGTAGATTCCCTTTGAAAGAGCCGCCGAGTACAGCTTTATAGCGGAAAGCGGGGTCTTGATGTCGTGTGACAGTGACATCAGCATCGTCTTTTTTTCTTTTTGCAGTTCAAGCTCGCTGCGCTTTGATTTTTCCGTGCTTTCTCGGAGCATATCGAGTCCCCAGATGAATTTCCCGAAATACCGGTTCGGACTTTCTTTAAGCGGAGTTGTAAGATTTCCTTTAGCTATCTCGAACGGCAGGTCCGTCATTTTCGCAAATGGTTTTATTATGCGGAACCTTACAAATATCAGGAGACCCGTTACTGCCGCAGTGAACATGCCAAGCGCGATGTTTACAAAGAGCACATACCTGCTGTTATCATGTCTTTCCTCGTATTCTATGCGGTAGAGCTTTCCGTTTATTTCGCGTATCACATATTCGTTGTCCGATTCGAAAAACGCAGAGCTTTCGTCCTGTTCATATATGCCGAGTATCGTTCCGAAAGGGGAAATATCCGGTATTGCACCTGTATGCTCTATCTCATGCGATATGCGGTTCACTTCGACGTTATGGAGCTGTACAGAGCCGTTTGCTGAGGATGAAAGCACGATATTCACAGCCGCAAACATTACCGCCGCAATGAGCAGAAATATTACGATAAGTCTGTCAAAGCTTTTCATGCGTTTCTCTCCTTTGTGCGTATTGGTACTTCCTGTTCAGCCTTCCCAGCGATAGCCTTTACCCCAGACGGTCATGATGTGTGTCGGAGCCTTCGGGTCGTCTTCGATCTTTTCACGAAGCCATTTGATATGTACGGTTAGCGTCTGCTGCTCAGACTCGCTGTCAAGCCCCCAGACAGCGTTGAAGATGCGTTCCTTTGTGAGCGTCTGACCCTTGTTTTCCATAAGCATTTTAAGCAGTTCGAACTCTTTTACCGTGACATCGATAGTTCTCCCGTTCTTAATGATGTTTCCGGCTGATATGTCAAGTATGATATCTCCGTCCGAGAGCTTATCCTCCGCAAATCTGCGCTTGAATATGCCCTTTATCTTAGCAAGCAGTATATCTATGTCATACGGTTTTTCTATGTAGTCGTCCGCACCGAGTATAAGCCCGTTGAGCTTGTCCTCCTTGCTGACCCTTGCGGTTAGCATTATTATCGGAGTATTACCGTTTTTCCGTATCTTTTCACAAACGGCAAAGCCGTCCATACCCGGCAGATTTATGTCGAGCAGGACGAGTCTTGCGCCATATTTTTCGTAAAGCTCAACGGCTTTTTCACCGCTTTCCGCAGTACTTACGGTATATCCCTCCGCTCGGAGAAAATCCGTGAGCAGCCGCAGCAATTCCTTGTTGTCTTCGATTATCAGAATATCCATAATACCTCCGGAGTTAAACGATATAATTGACTATCCCGTATATCAGATGACAAATCATGAAACCGACAGCCGGTACAAGTGCAGGATAATTCTTCCTTTCCAGAGAGAATAATATGAACGAAAGGCACGGCGGCAATGTCATAAGTATTATCACATACGGTTCTGTCACACCGATGTAGTATAGCACCCAGCCCGCAAAATACAGAATAACGCAGACCGCTGACAAGATCATAAGCGGAGTAAGTTCCGGTTTACGGCTGTCTTTGTTTATCAGAACGCAGATAGCGGCAATAAAGATCCACTGACATACGTAACCTATCGTATCCGTTACCGGCGTTTCCGAGACTTTTCGTAAAATATCATCGGGTGCCGGTACCGCGAGCCAGATAAAAGTCGGTATCATGACGACAATGAAAAGAACAAGTCCCGTCGGTTCAAAACCGAATCTGTATTTATTCAGCATTTTTCCTCCTGTATGAGAAGCACACCGGTCACGGTGCACCGCCGGGTGTCAGCGGCTTACCAGCCCATTTCCATGAGCCAGTTGTTAAGACTGCGCTCGCGGTCACGCAGGCTATCTTCTTTCTTTATATTATACTCTCCTTTTATGTTCCCGTCAACTATAAATAAAACTCTTGTGCATTTTGCCGCAACTTTTGAATCGTGTGTGACGAGCATCACAGTCGTTCCGCTTTCGTTAAGCTTAGTGAGTTCTTCCATAACTTCATCGGAAGATGTGCGGTTGAGCGCTCCGGTAGGCTCATCGGCGAAGATCATCTTCGGATCGTTTATCATGCTGCGGCAGATGCATGCACGCTGGAGCTGTCCGCCGGAGACCTCGTTTATGTCGTTGTCCGCTGTATCGTCTATACCGAGCTTTCTCATCAGGTCACGTCCGCGACGAGTGATCTCGGCACGCGTTTCCTTCGTTTTGTCGGTCTTGCAGGCGGGAAGTATAACGTTATCGAGAACGGTAAGGTTCTTGAGCATATACATCTGCTGAAAAATAAATCCCATATCGTCGAGCCTGAGTTTTGCGAGTTCGTTGTCACCGAGCTTTGAAATATCCTTCCCGCAGAACTGAACGGAGCCCGCAGTCATTCTGTCCATACCGGACACTGTATAGAGCAGTGTCGATTTTCCCGAGCCTGAAGGTCCCATTACGGCGACCATCTCGCCTTCATCGATATGAAAGCTTACGTTGCGCAGTACGTTGTTCTGGCGTTTGTTGACTATGTATGTTTTGCAGAGGTCTTTTACATCGAGTATCGTGTTCATGATATTTCTCCTTTTAGCTTTAATTGTCGGTGTGTTTTGTTTACTCTATGTCGGCTGTGTCGGACGATTTGATTGTCTTGGTATAAAGCGCTGTTATAAAAGCGGCAAGTATCGTTACCGAAAGTATGATGACCGGATATATCCCGAATATCTCTGCCGCCTTAATCTCATACCCGACACCGTTGATAGCGCCCATTATACCCATTATCGGGTCTATCGTGAGCTTCGTCAGCGGCAGGCAAAGCGCTCCGGCAAGCAGTGAAGACAAGAAAGCGACTACCGCGAATCGTATCGTGTGATGCGCTATGACAGATAAACTGTTGAACCCGACCGCCTTCATAAGTGCTATCTCCGCTTTTTCACGTGATATGAATGAGCGCTCCATCAGCACAGCGATAAGTATTACTATCACAAGCGTAATGATAAGTATCATGTTTTTGACAGCTGCTATAATATCAGCTGCGCCCGTGCAGTCCTTTACGTGATCCGCCGTGTTGAAAATATAATCGGTGTCATATATTTCCTTAAGTTTCTTTATGCGTAGTTCGATCTCGGCATCATCGGGGTGATCGTCAAAATCTATCTGGAACGCATGCGAACTTGCAAGTGCCATACCATTGACATCAAAGTTTTCGTTAAGTCTTCCGATCTTTCCGAGCTGATTGAAGCTCTGGAAAAACGCTGTTATTATGCATTTGCGCTCCTCGCCGTTTACAGTGAGTGTCACTGTATCGCCGATCCTTGTGCCGAAACGCTCCGCTATCTGAGGTGTGACCGCGATCTCGTTTTCGTACATGGGAGGAACACCTTCGCCGTAAACATAATCCGAAGCTTTCGTCTGTGGGCAGTACTGGAACATTACGTTCAACTTTTCGTCGCCGAAGGACATCGGAATCTGATACATCCTCTCCATATGCACCTTTCCGGGCATACCGTTGTCGGCGAGCTTCTTTTCCAGCTTGTCGATTGCGCTCTTTATATGATCGTCGCTGTTTTCGGGATCTCCTACGGCATCCATTATCTCATCAGTAAGATTGATGTACACGTCGCTGTTTGTTGTACCGAACAGGAACTCAAGTTTTTCACCGCTTAGTGTGTTCGCGGTATTGGCAAGTATCATCACGAGCAGAAGTAGTATCGTAAAGACAAGTGTTATAATGCCGTACTGCTTTTTACTGCTTATAACATCGTTGACCGCAAGGAATCCGGCTGTTCCGAGCCTGCTCCTTCCGAGATGCATGAAAGTCTTTTTTCGGAAGCGTTCGCCGGTCTGACCGTTTCTTACCGCGTCGATAGGTGACAGCTTCTTTATCTTGCGGGTACTGGTCCAGCAGAAAAGCATTATGATACCGACTACCGCAATGCTGCACAGCAGTGCCGTTAAGACGGAGTTGTCTGTACCGAGCACCATAGTTTCCGATATGCTTGCAAGCATCATATTCCCGAATGGAATACTGCATATAAATCCTATAAGCGCTCCGACGACCGCTATCCCAAAATACTTCACAAGATACAGACTGCGTATTGAGCTGTTCTTTATGCCGATAGCTTTCATTACTCCTATCTCGCGGAATTCTTCTTCAAGTGTGAAACGTATCGTGAAGCGAAGTACAACGAACGCTACAAGTATCAGACAAACGCTTACTATGAGCAGAAGCGCCGCTACAAGTACGGACATTATGTACGCTGTCTTCATCTGGCTCCTGCTTCCGTCGAACATTATTCCGTTCATGCCGGCAAAAGCGTTTTCAAGAGACGGGAGATCATTTGTGTTGATGTAGTATATGCCGCCTTTTGATGCTTCTGCGCGTTTGTCGGATTCGATGATCTCATAGTCTGTTTTGTTCATTATAACACGGGAATTCCCCAGGAACGGCGAGCCGAGGAAAGCGTCTTTCGCAAATCCTGCATATTCAAATTCGCGTTTTACTTCACCGATCTCTACCATAAATTTATCGCCGATCTCAAGTTTCGCTGCATTCGGAATATTTCCGGTAATATACGCTTTTCCTTCTTCAACTTCGGTGATCGTTTCGTTTTCTGCGTCGAAATAGTTAAGCTTCGCGTCATCGACCGACATTATTATTACAGCGTTCATCGCTATATCGGCAAGCTTTTCGCCGCCCCGTGTAAGATTTGACCCGTCAACGAATATTCCGGATTCTTTGCGTATTTCCGTGACCGATTTTTCGTTTCTGATATTCTGTTCCATATCTCCGCTCTGATTGTCAAGAGCGATTATGAAGTAGTCGGTCATTCCGGCTTTTTCAAAATAGCTGTCGAGACCTGTTGATACCGCGATTATGTTGTTGACGCTGCTTGCCGCGAACATAGCCGAGAGTATCACGAAGAGCATAACGATTAAATTCATTGTTTTTTTGCGTTTAAGGTCTTTTTTGAGTATATTCAGAAACATTTTTCAAGCCCTTTCTGTCATTCCTGTCCGAGCCGAGCAGGCGTTTATGTCTGTTCGCAGCTCATACCCGTGTTTTCCTTTACTGTGACCTCATTATACCATAGGATTTATTAAATAATCATTAAATGCGTAAAACCGCTTGGTTGACACATTTGTTCAGCATCATAAGGAAAAATCGGGATAATTGTTAAGAAAACAAATATCTATTTCGCAAATTTTGAGATGTCCGATACTATTTTCGCAAATTTTGATATTTCTTTTAATCGCGAATTGTGATATACTTTATAAAGTTCAAAAGAAAGGCGGCAGTTTTTTACGCTGCCGGTAATATATACAATATGGAAGTTATATTGATGATGCTCGGAGTGACCGGGTGTTACACCTGTACGTCGCTTGCGGATCGCTACGCCGCACATGATGTCGGCTTCAAAGGGAGCGAGTTCACATTTCTTATGTGCTCATCCATGTCGGTATTCATAGCGCTGACGCTTCCGTTTCAGGAGATACGTTTTGCGCTTTGCTGGCAGTCTTTCGCAGCGGTGATACTTGTTGCGGTGTGCAAATTCCTTGAGTTTGAGATGAGTATGCTCGTTATGAAGGAGCTTTCCGCGTTTGAGCTCAAAGCCTGGCTCGGTGTGAATCTCTTCGTCTCGTATTTTACGGAAGTGATAGGCGGTGAACCGCTTCGCTTAGCGAGAGTCGGCTGTATAGTGCTGACAGTGATCGGACTTGTGCTTATAGTCCGTTCCGACAAGGAAGAAAAGCCGGATTACCTTAAAATACTGCTGCCGCTTGCGCTCTATCTGTTCTCAAAATACGGTTACAGCCTCGTTATAAAGGGATTTACTCCGTATGTTTCATCTACCGTCCAGCTTCTTGCCGCACTTGTTATCATAGCGCTCGTGATGCTGTTCCGCGTTAAGCCGGCTGAGATATTCCGCAAAAGCAAAAAAGGCGCCGCGACGGTAATACTCGCGAGAATACCGAACGCGGCGGGAACGCTGCTTGAAAACGCGGTCATAGCGGTGAGCATAACAAGCTATTCGTTTATCCAGCCGATGATACTTGTAACGCTGTTCCTTATCGGGTTTATACGGAGCAAAAAGCGCATAGGCACAGAGCTTATCGGAAGTCTCGTCTGCATTGCCGGAATAGCATTGTTTGTATTTGTATAATATAAAAGCCGTCTCCTTCGTGGAAGACGGCTTTTTGCTGTTATGAAAACATTTTTTCGATGAATTTTGCGGTGTATTCTCCCCAGAACGTGAAGTCGTGATTCCCGGCGCTTTCGATGTACTCGTGCGCCACACCCTTGTCTGTCAGGAACTTGTGGAACGCCCTGTTCTCGTTCAGCAGAAAATCCTCTGTTCCGCAGCTCATATATATTTCCGGAAGCTTCTTTCCCTCGCTTAAAAGCTTTTCAATCAGATATTCGGGGTTTGCTTCGCTGTTAAGCACTTCGGACGGTTCGCCGAAGCACTCACGGTAGTAATCGTAATTAGCGTGACCGTTTCCGTAGCCCGGCTTCATATTTGCGACCTCATGAACGATAAGGGCGGACGACATAGCGCCTGCCTTGCCGAAGCGCTCGGGGTATTTGAGCGCGGTATGCAGAGCACCGAAACCGCCCATAGACAGTCCGAGCACGGCGTTGTCCTCCGGCTTGTCCGAAAGTCCGAACGTTTTGGTTATGTAATCGGGAAGCTCTTTCCCGACAAAAGTGCAGTATTTGCGTCCGGTAGCCGCTCCGTCGAGCCAGAACGAGTTTTCACCGCTCGGCGCGACTACGGCGAAGTTGAACTTTTCCGAGAGGTAGTCCGGCACCCAATTCCACCCGCTCATGGTGTACCCGTGCAGCAGATAAAGCGTTTTCATCGGTCTTTTCGCGTATTCCGCGTTTGTCGGTATCCTGTCATTCGGTATGAACATATCAAAGACGGCGGGTCTGTTGAGGGCTGTGGAATTGAATTTTACGGTAAAATATGCCATTTTGTCTCTCCGTTCATTTGTTCGTTATGACAGCCGTGCCGTCCTGTAAAGCTTCTTGAACTCCGACGGTGTGCAGCCGTTTATCTCCTTGAACACGCGATTGAAAGTTGTCAGGCTTGAAAATCCGACACGGGCGGAAGCATCCGTCACCGAAGCGTTCTCTTCGAGGAGCAGAAGCTCGGCAGCGCTGATACGGCGGTTGTTGAGGAAGTTTATGAAGGTGGTTCCGCTGTATTTCTTGAATATGCGTGAAAAGTGGCAGGAACTGTAGCCCGCTATTCCTGCGAGATCCTCAAGTGTTATATCATACATATAATTCTGCTCGATATATCCGAAAATTCGGTGTATCGTCTCGGAATACTTTTCGCTGTCGTCCGAGCGGAACTTGCTGAGCTGATATTCCTTTATTCTTGTGAGAAAGCTCAGTATCTTCATATAGACATAAACATCCGCGAGCGCATTTGCCTCGAAATAAAGGGTGTATATCTCCTCCATAATGTGACCGAGGGAGCGCCGTATGTCCACGCCGTTGTCTTCGGTAATCACAAGCGGCTCGGCTATGACGGAACGAAGCTCCGGAAGCGCCGGAACACCGTCCACAAGCTTGTTGTCGCAGAGAAGGATCAGTCGTCTGCCCGGCTCTGCCTTGAGGTTGTGAATCTTACCCGCGGGAATAAGCATTATGTCGCGTTCACCGAGCTCATACTTCTTTCCGCTGCAAATTACGGTGTATTTGCTTATGAGCGGCATTATGATCTCTATTGCATTGTGCCAGTGCGGAGGATATTCCTCATTTTCTACATTGTCATAAAGTCTGATGCTTTTATCCTGAAGATAATCGACCGTTTCAAAATCTCCGTTGAGATGTGCGATCATTTTTTATCTTGCTCCTTTTTTATATCAATCGTTTTTTGTTATCCGGTTATTTTCGGAAAACACGGTTCTACACCTGTATAAAAGTGATTTTCGGATATCTGTAATATATTATACTACTATTTTTTGCGAATTTCAAGAGTTATCATAAATTTTTTTCGCAAAAAATGGGGTGAAGAATGCAAAAAACGATTAGAAAATAGCAAAATCATAATATATAATGTAAGTGGAATAATATACAGGAACACGCGCTGTGCTGTTCCGGAAAGGGTCATTATGGAAAAATATCTTGACGAGACATTAAGCATACAGGAGCGCGCCGAAGCGCTTACCGATGCTATGACTACCGAAGAACAGGCTTCCCAGCTCCGTTACGATGCTCCCGCGGTAGAGCGTCTCGGAATACCCGCGTACAACTGGTGGAACGAGGCTCTTCACGGACTTGCACGTTCCGGTATAGCTACGATGTTCCCGCAGGCTATCGGTATGGCTGCGATGTTCGAGCCGGAACTTACCGAGAAAGCCGGTCATATCACAGGTCTTGAAGCCCGTGCAAAGTTCAACGCGTACACCAGATACGGCGATCGGGATATTTACAAGGGACTTACGATATGGGCACCGAACATAAATATCTTCCGTGACCCTCGCTGGGGCAGGGGACATGAGACTTACGGCGAAGATCCCTTCCTTACCGCAGAGAATGGCAAGGCATACGTCCGCGGATTACAGGGCAACGGAAAGACTCTCATGGCTGCTGCCTGCGCAAAGCATTTCGCAGTACACAGCGGTCCCGAAGCCATAAGACACGAGTTTGATGCAAAAGTCTCGGAAAAGGATTTTGAAGAAACATATATTCCCGCGTTCGAGGCTCTTGTAAAAGAAGCAAAGGTCGAGGGTGTAATGGGCGCGTATAACCGTGTGAACGGAGAGGCTGCCTGCGCAAGCAAAAAGCTTATGGCGAAACTGAAAGAGTGGGGCTTTGACGGCTACTTCGTTTCCGACTGCTGGGCGATACGCGATTTCCACGAAAATCACCATATCACCGCTACTGCGGCTGAATCTGCGGCACTTGCGCTTACGACAGGCTGCGATGTTAACTGCGGATGTACATATATGAACCTCCTCACTGCACTCGATGAAGGGCTTATCACAAAGGAGCATATCCGTAACGCCTGCGTTCATCTTATGAGAACGCGCTTAAGACTTGGTATGTTCGATAAAAAGACAGAGTATGACGATATAACATACGACATCATCTCCACGGATGAGCACAAGAAAGTCTCGCTTGAGTGCGCGGAAAAATCTATGGTGCTGCTGCATAACAACGGAATTCTTCCTCTTGACGGCAGCAAGTACAGAACGATCGCTGTTATCGGACCTAACGGTGACAGCAGAGCGGCACTTGAGGGCAACTACAACGGAAGAGCGGATCGCTATGTGACTTTCCTTGACGGTATCCGTGAACGTTTTGACGGACGTGTTATTTATGCCGAGGGATGTCATCTGTATAAGAATAAAGTCTCTGTTCTGGCGCAGCCCGGTGACAGGTATGCAGAAGCTCTCGCTGCCGCAGAGATTGCCGATCTTGTAGTCCTTTGTGTTGGTCTCGATGCAACGATAGAGGGCGAGGAAGGAGATACCGGAAACGAGTTCTCTTCCGGTGACAAGAACAGTCTTGAACTTCCGCCTCCGCAGAGAACGCTTGTAGAGAAGATAACAGCGCTCGGAAAGCCCACAGTTATCGTGACATCCGCCGGAAGCTCGATAAACACCGGTTCAAAGGGCGACGCGCTTATCCATGCGTGGTATGCGGGCTCCGAAGGCGGAACCGCTCTCGCAGAGATTCTCTTCGGCGATGTATCTCCGTCAGCAAAGCTCCCCGTAACATTCTACGAGAACACCGAGAAACTGCCCGATTTCAAGGATTATTCGATGAAAGGCCGCACATACCGCTATACTAACGACAACGTGCTTTTCCCGTTTGGCTTCGGCCTGACATACGGAGATGTGAAGTGTACGGCGGTTTCATATAAGGACGGTGTAGCTTCCGTTACCGCGACGAACGGCGGAAGCCGCGCTACCGAGGACGTTATCGAGCTTTACATAAAGAACAACAGCGAGTTCGATGTTCCGAACGAGAGTTTATGCGGATTCAAGCGTGTAAAGCTTGCGGCGGGTGAGACTGTGACAGTAGAAATACCGGTTCCCGAACGCGCTTTCACATCGGTAGATGAGCAGGGTAAACGTGCCCGCTTCGGTACTGAGTTTACTCTCTATGCCGGAACTCACCGCCCCGACGCTCTGAGCTGTAAGCTTAGCGGTTCCGACTGTGTTTCGGTACAGATATAACGCAGAAATCCATAAATAATAAAGTTATTCCCCGCCGCAGGCGGGGAATATGTGCATAAACCGGAAAAATCCTACAGAAAAGAGTGATAAGATGAGTACAGGATTCTCTGTAATGCGAATAATAGGCAGTCACGCTGTTCTTCAGTCCTGCTGTGAAAACAAGATATTCGGCCACGCGCCTGCGGGAGCGGAAGTGATACTTGAAATAACTGGAAATTCGGGCAATACACGTATTTCCGCAATAACTGATGTTCACGAAAGGTGGGAGATGATCCTCCCGCCTTTTGCGGCTTCCTGCGACAGTTACTCATTCGCTTTCTGCTGCGGCGGCAAAACACTTTCGTTTGACGATATTTTCTTCGGAGAGCTGTTCCATATCAGTGGTCAGTCGAATATGGAGCTTCCGATGTGCCGTACCTATGACCCGTTCAAGCCTGAGAAATTCCCGGTCTGCGGTTATATACGTGCTTTTCGCGTACCTGTGAAGAACTGCTTCGGAAAGGATGAGGAGTATGATGATTTTCTCGGCGGCGAATGGTGCATAGCCGATGAAAAGAATGTACCTGAGATGAGTGCGGCTGGTTTCTGGTGCGCACTAACGTTATTTGAGAAGTACGGCGTTCCGGTAGGGCTTCTCGATACTTCCGCCGGCGGTGCTCCGGTTGAGGCAAGAATGCCGTATAAGATGCTGAAAGAACTTGGTTGGTACGACGATTTTCTTGCGCAATGTACGCAGGAAGGATATATAGAAAACACCGAAAAAGCCGATGCCGCGCGGAATGCTCAGCGTTACGCGGAGATTGACCGCATAGACGGTGGATTGTCGGATAAGATACTCGGCGGTGAGGATATAAACTTTGTGAAATGTACGATACCGTTCGATTTCAAGGATGATCCCGAGCTTCGTGGGTTCTGCGGGCGTGTCTGGTTCAGAAAGACTTTCGATATTCCTGCCGGAGCCGATCTTTCCGGTGCGACGCTTATACTCGGTACTATCACAGATGCCGACACAACTTACCTGAACGGCGTTTATGCAGGTGAGACGACGTATATGTACCCGCCCCGGATTTATACGCTTCCGGACGGTGCGGCTAAGCACGGCAGAAACACTCTGCTCGTGCGGCTTGATGCGCGCTATGCGTGCGCAAGCTTTACCAAAGGCAAACGCTACTGCCTTAAACTGAAAGATCGCATAATCGACCTCGGCGGAGAATGGGAATATGCTATAACAGCCCGTGTGGAAAACATGAAGCGCGAGACTTTTTTCCAGGGACTTCCGCTGTCGATGTATGCAGCGCTCACCGCTCCCGCTTTCAAAGTGAGGTGCCGTGCTATGCTCTGGTACCAGGGCGAGTCGAACTGCAACCACACCGACAGATATGAATTCCTTTTCGGTGAGTTCGTAAAGATGTACCGTGAGCGTTGCGGCTATGATATACCTGTAATTACCACCCAGCTGTGTAATTTTGACGACCCGTTCGCGGGCGGTTCGGACTCGTGGGCAGAACTTCGTTTCGCACAGCTGCAGTGTTTATCGATACCCGCGACCGATATGGCTGTTACCGTTGATGTAGGAGAGTCGAACGACCTTCACCCGCTTAACAAGCGTGATGTCGGAAAGCGTCTCGCGCGCTGCGTTATGCGCACGGTCTATGGCGATAAGTCCGTGAAGCCCGATGTTTTCTGTTCCGGCGCAAAGTATCTCGGCTGCGACAGCGGAACAGGCAGGGTACTTGTAACTTTTGATGACAATTCCCGGGTACGCCTGTCCGAAAACGGCGCCGAGGGATTTGAAGCTATCGCCGCGGGAGCACGTATTCCCGCTTCTTCCGCAGAGCTCTGCAGTGATGGTATCGTTCTCGGATTTCCAACAGATATTATACCGGAGAAGATACGGTGCGAGTGGCATAACGACCCGAAAGTCGTGCTGTGGGACAGCGACGGTTTGCCGCTGTCGCCGTTTGAGACGGAGATAGGATAAGTTTATGGCGAGACTTCATGAATGCTGGCTCACGGAGGGCAGAAATATTGCTCCGGAGCAGTGGAAAAAGTATTTCACGACGATTTACTGCGAATACACAGGACGTGTCGCGGATTCTGTTGTAAACGAATTAAAGCGAACCGCGAACACCCTTGGTTCAGAGCTGTATAGAACAGACGATCCCGAAACGGCGGGATTTGTGCTGGCCGTTGATAGAACACTCGGAGCCGGAGGGTACCGTATTTCTGTGGACGATACTTCTATAACGATTTATGGCGGCGATGAATGCGGATTTCTTTACGGTGCTTTTCGTTTCATTATACTCGCGTCCGGCGGTTATACCCGGGAAGAGATCGACCGTTGCTGTGAACAGCCGGCTTATCCGCTTCGTATGATAAACCACTGGGACAACGCCGACGGAAGCATAGAGCGTGGATATGCAGGAAACTCTGTATTCTTCGCAGACGATACTGTCACACGCGACAGGGAAGCGCTTACCGATTATGCGCGTCTTATGTCGTCGGTAGGAATAAACGCAGTATGCATCAACAACGTGAACGTTCACAGAAAAGAAACGCTTTTTATCACCGACGAATACCTTGATGATATAGCTTTTATCGCTGATATTTTTTCCAACTACGGAATAAAGCTGTTTCTTTCGGTGAATTTCGCTGCACCCGTTGAGACAGGCGGATGCGAAACAGCCGACCCGCTCGATGAGAATGTCCGTAACTGGTGGAAGAATATCGCCGCGAACATTTACCGGCATATTCCCGATTTCGGCGGATTTCTTGTAAAAGCGGATTCCGAGAATCGTCCGGGACCGTTCACTTACGGGCGTGACCATGCGGACGGCGCGAATATGCTTGCAGAAGCGGTCATACCATACGGCGGCGTAGTTGTATGGCGATGCTTCGTGTATAACTGTCACACAGACTGGCGCGACCGCCTGACTGACCGTGCGAAAGCAGCGTATGACAATTTCGTACCGCTCGACGGGAAATTTGCGGATAACGTTTATCTACAGGTCAAGAACGGACCTATGGATTTCCAGATACGCGAGCCGGTATCTCCGCTTTTCGGTGCGCTCGGAAAGACGAATATGATTGCGGAATTCCAGATAACGCAGGAATACACCGGTCAGCAGATAGATCTGTGCTACCTTGTTCCGATGTGGAAGGAGTGTCTTGATTTCGTTACGTTCAGCGGCGGGGCAGGGGATACCGTTAAAAAGCGAATTCTCGGTGCTGCCGGAGTCACCAACGTCGGAAACGGAAAGTTCCTCACCGGTGATCCGCTTGCGGGCGCAAATCTTTACGGCTACGGACGGCTCATATTCGATCCGTCACTCTCCGCGGAGCGCATAGCGTCCGAGTGGGTCAGAGCTGCTTTGACACATGAACAGGAAGCTGTAAAAACGATCGTTTCAATGCTCATTCGCTCCCGCGATATTTACGAGAGTTACACATCTCCGCTCGGGGTCGGCTGGATGGTCGTCCCGCATTACCACTATGGTGTCGATGTTGACGGTTATGAGTATTCACAATGGGGGACATATCATTACGCCGACCGCGACGGGATAGGTGTTGACCGCACTTCGGCGACTGGAACAGGTTATGTTTCGCAGTACGCAGACGAGAATGCACGTATGTATGATGACATAGACAGCTGTCCCGATGAGCTGCTGCTGTTCTTTCATCACGTTCCATATACCCATGTCCTGAAAAGCGGAAAGACAGTGATACAGCACATATACGACAGTCACTTTGACGGCGCGGAAAAAGCCGGTGAACTGCTTGAAGTCTGGAAGGGTCTGAAAGATGCTGTACCGCCTGAAATACATGCCGAAGCTCTGAAACGTTTCGTGATGCAGCTCAGCAACGCCGAGCGCTGGCGCGATGTTGTGAACACGTATTTTTACAGAAAATCCGGTATCGACGACATACACGGCAGGAAAATATACAGATAAAAAGATTTCCCCTTGCTGCCTGCGAAACAGCAAGGGGAAATCTTTATGTAGAGAAACAAATGAAGAAAAAGAAATTTATGAATTTGTCAGTTGTTTTTTGCCGCGTCGATCATAGCGTCGAATGCGGGTTTGCGGCTCAGATCATCGCGGAATACGAGCGGTCTGTCGGATGCTTTCCATGAAAGTGAATCGCTGATTCCCCAGAGTGTAAGGCTTGTTATCGGCACACCGCTTTTGCGCAGCTCAATGACCTTTGCCATGAAGTCACCGAAGTACTTGCCCTGTTTCTCTTCCCAATTGTCTGATTTGTCCGCGCCTATGTCGAGCTCGGTGATATTTATTTCCACGCCGAGCTCGTCGTGGTAGCGCTGAAGCGCGTTGGCGTATTCGTTGATGTTCATCCACGTTCCGACGTGTGACTGCATACCAACACCGTCAATGTTACCCGCTTCAGCAATTGGCTTCAGGAATGCGAGTATATCCTCCTGTTTCTTTTTCTGGAAGGAGTTATAGTCGTTGTAGAAGAGCTTTGCGCCCTCGGGAGCGTACTTTCTCGCAAACTCGAAAGCTTTCTGTATATAATCCTCACCAACAGTCTTGTACCAAAGGCTTTGCCTCATTCCGCCGGCATCGTCGGCAGCTTCATTCACTACGTCCCAGGCGCTTATGAGACCCGGATAATTCTCTGTAGTCCATTCCATAACGCCCTTGATGTAGTTTTCCATACGTTTCAGCATGAGCTCTCTGTCCGCAAGCTCGCCGCTCTTATCGTATTCAACGTAAAACAGCCCTTCGGGAGTCTGCGAGTGCCATACGAGAGTATGACCCCTGACGGTCATGCCGTTTTCTTTTGCAAAGTTGAGCTCGGTCTTGAGATGATCGAATTTCATCGCCGGAGCTTCTCTGTATGTATCAGGGTCTTTCTTCGACTTGTATATATCGATTATAGCGTCTGGCTTCATATCGTTCTCACAGGTAATGCTGTTGAACTGCGCTTTTATCAGAGCGTTGTAATCCGGTTTTCCGAGGATAGTGGGGGAGACTGCCATTCCGATCCTGAAAAGGTCTGCGTAAGCCTCTTTAAGTGAAGGATAGTCGGATGTATCGACAAGCTCTGTCTTGAGAGCCTTTTCGTAATACTTATATTCACCGCACACATCTACCGAGATATTGTCCACATAGATGTCGTTTAGTGTGTCACTTTCTACATAGACGATAATATTATCGGCGTTTGCGGGGATAGTGTACTTCCCGTTTCCTGAAGTATATTTATCCGCCTTTGTGTTTACGGCGAATATCATATTGTAGGAAGTGTTGCCCTGTATATTGTATTGTATTGTAACTCTTACTGAGGCATTTTCGCTTCTGAACGAACCTTTTACATCGATCTCATTGCCTCTGAACAGATCAGCCTTATATTCAGCTCCGTTCCATGCTTCTTTGCGTCCGGAGATGAACAGAGCCTTTCCGTCTGCTGCCTTGTCGTCATCAACTATCTCAACAGAAGCGGAACCGCGTTTGCCTATCAGAATTTTATCGCCTGTGAAATCTTCGCTGATTGACGGAACGCTGTTTTCAGTGCTCATTTCTTCCTTGATCTCCTGTGTGGTAACGACGCTTTCCGTGGTCTGAACATTCTCTGAGGTCTGTGTGGTCACGGTTGTTTCATCCGGTTTTTTCTGCTGTTCTGTGGAGCAGGAAGTAAGTGTGAGTGCGAGTAGCAGAGCTGCACAGGTGATGATCGGGTTCTTTTTCATTGGCATCCTCCGGGAGAATGAGTTCTTTTCTGATACTATTATTATAGCACACAGATACGCTATGTTCAAATCATTTTTTGGTATGATATAATCATTTTTTGCGAAAGATATTTTGTATAAACCGTAAAGGGCCGCCGCATAGCGACAGCCCTTTACAGGTGTGATATTATATTATGAAACCGAAGCGTTAAGCAGATCTATTGCAGTGTTGATAGCACCTTCGTTTTCTTCAAGAAGTACGTTGAAAACGCTGTCCTTGTTGTTGTACGGTTCATTGACGATCTTATCAACAGGAGATGTACCGTCATCTACCCAGCACTCAACACTTATACCTTTTCTGAAGTCATAAATGCCCTTAACAGCGCCGCCGGTCTTGAGGTCGTCGAGGAGATCGAGCTGTTCGTCTGTCCAGCTGTGATCTCTCTTATACTTCTCTCTTGATGCCGCTAAGATATCGGGATCCTTGGAAGCGATGAGGTTGCACTTGATCCAAGCCTTATAACCTTCAACGTTCTCAGCGCCTACACAGAGCATGAACGGGTCGGTCTTGAAGAACTGATAGTACTGATCTGCCTCAGGATCACGGGGAGCGGGAACGAACATAACGTCCTCAGCCTTATCCCATGTAGCACCCTTGGATACATTATCGATATCGCCGTTGGAGTCATATACCCACTGACCATCGACCATGAAGAGAATGTTTCCTGCTGCCCACTTGTCATAGCTGAGTGTCCAGCCTGCTTCATTCTTAGGATAGCCGTAGCCCTGTGCGTCATGAGCGAACTTAGCTACAACTTCCATAGCACGCTCAATGTTCGGGTCATGTATGTTGCTCTTGAGCTTGCCGTTTTCAAGACTTACGAACGGAACACCTGTTGTTCCGACGATAGATCTCTGAACGTACCAGCCGTCTGTTAAGTACTTGTTTTCGCCGGAGTTCTTGAACTTTTCAGCCATTTCAAGCATTGTATCCCATGTCCACTCACCGTTTACATAGAGCTCGTAGGGATCGCCGAGACCGGCTTCTTCGGCTACGCTTCTTCTGTACCACCAAAGGCTGTCAAGACCTTCAACGATGATAGGCGCATAGTTCTTGCCGCCCCACATGAACTGATCCATAGCCTCACGGGTACCTTTCCAGTCGTCTGAATATGTATCTATGATACCGTCGATAGACTGGAACATTCCCTTATATACGGAGAGCGGGAAGTAGTTGATCTCAAACGGGAACATATCGGGAGAGTCACCGGAAGCAACGAGTTTACCGAGAGCGTCATAACGGTCTCCGTAGCTTACCTGATTGAAAACGAAGATCTTATCGGCAAATTCTTCGCCATAAGCCTTGCTTCCTTCTTCGGGAACACCGTAGTTAGCTTTGAAGAGCTCTGATTCTGCCGAAGTCTCGTCTATCGGCCACCAGCAAAGCCACTTGATCTTCTTTGTCGGGTTGAGGTCCTTGTCAACCTCTGTGTTGGAAGCGAGATCCTGTACAGCAGCGTCGGTGTCGTTTGTGGCAGCCGTCGTTGTTGCCGCAGTTGTCGTTACAGCGGCTTCAGTTGTTTCTGCAGGCGTGTTCGCGTTAGCGCCGGTAGTCGTGTCAGCTCTGCCGCCGCTGCTGTTGCCGCATGCTGCCGCAGAAATTACAGTAGTGAGCGCGAGAGCGCACGCTAATAATTTTTGTGATCTTTTCATGGTTTTCCTCCATTCATTGATTTTTCACAGATATACAACAACCGAAGGTACGGTTAT
Organism: uncultured Clostridia bacterium; assembly: GCA_947168885.1. Classification (GTDB taxonomy): domain Bacteria; phylum Bacillota; class Clostridia; order Oscillospirales; family Ruminococcaceae; genus Ruminiclostridium_E. The sequence continues at coordinate 103,545 of CAMVNQ010000005.1, read as the reverse complement.
TGTTCACAAGTTCATTATAGCACGTGATGGAGCTGTTTTCTAATCAAATTTTGTCTGTATTATAATCAATATTTGCGCTTTTGTAAAAAAATATATGGATAATTACTAAAAACTATTGAAAACTATGTTACAATGTGATATAATGTTTTTAAGAGCTAAGTTTTAAAAAACAGTATGATTAAGGACATTAAACGTTTACAGATTGCCGGTTTACAGTCGGATATAAAGGAGGAGTGCACATGGACAGCTCCAGAAATGAAACTTACAATAAATTGTTTGAGAGAATGGTTGATTCAATGACAGATATGACAAATTTTGACCGTGAAGAATTTGTCAGCATACTGCATGATATATGTAAATTTTTTGATCTTTCCAAAGGCGTCACCGAGTTTTATGGAAGCCTGAGCGCTGAAAGAGAGAAGAAAGGTGAGATACTTATCGATTATGATGACGGAAGAGGTGAGGGAAAGGTTGCCCTTTTCCGCCGTACTATAACACCGTCAAAGACCGTTATCAAGAGCACACTGTATAAGGCTGCTGATTCCGAATCTCTTACCGAGGAGGAATATGTAAAGCTTGACCGTATGCTTCGCGCTATGCTCACGTTCGTCAGCCGCAACAGGCTCCAGTCTGCTGTCGAGAAGCTTGCTTTCTATGATGAATACGGTTATCCGAATCTTAATTACTTTATGCGCCAGCTTGAGATGATGAACGAAAAGGGCGAGCTGAACGGTAATACCGTGATTCAGTTCAATCTCCGTCATTTTTCACTTATCAATCAGGAGATAGGCAGGGACGGCGGCGACATTGTCATAAAAAATTATTATGCTCTTATAAAAGATTTTATAGGTGATAAAGGGCTTATTTGCCGTGTCGGAGGCGATATTTTTGCGGTTGTCTTCAAAAACGACCTGCTGAAATTCATTTTACAGATAATGAACGGATTTCCCGTTGTTTATGACGAGGAGAACGAGAAGCGCGTGCTCGTATCGGCGTGCGCCGGCGTATTTACATTACCCGATGACTTTGTATTCACGCGTCCGGACGATATACTTTCGAAAACATTCAGTGCTTTGCAGGACGCAAAACTCGAATTTAACGGCACTATTATATATTATACCGAGAGAACTCATGTCGAGAAGGAAAAGATGATGCGAGTACGCAGATTCTTCAACGACGCACTCGATAACGACGAGTTCAAGGCGTTTTACCAGCCGAAGGTCGATATCCTCACCGGAAAGGTCGTCGGCGCGGAGGCTCTCTGCCGTTGGGTGATCGGCGACAAGACCGTTCCGCCGGTCGATTTCGTTCCCGTACTTGAGCAGAACACTGATATATGCAGGCTCGATTTTCGTATGCTCGATCTTGTTTGTAAGGATATAAGGCGCTGGCTGAGTGAGGGAAAGAGTATTGTCAAGGTCTCCGTTAACCTCTCCCGTAAGCATCTTGTAGATGTTGATCTTATAGATCACCTCCTAAAGATAATCGATTCGAACAAAGTTCCGCACAAATACATAGAATTTGAGCTTACCGAGACTATGACAGACATAGAGTTCAGCGACCTGAAGCGTATCGCGAACGGGCTTCGTGATGCGGGCATATCTATTGCCGTCGATGATTTCGGCGTTGGCTACTCGTCGCTCAACCTGATCCGCGAGATACCGTGGGATGTCCTTAAACTTGACCGCTGCTTTGTTCCTTCTGATGAGAACTACGGTGTCACCGAGCTTATGTTCCGTCACGTTGTCGCCATGGCGCAGGCTATGGGGCTTGAGTGCGTAGCCGAGGGTGTCGAGACTGTGCGTCAGCTTGAGATACTTAAGGAGAACGAATGTCGTATAGCTCAGGGCTTTTACTTCGATAAACCGCTTCCGGTTGAGCAGTTTGAAGAGAAGCTCGGCAATTACATCTATTCACTGCCCGATAGTATAAAGTAGTGCAAATAATTTGTTTCAGCGCATGCCGTATGGTGTGCGCTGATTTTTGTTCGTATTTCAAAGCCAAAATGAACAGCGCCGGGAAACCTGCTTCTTGACATACGGGAGTGATTCTGCTATAATTAAACAGGCATCAAACGGCTTCATTAAGCGATGTAAACAGTTGTTTACATGAAAGTAAAGAGCTGTTTATTGCTATTTTATGATTTATGTGTTATCCTTTGATTATGGAAAACAGACTGGAGGTTAAGAATGGCTGCTGTAAGTGAGAAGATAAAAAAGCTTAAATTTGAATATACTTCAAAAGCTCATATCGGAAAACTTCCGCTTGTGAATGTGCGTGTCGGATTATGTGCCGGCCCGGCAAAAGGTTTTATTGCTATCGGAAACATAAGTGTCGGTGTATTTGCGATAGGTCTTGTTTCAATGGGCATTTTCTCGGTTGGAGCTGTCGCGCTCGGTCTTATCGCTCTTGCCTGTGCCGGAGCCGGTCTATTAATAAGCGTCGCCGGTATAGCGCTGGGCTTCATCGCAATAGGCGGTATAGCCGTCGGTATCCTTACTCTCGGCGGATTTTCTGTCGGAATTGCTGCGGTCGGCGGCGTGGCCATCGGCGGTAAAGCTGCGGTCGGCGGATTTGCCTTTGCTCCTGTGGCGATGGGTATAATAACGAAAGCCGATGTTTCGGTATCACTTATAGATCTCGGTCAGGCAGTCTCTGCACATAGGGAACAGTTTAAATCGTTCATATATGAACGATTTCCGGATATATGGCAGCCCTTGGTCGATTGGGTCACTATGCTGATTTAGGACGGTGACGGCAATGGATTTCGGAAGTGAGCTTCAGAGATTAAGGAAACAGAAGGGGATGTCGCAGGAAGAGCTCGGCGAAAAGCTTGGTGTTTCGCGACAGACCATATCAAAATGGGAAAACGGGGCGGCATACCCCGATATGCTTAACCTTATCACAATAAAAGAGTATTTCGGAGTCAGGATAGACGATATGGTCTCGGGGGAGAGCAAAACTTCCGCCGATGAAGAAAAAAAGGACGATAATGAGGAAAAATCCTCACATTTTCACTGTGAATACAGGAGCAGGCTTTCAGTGCACGGTCTGCCGCTCTTGCATATAAACTACGGCTTCGGCGATTACCGCGCAAAGGGCGTTGTCGCTATCGGAAACATAAGTTCGGGTGTGGTGTCGATAGGACTTGTTGCAAAAGGCATCATTTCTGTCGGCGTAGTCTCGCTCGGATTGCTTGCGATAGGTGTACTTTCTCTTGCAGCATTCGCCGTTGGCTGTGTCGCGGCAGGAATAATAAGCATAGCGGGTATCGCTGTGGGAGTCATGACACTCGGCGGTCTCGCGTTCGGTATAGTCTCAATCGGCGGCTGTGCAGCAGCGTCGCACGTTGCTGTCGGCGGGGTAGCGATAGGTCCGATAGCTGTCGGGTTTATCGTGAACGGAGACGATACCGTAGTTATACAGAGTTTACAGGAGCTCTCCCTCGTTACTGCGGGGAAGATAAACGATCTCATAAATTCGCGGTTTCCTGAGCTTCCGTTTTTCCTGCGCGACTGGGCAACACTGATGTTTATGCATTAGGAGCGTGATAAAAATGGATGCAAACAAGTTTTTCGATGTAAAGTCCGGGAGTAAAGATGAGACTGTTCCGAAGAAAGTGCTGAAAAGGAACTGGGAAATAGCGGCCTGTGCGTTTCTCTTCGGTGTGGCGATGATACTTATCGGTGTTTTTCTGTGACGCGGTGCGGTATGTGCGATCGCTGCCGCATCGCGTGTTCGGGAAAAGAAACGAAAACAAGCTGGCAGGGTAGAGCCTGTCAGCTTGTTTTCGTATGAAAAATTCCCCCGATTTTCGGGGGAATTTTGTGATATTACTGGTTGATCTTGAATCTTGCGACCTGATCCTTGAGGAGTCTTGACTGACCGGAGAGCTCTTCGCAGGAAGCTGCGGTCTCTTCTGCGGTAGCCGAGTTTGTCTGGATTACCTGAGAGATCTGTTCGATACCCGCGGTGATCTGACGGATAGAATCGGTCTCTTCTGCGCTTGCGGAAGCTATATCGGTGATAAGGTCGGCTGTCTGAGAGGACATATCCTTGACTTCCTTCATGGATTCCGCTGTCGAGAGTGCTATCTTGCTGCCCTTGCCGACAGCGTCGATAGATGCCGTGATAAGCGAAGTCGTGCTGCTTGCCGCTTCTGCGGACTTGCTCGCGAGGTTTCTTACCTCGTCTGCTACGACTGCGAAACCCTTGCCGGCATCGCCAGCTCTTGCTGCCTCAACAGCAGCGTTGAGCGCGAGGATGTTTGTCTGGAATGCGATATCTTCGATAGTCTTGATGATCTTTTCGATCTCCTTCGATGTGTCGCTTATCTCGTTCATTGCAGCGACCATGTTCTGGATCTCCTGATCCTGCTCGTTGACCTTTTCCTGAGTCTGCTGCGAGAGCTTTCCGGCTTCCGCTGCACTCTCTGCGGTATGTTCGATCTGAGAGGAAACTTCTGCGATAGTAGCAGAGATCTGTTCGATAGCCGAAGCCTGTCTTGTGGTACCGTCTGCAAGAGACTGAGAACCTTCAGCCATCTGGTTGGAACCTGTGAGAACTTCCGCACTGCTTACGTCAACGCCTGCCATGATCTCGTTGAGAGCCTTGAGGATGCTGTGGATGGACTGCTCTATCTGTTCAAAATCACCGGGGTAGGAAACGTTGGTATCAACAGTGAGGTCACAGTTCGAGATCGATGCAAGTACTCGGTTAAGGTCGTTGATGATGGAGCTCATGTTTGTAACGAGCGAATGTGCCGCTTCAGACATGGTCTCGATCTCATCGTTGGTCTTGTAGATAGTTGCGGGGCTTGTAACGTCGCCGTCAGCCATAGCCTGCATACGGGCAGCGGTCTCTGCGATAGGACCTGCGATCTTTCTGATGCGCAGACTTGAAACAACTACCGCTGTGATAGTCGCGAGTATCGCAACAACGACTATCATGAGAGAAGCAGTGAAAATGCTGTTTATCATCGGCTGCTTCGGTGTAGCGGTTACAATGTACCAGCCTTCTGAGCTGTCTATCTTTGCAAAACCGGATATGTAATCTAATCCGTTAAGGGTGAACTCTGAAACGCCTTCTGTGCTTGTGAGCATCTTGGAAGTTGCTTCTGTTATAGATTTACCAAGGTTATGGTCGCCTGTCAGCACTGTCATAAGCGGAATGCTGTTTGTGCTTGTTCCTACAATCATGCCTTCCTTGTCCATTATGAACGCAATACCGTTTTCTTCATAGTGAACTTCCTTTATAAGATCGGAAAATGTATCAGCGCCGAGACCGCCGTAAACGAGGTAGTTCTGTCCGTTTGCGGTGAAGCATTTACCCATCATTATCGTGATAGAGTTATCGGTCTTACGGATAACAGGGCTAGAAATATATGTACCGTGTGTTGCCATAGCCTGCTTGAAATACTCACGGTCGGCAATATCGGTATTGCTGTATGTCTTACCGTCTGAATATGCTATCGAAAAATCCTTGAAAAGGCTTGTTTCGGCAGCGCTCTTGAGTATTGCCTTTCTGTCATCTATCGATATGCTCTCATCGACGATTCTCGGGTCCTTGTCAACTACGTCAAACTGTTTTCCGAGTATCGTTATCATGTGATCTACCGATGAAGCATACGATTCTGACAGTGCGAGACCCTCATCCTGATACATCGACATATATCTGCCATAGCTGATGATAATGTAGATACCCACAAGTATTATGCAGGCAGCAAGTACGGGCATTGACGATAAAAGCGTCAACCTTAATTTTAAAGTATTCTTCTTTTTCATGACTTTATGTTTCCTCCGGCCAAATGTAAGAATATTGTAAATTCAGCACATACTTGTACACTTTTATCATAATATCATAAATTTTGACAATTGTAAATATAGTATAATAAATTTTATTTATTCTATACATAATTTTTTTTATGTTTTGTTGAAAATACCGAAAAGAATACTGCTCACGACGCGCGGTATATCGCTTTGACGGATATTCGCGGTTGACATTCTTCACGGTCTGGTGTATAATATCAATGCTTAATAAGTTTGCGTTCATCCAATCCACTTGTATGAACATCGATATGAAAGGAAATAAAAGAATGGGAAATAACGAAAAGAACTGGGGCTATGAGTCGGTATTCTATCAGATATATCCGCTCGGATTGTGCGGTGCACCGTTCGCAAATGATGGAGTGCAGGAACACCGCATCCTAAAGATCATCGAATGGGCGGATCATATCGCGGATCTTGGCTGTAATGCGGTATATTTTTCGCCTGTGTTCGAGTCGGATACTCACGGTTACAACACCCGCGACTATAAAAAGATCGACTGTCGTCTCGGAACTAACGAAGATTTCAGACAGGTCTGCGCCGCTCTTCATGAAAAAGGAATCAAGGTCGTTATCGACGGCGTGTTCAATCATGTAGGGCGCGGTTTTCCGCAGTTTATTGACGTCTGCGGGAAAAAGTGGGATTCACCTTATAAAGACTGGTTTTACATAAACTTTGACGGCAACAGCAACTATAACGACGGTCTGTGGTATGAGGGCTGGGAGGGCTGCTTCGACCTCGTCAAGCTCAATCTCAGAAACCCTGCTGTTGTTGACCACATACTTGATGCGGTGAAATACTGGATAGAGTATTTCGATATTGACGGCATACGTCTTGATGTAGCTTATTCGCTTGATTTTGACTTCCTGAAACGTCTGCGCAGCTTTACCGACAGTCTGAAAGAGGATTTCTTCCTTGTCGGCGAGCTTCTCCACGGGGATTACTCGCGCTGGGTAAATCCCGAAATGCTTCATTCGGCAACGAATTATGAGTGCTACAAGGGCATTTATTCGAGCCTGAACAGCGGAAATATGTTTGAGATATGCCATTCTCTGAAGAACCGCTTCGGTCCCGAGAACTGGTGTATGTACCGCGGAATGCACCTTCTCAACTTCGTCGATAACCACGATGTTACTCGTATTGCGAGCATTCTTTCCGATCCTGCACATCTGCCGCTTGCATATGCGTTGATGTTCGGAATGCCGGGGATCCCGTGTATATATTACGGAAGCGAGTGGGGCACGAAAGCTCTGAAAAGTGACGGAGACCCCGCGCTTCGTCCAGCGTTCGACAAGCCTGTGGAAAATGAGCTTACCGCGCTTATAAAGGGTCTGTGCAAAGCCCGCCGTGAGTGCAAAGCGCTTAGTTACGGTGACCTGTCTGTTCCCGTACTCACGAATAAGCAATGTATTATACAGCGTGATTATGACGGCGAGCGCGTTTTCATAGCGATCAATGCCGATAATTCGCCTTTTACCGCGCATTTCAACGCAGGCTATGGACTTGCCGATGATTACGTTACGGGCGGTACACACGACTTCGGCGGCGGAAGCCAGCTTGCTCCGATGAGCGCACATATCTGGAAATGCAAATAAAATGCACAGCGAACAATGTCGTGCTGCTTCGTCGCTGATTGGAATCGTGACGAAAAGCACAATTGTTTTGAAAGTAAAGAAAACAGCAGACTCGTGGGTTACGGGTCTGCTGTATTTTTATTTTGTGCAGGATCTTTCAAGTCTGACAGCGCAGCGAATAAAGTCCTTTGGGGAAGGTGAGGGGTGTGGGGAGAGGGAACGTCCTTTCGTATTACGAAAGGGGTTCCCTCTCCCCACAGACGAGTCAGTGCTGATTAAAACGCTGCAGGAACTGTTTCAGACGGTCGGAGGCGTTGTCGCCGAATAAATGCTCGGGCGTTCCTTCATCAACGATGTAGCCGCCTTCCATGAATATGACCTTGTCGGCTACGTCGTGGGCAAACGCCATTTCGTGAGTGACGATGACCATGGTCATACCGTCGTTGGCAAGCTCCTTTATGACCTTGAGTATCTCTCCGGTAAGCTCGGGGTCGAGTGCAGATGTCGGTTCGTCAAAGAACAGTATCTCCGGATCGAGAGCAAGCGCCCTTGCGATAGACACACGCTGCTGCTGACCGCCGGAAAGCTCGCTCGGGTATGCATCGGCTTTAGCTTCGAGCCCCATTTTTCGCAGCAGCTCTATAGCGTGTTCTCTGGCTTCCGCTTTACTCTTTTTGAGAACAAGCGTCGGTGCTTCCGTTATGTTTCTAAGCACTGTCATGTGCGGGAAGAGATTGAAATTCTGGAAAACAAGACCGGTCTTGAGCCTTATCTCGCGAAGTGTCTTTGTGTCAGCGAATACAGCTTTTCCTTTTTCGTTCGTGTGCATCATGTTTATCCCGCAGACGTTTATCTCGCCGCCGCCGGCTTTCTCAAGCTGGTTTACGCAGCGCAGAAGGGTGGACTTTCCGCTGCCTGACGGACCTATGACTGCAACGACTTCGCCCTTTTCAACAGTAAAGTTTATGTCCTTCAGAACACAAAGTTTGTCAAAGCTTTTCGACAGGTTCTTGACTTCAAGCATTGCCACGGCGGAAAATCCCCTTTCTCAGAGTCTTTACGTTTCTTCTCCACATAGGGTCAAGGCTCTTTTCTATGAGCGACAGGAGAAGTGTGAGCACCATTGCGAACGCAAAGTAGAAAAGACCTGCCATAAACAGAGGCAGAAGCGATGCGTATGTAGGTACCTGCTTCTTCGCAATATACATGATCTCCATATACGGTATTGCCGACGCAAGCGATGTGTCCTTCACAAGTGTGATTATTTCGTTCGAGCTTGCGGGGAGCACACGTCTGATTACCTGCGGAAGGATTATCCTGAAAAATGTCTGTGTCCTGTTGAGTCCGAGTGCACCCGCTGCTTCGTACTGTCCCCGCGGTATCGACTCGATGCCGCCGCGGAAAATCTCTGCAAAGTACGCCGCATAGTTGAGCACGAACGCGAAAAGCATCATATTGAACGTGTATGTCTCGCTTCTTATATCAACACCGTCGAGCAGTGCGTGGAGAAATGCCGGACAAGCATCGCTCTTCAGAATGTACGGAACGGAATACTGTGCGACAATGAGCTGGAGAAGCAGGGGAGTTCCGCGCATGATAAGTATATATATGTTTGTGAGCCATGAGATCGGCTTTATCTTGCACATTTTCAGAAGGGCAACTACCATTCCGAGCGGTATTGAATACAGCAAAGTAAAGCAGAATATCTTAAGTGTCGGTATCGTATATTCGAGCATAAGCCCGAAGAGAGTCTCGATCTGTTCGCCTGTCATTTTTATGATTCCTTTTCCCTTTTGCAAAAAAGAGAGCCGTGATGAAGCATCACGGCTCCGCTTGTCCTGAATTACTTAACTGTGGTGACGTCGCTTCCAAACCATTTTTTCGATATTTCGGCGAGCTTTCCGTCGGCCTTCATAGCCTTTACAGTTTCCTGTACCTTGTCACGGAGCGCCTGATCGTTCTTCCTGAAACCGATAGCGTACTCTTCCGATTCAAGGTTTCCGGGGAGAACGTAGTAGTCCTTGTTGTTTTCGGCGATATAGTAATAAGCAACTACCGAGTCAAGGAATACTGCGTCGGAGAAGCCGAGTTCCATCTGGTTGAGCAGGGTAACGTTATCTTCAAGCGGGGTGACTGTAATATCCTTGAAAAGCTCCGACGCTTCAAGGATTTCCTGTGCTGTGGAACCAGTCTGGACACCTACGGTCTTGCCCTTGAGGTCTTCCATAGTTTTTACGACTGTGTTTCCGGGAACGACGAAGATCATTTCGTTCTTCATATAAGGTTCAGAGAGGTTCATGGCCTCTGCTCTTGCTGCGTTTACGGACATACCGTTCCAGATGCAGTCGATCTTGCCGAGGTTCAGATCTTCTTCCTTGGTATCCCAGTTGATAGGCTGCTTTACGAGCTCGATCCCGAGTCTGTCGCAGACTTCCTGTGCAACGTCGATGTCGAAACCGACGATGTTGTTGGCTTCGTCCGTAAAGCCCATGGGCGGGAAGCTTGCGTCAAGCCCGAGAACGAGCTTCTTTGCGTCTAGCACTTTCTGCCATGAGTTATCTTCCGCTGCCGGAGCGGAATTGGCTGCCGCAGCGGTAGTTGTGGCTGCCGGCTGATTGTTGTTTCCGCAGCCTGCGCATGCTGCTGCGAGAGCTATTGCGGCGAAACCTGTGAGAACGCGTGTTAAGATAGATTTTTTCATAGTTGTGTCCTTACTTTCTTTCTGACTTTTTGTCTTTTTCCGCGGTTTTTGCGGAAAGAGCGCATTTTGACTTTACAAATATAATATAATATATCATATATTCTACCGATTGTAAAGATGAAAATACGCTTTTTGGAGTTTAGTACAAATTAAAGTCATATCCCGACGATTTTTTGTGATTTTCACAATAATATAATAAAGCAGCAGTACGTTACCATACTGCCGTTTCTGCGATTTTTATTTCTTTAACACGAAGGGCGCGTAGAGTGTTTCACCGCCCGCAAAAACGACCGCCCGGTAGTCTCCGGCTTTCCAGCTTCCCTCAAGGCTGTCGTGCCGTATCGTCATAACTGTGCTGAACTGCCACTCCGGTTTGCCCTCAACGCAGCATAACGCCCACTGTTCCGGTATGTTATAACTGTCCGGCGAGTAGTTGAGCCTCGTCCACTTCCCGTTGTCGCTGTACTCAACGACGGGAATAGTGAAGAAGTAAAAGCTCTCTCCGGTGTTCTGATTTTTTATTGTCACTGTGATCTTGTCAAATGACATAGGATATTCCTCCATATCCGTAAAAGCGATGATATCACAGTTATCCTGCTCTGCGGCGTATTGAGAGATATCGGGGTCTGTACGTGCGGGAAAATTCTGTGCATCTCCGCACGAGGACAGACAGAATAACGCCGCAGCGGTCAGGAAAGGAACACCTTTTTTTGCTGTACGCATAAACAAACCTCCTTATACTGCACAATACAACTTTTCGTTTATTATATCGTTTTTTACTCTCAGAACTTTAGCTTTTGACAAAAATTTGTTTGCAGGCTCTTGTCTCTATTGACTATCGCCTGCAAAAATGATATAATATTTATATTACATTTCGTTGCAAAGGAAGGATACATAAAATGGCAGTTTACCGTATTTATGTCGAAAAAAAGCCCCGTTACGCGGTAGAAGGAGACCAGCTCCTCGCCGATCTCAAGACATCTCTGCGCATTGACGGGATAAACTCTGTTCGTATAATCAACCGTTATGACGTCGAGGACATCTCAAAGGAAGACTTTGAGCGCTCGATACCGGTCGTTTTCTCCGAGCCGCCTGTTGATGACGTGCTCGACGCTCTCCCGACACCGAAAGCGGATGAGCGTATGTTCGCGGTCGAGTTCCTCCCCGGTCAGTTTGACCAGCGCGCAGACAGCGCCGCACAGTGCATACAGATGCTCTGTAAGGGAGACCGTCCGCTCGTCAAGTACGCGAAGATATACCTGCTCGGCGGAAATATCTCCGACGACGAGTTCGCGCGTATCAAGCATTACCTCATCAACGCGGTAGAATCCCGCGAGTGCGGTTATGAGGAGTACAAGACCTTAAAGACCGAGTACGATGTTCCTACAGAGGTAGCGACTCTTGACGGATTCTTGCAGCTCGACAAGGCGGGACTTGCTGATTTCGTACAGAAATACGGCCTTGCAATGGACAACGACGACATCAAGTTCTGTCAGGACTATTTCGCGTCGGAAAAGCGTGATCCTACTATCACCGAGATACGCATGATAGACACTTACTGGTCGGATCACTGCCGTCATACCACATTCGGTACTATAATTGACAACGCGGATATCAAAGCGCCTTATGTCGCAGATACATACAATGAATACAAGCTCGACCGCAAGGATCTCGGCAGAGACGGCAAGCCGGTATGTCTCATGGATATTGCTACTCTTGCGGCGAAGAAGCTCAAAAAGGACGGAATTCTGAAGCATCTTGACGAGAGTGAGGAGATCAACGCCTGCTCGGTAAAGATAAAAGTCGATGTTGACGGTAAGGACGAGGACTGGCTCCTTATGTTCAAGAACGAGACCCACAACCACCCCACCGAGATCGAACCTTTCGGCGGAGCGGCGACCTGTCTCGGCGGAGCTATCCGTGACCCGCTCTCCGGACGCTCCTATGTTTATCAGGCTATGCGTGTCACCGGTGCTTCCGACCCGCTTCTTCCCGTTGACAAGACGATAAAGGGAAAGCTCCCGCCGCGTAAGATAACCACCACAGCGGCAGCGGGCTATTCTTCCTATGGCAACCAGATAGGACTTGCTACCGGACACGTTGCCGAAATATATCACGACGGCTACATGGCTAAGAGAATGGAGATAGGTGCAGTAATTGCTGCCGCTCCCGCAGACCATGTACGCAGAGAGCGTCCCGCACCCGGCGACGTTATAATCCTTCTTGGCGGAAGAACAGGACGAGACGGCTGCGGCGGAGCGACCGGTTCGTCAAAATCCCACAGCGTACAGTCCCTTGAGACCTGCGGCGCTGAGGTGCAGAAGGGTAATGCTCCGATAGAGCGTAAACTCCAGAGACTTTTCAGAAGACGTGAAGCGACAGTTCTGATAAAGCGCTGCAACGACTTCGGCGCGGGCGGTGTTTCCGTTGCGATAGGCGAGCTTGCAGACGGTCTTACTATCGACCTTAATGCTGTTCCGAAGAAATATGCCGGTCTTGACGGCACAGAGCTCGCTATCTCCGAGTCACAGGAAAGAATGGCTGTCGTTGTCGATAAGAATGATGTTGATAAGTTCATAGCCCTCGCGGGTGATGAAAACCTCGAAGCAACACCTGTTGCGGTCGTTGAAGCCGAGCCGCGCCTTGTGATGAACTGGAACGGCAGGACGATATGCAATATCTCCCGTGAGTTCCTCAATTCCAATGGTGCCGAAAAGCACACCGACATTGAAGTTCCTGCGGCGAGCGTTTCGTATAAGACAGAATATAAGAACACAGCAGAGGACTGGGAAAAGCTTGTTACCGATCTCAACGTCTGCTCGCAGCGTGCCCTCGTTCAGCGTTTTGACTCGACTGTAGGCGCGGCTACTGTGCTCATGCCGTTCTCCGGAAAGACACAGCAGACACCGGTCCAGGCTATGGCAGCAAAGATACCGGTTCTCGGTGCCGAGACAAAGACCGCTTCGATAATGGCTTGGGGCTATGATCCCGCCGTTGCGGTGCAGTCCCCCTATCACGGAGCAGTCCTCGCGGTAGTCGAAAGTATAGCGAAGCTTGTTGCAGCAGGCGGCAAGAGCGACGAGTGCTGGCTCACGTTCCAGGAATACTTTGAAAGGACCCAGGGTGACCCGAAGCGCTGGGGCAAGCCTTTCGGTGCTCTTCTCGGGGCTTATCGGGCACAGAAGGCGCTCGGTGCGGGAGCTATCGGCGGTAAGGATTCCATGAGCGGTACGTTTGAGCACATCGATGTCCCGCCTACACTCGTTTCATTCGCAGTCGGCACAGGCAAGGCAGACAAGATCATAAGCGCAGAGTTCAAGCTTCCGTATGACAAGCTTTATTACATCGCACCCGAGTACGACAAGGACGGGCTTCCTGTATTTGAGAGCGTAAAGGCTGTATTCAAAAAGGTTGAGAAAGCGATAGCTGACGGCAGTGCTGTTTCCGTATGGTCGCTTGCTCACGGCGGTCTTGCAGAGGGTATCTTTAAAATGGCGCTCGGTAACCGTATCGGCGCGAAGCTGAACATCAACGATGACGACAAGCTTTTCGGACTTCACTATGGCGCGTTCATAATCGAATCAGGCTCTGATCTCGGCGAGGGATTTGAGCTTATAGGTGAGACAACAGAAGAATACAAGATAACCTGCGGCAGCACAGAGCTTGATATAGCGGCACTTGAAAAGAAGTGGGATGCTGTGCTTGAGCCGATATTCAGAGACAGCGTAAAGCATTACGACGCTCCCGAGAAGATAGAGACGATAACGAATACACAGTTTGTGTGTGCTCCGGCAAACAAGACCGCAAAGCCGCGTGTACTTATTCCCGCGTTCCCCGGAACGAACGGAGAGTACGATATGGCGGAAGCGTTCAGACGTGAAGGCGGCGACCCCGAGATCTTCGTGATAAAGAATCTTTCCGCGTCTGCGGTCGAGGAGTCTGTTGAAGCATTCGCAAAGCTTATATCCGGAAGCCAGATAATCGCCGTTCCTGGCGGATTCAGCGGTGGTGATGAGCCGGAGGGCTCCGGAAAGTTCATCAATGCTTTCTTCCGTAACCCGAAAGTCAAGGATGCAGTTATGGATATGCTTTATCATCGTGACGGACTTATGCTCGGAATTTGCAACGGCTTCCAGTCGCTTATTAAGCTTGGTCTTGTTCCGCTTGGTGAGATAGTTCCGCTTACGGCTGAAAGTCCGACACTTACATTCAACAAGATAGGCCGTCACCAGTCCCAGCTCGTGCGCACACGTATCTGTACCGATAAGAGCCCGTGGCTTTCCGGCTGCAAGGTCGGTGACATCCATACTATCCCGATCTCTCACGGTGAAGGACGCTTCGTGGCTCCCGACGATGTGATAAAGAAGCTCATAGCCAACGGTCAGGTCGCAACGCAGTATGTTGACCTTAACGATGTTCCGACAATGGATCTTCGCTTCAACCCGAACAGTTCTATGTACGCTATCGAGGGTATAATCTCGCCCGACGGCCGTGTTCTCGGTAAAATGGGTCACAGCGAGCGTATCTCGGCTGATTGCTGCACCAACGTTGACGGTATCAAGGATCAGCCGTTGTTCAAGAGCGGCGTGGCTTACTTCAAATAATAAACTGCTATATCTTTTGACAGCAGACCCTATCATCGGGTCTGCTGTTTTTATATGCTTGTACTATTCCGGAGGCTGTCCGCATATCTTTTAGAGAAAAGGAGGAGTAGGAATGCCAGAGATAATTACGATATGTGCTGCGGGGATCATAATGGCTCTGCTTTATTCACGAACGGCACGTCCGAAACTGTACGCTGCGTTGAATGCCTTTGCAGGTGCAGTGACACTTGTCGCTTCGGAGCTTGTTTTCACGGGAAGTCTTGCCGGTCTTACGTTTTACGGCTCTGCGATCTCGGTGATACTCGGTGTTCCCGGGACAATTGCCCACAGATTGTTTCAGATCATGCAGGGGGTGATGATATGACGGTAAAGGTAATGGCGGGAGAAGCAGCGGTGGAAGCTCCGGAGACTGCGAGACTGACCGGAAAGAGTGTGCGTGAAAGGGTCGCTGATCCGCCCGTTGAGCAGAAACAGTCCGATCCTTTGTGGGAGGCGGGCGGGGGAGAATATATCAGCCGTCGTGTATCACGCAGACGGCGAGCCCGCGGGAGTTTCGGCGATGTGCTTTTCGTTCAGCTCATACTGTCTGCGCTGCTTTCGGGCGGAGTCTGGTCCGGTCTGACATTCGGCGGCGATGAGGTCAGGGAGATATGCATAAGCATAATGAAGCTTTTCGGGTGAAGGTTTCGGCAGAGTTCTCGTTTTTCGCAGTGTTCGGGTTTCTTCTCTGCGTGGATAAGGAAGGGACAGCGCTTTTGTGTCTGCTTGCCTGCATACTTCACGAGCTCGGACATCTCGCCGTTATGTTTGCGGAGCGCAAGCCGCCTTGTTCCGTAAAGCTATACGGAGGAGGAATACATATATCCGGCGGAAGCACAAGTTTTCCATGTGTCTTTGCTGGAGTGGCTGTAAACACAGCGCTGTTCCTGCTGTTCGGACTGATACCGTGGGAGCAGCGGGAACTTCGGCTCTTTGGTGTCGTAAATCTGCTGACAGCGGCGGTGAATCTTCTTCCTGTCGGGTCGCTCGACGGAAAGCTTATGCTCGAAATGGCTCTTGTACGCGGATTTTCTCCGGAGCGAGCTGCGTTTTTGTCCGAGCTGTGTGAGCGTATTATGCTCATTATCCTTATCCCTGCGGCGGCAGTGCTGTTTTTCTCAGGTTTTATGAATATTTCAGCCATTATTTTCCTTATTTACATTTTTGCTGTTGAATTTTTGGAAAAAATATAGTATAATATTCTTTATAACAGGTCATGTTATCGTTCGCATACGGCGGGTGAAAATACTGACGGAATTACGGATTTAACGGTGAAAATGATGTATAAGGACAAGCTTGACAGGATATTGCTCAAAGTTCAGAAGCCGTCGCGTTATATAGGCGGCGAGCTTAATTCGATAGAAAAGGATCCGGAAAAGGTGAAGATGCGTTTCGCGTTCTGTTTTCCGGACACCTATGATATAGGTATGTCGCATCTCGGCATGAAGATACTTTACTCGCTGATAAACGAGGTGCCGGAGTACTGGTGCGAACGTGTTTTCATGCCGCTTCCGGATATGGAGGAGCAGATGCGTGCGAATGACATTCTGCTCTACGGGCTTGAAAGCCTTGAACCGATAAAGAATGCGGACATCATCGGCTTTACGCTCCAGTATGAGCTGTCGTTTTCCAATATACTGGCGATGCTCGATCTCGCAGGACTTCCGGTCTATGCAAAGGACAGGAAAGATCTCACACCTATCGTCTGCGCCGGCGGTCCCTGCTGCTGCAACGCCGAACCGATCGCAGATTTTGTCGATATTTGTATTTTAGGCGAGGGCGAAGAAGTAAACATTGAACTGATGCGGCTTTTAGAGCAGTGCAAGGCAGAGGGTGCATCAAAGCACGAATTCCTTGTACGCGCCTCAAAGATAGAGGGCATCTACGTTCCGTCGCTTTATGATGTTCAGTATAATGAGGACAGTACAATAAAAAGCATTACACCGCTCGACGGTGCGCCTGCGAAGGTGAAAAAGCGCATAATCCCAGACTTCGACAAGGTGTATTATCCCGCGACATTTGTAGTTCCGTTCTCTGAGATCGTCCATGACCGTGCTGTGGTAGAGGTGCTTCGCGGCTGCATTCGCGGCTGCCGTTTCTGTCAGGCAGGTTATTTCTATCGTCCGTTCCGGGAGAAAAGCGTCGATACTATATATAAAGAGACTGTATCAGTCTGTGAAACGACTGGGTATGACGAAGTGTCTCTGACTTCGCTGAGCACAAGCGACCACAGCGAGATAGAACGAATGCTCGCGTGTCTCGCGGATTACAGCGATGCTGCACGTGTGAACCTGTCGCTCCCGTCAATGCGTATCGACAGGTTCAGCGAGGAGCTCTTAAACCGCATAAAGAGCGTCCGCAAGAGCGGACTGACATTTGCTCCGGAAGCCGGAACACAACGTCTGCGCGACGTAATAAACAAGAACATAACCGAAGAGAACATAATGAACGGCTGCCGGATAGCTTTTGAAGGCGGCTATACGGCTGTAAAGCTGTATTTTATGCTCGGGCTTCCCACCGAGACAATGGAGGACATCGAGGGTATCGCCGAGCTTTGTCAGCGGATAATCGACCTCTACTATTCGCTTGATAACCGCCCGAAAGGAAAAGGCATCAAAATATCCGTGTCGCTTTCGACATTCATACCGAAGCCGTTCACCCCGTTCCAGTTCGAGCCTCAGCCTACCGAGGATGTTATAAAGGAGCGCCAGAAGCACCTTATGGAAGTGATAAACGTGAAAAAGGTGCAGGTCAGCCGCTCGCACTTTGATGTAACTCACCTCGAAGCGGCACTTGCAAGGGGAGACCGCCGTCTGTCGGCAGTTATATACTCCGCATGGAAGAAAGGCTGTAAGCTTGACGGCTGGACGGAATACTATCAATATGATAAGTGGATGGAAGCGTTCAGAGAATGCGGCATAGACCCGTCGTTCTATGTCAACCGGAAGCGCGAGTATGACGAGATACTTCCGTGGGATCACATGGATCTTCTTATTACGAAGGATTTCTTTATCCGCGAGAACAAACGGGCACATGAATCGCAGACAACGCCGAACTGCCGCGAAAGATGCTCTGGCTGCGGTGTGAGCGCCTGCACGGGAAGACCATGCTTCTGACCGCCGATGACGGGACAGTTTCCTTTTATACGCATAGGAAGCGAATGATATGGACGGAATAATATGAGTGAACTGTTTGACGGACTATTCAATTCGGAGATAGCCGATACAATTGCGGGATATGTTCTGCTTTTCGGGTCGGGGCTGTTCCTGTACATTGCAAACTGGGTGATACTTTTTAATAATATGAAGCCCGGAAGCAAATGGTCGTCAATGGTGCCTCCTCTCGGAGGACTTCTGATAGCAGTGGGCATTCTGCTTATAGGCGGAGGCTGGTGGGCGCTTGTCGGGCTGACGGATCCGTTTATATTTGTGTTTGTATATTCGCTTGTAAAGCCTTACGAAAGGGACCACGCAGATGATTTGAACAACGGTAAAGACAAGAAAGAAGCAGACGAAAACGGAGATAAAAACGAAAATGGGAAACACAGTGACTAAAAATATACGCGTATTTTTCAGCAAAACCGGCAGAGCGATATACATTTCGCATCTCGACCTGTACAGACTCTTCCAGAGGGCGATCAAACGCGCGAAACTTCCGATATGGGAGACTGAGGGTTTCAACCCGCACGTTTACATCACATTCGCACTGCCGCTCGCGCTTGGTACGGCGGGGATATGTGAGAGCCTTGATACGAAGCTCACCGAGGACATAAGCACAGAAGAGCTCATTAAGCGGTTCAATGACGCACTGCCGCGGGACATACGCGTTACGGCGGCGGCCGAGCAGGTACGCAAGCCTACCGATATTGCGCTCTCGGAGTACGAAGCAGAGTTTGACTGCGATGACGAGGCTTTTGATGCTTTTCTTGCTTCAGAGCATATCCTTGCTGAGAAAAAGACCAAGCGCGGTATCGCGGAGCTCGATCTGAAGCAGCATCTTGACGTGCTTGAGCGCAGAAAAGGGTATCTCCGGTTCACATTCCCGTCGGGCTCGGTATTCAATATCAACGCGGGACTTCTGTTTGATGCGTTTGAAAAGCTTTCGGGAACCGAGATTTACTCGCTTCATATCACAAGAACGAAAATAAAATGCTCGGATGGAGAAATTTTTAGATGAAATTTGTTAAAATTGCAAAAAACTATTGCAATTCCGAAAAAAAAGTGATATAATATAAAAGCATTTGTAACCGTGGCAGTATTATACTATGACTGCCGCGAGAGTTAATGCAAGGGGCAAAGCCCGCATTAAACAGGTATTCCGCTGCGTCGGGACGGCAAAAGAGCAGTCCGGTGCGCGTGCCTTAAGGCCGCACTTATTATTAGACGCAAGAATGCTGCATCAGGAGGAAATATTATGGATGCACTGAAAACAATCGCACAGGACAGCATGAAGAGCGAGATCCCCGCATTCGGCATCGGTGATACCGTTAAGGTTCACGTAAAGATCACCGAAGGCGACAAGTCCCGTATCCAGATCTTCGAGGGCACGGTCATTGCAAAGAAGCACGGCGGTATCAACGAGACTTTCACTGTAAGACGTGTAGCACACGGCTGCGGTATCGAGAGAGTTTTCCCCGTACATTCTCCGTCCGTTGACAAGATCGAAGTTGTAAGAACAGGTGTTGTCCGCAGAGCTAAGCTTTACTACCTCAGAGACAGAGTTGGTAAGGCAGCTAAGGTAAAGGCAAAGTATTGATCTTTACCGCATGAGCAGTCGAAAGGGTAATAGCGGGAGACCGTTATTACCTTGATTCGCTGTTTTTTATGGTTTTTATTCCGGTTACGGATAAAGCACAGGTTAATATAAGATAATGAAGAGTGATAGTATGGAAGACGAGATCAGAACAGAAAACGAACAGATTTCCACAGAACAAGAAAGTGTTCCGGAAGCTGTGAACGATGAACAGAATGCTTCTGACGCAGTTGCAGATACGGGAGCGGTTTCCGCTGCCGACGGTGCGCCGAGTTATATTTCTGTTGAGGCTTACAGCTGGTTCGATACCATACTGCACGCCTTCCTTTTGATAATAGCTGTGTTCGTTCTCTTTACGAGAATGTCCACTGTTGACGGAGATTCGATGAACCCGACACTTGTGGATCAGCAGCGTCTTATGATAAGCGATCTTTTCTATACTCCCGCGCATAACGATATCGTCGTTGTATGGGCGAAGAACCTGCCGAATGATGAAAACGGCAGCGGTAAAGCGATCGTCAAGCGTGTCATAGGCTTAGAAGGCGACACTATACACATCGACTATGAGAACGGCAGACTTTACCGGAACGGTGAGCTGCTTCCGCAGGAGATGAAGGATGGCGTTCTTTGGGAAGACGGCCATATGCTCAACACCTATACGAACCGTGAAGAAGGTCTTGGTGGAGATTTCATAGTCCCTGAGGGCTACGCGTTCGTGATGGGCGATAACAGGAACAACTCTACCGATAGCAGAAGTCCTTTCGTTGGATTCGTTGATACCCGTGAAATAATGGGACGTGCATATCTGCGCGTATGGCCGCTGAACACGTTCGGCAATATTTACGGCTGATAAGACGAAGGAGTTCCGAATGGCGTATCAGGGCGATATTCAGTGGTTTCCGGGTCACATGACAAAGACCCGACGCATGATAGAAGCGGATCTTAAGCTTGTTGACGCAGTCACCGAGATCGTGGACTGCCGGATCCCCGAATCAAGCAGAAACCCTATGATCAACGAAATAGTTTTCGGCAAGCCGAGAGTGATACTGCTGAACAAGTGCGATCAGGCGGACGATAAGGTCACCGAGGAATGGCGGAGATACTATGAAAAAATCGGAATCAGAGCGATAGTATGCGACTGTCGCAGCGGGAAAGGGATAAATCGCTTCCTGCCGACACTGAAATCCGAACTTTCCGAGCTTCTTGAACGCCGCAGAGCAAAGGGAATGATCGGAAAGGCGCTTCGTGTAATGGTAGTTGGCATACCGAATGTCGGAAAATCTTCGTTCATAAACCGTATGGCCGGTGCACGAAAGACTAAAGTAGAAGACAGACCCGGTGTGACCCGCGGAAAGCAATGGGTAACGATAGACAAAGAGGTCGAGCTGCTTGATATGCCGGGCATACTCTGGCCGAAATTCGATGATAAAGAGGCTGCTCTCAGGCTCGCGTTCACTGGAGCAATAAAAGACGATGTTATGGACGCTGAGGAGCTCGCTTATGAGCTCGGGCGGGTACTTGCCGCCGATTATCCGGAGCGGCTCAGAGAACGCTACAAGCTCGAAAACCTTGACGGAAATATAGTTGAATTGATAGCTAAGAAGCGCGGCATGATGCTCTCGGGCGGTATTCCCGATACAGAGCGCGCTGCTGCTGCACTTCTTGACGAATACAGGAGCGGTAAAATTGGACGTATCTCACTCGAAAGACCTGCTGCTCAGTGAGCGATTCGCGTTTGACAGCGAGGAACGCAAGCAGAGCGGGATAATTTGCGGTATCGACGAAGCCGGCAGAGGACCTCTTGCAGGAGATGTTTACGCTGCTGCGGTGATACTTCCCGAAGGCTTGGTGATAAACGGTCTTGATGACAGCAAGAAGCTTTCGGAAAAGAAGAGAGAACTGCTGTTTGACGAGATCATCGGAAAAGCAGATGCTTACTGTATAGCTACGGCAACGGCTGCGGAGATAGATGAGATTAACATTCTGAATGCGGCGATGCTTGCGATGAAACGTGCGTTCGACGGACTTTCGCAGCGCCCGGTGCTTGCTCTTGTTGACGGAAATAAGGCTCCGGATCTCGGTATCCCCGTAAAGACAGTTGTAAAGGGCGACAGCCTGTCCGCAAGCATAGCGGCGGCATCTATTCTCGCTAAGGTAGCGCGTGACAGGTATATGCTTGAACTCGATAAGAAGTACCCGGAGTATATGTTCGCAAAGCACAAGGGCTACGGTACGAAGCTGCATTATGATATGATCGCACAGTACGGTCTTTGTCCGGAGCACAGACGAAGCTTCTTCAAGAGGCACAAGGTATGAGTAAGGCGAGCGAACGCGGTAAGACCGGTGAGGATCACGTCTGCGGTTATCTTGAAAAACTCGGCTGGAAGATAGCAGCGAGAAACTACCGCATTAAAGGCGGAGAGATAGATATAATCGCGGAAAAGAGCGAAGTCATAACGTTCGTCGAGGTCAAGACCCGGAAATTCGGGAGTCTTTCCGACGGTATCGATGCTGTTGACACGAAGAAACAGCGCTGTATAGTCCGTGCTGCTGACAGGTATATCGAGGAGTTTCCGATAGATAACAGAGAAGTTCGATTCGATGCGGCGGTCGTGACTGTGACTACAGATGAAATACCGCGTGTTTTGGAAATGAAGTATTACGAAAACGCTTTTGATGCGTTTGGCTTATAAATGAAAAGTGCCGGAAACGGCTCACAGGAGGTCACAATATGAACTACAGAAGTACGCGTGACAACAAGATAAGTGTAACGAGCGCGGCAGCTATCGCACAGGGCCTTTCGGAGGAGGGCGGTCTTTTCGTGCCCGAGAGTATCCCGAAGCTCACAAAAGATGATATAATGTCGCTTTGCAGCAAATCCTATCCCGAAAGAGCATTTGAGGTATTCAAGCGCTTCCTCACCGATTTTACAGACGACGAAATAAGATACTGCACTAACGGCGCTTATTCAGACAAGAATTTCGACAGTGAAAGTATAGCAGAGATCTCTCATCTTTACAGCGGCACATATATCCTCGAACTCTGGCACGGTCCGACCTGCGCGTTCAAGGATATGGCGCTGCAGATACTTCCGTATCTCATGAGCGTTTCCGCAAAGAAGGTCATCGACGGCAAGGAGATAGCTATCCTTGTTGCTACATCGGGCGATACCGGCAAAGCGGCTCTTGAGGGATTCAAGGACGTTGCGGGCACTTCTATAATGGTGTTCTACCCCGAGGACGGCGTAAGTGCTATGCAGAAGCGCCAGATGACCACACAGGAAGGCGCTAACGTAAATGTATGCGCGGTAAAGGGTAACTTTGACGACTGCCAGAACGGCGTGAAAGCTATATTCACCAATGAGGAGCTCAAGAAACAGCTCGACGCAATGAACATCACGTTCTCCAGCGCAAATTCGATAAACTGGGGCAGACTTTCGCCGCAGATAGTTTACTATATCTCGGTTTACGCGTCTCTCGTTGAAAGCGGAGATATAGAGTACGGTGAGAAGATAAACATAGTTGTTCCGACAGGCAACTTCGGCAACATCCTTGCCGCTTATTACGCGAAGGAAATGGGACTTCCAGTAAATAAGCTTATCTGCGCGTCCAACTCGAACAACGTGCTCACAGACTTCATCAACACAGGTGTTTATGACCGCAACAGACATTTCTATACGACGATCTCGCCGTCCATGGATATACTTATTTCGAGTAACCTTGAAAGACTTCTTTATCATCTTACAGACGGCAATGACAAGCAGATCGCGGAGTGGTTCGGTAAGCTCGCAAAAGAGGGTAAATATGAAGTTACTGCGGACGTAAAGGCTAAGATAAACGACCTGTTCTACGGCGGCTTCTGCGATGATGCAGCTACAAAGGATGCTATAAAGCAGGCATTTGACGAGTATTCGTACCTTATGGACACTCATACGGCCGTTGCATATAAGGTTTATCATGACTATAAGGACGCTACCGGCGATCAGACAAAGACCGTCATAGCTTCGACCGCCAACCCGTACAAGTTCGGCAAGGCTGTATATGAAGCAGTCGGCGGAGATACCGCAGGTCTTGATGAGTTTGCGATAATCGAAAAGCTTGAAGAGCATACCGGTACCAAGATGCCCGCACCGCTCGCGGCTACAAAGACAAAGCCGATCAGATTCAACGGTTCTGTCGAAAAGAGCGCTATGTCGGGTGCAGTCCTTGATTTCCTTAAAAAATGAGTGTTTTTGCGATAGGCGACCTTCATCTTTCGCTCGGAACCGACAAACCCATGGACGTTTTCAGAGGCTGGGAGAATTATACCGACCGGCTTAAAGAAAACTGGAACCGTGTGGTCGCAGACAGCGACACAGTGGTGATACCCGGAGACATCTCGTGGGCAATGAAGCTTGAGGATACCGAAACGGATTTCCGCTTCATAAACGATGAGCTCCACGGCAGCAAAATATTGCTGAAAGGCAATCATGACTACTGGTGGGCAACAGCGGGGAAGATGAACAAATTCCTTGAGACAAAAGGCTTTGACAGGATAAAGATACTTAACAACAACGCATTTCTCGCGGAAGGGATATGTGTCGTAGGCACAAGAGGCTGGATAAATGACGGCACAGATGAGTTTGACGCAAAAGTCCTCGCGAGAGAAGAGGGGCGTCTTCGTATGTCGGCAACAGAAGGCAGAAAGCTCGGCGGCGAGATGATCGCGTTCATACATTATCCGCCTCTCTATAACGGCGAAAAGAACGAGTATATCCTTCGGGTCATAAGTGAATTCGGGATAAAACGCTGCTACTACGGTCATATCCACGGTAAAGCGGGTCATGCGCGGGCGTTCATCGGTAAGTACGAGGGTACGGAATACAAGATGATCTCGGCAGACTATATCGGATTTATGCCGGTGAAAATTGAACCGTCTGCATTATAAAAAATTAACGGAAATTATTGAAAATTTTTCAATTATATGATATAATTTCAGCAGTATGCATTTTACGGAGGTAAAACAAAATGGAAGTAATCTCAAACAACAAGACAGGCACAAACACTGTCGAACTCGAAGTTAAGGTTAGTGCCGAGGATTTTGAAAAGGCAATCCAGGAATCCTATCTCAGAAGAAGAAAGAATATCCAGATCGACGGCTTCAGAAAAGGCAAGGCAACAAGAAAGATGATAGAAGCAAAGTACGGTGAGACTTTCTTCTATGAGTCCGCTATAAACGCTATCTACCAGAAGGCTGTTGCGGAAGCTATCGAGGATCAGAAGCTCGATGCCGTTGATGTTCCCGATACAAAGGTAACGGACGTAAGCAAGGAAAACGGCGTTACATTCAGCATCACTGTTACCGTTAAGCCCGAAGTCAAAATTGACGGCTACAAAGGTATAAGCGTTGAAAAAACTGTCAAGACTGTAACCGATGAGGAAGTTGACAAGGAAGTTGAGCGCATCAGAGAGAACAACGCAAGAATCATTGACGTTGATGACAGACCTGCACAGCTTACCGATACTGTAGTATTTGACTTCGAGGGCTCTGTTGACGGAAAGACGTTCGACGGCGGTAAGGCAGAGAAGTTCAATCTTGAGCTCGGAAGCGGAAGATTTATCCCCGGTTTTGAGGATCAGATCGTTGGCAAGAGCATCGGTGAGGATTTCGATGTGAACGTAACATTCCCCGAGGACTACAACGCTAAGGAGCTCGCAGGAAAGCCCGCTGTATTCAAGTGCAAGATACATGAGATCAAGGGCAAGGAGCTTGCTGATCTCGACGATGAGTTTGCAAAGGACGTAAGTGAGTTCGATACTCTCGACGAATACAAGGCAGACCTCAAGAAGAAACTCCAGGAGCGCGCAAACAACCGTGCTGACGGTGAGCTCGACAACACGATCTCCGAGAAGCTCGCAGAGCTCGTAGAAGGCGAGATCCCCGATGCTATGACAGAGAACCGCATCAACGATATGCTCCGTGAATGGGAATACAGAAACAGATACGCAGGCGTTACGATCAAGGATTATCTCCAGTACACAGGTCTTACAATGGAGAAGTTCAGAGAGACATTCAGAGAACCTGCGGCTACACAGGTTAAGCTCAGACTCGGTCTTGAAAAGATCGCAGAGCTTGAGAATTTCACTATCTCTGACGAGGAGCTTGAAAAGCAGTATGAAGAACTTGCTGAACAGCACAAGCAGACTGTCGAGAGAGTCAAGGAACTTATTCCCACAGAGAGCCTTTCTCTTGATATAAAAGTTGAGAAGGCGTTCAAGTTTGTAAAGGAAAACGCAGATATTAAGGAAAAAGAGGAATAATGTCCTCTGAAAGACACATCAGAAAGACCGAGCAGCCGGAGAATACTATTTCCGGCTGCCGTTTCGCAGAAAGGATAAGGTGACAGCAATGGATTTTATGAGTCTTGTGCCTACCGTCATTGAACAGACGGGAAGAGGAGAGCGTGCATACGATATATATTCGAGGCTGCTCAATGACAGGATAGTTATGCTGAACGAGGAGGTAAACTCCGTTACGGCGGGTCTTGTTGTCGCACAGCTCCTTTTTCTTGAAGGCCAGGATCCCGAAAAGGACATAAGCCTTTACATCAACAGCCCCGGCGGATCGATCACCGACGGTATGGCGATATTCGATACGATGAACTATATCAAGTGCGACGTTTCAACTATCTGTATGGGAATGGCGGCATCTATGGGTTCGTTCCTTCTCGCCGCGGGAGCAAAAGGTAAGAGATACGCGCTTCCGAACAGTGAGATAATGATCCACCAGCCTCTAGGCGGTACAGGAAGAGCACAGGCATCCGATATTGAGATACACGCAAAGCACATCATAAAGATCAAGGAAAAGATGAACAGACTCTATTCCGAAATGACCGGTCAGCCTATCGAAGTCATTGAAAAGGATACGGACAGAGATAACTTTATGACAGCAGAGGAAGCTCTCAAATACGGACTTATAGATAAAGTGATCGACAAGAGATGACGGCCAGACAGCCGATAGAAAGGACTCCAAGATGCTTAAATGCAGTTTCTGCGGAAAATCCGATGACAGAGTGGCAAGAATGCTGTATTCCAATAATGCGGCAATTTGCAGTGAATGCGTTGTCACTTCATACCGTATGCTTCTTGACGAGGGCGAGATCGCGGAGATACGTCCCCCGAAAAAGCGCACTACTCAGCAGCAGAAGCGTATGTACGGTGAACCGAACAGCGCCGTTAAGCCTGCTGACATAAAAGCCGTGCTTGACCAGTACATCATAGGTCAGGAAGAAGCAAAGAAGACCCTCTGTGTTTCGGTCTATAACCATTACAAGAGAACACTCGCAAATGAAGAGGAAGACAGGGGTATAGAGCTCCAGAAGAGCAATGTGCTGCTGCTCGGTCCTACCGGTGTCGGCAAGACCATGCTTGCACAGACGCTTGCAAGAGTGCTCCATGTTCCGTTTGCCATCGCTGATGCTACCACGCTCACACAGGCAGGTTATGTCGGCGAAGATGTTGAGAACGTGCTCCTGCGCCTTATACAGGCTGCCGATTATGACATAGAAGCAGCAGAGCACGGCATTATCTACATTGACGAGATAGACAAGATTTCGCGCCGTTCCGAGAACACTTCGATCACTCGTGACGTGAGCGGCGAAGGCGTTCAGCAGGCACTTCTGAAGATCGTTGAGGGTACGGTGTCAAATGTTCCCCCGCAGGGAGGAAGAAAGCATCCGAATCAGGAGTTCATACAGATCAACACCAAGGACATACTGTTTATCTGCGGCGGCGCGTTCGACGGTATAGACAAGACGATCGCAGCGCGCATACA
This sequence comes from uncultured Clostridia bacterium, assembly GCA_947168885.1. Lineage (GTDB taxonomy): Bacteria > Bacillota > Clostridia > Oscillospirales > Ruminococcaceae > Ruminiclostridium_E. The sequence continues at coordinate 76,238 of CAMVNQ010000005.1, read as the reverse complement.
TTCTTCGGCTATCGGTTTCGGTGCTGAGATTAAGAACAAGACCGATGAGTCGCTTACAAAGCTTTTCCATGCTGTTGAGCCGGAAGATCTCGTAAAGTTCGGAATTATTCCCGAACTTGTAGGTCGTCTGCCTGTTATCGCAGTACTTGACGAGCTTGATGAAGATGCACTTATAAAGATACTTGTTGAACCCAAAAACGCGATCGTAAAACAGTACAGTTATCTGTTCAGTCTTGACGATGTTGAGCTTGAGATCGACAAGGACGCGCTTCGTGAGATAGCGAAGAAGTCTATCGCAAGAAAGACCGGCGCGAGAGGACTGCGTACCATACTTGAGTCCATACTTAACGATACTATGTTCGATGTTCCGAGTGACGACAGCATTACAAAAGTGCATATAAGCGCAAAGTGTGCAAGGGGCGAGGAGCCGCCGGAGATATTCCGCGGGGAGAAGAAATCTACCGAGATAAAGCGTCAGGATCCGCCGCTCAAAAAACGTGCTTGAAATATAACCAAAAGAAACCGTTAAAATTTGGCAATGTTGCCTATTGAAATTACAGTTGAGTTACGTTATAATATAATCACAGGGATGGAAAAAAGGAGGTGCTTTTCCAATGGACGGATTAACTAACGTCATAGCCGCCGCTTCGATGAGCTTATCTCAGACGAATCTGGCGTCACAGGCTTCGATAGCTATGCTCAAGAATGCCATGAATATGGATGAGAGCGCAAGCGCGAAGATGTTTGAAAGCATTTCTCAGGCCGCACCTTCTGCGGATGGTCGCGGAGCTCTCATGGATGTAAGAGCGTGATTTTTTGAGGAGCCGGATGCGTTCGGCCAACATCTAAGACGGATCGATGGATCCGTCTTTTTTTGTAAAAAATTATGGCTGACTGTTGACAAATTACGAACGCCATGTTATAATTAATGCGAACGAAATGTGTACTTGAGGTGCTTATGACTAAAGATGAAATAATGAATCTTATCGACCGTTCGCTTTTCGCGGACATTGGTTATATCGATGAAGATGGATTCCCCAATATACGCAGGACGTTCTGCGTATGGCACAAGGGAATAGGCAGGCATCTGATCTCTACAAATACATCTTCTTCTCATGTTAAGCGGATTCTCAATGAACCGACCGGATGCATCTATTTTGCAGACAGCGAAACTTTCGAAGGAATCTGCCTTTACGGGCATTTCGTTCCGCATTTCGACAGTGAATTCAGAAAGCTACTTTGGCATGACGGAGATGAGAAATACTATCCGAAAGGTGTCGAGGATGAGGATTACTGCGTTCTTGAATTTGTTGCCGAAAAAGGGGCTTACTACAGGTACGACGGAAAGGGCGGGCTTACACCCGCCGAAATAGAGGAGTACGACAAAGATAAAGAATTTGCTGACGGTTACGCAAGAACTGCCGGCAGAGTGTAATGGAGGTCATTATGACATTTTCGGAAAAGCTTCAGAAAGCAAGAAAAAATAAGAAACTTACACAGGCGGAACTCGCTGAAAAGATAGGCGTGACTGCGCGCAGTATACAGAATTATGAACTCGGCGCGAGATACCCGAAGCGCGACATACTTGACAGAATATGCAAAACTCTCGGCGTCCGCATTGAGACGCTCGTCGGGAGCGAAGACTTTCTCGGTATAGTCGAGGCCGAGGATGGCATAGAGGGAGCAGCATCCGCCAAGCAGCTCCTTAAGTGTGCCGGTGCCCTTTTTGCGGGCGGCGAGCTCTCGGACGAGGATAAAGACAAAGTGATGCTTGCATTGCAGAAAATCTACTGGAAAGAAAAGGAAAAATCCATGAAAGCAGACGGTAAGAAACGTGGTAAGTGACCGCATCTTCTCTCTCGTCAGGAAGACCGTGCGTGAACAGCACACAAGCGACCCGTTCTCCATCGCAATGGGGCTCGGTCTCGATGTCGATTACGCTGATCTCGGCGAACTGAAAGGCTTCTATGTCGTCTATAAGACCGGACGCTACATAGTCATAAATCAAAATCTCGACGAGCGTATGACGAAACTTGTTCTTGCCCACGAGATCGGTCATGATATGCTTCACCGTGATATAGCCGAGAATGGCGGAATGGGAGAAAGCAGTTTCTTCGACATGACCAGCAAGCCGGAGCGCGAGGCAAACATATTTGCCGCAGAGCTTCTTATTTCGGATGAAGAAATGGTTGAGCTCGGTGAACGCGGCTGTACGATAGAAGAGGCGGCTTCCGAACTCGGAGTGCATACAAAGGTCGCGATGATAAAGGCTCGTTCTATGGAAGAGCGCGGATTTGATATTAAAGTACCGTATGTTCAGACGGGATTATTCTGATCTGTGCTCAGAACAGTATGACAGATGCCCCGAACGTTTAACAGTACCCTATACGGACAAAAAAGGCTCCCCGAACGGGGAGCCTCATTTTATACTTATTTGCGGGGTTCAAGAACTGCGTAATTGTCGTCGGAACGCTTGTAAACAACATTCACGTCGCCTGTCTCTGCATTCTTGAACATAAAGAACTCGTGATCGACGAGGTTCATCTGGAGAATAGCTTCCTCAACGGACATCGGACGAAGCTCAAAGGATTTGTGTTTGATGACTTCGTAATCTACCTGTTCGTCGGGAGCAGACTCGATACTGTCGGTGAACGACTTGTCGCGTAGCTGCTTCGCAAGGCGGGTCTTGTTTTTGCGTATCTGGCGTATGATCTTGTCGATGCAGGCATCGAGAGCGTCATTCTTGTCATCTGCGGACTGCTCTGCGCGGAAGATCATTCCGTTGAAATCAACGGTAAGCTCGAGAATGACCTTATTCTTGACTGTGTTAAGGACAATTTTTGCATTTGCCTCGCTTCCGAAGAATTTGTCGAGTTTCGAGGAAAGTCGCTCCTCTGCGTACTCTGTGAAGCTCGGGCTAAGCTGCATTTTCTTGGCTGTGATCTGTACTTTCATTGCTTTGATCATTCCTTTCAGTCGGACTTGTCGTCCTTGATGTTTATATTATATCACAACTCGGAAAATTTTACAAGTATTTTTTAAAAATTTCAGAAATATTTAACAATATGTACAAAAAACTCGTACTTTTTTCTCTGCGGCATACGCCGTTTCTCCGTATGCTGCATTCAGCAGCGATAAATCCTTTGTCATGCTGCTGTTCATCGAAATATAAAGTTCATGCGTCGGACAGCACGAAAAAACTCTTGAAAAATCCAAAGAAATGTGATATACTATAATGTATGATTTTTTACAGGAGGTGTGTCGGTTTGCCGATAACAAAAGTCAGCGAAGAAGAGCTGAAAGACCAGCGACTTTTCATTCGCCGCGTCTGCGCGGTAATACACGTTTTCGATCATAAACCGCTTGCATATACCCACAGTTATGGCTGTCAGCAGAATGTTTCAGACGGCGAGAAGCTCGACGGAATGCTCGCTGATATGGGCTTCGGCTTCACCGATACTCCGGATAACGCTGACCTCGTCCTTTATAACACCTGTGCGGTACGTGAGAATGCCGAGAACCGTGTTTTCGGAAATGTAGGCGCGCTTAAGCATCTCAAAGAGAAGAACCCTGATATGGTGATAGCGGTCTGTGGCTGTATGGTACAACAGGAACACATCGCCGAACGTATGCACAAGCGTTTTCCGTACGTCGATCTTATCTTCGGGACACATGTTCTGCATAAATTCCCGGAGCTGCTTTACAGCATCTACGAGAAGAGAAAGCGCGTTGTGTGCATTCCCGAAAGTGACGGCGTTGTAGCCGAGGGGCTTCCGGTACGCCGTGAGAGCAGCTTCAGGGCAAGCGTGCCGATAATGTACGGCTGCAACAACTTCTGCACCTATTGTGTTGTTCCGAAGGTACGCGGAAGGGAGCGCTCCCGTGAGCCGGAGAGCGTTATATCCGAAGTGCGCGGGCTGATCGAAAAGGGGTATAAAGAGATACTGCTGCTCGGGCAGAACGTTAATTCCTACGGCAAGGGCGGGGATGTTGATTTTCCCGAACTGCTCCGTAAACTCGACGCGATTGACGGCGAGTTCGTGATAAGCTTCATGACATCGCATCCGCGGGACTGTTCACATGAGCTGATAGATGTAATTGCAGACAGCCGTCATATCTCGCATCATCTGCATCTTCCGGTGCAGAGCGGAAGCGACAGAATATTGAAGCTTATGAACCGGCACTACGACACCAAAAGGTATCTCGACCTCGTACAGTACGCTCGTTCGCGGATAGCAGACATTCAGCTTACTACTGACATAATCGTGGGTTTTCCGGGAGAGCAGCGCGATGATTTCGACAAAACGCTGGAGCTTATGAAAGCTGTGAAGTATGACAGCGCTTTCACGTTCATATACAGCCGCCGCGAGGGCACGAAAGCTGCGGAAATGGACGACCCGGTCCCGGATGAGGAGAAAGGTAAATGGTTCCGCGAGCTGCTCGACGTTCAGGGTGCTATCGGCGAAAAAGCGTATGAGAAGTATGTCGGTATGACGCTTCGTGTACTCTGCGAGGGCAGGGGCAGGACGGACGGAAAGCTTCTTACGGGTAAATCCCGCCAGAATATCATCGTTGACTTCGTCGGGGATGACGGACTGCTCGGTTCGTTCGTTGATGTGAAGATAACGAAGTCTCTGCCATGGGCTCTCGTCGGGGAGGTCGTAAAGTGAGTAAGTTGCCGATCATGCTTATTTAAGAAGTGACCGGAAATATTCTGAAATATGATAACCGAACACAGTTATCGAATATAAAAGAAAGTGAGTGATATTTATGAAAAAATTTGTAAGAACTCTTTTGGCAGTGCTTGCGGTATTCACACTTGTTATCATGGCTGTGGGATGCTCCGGAGAACCTGCGGAAAAGCCCGACGTGAAGCTCGAAGACTTCAAAGGAACATGGGTATATACCAAGGAAAACGGTGAATTTATCCGCTATAAGTTCGGAGATAATGACAGATACACGGTCAGAAGCACCATAAACGGACAGGGCTTGACCGGAATGGGTGATTACAAGCTTGACGGAAACAAAGTTAAGCTTACACCGTCAGAGGGAACGGACAAGAGCACACATGAGATCACAAAGTTTGACGGCAAAACAATGACATGGGGCAGCGGCTCGTTCGCGAGAGAATATGTAAAAGAATAACAACAAATAAAGGAGAAACAACTATGGACGCAATACAGGCAGCAAGAGAGCTCGGAAAAGCAATTCAGGCTGATCCGCGCTATAAGGATTATGTGGCGGCAAAGGAAGCTAACGACGCTGACGAGGGATTACAGAAGCTCATCGCCGATTTCAGCGAGAAGCGTCAGCGCTTGCAGATAGAGATGTCAAAGGAAGCAGACCAGCAGGACGGCGAACAGATACGCCTCATGAACAAGGAGATGCAGGATGCTTACGGTGATGTCATGAAGAATGTAAATATGGCGAACTTCGCTGTAGTAAAGAATGCTCTCGATATGCTGCTCAACGAAGTGAATATGATAATTTCGATGAGCTGTGAAGGTGAGGATCCCGAGACCTGCGATCCGCACGCGGCACATGGCTGCGGTGGCAACTGCGGCTCCTGCGGTGGCTGCGGCTGATAAGTCTGACTAAAAAGGTACTTTTCGTCAGATGTCCTGCGCGGACTGCGGCAGTGTAATGCTGCACCCATTAATAATTACGAAATGAGGCGATGAAATGGCGGCAAAGATAGATCCCGACAAGAAGCCCACCCCTATGCTTGAACAGTATCTGAAAGTGAGGGATGAGTATAAGGACTGTGTGCTGTTTTACCGCCTCGGTGATTTTTATGAGATGTTCTATGACGACGCGGAGAATATGTCGAAGGAGCTTGAACTTACCCTCACTGCCCGTGCAGGAGTTCCTATGTGCGGTGTTCCTTACCATGCGGTCGAGCAGTATATCAAGCGTCTTATCGACAAGGGATACAAGGTCGCGATATGTGAACAGATGGAAGACCCCGCTCTTGCGAAGGGTCTTGTTGAGCGCGGAGTAATAAGGGTAGTGACCCCGGGGACGCTTTACGAGGACAGTATGCTCGACGAGGGCAGAAACAACTACATAGCGTCGTTCTGCGTCGAAAAGGACGTTTGCGGAATGGTATTCGCGGACATCTCGACCGGTGAGTTTCACGCTTATGAAAAGCGAGGAAAGAATCTTGAACGTGATATGATCGCCGAGATCTCGCGTTATGTGCCGTCAGAGCTTTTGTTCAACGAGAGCTTTATGGACTGTAAAGATGTAAACGCCTTTGTTCATCTTCGTATGCAGGGCGCGGTCGGAAGTCTTCTTGACGACACCGAGTTTTCTCTGAATGACGGAAGCGCGCTTATTTCGCAGTATTTTGACGAGCCGCAGGATGCGGACGCTCTTGAAAAGACACCGCTCGCGAAAAAGGCTCTGTTTGCGGTCTTCAGATACATAAACGAGACACAGAAAGCGAAGATAAGGCGCTCCGTGCGGCTTACTGTCCATTTCTCGGATGACTATATGAACCTCGGCATTACCGCACGCCGCAATCTTGAACTTACCGAGACAATGCGAAGCGGAGACCGTAAAGGTTCGCTCATGTGGGTTATAGATAAGACCAAGACGGCAATGGGGCGCAGAAAGCTTCGCCGCTTCATTGAACAGCCTTTGCTTTCCGCAACGAAAGTTCTCGAACGTCTTGATGCGGTGGAGCGGTTATTCAACGATTATGTTCTGCTTGAAGAAATAAGAGACTGTTTAAGCGGTATTTACGATCTTGAAAGGCTTATTACGAGAGTTGTTTACCGCGCTGCCGGACCGCGAGATGTCGTGGCGCTCGGAAAGACCTGCGGTAATATCCCGCTGCTTAAATCCAAACTTGCCGAAGCGGGAAACGTAAAACTTATAATGAAGCTCGACGAGCTTATCAATCCTCTTACCGAGATAGCAACGCTTGTCGGGAACGCGATAGTTGACAGCCCGCCGGCTCTTACCAAGGACGGTGGATATATCCGTGACGGATTCAACGATGAGCTGGACAGGCTCCGGAAAATCTCCAGCGGCGGCAAAGAGATACTTGCCGATATAGAAGCGCGTGAACGCGAGGCAACGGGGATAAAGAATCTGCGTGTGGGGTACAACAGGGTCTTTGGCTACTATATCGAGGTGTCCAAGGGTAACATACCTCTTGTCCCGGATACGTATATAAGAAAACAGACGCTCACAAACGGCGAACGATACATAACCGAAGAGCTCAAAAAGACGGAGAACGAGATACTCGGCGCGAACGACAAGATACTCGCGCTTGAAGCCGAGATCTTTACGGAAGTGCGCGACTTCATCTCGTCGAAGCTTGAGATAGTTCAGCGCACAGCCGACGCGGTTGCGTATGTCGATGTGCTTCAGAGCTTCGCCGCAGCTTCTCTCGAAAACAATTTCGTGCGTCCCGATATTTCTCTTGAGGGCGTTATTGACATAAAGGACGGCAGACATCCCGTTATCGAGAAGATACGTTCTGATACCGTATTCACGCCGAACGACGCTTATCTCGATACGAACGAGAACAAGCTCCTTATAATCACGGGTCCGAATATGGCTGGTAAGTCCACGTTCATGCGACAGGTCGCTGTGATAACGCTCATGGCACAGATCGGCTGCTTTGTACCGGCACGTTCGGCGCGCATAGGCATAGTCGATAAGATATTCACGCGTGTAGGAGCGAGTGACGATCTCGCTGCCGGTCAGTCAACGTTCATGGTTGAGATGAACGAGGTCGCGGAGATCCTGAAAAACGCGACAAAGAACAGTCTCGTCGTGCTTGACGAGATAGGCCGCGGCACTTCGACGTTTGACGGCATGAGTATAGCAAAAGCCACTGCCGAGTACATCAACGGAAGGATAGGCTGTAAAACGCTTTTTGCCACGCATTATCATGAGCTCACCGCTCTTGAAAAGAGCAATAAAGGTGTGCGCAATTACAGCGTCGCGGTAATGAAAAAGGGCGATGATATAAAGTTCCTTCACAAGATAGTCGAGGGCGGTACCGACAACAGCTACGGTATTGAGGTAGCAAAACTCGCGGGGCTCCCAGCAAAGGTCATTGAGAGTGCGAAAACGGCGCTCAAAGACATAGAGCTTGGCTCGAAGATCGACCTTGAAAAGCGGCTCACCGAGGAAGAGGAACAGAAAGCACAGTATGATTTTTCGTCGATAGCGAAGAACAACGTTATACAGGCGATAAAGAACCTCGATCTTGACGATATGTCCCCGCGTGACGCGTATGCTCGCCTTGCAGAGTTCAAGGAGATGCTGAAATAAGGAGAATACACTATGGAGAAAAGATGCAAAAAGGCCGCTGTGACAGGAATTGTATGCGTGCTTGTGTATTTCTTGTCAGTAACTGTGTTTCTTGTTACGAAGGCCGGTCCCGCGCTGACTCTATGGGAGCTTATGACGGTAGCGGGCGCGGCGGTCATGCTGGTATCATTGTCACTGATCTCTGATGCATACGGCATTAGTCCGCTGTATCGCAGATTTCTCACCATATCATTGTCCGGAACGCTTATAATCACTTCTTCCGCGCATTTTACGAGCATCGGAGTTGTAAGACCGCTTGCTGAAAGAGGAGAAGCTATACCCGAATACTTTAAGATAGGAACATTCCCGAGCCTTGAAATGACGCTTGATTACACAGCGTGGGGATTTTTTATGGGCGCAGCTTTTATAATAATGTTTATGGGGATAAAAGACAAGGGGCTAAGGATTATTTCACTGGTATGCGGATTGTTATGCTTGATCGGATTTACAGGAAGCTTTTTCAATGAAAATCTCTGGTATGCCGCACCGTTCGGCTACGGCTTCGGATTTATCGCGATGTGCATTTATGTCATGAAAAAGGGCGCATCCACGGATATTTCGCGGTAACTTTGCAACAGTTTGGGGGATATAGTGATGAAACGTGAACTTGGTATAGCGAGATGCGGGCTTGCGTGCTGCCTGTGCAGTGAGAACGTGCAGTGCAAAGGCTGCAAACGTGACGGTTTTATGGAGCTTTCGTGGTGTAAGGATGCAGAGTGGTGCGAGAACAGGAAATGTGTCATCTCGAAAAAACTTGCGGGCTGCTATGAGTGCGAGCCGGAAAACTGCCGCAAGGGATTGTACGCGGAGAAGATAAAGGCGAGAGCGTTTGCAGAATACGCGAGAAGGTACGGTATGGACGAGCTTCTTGACTGTCTTGAGCGCAACGAAAAAGCGGGCATCGTATATCACCGAGAGGGGATAATGGGTGATTATGACGATTTTGACGACTTTGAGCAGCTCATTGAGTTCATCAGAACGGGAAGGAAGCAGTGATATATGAGACTGAGACCATACATACCGAGCCGTGATTTTGATGTAATAAAAAACTGGATGACCGACTGCCGTGAGCACGCGTTATGGTGTGCGAACAGGTTCGGCTTTCCGATAGAGCGTGAAAACTTCGACGCTGTGCTGTCCGAACACGCACATCAGTTTGGAGACTGTCCATTTGTCGCAACGGACGACAGCGGGAAGCCGGTCGGCTTTTTCTGCTACACTATAAATACCGTAACGAACGAGGGTATGCTGAAATTCGTCATGGTCGATCCTGCCGAGCGTGGTAAGGGATACGGAAAAGAGATGCTTAAGCTCGCGGTGAAATACGCGTTCGATATGACAAAGGCGGATGCGGTGCAGTTAATGGTATTTGACGGAAATGCAGCGGCAAGGAAGTGCTATGAGCGCGTCGGGTTCGCAGAAAGAAACGTCACCGAAAATGCGTTCACGTTCGGGGACGAGAAGTGGGACAGAATAAACATGGTTTTGAGGTGAGCCTGTCGGAGGACAGAAAACAGTGAGGTAAAACAGATGATATTATCCGATAAAACGATAATTAAAATGCTTAAAGATAAATCGTTGATCATCGATCCGGTGACAGACGAACAGATACAGCCCGCAAGCGTTGATATAAGGCTCGGAAATACGTTCAGCATCGTTGATGATACTCCTGATGGGGTCATATCGCTAAGCAGCGAGATACGTTACAAAACGATAACCGCCGACAAATATCTGATACTGCCGGGTCAGTTCGTTCTTGCAACGACAATGGAGTATTTCGAGCTGCCCGACGACCTTACAGCGTTCGTCGAGGGCAGAAGCTCTCTCGGACGCATGGGTCTTTTCATTCAGAACGCGGGCTGGGTCGATCCGGGATTCAAAGGCGAGATAACGCTTGAGCTGTTCAATGCAAACCGCTGTGCTATCGAGCTTCAGAGCGGAAGAAGAGTAGGTCAGCTCGTGTTTGCGAAAATGGACGATAAAGCACAGAACCCGTACAACGGCAAGTATCAAGGTCAGAAAGGTGCAACCGGATCAAGGGTATTCATGGATAAAGATAAATAGTATAGAAAGGCAAGACATTGGCAAAGATAAATCTGCTCGAAAAGAGCGTTTTTGAGCTTATAGCGGCGGGCGAGGTGATAGAGCGCCCTGCTTCCGTTATAAAGGAACTCGTGGAAAACTCGATAGACGCGGGAGCAAAGCATATAACCGTTGAGATAAAGAACGGCGGGTCAAGCTTTATGCGTATAACGGATGACGGCTGCGGTATGGCATTTGATGAGATACCGACGGCTTTTCTTCGTCATGCCACAAGCAAGGTGAAAAGCGCCGATGACCTCGACCGCATCTTTACACTTGGCTTTCGCGGCGAGGCTCTCGCTTCGGTAGCGGCAGTGTCACGTGTCGAGGTCCTCACAAAAGAAGCCGGTGCTGAAATGGGCGGAAGCTTCCGTATTTCCGGAGGTGAGATTGAGGAGCACGAACAGACGGGCTGCCCTGACGGAACAACGATAATCATACGTGACTTGTTCTATAACGTTCCCGCACGTCAGAAATTCCTGAAAAAAGATGTCACAGAGGGCAATCAGATACAATCGCTCGTCGATAAGTTAGCCCTTGCGCACCCGGAGATTGCATTCCGGTTCATACGTGATAATAAACCGGTACGAAGCACGAGCGGTGAAGGAGATTACTATTCAGCAATCTACTCGGTTTTCGGCAAACAATTTGCCATGAGCCTTATCCCCGTGGATTTCTCGCTGAACGGCGTTTCCGTGACCGGATATGTTTCTTCGCCGCTGTTTACCCGCGGAAACCGTTCACTGCAATATTTCTATGTGAACGGACGATGTGTGAAATCGGTCATCTGCATGACCGCACTTGAAGAAGGTTTCAGAAACAGCATCATGGTCGGGAAATTTCCTGCCTGTGTGCTTAATATAACTATGCCTCCGGAGCTCTGCGACGTAAACGTGAGTCCGTCCAAGACCGAGGTAAGATTCGCGTTCGAGAAGAGCGTGTTCGATGTCATAAATTTCGGTGTTCGCAGCGCTATTATGAATGCTGACAGCAGGCGTGACGTAAAGCTCGAAAAGAAGGAGATACCTTCTGCGCCCGCAGATATGCGCAGTCAGGACAAGATACTTCTCGATAAGGCAGTGCGCGCTGTGGAAGATGCTGTTCCGCTTTACAGCAAGAGTGAACATGCGTTGACCGATGATGTTCCTCCGCCTGAACCGCCGAAAGTTTTCGCTGTTGAACAAAAGCCTGTATATACACAGGCTGAGACAGCTCCGTTCAGGATAAAGCACGAGGAAACTCCGTTCGTTCAGCAGCAGTTTACCGAACCGCCGAAGGTAACGATAGAATACGACGAAGAAGATAATGAGCCGGAAGCGACCGCGGAAAGCATAGCTTCCGAGAATACGTTCAGATACATCAGCACAAATTCGTTCACAGGCAGGGATAAAGCGGAAAATGCTGCTGAAGCCGCCGGGATAACCGCTTCGCCCGTCAAACCGCGTCTGAGAGTAGTGGGTGAGGTATTTGAAACGTACATAGTCTGCACCTGTGGCGACGAACTCATAATGATAGACAAGCATGCGGCACACGAGCGCATAAATTTCGAGAAACGCAGAACAGAGCTCATAACCTCGTCACAGCTTCTTGCTGAGAGCGTTCGTGTAACGCTTTCACCTGAACAGTACGCTGCGGTTTATGAACATACCGACCTTCTTGCGGATATAGGGATAGATGTGGTTCTGTCTGACGGCAGCGAATGCGAGATTACGGCTGCTCCGTCTGCCTTTACCGGCGGTGCGGGAGCGCACGATCCTGCCGATATGCTGCTACGTGCGGCGGATTGTCTCGCAGCAGGAGATGTGAACATTACCGCGGAGATATACGGCGACTTTCAGCACACCCGTGCATGCAAATCCGCGATAAAAGCGCATGACAACAACACGCGTGAGGAACTTGAAGCGCTTGCTAACGAGGTCTGGGTCGATGACCGTATCCGTTTCTGTCCGCATGGCAGACCGATAATGCTAAAGCTAACCGAATACGAGCTTGAAAAGTATTTCAGCAGGATACAGTGATAACTGTCAGACCGGCTCAATGATAATAACGGAGTAAAGCGCATGAAAAAGGGAAAGATCGTTATTTCTGCTGTTATCATAACTGTCCTTGCTGTTTCGGCATTGATGATCGGAATGTATATCAGCAGCCGACCATGGCTTTTCGGCGGGATCGGCACGCCGGATGTGATTTATCTGAACGGCAGCCACAAACTTGAAAAAGTAATGGCTTTCGACAGAGATCACAGGGTAGTAGATATAAAGAACGATATGGTCATATACACCGATAAGGACAACGGTGTTTTCGGTGCGGTCGGGTTTTCCGGTGAGATCGCTGCTTTTGCAGATACGCATGAAACAGGTGTCGGATTCATGCTTGACGAAAACGGTGATGTTTATGAAATAGATGAACAACGTTCCGCGGAGCAGAACGCTGACAAACCTGTACGGGTTATTGATGCCAAGACAGCGCTTTATTATGACTCGGACGGTCTGAAAGCTGTGCGGATAAACGATACGTTGGGAGTTTTGTATGAGGAAAGCGGCGAGCCGGTCACATTATTTCGCGGAAATGACGGTCGGGAAAGTCCGTGGAGACTCGAAGACCCGCTTTTTTTCGGAGAATATGTACGGGTAAGAATTTACTGGTGCGATTGCATATACAAAATCGTGCACGAAAGTGAGTGATATGAACGAAGAAGATTTTTGTCGTGGTGGTCTGCGGACCGACAGCCTCGGGAAAAACGAAGCTTGCTGTAGATATTGCGAGAGAGTTCGGCGGGGAAATCGTTTCTGCCGATTCTATGCAGATCTATAAAGGAATGAACATAGCGAGCGCGAAACCGACCGAGGAAGAGAAAATGGGTATTCCGCATCACCTTATGGATTTTCTTGAGCCTACCGAGCCGTTTTCTGTGGCGGACTATGTCACAATGGCTCGTGACGTTATCGCTGACATACATGCGCGCGGAAAACTGCCTGTAATATGCGGCGGAACAGGATTGTACATAAATTCGCTCATTGATAACATAGAGTTTGACGACACAGGAAGTGACCCGTCGTATCGTGCAGAACTGAACGCTCTCGCAGTAGAAAAAGGTAATGCGTATGTTCTTGATATGCTGCGGAATGTCGATCCTGAAGCAGCCGGTCAACTCCACGAGAACAACCTTAAACGCATAATACGTGCGCTTGAGGTCTATAAGCTTAGCGGCAAGACGATGACGGAGCAGAAGGCTTTGAGCCGCCTCAATCCTTCGCCTTACGAGCCGTGCATGATGATGATAGATCACCCGCGTGAGGTATTGTATGAGCGTATCGACAGGCGTGTTGATATGATGCTTGAAGCCGGTCTTGAAGCCGAAACGCGTGAATTCTTCACACACACGGATTATGTCACCGCATCACAGGCGATAGGTTATAAGGAATTAAAGCCCTGCATCGACGGAGTGCTTAGTCTTGCGGAATGCGTTGAAACTCTGAAACGAGAGACACGGAGATATGCGAAAAGACAGCTTACATGGTTTAAAAAGGATAGTCGAATTGAACATATTTTAGCTCCGAAAGATGTAGAATATGGTGAAATTGTAATAAATGCAGAAAAATTAATAAAAAAATATAGCTTTTTATAAAAAAGTATGATATAATAATCAGTATGGTATTGTGATATGGTGCGGCAATTTTTGCTGTTTGCCTTTACAAAGCCTTTTTACGGCGTGCACAATGCCGGCAGAAAGATAAAATATTTAGCGGCTTTATAGGCTGCGGACGCTCATTTAGTTGAGCTTGGAGGTTTATCATGGCTAAGGAACTTAATCTTCAGGACGTTTTTCTCAACCAGTCAAGAAAAGACAGGATCCCCGTTACTATCTACATTACAAACGGATTCCAGTTCAAGGGCATCGTAAAGGGATTCGACAACTACACGGTTATCCTCGATACCGACGGCAAACAGAATCTCATATATAAGCATGCTATCTCTACGATAACACCTTTGAGACCGATTTCCCTGCTCGATGCTTTCGACAAGGAAGACGGGGAAGCAAAGGATCAGTGATAAATGGCAGAGCCCGATAAAAGACGTGCCGTCACGACAAGGATCATCTGGGGCGTCATAGGCATATTCTTCCTCATTATGGTCATAAGTCAGGCAATGATATTTTTCGGCTCGTCTGTAAGAACAGAAGTCGCTACACTTTATACAGCCACAGAGTCTATCGGCTTCAAGGGCGTGTATGTGCGTGACGAAAAGCTTGTTTCGTACAATGCGAACGGCGGTATAGTGAGTTATACCCATACCGACGGGTCTAAAATCGGTAAGACAGCGGTAATTGCTCAGGTCTATAGGAACAGGAGCGACATCGTGCTCCGTCAGCAGATCGAAGACCTTATGGCTCAGAGAAATATTCTTAATGACGCACAGAGCCTTGTCGGAGCTGATACGTCTCAGCTTGAATCGTTCTCAAACCAGATAACCGAAAAACATTCACAGCTTATGAAGTACCTGTATGAAGGCGATTATAAGTCGGCATCTGCAATAAAGAACGATATTCTCGACCTTCAGAGCAAGCGTGAGATCGTCAAGGGCACAGAGACTTCTTTCGATGAGAAGATAAGTGCTATTGACAACGAGATACTTGGTCTTAAAGCTAAGATAACATCAGAACCTTACGAGATCAGGATTACAGAGACCGGCTACTTCATCAGCAAGGTTGATGGATATGAGGACAAACTGAACAGCAAGACTGTATTTGACCTTACGGCAGAGGATATAGAGAAGATAACCTCAGCAGAACCTCGTCAGGAGAATCCCGCAGGTGTTATCGGAAAGCTCGTCAGCGATTATACATGGTATATGGCGGCTATTCTCGACACGGTGCGTCTCGGAACGGTTTTCGAAGGTGCACAGGTCACGCTTCGCATCGGTTCATCGGGTCAGAATGTAAAAGCGGACATCGTTAGTCTCAAACGTCTTGAAGACGGACGAAGCATAGCGGTGTTCAAATGTGATATGTTTCTTGCGGATTTCATAGATTCGCGCACAACACAGGCAAGACTGCTCCTTGAGGATTATCAGGGGATCAATATCCCGAACAGCGCGCTTCGTATGAGCGACGAGGACGGCTCTATCGGAGTTTACGTCCAGGACGGTATTGTAGCGAAGTTCCGCAAGGTGAGACAGATACTTTCAAGAGAAGACTACACGCTCGTTGCCGATACGACCGACGAGAATGGTTATCTTTCGCTTTACGAAAACATCATAGTGGAAGGAAGGGATCTGCATGAAGGAAAGATCATCGCATGATGACAGCAGATTTTCCACAGTCGCAGATAACATAAAACACATAACGGAAAACATCGAAAACGCAAAACTAAAAGCCGGGAGAACCGATACCGTACGTCTTATGGGAGTCACAAAGACTGTTGACCCCGAGATAGTTAGCTTTTCGGTGGCGAACGGGGTAAAGCTTCTCGGAGAGAACAGAGTGCAGGAGTTTCTCGACAAGCGTGACCGTTATGAGGGAGATCCGGAAGTCCATTTTATCGGCGGACTTCAGACCAACAAAGTCAAGTACATCATTGACAAAGTAAGTATGATCCATTCCGCAAACAGCGAACACCTTATCGAAGAGATCGATAAGCGTGCCGGAAAAGCGGGGCTTAAAATGGATATACTCATAGAAGTGAACATTGGCGGCGAGGAAAGCAAAAGCGGCATCGCTCCCGAAGCGCTCGATGAGCTCGCATACAAAACGGCGGAACTCGGGAATGTGCGGCTGCGCGGGCTTATGGCTATACCGCCGGTCGATGTTGACGGAAGCTCTGACAGGTATTTTGCGCAGATGCAGAAGCTTTTTTCCGATCTTCGGGATAAAACCCGGAACGACGGACGATTCCTCATTGACACGCTTTCAATGGGAATGTCCGGAGATTACCAAAGCGCGATAATGCACGGTTCGACTATCGTTCGTATAGGAAGCGTGCTTTATGGATACAGAAATTATACTTAAATCGCATATATCGCGGTCATCCCGCCGGAAAGCGGGAGAAGGAGGATTTTGAGATGGGATTCATGGATTCATTCAAGAAGATCACGGGTCTTAACAACGACGAGGGGTATGAAGAAGCCGAATACACCAACGAGATGCCTTCGGCGCTCAATTTCGATGACTATGAGCCGCCTAAGCCTACTATCAAGAGCAGCAAGCTAATGAGCATACCCGCGACGACACACCTTCAGGTCATCGTCGTAAAGCCGGAAAAATACGGCGACGCCGCTGCTATTGCGGATCACTTCAAGAACAAGAAGACCGTTGTGCTCAACCTTGACAAGACAAACAAGGAAGTCGCTAACAGACTCATCGACTTTCTTGGCGGTGTTGCATACGCTGCGGACGGCGATCTTAAGAGGATCTCCGGCACTACATATATAATCGTTCCGGTGAATGTTGACATCTCCGGCGACATAATCGAGGATCTCGGCAACGTCGAAGACTTCTGATGAAAGAAGAATTCCCGAAGGAAAGCTTTATCGCAAGACTCGAAGATATGTGCAGGCTGACCGCAAGACGGAGGCAGCCCGTGTTTTCGTCTTTTCTCAACGACCGTGAACAGTTCGAGGCAGAGTCGTTCTTAAGCTCACGCCGTGATGTCACGGCTGAATTTTGGGGCGGTAACGAAGCCTGTACAAGGAAGATACTGCGTGTCTGTGGTGAAGACTGCTTTGCACCTGATGATCACAGCGATTTTCCGGTTTTTTCGCTCACGCTTACATATCGGAAAGCGGACAAGCCCGGTCACAGGGATTTTCTCGGCTCGTTCATGGCTCTCGGCATAAAAAGGGAGACTCTCGGTGACATTTTTGTCGGCGAGGGCGTGACAGCTGTGTACTGCACAAAGACAGCCCGTGATATGATTACCGACGGCGTCCTTACTGTCGGACGCGTGGGTGTATCTGTAGAGGACGGCATTACTGATGAAGCGCTGGCGTTCATACGTCCGCCGGATTTCGAGGAGATCACAGTCATTATCGCGTCGGAAAGAGTTGACTGCATAGTAAGCGGGATAACAGGTATCTCGCGTGAAAAGTCGGCTTCGCTTATCCGTTCCGGCGGGCTTATGCTGAATTATTCGGAATGCGGCAATGTCAGCAGAATGGTTTCTGTCGGCGATGTGATAACACTCAGAGGTTACGGGAAATTCATCGTGTGCGGTGACGCAGAGACTACAAAAAAAGGTCGAATAAAGATAGAATTAAAAAAATACAAATGACGCTTCGTGGCACTGATTGCATCGAAAGCGAAGAACGGAGGATTTTAATGGATTCCAACAGCATCATGGACAAAAGCTTTACCGAAGCTATGAGGGGATATAAAAAGGAAGAGGTAGAAGAATACCTTGCTGATATAGCCCGCGAGATGTCTCAGTTAAAAAAGGAAAACGGAGACCTTGAAAAAAAGCTTCAGGTCTGTGCGGACAAGATAAGAGAGTACCGCGAGGACGAGGATGCACTCAAAGATGCTCTTCTCGGTGCGCAGAAGACAGGTAACGCGATTATCGCCGAATCCAAGGAAAAGGCTGCGAACATAGTTCAGGAAGCCGAGGATAAGCGCGACGAAATGATGAAGAATGCCGATGACTACGTTGCAGACAGAAAGGCAGAGGGCGAAAAGATAATAGAAGATGCCCTTGCGGAAAAGGCGCGCATTGAAGCGGAAGCTAAGAAGGCTGCCGACGATATACACGCACAGATGGTTATACAGACAGAACTCGACAAGGAAGTTCTTGCGAGAACTAAGCGTGAGGCTGAAGATTTCAGAACACGCATTATTGTGGAATACAGAAACCACATGGAAATGATAAAGAAGATCCCCGAAGACTGCTTCAACGAATTTGTTGTAAGCGCAACAACAGATCACAGCAGCAATGCACTGCGTGAGCTTATCGCCGCGCAGCAGGGCGACCAGACACCCCAGATACCCGAACCTGATGATGATGACGATGATGAGATAGAAGAAGGAACGGAAGATGAAGACGTAAAGATAGTCGATTCATTCTCCGAAATAGATGTTTCCGAGAACGATTCCGAAGAGGTCGATGAAGAAGACGAAGACGAGGAATTAACTGGCGGTGATTTCACTGTTGATAATGCGTTCGGAAGTGAAATAGTTGAAGACGATACTCCGGATTTCTTAAAGAGCAGACCCAGTAAGACCACGATCGCTAATTCAAAGTACGACAAGCTTGAATTCGGAAGCAACAACGGAAACAACAATAATAACAATCACAAGAAAAAGAAAAAAAGATAAATGAGTTTAAAGCTGTTTATTATAGTACGCAGCTCTATGAACTGTTGCTGAACAGCATAAATCAAAAATTACAGAGCCGTGCATGAATTGTATGGCTCTGCCGTGTATATGGAGAAGGTTTTGAAAAAAAGCTTAGTCAGAAAAATAGTATATTTCGCGATAGTCGTTGTACTTACGATCATCGATCAGATCACCAAGCAGCTCGCCGTAGCTTATATAATGCCTAAAGGAACGATACCGCTGATAAAGTTCGGTGATACCGAGGTACTGAACTTTACTTATTGCGAAAACACCGGAATGTCGTTCAGTCTCCTTGAAGGACAGAGGATCTTCCTTATCGCGGTACCGCTTATCCTTATAGTAGGCGTGACCGTCATAGTTTTCATGGAGAAACTGTGCTCGAAGAGAACAGATATAATGATAGCACTCGCGGCGCTTGCGGGCGGCGGTCTCGGAAATCTCATCGACCGTGTATTTCAGGGTTATGTCGTTGACTTCATAGACTTTCGCATAATCAACTTCGCAATATTCAATTTCGCCGATATCTGTGCGGTCTGCGGCGGAATCTACTTCGGTATAATGCTTGCGATAGACGAGATAAAGGAAGATAAGGCGAAGAAAAACGCCAAAGAAAACGACATCACCGACGGAAAAGAGAGCGGCGATGAAGAAGCTTGAATTTACCGCGGAGACATCCGGAGAGCGTATAGACAAGGCTCTCGCCGATATGTCGGACGGTGAGCTCACACGTTCGTTCGCTGCTAAGCTCATAGATGACGGCGGGTGCATAGTTAACGGAAAAGCGGTCGCGAAGAATTATAAGCTGAAAGCCGGCGATGCGGTATCTGCAGTGATACCCGACCCACAGGAGACGGATATACTTCCCGAAAATATACCGCTCGATATAGTGTATGAGGACGTGAATCTTCTCGTTGTGAACAAGCCGAAGGGAATGGTCGTTCATCCCGCTCACGGTCATTACAGCGGCACTCTCGTTAATGCACTGATGTACCACTGTGGGAACAGTCTTTCCGGTATAAACGGTGAGCTTCGTCCGGGCATAGTACACAGGATAGATATGAACACGAGCGGTCTGCTGATAGTTGCAAAGAGCGATGCAGCGCACAAAGGACTTGCTGAACAGATAAAAGCTCACAGTTTCAGCCGAGAATATGAGGCTGTGGTCTGCGGTTCGGTAAAAGACAACGGTACCGTGAATGCACCGATCGGACGCAGCAAGACCGACCGCAAGAAGATGTGCGTTACGACTGAGAACAGCCGCGAGGCTGTCACACATTACAGTGTAATAGAAAACTACGGAAACTACACACACCTGCGTTTAAAGCTTGAAACGGGCAGAACGCATCAGATACGTGTTCACATGGCGTATATCGGGCATCCTGTCGCGGGAGATGATGTGTACGGGAACGGAAAGCCTGCGTCCCTTTGCGGACAGTGCCTTCATGCGAAGCATATCGGCTTTGTTCACCCGATAACGGGGGAGTGGCTCGAATTTGAGAGCGAACTTCCCGAATATTTTACAAAATTTCTTAAAAGTCTGAGATAAGTTATGGATTTTAAAAAAGTGCTGATAATTACCGATCTTGACGGAACACTTCTTGACGACGAGAAGAATATCGCCGAAGAGGATATAGCCGCTATAAACGATTTCCGCAGCAATGGCGGACTTTTCGCGGCGGCTACCGGGCGAGGTGTGGCAATGGCGAAGCGTATAATAACCGATGAGCTCGGGATAACCACGCCATGCGTTATCTTCAACGGCGCGGCTGTGTATGATTTTGAGGAAGAAAAATTTCTCTGGCACAGCGATATGCCTGATATAGCGGACAAGTATATCCGTATGCTCGAAAAGCGGTTTCCCGATATAGGAATTGAGATACTTCACGAAAAGGAAGTTTACGTCACCGACAACAATCAGACCGTTGTTGAACACATGGCATTTGAGAAACTCATTCCTGTTTATCGTAAGCTTGAGGATGTACCGAAGGAAGGGCGGTTCAAGGTGCTTATCGCGTATCCGCCTGAAAAGATGCAGGATGTTATAGATTTTACGCAGGAAAACTGCAGGGAAGGTGTGAACTGGGTTCATTCCTCGCCGATGTATTACGAGATGCTTCCCGAGGGGATAAGCAAGGCATCTGGTATGAAAAAGCTGATAGATATTCTGCATTTTCAGGACAAGTTCGTTGCGGCGGCCGGGGATTACGGCAATGACCGTGCAATGGTAGCGGAAGCGGACCTCGGAGTAGCTGTCGGGAATGCACTTGACAGCGTAAAGGAGGCCGCAGACCTTATCGTCCGTGACAACAACCATGCACCGATAAGCGAGATTATTGATTATATAAGGAAGATGTGATACTATGTTCCGTCCTATGAGGCGTTTCAAGCAGGAAGTAACGCGTGAGGAATGTGTAAAGATACTGACGGATGAGAAGCGCGGAGTACTTGCGGTGAACGGAGATAACGGCTATCCGTATGCTGTGCCGGTAAATTTCTACTACGACAGAAATACGGACAAGATATATTTCCACTGCGCAAAGGCGGGTCATAAGCTTGACGCGATGCTTTCAGACGACAAGGTATGCTTCACAGTTTACAACACCGGTTACCAGAAAGAAGACTGGTCGTTCTACGTCACAAGCGTCATTGTTTTCGGAAGGGCAAAGGTAATGACCGATGAAACCGAAATGCGTGAAAAGATAAAGAAATTCGGTATGAAGTATTACCCCACAGAGTCGGAGGTAGATGAAGAGATACGCAGGGACTTCGACCGTGTGAACTTTGTTGAGATAACTGTTGAACACATGACAGGAAAGCTTGTGCATGAAAAGTAGGAGGGAAGCAGATGCTTCGGTTAAGACCGTACCGCAGGAGTGACGCGGAAAATGTCGTAAGCTGGATAAAAAACGAGAGAATGTTCAGATATTGGTGTGCGGACAGGTTTGAAAGCTACCCTATAACTGCTGCCGACCTTAATGCCCAGTATGACGGGCTCGAAGCCGCAGGCGGCGAGATATACCACTTCACGGCGTATGACGAGAGCGGTATTGTCGGACATATCAATATACGATTTCCCGAGCCGGGCAGCATCGACACGGTTCGCTTCGGCTATGTCATCATCGACGACAGCAGGAGAGGGCAGGGGCTCGGCAAAGAGATGATCAAGCTCGCGCTCGATTACTCGTTCGGTATAATGAAAGCGAAGAAAGTGACTATCGGGGTGTTCGCCGAGAACAAAGCGGCACTCGGATGTTATCTCTCCGCTGGGTTCAGGGACACCGGAGTTTCCGAGAAATTCGGCTTCAAAGACGAGGAATGGACTTGCATGGAGCTTGAAATAACAAAGTAACAAAATAAAATCATATAGAAAGGAAAAAAATTTTTATGGACGCAACACTCAAAAAAGATCTCGAGATCACGGCGACAAAGGTTCGTATGGGCATCATCGAGGGCGTGTACAATGCAAAGGCGGGTCATCCGGGCGGATCTCTCTCCGTAGCTGACACACTCACCTACCTGTATATGCACAGAATGCACGTTGATCCGAACAACCCGACAATGGAGGACAGAGACAGACTCGTTCTTTCCAAGGGACACACGGCTCCCGCACTTTACTCGGTGCTCGCACAGCGCGGATTTTTCCCCGTTGACGAGCTCAAAACACTTCGTAAGCAGGGTTCCCGCCTTCAGGGTCATCCCTCGTTGGGAAAATGCCCGGGTATAGATATGAGCACCGGTTCGCTCGGTCAGGGCGTTTCGTCAGCCTGCGGTATGGCACTTTCCGGAAAGATCTCGAACGATAACTACAAGGTATATGCTATCCTTGGCGACGGTGAGATCGAAGAGGGTCAGGTATGGGAATCCGCTATGTTCGCAGCACATTACCAGCTTGACAACCTCGTTTTCATCGTAGATAACAACAATCTCCAGATCGACGGCGAGATAAGCAAGGTAATGAATCCGTACCCGATAGATCAGAAGTTTGAGGCTTTCGGCTGGCACGTCATTAACATCGACGGACACGACTTCGATCAGATCGAAAAGGCATTCAATGAAGCGGAGAACGTAGCTAACCAGCCTACCGTTATAATCCAGAAAACAACAAAGGGCAAGGGTGTTTCCTATATGGAGAACAACGTTTCGTGGCATGGCGCGGCACCGAATGAGGAGCAGTACAACATCGCCATGAACGAGCTCAAGGCACATCTTGCAGAGCTTGAAAAGTAAGAAAGGAGATAACGGATATGGATAAGAAAGCAACTCGTGAAAGCTACGGCGAAGCGTTATGCAAGCTCGCCGAGATACGTCCCGACCTTGTTGTGCTCGACGCAGACCTTGCGGCGGCAACAAAGACGGGTATATTCAAGAAAGCGTACCCCGACAAGCATTTTGACTGCGGTATCGCGGAAGCAAATATGATGGGTGTTGCGGCAGGTATCGCGACTACCGGAAAACTCGTATTCGCAAGCTCGTTCGCAATGTTTGCGGCGGGTCGTGCATTTGAGATAGTACGCAACAGCATCGGCTACCCGAACTTAAACGTAAAGATAGGCGCTACCCACGCCGGTATCTCTGTCGGTGAGGACGGTGCTTCCCACCAGTGCTGCGAGGATATAGCACTCATGTCGGTTATACCGAACATGACAGTCATCAACCCCGCTGACCATGTTGAAGCTACAGCTGCTGTACTTGCTATGGCAGACTATAAGGGACCGACATATATGCGTTTCGGCCGTCTTGCTGTTCCGGTATTCAATGATCCCGATACCTACAAGTTTGAGGTAGGAAAGGGCGTTACGATCAAGGACGGCAAGGACATCACGATCATAGCTACCGGACTTATGGTCGCGGAAGCTATCGAAGCCGGCAATGCTCTCAAGGAGCAGGGAATAGATGCCCGCATCATAAACATACACACGATAAAGCCCATAGACCGCGAGATCATCGAGAAGGCTGCGCGTGAGACAGGAAAGATCGTTACTGTCGAGGAGCACAGCGTTATCGGCGGACTTGGTTCGGCAGTAGCTTCGGTAGTTACCGAGACCTGCCCCGTTCCGGTAATAAAGATCGGTGTCAAGGACGTGTTCGGACATTCCGGTCCGGCAGTAGCCCTTCTGAAGGAGTTCGGTCTCTCTGCGGAGAACATCGTGGCTACAACAAAGGCGGCTCTTGGGCGCTGACGCGCTGTCCTGCGCGGACGGCGGCAGGGCTAACGCCGCCCTGCACCGGCGGCAGCGTGACGCTGCACCCCTGAATAATTGTTTAAGATATCTCTTTATACAGAAAAATATCCCCTGCCGAATCGGCAGGGGATATCAGCTTATTAGCGATTAGTTGAGTTCTGCGAAGTACTTGATAGTTCTTACCATCTGGGATGTGTAAGAGTTCTCGTTGTCGTACCAGGAAACAACCTGAACCTCGTAGAGGTCGTCAGCGATCTGTGCAACCATTGTCTGTGTAGCATCGAAGAGGGAACCGTATCTCATACCGATAACGTCGGAAGAAACGATCTGATCCTCGTTGTAGCCGAAGGACTCGGAAGCAGCAGCCTTCATAGCAGCGTTGATGTCTTCCTTGGTAACGCCAGCCTTCTTAACAACAGCTGTGAGGATAGTTGTGGAACCTGTCGGAACCGGAACACGCTGTGCGGAACCGATGAGCTTGCCGTTGAGTTCAGGGATAACAAGGCCGATAGCCTTAGCTGCGCCTGTGCTGTTAGGAACGATGTTAGCAGCGCCTGCTCTTGCTCTTCTGAGGTCGCCCTTTCTGTGAGGACCGTCAAGGATCATCTGGTCGCCTGTGTAAGCATGGATAGTGCTCATGATACCGCTCTGGATAGGAGCATAATCGTTAAGAGCCTTAGCCATAGGAGCGAGGCAGTTTGTTGTGCAGGAAGCAGCGGAGATGATCTTGTCATCTGCTGTAAGTGTCTTCTCGTTTACGGAGAATACGATAGTCTTGAGGTCGTTGCCTGCCGGAGCGGAGATAACTACCTTCTTAGCGCCTGCATCGATGTGAGCCTGGGACTTATCCTTCGAGCAGTAGAAACCTGTGCACTCGAGAACAACGTCAACGCCGAGCTGACCCCAAGGACAATCCTTAGCGTCCTTTTCTGCGTAGATCTTTAATGTCTTGCCGTCAACTGTGATAGTACCTGCTTCGTCATCAGCTGTAACTGTGTGCTTGCCTTCGCCTATCTTGCCGCAGTAACCGCCCTGTGCGGTATCGTACTTGAGAAGGTGAGCGAGCATAGAGG
This sequence comes from uncultured Clostridia bacterium, assembly GCA_947168885.1. GTDB lineage: Bacteria > Bacillota > Clostridia > Oscillospirales > Ruminococcaceae > Ruminiclostridium_E. Next base: position 51,243 of record CAMVNQ010000005.1, on the reverse strand, counting down.
GCTTAGTAAGATCGTTGATAGCAACTATCTCATAACCCGCTGCGTCGAACATCTGTCTGAAAGCGAGACGACCGATACGACCGAAACCATTGATTGCAACTTTAACTGCCATTGTGAGATTCCTCCTGAAAATTGAATTATTCTGTCAGTACATACTGCCGGAGTCCGGCACCTGTATCTTACCATAATATTATACAGTAAATGTCTTTAAATATCAAGTACTTTGACAATTTTTTGACACGATTTTGCAAATTTGGCTGTAAAATTCTGTCAACGATATAATGCCTGATTTGTGCAATTTGAATAAACAAGCGATTATATCGCGGTTTGTGGAACAGTACAAAACCGACATTAATATTATATACTATTTATATTATATATGCACGGGTGAAAAATTTTTAAAAAAAGTAAAAATTTTACTTGACAATTACCTTGATTTGCGCTATAATAAAATACTGAATTATAATGGTCATACTAACCGAAACAGAAAAATTTTTGCGCGTTTTTATGCCGATTTTTCAAAAAAATAAGGAGTGATCTAAGCCAATGGTGAATGTAAAGCCGGTGCAGATGGGTAACACTACCCGAATGAGTTTCTCAAAGATCAATGAGGTCATCGAAATGCCTAACCTCATAGAGATCCAGAAGAACTCGTACAAATGGTTTCTGGAGGAGGGTATCAAGGAAGTCTTTGAGGACATATCTTCCATAACCGATTCCAACGGCAAGCTTGTTTTAAGTTTCGTCGATTACAGCATCGATGAGACCCCCAAGTACACCATAGAAGAGTGTAAAGAACGTGATGTTACCTACGCAGCCCCCCTTCGTGTAAAAGCGAGACTTCGTAACGAAGAAACGGGTGAAGTTGCAGAAAGTATGATCTTCATGGGTGATTTCCCGCTCATGACAGACAGCGGTACATTCGTTATCAACGGTGCCGAGCGTGTCATCGTATCACAGCTCGTTCGTTCCCCCGGCGTTTATTTTGGCTTTGAATACGATAAAACGGGTAAAAAGCTGTTTACGTCACAGGTCATCCCGAACCGCGGTGCGTGGCTCGAGTATGAAATGGACAGCAATGACATTTTCTACGTTCGTATAGACAAGAACAGAAAGATACCTGCGACAACTCTCGTTCGTGCCCTTGGTAAGGGAACGGATGAAGAGCTCTTCGGTCTGTTCGGAGATGACGAGCGCATACGTCAGACTATTCAGCAGAAGGATACCACAAAGAACAGGGAAGAAGCTCTTCTCGAAGTATATAAAAAGCTTCGTCCGGGTGAGCCGCCTACGGTAGAATCCGCAGAAACACATCTGAACAATCTCTTCTTTGACGCAAAAAGGTATGACCTTTCCCGCTTCGGAAGATACAAGTTCAACAAGAAGCTCGGCGTTGCGAACCGTATCGTCGGTCACAAGCTTGCCGGTGCTGTTATTGATACTTTCACCGGTGAGATCATCGCTGAGGAAGGTACAGTTGTTACTACCGAGCTCGGCGCTCAGATCGAGCAGGCAGGCGTTATGGAAGTCCTCCTTCAGTCCGAAGAAGGAATCATCAAGGTAATAGGCAACGGTACAGTTGATATAAGACCGTATATCCCCGATGAGATCGATCCTCTCAAGCTCGGCATCAACGAGCGCGTTACCGCTTCTGTTCTCCGTGAGATACTCGATGAGAACGACAGCGTTGAGGATATCGAGAACGCTCTTCGTGCAAAAGTGGACGAGCTTGTTCCGAAGCACGTTACAGTTGATGATATTTATGCAAGCGTAAGCTATTTCATCAACCTCTGCGAAGGTGTGGGCTTTGTCGATGACATCGACCACCTCGGAAACAGACGTATCAGATCTGTAGGCGAGCTGCTTCAGAACCAGTTCCGTATCGGCTTCACAAGAATGGAGCGCGTTATAAGAGAGCGCATAGGACTTCAGCAGGAGAGTGAGAAGATCTCGCTCAACAACCTCGTTAATATCAGACCTGTTGTTGCTGCGATAAAAGAGTTCTTCGGTTCTTCGCCGCTTTCACAGTTCATGGATCAGAACAACCCTCTCGCGGAGCTCACTCATAAGAGAAGACTTTCCGCCCTCGGTCCCGGAGGACTTTCCAGAGATCGTGCAGGATTTGAAGTCCGTGACGTTCACTATTCACATTATGGACGTATGTGTCCTATCGAGACACCTGAAGGTCCTAACATCGGACTTATCTCTTATCTCGCTTCTTTCGCGCGTATCAATGAATACGGCTTTATAGAGGCTCCTTACCGCAAGGTTGAGCGCGGCACAGGCAAGGTATCCGACGAGGTCGTTTATATGACTGCCGATGTCGAGGATCTTTACACGATAGCTCAGGCGAACGAACCTCTCGATGAGAACGGAAAGTTCAAGAGAAAGCGTGTTACCGCAAGACGCAGAGACGAGATAATAGAAGTACGCCCCGAAGAAGTTGACTACATGGATGTATCTCCTAAGATGGTCGTATCTGTCGCTACGGCAATGATTCCGTTCCTTGAAAACGATGATGCGAACCGTGCATTAATGGGCGCGAACATGCAGAGACAGGCTGTTCCGCTTATGGTCACACAGAACCCTATAGTCGGCACAGGTATGGAATACAAGGCCGCTGTCGATTCCGGCGTATGCGTTCTTGCCAAGGAAGACGGTGTTGTAACGAGAGTTACAGCCGATGAGATCTGTGTAAAGAATAAGGACGGACAGGAAAGAAAGTACAAGCTCATCAAGTTCAAGCGCTCCAACCAGGGTACCTGCGTAAACCAGCGTCCTATCGTTGAAAAGGGCGAAAAGGTCAAGGAAGGTCAGGTGCTTGCGGACGGTCCCGCTACATCGCAGGGCGAGATCTCGCTGGGTAAGAACGCACTTATCGGCTTCATGACATGGGAAGGCTACAACTACGAGGATGCCGTACTTATCAACGAGAAGCTTGTATATAATGATGTTTACACATCTATCCATATAGAAGAATATGAGCTTGAGTGCAGAGACACGAAGCTCGGACCGGAAGAGATCACACGAGACATCCCGAACCTGAGCGAAGACGCTCTCAAGGATCTCGACGAAAACGGTATCATCAGAATAGGCGCTGAAGTTCATTCGGGCGATATTCTTGTAGGTAAGGTAGCACCTAAGGGCGAGACCGAGCTTACCGCCGAGGAAAGACTGCTCAGAGCGATATTCGGCGAAAAGGCAAGAGAAGTGCGCGACAGCTCGCTTCGTGTACCGCATGGTGAAAGCGGCGTCATCGTGGACGTAAAAGTGTTCACGAGAGATAACTGTGACGAGCTTTCTGCGGGCGTAAATATGGCTGTACGCTGCTACATCGCGCAGAAGAGAAAGATCTCTGTCGGCGATAAGATGGCGGGTCGTCACGGAAACAAGGGTGTCGTTTCCCGCATACTTCATCAGGAAGATATGCCTTTCCTTCCCGACGGAACTCCGCTTGACATAGTTCTTAACCCGCTCGGCGTTCCTTCCCGAATGAATATCGGACAGGTACTCGAAGTTCACCTCGGCTACGCGGCGAAGGCTCTCGGCTGGAAGGTCATGACACCTGTATTTGACGGTGCTCACGAAGAGGACATCAGACAGATGTTTGCTATGGCAGAAGAGCAGAGAGAGAACTATCCCGGCAAGGACGGCCCCGGTATCGACTTCTCGAAGATACCTATGACACAGGAAGCAAAAACTCAGCTTATAGACGGTCGTACAGGCGAAAAGTTTGACAGCCTCGTAACCGTCGGATATATGTATTACCTCAAGCTGCATCACCTCGTTGACGATAAGATCCACGCACGTTCGACCGGTCCTTACGCACTTGTTACACAGCAGCCTCTCGGCGGTAAAGCCCAGTTCGGCGGTCAGCGTTTCGGTGAGATGGAAGTCTGGGCTCTCGAAGCTTACGGCGCGGCTTATACACTTCAGGAGATACTCACCGTAAAGTCGGACGATGTTGTTGGCCGTGTAAAGACTTATGAGGCTATCGTAAAGGGCGAGCCTGTTCCGAAGCCCGGCATACCCGAGTCGTTCCGCGTTCTTATCAAGGAGTTCCAGTCCCTCGGGCTTGACATCAAGATACTTGACGAGAACAATGAAGAGATCGATCTTAAGCAGACCCTCGACGATGACGATGAAAACGGCGGCGTAGTAAGCCCCGATGACTTCAGCTATGAAGTCGATGAGAGCGAGCTCAACGACTCCTATATCATCGGTGACGGCGACGACGACTATTTCAGCAGCTCGTCCGATGACGAGGACGATGACTTCGACGAAGAGGAAGGATTCGACGATGATGAAGATGATTTCCTTGACGACGAGGGCGAAGACGAAATAGATTAATTCGTGACAGATCATTCGGAATATGCGGCTGAAAACCGCTAATTTACAGAAATTGAGGTTTTTGAAATTGGCTAACGTTTTTGAATCAATAAAGATCGGACTTGCATCGCCCGATCAGATAAGAGCATGGAGTTACGGCGTTGTCGAACGTCCCGAGACGATAAACTACAGAACACAGAAGCCCGAGCGTGACGGTCTGTACTGCGAAAAGATATTCGGACCGCAGAAGGACTGGGAGTGTGCCTGCGGAAAGTACAAGCGTATCCGCTTCAAGGGCAAGATCTGTGAGCGCTGCGGTGTTGAGGTAACAAGAAGCAAGGTAAGACGTGAGCGTATGGGTCACATCGAGCTTGCCGCTCCGGTATCTCATATCTGGTATTTCAAGGGTACTCCGTCAAGAATAGGACAGGTGCTCGACATCTCTCCGAAGAGACTTGAGGAAGTCCTCTATTTCACAAAATACATCGTTACCGACCCGGGTGATACGGTTCTTACTAAGGGTCAGCTCCTTACCGAGAAGGAATACGCCGATATGCGCGAGCGCTATGACGAGGCGTTCCAGGCAGGTATGGGTGCGGAAGCGATAAAGGTGCTTCTTCAGGAAATAGATATTGAGAAGCTTGCACAGGAGCTCAAAGACGAGCTCAAGGATACACAGCAGGGTCAGAAACGCGTTAAGCTCTTAAAGAGACTTGATGTTATCGAGGCTTTCAGACAGAGCGGCAACCGTCCCGAATGGATGATACTCGATGTTGTTCCGATAATCCCTCCGGATCTGCGTCCTCTTATCCTTCTCGACGGCGGAAGATTTGCTACGAGCGACCTTAACGACCTTTACAGACGTGTAATAAACAGAAACAACAGACTTAAGAAGATGCTTGAGCTCAAGGCTCCGGACATCATCATAAGAAACGAGAAGAGAATGCTTCAGGAAGCCGTTGACGCGCTTATAGACAACGGCCGTCACGGAAGAGCCGTAACGGGTCCTTCCAACCGTCCGCTCAAATCCCTTTCCGATATGCTGAAAGGTAAGCAGGGCCGTTTCCGTCAGAACCTTCTCGGTAAGCGTGTTGACTACTCCGGACGTTCGGTTATCGTTGTCGGACCTGATCTCAAAATGGATCAGTGTGGTCTGCCTAAGGAAATGGCGATTGAGCTTTTCAAACCGTTCGTTATGAAAGAGCTTGTTGCACGCGGTCTTTCCAACAACATCAAGAGCGCGAGAAAAATGGTTGACAGAGCAAAGGACGAGGTATGGGATGTTCTTGAGGACGTTATAAAGGATCACCCCGTACTGCTCAACCGTGCGCCTACACTGCACAGACTCGGTATCCAGGCATTCATGCCTGTTCTCGTTGAAGGACGTGCGATAAGACTGCATCCGCTCGTATGTACGGCGTTCAACGCGGACTTCGACGGTGACCAGATGGCTGTTCATCTCCCGCTTTCAGAGGAGGCGCAGGAGGAAGCGAGAAACCTTATGCTCGCGGCAAAGAACCTGCTCAAGCCGTCTGACGGACGCCCTGTTACCGTTCCTACACAGGATATGGTTCTTGGATCGTACTACCTTACGATCTCCAAGAAGGGCGAACTCGGTGAAGGCAAGGTGTTCCGTGACTTCAACGAGGCTCTCATGGCATATCAGGACGGCGTTATCTCCATTCACGCGGCTATCAAGGTACGTGTCACCAAGGAGATAGGTGAGGAGAAGATACAGAAACTTATCGACACGACAGTCGGAAAAATCATATTCAATGAGCATATACCTCAGGATCTTGGCTTTGTTGACAGAAGCGATCCGGATAAGGCTCTCGACCTTGAAATAGATTTCAAGGTCGGCAAGAAGCAGCTCGGTCAGATCATAGGTGCCTGCATCAAGATACACGGTACTGCTATGACAGCACAGGTGCTCGATAAGATAAAAGCTCTCGGTTATAAGTACTCCACGAAGGCGGCTATCACAGTCGCAGTATGTGATGCGTCAATTCCTCCGCAGAAGAAGCATATTCTCGAAGAAGCGGACGAACAGGTCGTTGAGATAAACAAGGAGTTTTCACGAGGATTTATCTCCAATCAGGAGCGTAAGAACGCCGTTCTCGAAGTCTGGAACAAGGCTACGAACGAGGTTTCTGACGCACTTACCAAGAACCTTGACCAGTACAACCCGATATTCATGATGGCAGACTCCGGTGCCCGTGGTTCGATAAACCAGATCAGACAGCTCGCGGGTATGCGCGGACTTATCGCGAATACTTCCGGTGAGACTATCGAGATCCCGATCAGAGCCAACTACCGTGAAGGTCTTAACATCATGGAGTACTTCATTTCCTCGCGTGGTGCGCGTAAAGGACTTGCAGATACGGCGCTTCGTACTGCCGACTCCGGATACCTCACCCGTCGTCTTGTCGATGTATCGCAGGAAGTAATCATCAGAATGGAAGACTGCGGAACGACAGACGGTATCGAGGTTTATGAGATCTGTGAGGGCAAGGAAAAAATAGAGTCTCTCCAGGAAAGACTTGTCGGCAGATACCTTGTTGAAGATTTCGTTGACGGTAACGGCAATGTGCTTGTATCCAAGGATAAGCTCATTAACGATGCTGACGCAAAGAAAATAATAGATTCCGGCGCAGAGAAAGTCCGCATACGTTCGCTCCTTACCTGTGCTGCAAAGCATGGTGTCTGCGCGAAGTGCTACGGCTCGTCGCTTGCAAACGGAAATCCGATCACTATAGGTGAGGCTGTAGGTATCATAGCTGCACAGTCCATCGGTGAGCCGGGTACACAGCTTACGATGAGAACCTTCCATACCGGTGGTATCGCATCGGCAGAGGATATTACACAGGGTCTTCCGCGTGTAGAAGAGCTCTTTGAAAGCCGCCGTCCGAAGTCGAGTGCTATAATCACTAAGATAGGCGGTACGGTATCTTTCGAAGAGATAAAGAAGACACGTCATGCGATAATTACATCTGAAGACGGTACAAGTGAGCAGTATCCTATCCCGTTCGGCTACAGACTGAAGGTAGAGGAAGGCGACGTCGTTACGGCCGGTGATCCTCTTACCGAAGGTTCGATCAACCCGCATGATATACTTCTCGTTAAGGGTGAGCAGGCTGTACAGAACTACATCATAAGCGAAGTACAGAAGGTTTACCGCTTACAGGGTGTTGACATCAACGATAAGCATATCGAGGTCATTGTCCGTCAGATGATGAGAAAGGTACGCATCGACGATCCCGGAGATTCTTACCTGCTGCCCGGTGCTACGGTTGACAAGAACGAACTCGTTAAGATATTTGAAAGTCTTGCTGAGAGACGTGCGAACGGCGAAGAGATCAGAGACCCTGTTTACTCACCTGTACTTCTTGGTATCACTAAGGCTTCTCTTGCTACTGACAGCTTCATGTCGGCGGCTTCCTTCCAGGAGACCACGCGTGTGCTCACAGACGCAGCTATCCACGGCAAGGTAGATCACCTCATCGGTCTTAAGGAGAATGTAATCATAGGTAAGCTCATTCCTGCAGGAACCGGTATGTATGGTGACACGGAAGAGGAAGAAGCAGCCGAAGAGACAGAAGAAGAGCAGCCGAGCGCTGAAGCGTAAGAATTGATGTTGTTAAAATGCACAAAAACTCTGCGTGCATTTATCTCAAACAGGAAAAATCTACAAAAATTTATGGAAATGCCCGTTAAGCTTGACTTTTCGGGCATTTTTGTGTATAATAATTACTATTGCGGACTATATGTACCGTAAAATATTTCATTGGAGGTGAAAAGAATTGCCAACCTTTAACCAGCTTGTAAGAAAGGGAAGAGAGGTTTCTGTAAAGAAGTCGAAGTCTCCTGCACTTTTAAAGGGTCTCAACACTTTAAAGAAGTCTCCCACAGATGTAACTGCTCCCCAGAAGAGAGGAGTCTGCACAGCAGTAAGAACTGCTACCCCTAAGAAGCCTAACTCCGCTATGCGTAAGGTAGCCAGAGTAAGACTTTCCAACGGTTACGAAGTTACAGCTTATATCCCCGGTATCGGACACAAGCTCCAGGAGCACAGCGTTGTCCTCATCAGAGGCGGACGTGTTAAGGACCTCCCTGGTGTACGTTATCATATCGTGCGCGGAACTCTCGATGCACAGGGTGTTGACGGAAGAATGCAGGGAAGATCGAAGTACGGCGCTAAGCGTCCGAAGGCAGGTAAGAAGTAAGCGTAACTTATCAGCAAATCGCCCCATTTGAGGTTATTATATAATATAGTGCCTCGGAATGGCAGGCGGGAGCATCCGTCCGCTGCTTAAAAGCGGACAAGTACGCTTTCGAGTACCGATGAATTCGTTTTGCAGCAACAGAAAAGCTGCGCAAATTTATGAAGGAGGGAAGTAAAGTGCCAAGAAGAGGTAATGTACCCAAGCGTGATGTACTGCCGGATCCGCTTTACAATTCGGAACTGGTTACAAGACTTATCAATAACATCATGCTCGACGGCAAGAAGGGTGTTGCCCAGAAGATCGTTTACGGCGCGTTTGAGATCGTAGGCGAGAAGACAGGCAAGGAGCCCCTTGAAGCATTTGAAGAGGCAATGGAGAACATCATGCCTCAGCTCGAAGTCAAGGCTCGCCGTGTCGGCGGTGCGACATATCAGGTTCCTATGGAGGTTCGTCCCGAGAGACGCAGAACTTTAGGACTCAGATGGATCACCACATACAGCAGAGCCAGAAACGAAAAGACAATGAAGGAAAGACTCGCAAACGAGATCCTTGACGCCCTTAACGGACAGGGCGGTTCGTGCAAGAAGCGCGACGATACCCACAGAATGGCTGAAGCCAACAAGGCATTCGCTCATTACAAGTGGTAAGGTGAGAACGGAGGAAATATGGCAAGAGACGTAACGCTCGAAATGACCCGTAATATAGGTATTATGGCTCATATCGATGCCGGAAAGACAACTACCACCGAACGTATTCTTTACTACACAGGTATTAACCACAAGATAGGTGAGACACACGATGGCTCCGCTACCATGGACTGGATGGCGCAGGAACAGGAGAGAGGTATAACCATCACATCCGCTGCGACAACAGCTTACTGGAAGCAGCACAGAATCAACATCATCGACACCCCCGGACACGTTGACTTCACAGTCGAAGTTGAGCGTTCCCTCAGAGTACTTGACGGTTCCGTTACAGTATTCTGCGCAAAGGGCGGCGTTGAGCCCCAGTCCGAAACCGTTTGGCATCAGGCAGACAAGTACAAGGTACCGAGAATGGCTTATGTCAACAAGATGGATATCATGGGCGCAGACTTCTACAACGTTGTAAAGATGATGAAGGATCGTCTCAAGTGTAACGCAGTACCGATCCAGCTTCCTATCGGATCGGAAGATACGTTCAGAGGAATCATTGACCTCGTTGAAATGAACGCGGACATCTACTATGATGACCTCGGCAAGGATATGAGAGTCGAAGAGATACCTGCCGATATGAAAGAGCTCGCAGATAAGTACAGAACTGAACTTCTCGAAGCTGTTTCCGAGCAGGACGAAGAAATAATGAATAAGTACCTCGAAGGTGAGGAGATCACTGTCGAGGAGATCAAGAAGTGCATAAGAAAGGCATGTATAGCCAACGATATGGTGCCGGTAACTTGCGGTACTTCGTACAGAAACAAGGGCGTTCAGAAGCTCCTTGACGCTGTTGTTGACTATATGCCGTCGCCTCTTGACATCCCGCCTATCAAGGGTACAAACCCCGAAACAGGTGAAGAGGAAGAGAGACGCGCGGGCGACAACGAGCCGTTCTCCGCACTCGCATTCAAGATCGCAACAGACCCGTTCGTAGGTAAGATTTGCTACTTCCGCGTATATTCGGGTGTTGTTGAGGCAGGTGCAAGCGTACTCAACGCTACAAAGGACAAGAAGGAGCGTATGGGTCGTATCCTTCAGATGCACGCTAACCACAGACAGGATCTTGAAGTTTGCTACTGCGGCGATATCGCTGCGGCAGTAGGTGTAAAGAACACTACTACAGGTGATACCCTCTGTGATGAGGAACACCCGATCATACTCGAGTCCATGGAATTCCCGGATCCTGTTATCGATCTGGCTATTGAGCCCAAGACCAAGGCAGGTCAGGAAAAAATGGCACTCGCACTTGCAAAGCTTGCAGAAGAAGACCCGACATTCAAAACATGGACAGATTCCGAGACAGGTCAGACGATCATCGCAGGTATGGGTGAGCTTCACCTTGAGATCATCGTTGACAGACTTCTCCGTGAGTTCAAGGTAGAAGCAAATGTCGGTGCTCCGCAGGTTGCTTACAAGGAAACTATCACTACCGCAACAGACGTTGATACAAAGTATGCTCGTCAGTCCGGTGGTAAAGGTCAGTACGGTCACGTTAAGCTCAAAGTTGAGCCGAACGAGTCCGGTAAGGGCTACGAGTTCATTAATGCCGTTGTCGGCGGTGCTATCCCGAAGGAGTATATCCCCGCAGTTGATGCAGGTATCCAGGGTGCAATGCAGGCCGGTGTAATGGCCGGCTACCCCGTAGTTGACCTTAAGGTAACGCTTTACGACGGTTCGTACCATGAAGTCGATTCGTCCGAAATGGCGTTCAAGATCGCAGGTTCCATGGCTATCAAGGAAGCCTGCAAGAAAGCTAACCCCGTAATTCTCGAACCTATCATGAAGGTTGTCGTAATCGTTCCTGAGGAGTACATGGGCGACGTTATCGGCGACTTAAGCTCCAGAAGAGGAACCATTCAGGGTATGGATGACAGAAACGGTGTTAAGCAGATCAATGCACTTGTTCCGCTTTCTGAGATGTTCGGATATTCCAACGATCTTCGTTCCAAGACACAGGGTCGTGGTCAGTATGTAATGGAGCCCAACAGCTACGTTCAGGTACCGAAGAATATCGCTGATAACATCGTAAGCAAGAGAACCAAGGAATAATTTAAAAAATTTTCAAAAAACACTTGTAATTTCATAAGATTTTTGGTACAATATACCTATGGTATTTTTTGAAATTACCGGTAATTATTAGGAGGAATTAACAATGGCTAAGGAACATTTTAACCGAACCAAACCCCATGTAAACATCGGTACCATCGGTCACGTTGACCATGGTAAGACAACTCTTACAGCAGCTATCACTAAGGTACTTGCTCTTAAGGGTCAGGCTAAGTTTGAAGCTTACGACATGATCGATAAGGCTCCCGAGGAGAGAGAGCGTGGTATCACGATCAACACAGCTCACGTTGAGTACGAGACAGACAATCGTCACTACGCACACGTTGACTGCCCCGGCCATGCTGACTACATCAAGAACATGATCACAGGTGCAGCTCAGATGGATGGCGCTATCCTCGTTGTTGCTGGTACAGACGGCCCTATGGCTCAGACAAGAGAGCATATCCTTCTTGCTCACCAGGTTGGCGTTCCCGCAATGGTTGTATTCATCAACAAGTGCGATGACGTTGACGATCCCGAGCTTCTCGACCTCGTTGAGATGGATATCCGTGACGTTCTTTCCAAGAACGATTTCCCGGGTGATGATATTCCTGTTATCCGCGGTTCCGCTAAGGTAGCTCTTGACTGCGCAAGCCAGGACATCAACGCTCCCGAGTACAAGTGCATCCTCGAACTCATGGACGCAGTTGACAGCTATATCCCGACTCCTGACCGTAAGGCTGATCTTCCTTTCCTTATGCCTGTTGAGGACACAATGACAATCACAGGTCGTGGAACAGTTGCTACAGGTCGTGTAGAGCGTGGTATCCTCAAGACCAACGATACAGTTGAGATCACAGGTCTTACAGATGAGCCCAAGTCCACTGTTGTAACAGGTATCGAGATGTTCCGTAAGATCCTCGATTACGCTGAGGCAGGCGATAACATCGGTGCTCTTCTCCGTGGTATCCAGAGAAGTGAAATCGAGCGTGGTCAGGTTCTCTGCAAGCCCGGTTCCATTCACCCGCACACAAAGTTCTCCGGTCAGGTTTACGTTCTTAAGAAGGAAGAGGGCGGTCGTCACACACCTTTCTTCTCTAACTACAGACCGCAGTTCTTCTTCAGAACAACAGACGTTACAGGCGTTATCACACTTCCTGCTGATAAGGAAATGTGCATCCCCGGCGATAACGTAACAATGGATGTTGAGCTCATCACTCCTATCGCTATCGAAGAAGGTCTTCGTTTCGCTATCCGTGAGGGTGGTAGAACAGTAGGTTCCGGCGTTGTAACAAAGATCAACGAATAATCCGAGACTCTCGAATTGTATTCCGTCTGTTACATTGTACAGCGGAATAGTCGTTGCTTCTCATTTCAGAGTGAAGCGATGATAATATAGTTTAACTTCTTTCATCCCCCTGAAAAGGGGGATGAAAATATTAAGTAAATACCGCATACTTGTTGACACAGGGAGTCCCCCGCTTTCGGCAGACCGTTATCGGTTTACCCGAGAACGTTGTCCTTAATGCCGACGGGGGTATGCGATATTTTTATGTCGAATTATGGGAAAAAAGGTATAACATGGAAAATGAGTTCGTTAACGAGGTTGATACATCTGAAAAAAAGACAAAAAAGTCGCATTTAAGTCTTATTATTCTATTGATCGTCTTTTTTGTCCTTGCCGGCGTTCTTGCGTTTCTGTTCATCAATTCGTTTGTGACATTTAACGTCACCGATAAGGAATATACTTTTAGTAACGGATATAAGGGGCTTTATACCGGCGAATGGCGAGGAAATCACCCAGCCGGAAATGGTAAATTCACATATACACTTGAGGACGGTCTGAATGTCGAGATGACCGGTGAATTTGGTGCGACAACGTTAAAGGGCGAGATGACATATTTAAATACCAAAAACTATCTTACTGTATATAAAGGTACTTTTGTAAACGGTTATCTTGAAGGAGAAGGGACGATTTGTATAACACCTACCGAAAGCACTGAAGTGTCGGAGGATATGAAAGGTTTTATTTCATATACTCAAGAAGGCACGTTTACCGGTGGTTTATTAAATGGTAAGGGTAAAGATGAATTTATATATACGGATTATTCGCTTGTAATAAACTGTGATTATGTCGACGGTCAGGTCAATGGAAATTATATTTCACATTATGAAGAAATTAATGGATATAAAGAAGACTTTGAAGGAATAGTTGTAAACGAAAATAAGCAAGGACACGGAAAGCTTGTCACAACTTATGAAAATGGAGATATAGAAACAATTGAAGGAGAGTTCAATCAGGGTGAAGCGGTTGACGGAACACCTTGCACAAAATATATCGCAACAACAGGCGAGACGCTTGATGGAACGGTCATTAATGGAGAAGCAACCTATTGAATAGAAGATCGAAAGGGTGATAGTCAGATGGCATTTAATATAATCACCGAGGCGCGAAGATGTCTCAACTGCAAAAATCCGATGTGCGTAAAGGGCTGTCCTATTGGTACACAGATCCCCGATGTTATAAGCACGTTTCTCAATGGGGATATTGATGAGGCAGGTCGTATGCTTTTCGAAAACAATCCTCTGAGCGTAATATGTTCTCTGATATGCAATCACGACAATCAGTGCGAGGGTCACTGTGTCCTCGGAGTAAAAAGCACACCCGTTCATTTCAGCAGTATTGAGCACTATATCAGCGATAGTTATTTCGACAAGCTTGAAGTCGGTGAGACCGAAGAAAAGGGTCAGCGCGTCGGAGTTATCGGCGGCGGTCCCGCAGGCATCACTATCGCGATAATCCTTGCAAGACGCGGATATGACATAACAATATTCGAGTCACGCGAAAAGATCGGCGGTGTACTTCGATACGGAATACCGGAGTTCAGACTTCCGAAGCAGTTCATAGAAAGGTATAAGAAGTACCTTCTCGCTCTCGGAATAAAGATACGGCCTAACACCGCTATTGGCATTACAATAACGGTCGATGATATGTTCCGTGACGGATACAGTGCAGTATTCATCGGTACAGGTGTCTGGAGACCGAATACGCTTCGCATAAAGGGTGAGAGCCTTGGAAACGTACATTACGCTATCAACTATCTTACAAACCCCGATGTGTTCACTCTCGGTGAAAGCGTCAATGTTATTGGTGCAGGAAATTCTGCAATGGATGTTGCGAGAACAGCTCTGCGGCATGGCTGCAAGAGGGTAACGGTATTTTCGCGCTCTGAGCATATGGCAGCAGCTTTAAGCGAGATAGAATATGCAAAATATGACGGTGTTGAGTTCGTAACCGGTGTCGAACCGGTAGAGATAACCGATGACGGTACAGTATTTATAAAGTGCGAAAAAAACAGCGAGGGTAAGCGTGTACAAATAGAGGGAACAGAAACGTTCTATCCGGCTACATCGACAATAATCGCTGTGTCACAGGGTCCGCGAAACAGAATAGTTTCGAGTACAACGGGACTTGATATAAACGACAAGGGTCTTCTTGTCACGAACACCTATGGAAAGACGACCCGCGACGGTATCTTTGCAGCCGGAGATGTTGTTCTCGGTGCAAGAACGGTCGTTGAAGCTGTTAATTATTCAAAACAGGTCGCAAACACAATGGACGAGTATCTTAAAAGTCTAAAAGAACACAAAGATAAGGCAAAGTGATATGGTAATAAGGTATCTTACTGACGACGATGATATGATGCAGGTCAGCAGTGTATATGAACAGAGCTGGAAACACGCATACAAAGGCATTATTCCGCAGTCGTACCTTGACGGCATACCGGAAGGACGCTGGGCAAAGAGCATAAATAAGCCCGGTATGAACAGCCTCGTTCTTATTGACAAGGGTATTATTGTAGGGACGACGGCTTTCTGTACTTCGCGATGGGAGAAATTCGCGGGATACGGCGAGATCGTGTCTGTATATCTGCTTCCGGAATACACCGGAAATGGTTACGGACGCAAGTTGGTTGAAAAAGCGATTTTCGAGCTGAAAAAACTCGGATACAAAAAGATCATTCTGTGGGTGCTTGAAGAAAATATGAACGCACGACAATTCTATGAGCATCTTGGATTTGTGAACAGCGGGGAAGTGCTTGATGACAACATCGGCGGTAAAGATGTTCGTGAAATAGCATACATAAATAACGCCTCTTGAGAACATTCTCTCAAGAGGCGGATTTTTTTACAATCTAAGCAATTTGAAAAGAGAGGAGTCGGGACGCATACCTCAGAACATTTTGCGAAGTTCGGAATCAAAATCGGTACTGTCGCTTTCGCGGACTACAACAGATATTTCGTCGAGTGCTGTGGTTATGAGTATAGGATTTGCTTTAGCATTTGCGAGTGCTTTGAAGACCTTCTCCGCAAAGCCTACGCCTTCTACCATCTCAGCCGACTTGATAAGAAATTTCACGTTTCCGGAGTTTATCATCGGCGGTTTGGCAGGTTTTACTTCGTTTGATACTTTAAGTATTTTCGGCATATCGCTGTCGGAGAACGTAAATCCTATAGAAGTGCTCTCTGCCGAAACCGGAGCCTTTGAGATCATATCTATAATGACATTCTCTCTTGCCGCAGCCGAGAAAACACTGCAAATAAAGCTGCTTTCGCTGTCATAGGGGATATTGGCGAATGTGATTATCGAAACTTCTTCGGTTACTGTGATCGTTGTCATATTATACCCGTCCTTTCGTTTTATTTGTCCGCAAGCAGGTCAGACATATCGTAAAGTCCTTTTTCCTTATTCGAGAGGAAGATCGCCGCATTTATCGAGCCGTTTGCGAAAACTTCCTTGCTTGCTGCCGAGTGTGACAGCGTGATGACTTCGTCGTGTCCGGCAAAGATTATATCGTGCTCGCCGACTATTGTTCCGCCGCGAATCGAGTGCATACCGATCTCATTAGCTTCACGGGGCTTTCTTACGCTGTGGCGGTCATAAACATAGTGATACTTGTTGTCAAGCTCGTTGTTTAGCGCTTCCGCTATCATTATTGCGGTGCCCGAAGGTGCGTCTTTCTTGAGATTGTGGTGTTTTTCTACGATCTCGATGTCGAACTGACCGCCGAGTACAGCTGCGGCACGTTTACCGAGCTCCACAAGAAGGTTTATTCCGAGCGACATATTGAACGTGAAGAAAACGGGTATCTGTTCAGCGGTCTTTTTAATTTTTGCAACCTGTTCGTCAGTGTAGCCGGTAGTTGCTACAACGACCGGAACGCCGTTCATAGTGCAGTATGAAAGTAAATCATCAAGTGCGCTCGGGTGAGAGAAGTCGATTATTACGTCAGGCTTTGTCTTAAGATCGAAGGGTGACTTCACTACGGGAAAATCCTCTTTGCGGTCTGTGTTTAAATCAATACCCGCTATGACTTTGCAGTCGTCACGTTCTGCTATGAGCTGTGATATAACACTTCCCATTTTACCGTTTGCACCGGTGATAACTATATTGACCATTTGTCCGTTCTCCTGTCTTTATACTTCATTTGCTGCGGCTTATATAATGCCGGCATTTCTGAGTGCGGCTCTGAGCTTCTCCACCTTCGCTTCTTCCATTTTTATGAGGGGGAGTCTGCATTCGCCGACATTCTTGCCCATAAGGTTCATTGCCTCTTTTACGGGGATAGGGTTGACATCCATGAAAAGCGCATTCTCCATATCAAGGTACTTGAGCTGAAGCTCAAGGGCTTCCTTGTGCTTTCCTGCGAGGTATAGCTCTACCATATCGTGCTTCTGGCGCGGGATAACGTTCGACGATACCGAAATAACACCCTTTGCTCCAAGAGAAAGGAAGGGAAGGAGCTGGTCGTCGTTTCCTGAGTATATGTCGAAATCTGTATGAGCCGCTATTTCAGCCGCAAGAGAGATGTTGCCGCTTGCTTCCTTTACTGCGGATATCTTCTCGTTCTTCGAGAGTTCGATATAAGTATCAAGAGCTATTGCTGTACCTGTTCTTGACGGAACGTTATACAGTATAGTAGGAATATTTACCGAATCTGCTATCGTATTGAAGTGAGCGATAAGTCCGCGCTGTGAAGTCTTGTTGTAGTACGGTGTTACCTGAAGTGTAGCGTCTGCGCCGACCTTTTCGGCTTCCTTAGTAAGCTCTACAGCATAGCCCGTATCGTTGCTTCCGGTGCCCGCAATGACGGGAACACGCTTTGCAACTTTCTCAACGCAAAAACGTATCATCTCGATATGTTCTTCGTCTGTCATGGTTGAAGCTTCGCCGGTAGTTCCGACAACGACTATTGCGTCGGTCTTGTTTGTGATCTGTTCTTCGATAAGCTCGGCGAATTTTTCATAATTTATACTTCCGTCGGGGAACATAGGTGTTACGATAGCAACACCGGTACCCGTAAAAATAGTTTTTCTCATGATCATATCTCCTTATCTTATGTGATCTCTCCCGCTCTCACGGGAGAGATCAGCCTGTTATCAGTCAAAGTATCCCTTTGCCGCATAAAGCTCAGCCATGAGAACAGCGCCGCCTGCTGCACCTCTCAGTGTGTTGTGGGAGAGACATACGAACTTGTAGTCGTACTGTGTATCAGGTCTTAAGCGGCCTATCGAAACAGCCATACCGTTCTCAAGGTTGCGGTGAATCGAAGCCTGCGGGTAGTTATCCTCTGTGAAGTAGTTGAGGAACTGCTTGGGAGCGGAGGGGAGTTCAAGCTCCTGCGGAACGCCCTTGAAGTTCTTCCATATATCAAGTATCTCATCTATGGAGGGCTTGTTTTCGAAGCTTACGAACGCAGCAGCGAAGTGACCATTGGAAACAGGAACACGCAGACACTGTGTTGTGATGCTCGGTGAGGAAGCCTTGACGATCTCGTTGCCTTCGATCCTGCCCCATACCTTGAGCGGCTCCTGCTCGGACTTTTCTTCTTCACCGCCGATATACGGGATAAGGTTATCGACCATTTCCGGCCATGTCTCGAATGTCTTGCCTGCTCCGGAGATAGCCTGATATGTGCAGGCGAGTACCTTTGTGATACCGAACTTGCGCAGGGGAGAGAGGGCAGGAACATAGCTCTGTATCGAGCAATTGGACTTAACGGAGATGAAACCGCGCTTTGTACCGAGACGTGCTTTCTGTGCCGCAACGATCTCGATATGCTCCGGGTTGATCTCGGGGATTATCATAGGTACGTCGGGTGTGAAGCGGTGAGCCGAGTTATTGGACATAACGGGAATTTCGTGCTTTGCGTACATTTCTTCGAGCGCTTTTATCTCGTCCTTCTTCATGTTTACGGCGCAGAAAACGAAATCTACCTGCTCCGCTATCTTGTCGATGTCCTTTGTTGCGTCCATTATGACCATATCAGCCATAGCTGCGGGCATAGGTTTCTCGATGAGCCAGCGGGAACCTACAGCTTCTTTATAGGTCTTGCCTGCGCTTCTTTCGGAAGCGGCGAGGACCTTTACCTTAAACCACGGGTGGTTTTCGAGGAGAACAGCGAAACGCTGACCTACCATACCGGTAGCTCCTATGATACCGACTTTGTACTCTTTCATAACAGTTGTTTCCTTTCTTTTATGCTGTTTTCACAGCTTATTTTTGTTCGGTGCCGGTTATAAATCAACAAAAACCGACTTGAAAAGCCGGTTCTTAAACGTATGGAAATACGGCAAAATGCCAACAAAAGCTATATTGCCGATAGCTCTCCATTACGCCTGACGGCTTAATGACAATCGTACACCTGTTAAATGCACGACCGGATATGCATATTTCAACCTATACATTCCTCGGCGAATCTCCCTTTCACATTAACAATATGTTGAAATATTGGCGTTAATGCTACTCTTCAGACCCGCACCTCTATCTTTGATTTATTTTACCATAGTATATCGGATTTGTCAAGAGTTATATGCATTTTTTCGCTTTACAGCGTATAAAAAAACTGACTTCCTTATTGTTCTGAAAAAAATAACCGCCGGAAAGTGCTTCCGGCGGTATTTTCAGTAAATTACTTAGTTGCTTTCGAGCATTGCCTTTGCCTTTGTAAGGTAAACGAGGTAAGCTATGTAGCATACGAGGCTTACGATAGCAGAGATGATAGCGAAAACGCCGCTGACAAAAGTACCTACTATAGATAAAACCGAACCGGCAACCATAAGGATAAGAATAGTCTTGCCGAGGTTTACAACATCGGATCTGTTGAGTTTCTGAGCGAGTTCGCTGATACCTGATACAGTAAATACGAAAACGCAGACATTAGCGATATTGCTTAATGCTCTCATTATGTTTGCTATTACCGGAACAGCGGTAAGAACACCTGCTAAAACGCCTAAAGCGAGAACAGCAATAGCAGCAAAGAAAGCAATGTTAAAGTTCTTGGGCTCATCAGCAGAGCACTTCTTGAGACCGATAAGAGTAAATACTGTAGCAATGATACCGAGAACAAGGATACCTATACTTAAAAGTACGATTCCGATACCGGAAGCAACAGCACCTGCCGCACTTGCTTCAGAACCTGTTGCTAAAGCGTTAGCCGCGCCTGCGATAGCAGCAAAGCTGAGTATAGCCATGATAATACCGAGACCCGCACTAATGATCTGGAGCGCTTCAGCAGCAACAAGCTTCTTAACGCCCGCGAAAGCATTTGGATAAGTCATAAGATTTTCCTCCTAAAATTTAGCACATTTAATTCATGTGCATTATTAATATAGTTATTATACTGCATTACGCAGGAAATGTCAATAATTATTTCAAAAAAATTACACATATATAGTTAAAAAAGAATATCACCTGTGCAGTATGCTGTGTTTTCATGTGTTTTGAAGATAAGCCATTTATATTTCTTTGAGACCATGTAAATTTCGCCGGGAACGTTCATTTCGTCAAGCAGTGTGATTATCTCGGAAGGATATGCTTCATAAATAAGGTATTTCGTTTCATATTCTTTGGTGTCTTCAAGAATGAGATATACCTGCTCCTCGGATGGTATGGCTTCGGTAAGCCTGTGATACCAGATATCGGCTCTGTCTCCGGAAGCAGAACGTATAAGACGCAGGTTCTTTATTCTGCCGTTCCAGCTCAAGTGGTTACCACCGGTTCCTGTTACGAACGTATCATTGATATTTCGCAGAATATCTCCGTAGGAGTATTTCGATACTTCGGGAAGTCTGCCGCGGTCAAGACCGGCGTTTTTAATGAATCTTCCGGTTTCGTTTCTTGTATTCATAATGATCTTTAATCCTTATATCACTGTGCCGGTCACTGTATATTCTCCGCCTGTATGCTGTTATTCAGCAGTTTATCCTGATGTTCGGTCAGAACATTCCGGATTTTCCTGATGAAATTCATATAGATGATACTCAGCGCAAATTCAGGTATATATAACGCTGTTGTGATAAAACTAAATGAGTTCAGTTTGAAGAATATGCGTGTTATGGCCAAAACTCCGGTAATTGTCTGGGCAATAAATATGATCTTTCCGGAAGCAATTATATCGTTGCGACCGACCTTTTTCATGATAGTACTAATTGTCAGGAAAAACAGAAGATCAACAGCTATATCTGCAAGATTAGTGATAATCGAACTGGCAACGTTTAGAATGATATTGCCGTAAGCATTCTCTATTGATTGCACAATAAACATTATACAGGAAAAGATAGTCATAAATGATGCTATTCGTGCATAACGCTTCTCATCCTTTGAGATCTTGAAAAAAGCAGTTGTTGATAAACAAAACAATGATAATAAAAATGATATTACTTGATGATCTCTTTTATCTTCTCCGTAAGCGCCTCTGCAGCGGTGTCATGGGTTGCCTGTGAGGGATGAAAGTCTGCACCGAAGCCTTTCGAGCCGTCGTGTGGTCTGAATCGCATAGTGTATATCTGATTAAACCCGGACTGCGCTCTGAAAATATCAACAGCCTTTTCCATGTACGGTGCTATCTCGTCCAGCATAACACCCATTATGCACAGAAGCTTCGATGTGGGGTTGCAGTTATGTACGGTATGAAGAAATTTCGCGTATTCATCGACGTACATTGCGTATCGGTCTTCGTGTCCGGTACACCAGCTGTTATCGTTTGTTCCGAGATTTATTACGATAAGGTCAGGGACATATTCCGAAAAGTCCCAGTCTGTATCCTGCGGTGCGAGATCGTCGCGGTCGTCAAATTTCTGGTATGAAAATCCGAGCTTCGTATAGTACGGCGGGAGCAGATGATCGGTGAGACGCGGCATATCCGGTGAATCAACATATCCCGAAATTATGCCCCAACCGCTTATCGAGAAAGCCCGGACGTCAGCATCGAGCATTTTTGCGGTCTTGTAAGCATAGGACTTTGTGAAGTCTTCGGTCGCTGTCTTGAAATGAACGAGCGGGTCATACGCATCAACACCATAGCCGCAGGTTATCGAATCTCCTATGATCTCAAGCTTCATCGGCTTTTCCGGTATCGGTGTTATCTCGCCGTCACACTCTATCGGGCAGATGCCGACAGTTGACATTGCGCATTCGGACAGTTTAATGAATTTTATGTCCGCTTCGACCTCTTTAGAATACTCTGTTCCGCAAATAACGGGAATTGTCTTTACGACGCTGTCAAGAAGCCCTTCGATCGTGCGTATGCCGTTGACATATACAGCGTATCTTACCCAGTTTTCGTCGTTTGCGGGCAGCTCCGCAGCCTTGTCACCGATAAGCTTCAGCGTAAGCGTCCTGCCCTTGAACCGGCATTCAAATCCGCTTCCGGAAAGTGCGCACCAGAAATTCTGGTCTTCGTCGTACATTCCGCGTCCGGTGATCTTCACATTCTCTTTGTTTACGATGAATTTGCTCATTTTTCAGTCTCCTTGTCAGCGGGTAGTTTGTCGGATGGTTCAGAGGACTTTTGTCCGAGTTTCTTTTCAGTATGGTTGGCGAGACGTTTGATATTCTCGCGGTGCATGAATATAAGCATTATCCCTATTATCGCCGAAAGACCGAAGCAGATCCACGACGAACTGTCATGCTGTATCAGAGAAAGGATAAGCACGGTGAACGGATAGACGGCGGCTGCTATCACAGAACCGAGGGAAACATAGCGTGAGACCGCGACTATTATTACGAAGAAAACGAACGGTATGACTCCCGCAAGCCAGTTTATCGCAAGCATAGACGCAAATGTCACGAGAATGCCCTTGCCGCCCTTGAATCCGTAGTAAAGCGGGAAAACATGACCGAGAACAGCGAAAACTCCGGAAAGATAGTTCACCCAGCTCCAGCCGCTATCGTGTGAATAGGTGTCTATGCCGAGAACGTATCTGAACAGCAGGTGGACGAGGATTATCGACAATACGCCCTTGAGAATATCGCCTATCAGAACGAACAGTGCGGCAAGCTTGCCTTGTGTCCTGAGGGTGTTGGTAAGACCCGCATTTCCGCTTCCGAGCTTACGGATATCTTCGCCGGATTTTATCTTTGTCACTATTATCGCTGTATTCACACCGCAGAGCATATACGGAATAATCGCTGCGAGTGCGAAGCACAGCACATACATCATTGTGTCCATTGATTATTACCTTCGATTTAATATTATTGGGTGCGGCATCAATCTGCCGCAAGCGCCGGTCACGCTTTTGCGTTCTTTTCGTCGCCGCGCTCGCGGACAACGATGCGTATAGGCGTTGCGTCAAGGGAGAATGCTTCTCGTATCTGGTTCTCGATATAGCGCTGATATGAGTAATGGAAAAGCTCTCTGTTGTTGCAGAAAACAACGAATGTCGGCGGCTTGGTGGAAGCCTGTGTCATGTAGTACAGCTTTAAGCGCTTGCCTTTGTCCGAGGGGGGCTGGACTCTTGATGTCGCATAGCTTAACAGATCGTTCAGCATTCCCGTCGTTATGCGGCGCGCGTTCTGTTCGGCAGTGTACTTTACAAGCTCGAAAAGCTTGTCTATCCGCTGACCGGTAAGCGCAGATATGAATACGAACGGCGCGTAGGACATGAATGAGAAATCGACTTCAAGTTTTTTGCGGAACTCGTTCATAGTCTTGTCGTCTTTTTCTATGCTGTCCCATTTGTTTATCGCGATAACGCACGCCTTACCCTGTTCGTGGGCATATCCCGCAACCTTGCTGTCCTGCTCTGCAAAACCTTCATTTGCGTCGATCATTATAACACACACATCCGCGCGGTCAACCGCCATATAAGCACGAAGAACGCTGAAATGCTCGACGCTCTCGGTTACTTTCGACTTTCTGCGTATGCCTGCTGTGTCTATGAATACATACTTCTCGCCGTCGCGCTCTATGACGGTATCTATCGCATCGCGGGTCGTTCCGGCTATATCGGAGACGATAACGCGCTGTTCACCCGCGATCTTGTTTATGAGCGATGATTTTCCCGCGTTCGGGCGGCCTATGACTGCAACTTTTATGAGAGCATCGTCGTAGTCTTCCTCGTCATCGTCCGGCATATTCTTCATTACCGCATCGAGCAGATCACCTGTTCCGTGTCCATGAACGGAGGAGACGGCTATCGGGTCGCCGAGACCGAGGTTGTAGAACTCATAAAGCTCCGGCGGGGGAGCGCCGACCGAGTCGCACTTGTTTACACAGAGTACAACGGGCTTACCGCTTTTGAGCAGCATTGCCGCTACGCTTTCGTCGTTTGCTGTAATTCCGGTAGTAAGATCGACCACGAAGATTATCACGTTCGCGCTGTCGATTGCAAGCTGTGCCTGTTCACGCATCTGTGACAGTATCACATCCTTGCTCTCCGGTTCGATACCGCCGGTATCCACTAGCATGAAGCTCTGACCGAGCCACTCTGCTTTGCCGTAAATACGGTCGCGGGTAACTCCCGGCGTGTCTTCGACTATCGAGAGTCTCTGACCGATTATCTTGTTGAAAAGCGTCGATTTTCCGACATTCGGACGACCGACTATTGCCGCAAGTCTCATATCCTGTCTCCTGTCTTTGTCTTTTTTATCCTTCCGCCGCTTTTTTAACACGCACATCACTGCCGGTAAAATAAAGCTCCTCCATTGTGGAGATGCGGGAATATATCCGTTCGCCGTAGCGTCCCGAAAGCTCGTTATGTTCGAGGTTCGTGCTTATCACGGTAGGACGTGAGGCGTTTATCCTGTCATTTATGATGTTATAAAGCGCGGACTGGCTGAACTTTGTGTCGAATTCCGCGCCGAGGTCGTCGAGAACGAGAAGGTCGGCTCGTATCACCATTCCAAGTGTATCTAAGTCCGCAGGAGCGTTTCCGAAATGTTCGCGTTCTATCATGCGAAGCAGATCCGGTGCAGAGCCGTATATCACGTTATATCCCTTGTCGATTACCGCCGATGCTATGCTTAGCGACAGATGTGTCTTTCCGAGCCCAGTCCTTCCGCGAAGAAGCATTCCGTTGTACGGCAGGTGGAACTCCTCGGCATACTTTCTGCACGCTTTAAGGTTTATCTCCATTATTTTTCTTGCCGTAGGACCGAGCGGAGTAGGTGTTGTGTCATCGTAGTAGGAGAGACTGAACTCGTCGAATGTGCAGAGACTTAGCGGCGACGAACGGTTCATCTCGGATGACGCGGCGGCTTTCACTTTCTCCATGAAGCAACTGCAGCGTTTCCCGTCAACTATACCTGTGTCACAGCATTTTTTGCAGTCATATATCGGGTCAAGGTAGTCCGCAGGGAGCCCGTGGCTTATAAGAGAGGTTTTAAGCTGATCACGGAGCGCCATGTTGTCTTTTTCTATCTCCGAGAGTTTTTCTGCTGTATTGCCGCCTGTTTCCGCTATAACGGAAAGAAGCCGGGCACAGGTCCCCGCGATCTTCGTCCGAAGAGCGTAGGTGTCCGGAAATTTCAGCTTTACTTCCTCAAGCCGAGTTTCCGAGAGATACTTGTTTTTCTGTTGTATCCGGTTCAGCTCCGCTTCCGCGATAGCGAAAAATCTGCTGTCAAATCCCATATATCCCTCACTTTTATATGTTCTTGTATTTGTTATATGTGCGCTGTTCTATCTCAGATGTGCTGTAAGAAGGTGCTTTTTCGGCAACTTCCGTTTTCTTCCGGCTTTCGAGCTGTGACGGTTCGGTTATGCCGTTTTTTATCCATTCGCGCAGTATTTTGTCCATATACGGAAAACTCGGTTTCCCGGTGTTGTTCATCGTTATATCATAAGCTTCATCGAGAAGTGCTTCGGAAATGCCCATATCGCTCCATTCTGCTATCATCTGCTTCTGCTTCTGTGAGAATGCCGAAGTGATACCGAACTTCTGTTTCAGCCGACCTTCCGCGGTATGACGGTTCCGGAGCAGTTTTATGCGTTCTTCCGCTTTTGGTATGTCGTCGATGCCGCTTTCTATCCAGTCCAGCGCTACCGCCTTCATATAAGCGGGAGTAGCTTTGTCTATGTTGAAGCAGTACTCTATCAGCATCATAGCCACTTCGCAGGGAAGCCCGATCTCTTCGACGAGTACCATGAGAGTCTGACGTTCGGCGTGTTTTGTTGGACGTCCCGCGAGCTTTTCGTATGTATCAAAAAGGCATTTTATAGCTGTACTGCCGTTTACTGCGCCAGCTATTTCCTTTGGCGGGAACTGGGTCTCCGAAGAGAGAGCGGCTCTTGCTTCGGGTGTGGACAGGGATACCGTTTCTTTTACCGGCTGTAGAACAGGCTTTGCGGGCGGAGTGCTATGCACAGCTTCCGAAGGATAGTATTCACCGTCGCTGCCGGAGAGTATCTGTGCGTTGATCCAGTATAAAACAGCGTCGGAAACATCTTCTTTGCTTATTCCGAGCTCAGAGGCTATATTTTCTTCGCGTAAGCCGACATCCGGGTACGCGAGAAGATACAGAAGCACCTTTATCTGGGTCCCTGAAGCAAGTTTGAGATGATGCTCGTCAGCAATACAGGATGGAACGGCAAAAACCTTTCGCCATGCACCGAGATTTATTCTGTGATCCAAAAAGGTTCGTCCTTTCGTATAAATTACATATTTAATTTATTATATCACATCTTGTCCGGTAATGCAACACTTTTTTGCGCTCTGAAACAGCAAAAAGCGCCCGGGATGGCACCGTGCCGTTCCGGACGCTTTATCGCCGTCATATATCATTCAAACGTTATCTGTCCTACATCGAGCTTTGACATCATTCCCGCGGACGGAACAGTCTTTGAACGGTACTTGTCTGCGTCGTCGATCATTCCTTCGTCATACGGGAGTGCCGAACGGAGCTCTGTTTTTGTGAGTCTCATTACCTGAACACCCTGTGTGTCACGAGCGGCTTTCGGGAGCACGAGCGCGGAGTTGAAGATGAGAACCTTTCCTGCCTCGGACTGAAGAATAAAATCTCTGTCCTCCGGAAGCAGATACATTGCGATGAGTTCAGAGCCGTCATAATAAGCATTTGCGAGCTTTTTGCGTCTTGTCTTCGTTTCAAAGGATGACAGCGGCACTTTTGCACACTTACCGTTCTTGAAGAACAGGATTATCTGACCGCTGTAGTCCTCGGTCGGTATCATCTTGATGATATGCTCGTTCTGCTCCATTTCGAGCTTTGCGGGGATATAATCACCGAGAAGGCTCGCTTTCGTGTCCGCAAAGTCATTAACGCATGATTTATATACCTGATACTTATCGGTGAAGAACAGAAGGTCGGTCTTGCCGGTAAGTTCCTGCTCGAAAATGAGCTCGTCGCCCTCTTTGAGCTTCTGTTCGCCGCTCATGCGGAGAGACTGGGAGGTAATGCGCTTGAAATAGCCCTCTGCGGTAAGGAAGCAGTTCACGGTGTAGTCCGGTATTGCTTCTTCCTCTTCCTCGTCGTCATCGAACGCCTGTGCGAAGAGAGTTTTTCGCGGCTGACCGTATTTTTCGGATATTTCGGTGAGCTCGTCGATGATGTATTTCTTGATCTTGCGCGGGCTCTCAAGCGTTTCTTCCATATCCGCTATCTCGTCTTTGAGCGCGTCTATCTCCTCGGTACGCTTTAAGATGTACTCTCGGTTGATGTGGCGGAGCTTTATTTCCGCAACGTAGTCGGCCTGTATCTCGTCGATGCCGAAGCCTATCATGAGGTTCGGTACTACCTCGGCTTCTTCGTTAGTCTCGCGGATTATCTTTATTGCCTTGTCTATATCGAGCAGTATCTTTTTCAGACCGAGCAGCAGGTGCAGCTTATCCTTCTTCTTTCCGAGTTCAAAGAAGATCATGCGCTTTACGCAGTCGATACGGAACGCGATCCATTCCTGCAATATCTCGTAAACGCCCATTACGCGCGGATTTCCGGCGATAAGAACGTTGAAGTTGCAGGAAAAAGCGTCCTGAAGCGGTGTTAAGCGGAACATCTTGCGCATGAACTCGTCCGGATCCTTGCCTTTTTTGAGATCAAACGTAAGCTTCAGACCCGAAAGGTCTGTCTCGTCGCGTATATCGCTTATCTCGGTTATCTTGCCGAGCTTTACGAGTTCGAGCACCTTGTCTATTATTGCTTCGACCGTGGTGGTAGGCGGGATCTCGGTAACTTCTATGCAGCGGGAATCGGGGTCGAAGGTGTACTTTCCGCGGACAATGATGCTGCCGCGGCCGGTCTTGTATATCTTCTGCATCTCGTCCTCGTCATAGACTATGAAGCCTCCGCCGGGGAAATCGGGGCCTTTGAGAGTAGCGGAAACATCGTGTTCCGGGTCTTTCATCATAGCTATGGTCGTTTCGCATATCTCGCGGAGGTTGAACGAGCAGATGTTGCTCGCCATGGATACCGCGATGCCGATATTGTTGTTGACGAGCACGGACGGGAAGCGGACAGGGAAGAGGACGGGCTCAGTGAGGGTGTTGTCATAGTTCGGGACAAAATCGACGGTGTCCTTGTCTATGTCGCCGAAGAGCTCGTTGCATATCGGATCGAGTTTTGCCTCAGTATAACGGGAAGCAGCGAACGACATATCGCGTGAGTACGCTTTTCCGAAGTTTCCCTTGCTGTCGATGTAAGGGTGCAGCAAAGCGCCGTTTCCGCGTGCGAGACGCACCATTGTTGCGTATATTGCCTGATCTCCGTGAGGGTTGAGTTTCATCGTCTGTCCGACAATGTTTGCGGATTTCGTACGTTCACCCTTCAGCAGTCCCATTGTGTACATCGTGTAAAGGAGCTTTCTGTGTGATGGCTTGAAGCCGTCTATCTCGGGCAGGGCACGGGATACGATAACGCTCATGGCATAAGGCATATAGTTCTCTTCGAGTGTATCGACGATATTCCGCTGTTCTACGATGCCTGCGCCTTCGATATACGCGTCAAGCTTTTTTGGAGTTTTACGGGATTCATTCTTCTTTTTCATTATATCTTTCCTTTAGTTCATAGCATGAACGATTAATCAGCTGAGATCAAGGTCATCAAGGTACTTGCTTCCGTATTCGGCGATATAGTCCTTGCGTCCCTGTAAGTTGTCGCCGAGAAGGAGATCGAACATTTCCTGGGTGCTCTGCGCGTCGGACGGGAGCACCTTTATCAGCCTTCTTGTGTCGGGGTTCATTGTCGTGAGCGACATCATTTCCGGCTCGTTCTCACCGAGACCTTTCGAGCGCTGTATTGTGTATTTCTTCTCGCCTATATCGGCAAGTATCTTCGTTTTCTCGGCTTCGGTGTAAGCGAAATATGTCTTTTCCTTTGTATTGATTTCATAGAGCGGCGATTCCGCTATATATACAAGTCCCTCGCGGATGAGTGTAGGAGTCAGCCTGTACAGCATAGTCAGAACGAGCGTGCGTATCTGGAAGCCGTCCACGTCGGCATCGGTGCAGATAACTACTTTGTTCCAGCGCAGGTTGTCAAGGCTGAATCCGGAAATATCCTTAGCGGCTTTCGACGATACTTCTACGCCGCAGCCGAGAACACGGATAAGATCCGTGATTATCTCGGACTTGAATATCTTGTCATAACCCGCTTTGAGACAGTTGAGTATCTTTCCGCGTATCGGCATGACAGCCTGATATTCCGAGTCGCGGGCGAGCTTTACTGAACCGAGCGCCGAATCACCCTCGACGATGTATATCTCGCGTTTTGATACGTCCTTGCTGCGGCAGTCAACGAATTTCTCGACGCGGTTCGACAGGTCGATAGTACCTGTAAGCTTCTTCTTTACGCCGGCGCGTATCTTGTCGGCGTTCTCGCGGGCACGCTTGTTTATGATGATCTGTTCGCATATTTTCAGCGCTTCGTCGGGGTTTTCAATGAAGTACACCTCGATGCAGTGCTTGAGCCAGTCGCGCATGGCTTCATATATGAACTTGTTTGTGATAGACTTCTTGGTCTGATTCTCGTAACTCGTCTGAGTAGAGAAGTTTGACGAGATGAATACGAGGCATTCTTCAATGTCGCTGAATTTTATCGAGCTTTCGCCCTTGTTATACTTTCCGGTGGACTTAAGATAGCTGTCGATCTGAGATGTGAGAGCCTGCGACATCGCTTTGTCCGGGCTTCCGCCGTGTTCGAGCCATGATGAGTTGTGATAATGCTCGATAAGTTTGACTTTATTCGAGAATGCAACTGCAACGTGCAGCTTTACTTTGTACTCGTCCTTGTCCTCACGGTCTTTACCTACACGCTGAGCAGTCCAGTCCTGTGGTGTTCCGATAGCGGTATCTCCGACGACTTCTTTAAGATAGTCTGTGATGCCGTTTTCATAGCAGTACTCGGTCTCTTCAAAAGAGCCGTCCTCCTGCTCGTTCCGGTAAACGAACACGAGACCGTCGTTTACTATGGACTGGCGGCGGAGAACGTCGTCGAGGTAGTCATCACCGATATCAATATCAGTGAAAACATCAAGATCCGGCTTCCAGCGGATGATTGTGCCGGACTTTCCGGTCGATCTTGTACGGATAAAGCCTTTTTCGTCCTTGTCACCGGTTACGTTGAAGCCTTTCTCAAAGCGAAGCGAGTAGTGCCATGTTCCGTTGTCGGCTTCGACGGTCATATATTCCGAAGAAAACTGTGTAGCGCAAAGACCGAGACCGTTTAGACCGAGGGCGAACGAATAGTTATCACCGCTGTTGTTGTCGTACTTACCGCCGGCATAAAGCGTGCAGAACGCAAGCTCCCAGTTGTACTTATCCTCGTTCTGGTTGAAATCTATCGGGATACCACGCCCCTCATCGGCTACTTCAAGAGACATATCGTTGAAACGTGTGATGACGATACGCTTTCCGTAACCTTCGCGCGCTTCATCTATCGAGTTCGAGAGTATCTCAAATACCGAGTGGCGGCAGCCCTCAACACCGTCGGAACCGAATATTACGGCAGGACGTTTTCGTACCTGATCAGGTCCCTTGAGGGACTTAAGGCTGTTATCATCGTAGTTTTTCTTTGCCATCTTATCACCTTTACTGCATGATTTTTCAGAAATACCAAAATATTATAGCACATCTCACCGGAAATTTCAAGCTTTTTTCAATATATTGTATATATGCACAATGTTCATACAATATATAATTGTGTACAATGCGCACTTCGCCATATCTCAAAAAAACTTTCTGTTCATATTGATATTTTTATAAATATCTGCTATAATAGAAATGTTAATTTTAGGAAACTGCAAAATGCGGTCTCCGAATAAGCTGAAAGGAAGTATCCCAAATGAGCAAACTGAACAAAAAGAATGTGGAAGACCTTAATGTAAAGGGCAGAAAGGTACTCGTCAGAGTAGATTTCAACGTTCCTATGAAGGACGGCGTTATCACAAACGACAACCGTATCGTTGCTGCTCTCCCTACTATCAACAAGCTTTCTGAGAACGGCGCGAAAATCGTGCTTTGTTCACATCTTGGCAAACCGAAGAACGGTCCTGAGGATAAGTTCTCTCTCAAGGCTGCTGCTGACAGACTCGCAGAGCTCGTTAAGACAAAGGTAACATTCGCTAAGGACGACAATGTTGTAGGCGAGAACGCTAAGAAGGCTGTTGCCGAAATGAAGGACGGCGAGATCGTTGTCCTTGAAAATACACGTTTCAGAGGAAACGACGAGACAAAGAACGGCGAAGGTTTTGCTAAAGAGCTCGCAGACCTCGTTGACAACGAAGTATTCGTTATGGACGCGTTCGGTTCCGCTCACAGAGCCCACGCTTCCACAGCAGGCGTTACAAAGTTCGTTAAGGAGACAGCTGTCGGCTACCTTATGAACAAGGAGATCGAATTCCTCGGCAACGCTGTTGAGAACCCTGTAAGACCTTTCGTAGCTATCCTCGGCGGCGCTAAGGTAGCGGATAAGCTCAACGTTATCTCCAACCTCCTCGAAAAGTGCGATACACTTATCATAGGCGGTGGTATGGCTTATACCTTCTTAAAGGCAAAGGGCTATGAAGTCGGCACATCTCTCGTTGATGACGAGAAGATCGACTACTGCAAGGAAATGATCGCTAAGGCTGAGAAGCTCGGCAAGAAGCTCCTTCTCCCGATCGATACCACTATTGTAAAGGCGTTCCCTGATCCTATCGACGCACCCGTAGAAACAACTATCGTTGATTCCGACAAGATCCCTGCTGATATGATGGGTCTTGACATCGGCACAAAGACAATGGAACTCTATGCAGAAGCTGCTAAGGGCGCTAAGACTGTTGTATGGAACGGTCCTATGGGCGTATTTGAGAACCCGATCCTCGCTAAGGGCACTATCGCTGTTGCAAAGGCTCTTGCAGAGGCAGACGCTACAACGATCATAGGCGGCGGCGATTCCGCTGCGGCTGTAGTACAGCTCGGCTTCGCTGATAAGATGAGCCACATCTCCACAGGCGGCGGTGCTTCCCTTGAATATCTTGAAGGAAAGGTACTTCCGGGTATCGATGTTATCCAGGATAAGTAATTTTATTGCAGGATTCGGGCGGGGTGTCTCCCGCCCGTAAGCCGCGTTTTCGGAGGAACGGTCTATGGATTTTTCAAATCTCGATGCGGGCAGTATCGTAACTCTCGTTGTTTGCGGACTTGTTGTCGTAGCGGCAATAGTCAGGTTTATTATACATATCCTGTCCAACAGGAATGATAAGTAAACGGAAAGGATGTTCGTAATGGAAAAGGTTATCAATTTTCTTAAAACTGACAACGGAAAGCTCGTTGGTGTATTAGCCGGCATAGCTTTGTTCATACTTATTTGCGCTGTAACTGCACCGAACAGCATCAACGTCATTATGAACGGCGGAGAGGACTGTGTAGTAAGCACAAAGTCCGCAAAGAAGATCATTAAAAGAAAACGCAAAAAAGATAAGAAAGACAAGAAAAAATAATTATCAACGAAGGATAAAAATATGAAAAAATCAGTCAGAAAAGCAGTTATCGCGGGCAACTGGAAGATGAACAAGACCCGCCCTGAGGCTAAAGCTCTTCTCACAGAGCTCGCACCTATGGTAAAAGACATCAAGAGTGTAGAGATCGTTGCTTGTGTACCGTTCACAAACCTCGAAACTGCTCTTGAAGCAACTAAGGGAACAAATATCAAAATCGGCGCACAGAACTGTCACTTTGAGAAGAGCGGCGCGTTCACAGGCGAGATAAGCGCTGATATGCTTGTTGAAATGGGCGTTGAGTACGTTGTTCTCGGACATTCCGAGCGCAGACAGTACTTTGCAGAGACGGACGAGACTGTAAACAAGCGTACAAAGGCTGCTCTCGCGGCAGGCCTGAAGCCGATCGTATGCGTAGGCGAGCTTCTCTGGGAGCGTGAGTGCGGTATCACAGAGGAAGTTATCGCTCGTCAGATCAAGCTTGATTTCTTTGGTATCCCCGCTTCCGACTTTGCTAAGTGCATAATAGCTTATGAGCCTGTATGGGCTATCGGAACAGGCAAGACAGCTACAGCAGATCAGGCAGAGGAAGTATGCGCATTCATTCGTGCACAGCTTGAAAAGCAGTACGACAAGGCTACAGCAGATGCCGCTACTATCCAGTACGGCGGTTCTATGAACGCAAAGAATGCTGCTGAGCTCGTAGCAAAGGAGAACGTTGACGGCGGTCTTATCGGCGGCGCTTCTCTCAAGGCTCCCGACTTCACCGAGATCGTAAAGGCTGCTGAGAACGGCTGAGCCGCGGACGTGCGGCGGCGAGCCTGTCTGTAGCTGTGTACAGAGGACGGGTCTCTGCCTTGCAGCCGATATATTCCGCGGTAATGAGGATAGTTAAGTAGCGGAAATACTGCATATCAATAAATATAACACGAAAGGAAATATAAAAATATGAGCATGAAACTTGTACTTATCCGCCACGGCGAAAGCGAGTGGAACAAGGAAAACAAATTCACCGGCTGGACAGACGTTGAGCTGTCCGAGAACGGTGTTGAGGAAGCAAAGAAGGGCGGCCGCGCTCTTAAGGAAGCCGGCTTCGACTTCGATATCTGCTACACATCTTACCTCAAGAGAGCTATCCACACTCTCAACAACGTACTTGCTGAAATGGACAGAGAGTGGCTTCCCGTTATCAAGGCTTGGCAGCTCAACGAGCGTCACTACGGCGCTCTCCAGGGTCTCAACAAGTCTGAGACTGCTGCTAAGTACGGCGAAGATCAGGTTAAGATCTGGAGAAGATCTTTCGATGTTCCGCCTATGGCACTCACAGAGGACGATCCCCGCAACCCGCGCAAGGATCCCAAGTACAGAGATGTTGATCCTAAGCTCCTTCCTCTTCAGGAGAGCTTAAAGACCACTATCGAGCGTGCTGTTCCGTATTTTGAGCAGGAGATCAAGCCTCAGATGAAGGCTGGAAAGCGTGTTCTCATCGCAGCACACGGCAACTCTCTCCGCGCACTTGTAAAGTACTTCGACAACATGAGCGATGAGGATATCATCAACGAGAATATCCCGACAGCTATCCCGCTCGTTTACGAATTCGACGATGATTTCAAGGTAATAAGCAAGAACTACCTCTGTGATCCCGAAGAGCTCAAGGCTAAAATGGGTGCAGTTGCAAATCAGGGCAAGGCTAAGTGATCGGTGCCTGATTGCTCTCAAATAGTATACGTATTTATAAAGACCGCCTCTGTCATGTACAGAGGCGGTCTTTTTGTAACATTCTGTAACCTTCGTCGAGAAAATGTAACCGCTTTGTAAACGGACTGTAACCGGATATGGGTTGAAAACGGGATAAAAACCTGATAAAATTAATTTTGTAAAAATATGTAACCTTTGTTATGTCGGTAAAGTGTTATATACAGATTACGCGAAAGGAGGGGATCGCATGAAAAGATCATTTTCTGTCGCTGCGCTCGTTGTAACAGCGGCAATGCTTGCATCCTGCAAAGGCGGTGAAGTTTCACAGACAACGGGCGCAGTCGATGAAGGCGGAGCGGGTTCCGCCGTAACAACCACATTGACTTCCGTGACACAGAAAGAAAAAAAGCGCGCTGAGGTCATATACGATGAGATATTCTATAACAAGGAGCAGAATGCCGAGTTTGCAATAATGCGTGTCGGCGACAGATATATCACATACAGCAAAAACAGGACAGGCTGGATCGATATGTACAGCTACAATGATTTTCCGGAAGAGATAAAGCTCGAAGACGGAGAGTTCGGGCTTGTAAAAGCGGATATAACCCGTGTTTCGGGCGGAGTAGCGGGATACGGCGGAGATCCGCAGATAGACAGGCTCATAAGCTTCTCGCCGATGACGCTTGAGGAAGCTACCGAATATGCAGGTATTGAGAAATACGACCCCGAAGATATATACTGCGTTGCTCCGCACAAATACCGCGAATATCTGATTATTTATTCTTATCCGGAGTATCGCGTTTACAGTAACGGCGAGCTTGTAGGAGCATACGAAAACATCATTCTCGCACAGGGCGCAATGGGGTTCAACGATATTGACTCCGAAGGCATAGAGATAGAGGACTACGGCTCCTGTTTCGTTTATGTGATGCGCATCGGCAATATATACTACGGTTATCAGACAAGTATGTTCGCGAATCGCTATTTTACGCCGCTGCTTGACAGTAATCTCGATTATATATCCTCGGAATTCGATCTGAAAGACGGCGAAACTGTAAGGGTAAACTGCAATTATTCGAGCGTGAACGGCGGGAAACAGGGATTTGTGAATGCGCCGATCATAAGAAATATCTATAAAGTTGAAGGCAACGACTATGATAGCCTCACAAGGCTCGGTATCACGCCGCTTTCCGAACAGGCGGATGAGCTTGAAGATCATGCCGACGGCGGTGCGGAAGTCTTATTCGAGCGTAACGGAAAGACATGGCTCGTGTTCCGGATAAACGGCGTTTATCACGTTTATGCCGACGATTACAGCAAAATAAAGAAATACGGTGAATTTGACAGCCTTGACGCAGTAAAGAATGTGGTATATGGCGATAAGTCACCTGAAAAATCAGACGACATCGGCGAGATGTATTACAGCGAACCGTCGCCTGAAGAAATACTGACCGATCCCGAAACGGGAATACGGTATGCGAAAAATCAGCTCCTTATAAGTGCAGCACCGGAAGCGGAAAAAAGTGAAATGGAACGTATAATCAAGGAGCTTGATGCTGAGACGATAGGTTATATCAGGATTACAAACGATTATCAGATAAGGTTCTTTCACGATATGACCATAAACGATCTTCAGAAAGCTGCGGATCATTTAAACAGCTTTCCGTTTATTTACAATGTTACGTTGAATATATGCAGCGAAACAAGCTTTGAATAAAGCAGTTTCGCTCAAAGAAAAGGAGGAGAACTATGAAAAAGAATATATTGTCTGTGATACTTATCGGAGCGATCATAGCTTCTGTATCGTCCTGCGGAGGAAGCGGAGGTGCTGCTTCAACTTCACCATCAGCTGCTGATGCTGGAAAGGAAGCGGCGGAGACTCGTGCCGCTGAAACATACGCCGAAGAAACGTATGCCACAACGGTAGCACCGTCTTTTGCCGCAGACTACGACATTGAAGAATACGTTTATGATGACAGCTTTGAAAGCTACAAATCTGATGATGAAACCGACGGCTATAGGGATTTCAGTGAAGAACAGCGCCGTGCGGGAATGCTTACCGGCGGAGAATGGCGAGATAACAGCAACTTTGTGTTCTGGAAGAAGCTCTTTGAGCAGCGCTCGGACTGGGCGGAAGTTGAGCAGGACTGGCGGCTTTCCACCCGTGAGCGTGTGTTTGTGCGCGTTAAGGACGCGAACGGAGCTCCCGCCGCAGGATTGACAGTAAAACTCGCCGAAAAATCGTCGAAGACGATAATCTGGGAGACTGTTGCAGACAGCAGGGGAGAAGCGTTCCTTTTCATGGGACTTGATACAGATAAGCACAATGCCCGCAAAGCTGACGAGATAATCGTCGAAGCGTCGGACGGGCGCGCAGTCATAACCGAACTTACCGATGAGATGAAGGGTTCGGATACTGCAATAGAGATATCTGTTCCGGAAAGTTCGTCTATGCGCACGGAGCTCGATCTTATGCTGATGGTCGATACGACCGGTTCTATGGGTGATGAGCTGAAATACTTACAGACTGAACTCGGTGACGTTGTTAATCGTGTTGAGAATGCGACAAATGCCGATGTCCAGCTAAGTGTTAATTTCTACCGCGACCGCGGCGACGAATATATTGTCCGCGATTTCGGCTTCACTAAAAATATCAGTATTGCTGTCGATCACCTGAATGACCAGCGTTCGGATGGCGGCGGGGATTATCCCGAAGCAGTTACGGCAGCACTCGATAACGGCATCAACGGACATCAGTGGAGAAGTACGAGTGAAAAGATAATGCTTCTGGTGCTTGATGCCCCGCCGCACCTTGACGACGGTCTCCAGAGCTTAAAACAGCTCATACAGCAGGCTGCAAAACTCGGCATACGTATTATACCGGTTGCGTCCAGCGGTGTCGATACTCAGACCGAGTTCCTTTGCCGGTGCATGGCTATGGCAACAGGCGGAACATATACATTCCTTACAGACGACAGCGGTATAGGCAACTCGCATCTTGAGCCGACTGTCGGAAACTATACTGTCGAAAAGCTGAACGATATGCTTGTGCGCCTTATATCAGACTATTTCTCACAGGAAGCGAGAACCTACGCAGAGCCGTATGATGACAGCCAGGAAGAGGAAATGGAAGCGGTAAACGGCAGTACCGGCGGCGCGAATGACAATGAGGGCGAATGGTACCCCGCTTCGCATGAAAAGTCTCACGCTTGCTTTGAAGACGGGCTCTACACCGAAGGTCTCATAAAGTCCGATAACGAGTTTGCGGAATTTTATCAGAAGTATCTCGCTGATAATATGCTTGACGAGCTTTACTCGCAGAATATCGACTTCTCGAAGTACGTTGTGGCGTACAAGGTAGAGATGCTTACATCCGGCAGCATAACCGTAGATGACAGCAAGGGAGTATATTGCGCGCTTGACGGCGACAAGCCCGTGTTCAGATACACGCTCAACCGTCCCGAGGTCGGAACTGCCGATATAATGACGCTGTTCATTTACGCGGTCATCCCGAAAGACGGGAGCGGCGCTTCCGCGGTAACGACCGGTGTGGCTGTCACTCTGCCTGTCGGCGATGCTGACTGGGTCGAGCGCATGGAACTGGTCGATAACGAGATCGAAAACTTTATGTCCGGAAACAAAGACAAGCCCGTCAAAGATCGTGCGCAGGAAGCGATAAAGCTTCTCGACAGACTTGCAAACAGAGGACTTGTTGTTCGTGAGAGCATACTTTACGACGGTGATACTCTTGTCTCTTTCGCGTATGACATCGGCGGCGGTGAGACTGTCCTCGGCGGAATACAGGTAAAAGATTCAGATCCTATGATGAACTGATAACTAATGTGTCCTCAACAACTGCCGTTTGGCAGTTGTTGTCCCAAATCTTGTTTTACAGGATTTGGGATCGCTGTAAAACGCGCCTTCAGCGAGTTTTACAGCGGACACATTCCTTGATGTCAAGCTCATTTCGCCTTCGGGCGAACAAAAGTGCAAGGCAAATTTGAATTTTTGTGATTTCCCTTGCACTTTTGCAACCGCGAATTAGCTTCAAGCTGCGCTTTGAAGCCGATTCGCGGTTGATGAGCAGACATTAACTACAATGTTCCCCCTGCTCCCGGGCAGGGGGAACGCTGCTATAAAACTGCCCTTGACTAAACCCGCGCGATATGATATAATTGCAGTATTAAAACCGCAACTAATAAAAGGAAACGACCATGGAAGAATATATACGGACCGGTATAATACTTGCGATACTCGTGATAATATCCGCGTTCTTCTCCGCTTCGGAGACTGCCTATACAAGTGCCAACCGCATACGTCTCAAAAGCCGCGCTGAAAACGGCTCGAAAAAGGCTGCACGCGCACTCGGGATAATCGAGCGTTATGACAAGACGCTTACGACCATACTTATAGGCAATAATATCGTCAATATCCTTACATCTTCGCTCGCGACCGTGCTGTGCATAGCGCTTTTCGGTGAGAATGGTACGCTTATATCCACTGCTGCGGTCACTGTTATTGTTCTTATTTTCGGTGAGATATTGCCGAAAACGATAGCGAAGCTTAACGCCGAG
Organism: uncultured Clostridia bacterium; assembly: GCA_947168885.1. Lineage (GTDB taxonomy): Bacteria > Bacillota > Clostridia > Oscillospirales > Ruminococcaceae > Ruminiclostridium_E. The sequence goes on along the minus strand of CAMVNQ010000005.1, from coordinate 12,466 downwards.
AATTTCGCCTGCGCGATAAGCGGTATAATGAAAGCTCTTACGATCGTTTTTACCCCGCTGTCGGCATTCTTTCTGCTGCTTCAGAAAGGCGCGGCACGGCTCTTCGGCGGGAAAAACGGTGAAGTCAGCATGAACGAGGAAGAGCTGATGCAGCTTATTGACGAGATCGAAGATGAGGGCGTTCTTGAAGAACAGGAGAGTGATCTTGTAAGAAGCGCGCTTGAATTTGACGAGACCGTTGTTTCTTCGATAATAACACCCCGTGTTAATGTCGCAGCGGCGGATATCAACACCGGTGTTGAGGAGCTTCGCGAGCTGTTCATTAAAGAAGGCTATTCGCGTATGCCTGTTTACGAAAAAACGATAGATCACATTGTCGGTATCGTACGTCACCGGGATTTTTTTGAAAAGCTTGCGCTTAACGAGAGCTTTTATGTCCGTGACATAGTACAGGAAACAATGTTCGTTCCGGGACTTATGAAAATATCTGACGTTCTGCGAAAAATGCAGCGAAGCAAGATACATCTTGCGGTCGTCGTCGATCAGTACGGAGGTACTGAGGGTATCGTAACGCTTGAGGATATAATGGAGGAGCTTGTCGGCGAGATATGGGATGAGACCGATGAAGTAAAAGCTCCGGTCAGATTTGTAAGCGAGAAAGTTTTCGAGACAAGCGGGGAAGTATCACAGAACGATTTCAACCGTTACTTTGAGGATCGCTATGAGATCGATTCCGAAAGCAATACGATAGGCGGTTGGATCTACGAACTATTCGGACGCATACCGAAAGTCGGTGAAAGCGTAGAAACTCCGGATTTCCGGATTACGGTCATGACACTTGATGATCTTCGCGTCGGAAAGCTGAGGTTTGAGATACTCGACAAGGCAGAGGCGGACTGATGGAATTTTACATTATTGTGACGGTTGTCTGCGTTACCGCGTTCACAGCTGATATGATACTGCGGTATATGGAAAAGATACGTTCGTTCGGTATGGAAACGCGGCTTCACAATATAAAGGGAAAGACAATACCGATAGAAGACCTTATTCCGCATAACATTACTATGATTACTGTGTTCGGAACAGCGTTCGGCGCATTCGGCATAGTGATGAAGCTTCTCGGGATACACCCGTTCGTGAGCTTTCCGCTTGCGGTATTTTTCGGCTGTATGGTGAATTTTACGGTGATGCATTTCATCAAACCGGTGATCCAGCACGTCGGCGGAGATGATCTTTCAGCACGAACCGATCTCAGCGGGGCAGAGGCGATCTGTATTGAACGTATCGGGGGCGACGATTACGGAAAGATAGAGCTTGTCTATAAGGGCAGACATTATGAGTTTGAAGCGGTATCCGAGTATGAAACCGATATAGAAAAAGGCGAAAGGGTTTACGTCCTTTATCGCGAGGAACAGTTCTGTGTAGTTGAGAAACAGTCGGAAGTACTTGATGTCATTAATGAAAAGTAATTTGCATTTTGAATTGTACATTAAAAAACGCCCCGGGAGGGGCGTTTTTATTATTCCATTGTGAATATCTCGATCTTGTCGATGATAATGTCTTTAACGGGCTTGCTCACCACGCCCTGTGCATTTGCTTCCTTTTCGACCTCTGTGATTTTGTCGATGACCTCAAAACCTTCGACTGTCTGTCCGAAAACTGTATAGCAGCCGTCTAACTCAGGTTTCCCGCCTTTTTCCTCGTATGTCTTTTTAACTGCGTCGGTGATGCTGTTGTACATTCCGACTATTGAATAGTACGCATCTCTGCTATATTCAAAAAGGCTTCCGTACAGATATCGCATATATTCGTAATTATCGACATCTTCAGTTATCGACTGAGCAATAGAACCGTACTGCTGAGCTTGGTTCATGAAGTTCTGCGCGAGCAGCGAGTAGGTGTTTTCGAGGTTTGTTTTCGGTTTCTTGCTGTTCACGATATAAAAGCCATCGCTTAAATCGCCGAGACTGTTTGAAGCGTAGCAGAGCGCGCCGTAATAGTGACGGAGCGAAGTGTTCACCTCGTTCTTGAACTCGCCGCCTTCGAAGCTGCTTCCGCCTGAGCCGTCACCGGAAGCGGAGCCTCCCTGTAACATGAAATCCTCTTCGATGCGGTGGATGTTGCGTCCGTTGTAAGTGCCGTTCTTTGCAAGCTCGATGAAGTTATATACGCCGTAGGGAACAAGGTCGGGATAGAGCTTGATTTTGATATCACCGAAGTCTCTTATGCTTATTACCGCGTAAGTGTCGCCCTTTTCCAGCTTCACATCGCCCGAGTTTCCGGCATCGGTGCTTTCAGTAAGTTTGAACGAAGTCGGAGCTTCGGGACGGTCGGTGTTCTGGACTGCCGCTGTCTGGCTTGCAGTTGTTGTCTGTTCTGTATTGTTATTTGAGCAGCCCGCGAGCATCATAGATGCACAAAGTGCTGCCGCGATAATAGATCTGGTTGTTTTTTTCATAAGTGTCTCCTTTGGTACAAATGCAAAAGAACCGCATCTGCGGTTCTCCCACATCTGATCGTTACAGTTATTATCGCTGTACCTTCGGCTTCGACCTTGGATCAGTCAATTTCTACCATAACTTTTTCGTTGTACTTGACGGCGCCGGCACGCATGATCGTTCTGATAGCCTTTGCGATACGACCCTGTTTACCGATAACACGCCCCATATCGCCGGAAGCAACATGGAGGTGATACACGGTGGTGCCGTCCTCGGTCGGGGCGTCAACGGTGATCTCTATCGCGGACTTGTCCTCGACGAGCTCCTCGACCATTGCATACAGTAATTCCTTCATTGAAAATCCTTCCCCTATCAGTCGATACCGTTGATCTTAAGAAGCTTCTTTACAGTTTCGGTAGGCTGTGCACCGTTCTTTATCCACTGCTTTGCCTTATCGCTGTCGATCTGGATAACAGAGGGCTCCTTGGTAGGATCGTAATAACCGATCTCTTCGATGAAGCGTCCGTCTCTGGGGTATCTCGAATCTGCAACGACTACTCTGTAAAAGGGAGCCTTCTTAGCACCCATTCTTCTGAGTCTGATCTTTACTGCCATTTCTTTTCACCTCACAAATATTATTTCATGTATATATAACGCGTCTGCGTTATAAACTGTGCTGTGCACGGAATGCGGAATCACATGAATCCGCCCATTCCGCCGCCCATTCCTCCCATGCCGCCCATTCCGCGGAGCATGTTCATGGCTTTGCGCTTACCGCCCTTGCCGGAAACCTGCTTCATCATCTTTGCCATCATGTCATACTGTTTCAGCAGGTTATTGACATCCTCGACTTTCTGTCCGCAGCCCGCTGCTATGCGGCGTTTGCGCTTTGCGTCGATAATAGAGGGCTTTTCGCGCTCTTTAGCCGTCATGGACTGGATTATCGCCTTTGTACGCGGCATTTTGCGCTCGTCGATATCCTCTTCTTTGATCTTTCCGGCAATACCGGGTATCATATTGAGAAGGGAGGACATACTTCCCATTTTTTCTATCTGCTCAAACTGGGCCAGCAGATCGTTCATATCGAATTTGTTTGTCTGGAGCTTCCTTGCGAGCTTTTCCGCTTCCTTTTCGTCATAGCTTACCTTAGCTTTTTCGATCAGCGAAAGGACGTCACCCATGCCGAGAATACGGTTTGCCATTCTGTCGGGGTGGAAGAGCTCAAGGTCGTCGATCTTCTCACCGATTCCGGCGAATTTGATAGGCTTACCCGTTACAGCGAGAACGGACAGTGCCGCACCGCCTCTGGTATCGCCGTCGAGCTTTGTGAGCACTACGCCGGTTATATCGAGAAGCTCGTTGAAGCTTTTCGAGACATTCACAGCGTCCTGACCTGTCATAGAATCGACAACGAGAAGTATCTCGTTGGGCTCGGTCACGGCTTTGATCTCTTTGAGCTCGTTCATGAGGGCTTCATCTATATGCAGACGGCCTGCGGTATCGAGTATAACGACATCGTGACCGTTGTCCTTTGCGAATCTTATGCTTTCCTTCGCTATTTTAACGGGATTTTCCTGTCCCATTTCAAATACCTTGACACCGGCTTTTTCGCCAACGACTTTCAACTGATCGATAGCTGCCGGACGGTAAATATCGCACGCAACGAGAAGCGGTCTGCGGTTCTGTCCTTTAAGGTACTTTGCGAGCTTTGCGGAGTGTGTGGTTTTACCGGCACCCTGTAAGCCGCACATCATTATTACACATGGGGGCTTCGACGGAAAATCTATCCTTGCGTTGGTGCTTCCCATAAGCTTGCAGAGCTCATCATGAACTATATCGATGACCTGCTGAGCCGGGGTAAGGCTTTCCATTACTTCGGAGCCTATGGCACGTTCGGTAACATCGGCGACGAACTTCTTTACGACTTTATAGCTGACATCGGCTTCGAGAAGTGCCATTTTTACTTCTCGCATAGCTTCGTTAACAGTTTTTTCGTTGAGTTTTCCGTAGCCGCGGAGGTTCTTGAACACTTTTCCGAGCTTTTCGGACAATCCTTCAAATGCCATTTTATCACACCTTAATTATCTATGATGTTCCTGAGTTCTTCAATGAGCCGTTTGGCTTCATCGCTTCCGTCGGTATGCTTACCGAGCAGTTCTATCAGCTCATCGGCTTTCTGTGTTTTTTCGCGGATCCCGAACTGGTCTTCAAGCTCATTCAGACGCTTCTCACAGGAACGCACGCAGTTCATCACTGCCTGTCTCGATGTTCCCGAGGCTTCGGCGATCTCTGCGAGGGAAAGGTCTTCGTTATAGTAGAGGTCGAGCGTATCACGCATCTTGTCTGTGAGCAGCGGCGCATATATATCAAAAAGTATCGTATATCCGAGATCCTTTGCCATATCTGTACCGCCTTTTTACAGGAAGCGTCCGCGCGGGACTTTATTTGCTGCTGTCAACTAAAATAAGTTTACAGCAATATTTATTATACCACATATTATTGATTTGTCAAGGGCTTTATATATTTTTTACGAAAATTTCAAAAAAATGATGACAAATCAGAAAAAGTATGGTATAATATTATAAATCATATGTACTTTATTTACACTATGCGTAGAAATACACTATCCTGTGGAATGAAAACGGGGGCATGAAGATGAAACGGAAAATGTGCGTTGCTGCTTTGCTGCTCACTTTGTGTGCGGCCGTTTCGTCATGCTCCGGAGGAAGTGCTCCCGCACAGACTGCTGCGAATACTCCGGCTCCGGCAGTGACAACAGCTGCGGTGCAGCAGACCGAGGAAAGCGGGACTTCGCTGACCGAAGATACAGCTGAGAGCTCTCCCGAAGCAACGGAGACTGATGAATATACCGATATCGAAGATCAGGAGACCCCGAAAGCCGATACGGTGGAAGATACAACTCCCGATGTTAAAGAGACGGTAAGCGAAGCGGAACAGGAGACAACATCGGAGGCAGTCAGCGAGACAACGTCCGTCGAACAGACTGTCGCTTCCGAAACAGCTTCTTCCGAAGCGGCAACAACGACGACAACTACAACTACAACGACAACTGCCGCAGCGACGACTGCTGCCACGGAAACGACAACAACGACAGCTCCGCCGAAAAAGGCCGATCCGTCGCCGCCGCAGATCAATCCCGTATCCTCGCCAGGAAAGAGCGTTTTCAGTGCCGATACAACGGTTCTCGATTATTCCAACTGCACGAGCGGTTACATATCCGTTGACTATAAAGGCAAGACAAGACTGAAGATGCTGCTCAAAAACGGTTCAAGCCAGTTTGACTATGACATATACCCCGCTAAGGGAGCGCAGTATTTTACGCTTGCACAGGGAAGCGGGACGTACACTGCGGAAGTGTATGAGATGCTTGACAACGGCAAATTCATAAAACTTTTCGGTGAACAGTTCAAGGCAAAGATCGCTGATGAAATAAATATGTTCACTTACAAAAACCAGTTCGTTAACTTCGGAAGCAGTTCCGCGTGTGTGGCAAAAGCGTCCGAGGTATGTGCGGGCTGCAAGACGAACATTGAAAAGATCGCCGCTGTATTCGGTTATGTCACCGACAACATATCCTATGACAAGGCACTTGCTGCAAGCGTTACAAGCGGGTATATCCCTGATCCCGATAAGGTGCTTTCAAAGAAGAAGGGAATCTGTTTCGATTACGCCTCGCTTGTTGCAGCGATGCTCCGGTCTCAGGGCGTTCCGACAAGACTTGTGATAGGCTATGCAAGCCCGAATATATATCACGCGTGGAATGAAGTTTATACTCCGGAAAAAGGCTGGATAGCCGCAGAGATCGTGCTCGACGGAAAGGGATTCAGGCGTATAGACGCGACATTCTACGCGAGCGCTTCAAACAAGCAGACTTTTGCCGAATATATCGCGAAATCGGGAAACTATTCCGATGTTTATGTGTATTGACGAAAACCACACCCCTGAAATAAGGAGAATCATAAAATGGGAAATAAAAGACTTACTAACGATGAGATCGCTTTTTTCTGTGAGCAGCTCTCACTTGTTATCAACGCGGGGATCCCGCTTTCAGACGGCGCGGAGATGATCTCTGAAAATGCGGGCGGAGGGCGTGCGACAGCAGTCGCTAAAGAGCTTGAAAAAAGCCTTTCTGCCGGAAAAGCACTTTACGAAGCTATGGATGACTCGGGTGCTTTCCCGAAATATACGGTCAATATGGTGAAGATAGGAACACTTTCGGGACGCCTTGATGACGTACTCAAAGGGCTTTCCGAATATTATGAACAGGCAGCGGACAGAGTTCGCGCGATAAGAAGCGCGATACTTCACCCGATAATACTTATTGCGATGATGGCTGCTGTGATGATAGTCCTTATCGTTCAGGTGCTTCCTATGTTTGCAGACATCTTCGGTCAGTTCAACAGCATCGTCGGAGAGGTAGTCGATGCGAGCGTTGATTATGCATATTCAATGGGTATGGTCATACTTATCGTACTTTGCTCGATACTTGTTATTGCCGGTGTGCTTGCAATTCTTGCGCGGATACCTTCTGTACGTGCAGGGCTCAACTCGTTCGTTGCGGGCTTCGGACTTACCAGAAAATCGGCAGGCGTGTTCTCTCAGGCTAAATTTGCTAATGCCATGAGCATGATGGTAGCGAGCGGTATCGAAGCTTCGACTGCGCTTGAAAACGCGGAGCTGCTGATAAACGACAAGGCTATGGTCAAGCGTATAGAGCAGTGCCGCGACAAAGTTATCGAGGGCGAGCCGTTCGCTGACGCTATCAACGATGCAAAACTTCTCCCGCCTCTTTACGCGCGTTCACTCAAGATGTCCTACAAGTCCGGAGCGTTCGACGATGCGTGGAAGAAGATAAGTGACCGCTGCAACGATGAGGCGAATGTCACGAGCGAGAACCTTGTGTCATTCATAGAGCCGGTGCTTATAGCGATCATGGCAGTAATGATCGGAGCGGTGCTGCTCACGGTAATGCTGCCTATGCTTGACATCATGTCGAAGCTCGGCTGACAGAACTTGCCGCGAAGGAGGCGGTCGTATGAAAGAAGAAAGCCTTTACAGGGTGAAGATATTTCTGAGCGCCATAGGTATCGTGGCGTTCATAGCAATAATCGTGTGGTTTTTTACGGGACTTTCAAATACAAGGGATATGTCCGATGAACAGCGGCGGGAGAATGTTAAGCAGTCCGTTATGAACGGCGCGGTGCTTTGTTATTCGGTCGAGGGATTTTTTCCTGAGGACCTTGATTACCTTAAAGAAAACTATGGGCTGAATTATGACGAGAAGCGTTATCTTGTGCACTACAGATACGTTTCAGCGGATATTTGTCCGTCGGTTCTGGTATATGACAGCGAGGAAACCAAAGGAGGCGTTCTACCTATATGAAGACACTTCTCGGAAAAAGACTCGCAAATTCGGTCAGCGCGTTCGGAAGTATGGTGCTTTTCCTTATCTTTGCGTCATGTTCCCTGATAATGATAGCAGTCGGTGCTTCAACGTATTCCCGCATTTCTGAAGGTTTTCACGGGTCGTTCAGCTCGTCCGCTGCGGTAAGATATGTGACCAACAAAATAAGAAGCGGAGACCGGGCTGTTATAGAGAATGACGGAAAAGGCATAGCTATATATAGCGGCGAGACTGTCTGCGTTATAATGGAAGACAACGGAAACATAGGCGAGCGCAATGTCAAAGCGGATTCGTACGTCGATTATTACGGCGGTGACATTATATTCCCTGATACAACGCTTACCGTCGGTGAAGAAAACGGCCTCATCGTGATATATGCGAGAGCCGGAGATGAAGTCTGCATGGGATATTGCAGAAGTAAGGGGTGATGATCCTGAAAGGACTGAAAAGGGCGTACAGAAAGACACCCGTAAATCTTTTCTTTCTGGAGCTTATCATAGTGCTTCTTTTCTTCAGCATTTCCGGCGCAGTGATACTGAAAATGTTCGCGACGGCGGATATACTTGAAGAGAAGAACTCGCTTTCTGGAAAAGCGATAGCCGATGCGCAGTCTGTTGCGGAGATCTACGCGGTGACCGGTGATATGCGCGGTGCGCTGCAGACGATCTTCGGAAACGGCTGGTACACAGAGGGCGCGGACGGAGGTCTTACGGTCTGTCTTGATGAAGCGCGTCTTCCGCTTCTTACCGATGATGTACGTGAAAGGTACGGGCGTGTAAAGCTTATACTTACCGAGACCCGTGAGAGTGGAAAATGCGGCGAAATGTGCAGGCTTCGCACAAGGGTGTTCCTTATTTCGGACGGCGGCAGGGAGATATATTCGCAGATAAGCTCGGCGTACATACCCGATTTTAAAGCGGGAGGTGCGGCATGAGAGATAAAAAGCAAAGAGTTTCATACGGCAACAGTTTCGGAACAGGTTACGCGACAGTTATAATGCTTTTCGTGATAATAACGCTTGCTGTGCTTGCGTCGCTTTCCTTTTCGGCAGCCGGAGCGAATGCGGGGCAGGACGAAAGGGCAAGTGAGTTCACGGCGGCGTATTACGAAGCGGAGAACCGGGCGAATGAAAAGCTTATGAAGATAGACGAAGCCGCTATTGAAGCTTATGCCAACGGCTTGTTTGACCTGTTCGGAGATACAGTAACAGCCTATGACGGTATTTCAGCGGTAAGAAACGACGAGGGCTTCTCGGTGTCGTGGACGGAAAATGTAAGCGAACGTGTGGCGCTTGTATGTGAGGTTGAGGTATATGCTGACCCCACATCGCACGAAAACAAGAGGTACTCGGTGACTGAATGGAATACTGTTTCCGGTGGAAGCGCTGATGTGAAAATAAACGTCTGGGACGGAACATTCTGATAATGCATAATTTTTAGTGAAAGGGCATGGTTAAACAAAATGCAGATTATAGAAATACTCAAGGAAGCGGCGGCAATGAACGCGTCGGATATTTACATAATCACCGGTGCACATCTCGGTTTCAAGGTGAACGGAAAACTCGTTCAGAAAGAGGGCGAGTTTCTAAAGCCGGATGCTACAAAAGACCTTGTATATCAGATATTTGATGTTGCTTCGATTGATGTAAGCGATACACGCGATGTGCGAAAGGAACTTGATTTTTCGTTCTCTATCGCGGGTGTCGGACGTTTCAGGGCAAATATTTACCGTCAGAGAGGTTCTTTCTCTGCGGTACTGCGTTTTGTACCGTTCGAGCTTCCGAAAGCAGAGGAAATAGGCATTCCGGAAAGTGTTATCGACCTTGCAAACAGCAAGAACGGTATCGTACTCATTACCGGTGCGGCTGGCAACGGTAAGTCAACGACGCTTGCCTGTCTTATCGACTACATCAACCGAAACCGCAGCGGGCATATCATTACGATCGAAGACCCTATAGAATTCCTGCATCGCCATAAGAAATGCATTATCAGCCAGCGCGAGATCAATATCGATACGAACAGTTACCTCGACGCTCTTCGCGCCGTTCTGCGCCAGTCTCCCGATGTTATACTTCTCGGTGAGATGCGCGATTATGAGACGATAAACGTTGCCATGACGGCTGCGGAGACCGGACAGCTCGTGTTCTCGACACTTCATACGCTTGGCGCGGCAAATACGATAGACCGTATCATAGATGTTTTCCCGACTGCGCAGCAGCATCAGATACGCATTCAGCTTTCTATGGTACTCAAGGCGGTTATCTCTCAGCAGCTTCTTCCGTCCGTTGACGGAAAGCTTGTTCCCGCATTCGAAATCATGACCATGAACAGTGCTATCCGCACGATGATACGTGAGGAAAAGACTCATCAGATCGATGCTGTTATTCAGGCATCGCAGGGCATGGAGACTATGGACAACAGCATCGTGAATATGTTCAGAAAAGGTATTATTACCGCTGAAACGGCTGTTGAGTATGCGTACAACCCCGAACTTATGGAGAAGCGCGTTAAGCTACAGTAACATATTTTTGATCGGCATATTTTGAACGCCGAAACCGAAGTTATACTATATATAGTTACGAAAAATTTGTTAAAAAGCACTCCGATTTACAAAATTGTATATCGGAGTGCTGTTTTTGAGCGTAATCGCTTTAGTGTGTCAGGGGTAAAAATACGTCGTGGACTACAAATAAGTTGTCTGTTTTTAGTGCATAACGTAAAGCGGAAGTTACAAATTAGTTACAATTCAGAAAAGAGTAAAAAAAGAGCGATAAGAGCAAAAACGGTGTTGTTTATCGCTTGACAATCTCTGTAAAATAGAGTATAGTGGAATTGTAAAGAAAGTATAAGTTGTGTATGATAAGGAAATTTAAAACGTTTACATTACATACGATTTTTACATGGTTTGGATTTGGTGGTATTATATTGTCTAGTGACAGAAAGTTGAGTGTGGTAAATATGGATATTACCAGCAGAAGAAAACTGAGCAAAATAATGGCAGGTCTCGTCCTTGCATCTGCTGTGACCGGTGCGGCTTACGGAAATGTAAACGCATCTGCATACGATGCAGATAGCGGAAACGGTCTCAATGAAGAGACGGATCTCGGAACGACGGTAAAGAGCATACTTGGCGAGGCTGCTAATTACAACGTATTCATCAAGGGTAATTACACACAGAACGGCTTCAATAATGTTGACGCAGGCGACGGAAATGGAGTTCTTGCCGTAGGCGGTAACTATAACGTCGGTGCAGGCTGTGAGCAGAAGTGCGCAAGCGCTACTGTCGGAGGCGAAGTAACCGGCACGATAAATGGTCAGTACATAAACGGCGGTATAGACTTTGATTCTGCGTTTGAGTCCCTCAGATCAACAAGTAGTTCTCTTGCAGGCTTACAGGGTGGTACCTGCGATGACGGTGCTATCGTAAATGAGTATGGCAGCATCAGATTCATCGGAAATAACCCCGATGTCAATGTGTTCAACATCACTGTTGAACAGTGGAATGCTCTAAAAGGCGCGGACGCAGGACGTTTAGAGGGTCATTACCACTCTGTAAACTATAATGTTCCCGACGGTTCGACTGTTATTATAAACATTGTAGGTGCAGGTCCTGTCGATCTTGTGTTCAACTGGGGCGGCTACTACGGAGATAAAGCTATGACTTCGGGTAGCAAAGATGAAAACTCGAAAGTCCTTATTAATATCCCCGGCGGAAATGATGTCGTTATCAACGGAGGTATCGGTTGTATTCTTGCGCCCAATTCGCATATAACGTCCGGCGGTGAGAATAACGGCGGAACTCCTCACTATGAAGGTCAGGTAGTTGCGGATTCGTTTACCGGTAATATAGAGTTCGGCTCTTCACTCTTTGACGGAGATAACCCGAATATTGTTGATATCGTAACTCCTTCCAAGCCTGAAGAGGAAGAGGAAGAGACAGAAGAGACAACTTCCGCTGAAGAGACAACAGTTCCTGAGGAAGAAACCTCTGCTGAGGAAACAAGCGCTCCCGAGGAAACTTCGGCAGATGAAACAAGTGCTCCCGAGGAAACTTCGGCAGATGAAACAAGTGCTCCCGAGGAGACTTCGGCAGATGAAACAAGTGCTCCTGAGGAGACTTCGGCAGATGAAACTACTACTCCGGAAGTAACCACAACGGTTGAAGTTACTACTACTCCGGAAGCAACTACAACTGTTGAGATCACAACATCTCCCGAAACAACCACTACATCATATACATCTGAGATCAGCGTTGACACCGATACGCCGGTTCCGTTTGTTACAACTACAGAATCGATCGAAATAACAACCACTGCTCCGGAAACTACAACCGTTGCGGAAGAGACGACTCCCGAAGTTGCAGAGACTACTACAGCTTCTACATACAATCCCGGACCCAATGTAAGACCGAGCAATCCTGATCCTTATGTTCCGCCTGTTGGTCCTGTTGGTCCTGTTGGTCCGACAGTAGAGCCGGAAATCCCTGTAACACAGCCCGAGACTCCTGTAACTGAGCCCGTAGCTCCCGCAACAGAGCCCACAGCTCCCGCAACAGAGCCTACAGCTCCCGCAACAGAGCCTACAGCTCCCGCAACTGAGCCCAC
>CAMVNQ010000004.1 GCA_947168885.1 uncultured Clostridia bacterium | reverse complement strand
CTTCTTCATTTGTCAAGTCTTTTTTTCATTTTTTTGAAAAAATTTTTGATAAATTTTGACAGGACTTAATTCCCTGTTTTGAGTGGAATGCATTTATTATATCATAACAATTGATGCTTGTCAAGAGATTTTTTTCAATTTTCCAAAAAAATTTTCACAATATATTTGACAAATCTCTTTGTTTATAGTATAATATTTACATACTATCCCTTAAGGAAGTTAGAAATGTCAAAAACACTATACCATTTGAAAGGATCGATATTATGAACGTTTCACCCGCTGCAAAGAAAACAGCCGCTTCTGCTCATATGCTCATACCTGTTTTCGGCGCTGTTGCTATTATTATAACAGCTGCGGTCTATATCATATTCAAGCTTACGCAGCAAACCGCCTATAATAAATGGTCGGATTACGACGACTGCGGTTGGTCATGATATGAGACCTAAAACGAAAACGGTGCTGACAGCGATGTTTGTTGTAGTTCTGATTGCAATATACGTTGTCGGCCTTTTTCTTTTCTGGGATGTATGCAATGTTGAAGGTTCACTTGATGAGCTTATGGATCGTGATCTTTATGCGACCGAATATGCTCCCGAATCCTCGACCCGTGTAGAGATCGCCTTCGACGGTAAAACTCTCACCTCCGATGAGGAACTTCTTATACAAGAGTTCTTTATTTATTGGTACGCCGGTCTCGGTGCTATGAAGCCGGAAAAGATCGCAAGACTCTATTCTCTTCAGACGAATTCCGAGCTTTTCGATGAGCTTGCATTTGACTATGAGACCGCTTTACTGCGGAATTGTCCGATAGATATGTCATTCGGGAACTGCACACTTACTGTGAAAGTTACACGCCGACACGCTGTTCCCAAGACCGGAAAGGTCGAGATAGATCTCGTTCTTTCCGGAGACATCGCATATAATTCCTCCGCCCGACACTCCGCAGTAAGAGGTGAAAGCCATAGTTTCGTACTTTTATCATCAGGCAAAAATCTTCTAATCGAAGAGCATACCACCGACCGACCTTCTTATGTCTTCGCTAATTACGGACTTGATCGTGTACTCGCTTCAAACCGTCTTGTGAGGAGCGACCTTAACTACACATTTTTCCCGAAATACACCGCACCCGCGCTTGAAATGCTGAATCAGGAGATGTCTGACCTCGTTTTCGGGCAACCCGCAAGATCTACCTACCCGACCGCCGAGTTTGAATATGACCGCCGCACTGCTGCCAACGCTGCGATCAACGGCTTTTCGTCGAGCGGCGCATTTGGCACATACGATGAAAACGACACGAATTTCGTGTCCCGATGCATATTCGAAAGTGGTATTCCCATGGACTCGCAGGGTGGAAAGCACGATCAGTGGAAGTGGTATGATGAAGAGATAAACACCGAACGCAAAAAGACAGGCTGCTCTAAAAGCTGGTTCGACCGTGAAGCGTTCTATCGCTATATCCGTGATAACGAAGGCTTTGGCATGGTCGCTCTCCAGACCACGACCGGCGGAGGCGAGATAGGCGATGTTATCCAGCTCATGCATAACGGTGATGCCGTTGCCGAATTCATGATAACCGGAATTATGGCGGACGAAAACGGCAACGTAAAAGACTATCTTGTGTCAAATGACAGATACTCATCGGTTTCGCTCAGAACGCTTGGATGTACAGACCTTCGGGTAATACATATTGTTGGGTACAATACGGCGAATATCTGATCTTTTTATCAGAATACAGCAGATCATTTGAAGGTTTCCAAAGTCGTGCTTCCTGCATGCCTTGGAAACCTTCTTTAGGGTACCTCTAAAATCCGCTTTGAATAGAGAAAATGAGATGATTGCGCCAAATGCAAGGAAAGACTCCGAAAGCTTGCTGACGCAAGGTGAGGAGACTTGACGAAGCAGTTGGTGCAAGCAGTTCTTTTTCTCTCAAATGGGTTTTTAGAGGTTCCCTTTATTACATTATGTGGTCTGAAAGGGTCATAATCATGATCTACGGCATATATAAGAGCAAATTTCAGGATACCGTGAGTCATTGATCGACTTATTCTGTTTTTTATTTATTTTTCGCCAAAACCCCTTGACAAATAATAGTATTTGATATATAATAACAATTGAACGAACGCTCAAGTGTTCAAATGTATCCGCCATGATCTGCGGAAATATCCAAAAAGTACCGTCTGACATGACCGACATATAACGGGAGGTATCATCATGAAAAAGAAATTCAAGTTACAGGACCTTGATTGTGCGAACTGCGCACAGAAAATGGAAGACGCGATAAAGAAGATCGAAGGCGTAACAGATGCGTCGGTCAACTTTATGATGCAGAAAATGACAATAGAAGCTGCCGAAGAAAAATTCGATGATATAATGAAACAGGTCGTTGACACCTGCAAGAAAGTCGAGCCGGACTGCGTTATACTGATGTGATATGGGAAACTTAACGAAAAAACAGAAAAATACGCTTATGCGCATAATCGTGACCTTCGTGCTGTTCGCCGGACTTTTTGCCTGCGAACATACGGGGGTCTTTGCACCTTTGCCCGAGTGGGCGTGTATGCTCATTTTCTTCGTGCCTTATGCGATTATAGGTTATGATATAATTATAAAAGCCGTAAAAAATATCGCCCACGGTCATATCTTCGACGAAAATTTCCTTATGCTTGTTGCTACCGTCGCGGCTTTCTGTATAGGAGAGTATTCTGAAGCTGTCGCGGTAATGCTGTTTTATCAAGTCGGCGAGCTTTTCCAGAGCTACGCTGTCGGAAAATCGCGCAAGTCAATAACCGACCTTATGGACATAGTACCGGAATATGCGAATGTCGAGTATGACGGCGAGGTCGAACAGGTTGATCCCGACGATGTGGAGGTTGGCGATACCATTATAATAAAACCGGGTGAGCGCATACCGCTCGACGGTGTTATCACCGAAGGCGAGACTATGATAGATACTGCGGCGCTCACAGGTGAATCCGTTCCAAGAAGAGCCGCTGTCGGCGACGAGGTTATAAGTGGCTGCATCAACGGCGGCGGCACCGTAAAAGTCGAAGTCACAAAGGCTTTCGAGGACAGTACAGTCACGCGTATTCTTGAACTCGTGGAAAACGCGGGCAGCAAAAAGGCACACGTCGAGAACTTCATCACGCGTTTTGCGAAGATATACACTCCCGTGGTAACGATAGCCGCAGTCATACTTGCAGTCGTTCCGCCGTTCTTTGACGGAAACTGGGGCGAATGGATAGCGCGGGCGTGCACATTCCTTGTTATTTCCTGTCCCTGCGCACTCGTTATTTCAGTGCCGCTCGGATTCTTCGGCGGTATCGGAGCGGCTTCACGCAGCGGTATCCTTGTCAAGGGCGGAAATTACCTCGAAGCCGTTTCTTCCCTCACTACAGTAGTTTTCGACAAGACCGGAACACTCACAAAGGGTGAATTCAAGGTAAGCAAGGTTCAGGCGGTGAACTGCTCTGAGGAAGAGCTTCTTGAAACGGCCGCACTTGCTGAATGTTTTTCAAACCACCCGATAGCTGTGTCAATACGCGAGGCTTACGGTAAACCGGTAAGCTCACAGCGCGTCAGCAATTCAGGTGAAACTGCGGGTCACGGCATTTCCGCAGAAATTGACGGGAAGCGGGTGCTGCTCGGTAATCACAAACTGATGAATGAAAACGGGATCGAAGCCGAGGAGCTGGACTGCACCGGAACAGTCGTTTACGCTGCGGCGAACGGAGCGTATCTCGGAGCAATAGTAATTTCTGACGGAATAAAAGACGGCTCTGAAGATGCGATAAGGGAGCTGAAAGCCGCCGGTGTTCAGCGTACGGTAATGCTTACCGGAGACCGGAAAGCCGAAGCGGACGCTGTATCGGCAAAACTCGGACTTGACGAGCACCATTCCGAGCTTCTTCCCGCGGACAAGGTCGGGATTGTGGAAAAATTGCTCGCCGAGCGCAAAAAGACCGACCGACTCGCATTTGTCGGAGACGGTATCAATGACGCACCCGTGCTTGCGCGTGCGGACGTCGGAATAGCAATGGGAAGTATGGGCTCGGACGCAGCTATCGAAGCGGCAGATGTCGTGATAATGGACGATGATATCCGAAAGATACCGACGGTAATGCGAATAGCTGCCAAGACTATGCGCATTGTCCGCGAAAACATCGTTTTCGCGCTCGGCGTAAAGCTCGCTGTGCTTATACTCGGTGCTCTTGGCATTGCGAATATGTGGCTTGCGGTCTTTGCCGATGTCGGTGTCGCAGTCATAGCTATCCTGAACTCGATGAGAACGTTGAGAAAAGCGCAGAAATAACGATACGGCAGACTCAGTTCGGGTCTGCTGTTTCTGTAATTAGCGTAAAAGCGAGTTAGAAAGCGCGAAGCAAATAAAGTTTTTTTGAAAGGGGTTTGGGGAAAACTTTTTGTTCACAAAAAGTTTTCTCCAAGTCTCAAGCGAAGCGACCGAAACGCGTCCATGAGTCCAGAGCGAAGCTCTGGTCGAGTCCGGGGCGAAGCTCCGGCGGAGTTTGAGGCAGAGCCTCATCAGCGCGCAAGCGCATTTGCCACAGACTCGGCGATACACAGCAGACAGCGCGTCTGCGGACGCGCGCTCGGGGCTCTGCCCCGAGACCCCGCTGGCCGCTCCGCGCCAGACCAGGCCAAGGCTCCGCCTTGGATCCGCAGGCTCGTTTTTTAAAGAGACTTGGAGAAAACTTTTTGTGAACAAAAAGTTTCCCCCAAACCCCTTTCAAAAAAACTTTATTTGCTTCGCGTTAAAATGACAGGATACAGTAATAATACAGAAACAGCAGACTCGGTTCGGGTCTGCTGTTTTTTATTGATTCTGTTTTATCCGACGATACCGGATCTTTCGATACCCTCAACGAAATTCTTCTGTAAGAAGATATACATAACGAGGATAGGAAGTATCGAGAGCAAGCATCCTGCCTCGATCCATACGAGCCAGTCTGACGCAATACCCGTCGGTGTACCGGTCGGGCTGTAATATGCCGAGATCGTCTGCCACAGGTTGCTTACCATAAGCGCGACAGTGTTCGACTTTGTGAAGAACATTCCCGAAACATACGAGTCGTTCCAGTACCATACTACCGAGAAGATAAATACGGTAAGGAAAGAGTTCGACGCGTTCGGAACCATTATTCTTACGAACGTAGAGAACGGTCCGCAGCCGTCAAGATACGCTGCGTCTTCAAGTTCCTTCGGAAGTCCTCTGAAGAACTGTCTGAAGAGGAAGATGAACAGACCCGCTCTGATACCGTTACAGAAGAATGCCATAGTATAGAGTGCGAGGGGAGAGTCCGCAAGGTTTATCGGCTGACCGCCGTTGAATAACCCGACAAGTCCGAACGGATTGAAGTATCTGAACTGCATATACTGCGGAATAAGGATGACCTGTGTAGGTACGATTATCTGCAGTATAACTATCGCGAACATGATGCTCTTGCCCTTGAACTTGAATCTCGCGAAGCCATATCCGACTATCGAACAGGTAAGAACCTGTATTATCGAGCTCACAACGTTTACCGTAACGGTATCCCATACGAGCTTCGGGTAGTCGATAGCCACCCATGTTTCCTGAAGGTTGCTCAGGGTTAATGTCTTCGGGACCCACATAATCGACGGGTCAGACATCTCCATCTGCGGTCTTATCGCACAGGTTATCATATAAAGTATAGGATAAACTACGACGAAAGCGAGACCGAAGAGGATAAGAAATCTGAATATCGGCCATACCTTCGAGCCTACGCGGCGTCCGAGAATGTACTTATAGTGCTTCTTTTCCGCTTCGTTGTACTTGAAGTAGTGAGTAATGATCTCCCAGCTCGAAACATGGAACTTGCTTAAACGCTTCTTTTCTTCCTTTTTGAGCTGACGTCTTGACTTTTTCTTTACGGAAGCTGCTCCCTGCACAGCATTTATATTTTCGTTGTCCATTGAAGCACCTCCTTAATCTACCTGATAGAATATAAACTTCGAAACTATACCGGTTATTATCGCGAGAATAACTCCGATTATCGCGAAGTATATCCATGCCATCGCCGAAGCGTGGTCATACTCCCACTGCTTGATGTAGGTCATTACCTGCTTCATAACGGGGTTGTCGGATTTTACGAACGCGTCGATAGTTGTATAGACGAGGTTTACGAGGATCATAGGCGAGATTGTCGGGAAGGTAATCTTCCAGAAAAATTCCCAGCCCGTAGCGCCTTCCATAGATGCCGCTTCCTTCGCGGAAACAGGTATCGTCTGAAGAGCGGATATGAATATGAGTATCTGGATACCCGAATCCCATATAAGGTTGAGCATTGAGCTCGTTACTTCGGATACCGTATCGGCGAGCTGCTGACTTATGTTGTTCAGACCCATGAACATAAGGAAGTCTTCAACGAAGTCCGTTTTGAACAAGGCACTGAACTGTGATGCATCTGAGATACCTTGCGACAGCATATCACCGTTGATAACTCCGAGAACAGGTCCTGTCGCTATAAGTACCGGCAGGAAGAATATCGCTCGGGCGAGCGTCCTGCCCTTGAACTTATCGTTAAGAAGCAAAGCAACGAAGAGCGAGAATACAAGTACCAGCGGTACCGTGTAAGCTGTCTCACCGAGAGATGTTGCAAGGTTCTTCGGATAATCCGGGTTGATCGTAAATGCCCACTTGATGTTGTCGAAGTTGTTCCATTCGGTATAGATGCCCGGACCGCTCATTCCGAGTTCCGCCTGTCGTGCAGGATCGTTTACGAGCTCGGTCTTGCACATAGCATACCAGAGCGACTGTGCCATAGGGATAATGAACATATAGATAATGCCGACTATCCAGATAGCAACGAAGCCGTAACCGTAGAGCTGCTTCTTTCTCTCATAGGAGATCTTGGACTCCTTGATCTGCTTTACCTCACGCGGCTTTCTTCTGCGGATGTCAACTTCGCCGTCCGCATTGAGTGCCGCTGCCGACGCAGTCATGTGCACCGCCGCTTTTCTAACGGGTGCAGCCTCCACAACTTCCGCTGCACTCTCTGTTACTTCTTCCACAGCTTCGGAGGTCATTTCTGCTGTATTATTGAGTTCTTCCGACTGCTGCTCACCGAGCATTTCGTTTTCAAGATCACTCATCTTACTCGACCTCCAATCCGTAGTCACTTAATCTTATCTGTTTACCGTTGAAGCTTATCGCATTCGTACCGGTATTAACGGTGATCTCTTTACCGTTGTCAAATGTTGCCTTGAATTCCTTTGCGCCAAGAACTTCGTATTTCACAAGCTTAGCGTCGGAAACGGATCTTACGATCTCATCGAAAAGGTTGTACTCATTCACAGATCTGTCGATCCAGCCCTTATAGTTGGTGTAGTAGTAAATGTCGTACTCGCTGTCCGCAAACTTGTTCGGATTTTCGTACATCATCTCGTAATGCACCGGTGTACCCGTAACGAGAGCTTTTAGTCTGAGCTCCTCCGCGTCCGCGCTTCTGTTTATCGCCTTCGTGGTGTACGGGATAAGTCCGTGAAGCACCATTTCAACGAACGGAATATCATAATCGAATATATCGTAGTTCGACGAGTAGAGCGGAACATCCTTGATATAATCTGCATAAGGCAGGATATACTGGTTCGCATTCTCGGTCATTATCTTGAAGCCGCTGTCCTTGAGCTTCTGATAGCCGGCACGAAGGATGTTTATCGTGTCTTCTCTTATGATATAAGCTCTGCCGTCCGAATTCTCGCGGCTGAAGTCGCTGTACAGCGTATTAGATGCCTGGTTGAGCGAAATACCCTTTGCTCCCTCTGCCCTGAATGAATCCGTGAGCTTATTGAATATGTCGGGGAAATACCACGGTGAAAGAATAGTCCAGCTGTTCTTAGTTAAGTGCGGAAGACCAAAAGCGAGTTCGAACGCGGTCTGTGTCGCGTAAGCCTTTGTGATCTGCTTTGACGAGTTGAGCGTAAAGGAGTATCCGTTTCCGGACTTGTAGAACTCCATGATGTCACAGCTCGGGAAGATGTCATAGCCCTGGGACTCTACATAGCTCTTTAACTTCTGATAGTCGTTCTTTCCGCCAAGCTTTGACGAATACTGGAATGTAGCCGCCACTTCGCCGACGATGCCCGCATCGTTGAAGTCCTCATAAATTATCTTTATGTTCTTGACACCCTTGCTCTCAAGCTGCTTTATCATATCGAGTGCTTCAGAATATGTAGTAGCAGCCGTCTGGATGTCAACGGGGAATCCCATTACCGACTGGGTCTTAACCGTTCCGCCGTAAAGCGTGAGGTAGAACGGTGCATTGTCGGCTTCGGTCTTTTTCTGCACGCCGACGGTATTTATGAGATAGTCTCTGTAAATATCCGCAACATCTGTGTAACTCAGCTCGTCGCCGTATATCGGGTAATATGTGGTAGTAAGATTGCCTGCCTTTATACCCTTCGCCTCATAAACCGTAAGCGGCGTGTTGCTGTTGCCCATGTAGTAATTGTCTCTCGTGCGGAGAGTGTACTCGAACCAGCACGCGTTGAGGTCGGTAACGTTCTGTCCCGTTACCATTGCGTGCTCGGAAGCGTAAGCGTCACCGTCGGTAGAGATCATCACAAGTCCGGCGGAACCGGTCTTGTTTATGGTAGCCATAACGGGCATAGTCACCTTTTCTATTATGTCACCCGCGTAGAGCTTTCCGACCGCGAGATCCTCGCCGTAAACCTTGGACTCGAAGGTGTTGTTGTCACCGTAGCTCGTGCCGTTGTTATAGTTTATAACTGCGCCGGAGCCGTCGGGAACAATGAAGAAGCCTTCCTCGTTGTATGCCGTCGAACCCAGGTTCTCACAGATATTGATGTTGAGGATCTGATAACCGGTCTCCTTTGTTACGGGGTCGGTCTCGGGTCTGTTCTCAACAATCATGTTTGAGGGAACTGTCGCACTGAACGTGCCGTTGGCGTTGATAACGATCTCAAGCGGCACCTCTATGCCATATTTTGTGTAAGTGAACGTAAATCTTACACCGTTCTCTATTTTTTCGCACTTTTTCTGTACGCCTGAGTCATACGCACGGATCGACGTTTCAACCGTCTTTGTTTCCGTACTTACAACATCGATAGATACAGGTGTGCTGCGCTTGCTTAACCTTGTCTTGTTTGAGGAATCGGTGTTATAGTATGCCGACCACCATTTATAGCCGTTATTCTTGTCCTCGACCATGAAAATGGCTTTCTTCTCGTTTACATAAAGCGCGAGACGAGAGTTTTCGGCAAATACCTTCATACCCTCCATAGCCTCTGCTTCCGTCACATATATGCCGTTGTCCTCCTCGGCATCTCCTGCCTCGGAAGCGGCTTCCTCTGCGGGAGCGTCCGCTATGTCAGCGGTATCCTCCGTTTCGGACCACGCGGGCATAGACGCTGCGGACACCGCAATGACCGCGGCAAGACAAGCCGTAAGCAGCCTTTTCCTGAAATTTCGCATTTTATAGCCTCCATCCGGTTGATCAAATAATCATCTTACTGCATTGCCCGCTAAATACTGAATCTGTACATAAGCTCCGTATATACGGAATATCCGAATACGAATACCTGCTGGAAGAGCGTCAGAAGCAATACCGCAAGGAAAAGGATTATCGCCATTGCGACTATGGTAAAGAACATTGCCGCAAGCGTTTTTGGGATCGAGTACTGATGCACCGTCTTCATAGCTGAGATCATCAGTACTATCGACCAGACCATTCCGAGATACTGGAAGAACGATATAAAGCCGCTCTCCGTTCTGAGCAGGAAGTTACTTGCGATAATAACTATGACCTGTGAGAAGAGGTAAGGTAAAAGCGCATACGCGGAAACACAGAAGATGTTCTTCATGGTTCCTTCGCCGTCAAACAGAGTACACAGCGACCAGTTACCTACTACCCAGGTAAGGAAAAGTATTACCGAGGATGAGAAATACGGTATGACATTGAATACCTTAACGTAAGTCTTGTTGAAAAGGAAGCCTGTGAGCTGTGCGCTCGCGACGCTTACGATGAAGAACGCAATGACGATGACCCATGCGACCTTCATATTATAGCCTTTTTTCCAGCGGAGATCGTCATATCCCTCAAACGGGTGTCTCATCACATAAAACGGCCATTTCCAGGCAGGTAAATCAAGATCAAATCTCATTATTCTGTCCCTCCTTTTTTAGCCGCTTTTTTCTTACTTAGAGTCTTTCGTACATAGCTGAGTACGATAAGACCTACGATTATTACAAGTACGATTATGAGCATCCAGGTAAAGTTTGCTCTGATGAACTCTATTCTGAAGCTCTTGAACGCTCTGTTATAGCCCGCGCGTGATGTGCGGTAGAAGTAGTTCATCGCTGTTCCGTAGTCGTTCTGGTTCAGATACGCATTTCCAAGACCGATATACGCGAGCCAGTAGTTTGCGTCTCTTCTGAGAACTTCCTCCCACGGAGCCTTCGCTTCGTCGTAAAGACCCTCATTGAAGAGCTTTATCGCCTTCTGGACTATCGCACCGAATTCTGTCTGACGGAACACGGTTATGCTGTTCTTGATATTATCAACGACATAGACCTTTCCTTTATAGGTCTCAACCGCAGATACCGAGCGGAACGTTCCCTTCTGTGTACCCTGCGAGTTCTTGAATCCCTTTGTTCCGAAGATAAAGAGCAGATCGCACTCGTCTGTGTACTGGAACACACGTCCCGTCGCGAAGTCGAGCAGGTAGATGTTGCCTTCGCTGTCCACGTCAACGTCCGTTATCGCGGAAGCGTAGTTGACACCTTTATAGTATCTCGTTGCGTAGTCACCATAGGTGTAGTCCGAATAGCCGAGATTTATGAAAATGTTCGTACCAGCCGGGTTGAGCTTTTTCAGAACGTCGGTATCGGAAGTCTTGTTTTCCGTAACTGTGTAGATAAAGCCCTCATCATCAATATCGAGGTTTGCTATCGAGATAGCAACCGAACGGCGCATCGCTATGATCTGTTCTCTTGAATATATGAGCTTCCAGAACGACTGTGCAATAACTTCTGCCGTAGCCTCGAC
Source organism: uncultured Clostridia bacterium (assembly GCA_947168885.1). Taxonomy (GTDB): domain Bacteria; phylum Bacillota; class Clostridia; order Oscillospirales; family Ruminococcaceae; genus Ruminiclostridium_E. The sequence continues at coordinate 263,215 of CAMVNQ010000004.1, read as the reverse complement.
TCTGTTCGCACCGTAGAAACCGTTGCATCGTCCGTCCTCGGAGAACTGTACCGCACCCTGTGTTACAGAGGGAACGATGACATATACGTTGAACGCGCTGTCAACTATGACTTTCTTCGGGTTGAAGGTCTTATCCTCATCGAATACGTCCTTTGACGGACGTACATATTCCATTTTTATTTCCTTGTCGGGCGTGAACATAACAACTCGGTTGTTATCATAGTCCGCGACGAATATCAAGGTATTTCCATCGTTATCTGTCCTTACATAAACACCCTGGGGGTTCTTGAACGTAGTCTTCTTTATCGGGCTCTTTTCCTCGGGATACTCAGAGCCGTAGTGAAGTTCTTCGATCACCGATGTCGCGTCGGGAGAGAAGTCCTCGTTCGTTATGATAAGTCTGTTGTTCTTGCTGTCAACAACATAGAACACGCCGAACTTCTGATCTATGAATATATCCGACGGTTCCGCAAGGTCCTTAAGCTGTGTCTGCATCGACTTCGATCTGTCGCTGTAGTCGTAAAGGTCGAGTCCCATATCGCTTCCGTTAACGACCCTGTCAACGACGAAGCCGTTCTGTGACGGTATCGGGTCGCCCCACCAGTCGTAGTTATAACCGGTGTACGGCTCATCTGCCGAAGCAACAGCCGAGAGAGCGGTAAGCGATACAACAGCAGAAAGCGCCGCAGCTGCAATCTTTTTCAGTATCGACATTAAAATCATCCTTTCTCTGTTAATCTTTAAGACCGCTCTGTGCCATTGTTTCAACGACTGAGCTCTGACACAGCAGGAATATCACCATGGGCGGTATCATCAGCACGACGGTGGCGGCTGCCGCAACACCTGCACGGGCGATACCCGAAGCGCTTATCTGCTGTAAAACTGTGGGGATAGGTTTTAATGCCTCATTATAAATGAATGAATAACCGTTGATCTGCCAAGCGCCGTTGAACGCGAAGATCATAAGAGTGAGCCACGCGGGTCTTACGTTCGGCATTACTATCTGCCAGCATATCCTTACCTGACCTGCGCCGTCAAGGTACGCTGCTTCTATGAGAGCGTCGGGAAGCTGTCCTATGAACTGTCTCATAAGGAACAGACCCATTGAAGTCGCTATGTAAGGAAGTGTTATCGCAAAATAGGTATCGATGATACCGATAGTTGCCATAACGATGTACTGCATTATGTAAAGTACGGTACTTGTGAAAAGAAGTGTGATCTCGATGATCTTGTTGAGCATCTTTCTTCCCGGAAACTGCACCTTCGCAAGCGCGTAAGCCGCAGATGATGAGAAGAGCAGCTGTGCGACAGTAACTACTATCGATACAAATACCGAGTTGAAGATGTAACGGCTGAACGGCACCCACATATTTGATGCCGTATTTATAAGGTCAACATAGTTCTGGTTGGTAGGTGCCATAGCGTAAAGCTTCGGCGGGAAGAGGAAAAGCTCTTCCGAAGGCTTTATAGACTGTATCGCCGATAAATAGATAGGGAACAGCATAAACAGTCCAAGCAGTACCAACAGTATAAAAATGGCTATGTCGCCGCCGCGGCTCCCGCCATATTTTTTTCTGGATTTTCTGGTCCTCATGACTTCCGTCCTTTCGGTTGATCAAATTTTGCTTTTTTCGGTTTGTGCTGTGTTTAATCGAGATACTTACCGAGGATCTTTTTGATACCCCAGTTCGCTATGAGCATTACCGCGAACAATACAAAGCATATTGCCGAGGAATAACCCATCTCAAATCTTATCGAGCCGTAGTCAAAGGCGTGGGTCATTATGGTGTGACCTGCGTAATCCGTTGTCGGGAACGCCGTAAGCATACGTCCTATATCGCCTGCCGTGAAGGAAGAGGTGATCTGCATTACTGCCGCGAACATGAGCTGCGGACCCATAGCGGGGATCGTAACGTAGATAAGCTCCTGTCCTCTGTTCTTGATACCTTCTATTGCGCCCGCCTCGTATCTGTCTCTCGGGATACCCTGAAGTCCCGCGCGTATCGCAAGGAATCCGGCACCGAGAGCCATCCAGAGCTGAACGACTATGAGAACTCCCATGATGTAGTTGGCATCGGTGAGCCACTGTATAGCGCCCTTGGATATTCCGAGGTTAATAAGGTAAGCATTCATTATTCCGTAGGTATCACCGGAGAATATGAGCTGCCAGGTTGTGTAGATGTTACCCGCAAGCGTCGGGGCGTAGAAAACGAATGTGAATACCGTTTTCAGAGGTCCGGGAAGCTCGTTTATAAGCCACGCGAGAATGAAGCAGAGTATGTAGCTTATCGGACCGGTAACTACCGCGAACACAAGAGTGTTCTCTATCGCTTTCAGGAAGACCTCGTCTTCAAGGAACAGCGAGTAGAAGTTGCTTAGTCCTACCCAGCGCGGGAACTGCGCCATATTAAAGTTCGTAAAGCCCATAGGGAGAGATATGATGACCGGTATTATCATAAATACCAAGAACAGAACGAAGTACGGTGCTATGAGCCCGTAGACCCCGACATTCTTTTTCATTTCTCTCAAAGTATATCGGAACTTATTGTCCTCGATATAGAGAGACTTATCTTGTTTAGCCAATGTCTGTTCCTCCTAAATTATTTGGTTACTAGAGCAAGGTCTTCGTTCTTTCTCTTGATCTCGGAGTTGATGTCCCTGTTATAAGAGGAGAGCGAGTATCTCGGGTTCCATGCGTCGTTTACGACCGCTCTGAACGCGTTCTTGACGTGACGTGTTGTTGCGTAGGAAGCGGGGATTATCGGTATCTCACGGGTCTGATTCATGGATGCGGAGATCTTTTCATACTCTGCGTTTGACCATGAAAGCTGTGCAAGCGCGTTGACGTTCGCTGTATCGAAACGTCCCATCTGACCCATCTGACCCTCGATCGTTCTTCCGTACATAGCCATTACGTCGTCGGATGTGAACCACTTGATGAATTCCCACGCGTCGTTCTTGGCAACACACTTGCTGAAGATTACCGCGCCGGAGCTGCTCGAATTGGCAGAATAGTTGATGTTTCCTATCGGTTTGCCGTTTATGTCCACATCGTCGGGAGTTCCGGGAACGTGTGTGAAATCCCAGAGTCCCTTGATCTCGGGAGCGGAAACTGTAAGCTGGTTAAAGAATGTATAGTTGTTGATGACTATCGGCATCTCACCTGTTCTGAATCGTGTGAACGGGTCATAAGTCTGCTCAAAGTCATATATCGTGTAGAAATCCGTCCACTTCTTGAACGCATCGACGATGATTTTCTGGTCGAATGTTGTCTGTGTAAGGTTATCTACATACATATTGTTTCCGGTCTGGAGAACGAGCATTGAGAATGTATCACCGGACTCGAAGATCGAGCTGGAAAGGTTCGATGTCGGCTGAACAAGTCCTACCGTGAGATAAGAACGCTGGAGAACAGGGATTATGTTTATAAGCTGATCCCATGTTTCCGGTACTTCGTCCGGACAGCTTATGCCAAGCTCTTCAAGAATATCCGAGCGGTAGAACATCATCGGGAATATCTGCGATACGGGAAGTCCGTAAACACCGCCGTTATAAGAGTAGAGCGTTTCTATCGTCGGTGTGAACCTGCTCTTGACTACATCTTCGTAATCATTGTATTCCGATATATCGACAAGAAGCCCTCTTGCTGCACATTGTATCGGAAAGTCGCCTCCGAGGAAAAGTGCTATATCCGGTCCCTTTCCTGAGAGTGTCGCTTCAAGGATAGCACCCTGTACAAGGTTTATGCTCGCCTGAACACCGGTATTGTGCTGGTTGAAGTCGTTATCAACAAGGTCTTTCACGACTGTAGCCTGATCTCGACCGAGCGCTACCCATACGTTGAGGGATTTCTCACTCGTGTCGGAAAGCATCGTGTAATCCTCGAAGAACGAACCTATGAAAGACTGGAAACCAAATGCGAACTCCTCAAAGAAGTTGCCGGTAGCGGGTCTTATCTTATCTTTTTCATGAACTGTGAATACTTCGATATAGTCAAGCTCAAGAGGCTGGTCACGATAGTCTCTCATCCACGCGGATACCGCGGAAATATAGTCCTTAAGAGTCTTGACCATCTGCGGTATGTCATCTACTTTTTCGACACAGCGCTTAAGGATTACCGCGAGGGACTGGAGCGAAGAAGCTTCAGAACCCTGACCGAGCTTTTCTATGTTTGCCTTTTCTTTGTTGAGGGTATCGATCGCGTTCTTGAATACATCGATAAGTTCGGGTATCTGCTTATCAACGAGATAGTCGTTGTATTCGTCGGGGGACGGACCCGTTATCATAAGTATTCTTCTGTAGTAGTAGTTGAGCTGATAAACGAGGTCATCAAGCCTTCTCATTATCTCGCCTATATCACCGGGAACAACTTCCATTGTGATGGTGTGTTCGCCCGCTTCAAGGAAGATATACATGGGATCAAGCTTTTCACCCGCTTTCTTCGGCTTTGTTGCCGAAAGGTTCTGACAGTACCAGTTAGGGTCATAGGGGAATGAAACAATATCCATTTCCTTGTTCGGTACGACACCGTCTATGTAGATACGTCTGTTTGAGAAGAAACCACGCATCTTGTTCTGTCTCGCCTTGAATGAGAAGCTGTAATATCCGTCATTCGGAACGGTGAAGCTCCACGTTATTGCCTGCGCCGCCTTGTTCCATGTATCCGCGCCTATTGTGTTGTAGCGCTGCTTTGTGGGATGAGAGGGGCTCGCATAGCTTGATGTTCTGTCGTATGTAGGATAAAGAGTCGAAGCGGATTTATATACCGGCTGCTGTCCTTCTATAAGTATCGTCTCCGTATTTATCTTGTTCTTCTGAAGATTAAGGGCGGGTGTCGCCTCAATATCCGAAGCTGACGGAGCACTGTACGCAGAGAGTTCATCATAATTCTTGAAAGTTATGGTCTTAAGGGCAAAGTTCGTTCTGATACCCTCTATCGTGAGCTTATGATGACCGGAAGAAAGATTGAAGAAATAAGGATAATTGAAAAGACCTTCTTTGTCCTTGACAGGGTATCTTATCCACATATCCTTCTGTACCTGTGTGGGCTTAAGTTCGTTGTCCCTGCTGTCCTTTTTTATATCCGTCTCATCTTCCCAATATCTGTCAAGAGTTATGTCGTTGCAGGCGGTAAAAGGATACTCATCGTCGATCTTTACTCCGACATCTATCGTTGTGGTCTTGCCTGCTATCGTATAATAGAAGAACTCAAGAGAGTAGTTTCCTGCCTGCTCAACATCAAACTCATAAGTGACACTGCCGCGGCTGTTATCCCAGATAAGGCACTGCTCCTGATTCATATAGTCGGATACCGATGCTTTCGGAGTATTTCCTTTCTCGTCCGTCTCCAAGGAACCGGAAGCTGCTTCGATAACGATCTCCTTTTTCGGGAAAACATCATTCTTGTGCCTTTCATAGTATGCACTGTACGCAGCATCTCTGTTACCGGTATTCATGATGTTTTTGATCGTAGAACCGCTGTCGTCCTTATCCTCCTCCTTTTCAATAGTCAGAGTCTGAACGTTTTCATCGGTCTCAGCGTTTTCGGTCTCAGCGAACGCAGGAAATGACTGCATCGTCAGAAGCATGGCGGCTGAAAGAAATACAGCCAGTGTCTTTTTCTTATTGCCCAAAATAAGCTCCACCTTTCTTATCATAAAGCTTTTTAAAGCGAATGTTCCTTTTTATAGCAAGCAGTTTTACTGCTTATAAATACTTATCTTTCCGTCCTCAAGCTCGACGCGGACTCTGTCACCGCCGTTTATACCAAGTGCAGAGAGATACTCCTTAGGTATCTGTAACCGTCCCGCCTTATCGAGCAGTACAAGTTCGTCATGTCCCGCGCTTTCTTCAACAGCTCTTATCTCCGCCTGCTGCTGTTCGCTGAGCTCCTCGAACGAGATCCCCGTGAGTACGGGTTTTCTGCGTATCAGCTCGCTTGAAGTCTTTCCGTCACGTATTGCGACAACGCGGTCTATCGACTTTGCAAGGTTCACATCGTGTGTCACGATTATGACAGTAACTCCTGTCTCCTTGTTGAGTCTTTTGAACACATCAAGTACGTTGCCCGCGGTCTTTGTATCGACCGCACCGGTAGGTTCGTCCGCGAGAAGAAGCTTAGGATTGTTCGCAAGGGCTATCGCTATCGCGACTCTCTGCTGCTCACCGCCGGACATCTGCCCAAGCATCGAGTTTTTCCGTTCCGAAAGTCCTACCATACCGAGAAGGTATTCGGCACGCTTTCGTCTTTCATCATATCCGCTCAGAAGCATCGGAAGTTCTACATTCTCGACTGCTGTCAGATACGGTATGAGATTACGCGCATTGTTCTGCCAGACAAACCCGACAGTTCTGCGTTTATATTCAATAAAATCCTTGTCTGTAAATTTAAGCAGGTCTTTTCCGTCAACATAAAGGCTTCCCGCCGACGGCTTATCGAGCCCGCCGAGCATATTGAGCAGGGTTGATTTACCGGAGCCCGAAGCCCCGACTATTCCCATAAGCTCACCGCGCTCAACCGTAAGGTCAAGTCCCTGGAGCGCCATTACCTCAATATCTCTGCTTTTGTATATCTTTACGAGATTGTCACAGCGCACCATTACATTTTCGGGCGGTGCGAGCAGTACAGTTTTCGGCATGATCTGTTTCCTGTATATTGTATATATTATAATGGTATATCGTTTCTTACCGTGTCAACGATCTCTCCGTCCTCAAGTGAGTAAACTACATCAGCGAGCTGCATCATAGCTTCGTCGTGGGTAGTCATAACCACGGTGATACCGTCGTCATGAACAAGCTCCCTGAAAAGGGCAAGCACCGCTGTTCCGGTATTAGAGTCAAGCGCTGCGGTAGGTTCGTCCGCAAAGATTATCTTCGGTTTATTTGCGACCGCTCTTGCTATGGCTACTCTCTGCTGTTCACCGCCTGAAAGCTCACCTGGACGGTGATACATTCTTTTTCCGAGACCGACGCGTGCAAGACATTCTTTTGCACGTTTTGTCCTTCCCTGTATAGGATGACCCGCAAGCCGGAGTGAAAACTCAACATTTTCAAGCGCAGTCATAGTTGAGATAAGAGCTACGGACTGAAAAACGAAGGAAAGCCTTTCACGGCGCAGTTTATCTCTCTTAGGATCAGAGAGCTTTACAATGTCCTCACCACAAAAGTAAACGTTTCCGCCGTCAGGTCTGTCAAGTGCACCGAGGATATTTATAAGGGTGGTCTTGCCGGAACCTGATCTTCCGCGAAGGCAGACGAGCTCTCCCTCATTGACTTCGAGATCAATGTCGGTAAGCGCATGAACTATGCTTCCGTCGCCAATTTTGAACTCACGGGAGACGTGTTCTGCTTTTAGTATATTTTCCATAAATAACAAATATTGAATTGTAATAAATGATAAAAAAATTACAAAATGGCATAATGACGCTATTGTTTACTTTACTATTATAGCAAAAAACTATCGCCTTGTCAATATTTCTAAAAAACTTTTATGGTCATTTAGGTTATTATTGCGAATTGACCAAATTTTGTTAAAAAATATTCTATTATTAGCAAATATTGTTATAATCTTTGGTTTACATACTATATATTGATATTTTTTTAAAATTTTAAGTAATCGTTATCACAGAGTATAATTTTTTTTGATCACATTCTTTTCAGAAAATAGAAAAAAATTCTTGATTTTTATATAATAAGATGATAAAATACAAATATGTTTGCCGGATAATATTAAAAAAACAACACGGAGAAAAAAATGAAAACAGGACTTGTTCTCGAAGGCGGAGCAAGCAGGACTATCTTTACCTGCGGTATCCTCGATGCCCTTCTCGAAAATGACATCTATATAAACTATGTTGCCGGTGCCTCCGCGGGTATTTCTTTTGGAGTTTCCTATCTCTCAAAACAAATCGGACGCAACCATAAGATCACAGAGTTCTATATGCACGACAAGCGTTATATGGGATTCCGGAATCTGCTCAGAAAAGATAACCGTTCATACTACGGACTTGAATTTGTTTTCGATGAGATACCCTCGCGGCTTATACCGTTCGATTTTGATGAATACAAGCGTTCCGGCGAAAACGCATTCGGCGCGGTCACCAATATAGAGACCGGAAAAACAGAATACATGCGTGTAAAAGCCGACGATCACAAGTGGAATGTCCTCAGAGCTTCATGTGCCCTCCCATTGCTGTTTGAACCGATAAAGATCAACGGCTCATATTATATGGACGGCGGGATCACCGACTCTATACCTTTTAAATATGCACTTGAAAGCGGACTCGACAAAGTGATAGTAGTTCTTACCCGTCCGCGCGGTTTTATAAAGAAAAAAGAAAAGCTCGCACCTCTGGTAAAAATGACATATCCGAAATACCCTCTGCTGGCAAAAGCTCTCGCAAACAGACATATAATGTACAACCGTGAAATTGCCGAGCTTGAACAGCTTGAAAAAGCCGGAAAGGCTCTCGTTCTCGCACCGGAAAAGGATTACGGCATACACCGTACCGAAAGTGACCCGAATATTCTCCTGCCGTTTGAGAAGGAAGGTCATGACTACGCAGTCCGCAATCTTGCATTAATAAAGGAGTTTATCGAAAAATAACACAAAACCCTTGATTTTTTGTGTGAAATAGTATATAATAGATTGAAAGCCCTTGAATATGAACACAGACCCCGTGCAAGGTCGTGTTGTGAACCATGTCAGGCGGGGAACCGAGCAGCATTAAGCAAATTTTCGGCTTGTGTGCGGCAAGCCTGTGTTCATAATCAAGGGCTTTATAATTGGCTTATAAAGCCGTATATGCGGAACAGATAAGGTTTCCCCCGCCAAAAGCGGGGGAAAAACAAAATCAAGTAAGATATCCAGAATATTCTGCACGAAAAGCTTCATCAAAGGAGGTTTGTATATGTATCTCGCATTATACAGAAAATACAGACCCCGTACTTTCGATGACGTTATTTCACAGGAACACATAACAACAACCCTTAAAAATCAGTTAAAAAACGGCCAGTCCTCACATGCCTACCTTTTCACAGGTTCCCGCGGAACAGGAAAAACTACCTGCGCACGAATACTTGCTAAGGCTCTTAACTGCACTGATCTTCAGAACGGCAATCCCTGTCTTGAATGTGACAGCTGCAGAAGCATAGATGAGGATTACTCTGATATAACCGAGATAGATGCTGCATCAAACAACGGCGTCGATGATGTAAGAGATTTAAAAGAAGAATCCTTCTACGCACCCATGTCCGGTAAGTATAAAGTCTATATCATCGATGAAGTGCACATGCTCACAACAAACGCATTCAATGCGCTTTTAAAGCTTATTGAGGAACCTCCTCCCCATGTCGTTTTTATTTTTGCGACCACGGAAGTTCATAAAGTCCCCGCTACTATCCTATCACGCTGCCAAAAATTCGAGTTCCGTCGCATAGACATCAACGACAGCAAAAAGCGTCTTTTGTGGGTAGCAGAGCAGGAAAACAAAAATCTCACCGATGATGCGGCTTTTCTTATATCAAAAATATCAGAGGGTGGAATGCGTGATGCGCTTTCTCTCCTCGACCAGTGTTTTGCCATTAGTGACAATGTCACCGAAGATATTGTACGTGACTGCGCGGGAATATCCGGAAGCGAGTATCTGTTCAGAATTTGTGATCTCATAAACCGTCAGAATACCCGTGAGCTTCTGATACTTCTCGACGAACTTATAGCAAAATCGAAGGATGTAACAAGACTCTGTGAAGAGCTTATATCCCATTTCAGAAGCCTGATGCTCATAAAATCGGGTGCGGACGCACTTGCCGTGCAGGTTACAACGGCAGATTTCGATCAGCTTAAAGCCCAGTGCGATACTTATTCACTCGAACAGATAATGCGCTGCATCTCATTATTAAGTGATACGTTCACATCAATGGGCAGAGTACGTACCCCAGCTCTTTATCTCGAAATGTGTTTTATAAAGCTTTGCACACCAAAGCTCGACCTTGATGAAAAATCACTTTCATCAAGAATAGACAGACTTGAACAGATAATAGGTAACGGAGTCTCAGCTAATACCCCATATTATAATAGTATATCCGAAGAAAAGAGACCCGTTACAACAACTAAATCAAATATACAGAAAGAAACCGAACAGACAGGTGCTTTCAGGATTGATCTTCCCGATAAACTTAAACCATCCGGTGAAACAAGGCAGGAAAAGCCTGATGACCTGCGAAGCGCGGTATTCGGAAACGACCCGACCCCCTTCAAAGCTCCGGATAAACCGGAAAATGATGTTATCCCGCCGATTGGGGATTTTAAAGTATCTTACAGCGAAGACATTCCCGAAGAACCGGAAGAGAGCGTCTCTATTTCACCCGCTTCTCATGAGATACAGCCGCTTACGATCTGGCAGGATATAATATCGACTCTGCCTGTGTCAATAAAACTCGGCGTACAAAGCACAAATGCTTATATCAGAGAAAATGAGATACTTGTCGAGGGCGGAAGCATTGCGGTAGGACTTGCAACCAACGATTATCGTAATGAAATACAGAAAGCTGCGTCAAAAGCAATAGGCAGAAACGTTACTATATCTGCTTATGAGAACGAAGATAACAATATTCCGGAAAATATACCGGAAAAAAATAAGGTAAGTAATTTCCTTGATCTTGCAAGATCAAAGGGAATCACAATAAAAGAACAATAACCATCTGAAAGGAAAAGAAAAAAATGAGAGCAAGATTACCCGAAGGATACGCAAATAAAGGAGCCGCTAACATGAATTCTATGGTCAAGCAGGCTCAGAAAATGCAGGAAGATATACAGGCAGTTCAGGAAAGACTTGAACAGACCGAATTCACCGAGACAGCCGGCGGCGGAATGGTAGAGCTTAAAATGACCGGCGGCAGAGAGCTCAAGGAAATAAAGATCAATCCCGACATCGTTGATAAGGACGATATTGAAAGCTTACAGGACGTAATAGTTGCAGGAGTCAATGCTATAATCCATAAAATTGACGAGGAAAGTGCAAAGGAAATGGAAAAGGTTACCGGCGGTGTAAGCTTCCCGGGTCTTTTCTGATATGGCTGAATATAACCCCATACCTCTTGTTTCTGCGGCAGAACAGTTCGCGAAGCTTCCCGGCATAGGAATGAAGACAGCACAGCGTCTTGCTTATTTTATGCTTAATCAGCCGATAGAAGAGGTAGAACTTTTCACATCTCATATACTCGAAGCACGCAAAAGTGTGCATTGCTGCAATGTATGTCAGAACTTCACCGATACTGAACAATGCTCAATATGCGGTGACGAACGACGTGATAAAAAGACGATATGTGTTGTCGAAGCCCCTAAGGACGTTTCCGCTCTTGAACGCGCCGGCGGATATAACGGAGTTTATCACGTTCTTCACGGACTTTTGTCACCTATGGAAAATATAGGACCTAATGATATCCGCATAGCAGAGCTTATGAAACGTCTTTCCGGAGATGTTGATGAAGTGATTATGGCGACAAACCCGACGGTCGAAGGCGAAACTACGGCTTCATACATAAGCCGTATGATAAAGCCTCTCGGTATAAAAGTAACGCGTCTCGCCTATGGTCTCCCTGCGGGATCTTCCCTTGAATATGCGGACGATATTACATTACAGCGCGCTATCGAAAACAGAAATGAATTATAATATGTATTCCCCCTCACTATAGAAGGTTTCTGTCTGTATGTGGATCATGTACATCTTTGATAACCTTCTGTAAGGCACTGTGCCTTTGATGAAGGGGGAATATTATTTTTCTCTAAAAACTTACATTCTGCACAATAAAATTTATATGTTTTACTATTGAAAAATAAAAGTTTTTGTGGTAAAATACTAATATGTATTGTTATGTGTAAATATAAAACGGAAGGAAATATAAAATGAGTCCATTTGATGAGACAAAAGGAAATGAACTTAATTCATTCAGCGATCTGTTTGAAATTGTGAAGCAGAGACTCGACATTACAGAAACTGCCCGCAATCTTTTTATTGATCCGATAAAACCTATAAAGCTTGACAATAATACAGCTATACTTTTATTAGCTAATGACTGGATAAAAAATATAATCAAGGAAAACTACGACGAGATATTCAAGAAACATCTGAAGGATATTCTCGGTTTTGAAGTCGATATAGAATATGTTACAAGCGACGATCATGTGGTAACTCCCGAAGAGATAGTGCGCGTTTCCGATCCTATCCCTGAACTTGATGATGATCCCTATGCAAAGACAAGACTTCATGAGACAGAAGAAAACAGTAATTATAAATATACTTTCGATACTTTTATCGTAGGCGAAAGCAACAGACTCGCGTGTGCAGCCTGCAAGTCCATAGCACAGGATAAATCCGATTTCAACCCGCTTTATATCTACAGCGAACCGGGTCTCGGAAAAACTCATCTTCTTTATGCTATCAAAAACGAGGTCGAAACACGTCACCCCGAATACAACATTGTTTATGTTTCTGCGGAAACATTCGTCAACGAATTCGTAAACAGTGTTAAAACCAATACGACCGAAGAATTCAAGAAAAAATACAGAAGCGCTGAAATGCTGCTTGTCGATGATGTTCAGTTCTTCTCCGGAAAGAAGGAATCCCAGAACGAGCTTTTCCATACTTTTGAGGAACTCCACCGCAGAGGAAAAGAAATTATTCTTACCTCCGATCGACCGCCGAAAGAAATCAACGACATAGAAAACAGACTTATAACTCGTTTTGAGTGGGGACTTCTTACCGATATAGCAGCTCCGGAATTTGAGACAAGACTCGCTATTATCAGAAGAAAAGCCGAGCTTATGGATCTGAAGATCCCGAATAACGTTATGGAATATATGGCGGATAAGCTTAAGAATAATATCCGTCAGATCGAAGGCGCTATCGTCAAGATGTACCATATCGTATTTCTTACCGGCTCTACACCTACTATTATTATGGCGCAGAACATCATAAAAGATGTCATGACAGAGCAGCAGCCCGTTCCGGTGACTGTTGACCATGTTATAACCGATGTTTCTCATATATTCAATGTTTCTCCCGATGAAATGCGTTCCAAGAACCGCAACTCGCAGGTTTCGACCGCACGTCAGGTCGCTATGTATGTAATAAGCAAAGTTACCGATCTCTCCTATACCTCTATAGGTAAGGAATTCGGAGGACGTGACCATTCTACAGTAGTATATGCCACAAATAAGGTTAAGAAAGTCATGCAGACCGATCCGGCATACCGTGCTACTGTCGAGGACCTGATAAAAAATATCAGCAACGTATAAACATATTCCCCTCATGTCCAATATCATAGTGCATACTTCTGCAATATTACCAGAAAACCGAAAAGGCTAAAGTGTTGAATTGCGTTCAACCTAAATGAAGATCATATTTTAACTATGCATTATGTACTAATGTCATCTGTATAAAACTGTTGGTTCTGTAATTTTAACATATATTTCAGAACATCATCAGATTTGATTTCTTAATTATTTATTCACAGTTTTATCAACATTCATTTACCGGTCTTCCGGAAATAGTTCAAATGTGAATAAGTTAAAAACCGATTCAACTTTGTCAACTTTTTATCGACCAAATAATCAACATCGCATTTTCTTTTATGGACAGGCTTTGGTAACATTTTCCACGGATTGCCCGTCCCTATAACTAATACTAAAAAATCAATATTATCTGTTTGTTTTTTCCGTAAAAAACTTGCTGCACATATTATTTACCGACAGAAAGGAAAAATAGTATGAAATTTACTATCGACAAGACAACATTATCCGAAGCACTTACTAATGCTTCCAAAGCGAGCGCGGTACGTTCAACTATTCCTGCTCTCGAAGGCGTTCTTATCTGCCTGAGAAATAATGAGATAACTATTACAGGCTATGATCTCGAAATGGGTATTAAGTGTATAATCCTGCCTACCGAATCCATTGAAGACGGAGAGATCGTTGTTAACGCCAAGATTTTCGGTGAAATGATAAGAAAAATGCCCGCAGGACTTGTTGAAATAACTGCTGAGGGTGATAATGTAATAATAAGGTCGGGCTCTGTCGAATTCAATATTATCGGTGTTTCCGGTGATAATTATCCTAATATACCCGAGCTCAAAAAGGACATATCTTTCCAGGTAGATGAATCCGTCATGAAGAGTATGATACGTCAGACTATCCATGCCGTTGCCGTTACCGATATAAAACCTGTTCACATGGGAAGCAAGTTCCATATCGAAAATAATGTTTTAAGCGTTGTTTCCGTTGACGGAGTAAGAATGGCAAAGCGCGTAGAGCCTGTTGAGTATAATGACATTGACTTCGTTGTTCCTAAAAAGACACTCGATGAATTCATGAAGATGCTCTCAGATGAACCTAATGATAAGAAAATCACTATCTGCATTGATCGTAATCAGATATGCTTTTCAAAAGAAGATTACATCATAATTTCCCGTCTATTGGAAGGCAATTTCATAGATTATGAAAAGATAATGAATTTTGAAGAAAAATCGTCGGCTATTGTCAATGCGACGGAGTTCTCGACTGCTCTCGACAGAACACTTGTACTTAATACCGACAAGTATAAATGCCCTGTTATCTGCACTTTCGATAACGATATGCTTCATATTGAAATAAAAACTTCTATTGGTAAGATGAACAGCGATCTTCCTATAAAATATACAGGAGATAAACTTGAAATAGCTTTTAACGCACGGTATATGATAGATGCGCTTAAAAACAGCGAATGTGACGAAGTACGTATAGACTTTACAGGAGCTTTGTTCCCGATAAGAGTACGTCCTCTTGAAGATGACAGCTTTGTTGGCATTGTTCTTCCTGTAAGAAGTAAGTAATTCTGTAAAAATTGATTATTATAATACATAAGGTAATATATTATGACAGAGATTGAAGCAGCTCCTCCTTTCATAAAGCTTGAACAGTTCCTAAAATTTGCGAATATAGCCGAGACCGGTGGAATGGCAAAGATGATGATCCTCGACGGTATAGTCGAGGTAAACGGTGAGATATGTACAATGCGCGGAAAAAAGCTGTATAATGATGATGTAGTTGCAGTAAATTTTGATGAAGGAACGGAAGAATATATCTGTAAGATAAAAGAATAATGTTCATATTGTTCTATAATATGAATAATTGCTATGAAAATTGTTAATAATTTATAAAAAATAACTATTTGTAATAAATAAGTAAGCGGCGAGAATTCAGAGAATGATAATAAAATCTTTATCGGTAAGGAATTTCAGGAATATAGCCTCTGCAGATTTTATCTTTGACCCAAAGGTGAATATTTTCACGGGAAATAATGCTCAGGGTAAAACTAATCTGTGCGAGGCTATTTCCGTCTGTTTTGGAAAAAGTTTCAGAAACCCTAAGACCGGTGAGCTGCTTCCGTTTGGTTCAACAGAAAAAGAAACGTCGATAGAAATGTGTTTTACTTTCGACAATATCAGCGAAAAAGAAAACACGATCAGATATACTCAGAAGAAAAATACTGCTGATCTTAAATTCAACGGTATAGATATGAAAGACGCAGAAAAGTTATACGGTGCGTTAAGATATGTATTATTTATACCAGAAGATCTCTATATAGTAAAGGGAGATCCCTCAAAAAGACGAGATTATATTGATTTTGTTTCAAATATGATAAATCGTGTTCATAATTTAAAACTCTATGAATACAATAAAGCTCTTAAACAAAAGAATAATATTCTGATGAATATGTCGATTTATGATAATAACGCCGGTATCATGCTTGAAAGCTGGAATGAAACTCTCGCTAAGCTCGGAGTTAACGTTATGTGCGGACGCATAAAGTATTTCGATATGCTTTCGGAAGCTGCTGCTGATTATTATGACATGATAAACGGCGGAAATGAAAAGCTTTCACTTTGTTATGAAAGCTCGGTAATGGGTGACAAAAAGTTCACAGCCGAAGATTTTGAGATGATGTATGACATTTACATGAAGAAGCTCAGAGAAACATCAGACCGCGAGCTTCGTATGAAATATACAGTCGTAGGAGCACACAGGGATGATGTCTCTTTTTTTGTAGATAATATGCCTGCAAAAGATTTCGCGTCTCAGGGTCAGATAAGAAGTATAGCTGTGGCATTGAAGCTCGCTGAGGCAAAAATGATAAAAGATAAGAGCGATGATGTTCCTATTGTTATTCTTGATGACGTTTTAAGTGAACTTGACGGTTACAGAAGAGGTTTTATAATTAATCATATAGAAAACTTTCAGGTATTTATTACGTCATGTAATCTTGCCGATACGGATAAATTCTCAGACGGAAGAATATGGAACGTAAAAAACGGTACTTTTGATCTTATTGAGGTGTAAAAATGTATCTTCATCTCGGAAATGATATTTCTGTTCCTATGAAAGAGATCGTAGGAATTTTTGATATTGAAAAAGTGACGGTTCAGAAATACATGAACGATTATTTATCATTTTGTCAAAAGAATGGTAAGATATACTATGTGTCACTTGATATGCCGAAAAGTATTATAGTTTGCAGCGATATTGTATATATCAGCAATGTCAGCTGCCTTACGTTAAGAAGGCGGTTTGATGAGATAAACTTACTTGTATCATCTCATTAGTCCTATTGCGAGCATCATAAGCCATGATGCAGCCGAACCGGTAGCTATCCCAGTCAGAAGCAGATAGATAGGTATTTTCTCTTTATACGTTTTGTTGATATTCTTGTCATCTATTTCGTTCAGTAATTTTTCTGCGCTGTCTGAGATCTGTTTTTGGGGAAGTTCCTGTTTATCAGGTTTGAGAAAAAGAAGTGCTTTTTCAAAATTTCCATTTTCCGGTCTGACCTCGATTACAAGTTTGTTAACACCTTTCATTGCTTATCCTTTCTGTAAATAATGTGTCCTCAATAACTGCCTTTTGGCAGTTATTGGCTGAAAATCTGCAAAACAGATTTTCAGATGTTGTTTAAATGCGCCTGCGGTGCATTTAAACAACGGACACATTCCTTGATGTCAAGCTCATTTCGTCCTTCGGACGAACAAAAGTGCATGGAAAATCCTAAAATATATAAATTTTCCTTGCACTTTTGCAGCCAATAAATTGCTTCAAGCTGCGCTAAGAAGCAATTTATTGGCTGATGAGCAGACATTAAATATGATTTGTCAAGAAGTTTTTATCTACATTTTGTATTATTGTCACTTAAATGTAACTTAAATCAAAATTTATTCCCCGTAAAAGTCTCTTTCAACAGAAAAAGTTGAAATTAAGTTTTCAACCGATATTTTTGTTGAAAACTTGGTTGAAAGTGTTAGATTGTCTCTAAACAAGAGACTTTGAGGATTTTTTAACACAGTATTTTTTTCAACTGTAAACGAACTCATTTTATTTGTATAATATGCACAATTTAGTATGTGTTTTATATACAATTTTAGTATGCTTCAAAAGTCGATAAACAATAGGGTTTGCAGAGACATAAAAAATATTTTTTTATATCATTATCAGGTATATTTATGTAATACTAAAATACAAACTGTAAAAAGATTTTTTTTAACATAATTTCGGTTGAATCTGTTGAAAAAAGCCAGTTTTGAACTTTAAGAATGCTATGAACAGTTGAAAACTTGGTTGAATTTGTTAAAATAAGGCTTGTTTATGCGGTTTTCAACATAGGTATTAATGTTAAAATAAAAAGTATCGTTGATTTGTTATGAACATGTAAATTTTTTATAAAAGTATGTTGAATTATAAAGCAGTAATTTATTGTGCTGCCGTAAAAAGGGTGAATACAAATGTCTAAGCTGTATGTGGTAGGAACTCCGATAGGAAATCTTTCGGATATGAGTCCGCGTGCTCTTGAGATACTCGGATCCGTGGATTTTATTGCAGCCGAGGATACAAGAGTTACAATGAAACTTCTAACCCATTTTGATATACACAAACCTCTTGTGAGCTACTATGAACATAATCTTCGTGAAAAGGGAGAATATATCGTTGACCGTATCAGTGCGGGTGAAACCTGCGCAATAGTTACCGACGCAGGAATGCCTTGTATTTCCGATCCGGGAGAAGATCTTGTAAGGCTTTGTGCAGAGCGAGGAATAGAAGTGAACGTTGTTCCCTCCCCTACCGCTGCAATGTCAGCGCTTGCTATATCGGGACTTTCTACATCACGTTTCTCTTTTGAAGGATTTCTGAGTGTCACAAAAAAACAAAGAAATGCTCATCTTGATGAAATAAAGGATTATAAACGAACACTTATTTTTTATGAAGCTCCGCATAAACTGAAAAATACTCTTGACGATCTTCTTTCGGCACTTGGAGACAGAAGAATATCACTTTGCCGCGAACTTACTAAAATACATGAAGAGGTACTGCGCGGTAAAATCTCTGAGATGATAAATTATTATTCGGATAAAACTCCGAAGGGCGAGTATGTACTTGTTGTTGAAGGTGCTTTGGAAGAAGAAGAAAAGTCCGGAGATATTGAGGATGCTGTGAAATTTGCAAAAAAAGAAATAGAGAACGGTAAAAAGGCATCAGAAGCTTGTAAAGAGGCTGCAAAGAAATTCGGATTCTCAAAAAGTGAGATATATACTATTATAATAGAAGAAAAATAATTCAGCGATTGAATTGAAAAAAGGAGGGATGATAATTGTGGAAATAGCAGTAACAGATGTTCCGAAATGTATCAAAACATTTTTCTTTTCTCCGCGTGTCATCCTTTCCGAAAAAACAACGATAGAATATCTCCTTCGTATGAAAGAATATATCTTTGGAAGCCCGTGTATTCAGTCTGCCGAAAAGATAGGGATCGATGTGTTTGATCTTGTTTTTGTAGGCGATAAATCTTTTTCTGAGTGCTGTGAGTTTTATCTGAAAAAAATAAGGGATCGTGATAAAGAAGTTATTAAGACAGCATTCCTTCTCAAAAAAATGTATAACGGAGATCATGTACGTATCTCCGGTCTTATGTGCGACACAGATAAGGCATATGTAAAAGAACCCGAAAATGCCAGTTTAAGTCTCCTGAACGATGAAACAAAAAAGAAAAAAACCGTTTCAGTTAAAGAAAACAAAAAAAGTCTGAATCTCAATAAAAAAGCAAAGATAATACTTGAATCTGTTCGTCTTGCGGCAGTAAAATTCGGGATGCAGAATACTATAAAGTATAAAGAACTTATTGACAAATATAACTTCCGGCGTTTCAGTTCAAATCTGAAACTTAATAACCGCCCGATCTCTCTTGATGAGATGAATGCTATTCTTTCCGCAAAAAAGGATAAGTGTCTCACCGATCTTTCCGACCCGAAAACGCGCATAAGTTTTTCGTCTCTTTTTGCGATAGCTTACGGCGGATTTACGCTTGAAGATTTATACGAAAAGAATACTGTATTTGATATAAAGAGCTTCGATAAAGAAAAAAGGCTCTGCGACCTATCCGGAGATCTTGTTACAATTGTGTATAACGGTAACGGAATAGAGATAGCAAATATGTTCATACACATAATAACCAAATTTTCACAGACAGAACTTCCTCCTGTGAATATGAAAGACCTCGCGGAAGTCATGGATAATTATTCAATGTATTACGCGACTGCTTCTCTTGCGTCGGTATGTGAGAGCATATTCAAATATGACGGTCTGAATGGCGAACTAAGACAATACATAAAGAAGCATACCATAGAAAATTACTGGACATCAATGGATAGACTGCTTTTGATGAAGCAGTACGCAATCATTGTAACATTCTGTTATAAACTTGCTCATTTCGATCCTATGCTCTACCGTGAAGATCCGGAATATCAGGGCGAAATATTATACGCATTCGAACGTGCGGAAAAATTCGCGAAGGAGCTGAACAAAGATGAATGAGTGCAGGCTTTGTCCGCGGAACTGCCGTGTTGACAGAAAAGAAAAAACCGGTTACTGTGGATGTACAGATGAAATAAAAATTGCAAAATATATGCTGCACTTTGGTGAAGAACCCTGCATAAGCGGTAAAAACGGAAGCGGTGCAATATTTTTTTCCGGCTGCAGTCTTCGCTGTGTATTCTGCCAGAATTATCCGATAAGTCATGAACTTAAAGGTGAGACGGTAAATGAGGATCGTCTCACGGAAATAATGTATGAACTTCGCGACAAAGGTGCGCATAATATAAACTTTGTTACCGGAACACATTATGCAGATAAGATAGCGAATGTTCTGAAAAAACATAAGAAAAATCTGGGAATACCGATAGTTTATAACTGCGGCGGATATGAGAATATAGAGACACTAAAAATGCTTGATGGTCTTGTTGATATATTTCTTCCGGATATGAAGTATTATAGTACTGAGATGTCTGCAAAATACTCCGGCGCGCAGGATTATTTTGAAAAAGCTCTGCCTGCTCTGAAAGAAATGATAAGACAACAGCCGAAAGCTGTATTTGATGATAACTGTATTATACATAGCGGGGTTATCGTACGTCACCTTGTCCTTCCTAAAGGTTATCATGACAGTATGAAAATACTCGATGAGATCGCAGCTTTTCCGGTTCGTCCACTTGTAAGCATTATGAGGCAGTACACACCCTGCTATAATGCATATAAATATTCGGAGATCAATAGAAAGCTGACGACATTTGAATACGAAAAGGTCACGGAATATTGTGCTGATCTCGGTCTTGACGGATTTATGCAGGAAAAGGGATGCGAAAATCTCGATATGACTCCGGATTTCTGATAAGGAGAATAAAATGATTTACAAAGAATTATACGACGAATTTATTTTTAAAGGAATGGAAGAAGAAGAGATACTGGAACATATAAAAAAGGAGATCTGTGATATCGGAAAAAAAATGTATGATCTCGGTTTTGTTGCAGCGACCGACGGAAATATCTCTGTAAGGACAGGAGAATTTGAATATCTGACTACACCTTCGGGAATATGCAAAGCGGAGATGAGTCCGGACAGGACATCAAAACCGAATGAGATAATCCATGTTGATACCTCTGACGGATATGACCGGGACAAATATTTATTCAGACCTTCATCAGAATTCAAGATGCATCTGAGATGCTATCGTGAAAGACCTGATATAAACGCCGTGATACACGCTCATCCTCCCACGGCAACAGGATTTGCAGCGGCAGGTATTCCTCTTGACGATTATGCTCTTTCAGAAGCTGTCATGATCTTTGGTTCTGTTCCAATAGCTCCTTATGCTGTACCCGGTTCGGATGATGTTCCTGAAAGCATTGCTCCGTATATCAGAAATCATGACGCAGTACTTCTTGCTAACCACGGAGTTATTACAGTGGGAGCTGATCTGAAACAGGCTTTCCATAAACTTGAATCTCTTGAACTCTACGCTAAAACTATTCTTACCGCCCGACTTCTCGGCGGACCAAAACAAATACCTGATGAAATGCTCAAAGAAACCTGTGACTTATCAAAGGGTTATGCACTGAAACATCCTGGGTTCAAAAAATATTCAGATTGATAATATATTTTGGCGTTAGAAATTTAACAAATACAATAAGTAGTGTTCCACGTGGAACATAGGAGCTATAAAAGTTCTTTTCTATAATAATATAACAGAAATATAGAATCTGATTGAATGACAAAACTCCAAATTTCACTTTCTCCTTTTACGGGAGACAGCCGTGCTGATGTGAGTTGAAATAGATGAAATTCGCCGCAAGCGCAGCCGCCGTTACTGTGACTTGTTTTTTACTGTGACTCCGGGCGGCTATTGGGTCAAGCGTCACGCTTGTTCCACGTGGAACACAAGATAATGTAATTTAATTAAGCTGGTGATACTATATATAATCTTGGAAAATATGATGTTGCTGTAGTAGGTGCAGGTCACGCAGGGTGCGAAGCCGCACTTGCAGCAGCACGTCTTGGAATGAAAACAGTTGTTTTTGTGCTCTCGCTCGATACAATTGCAAATATGCCATGTAATCCGAGCATAGGCGGAAGTGCAAAAGGACAGCTCGTAAGTGAGATAGATGCTCTCGGTGGACAAATGGGTATAGCAGCAGACGCAACTTTTATCCAGTCCCGTATGCTAAACCGCGGAAAAGGGCCTGCGGTGCATTCTCTTCGTGTACAGTCTGACAGAGTGAAGTATCATACTTATATGAAGCATACGCTTGAAAAAGAACCTCTTCTCGATGTGAAACAGGCAGAGGTCACTAAAGTTTGTGTAGAGAACGGAAAAGTTACCGGAGTTGAAACAAAACTCGGCGGATTCTGTGAAGCGAGTGCAGTCATTATCACTACCGGAACATACCTCGGAGGAGAAATATTCATAGGTACTACCTCTTATAAGAGCGGACCTGATAATGTAAATCCATCAACTGAACTTACCGAAAGTTTAAAAAAACTCGGTCTCCGGATAAGAAGGTTTAAGACAGGAACTCCGGCGAGAGTCCATAAAAGATCAATAGATTTCTCTGTTATGGAAGAACAGGGCGGTGATGAAGATATCACTCCTTTCTCATTCGATAATAAACTTCCGCTTGAAAACAAAGCAAAGTGCTATGTAACATACACCAATGAGAGAACGCATAAAATAATACTTGATAATCTTGATCGTTCAGCACTTTATTCGGGAAAGATAGTAGGTGTAGGACCACGTTACTGTCCGAGTATAGAAACAAAGCTGATGCGTTTTAAAGATAAAGAACGCCACCAGCTTTTTGTCGAGCCTATGGGACTTGACACTGACGAATACTATTTACAGGGTATGAGCACTTCCCTTCCGGAAGATGTCCAGCTCGCATTTTTGCGGACAATTAAAGGTCTGGAAAATGTAGAGATAATGAGACCGGCGTATGCAATTGAATATGATTGTCTTGACCCGCTTGATCTTTATGCAACTCTTGAAACGAAAAAAATATCCGGACTTTACGGAGCAGGTCAGTTCAACTCTACATCGGGTTATGAAGAAGCAGCAGCTCAGGGTCTTGTAGCAGGTATAAACGCCGCAAGAAAAATACAGGGAAAGGATCAGATAATACTTGACCGATCCAATTCTTATATTGGAACTCTGATAGACGATCTTGTTACCAAAGGTTGTGTCGAACCTTATCGTATGATGACTTCACGAAGCGAATACCGTTTGATAATACGACAGGATAATGCGCCGGAACGACTTACCGAGCTCGGACATGAAATCGGACTTATATCAGACGAAAGATTTGAACATTTTCTCAGAATGAAGAAAGAAGTAGAAGCTGAAACAGAACGAATAAAGAAAACCTCTTTACGTCCTTCTGAGAAACTCAATAAGATGCTTGTTGAAAAAGGTACATCTCCCATAGATCAGGCTGTGAGGTTTATTGAATTGTTACGCCGTCCGCAGCTCGGATATTCTGATCTTATAGTTTTTGATGATAATGATCCTCATATAAGACCCGAAATAGCTGAAAAACTTGAAGTAAACATCAAATATGAAGGATACATCAAAACTCAGCTTGCTAAGATAAAAGAGATGCAGCGTCTTGAAAACAGGCTTCTTCCACAGAATATAGATTATACGAAAATAAGCGGTCTCAGGCTCGAAGCACAGGAAAAACTTAATGAGCACCGTCCGCTAAACATCGGACAGGCAGGTCGCATTTCGGGAGTTAATCCCGCAGATATTTCGGTGCTGCTTATATGGCTTGCCGCGAACGGAGGAAAGAATGAATAATAAATACAGCGAATGCGGGATAATCCTTTCCGAAGATCAGTTAACAAAACTTGACAAGCTTGCCTCTTATATGGTAGAATACAACAGAAATGTGAACCTCACCCGGATAACCGAGCCGGACGAGATAATCGAAAAGCACTATATTGACAGCATACTTCCGCTGACAATGGTTGATGTTCCACGTGGAACAAGAGTGATTGATATTGGTGCCGGTGCGGGCTTTCCGTCCCTTCCAATGAAGATATACCGCCCAGATCTTGAATTTACACTGCTCGACAGTTCAAACAAGCGCATAACCTATCTTGACAGCGCTTGCAGTCTTCTCGGTCTGACCTGTGAAACTATCCACGCGCGCGGAGAAGAGCTCGGACAGAATGAAAAATACAGAGAAAAGTACGGTCTTGCAGTGGCAAGGGCTGTTGCAGCACTTAACGTATTGAGTGAATATTGTCTGCCATTTGTTGAGGTTGGCGGAACATTCGCTGCGTTAAAGGGAGAAAAGGATGAAGTATCTGAAGCTGAAAATGCTGTAAAGAAGCTTGGCGGAGAGATAGAAAGCGTGAAGAAGTACACGCTTCCTTGCGGTGATAAACGAAACCTTATCGTAATAAAGAAGGTCTCCCCTACTCCGCAGCAGTATCCCCGCGTCTCGGCGAAAATAGCGAAAAAACCGCTGTGAGGGTTGGCTTGATAAAGAAGGAATGTGTAATTGAAGAAGAATGAGGTCAAAAAGCTTGGCATAACTATAAAGAACAACTGGAGAATAGCTCTTGTCGTGACGATAATGCTTGCAATCTCGGGGTATATCCTCGCTTCTTATGGAATGACGAAGCATTATATCACGTATTCCGATATGTATGTTGAAAGCACTGATAATATACCCTCGGCAGAAAAAGCGCAGACCATCGCACTGCTTTTTACAAGTCCGAAAATGTACGACGCGATAAACGAAAACCTTGTGACCAAATTTTCGTATGCAGAGCTTGAAAAGATGATCAGTGTGACTCCGACGAACGGAACTCAGATAATAAAAGCAACTTTCGACTGTGAAACATCGTCGGATTCCTACAAGCTCGCGGAGATATATCTCGGACAGGTTCAGCTCGTTCTCGATGAGTATGAAGCAAACGCGAAGATTCAGATAATCTCTACTCCGGTAGAGCCTCAGCGACCTGCTTTTCCGGATGAACGCGTTTTTGCGGTCATCGGCGCTTCGATCGGACTGCTGATCTCCGTGCTTGGTATAATTGTGATATGGAAGCTCGATAACACGATCACGTCCGCCGATAATATTACCGAGCAGTATGGTGTTCCCGTCATAGGCGAGCTTATGGATTTTGATAATGAGATAGATTATCTCGGAAGATGACAGGTAAAATGCGTCACGAAAAGAAAAAGCGGTGGACACAGTCTATCCTTGACGAATATACAAACGCAAAAAAATGGATAAATACCTGCGTATGTTGCGGGAAAAGCGGATACAACCCGAAACTGCCCGAGGTGCTTACAATGCGTTGGTATGGACACGACGATCACCCTACCTATATAGCCGAAAAGATCAGATATCTATATTCGCCTATGGCTGTGGACGAACTCGGCAGATGTAAAGAATGCAGAAATGCAATAGAAAACAATAAAACAGAAAAGGAAAAAGACCAATGATAAGAAGTATGACCGGTTTCGGAAGAGACCACAGAATAATTGACGGCAGAGAATATCTTGTAGAAATTCGTTCGGTAAATTCCCGTTACTATGAGTTCAATGCAAAGCTTCCGAGACAGTATATGTTCCTTGAGGAAAAACTAAAATCCCTTGTTAAATCAAAGATGAGCCGCGGAAAGGTCGAGGTTTCGCTTTCGATATACAATATTGGAAGTATCGAGACCGCCGTTTCCGTTAATGACGCGGTAGTCGAGAATTACATCAACGTTCTCCGTGCGACCGGAGAAAAATTCGGACTGAAAGACGACCTTACCATGTCAACTGTCTTCCGCATGACCGATGCTTTCACTATCGTCCGCGCCGAGACTGACGAGGATAAGATATGGGCTGCCGTAAAGGAGACTGCCGAAGCTGCTCTTGAAAGATTTGTCGCAATGCGTGAGGCAGAGGGCGTTAAGATGAAGGAAGATGTCCTCGAAAAGCTTGCGAATATTGAGAAGATGACTTTGCAGGTCTGCGAGTACGCACCGGAGACTGTTACCGCTTATCGTGAAAAGCTCTTTGCTAAGATGCAGGAGATCCTCGATAACAAACAGATCGATGAGCAGCGTATCCTGCTCGAAGCCGGCATCTACGCTGAGAAGATCGCGGTCGATGAAGAGACGGTTCGTCTTAAGAGCCATTTCGTACAGTTCCGTGATATGATGAACTCCGACGAGCCGATAGGACGCAAACTCGACTTTCTTGTGCAGGAAATGAACCGTGAGGTAAACACTACCGGCTCTAAGGCACAGGATCTTCGTATCACCCGTCTTGTTGTAGATATGAAGAGTGAGATCGAAAAGATCAGAGAGCAGATACAGAATATCGAATAATGATATTATAAGTCGATTTTAGTATGTTATAAGTCGAATTAAATCGCATTTAAAATCGAAATATCTATTGTATGTCGAAAAACACAGGAGCACAGATGTACACCGACTATAAAGAATTTGGAAAACGGATAGCTAAACGCCGACGACAGCTTGGACTAAGCCAGACAAAAGTCAACGAAATGGCGGGACTCAGTGACAAGTATCTGTCGAATATCGAGCGCGCCGTCTCGATACCGAGCATAGATGTGCTGATGAAAATATGTGCGGTCCTGAAGACAACTCCGGACGAGCTTCTGCTCGGTACGGAGAAGTCCGGGAATATCGGGAATGTCGGGCGCATAGCTGCAATGAAAACCGAAGCTCTTCCGAGAGAAAAACAGCTTCTCGCGCTGAGTCTGCTTGACTGGCTTAATGAGCAGAAAATATAATATCGGGAGTAATCCCGGATTTTCCGAAGTGTGGAGAAAAGTAAGAAAATGAAAATACTTGCGATCGAAAGCTCGTGCGACGAAACGGCTGCCGCCGTAGTTGAGGACGGGCGCAGAATAATATCGAACATAATTGCGACACAGGTCGAGGAGCACAAGCTCTACGGTGGTGTCGTTCCCGAAATAGCTTCCCGCCGCCACTGCGAGAGCATAGTCGGTGTGGTAGATGAAGCTCTTGAAAAGGCGGAGATGAAGCTCGACGATATAGATGCCGTGGCGGTGACTTACGCTCCGGGACTTATCGGAGCCCTGCTTGTCGGGGTAAACTTTGCTAAGGGACTGGCTTTTGCTTCCGGAAAGCCGCTTATTCCCGTGCATCATATCAAAGGTCACATAGCGGCAAACTATATCGCTCACCCGGAACTTGAGCCGCCGTATATCTGTCTTGCCGCGTCGGGCGGACATTCCCAGATAATGCGGGTAGAGAGCTACACAAAATTCTCGACTGTCGGAAGGACAATGGATGATGCGGCGGGCGAAGCGTTCGACAAAGCGGCGAGGGCTATGGGATTTCCTTATCCCGGTGGGCTGCACATAGACAAGGCATCACAGAGCGGCGACCCGAAGAAGTACAGACTTCCGAGGCCTCACACCGCCGAGCCTTATGATTTCAGCTTTTCGGGTCTTAAAACCAACGTTATCAATCTTGTGCACAATGCGGAGCAAAAAGGAGAGCAGCTCGACATAAACTCTCTTGCGGCTTCATTCCAGTACACAGTTGCGGATATTCTGACATCAAAGTTTGTGGCAGCGGCGAAAGAGTTCGGATATAAGACCGCTGCGCTCGCCGGAGGAGTCGCGGCGAATTCGGGACTTCGTTCGATGCTTGAAGAACGCTGTGCCGCAGGGGGCATAAAGCTTTATATCCCGCCGATCGCGCTTTGCGGGGACAACGCGGCTATGATCGGAAGTCAGGCTTATTATGAGTACACCGAAGCGGGTATCACAGCCGACGGTTCTCTCAATGCCGCAGCTACTTTGCCACTGTAGAAGACGGCAGCATGAAAGCTTACGATTTTTACTTTGTAAAACCGCAATATGACCAATGTTTCGGTCAAAGATGGACATTTCATATAAAAAAATGAAGTAAAACAAGTCAATTGTAACAAAGATGAATCCGAAATATTGACAGCGGGAAGAAATTACTATATAATATTGGTGTATATTTTTAAATTATATTCGTGGAGGAATGGGAAATGTACGATAACAAGCTCATCTGCAATATATGTGGAAGTGCTGTCAGTGCAGAAAAAGACGGCAAGACCGGAACGTGTCATAACTGCGGACATACAATTATGTATCCCAAGTCGGATATAAAGAAACTCAACCGTATAACATACCTTAGAAATACTTTCAGATTTGATGAGGCTGCAAAGATAGCCGAAGAACTTATTGCGGCAAATGTTGATGACTGCGAAGCACATTGGGCTGCGCTGCTTTGTGAATACGGCGTTCAGTACATAAGAGAAGGCAACATGAGATATGCCGTATGCAGAAAGGATATTTCTGCTCTTCCTGGTCTTTCCGAAAGCAATAACTATAAGAACGCTCTCCGTTATTCGGAACAGGAACAGCTTGCGGCATACGAGAAGCTTGGTGCACAGCTTGAAGACAGCATCAGCATCACACTCAACATCTTAAAACAGGAAAAGAAGTATGATGTCTTTGTCTTAAGCCGTGAGGGTGTAAGCGTTGAAGATGACCTCGACGGTGACAGAATATATCTGCGATTCACAGAAAACCTCGGGTTCAGCACATTCTACGCTCCCGAGATGTTAAAGGATATGGATGCGGTAGAGAAGTCCGCGCAGATCGTATATGCGCTCGGAAATTCAAAGATAATGCTTCCGTCGTTCCGTACAAAAGATGATGTACATGACGGTTATCTCGGGTATGCAGTAAAAATGTTTACCCAGAAAATGAAGAACGACAAGGAAAAGCTCATATTCCCGGTCTTTGACGGTTCGGTACTTAATTTCCAGCAGATGCCCGAAGAGCTCGTTTATGCAGATGATGTGTTCAACTGCGCGGAAGACGAGTTCATGCGTGAGATATCTGACAAGGTAGAAAGCATATTAAAGCCCGAAGTCAACTCTATAGTTCCGGACGCACTCGTTACAGCTACTGCCGCAAACAAGGAGAACCTTGTAAAGCGTGCGTATATGTTCCTTGAAGACGGCGAGTTCGAGACTGCGGATTCATATTTCGACAAGATACTCGATATAGACATCGAGGATTCCCGTGCATATATCGGAAAACTCCTTGCAGAGTGCAAGCTTCACAGCGAAGATGAGATCCCGTCCCTCCCGCAGACAGTAACTGACGACAAGAACTTCAAGAAAGCGCTCCGTTTCGCGACCCCCGAGCAGAAAGCTCATTATGAAGCACTCAACGGTGCTATCGTGAAGAGAATTGAGAACGAAAGACGCGAGATCGCAGAGCAGCGTGCAAAGCTCCAGGCAGAGCGCGAGGAAAAGGAAGCTATCGAGCGCGAGCGTCGTATGCGTCAGGAAAAGGAAGAGCGCAAGCTTCTCTATCAGCGCCGCCGCGATCCTCTGAGAAAGACACTTCTCGAAGTTCAGGCAGAACTCAACAAGACATTCATCACTCCCAAGCGCAGATCAGAGCTCAAGGAAGAGGAAGAGACTCTCAAGAAGAACCTCAAAGACCTCGAAGCACAGTTCCCCGACATCTGGGATTGATAATAAAAGCAGTACCGGGAAGGTACTGCTTTTTTCTTGCAAAAATATGCGGAGTGTGGTATAATAATTAATGTGTCCTCAATAACTGCCTTTTGGCAGTTATTGACTGAAAATCTGCAAAACAGATTAAAAATGACCGGTCATCGGAGGTGAGGGCTTGAAAAAACGGATAATCGCGACGGCAGCCGTTTCGTTGCTGCTTTCCTCATGTTCCGCGGCTTCGGTCGAGGAGCTTCTCAGCCCTCCGCGACTTGACGGCGAGCAATCCGATATATACGCGGCGCTCCGTGATTTCACCAACGGCGATATTATCCTGAAATATCCCAAAAGTGGCCAGTACCGAAGCGCGTTCGTCGTAAAAGATCTCGACAGCGAGCCCTCTGACGAAGCGATAGTTTTCTATGAGATCCCGAATGTCACGGACGGCTCGTCACTTCGTCTGAACTTTCTTGATAAGCGCGACGGAAAGTGGGTGTCGGTCTATGACCTTGCGGCTTCCGGAAGCGAAGTCGAGAGTGTCCGGTTTGAGGATCTCGGAATAGGCTCGACCGCTATGATAGTGAATTATCTCATGCAGAGCTCGTCGGACAGATACACGAGTATAATGACCTACTCGGACAGCACACCGAACGAGCTCATGAATATCCGTAATATCTATATGGATGTCATAGATTCGGACGGCGACGGTGTAAGAGATATTTTTGCGGTCACTAATGAACGTGCCTCCGGTATTACAATGGCGGGTATAATCGGTGAGAAGGAAGGCGTTCTTGCGCGCCGTTTTACTGTTCCTCTGAACAGCGGCTTCGCGGGGATACGTGACGTTACCTGCGGTGAGTGTGACGCGACGGGTACGCGCGCTGTGTTCGTCGATTATGCATTCTCTGACGGTTCGTTCGGTACCGACGCCATAATTCACAGCGGCAAATATTACTACCTGTCCCCTGCACTTAACCCCGATGTCACCCTGCGAAGCTCGAACAGCTTTACGCCGTATATCTCGTGCAGGGATGCGGACGATGACGGTTATGTCGAAGTACCGTCGACCGTCCCGTTCTCCGAATATATCGATCTTCCCCCTGCTGAGCAGGTCAATATAACTGTATGGCACAGGATAGAACGCGGCGGAGTCAGACTTTCGGAAAAGTTCAGAAGTTTTGTTGGCACAAAGGGAGATTATATATTTATATTCCCCGAAAACTGGATGGGAGTCACGGCTTCGGTGTCTATTGCGGAAAGCACGGTCGTGTTCAACCGCTATGACAGCATTTCCGGAACAAAGGGCGAAGAAATACTGCGTATCTGCGGTGCATCGGAAGGAAATACCGCAAAGTACGATACCGAAGATTATATCTGCCTCGGAAAAAGCGCAGCTTCGGGATATACATATTATGCAGTCCCCACGAACAGCCTGATCACTCTTGATGAAGAAACACTAAAGAAAAATTTTAAGATATATTAATGCATGATCCATATTTGTCTGCCGAAGTCAGACTACCATAATTATGAATTATGAATTGAAAAAGAGGTGCGATATGGAAGAAAAAAGAATTCTTGTATGTGAAGACGAAGACGCTATCCGTGATTTCGTAGTCATTCATCTTAAACGCTCCGGCTACGACGTTTTCGACGTTGACAGCGGCGATAAGGCTATTGAGGCATGGAAGAGCGGCAAGCGTTTTGATGTTGCGCTTCTTGATATAATGATGCCCGGAACGGACGGCACTCAGGTATGTCGCTTTCTCAGGAGCGAGAGCAGCACGATCGGCATAATAATGCTTTCGGCAAAAAGTCAGGAAATGGATAAAGTTAACTGCCTTATGATGGGTGCTGACGACTATGTGACAAAACCCTTCTCACCGTCCGAGCTTATTGCGCGTATCGATGCTATTTACCGCCGTGTAAGTATTACCCGAAGCACCGAGGAGAACGAAGAAGAGCTTATTTCCGGACCGTTCCGTGTTGATGTTAAAAGCCGTCGTATAACCAAAAACGGAGAGCCTCTCGATATTACACAGGTAGAATATCACATTATCGAGTATTTTATCAGAAATGCCGGGAACGCTGTTGACCGACGCACGCTTCTCAACAAGATCTGGGGTGAAAGTTACTACGGCGACGACAAGATCGTTGACGTGAATATCCGCCGCATACGAATGAAGATCGAGGAAGATCCCTCAAACCCGAGGTATATACAGACCGTCTGGGGCTTCGGCTACAAGTGGGGAACGGGAGAAGAGGAGAGCAGTGAACATTGAATAGTTTTGGAGCACGCTTTGCACGCGTATAAAAATAACCCCGAAGTTTATGTAACTTCGGGGTCTGTTTATTTCATGGCTTCTATATTTTTCCTCATTATAGAGACGTATGTTTCGCCTGCGGCGAGATCCTTGTCTGACAGCGTATGGCATGAGTGCATCAATCGTATCTCCGCTCCGACAGCTTCCGCGATAGCCGCGGCGACCTTTTCCGTCGAAAATTCGATATGGTAGATTACCTTTACACCGGTCTCCTTAGCCTTGTCGATGAGTTCGGTCATCTTTGCGGCGCTCGGCTCGGTGTCCGAAGAACAGCCTGCGAAAGCTGCGAAATATGAGATGCCGTAGTCCCGTGCCATATACGCGAACGGAAACCTGTCACCGAAGATGAGCGGCTTGTCAAGAGCTTCTGCGGCTTTATGCAGGTCTTCGGACAGGGAGTGCAGCTCATTAATGTAAGCATTAAGTCCGTTATTGTACTTCTCCGAATTAGCAGGGTCTGCTTCTATGAGTGCCTCGGTTATTCCCTCGGAAATCTTCACCGCATTTTCCGGAGATGTCCAGACGTGTTCGTCATATTCGATCTCTCCGTCATCGTATTCATGGATATGCTCGTGTTCATCGTGATCTTCCTCGATAAGCTCGTTGATACAGTCAGTCATCTTCACGATCCTGACATTTCCGTCAAGACTTCCCGCTATCCTGTCCACCCACGCGTCGCTCTCTCCGCCTGTGCAGATGAAGATGTCCGCCTCGTTTATCCTTATGATGTCCTTCGCGGTCGGTTCATAGGTATGTGCGTCCTGACCGCCCGTAAGCAGCATCTCGGGCACTATATCCCCGCCGGTTATCTGTTTCACAAAGTCATAGGGCGGAAAATTCACAGTCACGACCTTTATATCACCGCTCTGTGCTGTCGGTTTGCTCCCCGTGCAGCCGGAAAAGGTAAGGGCAACGGCTGCTGCGAGTCCCACGGCGGAGTATTTTATAAGTCTTTTCATATTATCTCCTTGGATCGTATTTCGCTTCTCTCTCAAATATTACAATAATAGCATAAAACCAAGAAAAAATCAAGTATTTCCGCTGCCATTTTCCCGACTGTACTTCACGGGAAAATCGGCAGTCTCTACAAAAGGGAACCTCTAAAAACCCATTTGAGAGAAAAAGAGCTACTTGCACCGATAGCTGCGTCAAGCCTCCTCACCGTGCATCAGCACGCTTTCGGAACCTTTCCTTGCTCTTGGCACAATTATCTCATTTTCTCTTTTCAAAGCGGTTTTTAGAGGTTCCCAAAATAAAAAACTTGATTTTTTATATATAATATGCTATAATAATATCTTGTAATATAAATAAGGTATAGATACAGTCTGTACCCGAAAGGACGATAAGTTTGGCTGTTATAATCTCGATAGTAAATCAGAAAGGCGGCGTCGCAAAGACGACCACAGCGATAAATGTTGCCGCTGCGCTCGGAGCAATGGGCAAAAAAGTGCTTCTTGTCGATCTCGATCCACAGGGAAACGCTACTGCGGGTCTCGGAATATCCGGCGGTGCGAAGCGAGATCTTGAATATACTACATACGATGTTATTATGGGTGAGGTACGACCCGCACAGGCTGTCGTTGCCACAAAGTTCAAAGGGTTATCGCTTATGCCTTCGACACAGTCTCTCGCAGAGGCAGAGATAAAGCTGCTTAAATTTGAGAACAAGAATATGCAGCTCAAAAAAGCGATACTCCAGATACGCGACGAATATGACATAATCATCATCGATTGCCTGCCGTCGCTCGGTGTCCTCGCTCTGAACGGTCTCAATGCCTGTGACCGTATAATCATACCGATGCAGTGCGAACCGTACAGCCTTGAAGGTGTCGCTGAGCTTATCGCGATAGTTAAGCGCGTCAAGAAATCGACCAACCGCAATTTACAGATAATGGGCATAGCGTTCACAATGGTTGACAGCAAGCTTAAGGTAAACCGTGAGGTAATGCGCGCGATAAAGACTAAATTCCCCGAAGATATATTCTTCAACACCGAGATACCGCGAAACGTAAAGATAACCGAGGCGCCGAGCCACGGCGAACCGATAATGTACTACGACCCTGCGTCAAAGGGCGCGGACGCTTACGCAAGACTTGCGAGGGAAATTGCCCGCAAGTGCAAGGCTATGGAAGAAATGCTTTAACGGAGGACGGAAATGGCAAAAAAATCAGCGCTCAACGATGATTTTCTCGACGGACTTTTCGACGACGGACTTTACGATTCCGACGACAGCGGTGCACCCCAGAAGCTTAAGATCACGGACATAGAGCCAAATAAAAAACAGCCCCGAAAGGACTTCAACGAGGCGGCGCTTACCGCGCTCGCAGAGAATATCGCCGAGCTCGGCGTTATCCAGCCCCTTACGGTGCGTCCCTACGGTGACAGCTATCAGATAGTAGCGGGTGAACGCCGTTGGAGAGCGGCAAAAATGGCGGGACTCAAGGAAGTTCCCGTAAGGATAATGGAGCTTAGCGACGAGCAGACTATGGTAGTCGCGCTCATCGAGAACTTACAGCGTGAAGATCTTAACCCGATAGAGACAGCGCTCGGCTATAAACAGCTTATGGATACATTCGAGATGACACAGGAAGAAGTCGCCAAGCGTGTCGGCAAGCCCCGTCCGTCGGTGGCGAATGCGCTTCGCCTGCTTTCCCTGCCGGACGACTTACAGGAAAATGTGCGCAACGGCGAGCTTTCCGTCGGACACTGCAAAGTCATACTCGGTATTCAGGACGATGAGATTGTGCATATCTTAGCGAATAAGGCTATGAAGGACGGCATAAGCGTCCGCGCGCTCGAACGTCTTGCAAAACAGATGACTGCCGATAAGCCCGAAAAGAAGCACCCCCCGCGTGATACCTACATCGTTGAAGCAGAAATAAGCATGACCGATCATATCGGAAAGCCTGTACGAATAGATAAGTCCAAGGATAAATATACGTTCAGTATAGACTGCGCGAATGAAGACGAATTAAAAGAGCTTATCGCGTTCCTCTCTAAGATACAGAAATAAGCGCTGACTCTCAGCAGTTATTTCAGCCGGAAACATTTTGTGGCCAACACGTTAAATTATAAAGGAAGGTATTAAAAAATGCTTGACATCAGATTTGTCCGTGAAAATCCGGACGCAGTAAAGGAAAACATCAAGAAAAAGTTTCAGGATCAGAAGCTTCCGCTCGTTGACGAGGTCATAGCTCTCGATGCCGAAAGCCGTAAGACCCAGCAGGAAGCAGACGGCCTCCGTGCAGACCGTAACCGTATCTCCAAGGAGATAGGTGCGCTCATGGGTCAGGGCAAGAAAGAAGAAGCCGAGGAAGCAAAGAAAAAAGTCGGCGAGTTTTCTGCCCGTCTCGCAGAGCTCGAACAGAAGGAAGCCGAGCTCGGTGAAAAGATCACCAAGATCATGATGACGATTCCGAACATCATCGACCCCTCTGTTCCGATAGGAAAGGACGACAGCGAGAATGTCGAGGTAACACGCTTCGGCGAGCCTAAAGTTCCGGATTTTGAGGTCCCCTACCACACCGATATAATGGAAAAACTCAACGGTATCGATCTTGACGCCGCAAGACGTGTTGCCGGCAACGGCTTCTACTACCTCATGGGCGACATAGCGAGACTTCACTCTGCGGTTATCTCCTACGCGCGCGATTTTATGATAAACAGAGGTTTCACCTACTGTGTACCGCCGTTCATGATCAGAAGCAATGTTGTTACAGGCGTTATGAGCTTCGCGGAAATGGACGCTATGATGTACAAGATCGAAGGCGAGGATCTCTACCTTATCGGAACGAGTGAACACTCGATGATCGGTAAGTACATCGACACTATCGTTCCCGAAGAGACACTTCCGCATACGCTCACGAGCTATTCGCCCTGCTTCAGAAAGGAAAAGGGCGCACACGGCCTTGAAGAGCGCGGCGTTTACCGTATCCACCAGTTTGAAAAGCAGGAAATGATCGTTATCTGCAAGCCCGAGGACAGCCCGATGTGGTTTGACAAACTCTGGCAGAACACCGTAGATCTGTTCCGCTCTATGGATATTCCGGTCAGAACGCTCGAATGCTGCTCCGGTGACCTTGCCGACCTCAAGGTAAAGAGTGTCGATGTTGAAGCATGGTCGCCGAGACAGAAGAAGTATTTCGAGGTCGGAAGCTGCTCGAACCTCGGTGATGCGCAGGCACGCCGCTTAAAGATCCGCATTGCGGGCGCTGACGGAAAGAAGTACCTTGCACATACTCTCAACAATACCGTTGTGGCTCCGCCGAGAATGCTTATCGCTTTCCTTGAGAACAACATGAACGCGGACGGTTCGATAAATATTCCCGAAGTATTAAGACCTTATATGGGCGGAATGAGCAAGATCGAAGTTCCGAACAAGTAAGGGCAATACCGCATAAATAAAATAATCCATGCAATATATTTCCCCGTGTGGTGACAGAATAGGATCAATACACGGGGAATATCTGTAATTCAGCTGCCTTTACGGCAGAAAGGGGAAAACTATGGCTTACGGAAGAACACCGGGCTTCGGAAGCGCAGCGATAAGACTTCTTATCGGTCTTGGAATAGTCTCCATAATCCTTACCGTAATGGGAATGATCGATCTCGGTAAAGATGCTTTCGGCTCTCACCGGAATTTCGAAGATCTGGAAGCGACGGAATTCAAGGTCGGCGATATAGTCCACGGTACGATAACCGAGACTCTTGGGTGTGCTGCAACGGAAACGACCACGGAAACCATGATGTATGTTGTTGAGACCGATAAATATACGTCTTCGGTTTACTATGTCGTACCGTATTTCGACAGCGTTGACGACCCGTACCCCAAAAAGATCATACTGTACAAGACCGGCAACAAAAAGCAGATGTCCGATCTCGAAAAGCTTAATGAAGAGACGATGTACTGGTACGCGCAGATGAGAGACAGCACTTCTACGCATGTCACTGTTGACCGCGCAGAGATCGTCGAGATGAATTCACAGGAAAAGGACGCTTTCTACGATTATCTCGAAGAGTTCGTTGACGCATATTACAGCAGTCAGGACAAACAGACAAGAGACTATCTTAAGATCTCGTACAGAGATGCAGCCATTCCCTACCTTATTCAGTATAACGCGGGCGGCGGAAACATAATGCTTACGATAGGCATAGTTATGCTTTCGATATTCATTATAATACTTATCGTTGTCCTTCTGCGTATGAAGCGCAAAAGTGCTGAGCCGCAGATCACCTACGTCGGACAGACGCATTATGTCGGCAACGACCCGAACCTCAATTCGCCCACCGGACTTACCAACGCAAGCGACAGGTTCTACAGCAATAATGCAGGTGCTGCGCCGACCGGCGGTACAATGGATGCGGTGCGTCCCTCGCAGACACCCGCAGGTACTGCACAGACCGGCGTTCCCCCGTATGTTGCAGCAGGTACAGCGCGCCAGACAGGAATGCCCCCGCATCTCGCCGGCGGAACGACAGGTCAGGCGGGACTTCCGCCACACCTCGCCAATTCAAATACAAGACCCGTACAGTCGGGAACTTACCGCACCGATTACAGCAACAGTGAGCGGCCGATGCCTCAGATCAACCGGCCTGCACCTACCGCAGCCCCGAGGCGTGAGATGAACTTTGATCCGTTCACCGGAAAGCCGATAGAGAAGAGAACTCTTATTGACGCGGCGTTCGGTGCACCCAATGCGAACCGCAATATGCAGGATCTTCGCCGTCCCGTTCAGCCTATGCCTACCGGTGACAGTATGCCGTCGGTTGACCCGAAGACCGAGGACAACGTCGATCTGTCCAATGGCGGTATTTCGTGGGAAGACCGGGTACAGCGCAACGCGACTATGCCGAAGAACGGCGATGTTCCGGTCATCAACCCTGAGAGCTACAGTGCAGCAACTATGTTCGGAACGATAGTTCCGGTAGAAGCGGAGACACATACTCCTCCTCCGCCAGCCCCCGAGCCGGAGAAGCCGGTTAATGAAGTTACCGAGATACATCCACCGACAAAGGAGGACAATATAAAGTCCGATTTCCAGGTCGAGGAAACCGACAGAGAGACCCGTAATAATTACGATCACATGGCAGGCGGTCAGATGAACGAGGTCGATCCGTACACCGAGAAGAATGTCGATCTCTCAAATGGCGGTGTCGAGATTCCGGAGAGTGAGAGTGACGATGATCTTCGCCGTAGCTTTGAAAACGCGATGAAAGACGAAACTCCTTCCGCTTCGTTCCCGACAGCAGAACCTTTACAGTCCTCCTTCCCTGCTCAGCCCGATTCCCCTGCTCCTGCTCCGGAGCCTGTCCAGCCTGAGCCCGTAAAGACTGAACCCGACGATTATAATATCTTCAAGACGGGCGGTGATTCGTATAACATCTTCAAGGACAGCGCAACAAAGACAGAGAGTACGCCGAACATGGGCTTCCCTGTTGAGAGCAAGGACTTCCCGAAGGTAGATACGAGCTTCCCCGAAGCGGGCAAAAGTGATGTCGGCGGAAAAGACGATTTTATATTCTGATAAGCATAACATCAAAAAACAGCAGATCCTATCGGGTCTGCTGTTTTTATCGTCTGATGCAGCGTGTTCTGTCAGTTCCGTTTCTTCACAGGAATCCATTTGTTGTCATACGGTCATATCCCGGGATTTACTCTAAAGATGATGTACGGATTATCCGAGCCCATCGTTTGTGAAGCAAAGATCACTTCTCCACAAACTTAATGGGATCCGTCCACGCGCCGGCGACAGTAACACCGAAGTGAAGATGCGGTTCAAGCTTACACTCGGCATCGGCAGTGTTGCCGACCTGTCCGATTATCTCGCCCATGGCGACTTCCTGTCCCGTTTTGACACGGACACTCTCGTCAAGACTGCAGTAGTGACCGACAATACTGTTGCCGTGATCTATGACAACACAGACTCCCCAGAGCGGATCGTTCTTTATCTCGCTTACTATACCTTTCATCATAGACGACACCGCTGTTCCTGCCGGGGCGGCAATATCAGCACCGTCGTGGGTCTTCCATACTCCGAGGGTCTCGCTTTTCACAAGCTCGCCGCCGCTGTACGGGTTGATGACCTTTCCCGAAGCTATCGGCATGGTCTTGGGCTCCTTGAATAAAAGTCCGGCTTCGTCCGCCGGTATTATCTCCGCTTCATCTTCTTTGTCATCGGGGATTATGTGTACCTCCTCCTCGGTTTTCGGTATGCCGGTCTGCTCTGCATTCACGGTCTCGGCGGGTTCGGTGAATACGAACACGTTGTCCTCATAGTCCTCTGCCTTGCTGTTTCCGAAGCTTTTCGATACGCCGGTGTACGCCGCGTAAGTTGAAAGCCCCACTGCACAGATGCTGAGTGCGAGTGCAGCTGCGAAACCTTTGCCCTGTACTCCGTTTGTGAATTTTACTTTCCTCATATTCTTTGTTCCTTTCCTGAACGTCATTCGGCAGTCCCTATCGAAGCCGTCCTGCCTTTGGAAGTATTTTTGCCATTAATCCGGGATTT
Source organism: uncultured Clostridia bacterium (assembly GCA_947168885.1). Lineage (GTDB taxonomy): Bacteria > Bacillota > Clostridia > Oscillospirales > Ruminococcaceae > Ruminiclostridium_E. Next base: position 223,977 of record CAMVNQ010000004.1, on the reverse strand, counting down.
ATTCGTCTTAATATCCGAATAACAACAAAAATCCCGCGGACTTATTTCAAGTCTGCGGGGTCTGCGATCTGTTATCATTAATGTTATTTACTCTCACAACTACATTTGTATTCATTATATCGAGCACATTGAAGCTATAGCCGTGAGCTTTTGCCGCTGTGGTCATGAGCTCTCTGTCCGTCTTGTCCGGATAAAGTCCGGCGAGCTGCTTCATTTCGTTTTTTATCTGTTCGGCAAGTTTGTCGCTGTTCTGTGTATCCACGAGAAACTGTTTATAGTCCTTCATTTTCTCACTCTCCTGTTTATGTTATGTTAACACTTTTTACAGCGAAAGTCAAGGGTGTTGTCTGCAAAATTATTGTAAATCCCGCAAAATTCGCCGCCGCGTATTTTTTTCTCTTGTAAAAAACGCGCTGAGGTGATATAATATATAGTATCTTACCATTCAAGGAGAAAAATATGGAAAAAATGCTTGAAACGCTCTGCGCGGCATCAGGCGTATCCGGAGCGGAGAATAACGCCTGCGAAGCGGCACTTTCGCTGCTGAGAAAGTACTCTCCCGACGCGAAAGCAGACAAGTTCGGCTGCGTGAGCGGATATATAGGAGACCCGGACAACGGAAAGCCCACCGTTATGCTCGAAGCACACATCGACGAAATTGGCTTTATCGTGACATACATCGACGACAGCGGATTTTTACGTGTCGGAAACTGCGGCGGTACGGACAGGAGACTGTATGCTGCGCAGACCGTCACCATACACACCGTTAACGGCGATATAAAGGGAGTTATCTGTACTCTTCCGCCCCATGTCGCATCGGACAGCTCAAAGACCATGAAGACAGAGGAAATAGCGATAGACGCGGGCTTTCCGAGCCGTAAGGAAGCGGAAAAGATCATCAGCGCAGGCGATCGTGTAACGATAGACAACACTCTCGCCAAGCTCTGCGGAACGCGCGTGACCTCAAAGGCACTCGACGACAGAGCAGGCGTTACGGCTGTGCTTTATGCGCTTGAGCTCATACAGGGTAAGACCCTTCCGTATAACATAGAAGTTCTCTTCGCTTCCCAGGAGGAGGTCAGGGGCAGAGGCGCAATAATTGCCGCTTTCAACAGCTCCGCGGATATAGCTCTCGTAACGGACGTGAGCTTCGCCTACACTTCCGATGATAAGAAGCAGGACTGCGGTACAATGGGAAAGGGCGCTATGATAGGTATTTCGCCCGTGCTCGACAATGAAGTTACCAACGAGCTGAAAAAACTCGCGAAGGACAAGAGCATACCTTACCAGTGCGAAGTTATGGGTCACGATACCGGCACAGACGCAGACCATATTTCCATATCACACGGCGGCATACGCACGGGACTTATCTCGATACCTATAAAATATATGCATACGCCCGTGGAAGTCGCCGACACCGAGGATATTAAGGCAGTAGGACGGCTCATGGCGGCATTTATCACAGGAGGTGAGAGCGATGTCTGAAAACAAGGAGCTTTTCGCTCTCATAGAGCAGCTCTCTAAGCTCTGCGGGACGAGCGGTGATGAGTATGATGTAAGAGAGTTTATAAAGAGTCGAATACCCGCGGAATGCACCGTAACGACCGACAGTATCGGCAATCTTATTGTGTTCCGCAAGGGTAAAAAGACCCCGAAAAACAAGATAATGTACTGCGCGCACATGGACGAGGTGGGCTTCATCGTCACCGATATTTCCGATGACGGACGGCTCAGGTTTGCCGCAGTCGGCGGTATCTCGCCTGCGGTGGTGTTCGGGCGTCGCGTTATATTTGCGAACGGAGTTACCGGCGTTATTGCCGCTAAAGCGCTTCACCACATGAGTTCAGACGAAGAGGACAAGCAGCCGAAGATATCCGACCTTGCGATAGATATCGGTGCGGAGAACGCCGAGGAAGCGAAAAAATACATCTCACAGGGTGATTGCTGCTATTTTTCCGGCGAATATGAAGCGTTCGGCAACGGCTTCATAAAGGGCAAGGCTCTCGATGACAGGGTTGGCTGCGCAATAATGCTCACTATGCTGGGCGACGAACCCGAATATGACACATATTTCGTTTTCACCGTTCAGGAGGAGATCGGTACTCGCGGCGCTGCGTGCGCGGCATTTTCCGTAAGACCCGACATAGCCGTGGTGCTCGAAACGACGACCGCCTGCGATATTGCGGACACGGACGGCGAAAAGACGGTATGTAAGCTCGGCGATGGCGTTGTTGTGTCTTTTATGGACAGATCGACGATATACGACCGTGAGCTCTATAAGCTCGGACGAGAGACAGCCGATAGTATCGGCGTTAAGAACCAGACCAAGACGCTTGTCGCGGGCGGTAATGACAGCGGCGCTATCCACAAGGCGATAGGCGGAGTCCGGACTATGGCGCTTTCCGTTCCGACAAGATACCTCCATTCCCCCGCCTGCGTAATGAAAGCAGAGGACGTTGAAGCAACACTCGCAGTAGCACGTGCGGTGCTCCCGAAGATAGCTGAGTTATGATAACCGCCGTAACTGACAGAGCGACACTTGAAACACTTCTTGGCACAATGCGGGATGTCTATACCGAGAAGATACGCGCTTTTGCGGAGGGATACGGCTTCGGCTATGATTTTTGCACCTTCGCGGCGCAGGACAACACCGCCGTTATATGCAGCTACTATGGTGACGCGACCGCAGCACTTACCTGCGAACTCAACGACGGTCAGGCGGCAGAGCTTGCGGCGTACCTTACTTTCGGGCAGTATAAGCGCGTTCTGATGCCGTTTTCGCTGTGTGAGCGGATCGGGCTTTCGGAAAGCGCTTCAAAGCTCTTCCTTATGAAGTGTAACGGCGATGTAAAAAAGACTATCGGATACGACAAAGAAAAGCCTGCGACCGACAGTCCTCTCGGTGAAATATACAAAATTGTCAGCAGCGGATTTGACATTGACCGCGATATGTGGTACACTGATACAAGTCATATGCTTCGGCACAGCATAGCACGTGCGTACACTTTGGCCGGAAAAGCCTGCGCAATAAGAATGTTTGCGTCGGGCGGCATAAGCTATGTGTCCTATGTCTGCACCCGTCCCGAAGCACGGGGCGCGGGATACGCGACAGCGCTTCTTGCGCATATCTGTGCAGAAAACGCGGCAAACGGCGCAGAGACATTTGTTTTCTGCGAAAAAGAACTGCGCCCGTTTTATGAAAGCGCAGGATTCGGGCTTGCCGGATATGCCGGCGAAATAAAGATATAACTGCTTTTTCACGCCATTGGCGAGAAAAGACAAAAACAGAGGAGAACAGTTTATGAGCTGTTATTTTGATATAAACAAGAAACTTGAAAGTATAGCACAGGAAGCAGAGGCGAAAGCCTCTGAATCTTTCGCAAGAATAGATCACACCGCCCGCATAAACAGCGAGAAAGTCCTCAAAGCGTTCATCGACGAACGTGTGGGAGATATGCATCTCAAGGGCACGACAGGCTATGGCTACGGCGACGACGGAAGAGACAAGCTCGACGCGGTGTTTGCGAAAGTTCTCGGAGCAGAGGACGCGCTTGTCCGACACAACTTCGTGAACGGAACGCACGCTATCTCAACCGCGCTTTTCGGGGTGCTTCGTCCGGGCGACCTTATGCTCTCGCTCACGGGAAAGCCCTATGATACACTCAATGATGTTATCTTCGCCGAGAAAGGCGGTTCGCTCGCGGAATTCGGCATAAAATATGACCAGATCGACCTTCTTCCCGACGGAAGAGTGAACTTCGGACAGATACGCGAGCGCGCAAGGAACTGCAAGGTCGCATATATCCAGCGCTCCCGCGGGTACAGCTTACGCCCGTCGATCACCGTTTCGGAGATAGGCGAGATGATAGACGCCGTAAAAAGCGTAAATCCGACCGCGATAATCATGGTGGACAACTGCTACGGTGAACTTGTCGAGCGCATAGAACCGTGCGACGTTGGTGCCGACCTTATAATCGGCTCGCTTATAAAGAATCTCGGCGGCGGTATAGCTCCGACCGGCGGCTACATAGCGGGAAGAAAAGATCTGATAGAACTCTGCTCCTATCGTCTGACGACGGTAGGCACGGGCAAGGAAGTCGGCTGTTCTCTTGATATGAACCGAAGCCTTTTCATGGGTCTGTTCTATGCTCCCGAGACAGTTAAAAACGCAGTCAAGACCGCTACATTCGCATCGGCGTTCTTTGAAAAGCTCGGATTTGAGGCATTTCCGCACTACGGAGAATATCGCACGGACATCATAACCGCGATAAAGCTTGGTTCGAGAGACGCACTCATCGCGTTCTGCGAGGGGATACAGTCCGGAAGCCCTGTTGACAGCTTCGTAACGCCGGAGCCTTGGGATATGCCGGGTTATGACAGTCAGGTCATCATGGCAGCGGGCGCGTTCACGATGGGTGCGTCCATAGAGCTGTCAGCAGATGCACCGCTTCGCGAACCGTTCGCTGTATGGCTCCAGGGCGGACTGACTTATGATACCGGAAGAACGGGAGTCATTCTCGCGGCGCAGAGACTGCTCGATAAGGGTATCATAAGCATCTGAACAATTTATATAATACACAGTTCAGAATTGTGCCGGATCTTAAATACTTACTTCATAATTATGCATTGACAAAGGGTGGTGTTACTTTGCATCCGAGAAAAGATTTTGCTATATACGGAAAATCATTGGCTGTGACCGTCATAGAACGGGTAGGAACCGTGTACATTGCCGAGCGTTCCGGAAAACCGGCGTATCTTGTGGAATTTCCGCCGAAACTCGTCGGAACATTCGCCGCGACTCCCTGTGCGGTCATAGACCGGAGAGGCGCGGAAATACCCGTTATGGTACCGCACAACGAATACGGCAGGAGCTGCTGCTACGAGTGCAACCTTATACATGAGCTCGGAGATATGCTCCAGAACGACGATATACTGTATCCGAAGTTTGAAAAGACCTGCGGCGCGGTAATGTTCACCGAGAAGGACGGACTCAGGAAATATCTGCTTATAAAGAATGAAAGCGGACACATCGGCTTCCCGAAGGGTCATATCGACTACGGTGAGTCGGAGAGCGAGACTGCGGACAGAGAAGTTTTTGAGGAAACCGGGCTCAGGTTCGAGCAGTTCGGCGAATTTCGCGAAGAATACACCTATACCACAAAACAGAACACAATAAAGACCGGAGTATTCTTTATCGGGCATTACGATTTCCGCGAGCCGAAAATACAGGAGGACGAGATCGTCGATGACTGGCTGCTCTCATACGTTGATGCGATGAGACTGCTCAATTTCCCCGAGGATAAAGACCTGCTCGGAAAAGCGGAAAAATATATATCGGAGTATAAGAAACAATGACAAAAGAAACTAAGGTAGGAATGGTATCGCTCGGCTGTCCCAAAAACCAGTGTGACGCAGAGCTAATGCTCGCGAAGATAGCCGAGGCGGGATATAAGATCGTCCCCGAAGCAGGACTGGCAGATGTTGTAGTTATAAACACCTGCGGGTTCATACAGAGCGCCAAGGAAGAAGCTATCGAGGAGATAATGGAAGCGATAAACCGCAAGAACGACGGTATAAACAAGAAGATCATCATCACCGGCTGCCTTGCGCAGCGTTATCAGGAACAGATGGACGTTGAGTTCCCTGAGATAGACGGTGTCCTCGGCATAGGCAGGAACGACGCGATCATAGAAACTATCGGAAAAGTCCTTGCCGGAGAGCGCGTTATCGACTTCGGAAGCATCGACGAACATGATATGGAGGGCGCGCGGCTTCAGTCCACTCTTCCGCATTACGCTTATCTTCGTATCGCGGACGGATGTGACAACTGCTGTACCTACTGCGCTATTCCGCAGATACGCGGTCGGTTCAGGAGCAGAAAGATCGAAAACATCGTCAAAGAGGCTGAAATACTCGTAAGAAAGGGAGTAAAGGAGCTTATCCTCGTTGCTCAGGACACGACGCGTTACGGCGAGGATATTTACGGAAAGCTTGCGCTCACCGACCTGCTGAAAGAACTTGTAAAGCTTGATGTTAAGTGGATAAGGCTTCTGTACTGCTATCCCGAGAGAATGACCGACGAGCTTATCGATATGATCGCGGCGGAACCGAAGATATGCAGTTACATCGACCTGCCGCTGCAGCACTGTGATGCCGAAATACTCAGGGATATGGGACGCGGCGGTGACAGAGAACAGCTTACGGCGCTTATAAAGAAGCTTCGTGAACGCATACCCGGACTTACGCTTCGTACAACGTTCATTACGGGATTCCCGGGTGAGACGGAAGCACAGTTCACCGAGCTTGCAGAGTTCGCGAATGAGATAAAGTTTGATCGGCTCGGTTGCTTTGCGTACTCTCAGGAGGACGATACGCCAGCAGCGGATTTCCCCGATCAGGTTGATGAACGTGAACGCGAGCACCGCGCCGAGATCATCATGGAACAGCAGGAGGTGCGTGTCGGTGAGATGTTTGAAAAGCTCATCGGCACAGAGACCGAGGTGGTCTGTGAAGGCTACGACAGGCTATCTGAGATGTATTTCGGGCGTGACGAGTCGTATGCGCCGGAGATCGACGGAATGATATATTTCTCGGCAAAACGCCGCCTTAAGACCGGTGAGTTCGTGAAGATAAAGTTCACGGATAATCTCGACAATAATCTTATCGGTAAGATGATATGAAATGCTGAAAACGGCAAAAATATACTCGCTGAACTTTGTTGTTCAGCGAGTGTTTTTTATTCTTCAGCTTTTGTATGCTTTCCGACGATGAACGATACGAAAAATCCGAGTATCATCAACGCGACACCGATGAATGTGTCCGCGTTCAATCCCGCGCCTGTCGGATATATCGCGTACAGCGATCCGACCACAAGTCCGAGTATAGCCGAAAATACCATTAATCTGAATCTCTTCATAAGGAATAAGATGAGTCTTGCTCCGAGAACAAGTCCGGCGATAACGCCTATGGCGGTCGGTATAAGTATCGCGAAGTCGAGTGATTTGATAGCGGCAATGACCGACGCGTGTGTGCCAAGAAGTAACATTACGAACGAGCCTGAGACTCCCGGGATTATCATTGCCACCGCTGAGACAAATCCCGCGAAAAGATACAGAGCCATCGACCATATTCCTGTCACGGTGACTGCCGCAGTCTCACCGCCGTTTGCTTTAAGCATCGAAAGTCCTACTACCAGAGCAAGTGCCAGCACAAACGGTATCGCGCACAAAGGACGGAACTTCTGTTTTACCGTTGCGTTGCGTATAACAAGAGGGATACTTCCCACGATAAGTCCTATAAAGAACATATATGTCTCGATCGGAAAGTTTTCATACAGCCACGTTATCACGAAAGAGAAGCCGACGATACCTGCCGCCGCGCCTATTCCGAAGAAGATCAGAAATACGATGTTCTTTTTTATTTCCTTGAAGTTAAGCGAGAGAGCCCCGCAAACCTTGTCGTAGCACCCGAAAACAACAAGCATTGTTCCGCCCGATACTCCGGGAATTATATTCGCTATTCCGAAAACAAGTCCATATAGGACAGCGAGCAAATACTGCATATCTTAGCCTTTCAGTCTGTTCATTGTCATTTTTATCAGTTCCGCAGGAAGCTGGAGCAGCGCGGCTATCGCTATCGCAATAAGAAGCGACATTATATCCGGCGAACCGAAGCCGAATATCGTGTTCACAACCGGAACGAACACGAGTATGAGCGAAAATGCGAAAGTCACTCCTGCTATAAGCCACGCAAATGTCTGGTGTGAACGGAAAGTGTCGATTATACTGTTTCTTCCGAGGTTTGAAAGGCATATAAGAAGCAGGCCGAACACGAAGATTATAAAGAAACCGCTTCTCGTCAGTGTTGTCATATCAGCGCCCTCTATCTCCTTGCCGGAGGATATGAGGAAGTACACAACCTCAGCGAAGCCGAGACCTATCGCCTGTATAAGCGGGCGGACAAAAAATTCAGCGCGAAGCTTTCCGGCACCGATAAAGACCGACGGCTCGGTAAGATTCTTTATATCGCTTGAATTATCGAAATACATCATCGCCGCCGCGGGTATCACGAGCACCGTGAGAAGAGAACTCAGTATAGGCGATATGACCTTGCCGCCTCCGACAAAAATGTCGAATACAGCGAATATTATCATCGTTATAAGTGCAGCGAGAGAAGTCGAAATGCAGCGTTTTATATTGAGATGTGTCTGGCGTGAGGTGGTAACTATGTCGGTGACTGTCTCAAAACTGTCGTTTCCGACGACAACGTCGCTTTCCTCAAATGCCGCACCGACAACGTCCTTCGCTATTGAAACTCCTATATCCGCGAGTTCGAGCAGGTCGCTGTCAGACGCGGTCTCACCTGTTATCATGACGGTCTCGCCGGCTTTCTGAAGACGGCGGATTATTTCGGGCTTCATGTCCGCGGTGATACGTGCGAATGCGCAGACACCGTCAAGATCGAGCTCCTCACCCGACATGAGCATATCGCCGGTGACAACCTTGTCGCCTTTTATGCCGACTTTGTTTGCTACCGCAAGTGCCGCTTCGGGGCTGTCGCCGGTGGTCATTATCACTTTTACTCCGGCTTTGCGGCAGCCGATTATCGCTGCGGGTATGTAATCCTTGGTCTGGTTGTCGAACGCGAGCAGACCCATGAAGCTGTAATGTGCGTCGCTGATCTTCTCGGGGACGGGCGCGTCGTCGTCGAGCTTCGCATAAGCTACGGCGAGAACGTTGTATCCTTGCTTTGCATAAGCTATCTGCTTGGTCTGAACGGTGTAAAGCATATCGTTCGGAACGTCACACAGAGGCAGGAGCTTGTCGGTCGTGCCTTTTATGCAGAGCAGACGGGCTCCGCCAACCACCCAGAGATTTCCCGAAGCGCCTTCGGTATCGTCGAAGGGGTATGCCTTTATATGTTCGTTGGAGGTAAGCGCCTCGGTATCCGTACCGTTGAATGACGCGTTGAGGATTATCGCCTTGTCGAACGGGTCGTCGGGCGTACGTCCGCAGGAGAGAATGGATATGTTCGCGAGCATAGCGGGGTTTGCCGTAAGTTCGTCCGCAAGCTGCATATTGCGTTCTGTGACCATACCGCTCTTATCAATAAGTATGCAGCTCGTCGCGTTAATATATTCTATGGTGTGAAGGTTCTTGACCCAGATATGCTCTTCTTCGAGTTTTTGCGACCCTTTTATGTAATAAAGACGCAGGAGCGACGCTGTTTCGGCGGGAATGAAGCAAAGTGCGAACGCCAGTGCGGGGTATGCGGTGTTGAATATCATATCCTCGAATGGTATATCCACACGCACATTTATGTACGCGAAAATACCGATAAGAAGCATTACCGCAGAGACAGCCGAAAAGATACCGGATATACGCATGACCGTTTTTTCCATGGTCGTGTAGTATTCCTCAGTCTCCTTCATAGCGCCGAACTCTTTGAAGAAGCGGGTATCAACGCCGGTTCCGGTCACACGCGCGACGAGCATTCCTTCGACGACCTTGGTGCCCTTATAGACACAGCTGCGCTTTATTTCTTCGTTGACGCTGTCCGAGCCGATTATCTTGGAAACGGGAGTCTTGCTTCCGGTAAAGATACCCTCATCGACGAGCAGGTCTTTTATTTCGAGAAGGTGTGCATCGACCGGTACGCTTTCGCCGGCACTCAGTATGATAATGTCATCGGGGACGATAAGCTCACGGCGGATATTCTGTATCTCGCCGTTACGGACGATGCGGAATTCGGTCTTTGAGCGTATCTTGAGCTCGAAGAAATACTTGTCGCAGCGGGTATTCTTGATTATCTCGGTAGTCGCGTATATCGCGCAGAGAATGATCAGAACAGCTCCCGTGATTATCTCGGCGAGGTCGTCGGTCGCCGTTATACCGTGCCAGATGCTGACACCTGCTGCCGCAAGCATAAGCAGGAACCGGAGACTGAAAAACGTACGCAGGGGGCTGTAGCCCTTGTGCTTCTCGTCAAGTTTGGTGTCGCTGTTATAGCCGTAAAGCCCTATATTTTCCTCGACTCTGTCGTTATCAAGACCGATATAGTCATTTTTGAAATCATATATATGTGCCAATTAACGCAGTCCTTTCTGTATTCCCTGCCTTGGGGACAACCTTTTAAAATACTATATATTTACACATCTGTACTATTATACCACAACATCTATGAAAAATCAAGTATTACATCGTATCATTAAGTGATTGACTTTTCTGAAAAATATGGTATAATGTTATATAAAGGGAACCTCTAAAAACCCATTTGAGAGAAAAAGAGCTACTTGCACCGATAGCTGCGTCAAGCCTCCTCACCGTGCGCCAGCACGCTTTCGGAGCCTCTCCTTGCTCTCGGCACAATTATCTCATTTTCTCTTTTCAAAGCGGTTTTTAGAGGTGCCCTAAAGAAGAGACCGTCTCAACGCTTTATGCAGCGAGACAGGCATCACGATAAGCAGCATAAAGAAGGAGGAGCAAATATGTACATCTACCGGTCCGGCATGATAGGTGAAGCGGTACGCACAAAGCTCGACAGCACCAGAAGCGCCGTTATGAGCGGCACTAAAAGCGACACCGGAAATTTCAGCGACCTGCTCCGTTCAATGATGATAAATACAAATGAACAGCCAAAGACTGTGGGCATACAGAAAGCCGAATCACAAAGCACCTCGCCCATATCCAAAGCCGATGGTCGAACACTGCTGTACGCACTCACAAATGTGAACGATGATGCGACAGCATCGGCGGTGGTAGGTGCGCTCGGACTTCCGATCTCCGACAACGGCATAAAGGCTGCCGCAGACGGACTTTCCTCGGCTGTAACGCTTGCAGGTTCCGTTAACGGCGCAGATAAGGAGAAAGCGCTTCCTGTGCTTAGCGATTTCATAGATAAGTACAATGCCCTCGTTACTGACCTTGGCGCTCAGTCCACCGCATCGGGCATCATGTATTCGCGCCTGTTCTCGACAGCGGCGAATGCGGCTTCCGATGCCCTTGCTTCGGCAGGTATCTCCGTCGGAGACAACGGAAAGCTTACGCTTGACGCAGACAAGTTCGTGAGCGTTGGAATTGAGGGCTTTCTGAACAGCATCGCCACTGCGGCGGATGCGGTCTCGACCTACGCTTCGTCCATAACCGGTTCGCAGAACAGCAGCCTTCTTGATTTCCTCGGAACTGATAACGATTCGGTAAGCACGTCGGACTACTACAGTTCGCTTATCAACTCTATGGTGTAATAAAACAGCAGATTTCGTAAACAGCAGGCCTCGGGTCTGCTGTTTTTTATATTGCGACGATACTTGATGTATGCCTGTCAAGTGATTTGTAAGATATTAAAACCCGGCAGCAGCGCGAAAGCGCTGCATTTTTTGTTGGTTCCTGTCGCACGAAAAATCAGCCGGTGACCGGTTTCGACAAGAAATACAGAAAAAAAGTGGTATATTGTTAAGGACGTAAGGAGGGGGAATTATGAGCGTTGAGATACTGCACGACAAAAGGAATATGACGGCGGCTGTCACGGGCGAGATAGATCACCACGCTGCGGCGGATATACGGATAACGATAGACGGGGAACTTGAGCGCACCACGCCGGAGGTGCTCACGTTTGACATGAGCGGGGTCACGTTTATGGACAGCTCCGGGGTCGGTCTTGTCCTTGGCCGCGCAAGAGCAATGAAGCAGTGGGGAGGAAAGGTCAGGATAAAAGACCCTTCCGCGCGGGCGGAAAAGATACTGAAAATGTCGGGGCTCGGGTCACTCATAACGCCGAGACCCGACGGAAAGGAGCGTAAGAAGTGAGACCGGTGACAAACCAGATGAAAATGACGATCGCGGGCTATTCAAAGAATGAAGCTCTCGCGAGAATGTGTGTGTCGGCGTTTGCGGCGCAGCTTGACCCTACTGTCGAGGAGATAAACGATATAAAAGCCGCCGTATCCGAAGCGGTCACGAACTGTATAGTTCACGGGTACCGTGACACGATAGGAGATATAGACATAAAACTCCGCGTTATAGGCGATGATACCCTGTACATAAAAATATCGGACAAGGGCGTTGGTATCGCCGATGTCAGACAGGCTATGCAGCCTATGTTCACGACAAGTCCCGACGGCGAACGCGCGGGGCTCGGTTTCGCGGTAATGGAGAGTTTTACCGACACCCTTAAAGTCCGCAGTAAGCCGGGAAAAGGAACTGCCGTGACGATGACGAAAACGCTGCACCGCAGAGGATAAAAATGGACAGACTTACCGATGAATTTGTCGAACAGAATATGGGGCTTGTGCATTCCCTTGCGAACCGGTTCCGCGGGCGCGGTATCGAGTATGAGGAGCTTGTCTCGGCAGGATGTATGGGGCTTGTGAAAGCAGCCCGGGGGTTTGACGAAACGCGGGGACTGTGCTTTTCGACGTATGCAGTGCCGGTGATCCTCGGCGAGATAAAGCGGCTGTTCCGCGACGGCGGCATGGTAAAGGTGAGCCGGACGATAAAGGAGCTCTCGCTGAAAATAACGGCATACCGCGAGAGATGTTCGGCACAGGGCAAAAGCCCTACCGTTGCCGAGATCGCCGATCATCTCGGTGAAACGGTCGAAAGCGTGACCGAAGCGATCGCCGCGTCCCGCCCGGCGGTTTCGCTTACAAGCGGCGAGGAGGACGGCTCTGAATTCGATGTTCCGGTTGAACCTCCGCAGCTGCGCACCACGGAGTATATTGCGCTCGGGCAATGTCTCGGTTCGCTTGGCGAACAGGACAGACGGCTCATATATCTGCGCTACCGCCTTGAAAAGACGCAGGCGGAAACGGGAAGGATTCTTGGTATGACACAGGTCCAGGTCTCGCGGCGTGAGAAGAAGATACTTGATGAACTGCGGGCGATGCTTGTTTAGTCCGGGCAAAAGATCAATTGTTTTTGCCTCGTGACAACAGCGGAAGCATCTCACCGCTCAGGCCTGTTTCTGCAAGATCTCCGCCTATGACTATGTCGTCGCAGACCATAACGTGTGCTTCGGTGAAGTCGGTATGTACACCGTCCACAGACGCTACCGGGAAAGTATATACAACAGCTTCGCGCGAACGATAGCGGCACAGGTCAAAGCCCTGCCGCTTCTGAAGCTCGTTGTAACGTTCATATACTTCGCCGAACTCGTCGGGTATAGTGACCGTCTTTTTCGTGCAGCTGCCCGCGGTCTCTATCCCGCAGTCCGAGAGCATATCGACGATCTGCTCCTCGGTCTTTGCGGGATATGTCCTTGCACAGGACGAAAAGGAAAGAACGATAGCGGCAATAATTGCCGCACCGGCGATAAGTGCAGTGATCTTTCTCATAATATAGTTCCTTTCAAGGTCTTTCTTTGCAATTTCAACAAAATATAGTGTTTGATTTTGCCTTTCTGTACAGTATATGAGAAATAATCAACAAAAAGTATAGGCTTCAATAAGCAAAGTGACCAAAAATAAAATCGCGAAACCCGTCAAACCCTTTAAAAATCACTTTTTCGACACCTCTGTTTGTTGATAATAACCATAAAACAAGTGCGGGATTTGGTCGGTTTTGTCCCGTTTAGGCAGATTATATAAAGCAGGGAAAAAAATTTTAGTCAATTAGGTACTTACATTTTATTGAAAATTCTGTTATTATATATGAGTAAAATATTACTCAATCAGGAGGTTCTCCAAATGGCAAGTTTATCATTAAGAGGCATATATAAGCGCTACCCCGGCGGCGTAGTTGCGGTATCCGACTTCTCTATGAACATCAAGGATAAGGAATTCATTATCCTCGTTGGTCCTTCCGGATGCGGTAAGTCCACAACACTCCGTATGATCGCCGGTCTTGAGGAAATATCCGAAGGCGAGCTCTTCATCGGTGACAGACTCGTTAACGACGTTGCTCCTAAAGACAGAGATATAGCGATGGTTTTCCAGAACTACGCTCTTTATCCGCATATGACAGTTTTTGAGAATATGGCTTTCGGCCTTAAGCTCAGAAAAGTTCCGAAAGATGAGATCAAAAAGCTCGTTGAAGAAGCTGCTAAGATCCTCGATATAGCTCACCTTCTCGACAGAAAGCCGAAGGCTTTATCCGGTGGTCAGAGACAGCGTGTGGCTCTCGGACGTGCTATAGTTCGTGACCCGCAGGTATTCTTACTTGACGAGCCTCTCTCAAACCTCGACGCAAAACTCCGTGCACAGATGAGAACCGAGCTCTCCAAGCTCCATAAGAAACTCGGTACTACATTCATCTACGTAACCCATGACCAGATCGAGGCTATGACGATGGGTGACCGTATCGTCGTTATGAAGGACGGTTACATCCAGCAGATCGACTCGCCTCTCAACCTTTACGAGAACCCTGTTAACAAGTTCGTTGCAGGCTTCATCGGTACACCTCAGATGAACTTCATCGACGCTAAGCTTATCATGATGAACGGTAAGTTCACCGTTGAGTTCGGTTCCGAGGATACAAAGACTTCCAGAGGAAGAAAGTTCTATGTTGAGATCCCGTCCGCTAAGGCTGATCCCGAAGCTCTCAACTACTACGTTGATAAGGACGTTGTTCTCGGCGTTCGTCCCGAGAGCATCCATGACGAGGAATCCTTCATCACATCCGCTACTTCCGGTATCATTGAGGCTAACGTCGATGTAACCGAAATGATGGGTGCTGAGACATACCTCTACCTCACTTGCGAGGGTATGCCTATCACAGCAAGAGTTTCTCCTCGCTGCGCTGCTCGTCCCCAGGATGTTGTCAAGCTCGCTATCGACCCCAACAAGATCCACCTCTTCGATGCGGCAGACGAACACTCTATCCTTTCATAAGTTTTACAGACTATATGCCGTACCGCGTAAAAACGGTACGGCATTTTTACGTTAATATCGGGTTTTCTTTCTTTGGCTTAACCCAGTATATCGCGGTTTTATTCGGCTGTAAAGGGTACTCCAAATTTTTTCACTTAATAATATGGGTGAAAAAATTTGGAGCCTCCCCCTTGACAGCCGTACAGAACCGCGATGTGTGGCAATTAAGCCAGGAAAGGAAAACAGTGTGCTGTTGGCACTTCGGATCGGAGGAAATATGGAGTCAAACAACAAACCGCGTTCCGCCGCGGAGATAAAGGCGGAATTTATAGATATTTATAAGGCGAACATCAAGCGGGAGGGAGCAGAGAGACTGCTTGATTATCTGGAGAATAAGTGCGATTTTTTTACCGCGCCGGCAAGCACTAAGTATCACAGCGCGTACGAGGGCGGGCTTGCTCAGCACTCGCTGAATGTTTATCACTGCCTGAAAGATTATCTTGAGAGACCGAGAGTGCGTGAGACTTATGGTGTCAACAGCTATACCGACGAACAGATCGCACTTGTCGCACTGCTGCATGATATTTGCAAGACTGATTTTTATAAAGTGGATTACCGAAATGCAAAAAACGAACAAGGGCAATGGGAGAAGGTCCCGTACTACAGGATCGAGGACACCCTTCCCTACGGCCACGGCGAGAAGAGCGTGTATATGATAAGCGGGTTTATGCGGCTAACGCGTGAGGAGGCCATGGCGATACGCTGGCACATGGGTTTTTCCTACGGAGACCCGAATGACCGGAATACTATAGGCAGAGCGTTTGAGATGTACCCGCTCGCGTTCGCTCTCTCGGTTGCGGATATGGAATCGTCTTATTTCCTTGAAGGCGGAGTGTGAAAATCTTACAAAAAACAGTTGTATTTTTTGTTTGTTTATGATATAATAAAAAAAGTATATAAACACCCGCCCTTTATTCGCGAAGCATTAAAAGTTTTTGAGAAAAAGAGGGATAGGGGTGTGGGGAGGGAGAAAGAACCCTTTTCCCAAAAAGGGTTCTGTTTCCCGTCCCCACGTCGGCGCGCAGGCGCCGACTGATTGGAGGTCGGGAGTTGGCAAATCTGACAGAAAGGGCGATAAAGGCTTCGGTATTGAAGCTATTGAATGAGAAGCCCGTAAATCAGATAACGATAAAAGATATAGTCGAGGACTGTGGGATAAACCGGAACTCATTCTACTATCATTTCCGCGATCTGCCCTCGCTTATTGAAGAAATGGTGCTTGAGCAGGCAGAACTCATCATTGAGCAGTTCCCGTCGATAAACTCGCTTGAAGAGTGTATTGATGCGGCTGTAAGTTTCGCTATGAGCAACCGTAAAGCGGTCATGCACATATACAATTCCGTAAGCCGCGATGTTTATGAGCAGTATCTCTGGCGAGTATGTGAATACACAGTCACGAAGTACATAGACGGCGTTCTTGGTGATACGAAAATTAACGAGTTCGACCGCGAGGTACTGATAGATTTCTACAAATGCGCGTGCTTCGGTAAAATACTCGACTGGCAGCGTGAAGGTATGAAAAGCGATCTAAAGGAGCGGTTCATACGGCTTTGTGAACTTAAAAAAGGTGTTATAGAAGAGATTGCTGCAAAATGTGCGGCTACGGAAAACGATAAAGAAAAGAAAGGACAGTAAAAATGGCAAAAGCAGCAGCGCCCAAGAAGGGACTTGAAAAGCCCGTTACGGCAGAAGACAAGAAAAAAGCTCTTGACGCGGCGATAGCACAGATAGAAAAGCAGTTCGGCGCAGGCTCTGTAATGAGAATGGGCGAAAAGACCAATCTCAATGTAGAGGCGATACCTACCGGTTCTATCGGTCTTGATATGGCGCTTGGTATAGGCGGACTTCCTAAGGGTCGTATAATTGAGATATTCGGACCGGAATCCGGCGGTAAGACGACTGTTACCCTGCACGCGATAGCTGAAGCGCAGAAGCGTGGCGGTATAGCGGCATTCGTTGATGTTGAGCACGCCCTCGACCCCGTTTACGCGAAAGCGCTCGGAGTTGATGTAGATCAGCTCATAGTGTCCCAGCCCGACACCGGTGAACAGGCTCTCGATATAATGGAAGCTCTCGTGCGTTCCGGCGCGATAGATATAATTGTTCTCGACTCGGTGGCGGCAATGGTAACGAAAGCCGAGATCGAAGGCGATATGGGTGATACATTTGTCGGTGTACAGGCGAGACTTATGTCCGGCGCGATGAAGAAGCTTACCGCAGTCATCTCGAAATCCAATACGGTCGCTATCTTTATCAACCAGATACGAGAAAAGATAGGTATAATGTTCGGTAACCCCGAGACAACTCCGGGCGGACGCGCACTCAAGTTCTATGCGTCTGTGCGTATCGAAGTCCGCAAGGGCGAAGCTATAAAGGACGGCGCGGACACCATAGGCAACCGTACCAAGTGCAAGGTCATCAAGAATAAAGTCGCTCCCCCGTTCAAGAGCTGTGAGTTCGATATGATCTTCGGCCACGGTATCTCCCGCACCGGTGAGGTTCTTGATTATGCTATCGAGCTCGATATAATCAAGAAGTCCGGCGCGTGGTTCAGCTATAACGATATGCGTATAGGTCAGGGTCGCGAAAACACGAAGAAGTTCCTCGACGACAACCCCGACGTTATGAAGGAGATCGAGGATAAGATCTGGGCGAGCGCGGAACAGCTCGACTACGCGGCTCCCGAGGAAGCAGGAGAAAACGACAGCGATGCCTCTGCACCGGCACCCGAAACCGCGGCTTCCGAAGAGCCCTCCGAAAAGCCGAAGAAGGGACGTGCAAAGAAGAGCAGTGTTGTGGTCGCAGCGGACGACGACTTTGAAGAGTTCTCTATCGACGAGATAGACGAGTGATATGGAAGAGCTTGATATAGCAAAACGGCGTGCGATGCATCTTCTCGGAGGGCGTGACTACGGCAGGAACGAGCTTATCGAGAAGCTTAAGAACAACTACAGCGAGAAAACCGCAGTTACCGTCGCCGATCTTATGTGCGAATACGGTTACGTCAACGACGACCGTTATGCCGAGAAGCTCGCAAAGCAGTACATAACCGTCCGTAAGTACGGGAAAAGCAGAGCCGCGCTTATGATGCGGCAGAAGCTTCTTGATGCACAGACGATAGAGACCGCCCTTGACAAATATACCGAAGACGATATAACCGGTGAAATAGCGGAGATACTCCGCAAGAAATACTTCGATCGCCTTTTTCTCGGAGGAATAGAGGGGAAAAAGGAAATGCAGAAGGTCATAGCCGCGCTCGCAAGACGCGGATACGGCTATAATGATATAAAAACTGCCCTGTATATAATACAGGACGAGATCCAGAATGAGGAGGACTAAAAAATGGCTTTTTGTAATCAGTGCGGGGCGCAGGTACCCGACGGCGCTAATAACTGTCCGAGCTGCGGAGCAGCTGTATCAGGTGCGGCAGGCGCAAACGCAAATAACGCAAATACCAACACAAACAGCGGCAGCAACGCAGGTGAACAGTTCAAGCAGGTCGCTGCAAGTCTCGGCGCAGATCACACATCTGAATTTGATCCGGCAGACATCGAAGCTAACAAGGTTGTATGCGGCTTTGCATACTTCGGCTTTCTGTTCTTCCTTCCGCTTGTAGCGTGTCCGAAAGAATCGAAGTATGCGAGATTTCACGCAAATCAGGGACTTCTGCTCCTTATCGTCTGTGCTGCGGTAAGTATAGTAAGCAGTGTATTCGGTTCACTCGGCTTCTGGGTAGCCGGTTTCTTCTGGGCGTTATCGTACATCGTAAGCTCGCTCGGTGGTCTTGCGACCCTTGCGCTTCTGATAATCGGTATGGTTAATACATTCAGCGGAAAAGCGGTAGAACTTCCGATAATCGGAAAGATCACGCTTATAAGATAATGTGTCCTCAATAACTGCCTTTTGGCAGTTATTGACTGAAAATCTGCAAAACAGATTTTCAGATGTTGTGTAAATGCGCCTGCGGTGCATTTACACAACGGACACATTCCTTGATGTCAAGCTCATTTCGTCCTTCGGACGAACAAAAGTGCAAGGAGAATCCTAAAATATAAAAATTTTCCTTGCACTTTTGCAGCCAACAAATGGCTTCAAGCTGCGCTATGAAGCCATTTGTTGGCTGATGAGCAGACATTAAGATAACACGTACATACAGTATGCCGTCCTCGGGTGTTTCCGTGGGCGGCATTTTTGTTTCCGGAGCAAAAAAATACCGCTTCCCTTCCCCGGGAAGCGGTTGGTTTGTTCTTACTTGCGTTTTGCCATAATAAACGCGGATATCTTCTCGCGCCAGATCTTGATAGCGTTCGTTACGAACGAGTTCACGATGAAAGCGTCGAAATAGATACCAAGCATCAGACAGTCGGAAGCAGCGGAGTGTGCATCGGAATCCTTGAAACCGCTGCAGAACTTGCAGAGTATCTGACCGCCGTTCGGTCTCTTTGCGAAGTCGTAGTGATAACCGTATCTGCACGCCTCATTTACCGCAACGCACGCACACGCAGCTATGAACTCGATTGCAACGTATATCACGAATGCCAGTGCCGCAATGTCAGCGATCTTTTTGTAAAGAGCGGGATCAATATCGGATTCGCCCTTTTCGTAGATGTGTCTGAACACCATGAACGCGAATCCCGCGACGAGCATGACAAAACTGAGCACGATCACAATGAGCGGGATGACAGGAAGTTCGAGTTTATCAAGAAATAGTCCTAATATCATTTTTTACACGCTTCCTTTCTATTACATAAGCGGCATATAATTCCAGTGCTTTCCGATCATGATCCCCGCGAACGAGAAACCGGGATTAAGCAGGAAATATACCCACCATGCCGAGCCGTTTCCGAGGAGCTCAACAGAGCCCATTATGAAGAATACGGCAAGGAATACAACGAACAGCCCGAGGTCTATGAACACAAAGAGCTTTGTGCGCTTTATGTAGGTCATGACCACGCAGACGAGCGAGCCAATAGTATATATCGCCTGTGCGAACATACATATCTGAAGTCCGCTGAACATATCGTTCAGCACCGGTGATGTCGCATTCAAACCGGTCGCGTTGCTGACGAGATCATTGAGGTCGGTCGCGCCGAGCACAACGGCAAGCAGTGCGCCGAGTATCATGAACGTGCCGATAGCATAGAAAACGGCTCTTACGAGCAGATAGCCCTTTAGTCCGAGACCGAAATCATCTTCGACGTATGTTTCTTCCTTTACGTTATCAAAATCTTCTTTGGTAAATTCAGCCATATTATAACCCCATTTCCTTTGGAGAATTGCATACTGCTACAAATATCAGTATAACATATTATAACCGCTATGTCAATACGATAAGCGGCTTAAACCGCGCAATTAAGCACGATTTGTGGAATAGTCTCATATTTTGTAATCGTTTTTAGTGCATTTTTTATATCAGCAGCCCGTTAATTATATCCTCGGCTATTTCGTACTGTGATACGCGAAGATCCATTGCGAGTTTCTGGATACGTCTATGGGCCTCAGCTTCTGAAAGCTGTTCCTTCGTCATAACGAGGAGCTTTGCCCGGGTAAGCTTTTTATCCTGCTCCGCCTGTTTTTCAAGCTCAGCTATACGTTTACGGAAAACGATCTCGCTTCCGGCATGAGTCTCGCAGAACCGGATCGCCTGCATGAGCGCACCCTTGAACACAGGCTTTGTG
This sequence comes from uncultured Clostridia bacterium, assembly GCA_947168885.1. Taxonomy (GTDB): domain Bacteria; phylum Bacillota; class Clostridia; order Oscillospirales; family Ruminococcaceae; genus Ruminiclostridium_E. The sequence continues at coordinate 203,436 of CAMVNQ010000004.1, read as the reverse complement.
ACGATATATGCTCCTATCGGCGCGAGGCGTTTGAGCGCAGCTTCCGCCGCGTCCTCACGCACTATTGCGATCAGGTGCGCCTCGGTCATAGCACGGAGCTCTGTCAGAAGCGACAGTCCGTTCTCGTTTTCAAGGGGCACGGACACGAAGATAAAGTCGAACCGCGTTATGTCTATGCTTCTTACGGTGATCCCGTCGGTCGCAGTGGTAACGTCATACTCCGCGGCGTCGATGAAGCTCGCGAGGGTCTTGCAGGCTTCCGCGGTCTTAGCCGCGATAAGAACATTTTTCAATGCTCGGTCTCCTTAAAAACAGCTCGGTAGTCGTACAGATAGATAATGCCGGAAAGAACGGTGAGGAATGTGCAGATGTAAATAAGCACATCGGTGATGATCTGCGTCGGAAGACCCGATACAGCGCCGAAATCGTCCGTTAATATATGCATTATCAGTATAATGCATATCGCGACCATTGTAGAAGCAGTTTTGAGTTTGCCCCAGATATTCGCGGCAATTACGATCTTCTGCCTGCTTCCCGCCGCTACAAGACGGATTCCCGACACCATGAATTCGCGTGCCATTATGAGCCAGACTGCCCATGCGGGCGCGTAACCGAGTTCGATAAAGCATATCAGCGCCGCTGCAACAAGTATCTTGTCCGCGAGCGGATCGAGGAATTTTCCGAGGTCGGTTATCATGTTGTATTTTCTCGCGACTTTTCCGTCAAGCATATCGGTAATGCTTGCGAGAGCAAAGATCACAAGTGCTATCGTGTATCTCACCGGAACCGCGGGTATCATCAGCGCCGCTATGAAGAACGGTACGAGTATCACGCGGAACATAGTGAGCTTATTTGCTAAATTCATAACTTTTCCTTTTTAATGTCGTATTTCCCCCACCTTACGGTGGGGGAAAACACAGACTATTACATTTCTATTATAATATCATTCTCGGGTTTGAGTATCTTGTCTTCGATGAGTTTGCCTTCGATCTTCTCGCCGTTGACTGTAACGCTCTTTACGCCGTGCTGGCTTCCGTTCGGATTCTTGACCGTAACGTGGAGCTTCTTGCCGCGGAATGTCTTGTCCATGGTGTATTCTTTCCATTCCGACGGGATAGACGGGTCTATAACCAGACCCTTAGTCTCGGGATTGAGACCGAGGATACCTTCGGTCGTACCTACCATTACGGTAGATGCCGTACCGGTGAGCCAGTGAACGTGAGCGCGTCCTGCGAACGGGCTGTCCTTGCCTTCAACGAACTGACCGAATACATACGGTTCGAGTACGCGGAGCTCTGCTTTGTCGTTATAGGACGCGGGAGATGCTTCCTTCCAGTACTTGTACGCTCTGTCGCCGTGTCCGAGCTTGGATTCCGCGAGAATGAGCCAGCCCTGCGGCTGCGAGAATATACCTGCATTTTCCTTGGTGCAGTTGTTGAAGCAGCGCATGAGAGCACCGTCGAAACCGTGCTTGTCATACGGCGGATACATTACCATAGCGCCGTAAGGCGTGTTGAGCTCGCGCTCTACGCTGTCCATAGCCTTTTCGGCCTGTTCGGGAGAAGCATAGCCGGAGATGACGGACCACGACTGGGGATTGAGCCACATCGAAGCCTCGGGATCGGTGCGCTGACCGATAACCGTGCCGTCTTCCTTATAGCCGCGGATCCATCTGTCCTCATTCCAGCAGGCGGAGAGTATCTTGTCAAGCTTTGCCATAACGTCATCAAGGTACTTGATGTATTCGCTGTCGCCCTTTTCCTCTGCATAGCCGCGAAGGATCTTGATAGCATATACGAGCTGGAAAGCAACGAATGTCGATTCGCCGAGCTTTCCGAGACGCAGACAGTCGTTCCAGTCTGCGTGCAGACCGGCGGGCATACCGTGTGCGCCGAGATTATCCATAGAGAACTTGATAGCTCTCTTGAGGTGGTCATATACTGTGCCCTTTTCGCCGTTGTTTGCGTAGAATATCTCTTCATCGAGGAATGCGCTGTCGCCGCTTTCGGAGATGTACTTGTAAACTGTCGGGAAGAGCCAGAGAGCGTCGTCCGCGCGATAGCTCGGATGACCGGTCTCCTTTACATAATCGGGATCGTCTGGGGTGTTCTCCTGTCCAGCCTTATGGGTGTACTTTACGAGCGGAAGTCCCGCGCCGTTAGTTACCTGTGCCGAGAGCATGAATACTATCTGCTTCTTTGCCATTTCGGGTGCAAGGTGGATTATACCCTGTATATCCTGTACAGTGTCGCGGTAGCCGAAGCCGTTGCGCAGACCGCAGTACTGGAATGAAGCCGCACGCGACCATGTGAACGTGATGAAGCAGTTGTATGCGTTCCATACGTTAACGATGTTGTTGAAGTTTTCGTCGGGGGTGTGTACCTGTAAGTTATCGAGCTTGCTGTGCCAGTATTTTCTGAGCACGTCGAGCTCCTCGTCGCATACACCCGCTTGTTCGTATCTTGCGATGATCTTCTCTGCCTCTTCCTCGGGCTTCTGACCGAGAAGGTAGATGAATTCTTTTGTCTCGCCGGGCGCAAGGGTGATGTCGGACTGGAGTGCGCCGCAGGAGTTGCTGTTATAGTTGAGGTCGTTGTTAAGATCAGCCGCAGCGCCTACGGGATTCGCATAGCTGTGGTAGCTGCCCACGAATCTGTCTCTGTCGCCGCAGTACTTGTCTATCTTCTGTCCCGCAAGACCGAGGAAACGATTGAGGAGCGGGTTTCTGAAGTTTTCGTTCTGCTTCTGAAGGATATATTTGCCCTTGAAGTAGGTATGCGTGATGAACAGAGTGTACTGGAGGTTGACCTGATCCTGTTCATAGTTGTTGTCGTTTACGAATTCGCAGTAACCTGTTACGGCGAGCTTACGGGGCTTGTCGCCGGTGTTGGTTATCTTGGCACGCCAAACCTCGTAGGTAGCGTTCTTCGGAACGTAATAGAGAGTTTCGGACTTTATGCCGGAGTACTCAGAAGTTATGATAGTATAAGCGGTACCGTGACGGCATTCGCTCTTATAGCTGTCGAGGGGCTTGCAAACCGGTGACCATGAAGCCGACCAGTAGTCGTTCGTTTCCGCGTCGCGGATATAGATGTAGCGTCCGGGCTGATCTGTAGCCACGGAGTTGAAGCGGTAGCGGATTATACGTCCGTTTGCGCCGGATTTCACGAAGCTGTAACCGCCCGCGTTATTGGATATTATAGCACCGTATTCGGGGTCGCCCAGATAGTTTGCCCACGCCGAGGGAGTATCGGGACGTGTAATGACATATTCCTTGTTTTTTTCGTCGAAAAAGCCGTAATTCATATAGCTTTTACCTCCTTATTATTTTCAGCCGGCGCGGCGTAGGTAAACGATTGCATTGCTTTCAACACCACTCCATATAATACCATTATATCAGCAAAGACGGATTTGCACAAGGGCGGTAATTTAGACAAAGTTTTCTTTGCCAATTTGTGCACACTGCACATAAGGGGAACTGCTGTTATGAAGTGACTTTTGTCAATTAGCAAAACCGCAAGAAAACGCAGTAAAATTTTGTAACAGCCTTTCGAGAGCATATGCGAAGTTTACGGATGAACAGATTCCCGGCATTAGCCGCTCTGTTATACGTGGATTGGTTACCGACAGGCTAAAGCCTACGCCGTAAGGTCTGCAATCTAGAATTGTGGATCAAAAATGTGCCAACATAAGGGTTTCGCAGATATCACGGAGCTGACACCTGAGATCATACACGAACTTATCGAGAAGATCGTTGTTCTTGCTCCTGACAAGAGCAGCGGTCATCGCACTCAGGAGATCGAGATTCACTATCGTTTCAACGTTGCCGTAACGACTGCTGTTGCTGACAGTATGAAGTACGACAAAAAAAGAAAGGCTGCGTAACCGCTCAGGTTACGCAACCTTATCTTCAAATCATAAAAACTTCTTTATGAGTACCCGTCTTATCCTGCGGGGCAGATGTGATGTTATTCGCCGATTACTGAACAACTACCGTGAGGTATTTTGTGTCGTAACCGTACTTTACGGGAATGAGCGTTGTGCCGACAGCCCTGCCGGAGACCTTCAGATAGATATAAAGGTCGTCACCCTTCTGAATGGGTTCCTTCTCGTATGTTGCGATACCCTGGTTGGTCATCTCGATGAATGTGATAGCGTCGAGGCTCTTGCAGTTCTTAGCAACTATGAGGAGATCCTTTGTTGTGCCGCCGAGGGAGACTGTGGTTTTTTCAACGACAGCGGTAAGTTCCTGAGTTAGGATTGAGGAGCTTACAACGGTAAGTGTTGTTGTGACAGCTTCGTCCTTTTCAAGTACTCTCGTGGAGCCTATAGTGTAGTTGCCGGGTGTGCAGTTATAGTCGTAGCAAGGTATGCTGTAAGAGTAGAGGGTTACCTGTGCGATAGCGTTGATCGTTGAGCTCTCGCGCTCATAAACATTACCAGTGAACGTTACAGTAGCGGATTTTCCGGGTGCAAGACCAGTGTTGGAAAGACCGGTGATGATGTATTTGATGTATCCCGGATAAGCCTTTTCATCGGTACCGTGGCACGCATAGCCTACAAATCCTGAGGTGTTCGACTGATGTATCGAGAGCATATTGGGGAGATAGAGCTCGATCTCGACATCTGTAAGGTTGGTCACGGCCATAGGAGAGTTGTTTGTAAGGGTGAGCTTGAACGAAAGTTCGCCGTTGTTCTCGATGCGCTTTGTGTTGGTGTCATAACCGGAGCATTCAAGAGTAAGTAAGAACTGACCGTAGTTCTTGGTTATGAGCGCAAGACCTACTGCGTTTGAAGTCTCGCTGTATGTATAGCTTGTGATTGCAAGCTGGTTGAAGTAGGCGTTCGTAGAAGCGGTAGCGAAGTTTGCGATAGGTGTTGTTGCCGCAACGGAGGTATATACCTTATCGTAAGCACCGGAAGCCTTTACCGTGAACGGGTTTGTTGTGGATACGGGAGTTGCCTGGTTGCCGTTTGCGACAATAGCGTTGTATGCACGGTATTTCTGGCTGTTGTACTCGAAAGCTACCTTATAGTAGCTGCCCTTTACGAGGTTGTTGAAAGAGTACTTTCCGTTTACGTCCGTAACGGTCTTCTGGATATAATTGGTGGTAACATCCTTGGAACTTGTTGTGTGGTTGATGAGGTAAACGGTTATGTTTGCGATACCGGGCTTGTCATCGGTGTTCACGCCGTTGGAGTTCACTACTGTGCCGGGGGTGTCATCCCATACTCTTCCGGAGATTGAGAAGGAGGAAGCCACCTTGTACTCGAAGTCGGAAACGGACGAATCCGCGCAACCTTTTGCAATAGCATATGCTCTGATGGTAGTATCCTTATTGATCTTTACGGTGGAGGAAAAAATGCTTGCAGAAGCGCTTGTTCTCGGATCCGTACCGTCGGTCGTGTAGAGGATACGTGCTGCAGAGTTCGAGTTGTAGAGTGTTATCGAAGTTTCTCCTGAGTAAGTGGTCGTTGTAGGCTTATCCGCCTGTACAGAGGAAAGCGTGCCTACCGTTGTGCTGAACGAGAAAACGCCGCTCTCTTCGCCGTTGAGATAAGCGATAGCCTGGATCTGCGAAGACGATGTCACTGTGAACGGCGAGCTGTATCTCGTGCTCGATGTTGTCGGTGTTGAGCCGTCGGTCGTGTAGTAGACGGTCGAGCCTGCAGTTTTGGGCGCGAACGTTATCTGCATACCACCATAAACTTTGCGCATGGTAGCCGTGGGCTTCTTTACCGAAGAGGTCGCCGTCTTACTCGGAAGAGTCTTTATGGTGCCGTTAAGATACTGTCCGAGAACGGTAAGATCCTTCGATGAGATACCGCCGCTACCGTTGCAGTCAGCGTTGTCCGTGCAGATGTATTTTGTCTTGCCGGCGATAAAGTTCTTGAGTCTGGAATAGTCGTTCTGGTTGATCTGGTGGTCGCCCGTAACATCGCCGACCATTGTCTTTATGTAGAACGTCTTTGTCATTACAGCGCTGGAAACGCCGCCTTTTACCGCGATAGCCTTTATCTTCGTGTCACTTGTCAGCTTTATAAGAGTACCGTTGTAAACTCTGCTGCTTGTGGTAGGCACGGTGCCGTTCGTTGTGTAGTAGATGGTCGCGCCTGCTGTTGCTGTGGACAATCTGACCTTTCTGACACCCGGCGTGCCCTTTACCGTATAGGTGGGCTTTGCTACCGCTGCAGCCAGCTGCAGTTCGACCTTCGTCTGATTCAGCTTTGCACTGTCCGCGAAGGATTCAATGCCCAGACTTGCGGTCGCCATAAGTCCGGCAGCTATGAACGCGGCAGTCTTTTTCAGAAACGAGTTCATTTTTTTAATTCCTTTCTTTTTCTGATGGGATTTCAAGACCGAAAAACAGTCTTTCTATATAATAAACGATTTTCAGGCTCAGAAGGTGACGCGAAATCTTAGCTTTTTTTAAGTTCTGGCAATATTTCGTGAAATGTGCACAATCGGAAGCCTGTATCGCGTATCATATCTCGGTAAAATGATCCTGCATAAGTTCGTCCTGGGAGTCTATCGCTCCACCAATCATATCGCGTCCGCGTACATAGTACTTGTCGCGCTGTTCTTTTACGACAGCGTCAAGTATTTTCTTTACCTCACGCGGCTTCTTGATAGAGATGAGCTTTTTTTCCGGCGTATCAATATCCTTCGATACAAGGTCTATGGTTCCGCAGCCGAATATTCTCTGTCCGAGTGTGAACGATATTTTTTTATCGAAGATACGGTAAAGCTCTATCTCGTCTTCTCTGATGTTGAAGAATCCGATCTTTGTGTACAGTGTCGTATCTGTAAGTATATATCTCGTGAACGAGATAGGCATACCGAGTATGCATTTCTTTCCCGCCCAGAGCACATTTCCGTAATCTCTTTTAAGCTTTTCCATATTCATAAGGCGTTACCCCCTTTTTAGTGTACAGTTAACAGACTGCGGTCAGGAAGCTCGTACCCGCGCATATTCTGATGTCGGTCTTATCCGCTTAACGGCGTTATGACCGTTTATAAGCTTATTTGCTTTTTTTGAACGATTTTATCTTATCCGTGATTTTTTTCTTCTTTTCAAGGAACTCCTGCTTTTTACGCGCCTTGAGCGCAGCTTCTTTTTCCGCCCTGACCGCGTGTTCTGCGTCGAGCCGCTCGGAAAGCGACACCGGCATAGCTTCACCGTCCTGATCTACGAACGAATCAATATCCGTATAATCGTCGGAACCTGACGGAAGCCCCTTTCTCTTGAGCCTATCCGCGATAAATGTCTTGGCAGCGCTGTAAATAACGGCAAACAGCGGGATACCTATTATAAGTCCCCAGAAGCCGAATATGCCCTGTCCGGCAAGGATAGCGAAGATTACCCAGAAGCTTGTAAGTCCCGTGCTCTCGCCGAGTATGCGCGGGCTTATGATGTTGCCGTTGACGTTCTGTATCACCACAACGATGATCGTGAAGATGATGCACATGAACGGGTTTTCCATGAATATGAGGAAAAGGCTCGGTATGAGTCCTATGAACGGTCCGAAATACGGGATTATGTTCGTAACACCCATAATTACCGAAACGAGCAGTGCGAACGGCACACCCGAGAATGTTGTAACAATGAATGTGATGCAGCATACCACGAACGAGTCAATTATCGTTCCGGTGATAAAGTTTCCGAACGAGCGGTGAACCTTGCGTATGCTTGCGATAAAGCGGTTCGCCCGTTTCATCGGAAGTATGCAGTAGAGCGTCTTTTTAGCCTGAGCCGAGAAGAGCTCCTTGCTGTAAAGGCAGTATATCGCCACAACTATACCGAAAATTATGTTGAGAACGGTGCCGACAACGCTCATGATACCGTTCGTCAGGGAGCCGAGATAGTCGGTTATCTGCGGGAGTATCGTCGAGTTCAGGAAGTTTTTCAGCGTTGTACCGAGATCGTTTACCATATTCGAGATCTCTTCGCCTATTTCGGGGAAGTTCGCGAAAGCTTCGGTTATCCACGTCGAAACGTTCTTCATATAAGAAGGTATGTTATCGACGAGCAGAGAGATCGTCGTGACGAGCTGCGGGATTATTGCTATAAGAATACCTGCGATTATGCCGATGAACACGATGAATGTAACGGCGATGCTGCATATACGGGCAGGCTTGTTCTTGACGTATATCTTCAGGTGACGGTGTTTTTTCTCGTCGTTTTCGATATCCTTGTCTTCATAGTGCTCGCCGGAATTTTTGAAAAGTTTTCCGAAAACGCCTTTTTCGAGCTTTTCGACGATCGGTGCAAGGAGGTAAGCTATAACGAATCCGTAGAATATCGGGCTTATGACAGCAATGAAATTGCCAATCGAGGAAGCTATATTGCCGAGGTTCGAGAGCATGGTGAAGACGAGCATGGAAGCGATTATAACGATAAAGGCGGTGATTCCCCAGCCAAGATAATGCTTATTCCACCTGTAAAACCTCAATTTCCCCACCCCACTTGGTACTATATATAGCAATATATAGTATATTATACAACAAAATAAGCAGGTTGTCAAGGCGAATATCGTCATTTTGCCCGAATCTTGCAATTATTTTAAGGGTTCGGGGCAATTTTTTTCGGGTTTAGTTCTTCGCTTTATGAAACTGGGGGCAAAACAGTGCCTTACCCGGTGCCGATATATGTATATCAGCGGACAAAACCCCATATACATCTAAAGGGGGTGAAAGCTTTGTCCGTAAACAAGAAGACGCATGACACCGTGAAGAGAGCGGGAACATTCGTGTTTTCCGTTTTGTGCGGAATGCTCTCGTGCGGTGTGCTTCTGCTTTTGTTTTCCGCTGTTATGTATGTTCTCGGGCTGCTTCCGGAGATAGCGGGAGTCCTTGCTCTCGTTTCCTTTGCAGCCGGGTGTCTGCTCGCCGGGTTTATCTGTGGAAGTATAAAACAGCACGGCGGGCTCAAGGCGGGGCTTGTCTGCGCACTGCTCATGACTTCCGCCGTGGTCATCGGCTCGCTGTTCACCGGCGGGTTTTCCGGCGGAAGTGCGCTTGTCAAGCTCATATCCGCAGTCATATCGTCCTGCACAGGCGCAGTACTCGGCGTGAACCGCAAGTAGTCAGAATATATTCTCCGGCGCCGGCGTACAGCTACGTTCGTATATGGCGAGAAGCCCCTGCGCTGTGCGGCAGTTCTCCCGTATATCCGCCATGTCCCTGCCCTCCTCTATGCCTGCGGCTATTCTCACAAGCACCTGAGAGATCTCGAACGCGCATTCGTTATTGGTGAGGAAGATGTTTTTTGAGCAGAAATCCTCCCATTTTTCCGAAAGCGCCTGTGCGGAGCCAGGATCCGGCTTTTCTTCAAGCTCTGCGAGCTGTTCGGAAACGTATGCGGTCACGGCTTTGGTGTCGGCGTACAGAAACAGTCCCGCAGCCGCAAGGACAGATATGATAAGTGCGGAGATAACAGCCCGTTTCATTTTCCCGTGTCCTTTCTTATAAGGTCGTATTCCCCGCCGCGTTTTACCGTGAGCAGGAATACGTTGTCGAGCCCGGTGGAGTTGTCATCGAGCAGTTTTTTTATTTCTTTTCCGGACATACCCGACACTGCAAGACCGCTCTCCTCGACGATGCCGTCCTTTATCACAACGCATGGCGGGTCATTCTCGCCGTCGGTCTTCTTGAAAAAATTTATTTTCCCGGTAGTTTCAACTATTGCGTAGCGCACCTCGGTTATGTCGAAAATGCTCTGTTCGCGCATAGCTCCGAGCACATCATCTATCGTGTATCGGAGTTTTTCGAGCTCCCTGCGGTCGATCACGCCGTCGGAGATGATTATTTTCGGTGAGCCGGTAACGAGACGCCTGAATCTCGGGCTTTTGAGTGTTATCACCGACATTATCACGTCGATGCACACTATCATAAGTATCGGAACAAGCCCGATAAGCATGGGTATGGTCGGGTCCTCAATCGAAAGGGTCGCGACATTTGACACAAGTATCGTCGTCACGAGCTCGCTCGGCTGAAGTTCGCCGAGCTGCTTTTTCCCCATGAGCCGCATCATCAGTATTATAACGGCATAAAGTATCACCGTCCGTATCATGATTATGAGCATTTACGTCACCTCTGCACTATTTTTCTCTTTCTGTAATAATTTATGCATTTGTGGATAAACTTGTATCAACGCTATATGAAAAGGAGCGGATATGTGTGCTCGGAAAGAAACTTGCCGATAATATCGTGAATATACGTTCGTATATGAAGAACAGCAGCGACCTTGTGATAAGATACGCGAAGGTCTGCGGCATAGACGTATGCGTAGTGTCGTTCGACGGCCAGACAGATGCGAACAAGCTTGCAAATCTTGTCTATCGTCCGCTGTCGGAACTCGACGAGCCGGGTATTACGCCCGAGCGTCTTGCGGCGAAGATAAGCGGAGAGCTTCTCATAGCCTGTGACGGGAAGCCCGTCGGGACCGTCGCGGAAGCCGTGTCCGCGGCGATGAACGGTTTCTGCGTCATTCTCACGGACGGCACGGAAACAGGTTACGCAGTGGGAGTTCAGGGCTTTGAGGCGCGCTCTGTAACTCAGCCCGAAAATCACCGCAATATCCGCGGGGCGCGTGAGGGTTTCGTTGAAGCCCTGCACGTTAACATGAGCCTTGTGCGGCGGCGCGTCAAGTCAAACGAGCTCGTGATGCATACTATGACTGTCGGGAAGACATCAGGGACAGAGGTCTGCGTTTGCAGTATGGACAGCGCAAACAGCGGAAAACTTGCCGAAAATGTGATAAAGCGGCTTGAAAATGTTCCCGTTTCACTTGTTCTCGAAAGCGGATTTATCCAGCCGTTTCTTGAGGACAAGCACCCGATGTTTTCGGAAGTTGGCGCTTCCGAGCGCCCCGACGTGTTTGTTTCAAAGCTTTATGAGGGACGTGTAGGTATTATAATAGACGGCTCGCCGTTCGCGCTTTATGTCCCGAAACTCTTCACCGAGAATTTCATAATGCTCGACGATTATGTCGAAAAACCCATGTTTTCGCTTTTCATAAGGTTAATACGCTGGATCGCGTTTTTTGTCAGCATTCTTCTTCCCGGATTTTATACGGCTCTCGCGAACTTCCATCCCGAGCTGATTCCGGACGCGCTGCTGCGCAATCTTGCCGCTGCCGAATCCCTCACCCCGTACAGTGTCCTTACTGAGTGCGTCATTCTCGACATCTTCTACGAGATAATGCGGGAAGCCGGACTGCGGCTCCCGTCGAATGTCGGGCACGCGGTAAGCATAGTCGGCGGTATCGTGATAGGTGATATAGTTGTTTCCGCAGGTCTTGTGGGTGCTCCAATGCTGCTCGCGATAGCGATAGCATCCATTTCCGGATATATCGTGTCGGATATATCGAACCAGGTCTCGTTTATGCGGTTCGCTTTAATTCTCGCAGGCGGACTGTCCGGACTTTTCGGACTCACTGTTATTTCTTTCGTGTTCTGCCTCAGCGTATGCTCGGCGGGCTCGTGGGGTATCCCGTTCACTTCCCCGCTCGCGCCGTTTTCGCTGAAGTCAATGCGTGACACCTTTATAAGAAGGAGCTGGCGCGAGCTTGCCCGCACAGACCCGGATATTTATAATGTATAGCGGTGTTCTCTCCTGTTTACGGCTGGAAAGAACGGCAAAACCCAGACTATGGAGCAAACAATGATAAATAATAAAATAGGTATAGGCGGTGCAGCGGTGCTGCTCGCTCTGTCACGAATATTCACGGAAGCCTCGCCGCTCCCGGGGGAGAGCACGGAATACGGTATGCAGCGTTTTACGGCAGTCGCGCTGTCCTTTATAACTGCATTTATTGCATATCTGCCGCTTCTGCTTGTTCTTGAGCGCACGGGCGGGAGCTCGCCGCTCGGTGCTGTCGCGTCGAAAAGCAAGCTTCTTTCGGGGTTTATCGGGGTGATATTTTCGGTGTATCTGTTTTTTTGCGCGGCAGAAACCGGACTTCGGTCGTATTATTATGCATCGGGAACAGTATTCGATTCCGCGCCCGCATCGTACTTCTATGTCTTTGTCGGAGCCGCACTTCTGTTTGCGGTGCACTGTGGGCTTGAAGCCGTTTCGCGGACAGGCGTGATAGTCTCGGCGCTGTTTGCGGCGTTGATGCTTCTGATAGTATTTACGCTCCTGCGTGAGATACGGGTCGATCGGCTGTACCCTGTTCTTGCGGAAAAGCCGGAGCGCCTGACTGCCGATACCGTGCGTGAGTTCTCCCGCGGCTCGGAATATCTTATTTTTGCTGCGCTCTGCGGAAACATCAGCGGTAAGCGCACTAAAGCGGTACCCGTATATCTCGGTGTGTCATGTGCAGCGATACTGCTGATGACATTCCTGTACAACACTGTTTTCGGTAAACTCACCTCGCGGCTCATGTTTCCGTTCTATACACTCTCGTCCATATCTGACACCGCGCTTTTGCACCGTATAAACGGCATAGATGTGATCGTCTGGGTAATGGCGGGGCTGTTAAGGCTGGCTCTGTTCGCGTTTGCGTTCCGCGCTGTGGTGAGGGACTGCTTCCTGAGCGGAAAGGCTGCGGATATTTCAGCTTATGTGTTCGGCATAGCGGCACTTACTGTGTCCGGGCTGTTTACGGCGTATCCCGTGCTCTATGAGCCGATGAAGCGGATATGCGGTTCGGGTATCCCTCTCGCGGCTTCGGCGATGATACTTCCGGCGGCGGTGTTTGTCTGCACGGTCAACAGAAAGGCGGCGGCTTGATGAAAAAGATATTAGCTGTCATTCTCGTTGTCGTAATGCTTTCGGGCTGTGTCCCGCACACAGAGCTTGAGCGGCTCGCGATAGCAGAGGCGGTTGGCGTTGACTTTGAAAACGGGATATACACTGTAACGGTGCAGTATTTCAATACCGATTCGTCCGGCGGAGTCACTGCTGTGGACAGCACAGCACCCAACGCCACCGTTGCTGAGGGCAGAGGAAGCACGATAGAGAGCGCTCTCGAAGCGCTTTCGTACAAGACCGGACGCAGTATCACTATCGGCGCGGCTGCTGTCATGGTGTTCGGCGAAAGTGCGCTTTTCGCGCTTGAGGACGCACTTCGGCTGGCGGTATCGCATTACAGCGGCAATCTCCGCGCGGAAATAGCTGCTGCCCGCGGAAAGGCTTCCGATGTGATGAACGTGCGGTTCAAAGAAGGAAACGCATCTGTCGAAAAGCTCGAAGATATGTTAAGGAACGCGGAGGAGCTCGGTCTTACGCGCCGGATAACGATGTATGAAGTCTCCGAGAAACTCTGCGGTGAAACGAAGAGCGTTGTGCTGCCGCTTTTTCAGGCATACGGCGGCTCGGAGCTTACCGAGGACGGCTCGGGAGTTATCATAGCGGGCGGTGCGCTTTGTACAGGCGGAAAGTTTACGGATGAGCTGACTGTCCGTGAGATGTCCGGTCTTGCGATGCTCGACCCCGCGCCGGAGAGTATAAGAAACTGCGAAATGACGCTTTCGTATATGGGCGGGGACACACGCGTAATGCTTTATAAAGTAAAACCGCATATTACGCCGCAATATGACGGCGGAAAGCTAAGTATTGACATAAATATCACGGCAGACTGCAAAATAGTGAGTACGAATATAAGCGAACCGTATGAACAAAGTGAAGGGATAGAGCATATCTGTGCGGACGAAGTGTGTTCGCGGTCGATCGGACTCATATCGCGGACATTCACGGATAACGGCGCGGATGTTTCGGGGCTCGGGTATGCAATAAGGGCACATTCACCGGAACTGTGGAGTGCTGTTGCAAACAGATATCGTGACATTCTCAGATCTGCTGAGTATAATATCACCGCTGACATACGGATGGAGCGCTACGGAGTAGTCAGATAATGCACAATTGCGGCTGCGCTCCGCGCATATCTGAATCGTGACGGGGCGTAAAAACGATCTGCACTGACGCCGGAATCTCTCTTCCAAGTCTGTACGTGAGCAGAAAAGTCGCAGTATCTTAAGGGGGTGCGCGGAGAGAGAAGCCGCATAGGAGGAGTCGGAGTTTGCAGCGACCCGGGCGGCTTACTGCCCGCGGGCGCTCGCCCGCCGCCCGCCGCTCTTGACTTGTATGTACAAAAATGCTATAATATATAAGTGGCAGCGGAAGGAGATACGGAAATGGAGCTAAACATAGTCCTCGTAGAGCCGAGGATACCGCAGAATGCGGGAAATATCGCGCGGACGTGCGCCAATACAGGAGCAAGACTTCACCTCGTAAAACCTCTTGGTTTTGAGATCGATGACAAAAAGCTCAAAAGAGCGGGGCTTGACTATTGGCATCTGCTCGATATTACATACTATGACGGGCTCGATGATTTCTTCGCCAGGAACCCCGACGGCGATTTCCGTTATTTCTCCACAAAAGCGGTCAATAACTACTGTGACGTGCAGTACAAGGACAAAGTTTATATCGTTTTCGGGCGCGAGGACGCAGGACTTCCCGAAGAGCTTCTGTTCCGCAACAAAGACCGCTGTGTGCGCATACCCATGATAGACAATCCCGCGGCAAGAAGCCTTAATCTCTCTAACAGCGTCGCGGTAGGGGTTTACGAGGTCCTGCGCCAATGGGGCTTCCCCGAGCTCAGGAATTCAGGCAGCCTGACAAAGTTCGACTGGGATAAAGCTTGACAGTCTCTCCGTTTTCGTCGGAGGCAAGATAAATAAATAAAAAAGGAGCACAACATGAAGGACTACAGAATAATATCGGACAGCGGATGCGACATTTCCCGCGAAGATGAGGAAAGATACGGCATAGATATAATGTCATTCGACGTTATCCTCGGAAACGAGACGATCCGTGAGCGTATTGACATAAGCGGACATGACTTCCTCGAAAAGATAGCGGCGAGTGAAGATCTTCCCAAGACTTCGCAGATAACACAGTTCCGCTTTGAGGAGAAGTTTGAGGAGTGCGTAAAGTCAGGTGTCAAGGATGTTATCGTCGCGCTCATAAACGGTGCGGGAAGCCATACCTACGCAAACGCAGTCAGTGCTGCCGAAGCGCTTAAAGAAGACGGCCGTGCCGGTGATACACGTTTCTATATCCTCGACAGTCATACATACAGCTTAGGCTACGGCTACCCGATCGTTGAAGCCGCGAAGAAGCTTGAAGCCGGACAGAGCGTAGAGCGAGTCGTAGCATATATGGAGGACTGGTTCGACAGCTGTGAGCTGTATCTTATGCTGTTCAATCTGCGCCATGCGAAGAAGTCCGGCCGTATCAAAGCGGCTTCCGCAGTAATGGGCGAACTTATGAATATAAAGCCGATAGTACAGATGATAGATGACGACACAAAAGTTGTCGCAAAGCCGCGCGGTGAGAAAAAAGCCATAGCCGAGCTCGTCGAGTACGCTATGTCCCGCGCAGTCCCCAAGACACCGTTCCTTATAGGCCGTTCGCTTGCCACCGAGTATGAAGACGAGTTCATCGAGAAGTACAAGGCAAAGACGGGCTGTCCTCTCGGAATGGTGCACAGTGTCGGAAGTGTTGTCGGCGCGAATGCGGGCACAAGTTTCATCGGTCTTTTCATAAAGGGTGAAAAGCGCAGATAAAAGCGCAATGTAAATATTATTTACATATATTCGGAATCTATCCCTTCCGCCTGAAAAACGGAAGGGATAATTTTATAACGTCATTCCGTCCCGTAAAAACGGGGCTGCGTGCCCTTCCCTTTTCACGGGAGGGGCAGATTGATCTCCGGAAACCCGATGTTCTGTAATTTTTTTATGAAAACGAATACAGGTATTGACAAATCGGAAAATATGTGGTATTATAGCTTTAGTAAATGTTATTTACTAACAATGCAGTAAAATGTAACTTAACTGAAACCAGGAAATATGATCATTGACCGTCATGAGGGTATAAATATGAAAAAAATGAAGATCTTAGGTATCCTTCTCGCAGGAGTGATGTCGGTGACCGGCGTTCCGTACATAGTACAGCCGCTCACGACTGTTGCATCCGCCGAAAATCTGCTGCCCGCGCCGAAGGTAACGGTCGATTATGTATCGAGTGATTACGCAAGACTAAAATGGAATGTTGTAAAGGGCGCCGATGCGTACAAAGTGCTGAAATACAGCAGCAAGACAGGAAAATATGAGACATTCGCAGAGACTATGGCGACCGAATGCCATATATCGGGACTTTCACCCAAAACGGTGTATAAGTTCAAAGTCACTGCCCTCAGGACAAGCGGCAGGAATTCCACCGAGCAGACACGTTCGGAAACCATAACGGTCACTACCAAGGGGATAGAAGCTCCGGGCAGTATCTCTGTTTCCGTAGAGTCGGATTCCGTTACGCTGAAATGGTACAGAAGCAGTCAGGCTGCCGCTTACCGCGTTTACAAATATAGCAGTAAAAAAGGCAAGTTCGTCAAGTACAAGGACGTGACCGAGACACAGTGCACAATAAGCGGACTTACCGAGGGCAAGACCTATAAATTCCGGATAGCCTCACTCGCGAAGTCGGGAAGCAAATACACCGTACAGGAGAAAACGCCTGTTATAATAGCTTCTCCTGTAAAGGGAGCGGAATTCAGTCTGCCAGATTTTCCGGAATATGGCCTGACCGGCGCGGAAGCGATAAAATATATGGGCGTATCGAGCTATACGATCAGCGAATACAGTTACGACGGGACGATGTATGTCATCGGCGATGATCTTATGCACAACTACGGGCTCAGCGCAAACACTATCGGACTTCTTGTAAACAGCAATGACGCATACTATGGCGCTCTGATGATGAAAACAACGGCGTCGGGTGACAAGAAGATACTTGCGGCGCTGAAGAAAAAGAACGGTGAGCCGAGACTTGTCAAGGATCACACCATAGATATGTACGTCTGGGAGTCAAAGGAAGATATAAAGCTTGCAACGTTCCAGAGCGGCATGATCGCATATGTCGAGGTGAGCAAAAAATACACCCCGAAAAATATGCTTGATGAACTTAATGACGCTTTGAAGAAGGCCGAAATTGCATCCTCGGAAGTATAAATATACAGTCAATCAATGTGCTTCGGCACCGGAATACAGGAGGGTAATACCATGAAAAAAACAAAAATTCTCGGCGCGCTCCTTGCGGGCGTAATGGCAGTATCGGGCATTTCCGTAATACCCGGTGTTTCTTCCCCGTTCGTCGTTGAGGCAGAAGCGGCTTCAAAGCTCGCTGCTCCGACAGGTCTCAAGGCGACTGTCAGCGGAACGACAGTAAAGCTTACATGGAACGCAGTAAAGGGCGCAGACGCTTACAGAGTCTATAAGTTCGACAGCGAGTCCGGAGAGTACGAAACACTCAAGAACGTTTCGGGCACATCCACAAGCGTAAAGAACCTTGCAAAGGGAACATACAATTTCCGTGTGGCGGCGATCGTAAAGTCCGGCAGCAAGCTCAAAGCGCAGACAAAATCGTCTCCCGTAAAGGCTAAGGTGACGGGCGCGACCACAACGACAAAGACTTCGGGCGCTTTCATCAACTTCCCCGCTTTCGGAACCACCGGAAAGAAAGCGGTAGAAACGCTTGGTCTTAAGAACTATCAGTACGGAAAGGCTACCGAGCAGGGCGTTACCGTAGGCGTTTACGTAGGAAAAATGAAGATAAACGGCAAGGAAGTTACTGTATATATTCTTGAAGACAAGAACGGAAAGTATTTCGCAGGAATGACTGCATTTGACAGCAAGTTCATGACCTTCGCGAACGCTGCGAAGAAAATGAAGAGTGCTATGGGCAAGCCCGTTATGGACATGAACATTATGGGCATGGATCTGTATATGTGGATGAACGAAAAGACCGAGGACATCTACACACTTATGGGTACCGATGCACCGGCAGGTTCGTTCGGCGTTTACTACGCTCTCAGCTACAAGTACGTTCCCGACGAGATGAAGAAGGGCAGCAAGAGCATGAAAGATTTCCAGATGCCTGACTTATCGACTCTCCTCGGCTGACAGACAGCGGCAATACAACAATCCCCGCAGAGTATATCTGCGGGGTATTTATATATGTCAGGAAATGTATCTGTTGAATTCCGGTGAGCCGATAAAGTTATGATCGGGATAATCACTGTCCTGAAATACCGCATATACGAGCAGCACATTATCGGTCGTAAAGCTGTCTATTCCGTCTATCTTCGGCAGTTCAGGCTTATTCAGCTCATCCCGGAGAAGACTCTCTGTCGGTTTTGCGGTAAGGAATATAAGTCCGTCGCCGCGGTACAGCTCTGAGTCAAGGAAAAAGTCGGTCTCAAGCTCATTCTGAGGCTCTCCGTCAACGCGCTTCACGATCCCGACAAGGTTTTCTTTGGAGATAAGGCGTGTATATCCGGGTTCTTTTCCGCTGTTAAGCGAAATGTATCTGTTGCCGTCCCAAACTATCGAATCCAGCGGAGTAAGCGAGACTATCCAGCAAAGTTTTCCGTCAAGAACGAGTTTTTTGTCGGTGAGCTCAAACTCGTCCCCTGCCGGAGCGGAATCGCCGTTTGCTTCCTCCGCGGCATTGTCCGGAACGGAGTTCGAGATATATGCCGCGTCGTCGTAAATCTGAGCTGCCGATTCTTCGTCGCGCACAGGTGCTTCATCGGCGCATTCCTCGTTCAGGTCGTAGTCGTCATTGTTCATTGCCGCGCCCGCGTCGATGTCTCCGGCTGCGGGTGCCGCTGTTGTGGAAGCTGCCGTTGTGGTGGCAGCTGTGGTTGTTGTTGTCGCCGCCATGGTTATCATTTCGGTTGCGGCAGCCTCATTTGTTTTCAGAAGATCCTCGCTGTCGGATTTTTCCTGTACTGTCCCGTCCTCCGCGCTTTCTGCCATGAATGCCGCGTTATCATCTTCGATGCCGTAAACGCCGTACGTTTCAGCATTTTCTTCGTTTGCGACTGCTGCGCCGGCGATCGTTTCCGCGCCGTAAGCTAAGGGAGCCGCTTCTGTGATACCATCGTAATTGTTCGCCGCGGCAGCACCTACAGTCTCCGCCGCTATGGCTTTTGAAGCTGTGTCTGTGGTTGCGATACCGTTGTTTGCGTTGTTGAGCACAAAGACCGTTCCGCCTGCCGCGAGAGCGAGTGCAGCGGCAATACCGCCATACTTTACCGCGTTCATTTTTATGGACGGCTTCGGGCGGGCGGCTTCCTCGCTCATCATCGCGGAAATGCGGTCGAGAAGCTCCGGAGACGGAGATATTGCGTCAAAAGACTTGTGTAACTGTTCTTTAAACATCAATAAAACCTCCTTCCAGCTTTTCTTTCAGCATATCGCGTCCGCGCGACAGCCGCGTTTTTACATTCGATTCGCTTATACCGACAGATCGGGCGATCTCTGCGACGCTCATATCCTCGTAATAGAACAGGTAGATCACTGTCCGGTATTTTTCGGGAAGCGTCAGAAGTGCGTTCATAACGTCGGACTTTGTTTCCGACGCGGCGAGCGCGGGATCTTCAGCGCCTTCGTTCGGGTCCGGCTCGGCAGAATCCTTATGGCGGTTCCACGCCGACGACGCGAAAGAACGTGTGCAGTTTATGGTGATACGAATAAGCCACGACTTGCGGTGCTCTTCGTCGTTGTAAGTCTTATCAGCCCTTATGTAGCGCAGGAACACCTCCTGCAAAATATCGTCCGCGTCAAAAGTGTTCCCTACTCTCGAATAAGCGAGGCGGTACACCATATCCGCATATTTTCGCATAACGGCGTCAAAGCTTTCCCTCGTACGCAAGGAAAGTTCCGTCATTTTTATGTCCTCTCAAACGGGCTGTTCTGCCCTCAATATTTCCGATCTCATATATAACACTTTGCGTCATAGCGAAAGGTTACAGAAAATGTGAAAAAACCCTGCACAGAAGTTTTCCTGCCGTGCAGGGCAATATATCAGTTTATTGCTTTTATATCCTTTATCTTTGCCATGCACGAGAACGACGCGCCGAAGTTGTTGTTCCAGCCGAGCGTAACGTCGGTAAGCGTAATTTCGACTTTCTTGGTGCAGTTAGCGTTTCCTCCGTCAAAGAACTCAAAGATCTCCGGACGGTCGCTGTAATTTTCGGTAAGGTTTCCGAGACGGAATATCGGAGCGTCGGAATATACACAAAGTCCGCCGCCGTATGTAGGGTCCCAGTAACCGCCGTTCTCCTCTGTGCCGCCTTTCTCGTCGAAGTTGAGTGTTCCGTTGTTCTGATCTGCGGTCGAAAGGTCGATCATGAGCGGAAGCCCTGCATAGCAGTTGTCGGGAACGAACACGATGTCACCTGATGCGACGGTGTAGAACTCATCATAGTAAAGACGCGCCATACCGGTGAGTGTGATATCTCCCGTGAATGCCACATCCTCCGTCGCTAACTCGAACCCGCTGTCCGCTTCGGGATTGATGTCGCCGACGGCTTCATCCCACGGAGCCGCTATCATAGTTGAAGCCGAGGACACGGTAAGACTGCCTACCTGTGAGCCTTTTTCAAGGCGCACGAGCGAACCTGTCTGTGCCCGTTCGCCGGTGTAGCTGAACTCGTCGGGAGTGAACAGATCGGGGTTTTTCTCGCTGTCAAAGTACATACCTGTCGAAAGGCGTGCATAAGCGTAAGGAACAGAGAGCTGATTCCACTCGTTGACCTCGCAGTCTTCGCGGTAGAATTCCTGACCGTCGAAGGTGCTGTATATCGTTTTTTTGCCTGAATTGTCCACGGTCTGTGCCTCTGTCGTGGTTTCGGGGGCAGCAGTTGCCGCTTCCGTAGTCGTAGTCTCGGGCGCAGCGGTCGTTGTAGCTGTCGCCGGAGCGGCAGTCGTTGTTTCTGCCGGCTTGTTTCCGTTCGAGCAGCCCGCGAGAATGAGTACAGCCGCGAGGGCTGCGGCAAGGTTCTTCTTATTCTTCATTATGATCTTCTCCTTTGTTTATGATGTCCGTGATTCCGTAAAACTCAACAAAAGTTCCTGAAGGCGGGATATGACAGCTAAAGGGATTTGTGAGTATATACGAAATTCGTGGGCGAATTTCACAAAATTGCGAAATTCTGATGCAGAAAAATGTGTATTATGATATAATAAAGTATATCACATCTCCGCACAGACGTTCGCGCCTCAGTAATAAAGACGCGAAAACGGCCGTAAGGTTTCGTTTACGTCTGCAATTATATCACATTCCTACAAAAATGTAAACAAAAAGGCGCTTGTTTTGCCGAATTTATCACAAAATCCACAAATTTTTGCAAAACGGTGCGCTGAAACTAAAGTTTTTGAGGAAATCGACGATATTATAAGTGTAATGTAGTATCTGTGATTTAACTGCAATACAAAAGGAGTTGATGATACATGGAGATAAACAATCTGCACCTTAATCCCATAAGTGCTTACAAGAAGCTCAGCAAGCCCGCTTCCGCAAAGAAGTCCTCTTCTTCCGCAAAGAGCGAGGCGAATACCGATAAGGTGGAATTTAATTTCGGGCGCTCCCTTGCAGCAGCTCAGGCAAACGCAGCAGCGCGTGCCAATGCCCCCGCAAGTGAAGAGCGTTTAGCAGCTCTTGCCGAAAAGTATGCCGGCGATAACTGTCCCGTATCCGCAGATGCAGTCGCCGCAGCAATAATCGCATAAACGGCTGTGCTTATCGCGTATAACGGTTTTGAAAAGGAGGAATCGGAAATGACAACAGACGTGGCAAAGCAGGTAATAGCCTTCATGGAAAAATATAATAAGCACTTCGAGGCGTTGTCCGCGTTTGTTTCCGAAAAGCGGGCAAAGGTCATCGCCGATGAGCTTACATGGCTGCTTGATTCTCTTACGGTCGAGCAGAAGTTCATCATGGAAGGCAATGATCTTGAAGCAAAAAGGCTCGCACTCTTCCGTAAACTCGGTATCGCCGGAAAAAAGGCAAAAACGCTTGTTGAGGAATGCCCCGAAGAGCTTAAGAACAAGCTCACGCTCGAATGTTCCGCTATGGAGAAGCACGTTGAGTTCATCAAGGAGACCAACGCCGACATCATCGAGATAATCGAAAGAAAGCTCTCCGTCCAGGAAAAACTCATAAATCGCACACATTCGACAGCGTCCACCTATACCGGCAAGGGCGTTAAAGTCACCAAGCACAATACATCGGGCGGATTTTTCGGAGAAGTCTGAAAAACCCGCATTCGGAAGTTTTTGACAGCGCAGGGATGCACAAGCTATACGGAAACTTCATTATAAGGAAGGATTGATAAACTATGCGTCCATCGTTTATGGGACTTGAAGTGTCCAAGCGTACCATACAGCTCGCGCAGAAATCTCTCGACATAACCGGAAGCAACCTCTCAAACTCAAAGGTAGAGGGCTACACAAGGCAGAAAGTCGATATAGGCGCGAGCTATTTCAACGAATTTGCCTACTGGCAGACCAAGTCGTCGAGAATGTCTCTCGCAGGACAGGGTGCTATAGGCATAGGCGTCGATCAGGTGCGCGACCCTTATATAGATAAGAGATATCGTGATTCCACACCCGCGGTCGCAGAATTCAGCACAAGAGCCGATACCCTCAAGGAAGTTGAGACGGTTCTCGACAACATCACGACCGACGGACTTACGTTAAGTATAGATACATTCAAGAACGCGCTCTCCAACTATGCGGAGAGACCCGACAGCGAAGAGCTTGCGAGTATCGTGCGAAATCAGGCGTACAATATGACCAACCTGCTCCATACCTACTATGCGGATCTTGAAAATCTTAAGGAAACAAACCTCGAAGCGCTTGATGCGTCGATAGAAGACACCAACAACATCATCGAGCGCATCGTGAACTATAACAAGGCGATAGTCAAGGAATATACCGCCATGGCGACCGGAAAGTACGGCGACCGTGAGTCTGTTACCGGTTCCTACGGCCCGAACGAGCTTCTTGACGAGAGAAACCTTCTCCTCGACGAGCTTTCCTACAAAGGATGCATCGAAGTGCATGACAACGCCGACGGTTCGGTAAGAGTCCTTATGGACGGCGTCGAGATAATAAACGGCGAAAAGTATGAACAGCTCTATATGAAAAAGAGCACAAAGACCGACGGCGAGTTCTCGTCCGAGCTTTTCCGCGATTATGCGGCTTACGACGCGGCTGTGCTGCGCTGGACATCCGGTGACGAAGCGAATTTCCGCAGCGGCGAGCTCAAAGCTTACGTTGATATACTCAACGGCAACGGCGTTTATGCGACCGGTTATCAGAACGACTCCTACGGTATCCCGTATTATGAGTCCGCGATGAGTTCATTCGCACATACGTTCGGCAATTTCATGAACTACATGAACGGCGCGGTTGACGATAAAGGCAAGGTAATAGATGCAGACAGACTCCTCTTCGTGACAAACGAGTATGAGCGCATCGACCAGTACGGCGACCGCGAGGCAGAGTACGAAGAGCTCGATATGTCCATCAAGAATATCCGCATAGCCGAAACATGGATGAACAAGGCCACAATGATCGGCGAGGTCCAGAACAAGGAAACCGGTATCTGGACGATGTCTCTCGACGGCAACCATGTGAACCAGATCATAGAGAAGCTCAACAATAAATCTCTTGATTTCGGCGGCAGAGGAGACTATGAAGGCACGATCTACGACTATCTTCTCTTTATAAGCAACCGTATCGGTCAGAACATAGAGTTCAATGAGAGCAGACACGAAGCCGCTTATGCGACATCGAACGCGCTTCTCGATGCGCGCGACGAGGTTTCCGGCGTTTCGGAGACCGAAGAAGGCATCAATATGCTTACATACCAGAACTGGTATAACGCGAGCGCAAGACTCATGACCGCGCTTGATGACGCGCTCGACCGGCTTATCAACAATACCGGAAGAGTCGGTCTGTAATGTAAGGAGGGTAATCCCATGAGAATAGCCGGAGATACGATCCGAAGGAATTATCTCAGCAGATATGAGACCAATTACACGGATAAGTACAATTCCGAAAAGAAAATATATTCCGGACGCCAGTTCGACCGCGCGAGCGAGAACCCGATAAACGCGGCAAGAGCCCTCCGACTCAGAAAGTCTATGGCGGAGGTAGATACATATCAGGGCAACCTGAAAACGGCGGATTCGATCTATACTAACGCCGAGTCTGCACTTATGACAGTATCCGGCGTTATCCAGACGGTTTACGAAAAGCTCGTTGAGGGCGCACACGGAACAAGAAACCAGGACGACCTCAATATAATTGCACTTGAGATAGATAACCATGCCGAAGAAATGGTGCAGTCCCTAAATATAGACATAGCGGACAGAAAGGTGTTCGGCGGACTTAACAACGACACGGTCGCGTTCAAGATCGAAGGCGACAGCAACTATAAATATGTTACATATAACGGCGTTCCCGTTAACTCGTCAGGCAACCCGGACGATTTCCCGTACAGCGGCGAATCGTATCTTGATATCGGTATCGGTATGTCGACCGACACAAACATCGACCGTATTGACGACCAGTCGGCACTCCCGATAACCTTCAACGGCGCAAGATGTACCGGCTGCGGCGTACAGCAGCAGGGCGTGACCTTGTATCTTAACAGTATAGAGAACGGCAAGGAGTACTCTCTGAATGTGGCCGCGGGCGGAAGATCGGCTATGGTGACGTTCAACGGCGGCGCGAACGAAGAAGAGACCCTTACCAACATAAACAACGCAATAAAGGATAACTTCATGACCGGTCCGGAAATGACGACGGATGGTAAATTCAACTATATAGATGACCCCGAATGGTATCCCTATAAAAACACCCCTATGAACCCGGACGGTTCGATCGACTTCGCAAGCATGGAAAAAGATACCTATTACAGTATAGAAGTCAAGATGAACGGGCTCACAAGACACGTTGACTTCAAGGGCGGCGAGACGGTCAACCAGACAATGGATTCGCTTACCAAGTCTCTTGAGCGCGTTTACGGTGCGGGTAAGTTTGACGTTTATGCAAACGGTAAAGTTCAGGGAGCCAACAAGAAATATGCCGAAATATCGGCTTATGGCGACTACGGCGATGTCGGCGCGACTGCGGACGGCGGCGTTGACGTTGGTGCTCTCACAACGGGAAGTACCGACCCCTCCAAGACCTATGCAATAAACCTCAACGGCAAGCAGGTCATCATAAATCCCGGCGATACCGCGGAAGACACAGTTAAACAGACCAACAAGGGTATAAGCATAGGCGGTCAGTTCGGCGATTACAACATACCCGTAGTGCTTCCGGGCGGCGCAGTAAAATATCCCGTAGAAGGCGCGTCGGTCTCCATAACCAACGCCCACGGCGCAGAGAACGAAGTCGAGATATACGAGAAGCAGGGTTACTCCAACAACCTTATCCAGCTCGTACTTGACTCGGCCAAGTACCTGAGGGAAGGCGACCAGCAGATGGTAGCGAGATACGCCGACCTTATATATGCGGCACAGAGCAACCTCTCTATCGCGATAGCCGACCTCGGTACCAACTCGAAGTTCATCGAATTCAACACAGACAGACTTGAGGAAGTTATGATAAACCTCAAGAGCAAGCAGAACGACATAGAAAGTACCGATCTTCCGAGCGAGATAACCCGCTGGAAGGTGCTTGAATCGGTATATAACGCCTCGCTTCAGATGGGCTCGTCCGTTCTGTCACAGACGATATTTGATTATATCCATTGATATATTATAATGAAAGGAGCTGATCAGCAATGGTTGACAGTAATCTCTTAAACATTACGTCGATCCCGATAAAAGTGGAGATGCACATACGCAAGGGCGAATTGTCAAACCCGAAGATAAACGACCCCGGCAAGACGCTTAAAATGAATATCCAGACCGATCAGGGCGAGCTGAAGATCCATTCCGAGCCGCCGAAGATCAAGATAGACACTTATGCGGCACGTTCGAGCCTCGGTTTCGGGAATTACAACAACGCCGATTTTATCAAGCGCAACGCGGATGACGGTATCTCGATCGCATATCAGGGCACCGCAAAGATAGTCAATGAGGGCGATCAGCTCGTACGGGGATTTTCCCCCGCCGAGATAGCCGCTCAGAACAACAAGGCGGGACAGACGATCCAGACAATAATGGACTTTCTTCCCAAGGAGGGCGCTGATGTCACATTTGAAGACGGCGTTCTCAACATCAATTACGATGCGGGAGATGTCAATATAGACTGGGATAACGCAGGCATAGTACCTCTTGAGTTCATACCCGGAAAGGTAGAGTTCAACATAACCCAGCTTCCGAAGGTAGAGATCGAATATCTCGGTGACCCGATATATGTTCCTCCCCAGTCAGACCCCAATTATGTACCTAAGATAGACGTACACGGCTGATATGCCTTGACCGGCAGATACGGGAACGCAGAGCGCGTGCCCGGAAATAAGCGGGGCGGGAGCAGGCTCCCTATGCTCCGTGTCAACGAAAGGAAAACGAACAATGATAAATATTGAAACAAGGGATTTTGGCACGATCGAAGTTGACGAAAAGGATATCTACGATTTTCCGAACGGTCTTTATGCTTTTGAAGACAACAAGAGGTTCGCGCTTCTTTCACCTCTCGGTGAGGGCGTATATCCGATGTGGCTCCAGTCGCTCGACGATCCTTCACTCTGCTTCATCGTTTTCAACCCTGTGCTTATAGACGGCGGATTTACGGTAGTCCTCGCGGACAACGAAAGATCCATACTCGGTCTCGGGAGCGACGACGACGCAACCGCTCTCGTTATCGCGAAAGTGCCTGCTGATTACAAGCACACCACAGTCAATATGAAATCGCCTATCGTTATCAACAAGGCAGCCCGCAGGGCTATACAAGTGATACTTCCACTTGACTATCCTTTCAGAATGCCCGTTTACGACACACGGGAGGTGAAGTGATGCTCGTTGTTACAAGAAAGACCGAAGAGAGCGTTATAATCGCGGACAACATCGAGATCACCGTGCTTGAAGTCGCCAAGGACAGAGTAAAGCTCGGTATTTCGGCGCCGAAAGACGTGAAGATCATACGAAATGAGCTTCTGCACGCACAGGAGACCAACGTCGATTCCTCGAAGGCGGTATCGAAGGATGCTATTGACGCTCTGCTTACATTCAAGAAAGAGCCGTGACCGGCGGTCTTCCGAAGGATCGGAGGACCTGACATACAGAAAGGATTTGATCTTAAATGGCAAATGATATGATCAGAATGAGCGGTATGAACTCCGGTCTCGACACCGAGTCCATTATAAACGCTCTTACTGCTAACACAAAGCTAAAAGCCACAAAACAGGAACGTAACGTTCTCAAGTATGAGGCGACCCAGGAAGCGTACCGGGACATCATCTCCAAGATGCAGAACATAAAGAACAAGTACTTCGATATACTCAACAAGGATTCGTATATCTCGGGAAATTCAATGTGGAATAAATATTCCTCGAAGGTGTATGATTCGGCGAATGTCGAGACGCTTGCTTCGGGAATAACCGTTGAGACTACAGTAAATTCGAACCCCGGCGACTATAAGGTCGCGGTGAACAAGACCGCAAAGCAGGCAAAGCTTACCGGTAAGTCCATAGGCGGCAACGCAAGAATAGATCTTAGCCAGCTCGAAAACGACAAGGAATACGGTATGACCGTTTCCGTCGGCGACGTGACCAAGACTATCAAGTTCCGCGGCGGAAGCAGCCAGCAGGATACACGTGACAACATGAACGACGCTCTTGAAGAAGCGTTCGGCGAGAGCAACTCCTCCGCCGGAAGCGCAGGCAACGAGGGTATGGTATATGTTGACGACAGCGGCCAGGTAGTCTCCCGTGCGGGTAAGGGCATAACCGTGTCCGGCATCGGAAAGATGAGCGGCACCAATACGATCGACCTTTCGAGCGCAGACCTGAAGTCCGGTACAAATACCGTGTCTTTCCAGGTCGGTGACAAGAGCGTGACTACATCGTTCCAGACGTTAGAGCCGAAATATTTTGATGAGATCGTTAATCTCGGCATGGTCGATACATCGACAGGCGAGATCCTCAATGTAGATGATACTGTCGTACGTAACAGAGCCACAGAACTTGCAAGGCAAGAAATCGGCGAGTCTGGGTCGGATGCAGAATTCAATCTGAAATTCTCTGAGATTCTTAATGGTTTCTCTGAAGCGAAGGCTCTTTACAAGCAGGTCGCTGACGATTACAAAGAGTCGGTAAGATATGACGCTTTCACAACTTGGAAAGAGAATGCCTCTGAAAGCGATATGCAGGCGCTTTACAGCGATGCGCTCGATGAACACAGAGACAACAGACTCAGCAGATGGGTCGAAGCCGACGAGGACATGAAGACCGCATATACGGCTTATAAGGACAGTTTCGCCGAAAGCGCACTGTCTTCCGAGGCGAAAGCGGCTTATGAGACTTACAAGACAGATGCGGGCGACGACGCGAAGGGCATCTACGAGTGGGCACAGGACAACGACAGCTACAAGAAGGCCATCGAAGACGCTGTTCCTGCTATGAAGAGCGCTTACGAGTACGCAAAAACCGACAGCAACTTTACCGAAAAGCTCACTAAGCTCGAACATAAGTACGACGGTACAGGCAACGGCGAGACCGATTACGACGATGCTTATTATACTGATAAATATACAGAGTATCAGAATGCTTATGCTGAGCGCAATCTGTCCGCTGAAGCAAAGGCTGCGTATCAGACCTACAAATCCGGCCTTGCTGAAGGAGAAACAGCGCAAGGGCTGTACGAATGGGCTTCCGGAAACTCGGACGCAAGCGCGGAGCTTACGGCCGCCGAATCTGAAGAACATTTCAAGACCGCAGAGGAATTCAAAACTTACCAGGTTGACAAGGATAGTTGGAAGCTGGACAAAGATATGTGGTCTGCATCCGAAAGCAATGTTTTCGGTCAGTACAAGAAGTCCGTATTCAACGAAAGCACGGCGGGATATGACCTTTCCAAGGACAACATCATCGATCACTTCAACGAGTCCGCTCTCAAGAACAGCATAGGCAACCTTGAGCTCGATGACGGCACGAAGTTCGAGGTGAACTATGATGCGGCGACCAACAAGGCAGATATAAAGGCATATAAGGAGACCACCGACGGTGAGGGCAACACGCAGAAGGATTATCTCCAGACTGCTATCACTATCGGCAAGAACAGCGCCAACAGCGCGGAGACTCTCGGAAACGCGGAAGCGGCAGAGACGACCTCGATAACACAGATCACCAACTCTACCAAGCTTTCCGACATCGGAGCGACACCAGACGAGGACGGCAACTACAACTTCACGATAAACGGCAAGAGCTTCTCCTTTGACGGTGAAACGACCGTAAACGACATGATGAAGAAGATCAACGCTTCTTCCGCGGGTGTCAAGATGACATATTCGTCCCTTGACAACGCGTTCACAGTTACATCGAACAAATACGGTCTCGCGAGCGAAGTGAACATCGAGGACACCAGCGGCGGCGACCTGATGAGCAAGCTCGGTATCGTCGGCGGCGATTTCACCGCAGGCGAGAACCTCGAAGTCTATGTCAACGGCAAGCTCTATCAGAGTGACACCAATAGCATTGAAGTAGACGGATCGACGTTCACCATCTCCAACAAGGCACAGGAACCCGCTCCGGGTGAAGAACCCGTTGAATACACCGTTTCCATAGGCAAGGATACATCCTCGATAAAAGACCTCATAAAGGACTTCGTCAAGGATTATAACCAGCTTATTGAGGACGTTTACAAGTATCTCGACGAAAAGCCCGAGAAAGATTATTACTTCCTTGCCGATGCGGATAAGGAAGACCTTGACCTCTCAGAGAAGCAGGAAGAGAAGTGGGAGGAGAAAGCCAAAAAGGGCCTGCTCTACCATGACAGCATAACTTCCACCATAATGACCGGTCTTCGTACCGCACTTATGGGAAGTGTTGAGGGTCTCGACGGAAACGTATTCTCGCTTTCGTCAATGGGTCTCAAGACTATGTCCGATTACAATCAGCACGGTAAGTTTGCGGCTATCGACGAAAACGCTCTTGACAAGGCGATCGACAACAATCTCGACGATATTCAGAAGCTCTTCTCCGACAGCGAGAACGGTATTATGAAGAAGTTCTCCGAGGCGCTCGATCTCGGTATCGGTTCCACCGGTAAGGACAAGGGTACTCTCATCAGAAAAGCGGGTCTTGCAACAGGCTCGTCCGCAAAGGACAACGAGATTTATAGCGCTATCAAGAGAACAAAGGAAAAAGTCGCATCTCTTAATAAGCGTTATGAGAACGAGCAGAACAGACTATGGAAGAGATATTCCAACATGGAGTCGCTGCTCGGCACGATGAACAGCCAGCAGGCATCGTTCATGTCTTATTTCCAGTAATAAAATTCACATTCATTCCCCCGTTTCGGGCGGGGGAATGAAAAAATGCAGGCCGCACGCAGTATAACGCAGAGCGGCTGTATATATAGAGAAAAAGGAAGGTACCGTTTATGGCGGCTAATGCATATTCCGAATACAAGAAGCAGTCTCTCCAGACTCTTACACCTATGGAGATCGTCGTAAAGCTTTATGACGAGGCGGAAAAGCAGATGAACCTCGCTATAATCGCGATCGGAGAGAAGAATTATGCCGGCGCGAACAAGTCACTCCAGAAGACTCAGGACATTGTGAACGCGCTGCGTTCGGTTCTCGATATGAGCATACCAATGTCGAAAGACCTTGACGCGCTGTATGACTTCTTTAACAGACAGCTCATACAGGCAAACATGAAGAAGGACATCAAGATAATCAAGGAGCTGCTTCCGATGTTCGCTGATCTTCGTGACGCATTTGCACAGGTAGCGGCAATGCCGAAAGTATAAGGTGATCGCATGACCGATGATATCAAGATAAAGATCGTGGATCTGTTCAATGAGATGACGGCTCTGACCGAAAAATACAGCGCTGCCACCTCTGACATCATCAACACCGATATTGACGAGACGCTTGAGGAAATTGTCCGCAGGCGCGCTGCAATTATTGACGAAATAGGCAGATGCCGCAGGGAGATCGATATTCTCTGCGGTGACTGTTCAGAGCAGGAGAACGACCTTGTTCACCGTATGATAAGCGGGAATCGGGTGCCCCTCGGGCTTTCGGCGGAGCTCCGCGAGATACACAAAGCCGCGGTGAAGCTCCATTCTGCGTATATCACTGTCGGCGACAAGGAAAAACAGGCATCAGTGCGTGTTGACGCGCGCGTTAAGGAGCTTCGCTCCGAGCTTGAGAACGTAAACGCCGACAGGAAAAAGACGAGTGTCTATTCCGCTATCGGCTCCGGCTTCGGCGGCTCCGGCGGTTCGTTTGACGGACGACTGTAATGCAACACATAGCAGCCTATTTTTCAAAAGAGTCCGGGTTTTCCGCATATAGACAAGAAAGTCCCTGCCAAAAGGCAGGGACAGATTTTTGAGATAATACAAATTCAGGAGACAACAAAAATGAAAATAGATACGCACATTCATGCGTACACGGATTCGCTCGCGGAACGTGTTGTCAAGAAACTTTCCGAGACCGCAGACTGCCCGTGCTATACCGACGGAACGATAAAGGGCGCACGGGAATTGCTTGCAAGATCGGGCATCGACTATGGTGTATTGCTTCCTATAGCGACCAAACCTACCCAGCAGACTACGATAAACAACTGGGTCAATGAGGTCAGAGGCGGAAGCATTATTCCGTTCGGTACAGTCCATCCCTATGCTGATGATGCACTCGATGAGCTCGACCGTATAAAATCTATGGGATTCAAAGGCATCAAGCTTCACAACGACTATCAGGGCGTGTTCATTTTTGATGAGCACTGTCACAGGATATATAAGCGCTGTGAGGAACTCGGGCTTCCGGTCGTATTTCACATGGGGTATGATCCCGTATCGCCCCTTGTGCATCGCGCTATGCCCTGCGACCTTAAAGAGCTATCCGAAAAATATCCGAAAATGCGGTTTATCGGCGCGCACATGGGCGGGAATTATCAGTGGGAGCACGTTTTGCGCTATGCTGTCGGCCTTCGCAACGTGTGGTTCGACACCGCGTTTGTTGCGGCGGATATAGACCGCGCTCTTTTTGCCGAGATCGTAAAGAAGCACGGCACCGACCGAATCTTATTCGCGAGCGATCTTCCTTGGAGTGATCCTGCCGAGGAGATAAAGCTCGTTGAAGAGCTCGACATTCCCGCTTCCGAAAAGGACATGATATTCAGCGGAAACGCGATAGAACTGCTCGGCCTTGAATTATGACGATTGTATATCCGAAAAGAATATCCCCCGTCTTCTGACGGGGGATATATCTGTTATATCGTGAGATCTTACTTTCTCTTCTTAGCAACTACGAAAGCGCCTGCTGCGAGAACTGCGACACCTGCAACTGCTGCTACGTCAGCAATACCTGTGTCAGGAGAACCCTTGCTGGAATCTGTAGCTGCGTCAACATTGCCTGTTACGGTAGCGGGAGCTGTATCTTCTTCTGCTGCTGCGGGAGCGGAAGCGGAAGCTGCTGTAGGAGCTGCGGCACCTGTGTAGTCAGCTCTGGGAGCTGCACCGGTCCAAACGAAGAGAGCGTTGCCGCTTGCATCCTTGACAGCCATGTACTCAATAGCACACTGCCACCAAACTGCGTTTGCGTAATCCTGAACAGCGATCTGAACCATCTGTGCGTTCGGAACAACAGAGTTTGTATCATCTACAGGGCAAACGATCTTATATGTATAAGCGCTTACCTTATTAGCCTGGAGCTCTTTTTCGGGAGCTGCTGTGAATTCGAGATCTTCATCATTTACGCCGTAGAATTCCTTTGCCGGCCAGTTGTGAGAGCTGTCGCCGTTAGCGTTACTCGATACAACGATAGCGCCGCCCATGCAGTTTTCAGCATCCCATTCTTCTTCCGTGCCTTCAACAACGTGGAACTGTACTTCAACGGACTTTACCTGTGTCCAGTCGATACCGTTGTCAACGATAGCCTTGTTCTTATCTGCGAGAACAGTCTCGTTGCGCTCGCCATTGTTGTAAGCAATAGGCATCCAAGCGTTAGCGTTTGCACAAACGATATCCATACCGTTAGCGTCCTGTTTTGCACCGTCGAGAGTAAGCTCAGCGCTTGCTACAGCGGAGAGAGAAGCTGCTGTGATAGCTGTTGCTGCGATAGCTGCAATAGATTTTTTAAAGTTCATAATAAAATATCCTCCTTAATGTGAAAGGCATCATATACCTTTTTACCTATAATATATTATATAATAACCTCTAATTCCGGTCAATAGGTATTTTGCACAAACTTTGAGTCAGGTGTTGCGTTATTTGACCTTATCGGTAACTTAAATGATCGGATATTTAGCTAATTTCTACAACGGCTTCATCTGAAAAATCGCTGTAATACTTCCTTCCGCCGACAGGTTTGTAAGACCGTATGCGAAACAGCAGGTTCCTGTCAGGAGGGAGCCGCAGAGAACAGGTCGTTTTGTCGGCATTCAGCCTTCCGAGTTTACGGTAGGTCTTTCCGTCATTTTCCGAGACATATATGATATATTTTTCCGCGCCCTCTACCCTGCTCCGGTTCAGCCTTATCCCGTTTCCTGTGCTTACCGCGGTAGTTTTTCATACTTCACCAAAAAGGATGCCCTGAGCAGCTTACTGCACAGGGCGTTCCTGTTATCTCATTTTAGATGCTTCGATCCTGTTGAGAGCTCGCTTTAGCTTGAACTCGGCAATATCGAGATTTTTCTGATCGTTTGCCTTTTCATACTCGGTTATGCGGCTTTCCGCAACTTGTTTTGCCTTTACTGCGCGGTCAACGTCGATCTCGTCTGCCCACTCACAACTCTGTGCGAGTATCACGGTCTTTTCCTTACTTACCTTGATAACTCCGGAGGAGATAGCGCCGTAGCGGAAATTGCCGTCGATCTTCACCTTGAACTTGCTTATGGTGATAGCGGCAACGTACGGCTCGTGGCGTGCAAGGATACCTTTATCGCCGACGGTTGTGCGGACGATGACATTTTCGGTCATTCCGTCGAAAAACACGCCGTCGGGAGTGATTATCTGAAGTTTAAACGGAGTCATTTCCTCACGCCCTTTCGGTTATGACTGCATCTGCTTTGCCTTTTCGACAGCCTCGTCGATAGTGCCGACAAAGAGGAATGCGGACTCGGGAAGATCGTCGTGCTTTCCTTCGATGATCTCTTTGAAGCCCCTTATCGTCTCCTTGATCGGGACATACTTGCCCTGCATACCCGTGAACTGTTCCGCAACGCTGAACGGCTGGGAGAGGAAACGCTGAATCTTTCTTGCTCTTGCAACTATGAGCTTGTCGTTGTCATCGAGTTCGTCCATACCGAGGATCGCGATGATGTCCTGAAGCTCGTTGTAACGCTGAAGGGTAGCCTGTACCGCACGGGCAACTTCATAGTGCTCCTGACCTACGATATCCGGCGTAAGGATACGCGAGCTTGAATCGAGCGGGTCAACGGCGGGGTAAATACCCATTGACGCTATGTTACGCGAAAGAACGGTCTTTGCGTCGAGGTGGGCGAATGTTGTAGCAGGCGCAGGGTCGGTAAGGTCATCGGCAGGAACGTAAACAGCCTGTACCGATGTGATAGAACCCTTGTTCGTGGAAGTGATACGCTCCTGAAGCGCACCCATCTCCGTCGCCAGCGTCGGCTGGTAACCAACGGCAGAGGGCATACGTCCGAGAAGCGCGGAAACCTCGGAACCTGCCTGTGTGAATCTGAATATGTTGTCTATGAAGAGAAGAACGTCCTGTCCCTCACGGTCACGGAAGTATTCCGCCATTGTAAGTCCGGAAAGTCCGACTCTCATTCTTGCTCCGGGGGGCTCGTTCATCTGACCGTAAACGAGTGCGGTCTTGTTGATAACTCCGGATTCCTTCATCTCGTTGTAAAGGTCGTTACCCTCACGGGTACGCTCGCCGACGCCCGTGAATACGGAAAGACCGCCGTGCTGCTTTGCAACGTTGTTGATGAGCTCCATGATGAGGACTGTCTTACCAACGCCCGCACCGCCGAAAAGTCCGATCTTACCGCCCTTGAGGTAGGGTGCGATAAGGTCAACGACCTTTATGCCGGTTTCGAGTATCTGGTTTGTAGCAGCCTGCTCTTCATAAGACGGAGGCTCTCTGTGTATTTCCCAGCGCTCTTCTGTTTCGGGCGCGGGGAGATTGTCAACAGGTTCGCCGAGCAGATTGAATATTCTGCCGAGCGTCTCCTTGCCGACGGGAACTGTTATGGATTTGCCGGTATCGACCGCTTTTGTGCCTCTTACAAGGCCATCGGTGCTTCCCATAGCGATGCAGCGCACAATATC
Source organism: uncultured Clostridia bacterium (assembly GCA_947168885.1). Taxonomy (GTDB): domain Bacteria; phylum Bacillota; class Clostridia; order Oscillospirales; family Ruminococcaceae; genus Ruminiclostridium_E. The sequence continues at coordinate 168,154 of CAMVNQ010000004.1, read as the reverse complement.
GTCGCCGATATGCTGTGCGACCTCGACCACAAGGCGTTCACCGTTATTGTCGATCTCAATGGCGTTTTTCAGATTCGGGAGCGCGTCTGCCGTAAAACGTATATCAAGGACAGCTCCGATGATCTGAACGACCGTGCCTATGTTTTTCTCAGCCATTTCTGCCTTTTTCCTTTCAGCCGCCGCATGACGTCGGCGGGATTTCCGGGGAGTTCACCCCTCTGTTATCATCTGCAAGCTTTTTATGCTTGCCAAGAAAATCAACTTAACGCGTTTGCGCCGGAAACGATCTCCGTGATCTCGTTGGTGATCTTTTCCTGTCGTGCGCGGTTGTACGAGAGCGAGAGATTTGCAATCATCTCGTCTGCGTTGTCTGTTGCACTTTCCATAGCGGTGCGTCTTGCGCCCTGTTCGGAAGCAAAAGACTCAACTACCGCACAGCTTATCATGCTCATAAGGAACTTCGGTAAAACTCGGTCGAACACCGCTTCCGGAGACGGGTCGTAGTTTATGAGACCGAGGTCTTCGCCCGTTCCCGCGCCGATATTCGCTATCGGAAGGAGCTTTGCGCATTCCGGTGTCTGAACAAGCGGCGACACGAACGCTGTGTAGAAGAGCTCGACTTCGTCCACTTCACCCACCGCGAACAGGTCAACAGCGATCTGCGCTATATCCATGCAGTGCGCGGTCTTTGCCTTCTCCGCGAAATACGGGTACTTCGCGACGACCTCATATCCGCGTTTATCGAAGTATTCGACGGCTTTTCTGCCGATAGCGATTATCTTCGGCTTTACCGCGTCGTTCTTGTGTGCGGCAGCTACCGCCTTGAGAATGTTCGAGTTGAAGCCTCCTGCGAGACCTCTGTCGCCGGCGATAACTATGAACAGGCGGTTCTTCACCTCGCGTGGTTCGGTGAATATAGTTTTAAAGTCCTTCTTTACAGACGCTATTTCCGCAAGCAGCGCATACTGCGCTTCAAAGTAAGGACGTCCGCTCTCAGAGCGCTGCTTTGCTTTTCTCAGCTTTGACGACGCGACAAGTTCCATTGCCTTGGTTATCTGTCTCGTCGAGCTTACGCTCTTTATGCGGCGCTTTATGTCCTTCATATTGCCCGTAGCCATTTATCTCATTCCTTTCAGATCACCGCCGTTTTATCCGGCGGCGTTGCCTTAACTTTTCAGCGGTCGCTGTCGATGTAATCGGCCTTGTGTGTGAGGCAGAGAAGAGCGACCACAGCGAGAAGCGCCGTAAGGCTCAGGGATATGACGCTAAGAACAAATGATGCTTTACCCATAAGTAACTCCTTTCGCGAAGACCCTTTTGATCTTCTTCATGTCGTCCTGTCTGTGCCTTCTGCTTACATTACAGCGGGCATCATCAGAAGTTTGCCGCAAAGTTCTTGAGAACAGCTTTGAGCTTTTCTTCGTTATCGGGAGAGAGGACCTTGTTCTTTTTCAGGTCGTCTATGATCTCGCTATGATTTGTCGCCATTTCCTCGAAGAGCGCCTTTTCAAACTCGGGCACTCTGTCAACAGCTATATCCTTGAGATAGTCGTTGATAACCGCGTAGATTATAATGATCTGGTTCTCAACGGTAAGAGGCGATGACTGGGGCTGTTTGAGCACAGCAACGATACGCTCGCCCTTTGCGAGACGTGCCTTTGTGTCCGCGTCGAGGTCAGAGCCGAACTGTGAGAACGCCTGAAGCTCTCTGTACTGAGAATATTCGAGCTTCAAAGAACCGGATACCTTCTTCATAGCCTTTATCTGGGCGGAACCGCCGACACGGGATACCGAGATACCCGGGTTTACGGCAGGTCTGATACCGGAGTTGAAGAGCTCTGTCTCAAGGAATATCTGACCGTCTGTGATCGAGATAACGTTTGTCGGGATATATGCCGAAACGTCGCCTGCCTGTGTTTCGATTATCGGGAGCGCGGTAAGAGAACCGCCGCCGTAATCCTCGTTAAGGTTGGCTGCACGCTCAAGCAGTCTTGAATGCAGATAGAAAACGTCACCGGGGTAAGCTTCACGTCCCGGCGGGCGCTTTAAGAGGAGGGACATAGCACGGTAAGCTACTGCGTGCTTTGAAAGGTCGTCATAGATTATGAGCGCGTCCTTTCCCTTCTCCATGAAGTATTCGCCCATAGCGCAGCCGGAATAGGGCGCTATGTACTGTAACGGTGCAAGCTCTGCGGCGGTAGCGGATACTACGATAGTGTAGTCCATAGCTCCCGCGTTGGTGAGCTGCTCAACGACGGACGCGACTGTAGAAGCCTTCTGTCCGATCGCTACATAAATACAGAGCACGTCTGTATCTCTCTGGTTTATTATCGTATCAACAGCGATAGCGGTCTTACCCGTCTGTCTGTCGCCTATGATAAGTTCACGCTGTCCGCGTCCTATCGGGATCATTGAGTCGATAGCCTTGATACCTGTCTGTAAAGGCGTATCAACGGACTTTCTTGTGATGATACCGGGAGCGATGCGCTCTACGGGGCGGTATTCGTTGGAAATGATGGGTCCTTTGCCGTCGATAGGCTCGCCGAGCGCGTTTACAACACGTCCGAGAAGTGCGTCGCCTACGGGAACGGAGATGATCTTACCCGTTCTCTTTACGTTGGAACCCTCTTTGATGTCGGCATCAGAGCCGAGCATAACCGCACCCACAAAATCCTGCTCAAGGTTGAGAGCCATACACTGAACGCCGTTGTCGAATTCGAGAAGCTCGTTTATCATACAGTTCTCAAGTCCGTGGATACGAACGATACCGTCTCCGACAGTAACGACCGTTCCCGTATCGGTGAGAGTGATCTTTGAGTCAAATGCCTTGATCTTGGATTTTATAATACCTGTTATTTCATCAGGGCGTAATTCCATATTCTCGTCTTTCCTTTCATCCCGTTACGAGCGGGAGAATTGTCTTTCGGCATCAGCAGATAACGCTGCCGATGTCTGTCCTGAGGGCGCGAAGCTTTGCCTTCACGCTTCCGTCAAGGGTCGTATTGCCATTCTTGACGACGATGCCGCCGATTATCGATCTGTCGAGTTCTTCCTTCATAACGATCTTCTTGCCGAGCATCTTCTCCATTTTAGCGGAGAGGTCTGCCTTTGCCTTTGCCGTTAGCGGTTCGCACGTTATGACGGTTATTTCTGCTATGCCGAGGTGGTCGTTGCAGCGCTCCTTGAAGTATCCGGCGATCTTGCCGAAATAGTCGAGCCTGCCCGCGTCGGTAAGCACCATAAGGAAGTTATAGACATATTCCGAGAGCTTTCCCTTGAAAGCCTCCTCGATAAGTCCGAGCTTTTCCTCTTTAGAGACAGTCGGGGTCTTTGAAAGCTTTATAAGCTCGGGAATATCCTTTATTATCGAATCTACCGCGTCAAGCTCTGCCTTGGCTTCGGTGAGCTTTGCGGGGCTCTCCTCGAGGATAAGCTCAAAAAGCGCATCGCCGTATGTCTTTTCGACTAAGCCTGCCATAGATCTTTCCTTTCGGGTAGTTATTCATTTCCGACTTCAGCGATGAAAGAATTGATAAGCGCCTCGTTGTCGGATTTGGATATTTCCTTTTCACAGACCTTCTCACTCGCCATGATGACGATATCGGAGATCTGATCCTTGATCTCGTTTATTGCTTTCTTCTTTTCAAGCTCAATGCTTTCTTCCGCCTTCTTCTTGAGGTCGGCGGCTTCCTGCTGAGCTTCCGCTATGATCTGGTTTTCACGCTCGCCTGCGCGTTTTACTGCCGCAGAGACGATCTGTGCAGCTTCTTCCTTGGACTCTTTGAGCTTAGCGGTGTATTCTTCTTTGACTTTTTCCGCTTCTGCCTGAGCGTCCTCTGCCGCCTGCATCTCGCTGTTGATCTTGTTCTTGCGTTCCTCCATAATCTTCATGACCGGCTTATGCAGGAAGAAGAAATAGAGTGCGACGATGATCGCGGTATTGATAAGCGTGAAAACGATAGTAGCGGGGTTAATGTTTACCAGCTGGAGAAACTCACCCGCTGACAATGTAAAGCCCATTTTCACAGCTCCTTCCGTTTATTTCGGTGGTTTGTCATATTACTTGAAGTTACCGATGAACGGGTTAGCGTACATAAGGAGCAGAGCAACGATGAGAGAGTAGATACCTGTTGTTTCCGCGAGCGCGTCACCTATGATCATCTGCTTTGTGACTGCACCCGATGCTTCCGGCTGTCTGCCGATAGCTTCAACTGCCTTACCGCCGCAGTAACCTTCACCGATACCGGGTCCGAGACCTGCGATCATTGCGAGACCTGCACCTATTGCAGATGCGCCACATACAAATCCTAAATTGTCCATAAGAATACCTGTCCTTTCAACCTGCATCATGCAGGTAAATTTACTTTTTTATTCACGGGATCTCCCGTAGTAACTGTGTTAAAATGCCGGACCGATCAGTCCTCCGACATATCCGCCATAGCGACATAGGACATCGTGAGGGTAACAAAGATGTACGACTGTATAACGGCGGTGAAGAGGTCAAAATACAGCGAGAGTACTGCGGGAAGCGCGATAGCGAAGCTTCCGAGTGCGAAATAGATAAGTCCGCCGATTACCATACCCGAAAGGTTGTTACCGAAAAGACGGAGCGCCTGTGAGATCGGGTTTGCAAAATCGCCTATAATATTGAACGGGATCATGAAAGGCATAGGGTCTATGAAGCTGTGCAGATAACCCTTCATGCCGCCGGTCTTTATCTTCGTGAAGAGAACAAGGAAGAAGGTTACGATAGCCCACGAACCTGTAACCGAAACATCGGCTGTCGGGTTGCGGAGACCGAAGAGTCCCATAAGGCACGATAAAAAGATAAAGCAGAAAAGAGCGCCTATGTACGGCCCGTATCTTCTCTTATATCTCGGACCCATGGATTCTTCGACATATCCCGAGAAGAATCCTACTATCCATTCTGCGGCCGCCTGACGCTTTGTCTCCGGTTTGACCTTGAGGTTCCTTCCGAGAATAAAGAACACAACGCCGAGTATCAGCATAACGACCCACTGTGAAACGACCGACTCGGCTATGCAGGCATTCTCTTCACCGAGAAGACCTTCAAGAAACGGAAGCGGTATCGACCGCAGCGGTCCGTCCACCGTGAACTCTGCCATAAGCATTGTTTCTGTCAACATTTATTCATCATCCTTCCCGCGTTTAAGCGTATAGATAAAAGTATAATATATCTTGGGGTAACAAAGCGGAACAAGCACCGTGACTATATTTACGGCGTGTATCGTCAGCAGTCCCGCAAGTATTACAAAAAGGCCTGCGTATCTGATACCGTAGGAAACACTTCCGATAGTTCTTCCGCGCCGGAAATCCCTGCATCGCACTATCCTGTCAACGGTCATGCCGATAAGGACGAAATTCAGCAGCATCAGGACGTTGCCGACCGCGAGACCGCTGTAAACGGTCCAGTCGAACCCGAAAATGAACCCGAACACTACCGAAACAAGCAGTGCCGCGCCGTTTGTGGCCGCGATGAACGGGAGCATAGCTTTAAGCTCCTCTGCGGTGTATCTGTTTATCCTTAAACTCATAGTTTCTTGTTTTTTGAATACTGGTCGTAATAGTCGTGGTCGCGCCTGTCGTGCTTTACTTCGGACGCGCCGGTGCCGGATTCGCTGCTGTCATACATAGCTATGAGCTTTTTGAGGTAGTTCATAGCCCCGACGCTCATGGATATTATGCCTATCGCGACAAACACGATATTGAGCCAGTCAGGCCAGCCGAGCTTTTCGACAAGCCACGTTCCGCCGATAACGAATACGAGCAGCGGCGTCAGTACGATGAAGCCGATCTGACTCGCGACTGCATATACAGCTATCGGGCTGTCTTTTTTATTTTTTGCCATCAGAACACATCATTTCTAAAAATCGGATCAGAAAATTATTGAAGAAAGTCTCCAGCCGTCGTCGGTCTTCGTCATAGACGCAGTTACGGGCACTTCGGAGTCATCTGCTCTTTCGTGTATCGTCACCGTAATATTGCATTCAGTATCGCTTACGGGGTCTATCTCAAGGTTAGGGTTCTCCCATGAGCGGTCATACTGCATAGGTGTATAGTTTTCGATTATGCCGAGCGAGCCGTTGTCACGTGTCTTATAGATCGCGCCGTATCCGAGGGGATTTTTCTTGACGTTCTCGGCGAAATCCTTGGTATAGGTCCTGTCAACGATCTCTTCTATCTGGTCGATAGAAGTGTAAGTATCGCTGTCAACGGTGTAGTAGCCGTCCTCGGGGGCGTTGCCGTATGGTTCGTCCTTGTGCGGCAGTCCCTTAGTATAGTAGAGCTTTAATACGGTGTAGTTGTCGTAAATAAGCTTTGTCGCCGCGTCAAACATCTCGTTGACGAGTTCTTTATCCGCCTTATAACCCTGTTCTTCGGGCTTTGTCGTTTCTTTTGCCCCGGATTCGGAGGCTGCTGTGGTCTCTGACGGCTTTGTGCCGGGTGTCGGGATCACTTTTCCGCCCGTGAAATGAAGGGCGACAAAAAATACAGCTACCGAGATCACTGCGGCTGCTGCGAGAATGATAACGTGCAGTATCGAACTTTCAGAGTATTTGCCTTTTATTTTCATCTGTACATATCTCCGGTATTTACAGCGTTTTGATTTCAGTAAAAAGCATACAAAAAACGCAGTTATAGATAATATTTTTTATATTATACAACATTTTTTACAAAAAATCAATAGCGAAAACCATTTTTTTAACAATTAGCTATAATTTATGTTATTTCTGTCAATAATAACCAAGTAAAAAACATGGTCCGATGTTTCTTCTCCTGCCGAATACAGGGCGGAACACGACAAAAAAGAAGGGTACGGCTATGAAATATACAAAGCTTGATATTTACAGAAAGCGTCTGAGAAAGCTCCGAAGGGAGATGAAAGCGAAGGGCGGACACCGGCTGTGTGCCGAGATCACCGCGCTTATCGGCGAGATACCGCCGTTCCGTGTCCATTCGGCGGGAGCACTTCCGCTCATAACGCACGCTCTTGCCGACACGGACGAGCTCACCACCGAGAGTGTTTATGAAGCACTTCTGCCCTATTCCGACATTCTTGACAACGCCGATCTGATGACCCTTATGTGGCAGGTGCGATTCGCCGCGCTGCTGAAAGCCGCGTCTGACGGCGGAAAGCACGATCTCGTCTATGCTGCCGCCGACGTTGACGCAGAATACATTACTGCGCGCCTTGACCCGCTCTGTCTGCGGTATGCGGGCGACAGCGAGTATGAGATGAGCGACGAGCGCACGAAGGCGATGCTCCGTGCCGACACAACGCTCTGTGCCCAGGCTGCCGGGATAGATGAGCGAAAGCTTGCTGCCGAATATCTCATCACAGCGAAGCACTCTGACTCAGGATTGAGCAAAGTTATTCGTGCCGATGTGCACAGGCTGTTCCCGTATGTTGACACCTTTTATTATACCGCCGTGCAGCTTGCTCTGTCACTTGGTATAAGCGGGCTTACCGCCGTATTGGCGGGCTGGTTCGCGGGGATTGCCGTCTTAGCGCCTGCTGCTGCGGTCTCAAAAACGCTTATAGACGCACTGCTGCTCCGGAAGGCGAAAGCCTGCGATGTTCCGCGGGTGAAGCTCTCCGAAGCCGAGAACTATGAGGTTGTCTGTGTGCTTTCGGTTCTCGTTTCGTCGGAAAACGACATAAAGGACGGGCTTGAAAGGCTGCACAGAGCGCGGCTCAAGAACACTTCGCCGAACATACGGTACTGTCTGCTCTGCGACTTTCCGCCCGCCGAAGAAGCAGAGACTGCCCGTGATGATGAGCTGCTCGCCGCGGCATCGTCCGCTTTTGAGCAGTCCGACGGCAGAGCCACGGTCATCTTCCGCCGCCGTGAATTCAGCCGCACTCAGCGCAAATTTCAGGGCCGTGAACGAAAGCGCGGCGCGATAGAAGACCTTGTGCGGTTCATCTGCGGCGAAAAAGTCGGTTTCCGTGCAGTGTACGGCGATATTTCCTGTTATGCCGGCATACCTTTTATATGCACTCTCGATTACGATACGCTCCCGCTCATGGACAGCATCAATTCGCTTGTGGCGGCTGCGGTACACCCGTGCAACAGCCGTTACGGCATTTTTGCGCCGCGCATAACCACCTCACTCTCCGCGTCACTTCGTACAGGGCTCACGCGGCTTTTCGGCACGGGCGGCTGCTCCGGTGCAAGTGTTTATGACAGTCTCTCGTCCGAGCTGTACTTTGACCGCTTCGGCGAAGGAACGTTCACGGGCAAAGGGCTCATACGGACCGAGAAATACTACCGGAGCTGTGTCGGGGCACTTCCCGATGAGCGCGTTCTCTCGCATGACATAATCGAGGGCGGCATACTCGGTACAGCGTATTGCGGCGACATAGAGTTCAGCGACGGAATGCCGCCGACCACACGCGGTTTTTTCAGACGCAGTCATCGCTGGATGCGCGGCGATTTCCAGAATTTACAGCTCATGTTCCGGAAAGACCTGTCCCCTCTCACGAAATATAAGCTAACGGATAACGTCCGCCGTGCGCTTACCCCGCTGAATGCGCTGCTGACCCTGTTTTTTACGGTCAGAGCCGGCGGCGCAGGGACATATCTTCCCGCGGCTGTTGCTGTTCTGTCACTTACGCTTCCGTTCGTTCTCGGACTCATACCTGCGGCGATACGTGGTATCGGTTTCTCGAACACGCGCGAGTTCTATGCGCCGATAACGTCTCTTTCCCGCCAGCTCGTCACCCGTATTTTCGCCGAGATCGTCTTTATGGGCAGGAATGCGCTCGACGGACTTGACGCGGAGGTGCGTTCGATACGGCGTATGATAACGGGGAGAAAGCTTCTTGAATGGCAGACCGCATCGGTTTTCGAGAAGGCGGACGGCTACGGCTGGCTCGGGATGATTCCCGCGAGCATCACCGGCGTGCTGCTTTTTGCGGTAAGCGTATATTACGGCAGCGTTCACGATGCAGTCATTGGCATACTCATAGCCTGCTGTCTGCCTGCGGCGGCAGTCCTCGACCGTGAGTACCGTACAGAAGGCAGACCCGTGAAAGATCGCGACCGTAAGCTGCTTACAGACGAAGCACGGCGGGAATGGGCATTCTATACCGACCACGTCACATCGGAAGACAATTTTCTCCCGCCCGACAACGTGCAGTATTCACCTGTTTATCGCGCTTCTCACCGCACCTCACCCACCAATATAGGTATGTATCTCCTTTCATGCGTTTGCGCCGAGGAGCTCGGTTTCATTGATACGGCAAGGCTCGAAACGCTTCTTGACAGGACGATCTCAACAGTCGAAAAGCTGCCTAAGTATAAAGGAAGCCTGTATAACTGGTATGAAACCGACACGCTCAGAGTGATGGATCCGTTCGTTTCCTCCGTTGACAGCGGCAATTTTCTCTGCTGTCTCGTCGCCGTGCGGAGAAAGCTCATTGCCGATATCCCCGCGAGCCCGCTTATCCGCCGCACAGGGAGACTCATAGCCGATGCGGACGTCGGTGTGTTTTATAACAAGGCACGGCGGCTGTTCTCGGTAGGGATAAACTCGGATACGGGCAAGAAAGCGCCGAACTGCTATGATATGCTCATGTCCGAAGCGAGAATGCTGAGTTTTTTCGCAATAGCAACGGGCAAAGCCGACAAATCCCACTGGCGCACTCTTTCCCGCGTGATGAGCAGAAGCGGCTACTACGCCGGTCCGATAGCGTGGTCGGGGACCATGTTCGAGTATTTCATGCCCGAGCTGCTTCTCGAATCGAAGCGCGGGAGCCTGTGCTACGAGGCACTTGGCTACGCGGTGCATTGTCAGAAGCAGCGAGGACGGGAGATGCATTCCCCCTTCGGGGTCTCGGAGAGCGGATATTACGCTTTCGACCGTGATCTCAACTATCAGTACAAGGCGCACGGTGTACAGAAGCTCGCGCTTTGCGGCGGGATGGACCGCGAGTATGTCATCAGCCCGTATTCGTCTTTCCTTGCGCTTTCGTACAGCTTTTCCGCCTGTATGAAGAATATATCGCGGCTTGCGGACAGAGCCTTTTCGCACCGCAGATACGGTTTTTACGAAGCCGTCGATCTCACGGGCGCGAGGACGGGGGCAGCCGCCGCAGTGGTGCGCAGCCACATGGCTCATCACGTCGGAATGAGTATATGCGGCATAACGAATACGCTTTGCGCGGGGAGGCTGAGGAAACTTTTCATGTCTGATGAAACAATGCAGAGAGCTGACGAGCTGCTTGAGGAAAGGGTGATGTCCGGCGAGGTCGTGGTTGACATCGAAAAGCTTCGCGACAGGACGGCATCCGATGACCGAAGCGAGAGCTTTGACGAGTTCAATGCCCTGCGCCCGCGTTTCAACATCATAGCCAACCGCCGTGTCGCCGTTTTCGCTTCGGACACGGGGCTGTGCTTTGACAGATACGGGATGCGGTCGGTCACATATCCGACCCGAGATTTCCTGCGCCGCCCTGACGGATTTTTTATGGGAATACGCGAAGGCGACACAGAGATGCCGTTTTATATGTCCGCCTTTGACAGCGGAGCGGTGATGAAGCGCCGCGTTGTTTTCAGCGAGAACACATCAGAATACTACACCGGATGTGCGGGGCTTTCGTGCGGTATGAAAATATCTGTTTTCGGCGAGAAAGCCGCGATTGTGCGTGACATAGCGATAGAGAACAGCCTTTCCTACGACCGGAATGCCGAGATATACGTCTATATGCGTCCCGCGCTTGCTGCCGAAGCTGACATTATTGCTCATCCCGCATTTGCCGACCTGTTCATACGGCCCGAATATGACAGTGCAAACGGGTTGTTCCTTGCCAGAAGACGCGACCGTGCGACGGGGAAGGAAACGTGGCTCGCGGCCGGTTTTCGCAGCAAGGGAGAGACAATATACTCATTCTCGCGTGAGAACGTGCTCACTTACGGCGAGCCGCTGTACTTCGGGAAAGGAACCGAGCTTACAAGCTCTGACAGCCGCTCGATACCGTCTCCGTGCATTTTCGTCCGCATGAAGATCGCTGTTCCCGCGAACTCGGACTATCGGGACAGTTTCTTTGTCTGCTGCGGAGAAACGCGCGACGAGGTCACCGCTCTCGCTCTTGATGTCCGGAATGCCGAGCCTTCGCCCGATGCGCAGATGCCTTATGGTGAAGCTGTCTCGCCGCTCCCGAAATCGACGCTTGGCGGGCGGCTCGCGCGGGTGATGCTTCCGGCTATGCTCTGCGGAAGTGTCTTTTCCGAGGAAATACTGAATGCGTCATCGAAACTCGGGCGTGACACACTATGGAGGTTCGGGATAAGCGGCGACAGGCCCATAGCCGTATGGCGGTTTGCGGGGGACGAGCCGCGCGCCGAGGCTGCCGCGCTTATGGCAGAGGGTCTGTACGGCTGCGGTGCACCGACAGATGTGATAATGCTCTGTGACAGCATTTCGGAAAAGAGCCGCGCGGAATTTCTGCAAACAGCGGGAGACAGGTGCGTCTATCCTGTGATGACATCGGAGCTTACCGAGGACGAACTCGCTTATATCATCGGATCGGCGGTCTATGTGTTTGAGAAGTCCGAAGAACGCCGCCCGCCCGCAAGGCTTATGGAGCTTATTTCCGCAGAACCGTATGACAACGGACTGTCCGAGGGATTCCATAACGACGGATATGTCGTGAAGCGCAAGGGACACCCGTTTTGCACAGTGCTTGCGTCGGAGAAGTTCGGTACCGTTCTGTCGCAGAATTCACTCGGCTTCACATACGCCATGAACAGCCGTGAGAACAAGCTTACACCTTGGTACAACGATATAATGTGCGACAATAACGGAGAAATGCTCCTCGTTAAGGGGATCGGGCGGTACTGTGACATAATTTCGGGCAGCACTGCGGTGTTCTTCCCGTCAAAAGCAGAGTATCTCTCCCGCATCGGCAAGCTTATTTTCCATACCGAGGTCGGAGTTATGCAGTCCGGAATGGCGAAGATAATAACGGTGAACATCGAGAATACCGGCGATCTTGATAAGCTGTGCGCTCTGACGTATTACACCGAGCCCGTGCTTTCGTGGGACAGGCGTGCTGTGAACAACGGCGCTGTGCTCTCGTATCGGCGCGGCGGCAGCTCTGTCATTATCCGCAACGACAGTTCATCTGAGTTTTTCGGCGAAGCTGCAGTGGGATGCTTCACGCCCGACGGTTCGGAGTGCTTGCTCACGACCGACCGCGAGCGTTTCTGGGCGGGCGATCTTAACGGTGATGTGCGTCCGTTCGCGGGTTCCTGTGCCGCAGTCACCGCAAAGCTCCGGCTGTTGCCGCATTCGGTGACGAAAGTGCGGTTTGTTCTCTGCTACAGCCGGACGGATGCGGAAGAAATGCTGAAGATCGCAGGAAAGGCGCTACCTTCGGACTGCGAAGTGAGATATGAGCTCCGTCCGACGATAAAGAGCGGCAATGACACCCTCGACCGTCTGTATAATGTATGGCTCCCGTGGCAGGTGCTCGGCTGCCGTATGCGTGCCCGCAGCGGTTTTTATCAGAACGGCGGGGCTTACGGCTTCCGTGACCAGCTTCAGGACAGCACTGCGGCGGCGTACTTCATGCCGTCCGAGGCAAAGCGCATGATACTGCGCTGCTGCGGATCACAGTTCACAGCGGGCGATGTGCTTCATTGGTGGCACGAGACCGAGGCGGGAAAGAAAGGGATTCGCACGAAATGCTCGGACGATATGCTGTGGCTGCCTTATGCGGCGGCAGAGTATATCGGTATTACGGGCGATATTGCCGTTCTTGACGAACCTGTGCCGTATATCAACGGGGACGATCTCGGCACCGCGAACGAGCGCTATATGCAGGTTACGCAGAGCAGCGTGACCGCGGCGGTATATGAGCACTGCAAAAAAGCGCTTGACCGCTGTTACCGTATAGGTCCGCATTCGCTAATAAAAATGGGGAGCGGGGACTGGAACGACGGCTATAACCGCGTGGGCGAGGACGGGCTTGGTGAGAGCGTCTGGCTTTCTATGTTCTATGTATGGGTCGTGAAGTTGTTTGTACCGTATTCGCGGCTCAGGGGCGACGATGCCTACGCGTCCGAACTCGAAAAGCGTGCCGCGGGGCTTTCCGCTGCCTGTGAGGATGAAGCTTTTGAGAACGGATACTATCTGCGCGCCTTCTATGACGACGGCAGGAAAATGGGCGCAAAAGGCAGCGAGTGCTGTGAGATAGATCTGCTCCCGCAGGCTTTCGCCGAACTTGCGGGACTTCCCGACCGCGAAAAGCGCCGGAGCGCTCTCAAAGCCGCGTTTGACAAGCTTTTTGACCCGAAAACGAACACGGTGAGCCTGTTCACACCTCCTTTTTCCGAAAACAGTGCCGAAGACCCGGGTTATGTCCGCGGCTATCCCGCCGGAATACGTGAGAACGGCGGACAGTACACCCACGCAGCTATATGGCTCGCACTCGCGTTTCTGCGCAGCGGCGACCGTAAGACCGCCGAACTGCTGATAAACGCTCTCTCCCCTGCCGAGCGCGGAAAGGCGTATAAGAACGAGCCGTACTATATGAGCGCGGATATATATACCAATCCCGAGTGCAAGGGGCGCGGCGGCTGGTCGATGTACACCGGCTCTGCCGCGTGGTACTACCGCCTTCTCGGCGAGATGTACGGTCGCTGACGCAAGGAGAGAGGGGACCCCTTTCGTGTACGAAAAGGGGATCCCCTCTCCCCTTGACCCCTCACCCTCCCCAAAGAACTTTGATGCTTCGCGTATAATAAGAAAATTTTGCTTTCCTATTGCAATTTCTGCCAAAATAAGGCATAATAGAGTTATAGCGTAAAGGAGAGTGCAAAATGGATTTTCTGAAAATAGACGTATATACAAAATCACAGGCGGTGGATGTGCTTGTAATGCAGCTCTCGGAGCTTGGTATAAACGGCTTCGAGATACACGACAGTGCCGATTTCGACGAGTTCCTCGAAAACAAGGACGCGAACTGGGATTATGTCGATGATGAACTCATGGGGCTTAAAACCGTACCGACACATATCACCCTTTATCTTGCGGATGATCCGCAGGGTCTCGAAACGCTTGCCGAGCTCAAAGGCGCAGTGAACAGCCTGTTCTCTGCGCAGCCGGATTTCTACGGAGATCCGGACATACATATCGGCAATGTCCGCGAAGAGGACTGGGCGAACAACTGGAAGCAGTATTATAAACCTTTCACAGTCGGCGAAAAGCTTATAGTCAAGCCGTCGTGGGAGGACGTACCCGACGCGGGCGGCAGAAAGATACTTGAGATAGACCCCGCATCAAGTTTCGGCACCGGTCAGCACCACACGACAAAAATGGTCATGGAGCTTCTTGAAAGTGTGGTAAAAGGCGGTGAGAAAATGCTTGACCTCGGCTGCGGGAGCGGTATTCTTTCGATAGCCGGTCTCCTTCTCGGTGCAGAAAGCGCAACGATGGCGGATATATTTGAGAACGCCGTTAATACCGCCGCCGAGAACGTAGCCAAGAACGGCTTTGACAGCAGCCGTTACAGAGCGTTCCGCGGCAACGTTATCGACGACGCGGAGCTTCGCGGGAAGATCGGCACCGGCTATAATATCATCACCGCCAACATCGTCGCGGATGTCATAATCGCCATGAGCCCGATCTTCGGCAGCTTTCTTGCCGCAGACGGTACGCTCATCGTTTCCGGCATCATCGACGAGCGGCTTGACGAAGTTCTCACCGCACTCAAAGCGAACAGCTTCCGTGTTACTGCGCAGAAAAATGCCGAGGGATGGAACGCGATCGTCCTCAACCGATAACGGCAGCGCACATTCTTTTCCTTTCTTCGGTCTGATTTTCGCTTGTCTTTTATCGCGGCATCGTACCGCGTTTGGGGCAAGCGGTCAATTCATCCTGCATTGAGCCGCAGAGCGCAGCCTCCTGCCGCTGTCAAGGGGCGGCTGCGATATAACGGGCATACCGAAGAAAAAGAAACCGAGGTAATTTGTATGATAACCATTTCCGTCTGTATGATAGTAAAAAACGAGGAGAAGCGGCTGCGTGCCTGCCTTGACAGTTTAAGACCGATAGCCGACGAGATCGTTATAGTCGATACCGGCTCGACGGACTCCACAAAAGCTATAGCTATGGAATACACCGATCTTATCTACGACTTCCCGTGGATAGACGACTTTGCTGCCGCACGAAATTTCGCGTTCTCGAAAGCCACAAAGGAATACATATATTCCGCCGACGCGGACGAGGTGATCGATGCGGACAATATCCGGCTTTTCCTGCGTGTAAAGGAGTTTCTTCCGCCGGAGACCGAGATCGTACAGATGCATTATCTCAACCTTATGGAAGAAAACACCGTGTACAGTTCGAAGCGTGAGCTCCGACCTAAGCTCTATAAACGGCTGCGCACGTTCAAGTGGGTGAACCCGATACACGAGACGGTGCGGCTCGCGCCGGCGGTATATGACAGTGACATCGAGATACAGCACCTCGCGGAGGGAAACCACGTCAGACGCGACCTTGCAACGTTCCGGAAAGCGCTTGACCGCGGTATGCGGCTCGACAAGACACTGCACTCGATGTACGCGAAAGAACTTTTCATAGCCGGAGACAACGATGATCTTGCAGTCTCTGTTCCGTTTTTTGAGGGCAGTCTGGACGACCCTGCGCGCTCTGATGACGAGCGGCGGGAAGCGCGCTGTGTTCTTGCGAGAGCATACCGTGTCGGCGGCAGGATCGCGGACTTCGTGCGGCTTTGCCTGCGGGAGGCTCTCATAACCCCGTGTGCGGAGATGTGTGCCGAGATCGGAAGATATTTCTTCGACAGCGGCAATTACGCCGAAGCTCTCTGCTGGCTCAACGACGCGGTTTTTGAGACTCAGCCCGTCATCTCGATCTTTGTTCAGGGAAGCGAGAATCTGAACCTTCTCGCGGACTGCTTTGAAAAGACCGGAGACCCCGAAAGCGCCGCAAAGTACAGAAAAATGGCGGAAGAGTGGGAAATGCCGGAAACGGTATAGTCTTCAGGGCGGTTGTACGTTAAGAACGGATAAGTTTTGTGCATACGAAAACAATAAAGGCGGGAGCAAAAACCGCCTTTATTTTTGTCAAAAACCCTTGCAATTTTTTTGCAAATGTGCTATAATAATTTATACTATTTATAATATAAGGGATTTACGAAATGGACGACAACACAAAAGTAACAAATCACGATTACGGCGCTGACGATATACAGATACTCGAAGGTCTTGAGGCTGTAAGAAAGCGCCCGGGAATGTACATCGGATCAACGGGTCCGAGCGGTCTGCACCACCTCGTTTATGAGATCGTCGATAACGCCATAGATGAAGCTCTCGCGGGGTACTGCACAAAGATAGACGTTAAAATACTGCCCGGTGACGTGATAGAGGTCAGAGATAACGGGCGCGGCATACCGACGGGAATACACCCCAAAGAGGGTATCTCGGCGGCTACTGTTGTTTACACTATACTCCACGCGGGCGGAAAATTCGGCGGCGGCGGATATAAAGTCTCCGGCGGTCTTCACGGTGTCGGTGCGTCTGTCGTAAACGCTCTTTCCGAGTGGCTTGAGCTTGAAGTCTATGACGGCAAGGAAAAGCACTATCAGCGTTTTGAGCGCGGTCATTACAGCGAGCCCATGAAAGTCATCGGCAAGACCGAAAAGACCGGCACGAAGGTGCGCTTCAAGCCCGACGGCGAGATATTCCACGAGACCGTGTTCAGCTATGAAACACTTCTTGACCGTATGAGAGAACAGGCGTTTCTCAACGGCGGACTTCTCATAAACCTCACTGACACACGCGACGAGAACAATATACGTGGCGAATCGCTCTGCTATGAGGGCGGTATAGTAAGTTATGTCGAGTGGCTCCAGAACATGAGAGGCGCCGAGGTGCTGCACCCGGACATCATTTATCTGAGCGGCGTTGTCGATGAGATAACCGTCGAGGCTGCGTTCCAGTACAATACCGATTTCAACAGCGAGGCTTTCCGTTCCTTCGCGAACAACATACACACCATAGACGGCGGCACCCACGAGACAGCGTTCAAGAAGGCACTCAACAAGGTGGTCAACGACTTCGTCAAAATCTATCAGGAGCAGCAGGCGACCCAGAAGAAGGTCAAGAAAGCTTCCAAAAAGAAAGATGATGAGGAAAAGAAGGAGTTCGTTGCTATCTCCGGCGAGGCAATACGAGAGGCTATCAATGCCGTTATTTCAGTTAAGCTTCCTGAGTGTGAATTTGAAGGACAGACCAAAGGCAAACTCGGCAACCCCGAAGTGGCTCCCGCAGTCTATAAGGTCGTTACTGAACAGCTCACGTACTACTTCGAGGAGCACCCCGAGACTACCGATATAATCGTGCGCAAGGCTATCAATTCGCAGGCGGCGCGCGATGCGGCGAAGAAAGCCATGGAGGCGAAGAGAAAGTCTGCGGCGGACGGCGCCGGACTTCCCGGAAAGCTTTCGGACTGCTATGAAAAGGACACGACAAGAACCGAAATATATATCGTCGAGGGAGATTCGGCGGGCGGCTCTGCAAAACAGGGCAGAGACAGCGCTTTCCAGGCTATCCTTCCGCTCTGGGGAAAGATGCTAAACGTCGAGAAAGCCCGTGCGGACAAGGTATATAATAACGATAAGCTCCTGCCTGTAGTGAAGGCTCTCGGAACGGGCATAGGAGAAGACTTCGATATAACGAAGCTGCGCTACGGCAGAGTCGTTATTATGGCGGATGCCGATGTTGACGGCGCGCATATCAGAACGCTGCTGCTCACTTTCTTCTTCCGCTTTATGCGCCCGCTTATCGAAGAGGGTCATGTTTATCTCGCTCAGCCGCCGCTTTTCAAGGTTTCCCGCGCGAAGCAGGTGCGCTACGCTTTCTCGGACGAGGAACGCGATGCGTATATCGCAGAGCTTTCGGGCGAAAAGGACGCGAAAGTCGATGTACAGCGCTATAAAGGTCTCGGTGAAATGGACCCGGATCAGCTCTGGGAGACTACCATGGATCCCGAACGCCGTACAATGGTAAGGGTAAGCATGGAAGATGCTGCGAAAGCGGATATGATCTTCTCGATACTTATGGGTGACAAGGTAGAGCCGCGCCGCGAGTTCATAGAAGCCAACGCGCGCTTTGTCGAGAACCTTGATATTTAAGGAGCACAACGTATGAACGAGCTGTGTGAAATGATAAAGAAGCAGACTGACGCTAACTTTCTGAATCTCATAACAGCGATAAAGACTTATGACAGGGAAGCTTCCGTCTGCGGCACTCCGGCGTGGAGGTTCGTCTATCACACGATCCACTCGGCGGACAAGTGGTTCTTCAACCCGTACATTTACGACGAGCCCGATTTTCACGAAGACGGAATGGATAACCCCTACAACCCTTGCAGCACGGTGCTCAGCGATGATGAGCTGCTGGAATACCTGGATAAAGTCCGGAAAAAGACCGCGGCTTATCTCGGAACTCTTACCGACGATATGCTCGGCGAGTTTCCCGAAAAGTGCGATATGTCACGGCTTGAGCTGATACTTATGCAGTTCCGTCACATTTCGACCCATATCGGAATGCTCAACGGTCTTACTATGGAGAAAACAGGAAAATTCCCCGTGTATGTGACCCCGCGGAGCCTTGACAGGCTGGAAAAGGGATATTTCGACTGACCGGCTTTTGCAAAGAGAACAAAGGAAAGAATATATGAACTCGGAAGAAAACAACGAACAGCAGATACAGAAACTTGCGCGAATGGAGCGTATCTACGCCGACGAGAAGAAGCACGACTCTGTCATGGACAGCATTAAAGAGGATGACGAGGATATCTGTGCTACTGCAAGGAAGTTCTTCAAATGGGCACTCCTGATAACATGGGCTGCATGTGCGATAACTCTCGTTACAGGCGGCGATTTTACACTTGCCGCTTCGGCGATACTTATTGCGGGCGGTATTTATGCGGGACTGTGCATAACCAAATTCCTGCACGAGAACAAGCGGCGCGACGCTATAGTTTCGATAGTCGTAGCCGTGGCGACGATAGCTCTCGGCATACTGCTGCTTGTAAGTAATAATCCGTATTAAGGACGTTTTTTGTATGAATGAGAATTTCAGCATAAGGTTCGACAACACGCCGGAGGAGATAGAGACGGCGTACAAAGCGTTTCACACCAGATATACGCTAAAGAAGAAGCTTATCTACACGGTGATATATCTGATAGTCGTGGTGCTTGCGGTCGATCTTATTATTAAAGACATGACAAATCCGGCGGGGTATGTCGCGGGCGGTCTCGCTCTCGGGATACTTGTGTTCAACTGGATAAAGCCGGTAATAATACGCAAAAAGATGATGCAGGGGCTTTCGGAACTCGGAACGGACGAGCTTTATACGATGACCCTGTTCGACGACAGGATAGAGATAGAGACCGAGATAACCTCGGCGGACAAAGAGACTGAGGTAGTCGCGGTGTCGCGGCTCGGGGTCTTCCCTGTCGAAGAAGGAAGTGAAGCGGCGAAGGAGATCGCGGAGCACCCGGAACTCGTACAGGACGAAACACAGATAGAAAAGACGATCTATCGCCTTGCCGAGACGGAGATACTGATGTCTGACCAGCGCGATCTGCTGCTCATGTTCGTGAACCGTTCGTTTATACACGCTATCCCCAAGCGCTGCCTCAGCGACGAGGAGATACTCGCATTCAAGGCGTACTTTGAAGAAAAAGGATTAATATAAAAGGACACAAAAGGAATGGAACAAAACTACGTTGAATCGATACACCCCAATGAAAAGCTTGTTGAAGTAGATATTGAAAAGGAAGTCAAGACCGCGTTCCTTGATTACTCGATGTCGGTCATAGTCTCCCGCGCCCTGCCTGACGTCCGTGACGGTCTGAAGCCTGTTCACAGACGTATCATCTACACGATGAACGACGCGGGCAACACTTCGGACAAGCCTTACAGAAAGTGCGCCTATACCGTCGGCGAAGTGCTCGGTAAATATCACCCCCACGGCGATGCTTCCGTTTATGACGCTATGGTTCGTCTTGCTCAGGATTTCTCGCTTCGCTATCCCATGGTCGATGGTCACGGAAACTTTGGTTCTGTTGACGGCGACCCGCCTGCCGCTTACCGTTACACTGAGGCGAGACTTGCGAAGATAGCCAACGAGATGCTTGCGGATATAAACAAGGATACCGTTGATTTCGGCACAAACTACGACGATAAGCTGAAAGAACCTATCGTACTTCCGTCGCGTTTTCCGAATCTGCTTGTAAACGGCAGTATAGGTATTGCGGTCGGAATGGCGACCAACATACCTCCGCACAATCTCTGCGAAGTAATAGATGCTATTGATCTGCTCATCGAAAATCCCGACGCGGGTATCGAAAGCATAATGAGCTGCATAAAAGGCCCTGATTTCCCGACCGGCGGCATAATCATGGGTTATTCGGGCATACGTTCGGCGTATTATACCGGTCGCGGCAAGATAACTCTCCGCGGACGCGCCGAGATAGTTGAGGAAAAGACCCATACACGTATCGTCGTTACCGAGATCCCGTACATGGTCAACAAAACGAGGCTTCTCGAATCTATCGGCGAGCTCATGCGCGACAAGCGCATCGACGGCATAGCGACACTTCGTGACGAGTCCGACAGGACGGGTATGAAGATCGTTATGGAGCTTAAGCGTGACGCGAACGCGAATGTCGTGCTCAACAAACTTTACAGCTATACCCAGCTTCAGGACACAGTCGGTGTAATAATGCTCGCGCTTGTTAACGGCGAACCTAAGATCCTCCCGCTCAAGGATATGCTGATGAACTACCTTGAGTTCCAGGCGGAGGTAGTCGAGCGCCGTACACGCTTCGATCTCGAACGCGCGCGCAACCGCGCTCACTTATTGCAGGGCTTTATGCTCGCAATAGACAATATAGATGAGGTCATAGCTATCCTGCGTTCTTCCAAAACGATACAGGAGGGCAAGGAGCGCCTTATGGAGCGCTTCAAGGAAGCCGACCTGAGCCAGCTCCTCTCCCGCGCTATGGACGAACAGTTCCGGAACGTGCATTTCGAGCATGAGATAGGTCTTTCTGAAGCGCAGGCGGACGCGATCGTACAGATGCGTCTCGGACAGCTGACCGGTCTTGAGAAAGAGAAGATCGAAGAAGAGCTTGCCGAGATAATGGGCAAGATCGGCGGATTTATGGATATACTCTCCGACAAGGCAAAGGTGTATGCCGTTATCCGCGACGAACTCGAAGTCATCAAGAAGAAGTACGGTGACGAGCGCCGCACCTCGATCGAGCAGGTAAGCGGCGAGGTCGATATAGAGGACCTTATCCCCGTTCAGGAGTGCGTACTCACATATACGAATTTAGGCTACCTCAAACGCCAGCCCGTAGAGGTGTACAACTTACAGAAGCGCGGCGGAAAGGGTGTTTCCGGCATAAAGCAGCGTGACGAGGACTTCATCGAGAACGTGTTTATATCATCTTCACATGATAACCTTCTTTTTGTTACGAACAAGGGCAATATGATGAAGGTCAAGTGCTTCGAGATACCTGAGGGTTCACGCCAGAGCAGAGGAACAAACGTCGTGAACCTTATCCAGCTTGAAGAGAACGAAAAGGTCGCGGCGATAATGAAGACCTCGGATTTTGCGGAGAACAAGGTGTTTATCTGCATTACCAAGCAGGGCAAGATCAAGCGCACCCCGCTGTCGGCATTCAGGAATGTGCGCAAGAAGGGGCTTCGTGCAATAAATCTCGCCGAGAATGACGAGATAGCTGCAGCATACATCACCGAGGGCGACTCGGGCGTTCTCATAGCTACTCACGACGGACGCGCGCTTTGCTTTATGGAGTCCGGCTTACGCCTTATGGGAAGAACGGCTTCGGGTGTCCGCGCTATTAAGCTTCTCGAAGGCGACTATGTTGTCGGCGCAACAAAGATATACAGCGAGGATATGACTATTCTTACCGTGACAGACAAGGGCTACGGAAGACGGTCGTATCTGCACAAGATAAATCAGGACGGCACAGTCAAGACGAGAATAATAAAGGATAAGGACACCGGCGAAGAGAAAGAAGTTGTCGAATACAACTACCCCGTAAAGAACCGCGGCGGCATCGGCATCACCAACTATAAGGTGAGTGACGAAAGGGGTCATGTCTGCGGAATACGTGCTCTCGGCACGGACGACGATGTTATCCTGATAAGCTCAGACGGTATAATCATACGCATACGCGCAAACGACATACGCCCGCTCAACAGACCGGCGAACGGCGTTCGCGTGATGAAGCTCACAGACGGCAACTCCGTTGTTTCGTTCACAAGAACGGAGCACGATGACGAGGAAAAGACCGAAGAAGTCGAGCAGCCTACCGAAGAAGATATGGTCGATGCGGACGACACCGACGATCAGGACACCGACGAGGTGATCGAAGACGAGGAAGACGTTTCCGACGACAGCGAGGAGTAAGCGCTTACGTGCGCCTTGACAGGCAGTCCCGGGCTCACGCCGCCCGGACCCGCGGCAGGCATCCGCCTGCACCGGAAGCTCACGCGTTCTTATCTGTCAGATCCGGAAGGTATAAAAATACAGCAGACCCGAATGTAAAACGGGTCTGCTGTTTTGTTATGTTGCGCAGAAAACGGTAACTCAGGAACTAATAGCGCGATGTTATAATGTTATTTAAGGAAGGGGTTCCTCCCGTCTCGCGCAGGGCGGGATCATTGCTTTTTCTTGTTCTGAGCTGCGAGGAGGTCGCGTATCTCAGTGAGGAGAACTTCCTCCTTGGAAGGCTCGGGCTCGGGAGCAGGCTCCTCAGCCTTTTCTTCTTCCTTCTTCTTGCCGATGGACATAAGTTTATTGATAGCTTTCATGAGCAGGAAGATTATGAGCGCCATGATAAGGAAGTTGATAACGGTGGTGATGAAGTGACCGTAATCGAGCGAGAGTGCCTTGATCTGGTCTGCGTCAAGACCTGTGTAGTCCACCCACGGGAGTCTTATCGCACCCGCGATGTCGGCGCCGCCTATCGACGCAATGAGAGGATTGATGAAGTCGCCTGTGAGAGCGGTTACGATACCGGAGAAAGCTCCGCCTATCAGAACGCCGACTGCCATATCCATTACGTTGCCTTTAAGGGCGAACTCCTTGAATTCCTTTAAGAAACCCTTTCCCTTTTCGGCTGCCTTTTTTGCTTTATTCTTTTCGTCTGCCATTTTGTTGATCCTTCTTTCATATATTTTTATTTCAGCACCCGAGCGGGTGCGTGGTTACATTATTCTGTGTATCCGAACGCAAGTATTCCGAAATATTCCTTCTCTGCGTCGCCTTTCATCTTTATCTCGACAGTATGCTTTTTAAAACCGTCGCCGCGCATAACGAGCTTTGTGACGGGGTTGCTCCAGCCGTCCTTCCTGTTGCCTGTGGCTTCGCCCTTGAGCTCGCCGTCAACGTATATCTGTGCCGTACCGAAGCGGCTGCTGTTGTTGCAGTGATATACAAGGAAAAGGTCACGGAACTCCGTTTCAAACGTTATCCCCTCGTTTTCGCCGCCTTTGCGCGTCCAGGCGTTCGGGAACGAGGTTATGCCGGTGCCTTCGGAGAATTCGCCGTAAGAAACGGGTGTGAGCGTCGAAGCGTCTGCGAGGTGCATAGTTACGAATCCGCTGCCGAATACCGGTTTGACGGAGTCTGCCCCGACAGAAGCTCCGCTGCTGAAGCTTTCGTCATCGGCAAGTCCGTCAAGCATGAGCCCGACCATATCCGCGATAAGCTTGCAGCCTTCTGGGTTCGGGTGAGCTTCGTCGTTTGAGTAGTCATCCCAAGTCATATACCCTTCGGAGAACGCAAGAGTGAGTGCGTCGTTCACGCTTATCATAGGCAGGTCATAATTCTTTCCTATCTCGCTCTGCCAGTTCTGACAGCTGTATCCGTCCTTTGTACGCATGAATATCAGCGCAACGGCGGGTTCGCTCTCAAGTGTCAGCATCTTCCGGACGAGGCTTTCGTATGCTTCTTTTGTCACGATATTCCCGTCGTCATTGACCGCGAACTCGATGAACACGATGTCCGGCGCACCGAACGGAGCTATGACATCGCGGTCGGAGCGTATCAGACCAAGTGTCGAGGGTGTGCCGCTGAGTCCGGCGTTGACGTAGTTGATCTTTGCGGCGGGGTACTTTTCGCAGAGTTGTTTGTGTGTAAGATAAGCCCAGCACTCCTCCGGTTTTACGGTATATCCCTCGGTTATCGAGCCGCCTATGTAAGCAACGGTGATCTCTTCGCCGTTTCCGGCTTTTTCAAAGACTTTTCTGAAACGCTCGGAGCTTCCCGCGCTGAACATCGAGTTGTTTATTATTATACGCCGCTGCTGTTCGGGGGACATATCCGTGCCGTTTTCAGCGGGTTCGGAAGTTGCCTGTGAAACTGCTGCGGTTGAACTTTCTGTTGAAGTCTGTGCGGTCTGTGCACCTGTGCAGGAGCACAGTAACATAGAAACTGCGGCAATCACCGCCGCAAGCGACAAAAAACTTTCTTTCATAACATCACCACCTTTAATTATACATAATTCGCCGTAAAAGTCAAGAGTTTATTGCAGGAATACGACGCCGCACTTGCAGAAAGTACCGGGCTTCCATGCGACAGACACTGTCTGTGAAAAAGCGCATTATCACTTTTGCTGCTGTCCGGAATAAAATATATCAGGCGGCTGAATATTTACCGTCGCGATGTTAAAAATATAGACAAGAAAATACCGAAGGGAAGGTAATAAATATGACCATAAAACGCGGAGAGATATACTACGCCGACCTGAGCCCCGTGGTCGGTTCCGAACAAGGCGGGGTGCGACCTGTGCTTATAGTCCAGAACGACATCGGGAACCGCCACAGTCCCACCGTGATAGCTGCCGCGATAACGAGCCAGCGCGAAAAAACGAAACTTCCGACACATATTTCGCTCGACGCGGTGAACTGCGGGCTCGCGAAGGACTCGGTCGTGCTCCTCGAACAGGTCCGTACATTAGACAAGAAGCGCCTTAAAGAGCGAATGGGCGAACTCGACAGCAATGATATGCACCGTGTTGACGGGGCACTCTCGGTAAGCTTCGGGCTCGACGCTCAAGGGTGAACAAAAGTCCGTACAGGTATGCGCCTGTACGGACTTTTGCGTTATCGCGCAGTCAAAGGCATCGGAAAAAGCCGTTCTGCCCGCTTGCGTCGGCATAATGCAATAAATCAACAGGGTAAATTAGTAAATTATTAGGCTTGACTTTTTTCGGAAAATAAGATAATATAAAACTGTATGTAAATGTAAAATTTTTGTCAGATTTATGATTTTTGCCGAGGCGCGGCAGGTCGGTCTGATAAGCAGGAGGCAGAAAATGGAAAATTCCGTTACGGCTATAATAGAAATGGATAAAAAGGCACGCGCTGTCTCCGAAGAGGCGGAAAGAAAAGCCGCCGCTGTGATCGCGGACGCGAAAGCGAAGAAAGAGAGCCTTGCAAAAGAAAGCGCGGACAAGCTCGCCGCGAAAGCGGACAAGCGCTTTGCCGAGCTGAAAGCAGCTTCGGACAAGGAGATCGCTGCTGCCGAGAAGAGCGCAGATGAAAAGTGCCGTGTTCTTGACGAAAAGATGTCCGCGGGAAGAGACAAGTGGAAAAAAGAGATTACCGAGCGCATACTCGATATTTGACAGACTGTACCCCGGAAATGCGGGGATAAGCATAAAAAGCGCACGGGAGGTGAGGCTATGGCAAACAACGCGGTGACCGCGAAATCAAGAGCTGTCTTCGGGAAAATGCTCCAGAAAGACGATATTATCGTACTTACGCACAAGGGCACGGTCTCGGCCGCTGTTGCCTACCTCAAGGCGAAGCCGTTCTATGCCGCGGCGCTTGCGGACACGGATGAAGCCGCTGTCCACAGAGAACAGGCGGAATCGCTCATAAACCGCAACGTTTACGACAACTATCTTCGTGTGCTGCGGTACGCCTCCGGAAGCAAGGACGGCATAATGAGCTTCTATATCCGAAGGCTTGAATGCGAGCAGCTCATTAAAGCCGTGATAGCCATAGTTACCGGTGAGCAGGAAGGATTTGTCGCATCTTTCCCCGAATATGCAGCAGACAGGTTCAGCTTCGACCCCATGAAGCTCGCGACTGCGAAAGACCTTACAACAGCTGCCTCCGTGATAAAGGGAACGATATATCATCGTGCGCTTGCGCCGCTTTTTAATGAGCCTGAACCGGACATCGACCGGATACTTACAACAATAAGCGTATGCTATATAAAATGGGCGTTTGAGCAGATAGACCGCGCCGAACGCGGAGCAACTCGTGACCGCCTGAAATATTTCTTCCTGCGCAAGACCGATGCGGACAACCTTATGATGTGTCTGCGTCTCAAAGCTCTCGGCATAGAGAATGAGCGGATCAAGGAACTTATGATACCGTATCACAAGCGGCTCAAGCGTAAGGAGATAGACCTTGCGCTCGGGCTTCCGGATGCGGTGAATACACTACGCGAGATGTTCGTCGGCGAACGCATAATAGCCGAGGAAGTCTCCGATATACCGGAAATCAACGTGAATATCGCTGACCGACGCTATTTCCGTCACAGACTTGCGGTATGCACGAACGAAACGGAAGCCCTGTATTCGCTCACAATGCTCATGTCCGCGGAATGCACGGATCTTTGCAGGATCATAGAGGGGCTTCGGTATGGGCTTCCTCCGGAAGAGATCGAGAAGTATCTCACGATAATGTAACGCGGCAGAACGCTGCGAACGAAAATGTGCCGGTTTTGCGGCCGGCTCTATAACAAGGAAAGGAAAGGGCAGATAATGGCAATTGAAAAGGTCATGCTCGTTTATCTTGAGGGCAGCCTTCGCAAAGTCAACAAAGCGTTGACGAAATGCTGTGAGAGCGGCTGCTTTCATATAAACCCGCCGCCCGATACCTCCGGCTCGGAGCTCGCGGCGAAGAACCTGAAGGACAAAGGTGTTTATGACAGGATCCTTAAGCGTACAAAGTCGCTTGCCGAGACTCTCGGTGTCAAGCTCGACCAGAACGCGTCCTACGACGACATAGATTACAGCGTAAGCGTAGACTTCAAGAACTACCTTGACGAGGTGGATGATATGCAGAAAGCGCTGACGCAGGAAAAAATGGAGCTCAACTCGGCGCTTCGGTCGCAGAACGCGATCTATCAGAACCTGACGCAGATGACGGGTCTCGATGCCGATCTTTCGGAGCTCCTTACGATGAAGTACGCAAAGGCACGCTTCGGCAGACTTCCGAATGACAGCATCAGAAAGCTTACATTCTACAAGGAGAACGCGTTCTTCTTCTATCCGTTCGAGCAGGAAAACAACTATACATGGTGTCTGTACATAACCTCGAAGCCCGAGGCAAACAGCACCGACTACATATTCAACCAGCTCGGATTTGAGCGCACGAAGCTTCCCGAATATCTTAAAGGAAACTCTGAGGAAGCGCTCGGCAAGCTCCTCGCACAGATGGAGGACGAGAACAAACGGATCACGGAAATAGACGCGGAACTCGGAAAGATCGCCGCGCGCGAGGGCGGTAAGCTCTCGAAGGTGTTCGCGAAGCTTACCGCTATGAGCAACAGCTATGAGCTTCGTTCAAACGTTACCGTTTTCGATGGAAAGTTCCATTTCTCGGGATATATCCCCGTGGCGGAGAAAAAGCGCTTCACAGAGATCATGGATTCGGTCGGCGGCGTAACGCTCACATTCCGCGAGCCGTCTGCTGACGAGACCCCGCCGGTACGGCTGAAGAACAACTGGCTGTTCCGCCCGTTCGAGATGTTCGTAAAAATGTACGGACTGCCCGCGTCTAACGGCATAGACCCGACTCCGCTTGTTGCGATAACGTATATGCTCCTTTACGGAATGATGTTCGGAGACCTCGGACAGGGGCTCTGCATCATGATACTCGGTATAATACTCACGAGGGTAACGAAAGCGGGTCTTGCTCCGATAATAGCGCGAATAGGTTTTTCGAGCGCACTGTTCGGTGTTCTCTACGGCTCTGTATTCGGAAACGAGGAGATAATCAAGCCGTTCTTCCGCCTACCGCAGATATATGAGCTCTTCGGCTATAAGGAACCGCCGCACGACGTTTTCCAGGCATCGAACCTGTTCCTTATATCTGCGCTTTGCGTCGGAATATGCCTGATACTCGTCACGATGATAGTGAACATAGTCGTGAGCCTTCGCATGAAGGATTACGAAGCAGGTATCTTCAGCGCGAGCGGCATCTGCGGCTTCGTGCTCTACGGTTCGCTCATAGCGGGTCTCGGCTCAAGCTTCGCGCTTGGTGTTGACATAATGAATCCTGTGTATGTCATCGGACTTATCGTGCTCCCGCTCGTTCTGATATTCTTCAAGGAACTGATACTTGCAGCAATGGCGAACAAGGGAATAAAGTCGTCAAAGCAGGCAAAGAACGGCGGCAACATTGATACCGGACTTAAAGCCCGTCTCGAAGCTATGAACGAGAAGAAGGGCGGCGAGAAAAAGACCGTCGGAATGTTCATAATCGAGGGTATAATCGATCTTTTCGAGGTCTGCCTCACATACATCACAAACACGATGTCCTATCTGCGTATCGGCGGATTTGTACTCAGCCACGCGGGACTTATGCTCGTATTCAGCATAGTCTCCAATATGTTCGACGGTGTCGGAAGTGTTATCGTGCTCGTTATAGGCAACATCTTCGTAACCGGATTTGAGGGCTTCATAGTGGGCATACAGGTGCTCCGTCTTGAGTTCTATGAGCTCTTCAGCCGTTTCTTCAAGGGCGGCGGAATACCGTTCAAGACCGTCTCGATAAGCACCGACACATTATAATGATAAATTCTGGAGGATAAAACAATGATACTTTATTTATTACCCCTTGCAGCGCTTGCAATGATAATTATACCGCTCGTAGTCGCTATCCGCAGAGTACATTCCGGAAAAGCGGTCAACAGAAAGCGCACTGTGCTCTTAAACGGCGGTCTTTTCCTCGGTACTATGATCCTCATGATGATATTCATGCCGATACTTGCTTCGGCGGAGGGCGCTTCCGAAGCTGCCGCTGCTGCCGCAGGATCAGGTGATGCTGCGATCGGTATGGGTCTTAAGTACATAGCTGCCGCTCTTCCGACCTGCTTTGCTACGATAGGCACAGGTATCGCCGTTGCTAATGCGGCATCCGCAGCTATCGGCGCGGTAAGCGAGGACGAAAAGGTGTTCTCAAAGGCACTTATCTTCGTTGCGCTCGGCGAGGGTGTCGCTATCTACGGAATCCTTGTTTCGATACTTATACTCAACGGTTAAGGATAAAACTATGAAATGCTTTCTTATAAGCGATAATGCCGACACCCGCATGGGAATGAGGCTTGCGGGCGTGGACGGAGTCATCGTACACAAGCCCGACGAGGTAATGTCGGCTTTGAACGGCGCGGTGGCGAAAGGCGATATTGCCGTTATCTTCATCACGAGGCAGCTCATCGAGATGTGCAGTGACGAAATAGCGGAGCTCAAGCTTACCCTTCGCAGACCGCTCATAGTTGAGATACCCGACAGACACGGCGATTCGCACATCTCCGAGACATTGAGCAGGTATGTGAGCGATGCCGTCGGCATCAAGATATAGGAGGAGCTTTATGGCAGAAGCAATGACAAAGCTCGAAAAAATAAAGCAGCAGATCGAAGCCGCTGCGGAGCTCGACGCCAAGCGCATAGCCGAGGATGCTGAGAAGCGTGCCAAAGCTATGATAGACGAGGAGAATGCCCGTATCGAAAAGGAACAGGGCTCTGCCCTCCTCTCGAAGCTGTCGCGTATGGAGAGCGCCGAGCGCAAGCGGGTCTCCGAGAGCCGTTATGCCGCGGACAGAAAGGTGCTGCTTCACAGAAACGCCCTTGTTGACGGACTTTTCGATGATATAAGAGCGGAACTCAAATCCCTCGCGGATTCGGACAAGTATAAGGCGCATCTTACCAAGTGTGCCGAGCGCGCCGACAGCGAGGAAAAGATTACCGCGGACGTGACAGTTTACTGCCGCAAGTCCGATCTTTCAGCCACAGAAGATGTGATGAAGAAATACGGCGCGAAGGTCGCGGCGGACAGAAATATCACTCTCGGCGGACTTATATTCAAGTACCCCGGAAAGGGTATCTTTATCGATCTTACGCTCGACACTGCGTTCGAGAACGAGCGTGACGCTTTCGCCTCACGTTCGGAAATGCAGCTGTGACGGGGCTCTGCCCAGTACCCCGCAAGGGCTTGCTCAGCCCTTGACCCGAGGCAGCGTGACGTTGCACCCAGAACCGTAATACGGAACCGGATAAATCTCTGAACAGCGGGAGATACTCTGCTGTTTTATGTATTTTAATGTACGGATAAAGGTATTATTGATGAACAATACGATCTACGCAATAAACGGACCCGTTATCAAGATACGGGACACAAAGGATTTCGCGATGCGCGAAATGGTTTATGTCGGCAACAAGCACCTTATCGGTGAGGTCATCGGCGTAAACGACAGCGCTACGACCATTCAGGTCTATGAGAACACCGCGGGTCTTAAGATAGGCGAGGAAGTCGAGGGAACAGGCGGTCCTATGAGCGTTACGCTCGGGCCGGGTATAATCTCGAACATTTTCGACGGTATCGCGCGCCCGCTTACGGAAATGAAAAAGACCGACGGCGTGTTCGTCACCGAGGGAAGCGATATTCCCACAGTCGATCCGAACCGTGAGTTCGATGTTACCGTTCTCGTAAAGGTCGGCGACGAGCTTTCGGCAGGACAGATCTATGCCGAGTGCCCCGAGTCGCCGCTTATAACCAACAGAGTTATGGTACCGCCGTCAATAAAGAACTGCAAGGTAACATTCGCCGCCGCAGACGGGAAGTACAAGCCCGATGACACGATAATCAGGGTCGATGTGAACGGCGAGGAGGTACCCCTCACACTTTGTCAGAAATGGCCTATAAGAACGCCTCGCCCGGTTGCGAAGCGTATTCCCATAAACACGCCGCTTATCACGGGTCAGCGTGTGCTCGACACTATCGTCCCTGTGGCGAAGGGCGGAGCCGCAGCTATTCCGGGCGGTTTCGGAACGGGAAAGACCATGACTCAGCACCAGATCGCGAAATGGTGTGATGCGGACATAATCGTGTACATAGGCTGCGGCGAGCGCGGAAACGAGATGACGCAGGTACTTGAGGAATTCGGTGAGCTTATCGACCCGAAGAGCGGCAAGCATCTCACCGACCGCACCGTTCTTATCGCCAACACATCGAATATGCCTGTTGCGGCGCGTGAGGCGTCCATATACACCGGCATCACGATAGCGGAATACTACCGCGATATGGGCTATGATATAGCGATAATGGCGGATTCGACATCCCGCTGGGCAGAAGCTCTTCGTGAAATATCCGGACGACTTGAAGAAATGCCCGCCGAGGAAGGTTATCCGGCATATCTGCCGTCACGTCTTGCCGAGTTCTATGAGCGTGCGGGAAACTGCAGCGTTCTTTCCGGAAAGCGCGGAAGCGTCACGATAATAGGTGCGGTCTCACCTGCGGGTTCCGATTTCTCCGAGCCTGTAACACAGAACACCAAGCGTTTCGTGCGCTGCTTTATCGCGCTTGACAAGCAGCTTGCCTATGCGAGACACTACCCCGCTATAAACTGGCTTACGAGCTATTCCGAATATATCCCCGAGTTTGAGGAATTCTACGAGAAGAACGTCGGCGAGGATTTCCTTGCCGTGCGTCAGGAGATATACAATATTCTTGTCGAGGAAAACAGGCTTCTCGAAATAGTAAAGCTCATAGGCTCGGACGTTCTGCCCGACGATCAGAAGCTTATCCTTGAAACTGCGAAAGTGATACGCGTCGGCTTCCTTCAGCAGAACGCATTCCACAAGGACGATACCTATGTTCCGATGGACAAGCAGCTTGAGATGATGCGCACTATACTGCTGCTCAACAAGCGTTCCGTCGAGGCGGTGAAACGCGGGGTCGCAGTTTCGGATATACTTAAGACCGGACTGTTCGACAAGCTTACGAAGATAAAATATGAAATATCCAACGATCATCTTGAGAAATTCGCGGAGATCGACAAAGAGATCGAGAGCGTTATCAGTGCGCTCGGTCAGTAAGGAGGGACGCTTGCAATGAATATCCAGTATTCCGGACTTGCGGACGTGAACGGCCCTCTCGTAGCGCTTGAAGGTGTTAGCGGCGTCGCATATGAGGAGATAGCTGAGCTCCGTCTCGAAGACGGGACCCGCCGTCTCGGACGTGTCGTTCAGATGGAGGGCGATAAGGTCATTTTACAGGTCTTTGAGGGAACAACGGGCTTGTCTCTCGACAATACCCGTACCGTGTTCAAGGGCAGACCGCTTGAAATACCGCTCAGCAC
The DNA here is from genome assembly GCA_947168885.1 of uncultured Clostridia bacterium. GTDB lineage: Bacteria > Bacillota > Clostridia > Oscillospirales > Ruminococcaceae > Ruminiclostridium_E. The sequence continues at coordinate 135,679 of CAMVNQ010000004.1, read as the reverse complement.
CGAGATGCTCGGACGAGTATTCAACGGCGCGGGAAAGCCTGCGGACGGTCTTGGAGATGTATTTGCCGAGAAGTACGGCGACATCAACGGACGCGCTCTCAATCCTGTTGCGAGAAGCTATCCGCGCAACTACATACACACCGGCATAAGCTCGATAGACTGCCTTATGACGCTTATCCGCGGTCAGAAGCTCCCGATCTTCTCGGGTTCCGGTCTGTCACACAACAAACTTGCTGTACAGATAGTAAAACAGGCCCGTATCGCCGAAGAAAACGGTCAGGATTTCGCTATTGTTTTTGCGGCAATGGGCGTTCAGAACGATGTCGCCGACTATTTCCGCCGGGAGTTCGATCAGGCGGGCGCAAGCGGCAGAGTCGTTATGTTCCTCAACCTTTCAAATGATCCGATAATCGAGCGTATCTTAACGCCGAAGTGTGCACTTACCACCGCGGAATACCTCGCGTTTGAGAAAAATATGCATATTCTCGTCGTTATGACGGATATAACATCTTACGCCGAAGCGCTTCGTGAGTTCTCGTCGTCAAAGGGTGAGATACCGGGACGTAAAGGCTACCCGGGCTATCTTTACTCCGACCTCGCTGCTATGTATGAGCGCGCGGGTGTCATAGAAGGCTCAAGCGGCTCGGTAACGCAGATACCGATACTCACGATGCCGAACGACGACATCACCCACCCGATACCCGACCTTACCGCATACATTACGGAGGGTCAGATCGTTTTCGACAGACAGCTCGATTCCGAGGGTATCTACCCCGGTCTGTCTGTGCTCCTGTCGCTGTCACGACTTATGAAGGACGGCATAGGCGAGGGTTATACACGCTCCGACCACAGCGATGTTGCGAACCAGCTCTTCGCCGCTTATGCGAAGGTACAGGACGCGCGCTCCCTTGCGTCGGTAATAGGCGAGGACGAGCTTTCGGATACTGACAAGAAATATATGGAGTTCGGTGAACAGTTCGAGCAGCGCTTCTTAAATCAGGGCGCAGACGAAAACCGAAGCATGGATCAGACCCTCGAACTTGCGTGGGATCTGCTCTCGCTTCTCCCGAAGACCGAGCTTGACCGTATGAGCCCCGATCTTATCGAAGCGCATTACAGACAGCAATGATACGGTATGATGCCGCAAAAAACTCACGAAAGGAGGATGAACAATGCCGCAGCAGCAGGTGTTTGCTACAAAGGGCAATCTCATAAAGGCGAAGCAGTCGCTCCGGCAGGCGCAGCTCGGCTATGAGCTCATGGACAGGAAGCGCAATATCCTCATTCGTGAAATGGTGGCGCTTACCGATAAAGCGAAGGAGCTCAGCGGAAGCCTTGAACAGACGTTTGCCGAAGCGTATTCCGCGCTTCAGAGCGCCAACATAATCGACGGTGTCATTTCGCAGAAGTCGATGGGAATGCCGATAGACAAGAGCATAGAGCTTTCGCACCGCAGCGTTATGGGAATAGAGCTTCCTAAAGTGAACGGCGGTGACCCTGTTCCGAAGCTCTGTTACAGTCTCGCGGACACGGATTCGAGCTTCGACAAGGCGTATATAAACTTTCTCAAAGCGAAGCAGACCGGCCTTGTCCTTGCAGAGATAGAAAACAGCGTCTATCGCCTTTCTGTCGCAATAAGGAAATCACAGAAACGCGCCAATGCGCTGAAAAACATTCTTATCCCGAAATATCACGATCAGGTCAAGTTCATCACCGAAGCGCTTGAAGAAAAAGAGCGCGAAGAGTTCTCTCGTCAGAAGATAATCAAGGCGACAAAGCTCAGAAAAGAGAGTGCGAAGGGATAAGACAGATGACCGCGCACTCGCATAAGAAGCAAAGTGTTTTATGCCCTCTTCAGCTGACGTGATTATTATATGTCAGCTGAAGAGAGAAAAATATGCGGGTATGAAAGACTTTTATATGATTTATCAAAAAAGGCTTGACAAAACGATTGAAATAGTGTATAATAAATGAGTAAATTTTCAGATGCGCCACTAGCTCAGCTGGATAGAGTACTTGGCTACGAACCAAGGGGTCAGGGGTTCGAATCCCTTGTGGCGCGCCAGCCGCGGACGCGCGGCGGCGATACCGTCTCGGACTTTGTTCGAGACGGTATTTTTCTGCCTCGAAGTAGTTAGTCTTTGCAGAACTAAGTATTATAAACGGGTAGCAATCCGCAGCGGCGGACACCGCCTGTCAGCACAAAAACGACCCCGTGAGCCAAAACTCACGGGGTTTGTTCTGTTTACTTGTTGTCCTCGACCCACTTTGCTGCAAGAAGCGGAGATACGATCATATCGAGCTCTCCCTTGCCGGAGTCGAACATCACATCGCCCGGGGCATTGATGTTTCCGCCGAGGATGTCGTTTGAATACTGCGAACGGTATGTTACATGACAGAAGAGGAATTCCGGCGGGATCATATCCGAAGACGAAATCTCTTCAAGCCACCGTATCGGTGACATTCCGCCCACGCTCACGTTCGTTATCAGCCAGCCGTTAGACGCAGCAGCATCGTTCGCGCACATATACAGCGAGAACTTGAACGTCTTTTCGCTGTCTTCTGTGAGCACCTCGACCTCGAAGTCCTTGAGACAGAAGCTGTTGATAGCACGGCTCTCAAATCCGCATACGGGGCAGCATCCGCCGTAACCGAAAAGCTTACCGTTTATATCTTTCGCGAAATAGTTGCGGTAGTTTTTGCTGTCGGCAAATTCAGAGACCTTAGACACCTGCTCGCGCAGATACTTGAACTCGTCCTTTGTGATAACGGGCATCGGTTTCAGGTAGTACGGTATCTGATCGGGTATAACTCTGTTCGGCTCCTGTGCGGTCAGATAGTGCTTGCTGAGAAGCTGCTCGTTCTTTCCCGTGATGATGTATTCTGCGGCGTCGGCGAATTCGGGCTTTGAGTAGTCGGCACGGAGCACAACGTACTTTTTGGCCTTATCGCGCATTTCCTGTGTGATCTCTTCGCCAAGCTCGACGATCTTCACGATCTTGTCGTTCTCATCAACTATCGCAACTCTGTCTGTGTGCAGATCGCATACCCAGATCATACCGAGACGCTCTTCGATAGCGCTTCCCGGAAGCGTCTCGCTCTCGAACATCTTCGAGAGAAGCGCCGGGTCAAGCGAATAGCGGCTCTTCGTGTGCGGGAAGTCGAAAGTTCTGCCGTTGAGCATTCCGCACTTGATGAGAGTTCCCATATCGCCGATAAGGTCGATCATATCCGCATTCGAGATATTCGGCGGTATCATGAACTGCTTGTTATATGCACAGAAACGGTAGCGCTTGTTAATATCGAGCTGGAGGGTTATTTTTCCTCCCTGTTCCTTTATCTCGCGTAAGAACGTCATCGTGTCCTTGCCCTGTGTGAACGTGTTTATGAGCATGGAAACAACTTCGTTGTAGTTCTGGTGCGTGTCAAAGCGGTGCTGTCTTTTCTGTACCGCGCGCATAGCGTTTTCGAGGTTCTTGATGTCCATCTTGGACACCTCATAGCGCTGCTGTTCCTCACCGTGAGAGATATAGAACTGATAGTATTTCATTACTATCTTGTAATCCTCGCGGTAGATCTCATCATACATAGCGAGGAGCTTTTCAAGCTCGTCGTCGTTGTGTACGATGTTGTCCTTGAGGAATTCACCGGCTATCTTCTCCGCGACGGATGTAAATCCGAAGTAAAGGTTGTTATCCGAACGGTTAGGGGTTACTTTAGAAGAAACGTAGAAAGTAGCTCCGTTGTGGAAGAATTCGTACAGATACTCTCTGCCGTTAGCGGACGAACCCTCGTTCTCCCACTGATAGCCGACATATATGATCCTGTCGTCAAGGTCGGAGAGCTTTTCGCGCATATCACTGAGCGCGTCTTTTATATAAGTTTCGTAAGCAGTTCCGTTGGTGTGTTCAAGCTGGGGGATATGCTCTGCGTAGCTCGCGTAACCGCGCTTCTTGAGTTCCTCATAGTCCGTCGCGAGTCTCTCTTCGGGATAGATGAGAGAGATACTGTTCTGGAACGGTGACTGGATATCCTTGCCTAACTTACTTGTCTTGATGAAGTTCTTGAAGAACTCGAAAGCGTAGGATTTCGGATATAGGAAGTAATAGTCGCTCTTTTCCGGTACGGGCTGCATACTGAGCACGAAGTACTGCTTATAAGCCTTTATCATATCGAGGAGGTCCTTCTGCAGATGTTTTGTGACCTCATTCTCGCTGTCGTGGCGGATACCCGTTCTGTGCGGGGTTATGTACTTGTTGGGGACGCTTATGAAGAACGCTGAGAGATGTTCGTTGATGAACGCTTCGTTGTTTTCCTTGTAAAGACCCGTAAGCTCATAAGTCGAGAAATAGTTGTATCTCTGTACGAGAAGCTTTACTATCTCGGCGCGCTTTCCGTTTGCTACAGCGTACGGGATAAGGTATGAATAACCGTCAGACTCATAGCAGAGGAAGTCTATGATGCTCTTGCCGTTCTGAAGGAAACGGATGGTCGGGTTGTCGTCGCCTTCCTTCTTATACTGCATGATCTTATAGACGGTCTTCATCTGTCCGTCAACCATGACTGCGATATTGAAGGTGCGGTCGTCCGACTCGACGAGCTTGCGCGCGTCACGGATGTCGAGTATTTTCTTTCTGTTGAACGCGAAGCACAGCTCCATGAGGTTCATGTAGTCGCCCTTCTTGTCAGTGAGTCCGAGGAAGTTGTCCATTATTGCGTGGAACTCCTCGCCTCTTACCTTGAAGATGATCTCTGTGCCTACGAACTGTGTTCCGAAAAGGTCAAGGTCGAGTATCTTTAAGTTACCGTTGTCGTTCTGTATCTTGAAGCTGAAGTTGTTGGACTTCAGCGACAGCCACTCGACGTTGAGGAAAACGCTCTTTGCACCGACACCGAAACGACCTTCACGGGTCTTTGACTCATCTACCTCACTTCTTCCGAAGCTTAAGTAGTAGAGTATCTGTTCCATCGTGAAGCCGACTTCGTTGTATGCGAGACTTACCTGGTGCTGCTTCGTATTGAAGTTCAGCATGACCTTTACGTCCTTTGTCTCATAAGAGCATCCGAACGTGTTCTGCAAAAGCTCGCGAAGGATACTCTCCTTCGGATAGTCGTTGATGCTTAAAAGCGTATTGAAAACGGTCCTGCCCTGAAACGCCTCGTTGAAGTAGTCCTTCAGAGGCTCGCTGTCCGAGCTTCCTGTAAAGAGGGCGGTCTGGACTTTCTTTAATGCGGCATCGCGTTCTTCGGTCTTGCCTTCGCTGTGCGCGGCGTAGAAGTCACCTATGTACTTTTTAAGCTCGGCAGCCTTGGCTTCGCGCTGCTTGGTTTCTTCATAAGCCATTTCAGATCACCCCTTCGTTGTATGCTTTGATGAACTCGGCATAAGAACCTCCGATGCCGAGCGTCTTGTGCCAGTATATCCAGATATTGTACAGTACCGCGGGTTTGAGTGTATCGGGTATCTGCATTATCGCATCCTTGATGTACGCGAATTCTGTTGTGCCTTCGACTGCTTTTTTGAGCTCGTTTCTTGCGTTGTTAAGACCGAGATTGAACGGATTGCCGTCGAGATAGCCTGCAAACTGCCTGAACTCGCTGTTCTTTACGATTCCGCGCGGAACTGTCTTTATTGCCATTTCTTTGTCGAAATAAGCGTAACCGGAGCGGATCTCCTTGACCTTTTCGGTGATCTTTGCGGTCATTGCCGGCTTGTCGATCTCCTTATCGGTGACCATATCCGCGACACCCAGTTCCTTTGCGAGCGTCAGGAGCTTTCTCTGTGCGTAATCGTGGGTCTTTGCTGCGGTCGTTAAGTTCCTTGCCGCCGGAACATTGTAATCCGAGCGGAACTTTGAGATTATATCAAAGCTCGAACCTACCGCGCCGGTATAATCGGCTACGTACTTTATGTCAGTGATCATATCCGCGAGCATTTCTTCGATGCCGTCGATACTGAACAGTATATTCTCGGACGGAACGTTTATGCGGAATGCCTTGTAAAGGTTGCCGATGAGTGCCTTACCGAGGACACGGCTGTCGAAGAGCTTGTTGTCGTCGAGGAAAATGATGAATTCCGGTCTTGACGCTGCCGCCGAAACGCCTCTGCGCATATATCTCTGCTGAAGCTCAACGGGGTTGTCGGGAAGCTCATAGTTGATGATATGGGTTATCGGGTCATATATGCCGATGTTCTCACTGAGTCTGTCGTTTGTGAGTATAACCTTGATACGGCGGCTCGGCTCGGTCTCATACCACTGCTTGAGGCCTCTTATGTCAAAGAACGCCTTTTCGAGGTATATCATGCTTCCGGTCTTGTCATAGTAGATAGCCGAAAGTACCTTTTCTATGTAGTTTACGGTGGCATCAGACCTGAAATATACTATTGCGGTCTTGTCCTCTGAGTTCATGATATCGTCTATGACCTCAAGGAACTTAGCGAGCTTCTTATCCCTGTTCTTCAGGGTTTCCGCATCAGAGCGCGTGAACACGGTCTTCTGGTAGATGTTCTTTTCGGGAAGGTTGTACTCTTCAAAGACGTTGCCGCCGTTGGTGTAGCGTCCGCCCTGATCGTCAACGCGAAGATTCTGCGGTATTTCCGCCGCATCGAAAGCATAGCGTTCTATACGCACCTTGCCTGTTTCGCTGTCATCTCTGGGGCAGTTCATAAGCGGAGATGCCATTGTGAACTCCATAACGTCCGCATCTATCTCATAGGTATCTATACTTCTTGCTTTTTCGCTGTCGTTGAGCAGAGCCTTGACAATATCGCGCAGTCCGTCGGGTGGGGTCGTATATTCCGAAGGATACGGAGCAAAGATGAGAAGCTTATCTGTCTTCATACCAAAGTTTTCGGTATATAACGAAGGGATCATACCGTCCTCTGCGCCGGAGCCGTCGATTATGACGAGATCCCAGAGTATGCCGCTCTTCCTTATGGGATCGAACGACGAGCCTTCGCCCTCTGCGAGAACTTTTTCATCAAGGAGCATAAGATTTGATGTTTCGGGGCTGAAAAATGTTACAGCGCCGTGTGCCGCATTGACGAATTTGAAGTCGAGACCTACGCCCTTGAGCAGGCTCAGGTACCAGCTTTCCTTGCATCCGTCGGGGCAGATGACGAGAATGTTCGGTTCCTCTTTCCTGATAGCGGTATCGAGTATGCAGAGCTGGGCCTTATCGGTCTTGCCCTCTCCGTAACCGCTCATATCTATGCAGTATCCGAACTTGTCGAGTTTTTCGGGGATACTGAAATAAAAGGGGTCGTGTTCCAGATTACCCGAGGTTATCCATTTTATATCGCTTGCGTTCATGAAACCACCCTTTCACCGCTGGCTGTGTGCTGCAAAAAGTATGCTGCACCGCGAACGGACGCAAATAATAATCATAATGTCTCAACATACATTATAACTCTTTTTAAAGGCTATTGCAACACTTTTTTGCTTCCCGCGCGCAAAAACCACGATTTGAACAAAAAGCGCAGTCTTTTTTTGTTTAATTAAGCTCATTTTGTCATTCTGGCATAAACCTTTTTTTGCAATTTACCATATCTGTGGTCGCAGATCATACGACTGTAACCAAAATGTAACCGCGGTGCAGGTTCGGAGCGGTCTCCTTGACAGCATCGCTGCCCGCAAACAGCGAAATAACCGCTCTTTCAGCCTTGACAAACCGCATTATATGTGCTACAATAATATATTATTGATACGCTGACTTACGATCCCCGCCGGTTGCGGGTCGATCAAATCCCGAGCGGCGTTCAAGGAGGACTTACTATGGAAAAGGAACAGTATCTTGAGGTTTACAGACACTCGCTCGCTCATATCCTCGCAAAAGCAGTGATCGAGATCTACGGCAAGGAGACGCAGTATGCGATAGGTCCGCAGATAGCGGACGGTTTCTACTACGACTTCACATTCCCCGAGGGCGTCACCGTCACATCAGAGGATTTCCCGAAGATCGAAGAGAAGATGCATGAGATAATCAAGCGCCGCGAAGACTGGAAACGCGTTGAAATATCAAAGGAAGAGGCGCTTAAGACCTTTGCAGGTCAGAAGTTCAAGGTCGAGATAATCAAGGATCTCGCCGATGACGAGACAATTACCGCTTACTGGACAGGTGATGATTACATCGATCTCTGCCGCGGCCCGCACGTTGACAATTCTCAGGAACTTATGGGCGCAGCTTTCGAGCTTCGCAGCACATCGGGCGCTTACTGGCGCGGTGACGAGCACAACGACAGCCTTACACGTATATATGCTTACGCATTCCCGGACAAGGCGGCTCTCAAAGCTCACAAGCAGCTCATAAAGGAAGCACTTGAACGCGATCACAAGAAGATCGGTAAGGAGCTCGAACTCTTCATGTTCGATCACACCGCACCCGGTATGCCGTTCTGGCTCCCGCGCGGCTGGAAGATGTTCAACACCCTGCTTTCGTACTGGAGAGAGATCCACGAAGCTCACGGCTACACCGAGATCGCGGGACCCGTTATTTCCAAGAAGGAACTGTGGGTAACTTCCGGTCACTGGGCTCACTATATGGACGGAATGTTCATAATCCCGGGCGAGAGCGAGGATGACCCCGACACATACGCGCTCAAGCCGATGAACTGTCCGAACGCCATCAAGGTCTATATGAACAAGCAGCGCTCGTACAAGGAGCTTCCCATAAAGATCAATCAGGTAGATACCATTCACCGTAAAGAAAAATCCGGTGAGCTCAACGGTCTTTTCCGTGTACAGCTCTTCCGTCAGGACGACGCGCATATACTTGTTACAGAAGAGCAGATCGCCGACGAGATCAGCGATATCATGAGCATAGCCAAGGAGCTTTATGATACGTTCGGTCTGACCTACAGCGCAGAGCTCTCGACCCGCCCCGACGACTATATGGGTGATATAAACGTCTGGAACAAGGCAGAGGACGACCTTAAAGAGATCCTCGAAAAGCTGTTCGGCAAGGACGGTTATGAGCTCAACGAAGGCGACGGCGCGTTCTACGGCCCGAAGATCGACCTTAAGATGAAGGACGCTCTCGGCCGCGAGTGGCAGACCGGTACTATCCAGCTCGACTTCCAGCTTCCTCTCAATTTCAATATGAAGTATATCGCGCAGGACGGCTCGGAGAAGCAGCCGGTAATGATACACCGCGCAATATTCGGCTCTTTCGAGCGCTTCATAGGTATAATCACAGAGAATTTCAAGGGTCTCTTCCCGTTCTGGCTCAACCCGTATCAGGTCGGTATAGTTCCTATCAGAACCGAGCACAACGAGTATGCACAGAAGGTATTTGACCTGCTGAAGAAGAACGGTATCAGAGCGGAGATCGACCTTGCGGACGACAACATGAACAACAAGATCAAGAAGTTCAAGGCGTACAAAGATCCGTATATCATCGTTCTCGGCGATAACGAGGCGGCGAACAGCACCGTTTCTATCAATATCCGCGGCAACAAGAAGCTCAACAACGTACCGCTCGACAAGTTCATCGAGATGTGTGTGAAGATGAATGTTGAAAAGCCGCTGGAGCTCATTGATACTCTTGACTGATGAAGCGTGAAGTAAAAGATTACCTTTCCGAGGTAGAGATACGGCTCAAAGACGAGAAAAGCATAGATGAGAATTTCGTCTCCGAACTGCTCATCAGGATAGGCTTTTATCAGCATGAACGGCTTATACACCTTATCGTGACCATGACCTTTGCGATAATGACGGTACTGTCGTTTGCCGTTCTCGTTACGAATTATTCGATCCAGATACTTCTGCTTTCACTGCTGTTTCTCGGTCTTGTAATTCCGTATATCGCACATTACTACTTCCTTGAGAACAGCGTACAGAAGCTCTATCGGCTGTATTACAAGGCGCTTGATATAGTAAACAGAAAATAATAAAACAGCAGACTCGCGCGTTCGGGTCTGCTGTTATTTTATCATTTATCCTCTCTTCGGCTATTCTGTTATAGCACAGATGTGTACCCCTGTAAAGGGCACTCCAAAATTTTTTCGTTTAATAAACGGGACGAAAAATTTTTGAAGCCTCGCCCTTGACAGAGGTACGCATCTATGCTTAGAGACAATTAGCCGAAGTAAGGATAGGAGCAGTGTCCGGTCTCTTTTGCGCGGCAGCTTCCGGTGCAGGCGGATGCCTGCCGCGGGACGGGGGCGCGGAGCCCCGGAACCGTCTGTTAAGACGCGCGAAAGCGCTTTACGCAAAGAAGAAATCACGCGAAAGGGCGAATATTTCGCGGAGCCAATAGCTCGGCATGGTCTTGATGACCGGCGCAGGATCCGGGTAGATGCCCGCTGCGTGGAGTCCGTTGAGCCGCGCCTGCCGCACGCCGCGGAATATGTGATAACACTCGCTTACGACGACAATGTCCTTCGGAAGCCCCTCGTCTTCGATTATCTCCGTCGAAAAGCGTATGTTCTCTGTCGTATCGACCGACTTGTCTTCGACGTATATGCGGCTTTCGTCTATGCCGTCGCGGACCAGGCATTTCCGTATGCACTCGGCTTCAGAGATCTCTTCATTGCTGCCCTTTCCGCCGGTCGCTATACATACCGCGTCGGGGTGGGCACTGAGATATTCCTCGGCTTTCCCGATGCGAAGTGCGAGCATGGGCGACGGCTCACCGTCAAGCACCATACAGCCGAGAACTATAACCGTCTGGGGATGCCCTTCCGATGAGACCGCGAGAGCGCTGTCCTCGCCGTGGGTCATTTCCGAAACGATAAAGCAGGATATTACCGCACAGTAAACAGCGAATGCCGTCAGCACACAACCGCACGCTTTCGCCGCGATACGAAGCGGCTTTTTCTTTTTCAGGAACGGGTATGCTATGGCAAGGATCAGCACGCTTCCGCAGTACATACAGCCGATAACGTTGCCGTGGTTTATCTGCTTTAAGCTTATCGTATAGATGAATGTGTACAGCAGGAATGCGCACACCGCAGCGGCAGCGATCCGCAGCACCGCGAATGTTATATCAAGAGCTTTGTTGGGAGGCTTTTCCATATCTTACTTACCACAGAGCTTTTTGAATCTTTCCATTGCTTCCTTTGTGTTTTCAAGTGTATTGAATGCGGTCAGACGGAACCAGCCGTCGCCGTTCTTTCCGAAGCCCTCGCCGGGAGTGCCGACAACCTCGGCTTCATTGAGAAGTTTGTCGAAGAAGTCCCAGCTTCCCATTCCGAACGGGCAGTTGAACCAGATGTACGGGCTGTTCTTGCCGCCTGTGTACTTTATTCCGAGTTCGTCGAATGTGTCCGCCATGATCTTTGCGTTCGCCATGTACTTCTCGATGACTTCGTGGGTCTGCTTCTGACCTTCTTCAGAGAATACAGCTTCAGCCGCACGCTGAACAGGGTAAGCCACGCCGTTGAACTTGCTTCCCTCACGGCGTATCCATAGATCGCGGAAGCTGTGCTCGCCGCCCTTTGAATCCTTGAGCATGAGCTCCTTCGGTATAACGGTATATCCGCAGCGAACGCCGGTAAAGCCTGCCGTCTTGGAAAGCGAGCATATCTCGATAGCACACTTTCTTGCTCCCTCTATTGCGAAGATAGAATGCGGGATAGCAGGGTCATGTATGAATGCTTCGTAAGCGGAATCGTAGATGATCACAGCGTCATTCGCGAGAGCGTAGTCAACCCATTCTTTGAGCTGGTCGGCGGTGTATGCCGAGCCGGTGGGGTTGTTCGGCGAGCAGAGGTAGATGATATCAGCCTTTACGTTCTTGTCGGGCATTGCCGCGAAGCCGTTGCTCTCGTCCGAGTTCGCGAAGAGTATGTTTCTGCCGCCCATGACGTTTGCGTCAACGTAAACGGGGTATGCGGGGTCGGTAATAAGAACCGTGTTGTCGGCGGAGAGAATGTCGCCGATGTTGCCGCAGTCGGATTTTGCACCGTCGCTTACGAGAACTTCCTCGGGCGCGATGTCAACGCCGTATTTCTTGTAATAGCCCGCGATAGCTTCGCGGAGGAAATCGTAGCCGAGACCGCTGTCCTCATAACCGCGGAATGTCTCTTTCACGCCCATTTCCTCGGATGCTTTCTTCATAGCGTCAACAACAGCGGGAACGAGCGGGAGCGTAACGTCGCCGATACCCATTCTGATTATCTTGTTGTCGGGGTGAGCGGCAATGTATTCGCGTACACGCTTGCCTATCTCGATAAAAAGGTAGCTTTTCTTTAAATTAAGGAAGTTTTCATTCATTTTTGCCATGGTCGTTATGTCCTTTCGGTTTCTTTTTCGCACGAATTATCTGCGAATATCATATCCATTATATCACAATTCCGTCGATTTGCAAATAGTTTTTTGAAAAATTCAGATTAATTTCTGAATTCCTGTCCATAATGATATTGCAAAATCGGGGTGCTGATATACACACTCTCTTATCACCGGAAAGGACAGAAAACCATGACATCAAAGGAAAAGAGACTTGATATAGCAATGCTTCTCGGGACGGCGTTCGCAATACTTACCGCGCTTTTCGCGGGATTTGCGAAGGACTGCGACGAGCTTCGCAAAAGCACGTTCAGACTGCACATTCTTGCAAATTCCGACAGCGAGCACGACCAGCGCGTGAAATACGCTCTGCGCGACTACATACTCACGGATATGAGCGGTATGTTCGCGTCGTGCGGTTCAAAGAGCGAGACCAAAGCGCTTGCCGAGCGTAATCTCGTTTACATCGAGCAGCGTGCGGGCGAGTATCTCCGTAGCATAGGCTGTACCGAGACCGTCCGGTGCAGCGTCGAGACCTGCGATTTCCCGACCCGGGTATATGCGGATTTCACGCTTCCTGCGGGGAGTTACGACGCTCTGCGCATCGAGATAGGTGAGGGTGCCGGGAAAAACTGGTGGTGTGTGCTTTACCCGTCGGTCTGTGTAAATGCGGTGAGCGCGCCGAAGTCGCCCCTGCCCCGCCGTGGGCTTTACGAACAGAGAAAAGCCGCCGACAGGGCAACTGCCGACAGCTTGAAAGCCGAACGCGGAGAGATCGAATTCCGCTTCGCTCTGTATGATCTCATTAAGAGCCTTTTCGGAATATAGGGAAATGCACAACGCACAATTGAGGTCATAGCTTCGCGATGTATCTGAATCGTGACGAGCTTTGAAGGCATCTGCGTCTTTGTCACAGTCAAATACGCGGTGCAGCCGCACCATAATTATGCGTTGTGAATTGTCATTGTGTCAGCTCCGTTTTCTCTCGAAATACGACTGGGGCTTCTTGCATACGGGGCAGAATTCGGGCGCGCTCGTTCCGTGATGAAGATGTCCGCAGTTCCGGCATATCCACACGATCTCGCCGTCCTCGGTAAATACTTTGCCGCTGTTGATAAGGTCGATAAGGCGGCGGTAGCGCGCTTCGTGCTCCTTTTCTATCTGCCCGACCATATCGAAAAGAGCCGCGATGTTGTCAAAGCCTTCATCTCTTGCGGTCTGCGCAAAACCCGCGTACATATCCGTCCATTCATAGTTTTCACCGCCGGCCGCGTTTTCGAGCGCGGCTTTCGTGTTTGCGGGTATCCCTCCGCTTATCTGCGAGAGCCACATCTCCGCGTGTGCCCGTTCATTGTCCGCGGTCATGTCGAATACATCCGCGATCTCGTTGTATCCCTCTTTGCGGGCGATATCGCCGTAGATGTTGTATTTCGTCCGCGCCTGCATCTCACCCATTATCGCGGTTTTCAGGTTTTCGAGTGTCTTTGAGCCGTCAAGCTGCATAATATCATCTTCCTTTCGGTTTTTGTGATATTATGTGCAGCGGACAGCGTTTTATTCTGTTCAAAAACAAAAGCCCCGCTTCTATGCGGGGCTGAATGCACTTTACTATCAGTTCTCTTCTGTGTTCTCTTCGATGTACTTTACTACGTCGCCCACAGTCTTGATGTTCTCGACCTGATCGTCCGGGATCTCAAGGTCGAACTCGTCCTCGAAGCTCATAACGAGGTCAACGATGTCGAGCGAATCTGCACCGAGGTCGTCCTGTATGTTGGAATTGAGAGTTACCTTATCCTCGTCAACATCGAGCTGGTCAACGATTATACTTTTTACTTTGTCGAATATCATAATTATTGCCTCCGTTCGGTTTTTGTACTGTTACCATTATAAATGATACTATTCAAAAAATCAATAGCTTTTTTCAATTTCTGTAAAATTGGCAGTTTTTCACAAAGCTGCCGCCGTAAATCGGGCACATTGCACAAGCGGGCTCCGCTCTGCATTAATGCGCGTCTGCGGACGCGCGTTTGGGGCTCTGCCCCAAGCCCCGCCGGAGCTTCGCCCCGGACTCGACCAAGGCTCCGCCTTGGATCCGTGGACGCGTTTTAATTAAGAGACTTGAGGCTCCGCCTCAAACTCCGCGCGGGACTAACGCCGCCCCGCGACCCCGCGCCAGCGTGACGCTGGACCCGGTGCCGTACCACGGAAATTACAGTGTCTCTGAACAACGAGACAGAGAACAATTACGGATCAGTTTTCAGCAAAAACTCCTATCTTACGGAATTTCTCGTATCTCTTGTTCAGCATCTCTTCTGTGCTTACGCTCATAAGTCTCGGAAGTGTCTCAGTAAGATATTCGCCAATGTTCTCAATCGTGAGCGCGGGGTCGCGGTGCGCACCTCCGTCCGGCTCTTCGATGATGTGCTCGCAAACGCCGAATTTCACAAGGTCTTCGGCTGTTATCTTCATAAGCTCGGCTGCTTCCGATTCACGCGTTGCGTCTTTCCAGAGTATCGACGCGAACCCGCGCGGCGAAATTACCGAGTAAAGCGCGTTCTCAAGCATAGCAAGCTCGTCGCATACAGCGAGAGCCAGAGCTCCGCCGGAACCGCCCTCGCCGAGAACGATCGAAAGGATCGGCGTTTTCAGAGTCATGAACTCCATGAGGTTGCGGGCAATAGCTTCGCCCTGTCCGCGTTTTTCGGCTTCGATGCCGCAGAATGCGCCGGGCGTGTCAACGAGACATATCACGGGTCTGTGAAATTTTTCCGCCTGCTTTGCGAGACGGAGAGCTTTCCTGTAACCTTCGGGGTGCGGCATCGAGAAATTCGAGCGTTTGTTTTCATCAAGATTGCGGCCTTTTACTTGAGCGATAATCGTGACCGGCGTGCAGTCGAACATTCCGACGCCGCCTATTATAGCTGCGTCGTCGCCGAAATGCCTGTCTCCGTGAAGTTCAAGAAAGTTGTTGAAAAGCGCGGGGATATAGTCGCGAACGGTAGGTCTGCCCTTTGCGCGTATGACCGCGAGTCTTTCGGTAGCGGTAAGATCGCTCATGTTGCGCCACCTCCACTGTATTCCTCTGAGCGGGTATAATTATGCGTCCGGAATATCTTCGAGAGGGTCGGGCGCATAACCTTTCTCTCGACTATCATATCGACGAAGCCGTTTTCGAGCATGAACTCGGCGGACTGGAAATCGTCGGGAAGCTTCTGTTTTATTGTGCCTTCTATGACACGGCGGCCGGCAAATCCGATAAGCACTTTCGGTTCTGCGATGATGATGTCACCGAGGCTCGCGAACGAGGCCGTGACGCCGCCGGTAGTCGGGTCGGTCATTACCGTGACATAGAGCTGACCGGCTTCGCTGTGACGGGCGATAGCGCCGGACGTCTTTGCCATCTGCATAAGGGATATGATGCCCTCCTGCATTCTTGCACCGCCGGAGGCTGTGAACAGCACAACGGGGAGCCTGTTTTCGGTGGCATATTCAAAAGCGCGTGTGATCTTCTCACCTACGACGCTTCCCATACTTGCCATCATGAAGTTGCTGTCCATTATACCTATAACGGTCTTATAGCGGTGTATCTTACATACTCCGGTTATAACAGCCTCGTTGATGCCGCAGCTCTTCTGAAGCTCAGCTATCTTGGCTTCATATCCGGGGAAGTCGATCGGATTCAGGGACGAAAGACCGGGGTCGAGTTCGGTAAATGTACCCTTATCTGCAGTCATTTCGAGACGCTCACGGACACTTATTCTCGCGTGGTAATTACAGTTCATACAGACGGAACGGTTTCTCTCGAAATCGTCTCTGTAAACAACAGTGCCGCAGCGGGGACACTTAAAAAGCAGTCCGCGGGGTATCTCGACCATATTGGACGGCTTTTTCTGTTTTGTGTCGGGCTTTGACTTTGTATCAGCCATAGACCTGTCTTTTACGACTTTGAAAAGATCTTCTAATGCCATAAAACCTCGCCATTATCTGTAATAATATATTCTTTTACGCAGTCTGATCACAAAAGCTGCTTTCGGTTAAGGAAACCTATATCGAACTCGCCCTTGATGAATTCCTCATCGCGGACAAGCGCGAGCTGATAATCTATGTTTGTCTGAACGCCTTCAATAAGCATTTCGCTCAGCGCGACACGCATCTTGTTGATTGCTTCCGTCCGGTCACAGCCGTGAACGATCAGCTTTGCGATCATATTGTCATAATACTGAGGTATCTCATATCCCTGATATGCGGCTGTGTCTATACGCACACCGAAACCGCCCGGAGCGTGAATTCCCTCTATCTTGCCGGGGCAGGGCCGGAAGTTGTTCTTCGGGTCCTCGGCGTTTATACGGCACTCTATCGTGTGTCCGCTCAGACGGACGTCTTCCTGTTTTATCGAAAGCGGAAGACCGCTTGCAATAAGTATCTGCTGCTTTACAAGGTCTATGCCGGTCGCCATTTCGGTGACAGGGTGTTCGACCTGAATACGCGCGTTCATTTCCATGAAGTAGAAATTCCTGTCCTTATCGACGAGGAACTCAACAGTTCCGGCGTTGTGGTAACCGCAAGCCTTTGCTGCCTTTACGGCAGCTTCGCCCATTTTCGCACGGAGCTCCGGTGTCATTATCGGGCTCGGAGATTCTTCAAGCACCTTCTGGTTGCGGCGCTGACAGGAACAGTCGCGCTCGCCGAGATGAATCACGTTTCCGTGCTCGTCCGCGAGTATCTGTATTTCGATGTGGCGCGGGTCAACTATGAATTTTTCGATATAAACCTCATCGTTACCGAAGAAACGAAGTGCTTCTTCCTTTGCCGCGGCGAGAGCGCCTTCAAGATCTTCCTCGCTGTCCGCGCGTCTGATACCGCGTCCGCCGCCGCCTGCACTTGCTTTTACGAGAACGGGGTAACCTATTTCCGCAGAGATGCTCTTCGCTTCGTCAAGGCTTGTGACTATGCCGTCGGAACCGCGTACGACGGGAACTCCCGCCTTTATCATAGTTGCCTTGGCGTTCGCTTTGTCGCCCATAGCGTCCATAGCATCGGCACCGGGGCCTATCCACTTTATGCCGCACTTGTCACATAAGCGAACAAAACGGCTGCTCTCGGACAGGAATCCGAATCCGGGGTGTATAGCACGCGCGCCTGTTATCTCACACGCCGCGAGTATAGCGCGTGAGTTGAGGTAGCTGTCGGTGCTTTTCGGACCGCCTATACAGACGGACTGGTCGGCTATCTGCGCATGGAGCGCGTTTTTGTCGGCGGTGGAATATACCGCCACTGTCTGTATTCCAAGCTCACGGCAGGCGCGTATCACACGTAACGCGATCTCTCCGCGGTTGGCTATAAGAATTTTTTCGATCATAAGTTTCTCTTCCGTTATTATTTGATAGCGAACGAGATCTCCGCTGTACAGGCTTTCTCGCCGTTTACCGTCGCTATACCTTTTCCGACACCGACGGGGCCTTTGATCTTGATAAGTTCGACTTCAAGGCGAAGCGTATCGCCCGGAACTACCTGTCTGCGGAACTTCGCTTCCTTGACACCGCCGAAAAAGCCGATCTTGCCTTTGTTTTCGGGAAGCATCAGCATTGTTACAGCCCCCGCCTGAGCTAACATCTCAAGGATAAGCACACCGGGAACCACCGGATAGTCGGGGAAATGTCCCTTGAACCAGAAGTCGTCTGCCTTTATATGCTTTAGTGCCACAACACGCTTGCCTTCCTCAATCTCCACGATCTCGTCAATGAGCAGGAACGGGTCACGGTGCGGTATTATCTGCTTTATCTGTTCTTGATCCATTTTCATATTTTTTTACCCTTATTATTCTATACGCATGATAGGCTGGCCGAATTCAACAGTCTCACCGTCTTCGACGAATATCTCGGCTACAACGCCGTCATATTCGCTCGTGACTTCATTCATCAGCTTCATACTTTCTATAATGAATAGTACGTCGCCCTTTGATACCTGCTTGCCGACAGTTACGAACGGCGGCTTTTCCGGTGACGGAGCAGCATAGAACGTGCCGACTATCGGCGAGTTCATAACATTTCCCTCGGGCGCGCTTTTCTTCGGAGCATCCGGACTGATACTCTGTACTGATGCCGTTGCACCAGGCTGCGGCGGCATCTGCATCGGGAACGGCATCATGTGAGGATGCTTTTCGCCGAGTTCTATCTCAAACTTGTCGTTCTTTATCCTGAAATATCCGAGCCCGCTTTCTTTCATAAGACCGATGTATTCTCTTGCGGCGCTCATAAGCTCATTGTGTTCGTACTGCATAAATACCTCCGTTATCTGTCTGCGGGCAGGAAGCACAGTGTTGCGTTGTGGCCTCCGAAGCCAAGCGAATTGCTTATTGCTCCCGTTATCTTCATATCTCTTGCGCTGCCTTTACAGTTGTCGAGATCGCACTCTTCGTCGTCAACGTTCAGACCTACGGTCGCGTGAACGAACCCGTTCTTCATCTGAAGCGCCACAGCTACAGCTTCGAGACCGCCAGCCGCGCCGAGAAGATGTCCGGTCATTGACTTTGTCGAGTTGACCGCCATTTTGTACGCGTGATCGCCGAAAGTCTTTTTGAGCGCCGCGGTCTCGGTCGCATCGTTCATCTTCGTCGATGTGCCATGCGCGTTGCAGTAGTTTATCGTTTCGAACGGAACGCCAGCCTCTGTCACTGCGAATTCCATCGCCTTCGCGCCCGCGTCACCTTTCGGGTCGGGACTTGTTTCGTGGTATGCGTCACAGGTCGCGCCATAGCCGGCAACTTCCGCATATATCTTCGCGCCGCGTTTTACAGCATGCTCATATTCTTCGAGTATAACTATTCCCGAGCCGTCACCGAGAACAAAGCCCGAGCGTTCTTTATCGAACGGTATCGATGCGCGGTCAGGGTCGGTGCTTCGTGTAAGGGCGTGCATATTGTTGAAGCCCGCCATTGCGAACCCTATGCTGCACGCTTCGGAGCCGCCCGCAATAGCGCAGTCGAGATAGCCGTGCTTTATCATTCTGAATGCTTCACCTATCGCGTGTGTTGATGACGCGCAGGCGGAAACTATCGTATAGTTCGCACCCTTGAATCCGGTCTTTATCGCGACCACACCGGGTGCCATATTCCCTATCATCATAGGGATCGTGAATACGGAAACGCGACCATTGCCTTTGTTGTGGTAATTCAGGATCTGCTCCTCGGTAGTCTGTATTCCGCCTATACCGGAAGCGATTATAACGCCGCGTCTGTACGGGTCAATGTCGTCAAAAGTCGTGCCCGCATCTTCAAGCGCTTTTTTAGAGGCATATACGGCGTATCGCGTAACGAAGTCGGTGCGCCTGGCTTCCTTTTTATCTATGTATTCGGAATCATCAAAGTTCTTGACTCTTGCAACGACGTTTTTTTCTTCTGTCTGTGTCGGAAACCAGCTTTCAAGCGTTAAACCATGCTTTCCGGCTTTAAGGTTTGCGCAGAACTCATCGACCGTGTTTCCTATCGGGCTCAGTATTCCGAGACCGGTAACAACAACTCTTCTCATACTATCTCCTTAGTTTTGATCAATATAACGGCGGCGAGGCAGATGATCTTTCCTCCGCAGAAAGTAACATACGGATCCGGTGTCGCCGTCGCGACCTTTGAACGTATAAATTACGACTCGGAAAATAACGGCAGCGAGGCAGATGATCTTCCCTCCGCAGAAAGTAACATACGGATCCGGTGTCGCCGTCGCGACCTTTGAACGTATAAATTACGTCTCGGAAAATAACGGCGGCGAGGCAGATGATTTTCCCTCCGCAGAAAGTAACATACGGATTCGGTGTCGCCGTTGCGACCGCGGGGTCAAGGGGCGGCGACAGCCCCTTGTCAGGTTATAGGGCGAAGCCCTATCAGCAAGACGTCACAGGCACGGCGAAGCCGTGTTATAAAGCGCAGACGAACTTTCCCGGCTCACATCGACAAACCGCCGCTGATCTCTATGGTCTGTCCCGTGATATACGATGCGTTGTCAGAGAGAAGGAACGATACTACCGATGCTATCTCCTCCACCTCGCCGAAGCGCTTGAGTGCTATCTGATCAAATATTTTTGCCTTCTGCTCATCTGTGAGCTTATCCGTCATAGGGGTCTTGATAAGTCCGGGTGCGACTGCGTTTACACGGATATTGCGTGCGCCGACTTCCTTTGCCGCGCTCATGGTCATACCGATTATTGCGGCCTTTGAAGCGGAGTAGTTGAACTGACCGGGGTTGCCGTAAAGACCCGCTACCGATGCCATATTTACTACCGCACCGTGTTTCTGCTTCATCATTATCTTTATTGTCGGTTTCATCATATTGAAGACCGACTTTTGATTTACAGCGATGACACTGTCATACTGTTCCTCGGTCATGAGCGTGAGCAGGGTATCCTTTGTGATGCCCGCGTTGTTAACGAGAGCGTCAAGGCTTCCGAAAGCGTCCTTGACCGATTTAACGAGCTCTGCACACTGATCGAACGACGATACATCCGCGGCGAATATTTCAGCGCGGACGCCGCTTGCTCTGCATTCCTCCGCGACACCTTCCGCCTTTGCTTTGTCGCCGTCGCTCGGATAGTGGTTTATTGCTATATCCCAGCCGTCCTTAGCGAGTCTCTTTGCTATGCACGCTCCTATTCCCTGTGAAGCGCCTGTTATCAGTGCTACTGCCATGTTCTTGTTCCTTTCGGTGTTATAATGTGCTGTACTGAAAATTATCTATTCAGCAGCTTCTCTGCCTGTGCGAACATATCCTCTATGATGTCCTTGCAGGGCTTTATATCATTTATCATTCCGGCTATCGCGCCGCACATGAACGAACCGTTTTCCAGATCGCCGTCAACTACCGCTTTACGCAGTGAACCGGCCGAGATCTGCTCGAACTCCTCGGGAGTACCGCCGTCTTTTTCAAATGTCTGTAACTTTTTCGCAAGCTTCGACTTTACGTTGCGGCAGGGGTGTCCGGTAAAGCGTCCGGTAACGATGCTGTCCGTGTCCTTGGCGCCGATAACAAGATCCTTATAATTCTGATGTATCTTACATTCCTCACTCGCAAGGAAGCGTGTTCCGACCTGAACACCCTCCGCGCCGAGCATGAACGATGCTGCTATACCGCGGCCGTCAGCTATTCCGCCCGCAGCGAGCACCGGCACTTCCAGAGCGTCAACGACCTGCGGCACAAGGCACATCGTCGTATTCTCTCCGATATGACCGCCGCTTTCCGTTCCCTCCGCTATGACCGCATCGGCACCGGCGCGCTCCATGCGCTTTGCGAGAGCTACCGACGGTACGACGGGTATTACCTTTATTCCCGCGGCTTTCCAGTTCTCCATGAATTTCCCGGGATTCCCCGCACCGGTGGTGACGAAAGCCACACCCTCGTCAATAACGAGCTGCGCGAGTTCCTCGGCATTCGGGCTCATGAGCATGACGTTCACGCCGAAAGGCTTGTCGGTGAGCGATTTTGCGCGGCGTATCTGGTCACGCAGATAATCTATCGGCGCAGCGCCGCCTGCGATTATTCCCGCGCCGCCCGCATTTGAGACAGCAGCTGCGAGTGTGCTTTCAGCCACCCATGCCATACCGCCCTGTAATATCGGGTACTTTATTCCGAGAAGTTCGGTTATCCTTGTTTTCATAGTATATATCCTTTCATGCTCGTTCAGCTTCCTTCGAGTATTCTTATACCGTCTTTCTTACTCGCGGTTACTGCGTGAAAACGATAGCGCCGCTGGTCAGACCGGCTCCGAAACCAACGAGGCAGATAGTCATTCCGTCCTTTATGCGTCCCATTTCGTCAAGTTCCGCAAGAGCCGTAGGAATGCAGGCGCTTGACGTATTACCGCGTTTTTCGAGGTTCACATACACCTTCTCTTCGGGAAGTCCGAGCGATTTTACCGCGCTCTCAATGATTCGCGCGTTCGCCTGATGCGGTATGTAAAGGTCAATATCATCTATTCCGAGACCCGATCGTTCGAGGACCTTGCGTACAGCGGTGTCCATAGCGTCAACAGCGAATTTATATACCGCCTTGCCGTTCATCTGAAGAGTGTGGGTCTTTGCTTCACTGTCTATGATCCCGACAGGAAGTGCGTCCGTTTTTGCAAGATACTGACAGTTCGAGCGGCTCTGATCGACCTTGCAGTAAAGCGCGTTGAAGTAATCTCCTTTTGCGCTCAGGTACGACCACATGGGCTTGTCGTTCTTTGTAACTACCGCAGCCCCCGCGCCGTCGCCGAAAAGAATGCTCGCGGTGCGGTCGGTATAGTCACAGTGCGGAGCGAGACGTTCGCTCGCGACAATGAGTATGTTTTTGTAATCGCCGTCCTCAAGAAAGCGGGACGCCGTATCGAGCGCATTTATAAAGCCGGTGCAGGCAGAGTTTATATCAAAAGCCGCCGCGTTGACCGCTCCGACCGCGTGCTGCACAAGGCACGAAAGTGCCGGATAGAAGTAGTCCGGCGAGCAGGTCGCCGCAAGCACAAGGTCTATTTCCGACGGGTCTGTGCCGCTGTTCGCAACGGCAGCCTTTGCCGCTTCCGCCGCCATATAGAAATTCGGCTTATCCACCGAAATACGGCGTTCTCTTATACCCGTTCTTGAGTATATCCATTCGTCGTTGGTGTCAAGAAATGTAGAGAGCATATCATTGCTCAGTATCATATCGGGAGCATACATTCCCGTACCGATAATTTTTATTCCTCGCATTTTATCCCCGTTTCCTATTGATTTTGTAAAGAAAATGGTATATAATGGTTATATCAACATATAAAGGTACGCAAATAAGGCACATACATATTTATATTATATCAGCACAGCGCGTTTTTGTCAATAGTGCACAAACAAATTTTTGACTTTTTGGAGAAGCTGTACTACTGAAAACGGTTTCACGAACAGAAAAGAAAGGAATATTTTTTATGTCAACTGCACTTTTATTTTCGGGGCAGGGTTCCCAGTACAGCGGTATGGGAAAGAAGCTGTATGATGAGACACCCTCTGTTTATGAGGAGTTTTTCACAGCCGGAAGTGACATTCTCGGCTTCGATCTCAAAAAAACCATGTTCGAGGGTACGCCCGAGGAGCTCGCCGTAACAAGCGTCTCCCAACCCGCTATCTTCACTATGTCTCTTATCTGTGCGAAGAAATTCGGACTCGATGGCGGAGAATTTGATGCCGTTGCCGGTCACTCGCTCGGCGAATACGCGGGACTTGTGCTTTCCGGCGCGGTCGATGTTCAGACCGGCTACACTCTTATAAAGCACCGTGCCGCATGTATGGACAAGGCGGCAAAGAAGAACGGCGGCAAAATGGCGGCGGTTATCGGACTTGATGCGTCGGTTATAGAGGAAGCCTGCAAAGAGATAACGGACGGCGGCGATTATGTTGTACCCGTAAACTACAATACCCCGGTACAGACCGTCATCGCCGGCAGTGAGGCGGGCGTCGCAAAGGCAGCGGAACTGCTGAAAGTGAAGGGCGCGAAGCGCACCGTTCCGCTGGCGGTGGCGGCCGCCTTCCACAGCGAGTATATGAAGGAAGCGGGGCTTGAATTCAAGGAGCTCATAAAGGATATAAAGATCGGTATGCCGCAGAAGGCATTCTACTCTAACGTTACAGGCGGAAAGCTCACGGACTTCTCTGAGATACACGATCTTATGTCCCGTCATATCTTCTCGTCTGTACGCTTCACTTCCGAACTTGCTGCAATGAGATCCGACGGTACAGACCGTTTCGTTGAATGCGGACCCGGAAAGGCGCTCACAGGAATGGTAAAGAAGACGCTCGAAAACGTTGAAGCGATCGCTGTTGACGAGTAAGGAAATCCACCGGCCCGTCAAACCCTCATTCAGCCCGCTTCTGAAAACGGGACAAACTAACAGCTTTATGTTGAATATACAGAAAGGCATTAAAAATGAAAAAGTACGCACTTATCGGGCACCCGCTCGGTCACTCACTCTCACCCCAGATACATTCAAGACTGATGAAGCTCGCCGGTATTGACGGAAGCTATGAGCTGCTCGATATTCCGCCCGAGGAGCTTGAAAACAGCTTCGGTAAACTATCGGGGCTCGACGGTTTCAACGCGACCATACCGCATAAAGTCGGGATAATCCCGTACTGTGACAGGCTTGATGCGTCCGCGGAGCGCTTCGGCTCGGTGAACTGCGTCAGGAACGGTGACGAAAAGGTCGGCTATAACACCGATGTATTCGGCTTCTCGCGCTCAATAGATATGCTCGGCGCAAGCCTCGCCTCTCACGTTCTTGTGATCGGCTGCGGCGGAGTCGGACGAATGATCGCCGCAGAAGCCGCGTACAAGGGCGGCAACGTCACTGTCGCTGTTCTGCCGGACTTTCTTATCGATGCGGAAAAGACAATATCCCAGATAAAGTCCCGCGTTCCGCGCGCTCGGATAAAATCTGCGGAGATACACGGAGAAGTGCTTTCGGAAAGTGACCTCGGTGCGAGCGCACACGGCTTTGACCTGCTCATAAACGCGTCACCTGTGGGTATGTTCCCGAAAGTTGACAGAATGCCTTGTACAGATGAGATCATTGCCCATTCCGATGCGGTATTTGATGTTATCTACAATCCCAAAGAGACACTTCTCACAAAGAAGGCAAAGGAACTCGGTAAGCCTGCAATGACCGGTATGGCAATGCTCGTTCTTCAGGCTGCCGCGGCGCAGGAGATCTGGAACGGCGCGAAATTCGCCGAAGCTGACTTAAAGCAGCTCATCTCCGATATGGAGGATCTGATATGAAGCTTTATCTCTGCGGGTTCATGGGCTGCGGAAAATCGCGTATCGGCAGGGAGCTCGCCAAAAAGACGGGAATGGCGTTCGCGGATCTCGATGCCTACATCGTAGAGCACGAAAAGATGTCCATTCCCGAAATATTCGACAGATCCGGCGAGCCGTACTTCCGCTCGCTTGAGGCAAAATACATTGCCGAGATGCCGGATAATTCTGTTGTCGCGCTCGGCGGCGGAGCGATAATAAACGAAAACACCGCAAAGACTGCCCGCGAAACAGGCAAAGTCATCTTCCTCGATGTTGATTTCGAGACCTGTTACAAGCGCATAAAGGATGACAGCAACCGCCCTCTTGCGTTCAACAACCCGAAGGAGAAGGTAAAAGAGCTCTACGACACGCGCCGCCCGATATATTCGGAACGCTCCGACATCATAATAAAAGCCGCGGGGACTCCCGCAAAGATCATCGACAAAATAAAGGAAAGCCTATGATAATATACAACGCAAGAATATTCACCGCTTCCGACGACGACATAATTGAATGCGGATATATCGAAACGAACGGCGGTATCATAACCTCTGTCGGCAATATGGATGAATTTTCGGGAAACCTCGACTCCGGCGATGTTATCGACGCGTCGGGGCTTACCGTTTATCCGGCGTTCGTTGACGCACACTGCCACATCGGCATCTGCGAGAACGGACTGGGATTTGAGGGCGACGATGTTAACGAAGCGACAGACCCTTCGACCCCACATCTGCGCGCTATCGACGCGATAAATGCGGCAGACCTCTGTTTTTCAGAAGCGGCGAGGGCAGGTGTCGGCACCGTTGTTACGGGTGTCGGCAGTGCAAACCCTATCGGCGGCAGCTTCCTTGCAATGAAAACTTACGGCAGTTCCCGCATCGATAAGCTCGTTATAAAAGACCCTGTTTCTATAAAATTCGCGCTCGGTGAAAATCCGAAGCGCGTTTACAATGACCGCGACGAAACGCCGGTGACAAGAATGGCGACTGCCGCCATTATACGCGAGCAGCTCATGAAAGCCCGCCGTTATATGGACGACCTCGCGGAATATGAGCGCACGAAGGGAACAGATGACGAAACGTCGCGTCCCGACCTCGATATGAAGTGCGAAGCGCTCATTCCGTTGCTGAGACGTGAGATAAAGGCGCATTTCCATTGCCACCGGCAGGACGATATTTTCACCGCGATACGCATAGCAAAGGAGTTTTCGCTCGACTATGTGCTTATCCACGCTACCGACGGTCACCTGATAGCCGACGAGCTCAGAGATGAGCGCGCGCAGTGCATCATAGGCCCCTTGTTTGCGGACAGATGTAAGCCCGAGCTTGTGAACCAGGCCATAGAGAATGCCGCGAAGCTGCACAAAAAAGGTGTTGAGACAGCGATATGCACCGACCACCCCGAGACACCGGTACAGTATCTTCCCGTAACGGCGGGAATAGCGGTGCGCGGCGGGCTGAGCCGTGACGAAGCTGTACGGGCGATAACGATAAATCCCGCGCGGATATGCGGCATAGATGACCGCGTAGGAAGTATAGAGACCGGAAAGGACGCAGATTTTACAGCATTTCGCGGTGAAGTGTTTGACATCACCGAAAAGCCTGAATTTGTTGTGATAAACGGAAAATTCGTGGATTGACAGGATCACGGCTCCTCCGGAAACGGACGGAGCCGTAAATATTATGTGTTTAATATAATTCTGTCATTTGATTTTCACATAAACAGAGTAAACTGTAATCAAAGTGACGGTGATAGAATGAAACCAATTAAATATATATCGGCTCTGCTGTGCTCATTTCTCGTTATGGGCTCATGTACGGGTGTTGACTCGCCGGAGGTATATACTATCTCGGTTGAGCCTTACAGGCCCGTTGGCGAGGAAGATGTGCGTTTCGGCGAATGTACGGTCACGTTCGGTGACGAAGTCAGTATTTCCGGTCAGGGCGCATGGTTCAGGGGAAGTGACATTGTCATCACAGAGGGCGGTATCTATAATATAACCGGCAATTACAACGACGGCTGTATCATCGTGGACACAGACGGCGCCGTCAAGATAGTCTTTTCCGGCGCGAATATCTCCAATCCTGACGGTTGTGCGCTTGTTTCGTCCTCTGATAAGCTTATAATCGCGGCCGATGGCACGAATACCATCACGGGCTCCGACGATTTGGGAAAAGCTGCGGTCTGTTCCGACGGTGCGCTCCTTATCATAGGCACGGGAAAGCTGTCGATAGACGGAGGCGTTTTTTCAAAGGGCGGAATAAGGTTCGGGCGTACCGTCTCGACTTACTGTGAGATACTTCAGACCGACGACGGAGAGTTTATCCCCGACACTCTGAAAATAAATTAGCGCTGATTGAATAATTCGCGATCGCGTCCGTCGTTTTTTAAGCGCAGTTACGGATCGTGACGAGACCCGATAAAAAGCAAACAGACCGATATGCAATTATATCGGTCTGTTATTTTACTGTCCTGTTTTGACACAATTCAAAATTGTGCATTGTTCATTCTTTAAATCGCTCCGTATTTGTTGAACTCTTCAATGAGTTTTTCTTTAAGCGCCGAATAGTAGAGTGGGAAAAGAGCGTCCGCGCAGCCGAGCAAGAACATATTGCGGTTGTTTATCGCCGCGACTTCCTTGCCGAAGGTGTATATCCAACTGCGGAACCATTCCGTGTCAAATGCTGGTTCCGGTTTTTTTGTTTTGGCGAGCCACGAAACGGACTTGAAGCTCTCAACGACGATACCGTCGGGATTTGCAAAGCCGTATTCCTCAAGAATATCGTACATCTGCTTTATCTGCGGATCCTTTATATAGCAATCCGGAGCCTCGCGCCGCGCGAAAGGTATTCTGATGGCGAAACAATAGCGAATGATGTCAAGCACTTCTCTGAACTTATCGCCGCCGAGTTCTCCGAGCTTTTCCTTATTGTGCTCGAAACCCATATTGCGAAAGCAGTCGGGGTTGGTTATGTTGCTCAATCCTACTTTGAAGATGTCCTTGACGTTCACGTTGTAGAAATCGTCGTCCGCTATCATATAGCAGCACTGGAGTGCCGCAAAAAGCGACTCGGACGCGTTGTCTATTATATCCGCGAAACGCTGCGCGATCTCGTCTGCCAACCCTGTCAGCTCCTTTCACAGTTGTTGTCGGTATTATTATTTCTCAAGTCCGTAAGTAAGCTTCTCAAAATCCGTGACCGGCATGGGTCTTGCGAAGAAGAATCCCTGTACCATATCGCAGCCGAGCTTTGTGAGAAGGTCGCACTGCGGTCCGGTCTCGACACCCTCGCATATCGTTTGTATCTTAAGCGAAGACGCGAGCATCACGAGACAGGCGATTATGAGACTTGCGTTCTCGTTCTCGTCCGCTTTTTCGGTGAGGAACGAGCGGTCTATCTTGATGACATCGACCGTGAGGTCTTTGAGCATATTGAGCGAAGAGTAGCCTGTTCCGAAATCGTCTATCGAAACGTGGAACCCGTAGCGCTTGATCTCTCTGAATATTTCGCAGAGCATCGCCATTTCCTCATAAGCCGCGCTCTCGGTTATCTCTATCTCGATGTATTTCGTATCTATGTCGTACTTGGCACATATAGCCGCAAGTTCGGAAACAAAGCCTGTTTTGTGGATATGCAGACGCGACATATTGACAGAGATCAGTATCGGCTTCAGACCGAGACTGATATATTTCTTCTGGAGCTTACACACCTCTTCAAACATATAGCTGTCCAGCTTTGTTACGAAGCCGTTTCTCTCGAAGAGCGGAATAAAATCGCCGGGCGGTATGAGTTTTCCGTCGTGTTTCCAGCGCACAAGCGCTTCTGCGCCCACGACCTCATTCTTTTCGCCGAGGCTGTATTTGGGCTGGAGGTAAACGACGAACTCGCCGAGCGCAAGAGCGTCTTCCATTATATCTTCGATCCTCTTTTCACGGCGTATCCGCTCTATCATAGAGGAGTCGAAGAAACCGTAGCGGCTCTTTTCGCTGTTCTTTACAGACTCGCGTGCCATATCGGCTCTGTCTGCCGCAACGCGCGGGCGCAGACTCGCATCGTCAATAATGTATATTCCGATAGCGATGCTGAGCTTGACCTCATTTATCTGGTACTCGACATCTGACATTATGTTTTTCGCTATGCTCTCAAGAGTTTCTGTTTCGCTGAACTCACACAGTGCATAGAACAGGTCGCCCGTGCTTCTTGCGAAGAAGTCGTTCTTGTTTATATTACGCTTTATAATGTCCGAGAGCTTTCTTATGACCTCGTTGCCGCCCTCATATCCGAACATATCGTTTACGGCCTTGAAACGGTCAACATCAATGGATATAAGCGCGTGCTTCATCGCGGTATTCTTCATGGTCACCGCGTAATTTTCATTAAAGCGTTCGAGGGTGTCGTGACCGGTGATGCTGTCAACATATATTTTCTCAAGGCTCGTGTCTATTGTGCTCGCAACTTCGGCCGTTATCTTTCTTATCCTTATCATTATAACAAGTATGGATGCGAGCAGCAGCACTGACATCAGAACTATCAGCAGCGCGGTAAAGAAGATAAGTGTTCCGAACGAGGAGACTGCACTTGCTGAGGATACGATGACCGCGAACACCCACTCTGTTCCTTCTATGTCGGAGAACGCGCCTGTATATTCCGTATCGCCGATAACGAAGTGTTTAAGCGAGCCCTGAGGCTTGCGGGCGAGAGTATAGCTCATATCCTTTGACTGGACGTCATCGGTTATCGAAGAAACGATATTGTCTGTAAGACCGTATCCGAGCGTGTTGTCATCGCTGCAGTACACGACATCTCCGTCGGTATCGAATATGAAGAAGCAGTTGTTCATGCCCGCGATGGAAAGTGTCGCAATATCAGAGAAGCTGAAACAGTCATGCTCGCCGGTAAGAACGCCTATGAGTTCTCCGTCCTTGACAACGGGAACGGAATACATATCGCCTATCTTTCCGTTGAAGTCGCACTGTGAGTGTGCATAGACGGACGATTCTCCCGCAAGACCTTCCTGTATGAAGCTGCGATGAGTGATGTTTGCACTTGAGCCGACGCTGCTGATGGTGATACCGTTCAGACCGGTGAAGCCGATGTGGCGGAACGGGCCGTTGTTGCATATCCCTACGCAGGCGGTGCGCACGATATCCTGGTCATTGAGGTCAATGTCCAGAAATTCGGTTGTTGCTGCCTGGAGGAAATCTGTTTTTGAGTTGAAATAAACCTTTGCCGCAGTGGAGCTCATATAAGCCGAGTCCGTCATCTCCGTTTCGGTGTGATCGCGGACAAGGTTGGCTGCGGACGGGATATAAATGATAAGCATTATCGCTATTGCGATTATGACAAACACAAATACACCGACAAAATAATACTCGGTGTTTTTTAGCCGGTCTTTCATCTTTTTTCTGTTGAGTTCCACACCGCAGCCCTCCTTTCCTCAAAGCTCAATGAAATATGATAATAACATGGCTTGGCGGACAAATTACGGCACCGTGCACAAAGACGCGCGGTGCCGTAAGGATATTAACCCTGCAAAAGTCCCACTATCTTATCGGAGAGCTCTTTGAACGGCTCCTTGAACCAATCGCCCTTGACATGCTTTATCATTATGGTGTCTTCTTCGGCGATACCGAGCTTTTCCATATTGATAGAGAAATCTGTCATAAGGTAGAACTGCCACTTGTAAACATCTCTCTGGAGAGCGATCATCTCGCGGAGCTTTTCATAGGTGCAGTTCTTGCTCGCGTTGTCGCGGCCGAACACCACTATTGTAAGGATGACCTTGGAAGGGCGCTCCTCTTCGGGTGTATCGGTAAGGCGGATGCCGATATCGTCCATCATCTTTGATGTCTTGTCGAGCATACTGCAGGCGCCGGTAGAATTGGAGCCCACACCGAACCTCGGGAGCTTCACCTTTTCTATAGGCTGATTGACGACCTTGATCTCCTCGCCCTCGTTGAATGAGATAGCGGAGACACGTATCTCCTTATTGGTCTTCTTGACGTCGGTCATAAAGGTCTTAAGCGCTTTAGACGCTTCGTCTCCGTGTCCCGGCGGTATAAGAGCGTAGTCAAATGCGAATAAAAGCTGGCAAAGATTATCTTTCATTTCTGAGCACTCCTTTTCCCAAATTATGTATGATACTGTCCTCTTGCTTAAACCTCAGAGCAACTATTGATGTATCTCTTCTTTTCTTTCGGAAGGGGGATACAACAGCATTTTATTCCGTTATCAGAATAAAATCGGTATATAAGCATACTGTACTTTTTTATTATATCACCTATTTGCCAAAAAATCAATAGTTACAAAACATTTTTTCGGCAGTTATCTCTTGAAATTCCAAAGTTTTCCGAAAAAAGCTCCCCGCATGAACGAATCATACGGGGCGAAAAAATAAAGGAGATAAGTTATGAAAAAAATGAAATGATGCAAAATAATAGAAGTAAAACGTGATGATTTATTCATCTTCTATATTATATCACTGTGCCGCATTGTTTGCAATAGTAAATTTATCTAAACTTCTGCAAAAATGTTTGTGCACAGTGATACAAAAGAAGCGCTTATTTTACGATTTTTTGTGCATTATCCCGTGTTAACCTTCGTATTCGCTGAACTTCGGAGCGTTCGCGATAACATCGGCTTCAAGATTTGACGGTAGCTGTTCATAGCGTGCGAACTCCATTGTGAACCAGCCCATGCCCTTAGTCATCTGACGGATAACGGTAGCAAGGTCACCTGTCTCTGCCATAGGAAGTTCTGCATCGACTTCGGTCATTCCGTCGCCGACAGGGTTCATTCCGAGTACGGCTCCACGGCGCTTGTTGACGATACCCATAACGTCACCGGTGTTGTCGTCCGGAACGGTGAACTTCATAAGCTCGATAGGTTCGAGGAGACACGGAGAAGCCTGAGCAAGGCCGTTCTTATATGCTATGTGGGCTGCCATCTTGAACGCCTGCTCCGAGCTGTCAACGGGGTGATAAGAACCGTCGAAGAGGGTTGCTTTAAGACGTACAACGGGATAGCCCGCGAGAACGCCGTGAACGATGCTTTCCTGTAATCCCTTCTCAACAGCAGGGAAGAAATTCTTCGGAACGCTGCCGCCGAATACGCGCTCTTCAAAGATGAGCTCTTCGCTGTCGTGCGGCTCGAACTCGATCTTGACATGACCGTACTGACCGTGACCGCCGGACTGCTTCTTGTGCTTTCCTTCAACGGAGACTTTCTTGCGGATAGCCTCTCTGTATGCGATAACGGGATCGCTCAGGAGAACATCGACGCCGAACTTGTTCTTCAGCTTCTGGACTGCGGAATCTATGTGCTGCTCGCCGAGACCGCCGAGGATACGCTGGTGGGTCTCGTGGTTATGGACATAGCTGAGTGTATGGTCTTCTTCGAGAAGTCTCTTGATGCCGCTGCTTATCTTGCCTTCGTCGTTCTTGTCCTTCGCGGAAACAGCCTTGAAGAAGCACGGAACGGGGAATTCGATCGGTGCGAGGGAGATGATGTTGGTGGAGTCGCAAAGCGTGTCGCTCGTGTTCGCGTTGAGCTTTGTGAGAGCTACGATATCGCCCGCGTAAGCTTCTATCATTTCTTCCTGCTTCTTGCCCTTGAGCGCGAGCATCTTACCGAACTTCTCGGATTCGCCTGTTCTTGAGTTGACAATATCGACCTTAGCAGTAAGAACGCCGGCAACTATCTTGACGAAGCTCATCTTTCCTACGAACGGGTCAGCAAGTGTCTTGAACACGAAGGCTGCGAGAGGCATACTCTCGTCGTAGTCTATGATCTCGTCTTTTCTCTCGTCGGGCGACGGGAGCATATATATCATAGTATCGAGTATTTTGTCGATACATTCAAGCTTTTCTGCGGCACAGCAAACAACGGGCGTGATGATACCCTGGTCAACACCGTCGTGGAGACCCTTTATGATCTCGGCTTCGGTGAAGTCCTCGCCCTCGTTCTCGAAGAACTTCATCATAAGCTCTTCGTCTGTCTCGGCGATAGCCTCTGCCATAGCCGCGCGAAGTCCCTTGATACGGTTCTCGGACGCAGGGATCTCTACTTCCTTGACCTTGCCGTTCTCGTAAGCATACGCCTTCATTTCGAGAAGGTTGATGTAGCACTCAACCTTGCCGAACTTATCGAAAGGAACGATTATCGGGCATACGGACGGACCGAAGTTCGCTTTAAGATCTTCAAGAACGCGGTAGAAGCTGGAATTTTCCTCGTCGAGCTTCGTAACGACGAACATGGTCGCCTTGCCGAGTCTCTTTGCTTCTCTGTATGCCTTTATGGTGCCGACCTGAACGCTGTCCTTTGCGGGAACTGTTATTGCAACTGTCTCTGCGGCTCTGATACCTTCATACATACCGCCGATGAAGTCGAACTGACCGGGAGTGTCTATGATGTTGAGCTTGACGTCCTTCCACTCCGCATACGCGAGGGACGTGTTCAGAGACACTTTTCTCTTTATTTCATCGGGGTCATAGTCGCTCACGGTATTTCCGTCGGCGATCTTACCCATTCTGTCGATCCCGCCGCTCGCATAAAGGATAGCCTCTGTGAGAGAGGTCTTTCCGCTTCCGCCGTGACCTGCAAGTGCTATATTTCTGATGTTTTTGCATTTATAGGTTTTCATTATGTAACCCCCTGAAAAATTAGTGAACAGTGAGCGTGGAAAAATGAACAGGTCGTGAGCGGCATTTGCCGCTTCAAAAGACACTTCGGGTTCAGGTTCCGAGCCACCAATGATTATTATACACTATTTTTTCAAAAAAATCCATAGTTTTTTTGTTGATAAAAGAATACGAATGTAGAAATATGAAGTGCAATTTTGTGCAGATTGCACACTTCTCGGCGACAAAATCTCTTTTTGCATCAAAAATAGGTGCGCAAAACAAGTCTGCGCACCGAAAAAGACGGGATTTAATTATGATAATTCGCGGGCAAAACGACGTACCGAATATCTTTTCCGAACATCGTCCGACAGTATCCGTCAGATATTTTCATCGTCATCGTCTTCCGCATATTCGAGAATGTCCCCGGGCTGACAGTGAAGCGCCCTGCAAATCGCGTTAAGGGTCGAGAACCGCACTGCGCTCACCTTACCGGTTTTCAGCTTGGAGAGGTTTACGTTCGCGACACCCACCTTCTCCGAAAGCTCGTTCAGGGACATCTTCCTGTCCGCCATGACCCTGTCGAGACGTAATATTATCGCCATACCGCACCGCCTTTACAGAGTCTCGTCCGATTCCTGCTGAAGCTTGCAGCCGTACTTAAATATAAGTGAGAACGCATCGAACATAAGCCCTGCGACCATTATGCAAAAGCCGAAAAGGTTAAATCCGCTGCTGCCCACGACCGGAGCTTTGCTGTGCAATAACGGTGCGATTATCATGCTGCCGGCTCCGCCCCATATAAGCACGAGGCTCAGTCTTCTCATACCCGTTGCTACATCTTCGCGGAAGGGGCTGTCAGAGCTTGAGAGTTTTTTAAATGCTATGCGCAGGAAATTTACAGCGATAAGAAACAGCAGCACATAGTAGGTGTAGTACAGGCTTTTCCAGATACCGCTGTCGTCAGCAAACATCTCGGCAAACGGTCCCTGACCTATAAGCTGCGCCACAACAGATACCAGCATAGCCAGTGACAGCAGGCAGAGTATCGCCTCACCGCCGACCGAAAAGCCATGAATATATTTGCACACGTTTTTGTATTGTTCCTCGATAGTAGCATTTTTTCTCAGTTTCATATAATCACTTCTCCTTAAAGTGTCTCGTCCGATTCCTGCTGAAGCTTGCTGCCGTAACTGAATATGTAGGAAAGCGCCTTGAACAGCACACCGAGGAACAAACCTCCGAGCATTATCACAGCGCAAGCGTTCGTCTGAGGTTCTCCCGTTTCCGTGAACGCGTTAACCAGATAGGAAACAAGATACGGTGCGGCGAATATGATACTTCCGCCGAGTATCGCGTTCGACAGACCTTTGAGCTTGTCGGCGATGCTGTATCTGAACGGTGTATCGCCTGTTTCTATCTCCTTGAACAAAGCTATCGCGAAATTAGAAACGATTATTGCGGCGACAGCCTGGAGCGGCAGGAATATCAGCTTTATCCAGAACAGCACCGACGCGCTCTCGCCGTCGCCCGGAGCTGCTGATACCATCTCCTGCACCATAAGCATCATAAGTGCTAACGTAAAGCATACTGATTCTATACGAACTATAGCGCTTGTCTGTTTGAGGTATTTCTTTTCCTGTTCGAGGGTTCTCTCGTTAACATCAACTGTTTTCATGATATTTCCTTTCTATGAAGTCCGAATTTCTTCTGTAAGCTTACCGTGATTACACTATACCACAAAAATATATGTTTGTCAATAGATTTTTAACGAAAAACATTAAAAATTTAATTTTTGCATTATGCTTGCTTACAAGGATACGAGAATATGCATAAAATTGTTGACTATTTCTATAAATAATGGTATAATATTAAATATTATTTTTATAAAGCGAAAGTCGTTTCCCTGACGAAACCCGGGAAACGGCAGAAAAGCACGGAATGATCGTTCCAAAGAAAAAACGGAGGTACAAAACAATGGTAGTAACAAAAGACACACTCATAGGAGAGATCTTACAGGAAAACGCGGAAGCGGCGGCACCCTACTTCTTCGAGATAGGTATGCACTGCCTCGGCTGCCCCGCTTCGATAGGCGAGACG
This sequence comes from uncultured Clostridia bacterium, assembly GCA_947168885.1. Lineage (GTDB taxonomy): Bacteria > Bacillota > Clostridia > Oscillospirales > Ruminococcaceae > Ruminiclostridium_E. Next base: position 99,947 of record CAMVNQ010000004.1, on the reverse strand, counting down.
ATAGAAGAAGCCTGCATGGTTCACGGCGCGGATGTTGACGAGCTCCTCGCAAACCTCAACAAGGCTCTCGCATAAGTGATAAGGCTTGACGAAAGGCTCGCCGCGGCAGCCTCGTTCGTGCGCACGGACAAGAGGATATGTGATGTCGGCACCGACCATGCACTTCTGCCCTGCTGTCTTTGCGAACAGGGCGCAGTCTCGGTCATCGCTTCTGATGTGAATGAAAAGCCGCTCGAAGCCGCCCGTGCGAACATCGAGAAATACGGATTCGCTGACAGGATAACGCTTATTCGCTCAGACGGGCTTCGTGATGTACCGCCCTGCGACGATGTTATCATAGCGGGAATGGGCGGCGAGCTTATCGCGCAGATAATAGGCGGCTGCACATTCGTGACACCGGACACACGGTTCATTCTCCAGCCTATGACAAAGGCGGAGCTGCTGCGGCGGTATCTGTATGAAAACGGATTTGAGATAGCGGAAGAAAAAGGCGCTGCGGTAAGCGGAAAGGCATACACGGTCATGCTCGTCCGGTTCACGGGCGAAAAACAGAGCATCAGCGATGATTTCGCGTATTTCGGGAAATGTACCGACCCGCGGTATATAAGCAAGGTAAACTCGCAGCTTAAGAAACTCGCGAACGGCGACCCGTCGCTCGGTGCCCTAATAAGAAAGGAACAGCCATGACAGTAGGAGAAGTATACGATTATCTGAACACATACGCGCCGTTCCGTTTGCAGGACGGCTTCGACAACTCCGGACTTCTCGTCGGGAGCAGAGAAAAAGAGGTATATCGCATTGCGGTGTGCCTTGATATAACGAACGATGTCGTCGAGGAGTGCGAACACGCCGGTGCACAGCTCATAATTTCGCACCACCCGGTCATCTTCCAGGGGATAAAGCGCATCGACGAAAACAGTCCGGTGTATAAGATGATAAAAGCGGATATAGCCGCTATCTGCGCACATACGAATGTCGATATGGTGCGCGGCGGGATAAGCGATGTCATGTACGAGCTCATGGGCTTCGGCGACCCGAAGAACGCACCGGTGCTTGACCTTATCCACCCTGACAAGAATATCGGCTACGGGCGCATAGCGTATCTTGACTTCGAGATAAGCGCGGAAGGTCTCGCAGAAAAGGCGAAGAGCGTGTTCGGCGCACAGGGCGTGAAGTACTGTGACGGCGGAAAGAGTATAAAGAGCGTCGCTCTTAGTTCCGGCGCGGGCAACGATGAAGTGTATAACTGCATCAAAATGGGCATCGACGCGATAATCACGGGCGATGTGAAGCACCACGGCTTCGTTGACGCGAAGAATGCCGGCGTTACGGTCATCGACGCGGGACACTACTCGACCGAGAATATAATCGTCGGTGTCCTCAAGCAGAAGCTCGCGGCACACTTCCCCGAAGCCGACATCTTTGAGCCCGAAGCCAATGCGGAAGTTTGTAAATATATCTGACGCTGTCAGACGCATTTAAAAACCAGTCATAATGAATAAACCAAATGGGGTGGTGTGATGTCACTCGACGGAGCGTTTCTACACTGTGTAGTGAAGGAAATGCTGGACAGAAAACTTATAGGTGCGCGTGTGGACAAGATACACCAACCCTCACGCGACGAGATAATAATAACGATGCGCGGATTCGGCGGCGCGGAGAAAATACTGCTCTCGGCGGAGAGTATGTCCGCACGCGTCTGTCTCACCTCCGAGACTCCCGAAAATCCGAAGCAGCCCCCGATGTTCTGCACGCTCATGCGCAAGGCGCTTTCGGGCGGGCGGCTCACGGACATCTCACAGGACGGGCTCGAACGCATCATAAACTTCGATTTTGAATGTACCAACGACATCGGCGATCTTTGTGAATACCGCATCGCCGCCGAGATAATGGGCAAATACAGCAACATAATACTTCTCACGAAAAAAGATGGTGTCTGGCGCGTTGTTGACAGTGCCAAGCGTGTCACCGACGATGTTTCGTCGGTAAGACGCATTCTTCCTAACATCGTCTATGAACTTCCGCCGCGTGAGGAACGACTTGATCTGCTCGGTTGTGACTTTTCGCAGCTCGGAGACAGACTCTCGCAGTCCGGCGGTCGGCTCGCGAAAGCACTCATGGGTATTTTTGAGGGCATTTCCCCGATATTCGCCCGCGAATGCGCGTACAGCGCAGCGCGGGACGCGGATGCACTCGTGTCAGATCTTACGGAGGACAGACTCGAAAAGCTGGTATTCTTCCTAAAAAAAAGCAGGGAGCATATCGAAAAACTCGACGGCTGTACAATGGTGAGCGACAAGAGCGGCAAACCCAAGGACTTCTGTTTCGTACCTGTTGAGCAGTACGGTGCGGAAATGGTAGATAAGCATTTCGACAGCCCGTCGGAGCTGATCGACTGCTTCTTTGCAGAGCGTGCCACCGCGAGCCGTGTGAAGCAGCGTTCTGACAACCTGCTGAAAACAATAATGAACATATATGAGCGCGTTTCCCGAAAGCTTGAAGCGCAGAAGCAGGAGCTCCGGGACTGTGCGGACAAGGAGCGGCTGAAGCTTACCGGCGACCTGCTGAGCGCGAACCTGTGGCGTGTCGAAAAGGGTATGAGCGAAGTGACTGTCGAAGACTATGTCAACGGCGGTGAAGCTGTGATAAAGCTTGATGTTCGTCTGTCCCCGTCCCAGAACGCACAGAAGTTCTATACCGAATACAAGAAGCTCGACACTGCGGAAAAGATGCTTACAAAGTTCATAGCGCAGGGCGAAAAAGAGCTTGCTTATATAGACAGCGTCTTTGATGCCGCGTCCCGCGTCGGAAGCGAAGCGGGGAGCGAATCCGCGCTTTTCGAGATAAAGCAGGAACTGATAGCTACCGGCTATATACGCTCGGCAAAGACCGAGAAGAATACGAAAGCTCCGAAAGCAGCGCCGCCGCTGAAATTCCGGTCGTCTGACGGCTTTGAGATACTTGTCGGGCGGAACAATATACAGAATGACAAGCTTACACTCAAAACAGCGCTTGCTGACGATATGTGGCTTCATACACAGAACATACCGGGTTCTCACGTTATCATACGCGCTGACGGGAAAAGTATCCCGGACAGTACGATAGTCGAGGCGGCAACCCTTGCGGCGACCTGCTCAAAGGGCAGGAACGGCACGAAGATACCGGTGGACTACACGCTTGCGCGGTACGTGAAGAAGCCGAACGGCGCTAAGCCTGGAATGGTGATATTCGTCAACAATAAGACGATACTTGTTGACCCGAGCGAGGAGCTTTATGAAAGGTTAAGCATCAGGAACGTGTGATGTCGGTTTCGATGATTATTTCAGAGGTGACATAATGACAGCTAAGATATGCCCAAAATGCGGCTGTGTGTATGGTGACGGGCGAAGCGAGTGTACTGACTGCGGCGAATTTACGCAAAAAGTGACGGACGAACAGCTCGAAGCCTTTGAAAAGAGCAACGCAAAGAAACTTAAACACGCGATAGGGACACACCCTCATAAGTGGCAGATCGTCGCCGCTGTTTTACTTGTCGTTTTCCCGTCAATAATGTTTTGGCTGTATTCAATAGCGAAGCTGCGCCCGATAGAGCCGCTTGCAATTACCGTGGTCAATGTTTCGCTCGCGTTTCACCTGCTTGTGCCGAGCATAGACAGTGTGCAGATGCTTGTCGAGTTCATAGCCCGCAGGCGTACAAAGCTTCGGTTTTCCTATAATTATCATAAACTGTTCCTGCACCTTATATGGGTAATAGCTTTTGATCTGCTCACGCTCTCTGTTTCGCTGTTCAGACCCGACGGTCTTATTATAAATCTGTTATCACGATCATAAGAAAGGAAATACGGCAATATGAAAAAAGAACTTGCAAAAACCTACTCCCCGAAGGATTTCGAGGAGCGCATCTACAAGAACTGGGAGGAAAAGAAGTACTTCCACGCGGAGCGTGACCCGGAAAAGAAGCCTTATACTATCGTTATCCCGCCTCCGAACGTAACGGGACAGCTCCACATGGGTCACGCGCTTGACGAGACCCTTCAGGACATACTTATACGCACAAAGCGTATGCAGGGCTACTCGGCGCTCTGGCTTCCGGGAACCGACCACGCTTCCATAGCAACCGAAGCGAAGGTAGTGGCGAAGATGAAAGAAGAGGGTCTCACTAAGGACAAGATCGGACGCGACGGCTTCCTTGAACGCGCGTGGGACTGGACACACGAATACGGCGGAAAGATACAGAACCAGCTCAAGAAGCTCGGTTCGTCCTGTGACTGGGAGCGTGAACGCTTCACTCTCGACGACGGCTGTTCCGAAGCGGTGCAGAAGGTGTTCATCGACTACTATAAGAAAGGTCTCATCTATCACGGTGAGCGTATCATAAACTGGTGTCCGAACTGCAAGACATCTATCTCCGACATCGAGTGTGAATACGAGGAGCAGGAAGGACACTTCTGGCACATAAACTATCCGCTTACAGACGGAAGCGGCTTTGTTCAGATCGCGACGACACGACCCGAGACGCTCCTCGGCGATACGGCCGTTGCTGTCCACCCCGATGACGAGCGCTATAAGAACATCGTCGGCAAGACCGTGAAGCTTCCTCTCACAGACCGTGAGATACCGGTTATTGCGGATGAGTATGTCGAAATGGACTTCGGTACCGGCGTAGTCAAGATCACTCCCGCGCACGACCCGAACGACTATGAAGTCGGACTCCGTCACAACCTGCCTATCATCAACGTAATGAATGACGATGCATCGATAAACAAGGAATATGGCGGCAAATACGCTGGCATGGACAGATACGAGGCGAGAAAGGCTATGGTTGCCGATCTCGAAGCGCAGGGGCTTCTCGTTAAGGTCGAGAAGCACGTCCACAATGTCGGCACCTGTCAGCGCTGTCATACCGTAGTTGAGCCGCGCTGCTCGAAGCAGTGGTTCGTTAAGATGGCACCTCTCGCAAAGCCCGCTATCGAGGTCGTAAAGAGCGGCGAGCTCAAGTATGTTCCGAAGCACTTCGAGAACAGCTATCTGCGCTGGATGGAGAACATCCGCGACTGGTGCATCTCCCGCCAGCTCTGGTGGGGTCACCGCATACCTGCTTACTACTGCACGAACGAGGACTGCAAGCACGAGACGATAAGCGAGACCCCCGTTACCGTCTGCCCGAAGTGCGGAAAGCCCATGAAGCAGGACGAAGATACCCTCGATACATGGTTCAGCTCGGCGCTCTGGCCGTTCTCTACACTTGGCTGGCCGCACGAGACAGAAGATTTCAAGTACTTCTATCCGACAAACACGCTTGTTACGGGATATGACATAATCTCGTTCTGGGTTTCGAGAATGATATTCTCGGCACTTGAACACACCGGTCAGAAGCCCTTCGAGCACGTTCTCATACACGGACTTGTGCGCGACGAGCTCGGCCGCAAGATGTCCAAATCCCTCGGCAACGGTGTTGACCCGCTTGAGATAATCGGCGAATACGGTGCGGATGCTCTTCGTTTCGCTCTCGTAACGGGCAACAGCCCCGGAAACGATATGCGCTGGACGACCGCAAAGGTAACGTCTGCGAGAAACTTCGCAAACAAGCTCTGGAATGCGTCCCGTTATATCCTTATGAACCTTCCCGAGGATATGGAAAAGGCAGAGCTTCCGAAGGAGCTTCCTATTGAGGACAGATGGGTGCTTTCGCGCTGCAACAGACTCATTAAGGAAGTTACCGACAATATCGAGAGCTTCGAGCTCGGAATCGCGCTTGGCAAGCTTTACGATTTCATCTGGGATACCTACTGCGACTGGTACATCGAACTCACAAAGCCGCGCATCGCACAGGGCGGTGAGACAGCGAGAGCCGCGCAGAACGTTCTCGTTTATGTAATGCGCGACGTTCTTAAGCTCCTTCATCCGTTCATGCCGTTCATAACCGAGGAAATATGGCAGTCCATGCCTGTTGCCGGCGAAGCGGAAAGCATTATGATAGCGGAGTGGCCGAAGTACGACGAAAAGCTTGATTTCTCGGTGGAGGAACTTGATTTCACAAAGATAATCGATGCCGTTAAGTCTGTCCGCACAAAGCGCACCGAGCTTAATGTGCCGCCGTCAAAGAAGGTAACAATGCATATAGAGACAGCGGAAAAAGCTCTGTTCGAGTCCTGTGCTGTATTCTTTGAGAAGCTTGCGGGCGCATCGAACGTTGAGATAACCGACAAGGTAGCGGATACAGCCAATATGGCTAATGCCGTAACATCGGCAGCGCGCATATTCATGCCGCTCGGCGAGCTTGTTGACGCGGACAAGGAGCTCGAAAGGCTTGAAAAGGAAAAGAAGGCAGTCGAGAAAGACCTGAACTTCCTCAACGGAAAGCTCAACAATCAGGGCTTCCTGTCAAAAGCTCCCGTGCAGCAGATCGAGAACGAGCGTGCTAAGCTTGCCAAGGCACAGGAGAAAATGGCGAAGATCGAAGAGTCCATCGCCGCTCTGAAGAGTCTCTGATCAGCGCGTCCCGCGCTGTCTTCGCAGACGGCGCCGGGCTTACGCAGCCCGGACCCGCGGCAGGCATCCGCCTGCACCAAAATCTGTCGCGTTGAGTGAGAATGTTTTAGCTGACATACAGAAACAGCAGACCCGAAGTAACGAGTCTGCTGTTTTTTATCGGAAATTCCGGCGGATCATACGCTCGATAGCGATCGCGGGCAGCGACAGCGCTGTCCAGGCGAAAAAGAACAGAGGACAGATCTGTCCCATGATATTGAGCGGAAGGTCGCTGTAGTCCCAGACGTGAAGTCCGAACCGTACATTGTATATAAGACCGCAGATGAACTCCGCAAGTGTAATGAACGTGCCGCCGAGTATCACCTGCATCCACAGCGGAGGTGAGCGGCGGAAGAAACGTCCGAATCCGCCGACCCACAGAAGGCATATCCCACCGAGAACAAACATGGACGGGTGCGTGTGTCCGCGGTAGATCACTTCGATCAGACCGTATATAAAGCCGCCCGCGAGAAATACAACGAACGCCTGGATAAGCTCCGACGCAAAACCTACGTTTTTCATACCCTGCCTCCGGAAAAATTGATACAGTCCTATTTTGTGCATTTTCCATGTGAATAATACATATATTTTACAGGAATACAGCTTGTTTTGTCCCGAACGCCGCGATTTCCAAAAAGGTGGGGTATATAATGAAAGCAATACGTTTTATAGCAGGTCTTGCCGCTGCGGCAGTCGCCGTCATGTCGTTCGGTGTACAGTCCGAAGGCGCAGGCAAAGAGGTGACAGCCGACATAAAGAGCGCGAAAGCCGCCGTGCTTGTGGAAAGCTCGACAGGAAAAGCGCTCTGCGGTCTCAATGAAAATTCAAGAATGCCGATAGCGTCAATAACGAAGATAATGACGCTTCTGATTGCCGCGGAAAAGATAGATAAAGGCGAGCTGTCGTTCACCGATACAGCGGTCTGCTCAGAGCACGCGAACAGCATGGATGGCTCTGTGATATGGCTTGAAAAGGGTGAGGAAATGTCAGTCGGTGACCTCGCAAAGTCGATAGTCATAGCGTCCGCGAACGACGCGTGTGTGATGCTCGCGGAGCACATTGCAGGGAGCGAGAAATCGTTCGTGAGCCTGATGAACAAGCGCGCTGCCGAGCTTGGAATGACCGGCACACATTTTGTGAACTGCGTCGGTTTTGACAACAAGGAGCATTACAGCACCGCACGGGATATTGCGGTAATGGCCGCGGAGCTCCGTAAGCACAGTATCTATGACGAGTTCCTGATGACCCGTCTTGACAGTGTAAGAACAGGAACTCCGCGCGAGACACAGCTCCTCAACACAAACAAGCTCATAACGTCGTATAGCGGCATTACAGGCTTAAAAACCGGAACGACGGATGCGGCGGGCTGCTGCTTCTGCGCTACGGCAAAGCGGGGAAATATGGAGCTTACGGCTGTGGTGCTCGGGTGCAGTTCCGACAGCGACCGCTTCGCTGCAGCGAAAAGTCTGCTCGATCTCGGGTTTAACGGATATGAGCGTGTGACCCCGCATCCCGATGTGTCCGAACTTCTTGAGATACCTGTTGAGGGCGGGATAAAGACCGGTGCGGACACGCGGTTTTCGGGAGTGCCGGAGATGATACTGCCAAAGGGCAGCGGGGCAAAGATAAAGTATCATTACAGCCGCACATCTTCGGTGGCAGCGCCCGTAACAAAAGGGCAGATCCTCGGATTTGTGACTATGGAGATCGACGGCGACGTTATCGGCAACGCAAAGATCATAGCTGCCGAAGATGTACCCCGGCTCGATTTCGGGAGATGCCTCGGATATATTCTGAAAGAGATGTTCACCTTCTGATAAAACAAGACCCGAACGCCGCGGTCTGCGGTATTCGGGTCTTATTGCATTTTACTGTCCGAAAGCTCCGGTATAGAGTTTGTAGTATCGTCCCTTTTCGGTTATGAGCTTCTCGTGGTTTCCGCGCTCGATGATACGTCCCTGTTCGAGTACCATTATCACGTCGGAGTTCTTTATCGTCGAGAGACGGTGAGCTATGACGAAGACCGTTCTTCCGTTCATTAGTCCGTCCATACCCTTTGAGACTATCTCTTCGGTACGGGTATCTATGCTCGATGTTGCCTCGTCGAGTATCATTACCGGCGGGTCTGCGATCGCAGCGCGCGCTATTGCTATGAGCTGACGCTGACCCTGCGAGAGCTGGGCACCGTTCTCGGTGAGCATCGTATCGTAGCCCTGCGGAAGTCTTCTGATGAAGTCGTCCGCATTCGCGAGTTTTGCGGCAGCGACGATCTCCTCGTCCGTCGCGTCGAGCTTACCGAACATAATGTTTTCCTTGACCGTTCCGGTGAACAGATTCGTTGTCTGAAGCACCATACCGAGCGAGCGGCGAAGGTCGGCTTTCTTTATCTTGTTGATGTTTATGCCGTCATAGCGTATTTTTCCGTCCGCTATGTCATAGAAACGGTTTATAAGGTTCGTTATCGTGGTCTTGCCCGCACCGGTAGAGCCTACGAATGCCACCTTTTCGCCCGGATTAGCGTAAAGAGTTACGTCGTGCAGAACGATCTTATTCGGAACATAGCCGAAATCGACCTCGTTCATAGTGACTTCGCCCCTAAGCGGAGTGTATGTGACTTCACCGGTCTCGTGCGGATGCTTCCACGCCCACATTCCGGTGTGCTCGCTTGTTTCCTCGATCTCGCCGTTCGCTCCGGTCTTTGCGTTAACGAGGGTAACATAACCGTCGTCCACTTCCGGCTCTTCGTCAATGAGAGCAAATATACGCTTCGCGCCCGCGAGAGCCATGATGATGAAGTTGAACTGCTGTACGATCTGGTTTATCGGCATGGTGAAGCTGCGCGAGAGCTGTAAGAACGCCGCTATGTCGCCGAGAAGCAGTCCGCCCACGCCGTTTATCGCGAGAACGCCGCCGAGCACCGCTATGAGCGCATACTGAAGGTGTCCGAGGTTGTTGTTTATCGGGCCGAGTATGTTTGCAAAGCCGTTCGCTTCACGTGCGTTGACATACAGTTCCTCGTTGAGTTCGTCGAAGGCTTCCTTCGAGGGCTGCTCGTGGTTGAACACCTTGACGATCTTCTGTCCGTTTATCATTTCCTCGATGTAGCCGTTTACTTCAGCGATAGAGGTCTGCTGTGCGACGAAGAACTTGCCGCTCTTTCCGGCGATCTTTCCGGTTATCATCATCATAACGATAAGGGAAACAATGACGAATCCTGTAAGCGGGAGGCTCAGGACACACATCGAGATGAATACCGCGACTATCGTTATAAGTGACGAGAATGCCTGAGGTATGCTCTGCGAGAGCATCTGACGGAGCGTGTCTATATCGTTCGTGTAATGGCTCATGATGTCGCCGTGGGTATTGCGGTCGAAATAGCTTATTGGAAGTCTCTGCATCTTTTCGAACATCTCGTCGCGTATCGACTTCTGAACGCCCTGCGAGATAGTCACCATTATACGGTTCTGCAGGAACGCGCATATCATGCCTACGAGGTAGATGCAGCCCATCTTTACGAGTGCCCAGATAAGCGGCATCGCGTCGGGTGTGAGACCGGCTTCTTTCTGTGCGATCATTCCGCCGATGTGGTCGTTTATGAGCTCCTTGAGGAACAGCGACCCCGCAACGCCTGCGAGAGCGTTGATTATGATGCAGATGAATACCACAAAAAAGCGAAGCTTATAGCCCTTGAATATGTAACTGACAAGGCGCTTGAGCGTTTTCGGGTCAAGTTTCATGCCGCCGCTGCTTACGGCTCTCGGACCGCCGGGGCCGCCGCGTTTGAGCATCATGGTCTGACCTGCTTCGGGTTTTCTTCTTTTAGCCGGCATTATTCCTCGCCCCCTTTCGCAAGCGAAGCCGCAGCTTCATCGACGCTTTCGCTGCCCTTTTGCTGTGATTCATATACTTCACGGTAGATCGGGCTGGACTTCATGAGCTCGTCATGCGTGCCGAAGTCGGTGATCCTTCCGCCGTCGAGAACGATTATCCTGTCCGCGTCCATTACCGAGCTGATACGCTGGGCGATAATGAGCTTTGTTGTATCGGGTATCTTTTCGCGGAACGCCTTTCTTATCTTAGCGTCCGTTGCGGTATCGACAGCGCTCGTCGAGTCATCGAGAATGAGTATCTTCGGGTGCTTCATAAGTGCGCGGGCGATGCAGAGTCTTTGTTTCTGTCCGCCGGAAACGTTGTTGCCGTCTTGCTCTATGTAGGTATCATAGCCGTCCGGAAATTCGCGGATAAACCCGTCCGCCTGCGCAAGTTTACACGCTTCTTCCATTTCTTCGTCCGTCGCGTCGAGCTTGCCCCACTGGAGATTGTCCTTTATTGTGCCGGAGAAGAGGGTGTTTTTCTGCAATACCACAGCCACTGCGTCACGAAGGGACTCAATATCGTACTCACGGACATCTCTTCCTCCGACGAGCACGCTGCCCTCACTCACGTCGTACAGACGCGGTATAAGCTGGACGAGTGTGGATTTCGACGAGCCCGTACCGCCTATGATACCGATAGTCTCGCCGGACTTTATTTTTATATTTATGTCGGAAAGGGCATATTTGCCGCTTCCTTTTTTATACTCGAACTTAACGTTCCTGAACTCTATCGAGCCGTCCCGAACTTCGGAAACGGGGTCATTCGCGGGGTTGGTTATGTCACTCTCTTCATCGAGGACTTCGCAGATACGTTCCGCCGAAGCGCGGGACATGGTTACCATAACGAAGATCATTGAGAGCATCATAAGGTTCATGAGTATCTGCATAGCGTAGGTTATGAGCGCCATGAGCTGACCGGTGGTAAGCGTTTCGTCAACGACGATGAGGTTCGCACCGAGCCACGATATAGCGATCATGCCGCCGTATGCGCAGAACTGCATGAGCGGCGCGTTGAATGCAAGCGTTTTTTCGGCAAAGGTGAAATCCTTATATATATCGCCGGAAATACTGCGGAACTTCTTTATCTGCTGGTCTTCACGGACGAACGCCTTTACGACGCGCATACCGCTGACGTTTTCCTGCACCATGTTGTTGAGAGTGTCATAGCGCTTGAACACGCGCTCGAATACGGGATGAACGAAGCGCATGATCAGTATCAGTCCTATCGCGAGAACGGGTATTACCGCGACGAAGACGAGCGAGAGCTCAACGTTGATGAGGAATGACATTATAAGCGAGAATATGAGCATTATCGGTGCTCTTACCGCTATACGAAGTATCATCTGATACGCGTCCTGAACACGGGTGACGTCGGTCGTGAGACGCGTAACAAGGCTTGCTGTAGAGAACTTGTCAATGTTTGAGAACGAGAAGTTCTGAATGCGGTAGTACATATCCTTTCGGAGGTTCCGCGCGAAACCCATAGCCGCGTGCGCTCCGGTCTTTGCTCCGGCAAAGCCTGCCATGAGCGATATAATACAGCATACCGCAAGCGCTCCGCCCATAATAAGTATCACGTTGAGGTCGCCTGCGCCGTCATTGCCCTCTATACCGTTGTCAACGAGATTGGTCATAAGAAGCGGGATTATGACTTCCATTACGACTTCTCCGACCATGAACAGCGGCGTGAGTATCGACGCGAGCTTGAATTCCCGCACGCTTTTCAATAGTTTTTTTATCATATAGCTGCATCATTCCTTTATAATAAATATCAACTTTCAGTGTACCAAATTTTCTCCCGAATGTCAACCTTTTTCACATAAACTTCACGCAGCGGAACGAGCAAAACAGGACAAAAATAACGGCAGACCCGAAAATCGGGTCTGCCGGGAATCAATAAGACTAATATCGCCTGAAGCACTGGAAGAACAGCATTATCAGCAGCCAGAGTGTGTTCCAGCCGATTATTATCTCGGGTGAGAAGATGAATGAATAGGACGAGAATGACAGGAAGACCAGGAACATCACGCCGAGCAGAGTTCCGAACAGCACGACCATTCTCGAAAGGTTCACGTCCTTGAGCAGTTTCTTAGAAGCGTTGATGCCTTTCGCGAGGGAAACGAAGCTTCCCGTCCCCGCGAGAGCGCCGCAGCCGTTCGCCGTGTACGAAGTACATTCATTGTACAGTCCGTGCAGACTTGCGCCGATTATCTTTATCTTTTCGGGGTCAATATCGAACAGGTCGGATACCTTTCCGGTTGTTATCAGAGAGTCCGTAGTCTTGAGAACCAGCGATACGCCGCGGTCTGTGAGTTCTTTAATCTCGGTGCGTACAGCCGGGTTTGCGGTAAGTCTTATGAAGAATATCACCGCAAGTTCGCCGCCTACCGCGAGATATACACAGTCGGAACCGTTGCGCGAATACTTCGCTATCGCGTTCATCTCCGGTATCTTTATGCTGTGGTGTTTCATGTGCTCACGGCTTCCCATGATAAGGCGCTTGTTCTCATACCAGCCCATAACGCCCATGTTATCCTCATAAACACAGCCGTCGATCTTCACGAGCATATCCTTGTTGCCGCCGATCATATCGAAAAGCAGGCTTGAAAGCACCGAGTCGCAGTTTACCGCAAGGCTTGCCGCGAGGATTATCGCCTGGTCGAGCGAGATGCTGTTCATAGAGTTCTGAAGCTTGCACGGCTTTATGTTCGTGCATTCCACCGCCGACTTCGGGAAGAGCGTTGACGCGTCAACTATCACCGCGTTCGTCTCACCGAATTCTTCCGCAGACGTATAGCCGAGGAGCGCTGTTCCGTGGCGGAGCAGCTTTCTTGATGCCCTTTTGAACGGTCTGTTGACCATGAACATCATCGAGAACGGAGCCATAGCGTTGACTATTGCTACAAATACCGAACTTGCCCAATAAATGTTGTTGTCGAGCACCTTTATCCCATTGACTTCTGTGCCGTTCGGTATGAAGTACACGAGAAGTCCCATTATCAGACCTATGGCAAGCGAGATCGGGACAAGCTTTCTTGAAACCCTGTCCGCCATATCTTCACAGTAGCTCTTTTTCAGGAAGTCTGTGAAAAGCTCTGTCTTGCGCATAGTCACGAGGTACGGAAGCTCGTCCAGAACGCCCTTTGTAAGAGCGGAAGCTTCGCTCTGGCCGTCTATGACCTCGGCGTAGTATCTGCACGCATCGGAGGAGATGAACCGGTAGTTCTTTCTCGCCCTTGATATCATGCTGAGCTTTCCTATCGAGTTGAACAGAAGTCCCACCAGCGCAACGGGGATATATATGAATGCCCTGCCCTGCTGGAGATCGTTAGTATCCATAAGATGCAGCACCGCCGCTATGAGCGAAAGTGTGCAGCTTGCCGCGCATACACTGTCGCAATCGGCTTTTCCGCGGAATATTTTTCCGAGGCCGCTTGTTATCACCGACGAGCACAGCCCCATGCCTATAACTCCGCATATAAGGTTCGCGAACACAAGGCCTTTGTTGTCGAGGATACCGAGTTCGTTCCCGAACATACCTATTTTCTGGTGTATGAATATCGTCTGGAGGATATTTATCACGAGCAGCCCGACCGTAACGATCATAAGCAGAACGAACCTCAGGCGCAGGCTTTTCTGCGTTTCCACAAGATCCATCCAGATCCCCGCTTCGTCCTCCATCGGGATCTCTTCGACTTCTTCATCGTCATAGAAGTCGATGTCATTGTCGGATATATCTTCAAGAACGAAGTTTGAAAGCCGTCGTTTTCGTTTTGAAGCGAGCTCTTTCAGCTTCTGTTCCGCGATCTCCGGATCGCTCTTTGGTATCTCGCCCGTCCGGAGGACTTTTGATCCGACGGAATCGTATCTCACGGTATTTGCCGGAATAACTATCTTGTCGAACGGTCCCGTATCATAGATCGAAGCAGGGTTCGTGTCGCGTATATCCGAGAGCCGTTTCTGTTCGAGCGTGTCGTTGACCGCCCGCAGTACACGTTCCTCGTCCTCGGTGCGCGTCCTCACTTCCTTGGTATCACGGGCCTTCGGAACGAACTCCTTTATGTCATCTCCGATCTCGAATGTTCCGTCGGGATCTATCGCGGATGCTGTGCCTCCGGGATAGAGATCCGGCATAACTCTTGTTGCACCGTCTGCGATGCCTGCCTTGTGAGTGTTGTCCGATGCTGACACCGAGAGCTCACGAAGCAGGTTGCTGTCCACGCCCTTTGTGTCGCCTGACAATCCCGAAGCCGAGATAGTCTCTATCTGGCGGGTGTAGTCCGTCTTTTTTCCGAGGTCGTACGGATTTATCGAATTTAGGAAGTCGTCCGGATCCTCAAGCTCCGTATCCTTGATAAGAAGCTTCTGCGAATCGACCTCTATCTTCTGCGCACGAAGCACTTTTTCGAGCTGTATCTCCTCGGTGGAAAGATCAACGGAAACGTTTGGTCTTTCTTCCTTCTGCGGCTCAGTCGATATAGCTATCGGAGCGTCCTGAAGCACGATACTTTTGGTCGCAAAAAGCCGTTCGGCTTCTTCATCCGCAATACGCCGGCGTTCCTTTTCCTGTTCCGCACGGCGGAGCCGCTCGTCCACGGCTTCAGCGGCAGTCTTTTCTTCTGCTGCACGGCGGGCTTCATCTTCCGCGGCGCGCGAAATATCTATGGTATCTTTTTGTTTATCCTGACCGGCAGCCTGTTTACTGTGCCGGCCTTCTTCTATAGCGCCCTGAGAGAGGTCGCTGCGTTCTTTTTCTTTCTTTTCGCGTTCGGCTTTTTTCTGCCGTTCGGCATCTGCCTGACGCTTCTTTTCTTCTTCGGCACGGCGCTTGGCTTCAAGCTCTTCACGCTTCTTTTCTTCGAGAGCGCGTTTTGCCTGCAGTTCCGAACGCTTGCGTTCTTCGGCTATCCTCTGTTTTTCCGCAAGCTCCCTGCGTTTCTTTTCCTCGGCAGCGCGCTGTTTTTCCTCAAACTCCTCACGGCGTTTTTCGGCTTCGAGCTTCTTTGCTTCGAGCTCTTCACGGCGTTTTTTGTTTTCTCCGGAACCGGCACCGGTCTTGCCGAACACCTCTAAGTATGGATCCTCGGAACGGCCTGCCGTTCCGGTGTTATACTTCGGCGATGTGCTTTCGCCGAGTATATCGCTCAGTATATCGTCAGCGTCGGTCTTTGGACTGGTGCCGTCTTTATGACTGTACTTGTCGAGTATATCATCAAGCGAGAACTCCGACATTTTAGCCGTCTCCTTTCTCTGAAGCTGTCTGTTATAATACGCGGCATTTGCTTTCGCACAGTTGAGCCGCATCTGAAAATCGTGTTATTTTGCGGGATGTCTGTTCCTGACAAATTCGTACATGAGAATACCCGCGCTCACAGACGCGTTGAGCGAGTTTATCTTTCCGTACATATCTATTGAAAGTATCATATCGCAGTTTTCGCGCACAAGCCGTCCGAGCCCGTTCCCTTCCGAGCCTATCACGAGAGCTGCCGGACCGCTTAAGTTTGCGCTTCTGAACGGTTCGCCGTCAGCTTCTGCGCCGTAAACCCAGATCCCTTTTGTTTTAAGCGTTTTTATGGTCTCCGCGAGATTTGATACCCTTGCGACCTTTACCCAGCTCGCCGCTCCCGCAGAGGTCTTGAATACTGTCGATGTGAGCCCTGCGCTGCGTCGTTTCGGAATGATAACGCCGTCCGCGCCTGCAGCTTCGGCAGTACGTATTATCGCGCCGAGATTGTGTGGGTCTTGTATCTCGTCGGCGATGATTATGAACGGCGGAGTACCCTTGCTTTCGGAGACTGCAAGAATATCCTCGACCGTAGAGTAATCTACGGCTGCCGCTATCGCAGCCACACCGCCATGTTTTCCGCCGCCTGAAAGCTCGTCGAGCCTGTCCGCTGAAGTGTCCTTTACGACAGCTCCGTTTTCTTTTGCCAGAGAGATCAGCTTTCCGAGACCCGTCGCGCCTTTCTGAACAAGAACGGTATCGATAGTCTTACCGGCTTTAAGAGCCTCTGTAACGGCATTTCTGCCATAAATAATCTGTTCTTCCATTGCAAGACCCGCTTTCCGCAGAGGTTGTTTGTCTGCATATATATCACAGACCGTAATTATCTTTTATTATATCATATTCTATAGTGCAATTACAATAGTTTTTTAAAAATTTTTCAAATATTAAGAAAATCTGCTTGATTTTTTTGAAAAGATGTGTTATAATATACTGCGATGTGGGCTCGTAGCTCAGCTGGGAGAGCGCCGCGTTCGCAACGCGGAGGTCAGGAGTTCGATCCTCCCCGGGTCCACCATAGCAAATCCGCTCAGGCAAAGGCTTGAGCGGATTTTTACTTTTGTTTTATAATCAATACAGATGCCCGAAAATCGTGATTTGTTGACAATTTGTTGACACTAAAAAAATTTTTGATGACCGATAATACGCGTTTTTTCGAAAAATTTTTGGTGAAAAACTGGTGCAAGGTGTTACTTAAATTTTGAGGAGGACGCAATAATTGCGGGCACGATGTTATAAATATGAGTAAAAGTGAATTGACAAAAGGTAGAATTTATGATATAATATACATATAATAAATGCTTATTGTTACTTCATTGTTTTGTCTGTTAAATACCTCTCCGACGGATGCTTTCTCCATTATATGTTCAAGTTATGGAGCGTTTTGTTCTACAATTGGAATGATAGGGGGAATTAATATGTCTTGGAATATGCTGGTGGTGAATATTGGCACATGCGGGAGAGATCAGATCAGCAGAGAGATATTTACAGAACGCTAATAGATGAGGTAATTATAGGGTTATGTGCTAAAGCAGGTTCGACTCCTGCCTCTTCCACCATCTTTACAACACAAAAAGTATATACAGCCCACAAACGGCATAAGCAAGCCGATTGTGGGCTGTATATACTTTTGTTTTTGAAAATTCCAGCCAGTGTATATTTTTATTGGGTAGAGGGGATTGAACTATCCCATTAGATTTGACTGGAAGGTTATAGAAGATTATATTTTTGTTCAATAATGACAGCAAAATAAAAAAATGGTTAATAAAAACGTAACTATTGCGTAAAGTATTTAAATGTGCTATAATATAAATTGGATTATTATGTCAATCGGAGGCGAAAACAATGTCACCGGAAGAAAAGGCAAGACAAATCATAGATTACAAGCTCGAACAATCCGGCTGGATTTTACAGGATATGTCTGAACTGAGTATCCACGTATCTATCGGTGTTGCTGTAAGGGAATTCCCGACAAGTACCGGAGAGGTTGACTATGCCCTGTTTGTTGACGGAGAGCCGGTCGGTGTCATTGAAGCAAAACGTGACGATTCCGGTGAGTCTATACGACAGGGATAATCGGTTGTGCGGACGGAAGTTTTGTTCTCACCCGCGAAAGCAGGAGTGACAAAACTGGAATTAGACTATCTAACTATCGCGATTTGTTCCATCTTGTTCTATCCCTTTATATATGCGGGTTTTGCTTGACTTAACATTTATGCTTAATATATAATTTTTAGCATGTTTTTTTAACAATAACGGACAAATAACGGACAAGATTTTCGACATCTCTACATGTTTTATAACCTACAACAAGTTGGAGGAAACACTATGAAAAATTTTATCGAAACTCTTTACTATGGAGAAATCAGTCCCTGCTCAATGCCGGTTCCAAATACCAAAAGATACATTGAGGCTCAGAAGGAACTCGGCAAGTATAAAACAGAATTATTAACGAAGTATCCCAATTGCAAGGAACTCATTGAACAGTATGCAGATGCAATACACATTACCTCTGCCTGCGAGGGATTACAAGATTTTGAGAGAGGCTTCAGGCTTGGAGCTGCTTTCATGCTTGACATATTCAAAGACTAATATCATCCGCCGCCTGCCCTGTTGTCAGGGCAGGCGGTATTTAATTTGAATAATCAGATATTCCTGTTAATTGTTGTATCTTTTCGTAATTCCAGAATTCATTATCCCAATGATAATAAACATCCTTACGTTTTTTGAAGATACGGAAGGGTTCAATAGTATTATCATAGATATGAACAATATCGCTGATCTCGACAAGCTGTGGGATAAGTGCCAATGCTTTTGAATAGCGACTTCTGATCTTATCCTCGGGCACGCCATGTCCGCCAAATGCTTGCCGAGCATTTACGCGAATAACATTAACCTCCGGCATTGCCGTGAGGACATAGATAGTACGGATAAAGTATCCCTCAGCCTTTGCCCTCTGTAACAGTTTAAGGTTTCTATCCGTTGAAAGCACAGTCTCAAAAGTGAAATCCTTATGTGCATTTATTGCTGCGTTGCGTAATTCCTCAGCTTTTTGTGCAGCTTCCATATCTGAACATAGTGTAGTCATCTTAATATCATCGGCATTAATGTAATCGCCAACTGTACGTGCCATTTTTGTTATTGTGGTTTTTCCACTTCCGTTCGGGCCGGCAAAAACAATAACCTCCGGTTGCAAAATCTTATTCTCCGACATATTCGCGTCTCCCATCCGGATATTCAAGATAAGGCTTATTCTTTTCCTTGTCAAATTTAGCGATAGGTAAGCCCTTGATCTTGCGTATCTCGTTGTCAATACGTATTGACTCCTTGAAACGATCGGTCATTTCATCATCGGTCAAGCCGCAGGTGCGGTCTAAATCATTTGCTGTCACGTAAATCACTCCATTCTATTTCAGCTTCGCCTTTAACTCCGCAAAGCTGTCAAGCGCGCTCTGAAGGTTCTCTATTATATCATCAGCAAGCTCATCTGGCGAGGGTAGATCATCAAGGTCAGCAAGCGACTTATCCTTGATCCAGAAAATATCAAGGCTTTTCTTGTCGCGCGACATTATCTCGTCAATGCTATATTTTCTCCACCTGCCCTCGGGATTATCCTCCGACCACGTTTCCTTGCGGTCGTGGCGGTTATCGGGATTGTAGCATCTTATGAAATCCTTGAGGTCATCATCATTCATAGGATCCTTTTTCAGCGTGAAGTGCATATTCGTGCGCAGGTCGTATATCCACACTTCCTTAGTCTGCGTTTCGGGACTTGCCGGGCGCTTGTCGAAAAAGATGACATTCGCCTTAACACCGGGTTTGTAGAATATTCCGGTCGGCAGTCGCAGTATAGTATGCAGATCGGTGTTTTTCAGCAGCTTCTCACGCACAGTTTCACCGGCGCCGCCCTCGAACAGAACATTGTCCGGAACTACCACAGCCGCCTTTCCCGTAGCTTTCAGTATCGTGTTGATATGCTGAACAAAATTGAGCTGTTTGTTGGAACTCGTCGTCCAGAAGTCCTGACGGTTGTAAACAAGATCCTCGCTCTCCTGCTCACCCTCCTCGTTGGTAAGCGTGATCGATGATTTCTTTCCGAACGGCGGGTTCGTCAGCACATAGTCATATCTGTCACCGGGATCAAGCAGCAGCGAATCCCCATTCTTCACGGGAATATCCCCGTAAATGTCACCTATGTTGTGCAGATAAAGGTTCATCAGGCACATCTTATATGTCGCCAGAACCAGCTCATTCCCGAAGAAAGTGCTGTTTTTGAGGAACGTTTTCTGCTCACGGTCAAGCTCATAGCTGCCGGCGATATACTCCTGTGCGGCGAGAAAAAAACCGCCGCTGCCGCAGCACGGGTCAGCTATCGTCTTCATCGGCTCAGGGCGCAGACACTTCACCATTGCACGGATAAGAGGGCGGGGAGTAAAATACTGCCCGGCGCCGCTCTTGATATCCTCGGCGTTCTTTTGCAGCAGTCCCTCGTAGATCTCGCCCTTGACATCGGAGGACATCGACACCCACTTTTCCTTGTCGATCATCTGCACGATGCGGAAAAGTATAGACGCGTTGCTGATCTTGTTGTTTGCCTGAAAGAATATCTTTCCGAGGATCCCCGACTCGCCGCCGAGCTTTTCGAGGATAGCCTTATACTTTTCCTCAAGTTCCGCGCCTTTGAGATCGTTCATATCCGTCCAGCCGAAGCCTTTCGGTATCTTCATATCCTTTTTGTACGGCGGCTTTGAATACTCGTCGGACATTTTCAGAAATATCAGATATGTAAGCTGTTCGAGGTAATCGCCGTAGGAAACTCCGTCGTCACGCAGGGGATTGCACAGTCCCCATACTTTTGAGATTATTGTTGAATTGTCAGACATTAGTGTTTATTCTCCTTGAGTGTGTTTTAGTATTTCATTTTGCAGATATAGATATTTTTCTTTAATCGATGCATCAGAATATTGGTTTAAACATTTGTCTATAAACTCATTAAGTTTTGTTTCAGGTATAAAACCTTTTGGCACACTAGGATTTAGATAAAAGCGCATATAATCTGTACTATAATACTCATCATCTTCTGCTTTAAACAAATAATTATAAGCCGGTATATTATTAGGATTAGTATAACTATCACAAACAGACTTTGGAATTATAATTCTTGGATATTTTGCATATTTAGATTCAAGTAAATATGCATTTGTTAATCCTTCCCCGAACAAAACATCTCCGCAATTATACATATATCCCTCTGATATTCCCCCCCTTAATAGAACAGGGTCACAAAGAGATAACATTTCTGATTGAAATACTGTACAAGCTAATAATAGTACCAGCAATGAATTTGAATGTTCTTTGCTAATAAATAGGACAATACTATCTGACATTATCTTTTTATGCAAACAATTCTGGGGAATTAATGGAATCTCCATACCTTCTTTTCTTTGGAATATGCTTGTTCTGATTACTTTGGCATCTATTTCTTTAAAAATATCTATAATATAGTCTTTGGTTTTTTTGAAGATTATATCTTTGAAACCAAGTATATCCATAAATGCAACATAGCAATCTTGGATATAGTTTTCTGTACTCATTATATTTCCTCCTTAAACGCTTTCTTCAAAATACTCTGTCTTAACGCTTCCGCCTGTTGTAAGGCTTCATCTACCGTCTTTTCAATGCTGTCGCATACGGAAAGGCGGGATTCGATTTCATTAACAATACATTTCTGCTCTGATAGATTGATTTTTGGTAAATTCATCATTTTTATATCACCGACATTCACATGAGGTGAAGCGGAACCGCCTGTAATCGTTTTGATATAACTTGTAATATATGGCGAATTAAGCCAGTGCATAACAAATTGAGGTATAGTATTCTTATTAGTTCTTAAAAGCATCATTCTTTGTCCCAAACACAGTTCTATATCCTTTGGAACAATACAAGCTATGCCGAGAATAGCACCTTCCCGACTATATAATACATCTCCCTCGCGTGGCTTTAACCGCTTAATTCTTTCATTAAATGTTTCTTCTGATACATAATTAGGTTCAGATAAATCAAGAAATCCTCTGCGAAAATTTGTTGTTCTTAAACAAAGTTTTCCTTTACTCACCCATTTGGGAGTAGAATGCGGACAATCTACTATATTATCACAAACTTCACCTATTCTACAATAATCTGTAAAACCGTCAAAGACCTCTTTCAGCACCGCCTGCCTATAAACCGCCAACTGCTGTTTAGTCTTTTTTA
This sequence comes from uncultured Clostridia bacterium, assembly GCA_947168885.1. Classification (GTDB taxonomy): domain Bacteria; phylum Bacillota; class Clostridia; order Oscillospirales; family Ruminococcaceae; genus Ruminiclostridium_E. The sequence continues at coordinate 78,005 of CAMVNQ010000004.1, read as the reverse complement.
GGGTTTCCACGCCGCTGTCAAGCTGTGAGAAAAGTTCTTCGATTTTGGTGACTATGCGGTGTTGGTCGGCGAGGGGTGGTACGGGCATTTCAATATTCAGCAAATCTCGTTTTGCTAAACTTGGAATAGTCGTTGATTTGTCGAGACTTTTAAAATTAAAGGATAAGCAGAAAAAGAATAGATATTTCGGATTTAAACATTCCTTTGGCTGAATACCAAAAGCTGTATCGACATTCCAAAAACGTTCATTGACAAATATCGGACTGTTAATTGTTCCTTTTCTGCCGACTATAGTTGTTCCAGCCTCACACAAATAATCATCAGCATGCCCTATTATTCCACCACTACCATATATTGGATATTTGCCGTGTATATTTGTTACATCTTTTTGATTTTTACCATTTATAATAAATGCAACTTCTGACCATTTCATTTTTAGTGATTCCTTAATAGTTATAACCTCTTCCCATAATTGCCGTCATTTTCTCATAATGCTTTTTACTCATTTCTTCGTTATAAATACCTTCATTATTACAAATCGGACATTTAAATCTACCGTTTCCATCACACCTGACTTGAACTATCTTTTGATTATTATCCCAACATGCCGAACAATATATTATGGATTGATTATCATTTTTCAATGTTATATATGGTTGTTCATGCCTTTCTATTTGACTTTCAACATCTTGCTTTTTCTTTAATTCATAATTTTCTTGCTTCAACTGCCTAATTTCTTCTTGCATATCAAGCGCCTGCTGACCTAAATCTAAAAGCTGTCTGTATAAATCAATGTTATCAGCTTTCTGAACAACTTTTGCAACATCTTTAATACCTTCATATAAACTCATAATAAAATCTCCTGTATTATGCAATTAAGACTTCATTCATCTCCGCCAGTATCTCCTCATACTTCTCCCCGAAAACATCATAGAACCTGCCCAAGCCTCCCTTGCGGTCAAAGGGGCTGAGGTCGAGATCCTCCGGCTCTATGCTGAGAGATGCGGCGATATGATCCTTTATAAGTCTGAGCCATTCCATCTGCTCGTCGGTAAAATGCACCGCGCCCGCATTCCGTCGGAGCGTCCACTGCATAAAGTTATAATTCACTCTGTCCGCAAACGGCGAAAGCTCGTCCGAATATCCCATTTCAAAGCGTATCAGCGAGATAAGGTCGGTAAGCTGCGCCATTGTGCCTTGCTTGACCTTGTCGTGCTGCGTTATATTATAGCAGTCCCACAGCCGCTTCACGGTCATGCCGCCTGCTTTCAGCTTTTCGTACAGCGCTTTGAGCTGTTTTATCGCCATAGGACGCCCTTTATATCCCGCGTCGTAGATTATGCGCAGGGCGATTATCTCGTTTTTGTTCGCCTCGATGAACTCACGGAACGAAGCTATCGTTTTTTCGGCAGTCTCCCTGTGCTTCTCGTCGAAATCCGCGAAAAGAACGGTGTCGAGGTTGACGTTGTCGATTATCTGTTCGTGGCTGCGGCGCACGTTCTCGATGAAGTCTCGGACTTTCGGATCACTGAACGGTGCAGCGGCTTTTTTGATAAGTTCTTTTTGTGCAGCTTCGAGTTTCTTCTGCTCCTCGGGTGTGGGCTCGCGGTCATCGGGAATCACAACTCCCGCGGCGGCGCTGACCACATCGGGATCAAATGCGTCGATGAGTTTCTGTGCAGTTTCCGAGGCGTTGGCTCCGACCTTTTCGGTGAAGTCCTTGCGCTCACCCTTGTCCATTTGTGCGTTCAGCCGGATAATGCGGTTTGCAAGGGAAATAAGTGTATCTTCGTCCTTCGACCCGAGTGCGACATTCATCATAAGCTCTTTCATGCTTACGGTGGGCTTGCGCTCAAACGGTCGGGTGTCGGTCTTTTTGGATTTTGTGACTCCCACCGCATCTATGATGACGAAATGGTCTTTGCTGTCGGTCGCTGACGGCGTAACTTTCTGCAAATCGTCCTTGCCGAGAGTGCGGGTGCCGCGTCCTTTCATCTGCTCGAAGTAGTTCTTGCTGCGGACATCGCGCATGAAGATAAGGCACTCGATTGGCTTTACATCTGTGCCGGTTGCTATCATATCTACTGTTACTGCAATTCTCGGGTTATATGCATTACGGAACGAGTTCAGGGCTTCGGCGGCGTTCTGCGCGGAATATGTTATCTTGCGGCAGAAGTCGTTGCCCTCTCCGAATTCCTCACGCACGATCTGAATAATATCATCGGCGTGGCTGTCGGTCTTGGCGAATATAAGCGTTTTGGGAACTTCTCGTCTGCCCGGGAACAGCTTGGTGTACAGATTATCGCGGAATGTGCGGATAACCGTCCTGATCTGGCTCGGATTGACAATATCGCGGTCGAGCTGCGTGGATTTGTATTCGACGTCCTCATCGAGCTGCTTCCAGCGCTTTGCCCTCGAAAGACGGTCACGGGTCTCAATGCTCTGTTTCATTATGTGAGCGCCGTTCTTGGTGACTTCTGTCTCGATGACGAAGATATCCTCACCGACGTTCACACCGTCAATTATAGCCTGCTCACGGGGATATTCGCTGACAACATTCTCATTGAAGTATGCAAATGTGCGCTTGTCAGGGGTGGCCGTAAGTCCTACGATGAATGCGTCAAAGTATTCGAGCACCTGACTCCAGACATTATATATCGACCTGTGGCATTCATCAACTATTATGCAGTCAAAGAACTCCGGCGGGTACTTGGGATTGTACACGACTTCTTTGCGCTCTTTTGAATCCGCCGACACATATTCCGCGAAAGGCGTTTCTTCAGCCGATTCGTCGAGTTCCTCGCCCTTGAGTATGGAATACATACGCTGTATGGTGCTTATGTAAACCTGTGTGTCCTGCGGCATCTTTGAGCTTTTGAGCCTGTAAACGCCGTATATGCTTGAAAACGGTCTGTTATCATCATTCGGCATATAAGCGCGGAACTCCTGCTCTGCCTGTTCGCCAAGGCTCTTTGTATCGACAAGAAACAGTATGCGGTTCATCTTGCCGAATTTCAGAAGTCTGTAAACTTCTGTAATTGCGGTGAAGGTTTTACCTGCACCGGTTGCCATCTGAACAAGAGCTTTCGGTCTGCTCTGAGCAAATGATTTATCAAGATTATTGATAGCTTTTATCTGACAGTCGCGGAATCCTTCCGTGTTCGGCTCCGGAAACCGTTTCATATTGTTTCTTATGGTATCGTCCTGCCTGAGTAGATCCCGCAGGGTTTCAGGACGATGGAACGAAAACACCGTTCTGGAACGATACTTTATATCTTTGTAATCTGTAAAACGTGTCAGCTTGCTTGTAGCTTCATACACGAATCTTATTATATAACCGGGAGCTATCCATTTGAATGTGCTGCCAGCATATCGGGACGACTGTTCTTCAACGCTCGTTATGGTCTCTCCGGATTCATCGCGTTTGGCTTCGATGACACCGACAGGCTCTCCGTCAACGAACAGAGCATAATCGACCTCACCGCTGCTTGTAGGAAATTCGCGGACAGCAACACCCAAGGAAGCATTTATATTCATTTCAGGCATATCCTGAACAGCCCAACCGGATTGCTCAAGTTTTGAATCTATCACAAGTCTTGCCTTTTCTTCAGGTGACATCTGTCTCGCCTCCAAATCTTCATTGATGATAATTTATAATAACCCAATATATATTTTACTCCGTTTTCTCGCTTTTGTCAAACAGTTTGTTTCTTTTTTTACATAAAAACAGTAAATATTTATTACATTTTCGGTCCATTCCGAGTCAATGTTGCTTACGGTAATATGCACACATAATCCATAATAATCGTCTCTGATTTATTGTAAGCTACAAATTTATCTGAAAAAAATAAACAAAAATCAAAAAAGCAGGGAAAAACACCTTACAAAATCGACCTTTTTTGTCCCTATATATGAGAGGACTAATTTGCGAGTTGTAAATCTGCACAAGATAAGCCGCGGTATTTTGTGATTTGTTACAAAGAGATAAAAACAGACATAACCAGCCTGCAAGAAAATCGTCTCTCTCAAAAATAAGAAAAGTCCGGAAGGGTTGTGGACAATTTTGCCAACCGAGGATATGCCAGATCATTTTCTTTTGTCATATCCTTAGAAATCACAAAAAAGGCGGTACAGAAAACGTTTGCAAAACCCCTATATTTATGGAAGGAAAAATGATCTGCACCTTCCGGACAAAACGATGAAATGTCAAGGAGGAAAAAAGTATGACAAGAAGAGAGAAGTCAACAATCATCGCAAAGATCACCGACTGGCTGGAGCAGGAACTCCATGTCGATGACGAACCGACAACGCTGCCGCCGATACTGTTACCGCAGCAGCCCGCCGAGATGCTCACACTCAAGGAGTGCGCGGGAGCGGTCAAAGGATTATCCGAACACACGGTCCGCCAGCTCGTGCTTCAGGGCAAGATCCCCTGCATACGCACGGGCGCTGGCAAGAACGGAAAGATACTTGTGAACAAGGCGGCGCTGCTCGCGTATCTGGGAGGTGCTGCATAAAACCACCCGCACTCCTGCACACAGGGTCAGTCGTTTTTGCAGCACATCCCCGCACCCATTTTTGAGGGGGTCACGACTTTTGGTCGGCAAAAACTGAACACAGTCTCTCCGCGAAAAACTATACCCCACGGAATAGTTGTAACCCACTAGGACTATTTGCAGGCAAATAGTCCCAGCGGGGCAGCGGTTCCTCTGCACCCCTCAGAAATGCGGCATACGCCGCCGAAGAAAAAATCGGGCAGAGCCCGAAGAAAAATAAAATGAAAGGAGGCAAAAAATATTTGAGTTTTGCAATTATCAGAAATCAAAATCACAAGGTCGGAGCCGTCGCACTCGTCGAACGGCACAACGAACGCAAGAATCATAATTACAGCAACAAGGACATAGACCGATCCCGATCGTGCGAGAATTATCATCTCAAGGCCCCGCAAGGAAGCTACTGGGACACGTTCAACAAAATACGCGATCATCAGCAGCTCAAAGGCAATCTTCGGTTGCAGGGCGAGAAACAAAGCACAGTGCTGTGCGAGTTCATCATAACATCGGACAAGGCATTTTTCGATGAACTCGGTCCCGAGAAAACAAAACGCTTTTTCGAGGATGCCTACGAATTTGTGACATCGAAGGTCGGTGGAGAACAGTTCGTGGTCTCGGCAGTTGTCCACATGGACGAAGCTACCCCGCACATGCACGTTACCTTTATCCCGACTGTCCGCGGCAAGGACAGAAAGGGGCAGCCGTGCCGCCGTATCAATTGCTCCGAGTTCTGGAAAGGTCGTGACAGCTACTCGCGCTTGCAGGACGAATGGTATGATTATATTGCGAGGGCATGTAGGTACTATCTCGAACGTGGTGTCAAGGGCAGCGCCGCCGAGCATTTGTCTGTCGCGGAATACAAACTCAAAAAGACGCAGGAGCAGTTGTCACGTTCCGAAAACAACGTTCGGGGAATCGAGGACATCGAAAAGATCTCCGCGAAAAATCTGCCGCTGAATATGGTAGCCTTGAAACGTGATGACTACGATAAGTTAAAGCAGTCCGCCGAAACGCTTGTGGTCACCCGTGATTCCGCAGCCGAAGCTGTTTCGGAAAACGAGATGCTGAAAAACAGGATCTCCGAACTCAACGCCCAGAAAGAAGATCTGATGCATGAGCGAGACGGTCTCGTGAACAGTCTCGAAAATGTCAACAACAGCTTTGAGCGATTCTACGATTCAGTCGCCGATGAACGCGCTCTGCTTGAACGCAATCGGCGTTTAGCCGACGAGAACGAAACTATCGGTAATTACGTTCACGAGCTTACAGACGAGATAAAAGCCCTCAAAGAACAGAACGCGAAACTTTCCGAGGACAACGATACGCTCACCAGAACCGTTGAAGAAACGACAGCCGAGCTTACGACCCTGCAAAAGCTGCACAAGGAATTGCAGGACAAGTGGGATAAGGTGATGAAATTCATTCAGGAACACAGCCTGAAAGAGCAATGGGAGAAATACATAGCTGCGCCGATACGCAAGGCAATAGCGAAATTATAAAGACAGATAACATTAACAATGAAATGATAGACTTACATATCCCACAAACCCATTTGTAGTACAGAATCATCTTGACTTTAAATTATAAAAGTGCTATAATAAGGATTGTAGAGATGTCGTAAGTCTGGAACAGGAGGATTCAGATTATGGCAAACATCAGAAAGCGCGGTGACTCATATCAGTTCAGAGTTTACTGCGGTTATGATACTAAGGGAAAACAAATAGAAAAGACCATGACATGGAAACCACCGGCTGGAATGACACCCAAGCAGGTGGAAAAAGAAGCTTTCAAGCAGGCGGTACTTTTTGAAGAAAAGTGCCTTATGTGTGCGGAACCGACTGCAATGAAGTTTGAAGAACTCGCTGAAAAATGGTTTGAGGAGTATGCAAGGCTCAATCTCCGCAATACCTCATTCGCGCGTATGAAACAGCTTACCAAACGTGTATATCCCGCGATAGGCTACATGAAGGTGAACAAGATCACCGCACGCCACATTCAGCAGTTCGTGAACGATCTTTCGTTCAATGCGAAAAATATGCAGACCGGAAAGCCGCTTGCCCGCAAGACCGTGATACATCATCTCAGCTTCATCTCCGATGTGTTCAGTTACGCCGTGAAGATGTCAATGGTTTCGGATAATCCTTGCAGCCGCGTCTCAATACCAAAGGGCGAGCCCAAGGAGAAAGAAATATACTCCATTGAGGAAGTTGAACGGTTGTTTGAGATTCTGGAAGAGGATGCGCCATTGAAGTATCGCGCATTTATGATCCTTGCAGTGTATAGTGGGTTCCGCCGGGGCGAGATGATGGGGCTCGAATGGAAAGATGTCAACTTTAACGATAACGTTATAAGTGTACGCCGCACATCAAACTACACTAAGACGAATGGCTACTATACCGATACCACCAAGACGCACAAGTCACAGCGTACACTGAAGTTTCCTGATGTGGTGATGAACCTGCTCAAAGAGTTAAAGGCTGATCAGGAACAGCAGGCAGCTCTTATGGGTGATAAATGGGTAAACACCGATCGACTGTTCATCAAGGATAACGGAGAACCGCTTTTCTGCGGTATGCCGTACCTTTGGCTCGAACGGTTTTGCAAGAAACACGACATGCCATTCCACGGCTTGCATAGTATACGCCATTTTTTCGCAAGTTCGCTCATCCATGCCAATGTAGATATTGCCGCAGTTTCAAGTGCGTTAGGGCATAGTGCGATCACAACCACGAGTTCAATATATCTGCATGCCTTTCAGGACGCGAACGCCCGTGCAAGTGAGGCTATCGCTGCTGTCCTTGACTTCTCAAAGAAGAAGAAATCCGATACCGATGCCGGTGGCTTGCAGGATATAGCAAGTTAGTAAAAGCACTTCCCCAAAAGGGCAACGGACAATAACGGTCAAATAACGGACAAGCTCCGAATTTCAGAAAAAGAAAATCCGTGAAGTCGCTCTACAAGCGACTTCACGGACTCGAAATATGGTCTGAGTGACGGGACTTGAAAGCTCTACTGCACAGGTCGTGACATCGAGAGTGCGGAGCTGTCACTTCGCTTTGACGGTCACCGCTGGATCGTCACCGACGAGGTCGAGCCTCACAAGCGCGATACTTTTTCTTTCGCAGTTCATGACTTGATGCTTGAGCAGATATCGTTCAGAGGTTCAGCGTCCGACCTCTGCAAATTACTTTTCAGGAAGTTCGGCGGTTAGCACTTCCCGAACCGAGTGACCCGTGACCTCATACAACACACGGAAGAATTGAAAACGCTGGGAGTTACGTTTCGTTCACGGCGCAGTCACGGGTATCGTATCATCGAACTCGATTAGCGTATATATTATTATAGTAGCATTTCGATATAGTGATGATGACTAAAAATTATCATCACTATTTTTGTTTTCAAAGAATAAATGGTTCTGTTTTGAACATATTATAAAACATAGATGTTTTTTGTATAAAAAACATCAAAAAGCGTTGACTTTTTAAGCGAGAGGTGTTATAATGTATTACAGAGGCGATAAATTTATGATTTCTTATGTAAAATTAAAAAACTATATTTCCTTTGGTGATATCACTTTCGATTTTAGACGAAGCAAAGGAAAAATTAAAAATTTTGTTGCTCTATATGGGGAAAATGGTAGCGGGAAAACCAATTTTATAAAAAGCATACGTTTTCTTGTAAAAAATATAAATTCCCTTAACTATTTATATAGTCGGCAAAAGCTTTTAGAAAGACTCGAAAAGATAGAAAAAGAAAAAGATTATATTGATTTTTTTAAAACACAATTTCTGAAACCTTATGATTTATTTGGCGAAAGTCATATGACTGAATGCAACGAGCCTACCGAATTAGAATATGGCTTTAGATATAAAAATCATAATGGAATCTATCATATTGTTTTTAGCGATCACATAATAGAAGAATCATTAAAGTACTGGACTGGTAAACAGACTGGCGAATTATTTAGACTGTTTACTGATAAAGAAAACAATATAAAATCCAAATTTAATTCAAATTTATTTCTGTCAAAGCAGTCAGAATCAGATGTTCTTGTAGGAATAAATAAGTTTTGGGGGAAACATTCATTTTTAAGTATCGTTTTTAATCAATTATCTGAGCAAAACGAGATATACTCAAGGAATAATTATTCTCCGTATTTACTTGATGCCCTTGAAGGCTTATCACGTATTAGCGTAATAACAAACGATAATGACGGGTTAAGTTTATTCATGTATAACAACCAAGAATCAGAACTTACCGACCTTAGCTCAGGTAACATTCCAAAGCAGGAAGAACCTTTACTTATTCATTGGGAAGCTATAATTAGAAGTATTTTTACGCAAATATATGCCGATATTAAAGATGTAAAATACGAGCTTAATGATAAAGAAAAACGGATAAATTACAAATTAACTATAGATAAAATGATAGATGGAAAGGTAAGAAATATAAGTATTGATAATGAATCCAGTGGAACCAAACAAATCTTACGTATTATTTCCACTTTATTAGGAGCATTAGAGGAAGTATCAGTGTTTATTGATGAAGCGGATACCGGAATACATGATATATTATTCAATAATATAATTGATGCTATTAAAGAAAAGATTACGGGACAGCTTGTTTTTACTACTCATAATACTACACTTCTTGAAAAAATTAGTCCGAATGAAGCATATATTATTTCATCAGATTATGACGGAAAAAAAGAAGCTGTTTGCATAAGTGATTTTAAATTACAAAAAACCAACAATCCGCGATCTATATATCTAAAGGGGCTGTTAGGTGGCGTACCGGTACTGGATAAAATGGATGTGGATTTTGTAATAAATGAATTAAATAAAAGTTATCACGATAAATCGATTAAAAACAATAATAATGATGAGAGCGGTGATTAATAATGCCACAAAAGAGTCGTGATCTCCGCTACACAAAAGCAGTTGTAATATGTCATGGTAAAAGTGAATTAATTTTGACGAAACATATCTACACAAATTTACATCTTCCAATAAAAACTCATACAAGAGACAACGGGAATACAAGCATCCAAATAACGAGTTTATTAAAAGAGCTCAATAAAGATTTTTTTAGAGAAATAGATAAATTTGCTGATAAGTTTTCGGTAGAAATCGTTGGGCGTGGAAGCAAAAAAAGGTTAAAAAATTTTAAACTATACATTATTATGGATACGGACGACTGTACCATTAAACAAAAGAACGATTATATTTCTAAAAAAATGTTTAAATCACTCTGGCTATATGATTATATAGTTCCTATCTATAATAATAGTAAATTAGAACAAGTTTTCGAAAAAGCTGGAATAGTAAAAAATGTTAAAGATGATGAGAAAGAAAGCACATACTCAACCCTTTTTCCAATTAATCACAATGCTCTCAGTCCTGCAACTCGAGAAACAATTTCAGCATTAAAATGTAAACTTGAGAGAATACCTGAAACCAATATGGATACCATGATAGATTATTTTTTAAATTTGCTTTTGTAACATATAGTCACTTAAAAATGTTTCATTATGTGAATTTGCTGTTAATAGTCGAAAATATACTTTTTGTAACGTAATCACAAAACAGCGGCAAGCCATTCAGCCTGCCGCTGTCTTTGTTTATCCTACTTTCTTGTTTTTGAACGCCTTCACGGGCGAAAGAATATCATTGATAGCCTCTGCCGCCGCCGCGTTCAGTGACTGGATCGCGTGCAAATATATGTTGCTCGTGGTCGTCGGGCTGGCATGACCTAACCGCGCGGACACGGTCTTGAGCGGTATTCCGCAGGCGATAAGGAGTGTAGCATGGGTGTGTCGCAGGCTGTGAAGCGAGATTTTCGGCAGATCGTTCTCGTTGATAAACTTGGAAAACCAGCGCGTGAGCGTATCCGGAAACACTTCCTTGCCGTAACGTGAAGTCACGATCCGGTCGGTGTGATGCCACTTGTCGCCGTACTGCTCAGCCTGACCCTGCTGCCAACGACGGTAATCCTGCAATATCGCCGCAAGGTCGGACGGGATATTTATCACGCGGTTGGAGCTTTCCGACTTGAGAGTGTCCATATATGTGCCTTTTTCCGGTACATAGAGCCAGTTGCGGCGCACCGTGAGCAGATTTTTCCCGAAATCCACATCAGACCACTCCAATCCGCACACCTCACCGCGCCGAAGCCCGGTATAGAGCATGATATACACGACTATCGAGTAATGGTATGGAACATCCGCAAGCGCTTCCATGAGCCGTGCCGCACCTTCCTCGTCGAGATAGCGGCTTTCTTTTCTGATGATTTTCGGCGGCTTCACGCGCTCGCACGGATTCGATGCTATGACCTGCCAAAGCACGGCGGTCGAGAAGATAGACGACAGGATAACGTGATAATACTGGACGGTGCGGCTCGCGAGGCACTTTTCCTCCGCGACTGCGTCAAACAGCTCGTCAACCGGCTTCCCAAGACATTTTGCTATTTTTTCGGCGCTCTCTGCCGATATGTTGCGGTTGTGCAGGGCGCTGTACATCACAGATTTGCTGATACCGGCTTCTTGGGCAAATACCGGCTGCGTTTTCTTCGTAGCCTTTATCATTTCAACAGCTTTTGGCTTTGCAATGCGCTTTGTGTCTATCCTGACACCCGGCTTGGTGAGGCTGTTGTAGAATTCCGTGAGCTTGTACGGCTTGATCGCGCTCATCTTCATATTGCCGAACACCGGTTTGATGCGCTGCATAAGGTCTTTGTAGCGGCTGAGAGTACTGGCTTTTAGCTGCATTTCCGCATATTCCCGGAACCACTTCTCCGCAAAATCCCCGAATCTGATGTTCGCGTCGATAATGTCGCCGTTCAGACACTCTTCCTCAAACTTCATAGCTACAGACTGGACTTCCTTCTCTGCCTGCTTGGCAGTCATACCCGCAGGCGGCACATAGGTCATAGTTTTGCGGATGCGCTTACCGTTTCCGTCGATGCCACATGATGCGGTGATAAGGTAGCTATTGCCTCTTTTAGTGATATTTGCCATATTTCATCATCCTTTCGTAAAAATATAATTTAGTGCTTTAAAGTATAACTCTTATTTTTATATTTGTCAAGTGGTTTTTACAAATTTATTCTATATTTATAATAGTATAGGTGCAAAGGGCGAATTAACGCCCCTTGCGAATCATGCCGGCTTGTCTTCGGCAGGTACCTCTCCGAACACTGCCCTGTACAAAGCCTGCTCGTCGATCAGATATTTTTTACCCGCCATGAAGCACGGGAGCTGACCGGATTTCACCATTTGTCTGATGCGGTACTCCGTGAGACCCTCGATAAGTTTCGCTGCTTCTTTGATTGTAAGTATTCTTCTCATTCCTTTTCCTCCTTGAATTTCATTGTTAAAGTGTTTTGTTTTTCTTTTTCTGTTGCGGTTTTTGCTCTTTCTGCTTTTCTTCCGCTTTCTTGCGCTCCTGTTCTTCCTGCTTACGGCGGCGTTCTTCTTCGGCGATACGTTCCCGTTCTTCGCGTTCAAGCTCTTCCTGTCGCTGACGCTCGGCAGCGGCGCGGGACTGCATAAAGTCCGTAATACGCCAGAACTTGCCGTTACCATTGTAATAAACGGAATTATCGTCACCGACACGGATAACGTCCGCGTCGTTCAGCCTGTGGGCGAAATACAGGTTCGACAGTATCTCCTGCATATCATCGGGATTGGCTTTGAGATCGTAAACGCAGCACTCGTGCTTGACCGCATAGTTATCTATGTTCGCGTCCTCGCGCGGTATCTCCCTGCCGGTGACAGGCTGATAGAGCGTAATTTTCTTCGACTGCAAGCGCTTGACCTTCTCCTGTTCCTGCTCCGACAGCTTTTCACGCGTCCGCTTGACCAGCTTTGTGATGTAGTCGTCACGGTCACCGTAGGTCGTGATGATACGGTGAAGAACTGCCTCGCGCTGTTTCATCCCGGAAAGCTCCGTCTGCATTTCCGTGAGCCTTGCATTATCGGCTTCTACTGTTTCCGAATACCCGGTAACATCTGCAAGTGCCGAGACCCCTGCGTTTTTCAGAACAGTCTTGTCTGCTTTTTTCTGCGATGCCGAGTACGGCTTGACCTTTCCGAAGAAACGTTTTGCTGCGGCAGCCACTATCTGCTTGTGCTGTATCTCCGCTGACAGATCCGTGATCGCGGTTTCAAGCTCCGTGATCTTCTTTTGCGCCTGTTCGTGCAGCTCCCTTGCTTGCCCGATACCTGTTATGTGTTCCGTGTTTAACAGGGCTGTCTGCTTTTTCATCAAGTCCAGCGTGTCCTTAACGCCAGCCGCAAAGCAGATGTTGCGTGTCTCCATAGCAAACTCCCGCGTGATCTGTCTGAAAATCTCGGACAGTGTGAGCTCGCGCGGCTTGTCGGCAAGGCATTTCAGTATGCGGCTTTCGATCTCTTCCTCCGAGTACCCCAAGCCGAGTTTATGCAATCTTACCGCCCGCTTTTGTCCGGGGGCAAGCACCGAAACATACATTCCACGCTTGACCTTGTACCCGTGAGCCTCCATAATTTTCAAAAGCCCGTCAAGGTCTTTTACAAGCGGGATAAGGCTGTCGATGTATTCACCAATCCGTGCTTTCCATGAGGTGTTCTGCTTTCTGTGCTTCCACTCGGCGTAGGAATAGTTGTCGCCTTTCTCCAAATTGAATTTCAACATTATCGGCATTATCCCGCGTTCGATGCAAATATCGTCAGACAGGTCACGGGCGCGAAGTATCTCCGACAGCTTGTTGTTCAGCTTCACCCCGTCGGTAGTGTAGGCGTTCACGCAAATGTGATTGTGCAGATGCGCCTTGTCGAGGTGTGTTGTAATAACTGCCTGAGCCTTGTCCCCGTAAAGCCGCCGGACAAGCTCCATTCCTATCCGGTGTACCTCTTCGGGTGAGGCACCGTCCTCTGTAGAAAACGACTGGATCAGGTGTATTGCCTTTATCGGGCAGTTTCCGGATTTGGGCTTGGGCTCGGTGAAGCTGCGCCCGCTGAAAAGCTCGTATATCTGTTTCATGTTCATATATGCGCTCTGCGCGTCGGTGAAGCAGTTAAGGGAGTCCGCAAACAAAAGCTCGTCCGTTTTATCCGGGTTCAGGATATATCTCAGAGTTTTGTCAACCGTGGTGTGAACAGGTTTTGACTTACAGTATGGCATAAATGCGAGAACTCTCCTTTCAGCTTTTCAATATCCCCGGCGTAGATACTGTTGATCTCGTTAGCCTTATGTGCGATCTGATTGATGTTCTGCCCGATCGCATTTATCTCCTTTATGAGCGAAGCCATCATCGGTACGTCGCAGAATGTGATCGTCCCGTCCGCAGATATGCGCTTGATATACGTTCCGGTCTTCATATTCAGTTTTGCGGCGCGATACTCGACTTCTCTCCATTCGTCGAGGTCGTAAGTGACCTTCTTCTCTTTGACTTTTTTGTATTTTCTCATTTGTTTTTTTCTCCTCCCGGTTTTTTTCATTGTTTCCGATGCAGTCTGATTTTCTCGTATCATAACGATAAGGGCGAAGGGTTCCCTTATCGAAAAGCGCGCAGGCGGAGCCTCACGCATCGGCAAAGCAAGTGCAAAAACCGGGACCCCTGTCCCGGGAATGCACTTCTTTGCCTGCTTGCTATGATGAGAAATATTAAGAAAATGCACCACTTTTTTCGACATATTTTTTGTACCCTCCGCTTTTTTGCAGGCGGTAGCCTGCGGTTGTCGTGATACCCCGCCCATATTTCTGTGGCAAGGTTCTGTTCAGATCGTTGGCAGGGTGGCAGTCTGCCAGACATCTGAACGCCGGGTTTCGGAATAAGGGGGTAAAAGGTTATCAGACAGCATAAGATACGGGCAGTCCTGTCGGACTGCGGCATTTTGGCGCGTCAATTATGATCATAACAGCACAACTCCTTTCGTTTTTATGCTCCGAACGCCTTGTGAAAAGGATACAAGGGTCTGCTTTTCCGGCGTTGACATCAGTATATCATACTTATGAGGGCTGTGCCGTATATGCCATATAAAAAATTTTTTTCTTTTTCGGGGTTACAAATTCTATATATAGAATGAGATACAAGTAAGGAGACAGGGTAAGCAAAATCAGAATTATTTTTCCAGAAATGTCCCGGATAGGGTACAGTTATATAGATTTTGAAAGTCTGATGTGCTATAATGGGGGTGTAAAGAAAATCCAAAAGGAGGTTTACGACATGGAAGTTAAGACCACGATGGGAGAGAAGCTGAAAGATCTGCGCGTTGAGAGAGGGCTTACCACAAAACAGCTTTGCGAGATGACACAGATCTCGGAATCGGTGTACAACGGACTGGAGAACGATTCTCCGCGCGACACCGGGTACAGCCGCATTGTCACGCTCGCGAAGTTCTTCGACGTCCCGACGGACTATCTGCTCGGCTTCACCGAGAGTCGTATCACCAAGAACATCGAACTCAAGGAATTGGGACTCTCCGATAACGCTGTCGAGGTTCTTATGCGGCATAAGCAGGACAACTTGTTGCTGAGCGAACTGATCGAGCACCGCGAGTTTACTGACATGATAAATGCCATTGATATTTATGTTCGGCGGGTAGCTGCACCTAACCTTGCTATGATGAACGATATGCTGAATATGACGCAGTCCGGATTTGAGACTATGTTCAAGGGTGAGGAAAAACCGGAAGGCTTCGACAGCGCTATGAAATACATAGACGAGACCCAAGTCAATGAGGACGAGTTCCTGCGGTTCCGTATCTCCGAGAGGTTCAACAGAATAATCCGGAATATCTACGATGATCATGCCAGCACGGTCAACCAAAAATTTGTTGACAGAATGGCTGAATCCAAGATGCTCTCCTCGTGTATGCTTAAAGCAATAGAGAAAGTCAAGTCCGGTGAGCTGGTGGTAAACGACTTTGAAGATGCACTTGACGCAGTTTTCAGAGAAGCCGGAATCGAATGTCCCGAGCTGACCGAAGCAGAAATGAACGAATGGTATGAAAAGGAGCATATTATCGAAGATATATTCCTGAAGCTGCCGAGATCCGACCTTGAGATCCTGTCAACGGGTACCGACGGTTTGGTTGAATCGGTCACCGAAATGAAAAAGATGATGGCTTTAGCTAACACAAATTCATTCCGACCGCCTGCGCAGCATCATGGGCAGAAGAGGAAAAAGAAGAGATAATAAAAATACCTTGCATATCCTCTGAAATATGCAAGGTATTATTTATAATAAATGTGCTACAAATCGGTAAGAACATTACAGCGATGATAAATCTTCATCTGTAAGTTCGATCTCACCGTTCTCGTCTTCGTATCGCTTTATCTCTTTTTTGACAAGCGTTTCTATCATGTTTGTGATAGATCGGTTTTCTTCCTCTGCTATCTTTTTTATTTTAGCGTGATCGGAAAGATTAAGTCTTAATGTGAATTGCGATTTTAATATTGCCATTATTACATCTCCTTGAACTATATTCTGTCAATATGATACCACAATACAACTTATTTGTATGCAGTCAATAAATTTCAAATAGATTAAAAACAATCCTCTTAGACAGCATTTGACACCACAATGCGTATATGATATACTGTTTAGTGACACCAAACGAACAGTATATGACAGAATATTTAGTTGTTAAGGAATGGTAATGATTGGTATTATATCATAATGTAGTATGTATTTCAACCCTACTATAATAAATGGCATTAAATAATCACAAACTGTTCGTATGTTGTCTAATATGTGGCCGCGCAATATATAACGAACAGGAGATGTCAACTATGTTATGTCCGAAATGTCAGAATACTATCACAGATAAAGCATTATTCTGCTGCTTCTGCGGTATAAAGCAGTCCGGTGACGCAATCCGTTTCAAGCGAGATCACGGCACCGGTACCATTAGTATAGATCTGAGGAATAAGAATCGATATATCGTCCGGGCTCCGGTGTCGCCGTATGGCGGAGTGCGAAAATACCTCGGATCATATCCGACGCATGAAAGTGCCGAGAAAGCACTCACTGACTATCTGAATAAAGGTCGCCCCGACTTGTTCAGCGCAACGGTCGGGGATATTTATTCAATGTGGTCGGCGGCGCACTTCCGACAAGTCAGCAAAAAGACCGCCGACTGCTACCGTTCATTGTGGAAGCACTTCTCACCGATAGCCAGTATGCGGATGACGGAAGTCCGCATAGCACATTTTCAACACCTTGTCAACGAGCACGGCGGCACCGGTGTAGCATGCGGGATTAGAACTCTTGCGAAAGCGCTCTGTCGTTTTGCAATTGAAAACGACCTGCTCGATAAAAACTACGCTGAATTCGTACAACTGCCTAAAACAGAGAAAGTTGAGAAACAAACCTTCACGGCAGAACAAACAGCGATACTTTGGCGACACACACACGACCGAAACGTACAGGCTATCCTCGTAATGATATATATGGGTTTTCGTATCGGAGAGATGACCACGCTTAAAACGGAAAGTGTTGATCTAGTCGGCGGATATATCACTGGAGGCATCAAGACAGTCGCAGGCAGGAACAGAACAGTCCCATTCCCTGCCAATATCCCCGAAATACAGCAATTTGTTGCGGAATGGGTGAGAAACGCACCACTGAACGGACGGCTTTTCAACATGACCGAGCATACGTTCCGCACTAAAGTGTTCTACGAGACGCTTATAAAGCTCGGAATGCTCGATGCGGAAATTGATCATAAAGGCACAGTCATATTTCATAGCGAAAATCACCTGACTCCTCACTGCACCCGTCACACCTTCGCGTCATTGTCCGTAGCCGCGGGAATGCAGCCCGAACGACTGCAAAGGATCATAGGTCACGTGAGTTTCCGCACTACTGCCGATTATTATGTTCATGTTGACCGCGGTGCGCTTATCTCCGAAATGAGCAAGCTTGTGAGAAATTGTCCGTAAGTTGTGTGGGAATTGGACGTAAAAAAAACACAACCCGTTTGGCTGTGCGAAACGTAATCTAATAGTACGAATGTTTAATAATGATCTGTGATTTGTGTTTTGGTGTCTGTGGCTCACGGGTCAGCTACACCCGCTTCACAAAGGCTCCGGTAAATGTACACCTTTGTTTGCCGCTTACATAAATTTTATCGGCAGAAATCCGAAAAACTTTAGCCCCTTTTTGCAAATTTACATAATATTGTAAAACTCCTACAAGCGCAGGAGCTATTCATTGTGCACATTGCATAATTATTCCATTGTTTTTTCCTCTAACGTACTAAAAGAGTACGAAAAACCACAATGGACTCAACGTAAAGGAATTATGTTGAGTAGAGCACTTCTCACCCAAGAGATTTGTTCGGAAAATCAAGGAGGAACAATTATGGGAATGGTAGTACAGCACAACATTAGCGCAATGAACGCAAACGAGGCTATGCGTAAGAACGTAGCAGGCCTCAAGAAGCAGACCGAAAAGCTCTCCACAGGTTACAACATCAACCGTGCAGCGGATAACGCAGCAGGTCTCGCGATCTCCGAAAAGATGAGATCCCAGATCCGTGGTCTTACACAGGCTTCCTCGAACGCTAACGACGCTATCTCGCTTATCCAGACGGCAGAAGGCGGCCTTCAGGAAACTGAAGATATCATGCAGAGAATGCGTGAGCTCGCAGTTCAGTCCGCTAACGGTACTTACACAGACGAAGACCGTGAGCAGATCCAGTACGAAGTTGAAGCTCTCAAGGCTGAAGTTGACAGAATCGCTCAGTCCACAGAGTACAACGAGATGAAGCTCCTTGACGGTTCCCTCTCCGGTGTTGGCGCTTCCAACACAGAGTACGGTGCAAAGTACGGCGTTATTAACGATGGTATAACCAAGGATGAGCAGGATGCATTTATCGCGAAGGGCGGCTCAACCGGTACAGACACTGCTGTTAAGGGTTCGATAGCTGACGGCACAGGAAACACTGATAAGACTATGTCCAAGGCTATAGTTACATTGAGCAAGGATAACACTGAAGATGCAGCTATTCTTAAAACCTTAAAGGATAAATACGGTATTGAGCAGGTTTACGCCGAAGACGGTACTGTAAACAAGGCTGATACAGACGCTGCTGTTCTTGAAGCAGTATCTAAGCTCAGCGGCGACCAGTTCAGAGAACTTACTTCTATCAAGAAGGCTGATGGAAGCGCTTTATTCAGTGAAAAAGTTGCCTACGATCCTGCAACAGGTGAAAAGGGCGACTATGAGAAGATAGCTGACATGCTTGATAAGATGGGCAACGCTTCCGCAGGCTTCGGTGGCTCGGTAGTTACCTCCAACGTTCAGGGCGCAAGCATCAATGTTACAACAGGAGCTACAAAGGGCGGCGAAGGTGCAGCTTGGGACGAAGCGGGCAAGACCCTTACTCTCAATCTCGTTGAAGGCAAGACCTATACACAGGACGAGATCGACAAGCTCATCGCCGGAGCAGATACCAAGAAGGCAGACGGCGTTGTTGCAGAGATAAGCCTTAAGCTCAAGGACGGCGTTTACTCCGCAAATAACGGCGATTATACTGCAAAGACCTCTGCAGGCGAAAGAGCTGAGAGCAAGACCATATCGCTTCTTGCAAACACTTCTCCAAACTTCAATAAAGCTTATGAACTCGCATCAAAGGTTGGTAATGTTCTGACAAATATCAGCTCCAGCAAACTCAAGGGCGCTACAACAACTGATACAGACAAAATTAAGCAGATAGCTTCCGAGACTGCTGAACTCCTTGGCTACAACAGCTGGGACGAGATGCAGAAAGCTGACGGAAAGAATATCGGCGACGCTATAATGAACCTTAGTGATGAGGATCTTAAGACTTTAAATACCAATCTCACTAAGTTGGGTACAGGCGGCACTAGCGCTGTATCCGATGCTGAAACTGCTGCGGCTCTTAAGTGGGCGGGAGCGGTCGTAGGTGACGGAACAGCTTCTACTTGGACAGCAAATACTGGTTATGCAACTCAGACCTCTAATAAGGATACTTATTATAATAATAAGACCGATAAGCAGGATCCCGCTTCAACGATAACAGGTATCTTTAAAGAGGCTAAGACATGGGCTGTTGACGGTGCACTTACAAACAAGCCCACAGATGCTGAGCTTAACAGCACTAGCACTGATGCTACCGCCAGAGACAAGGTTCTCCACTGGAATGAAGCTAACGCTATCGTTAATTCCAGAGGCAAGGTAAACGCAGGCGTTCTAACAGCTCCTACAACAGGCTACGGCGACCAGATCCAGTTCACATCGAACAGCTACGGCGTTGACGATCGTACATTCGAGATCGCTACCGACGTCAAGGCAGGTCAGGAAAGCGTAGAAGCTTCTATCGATGACACACCCGGCAACAAGGACGGAAAGTACACAATTCACCTTGCAACAGGCGTTGAGTACAGCAACGAAGACATCGAGAAGATCATGAAGAAGGCTGGTCTCGACTACAGCGTTAACATCTCCGACAGCAACAAGCCGGACGGTGATGTTAAGATGAAGCTTGACATAGCTGTTTCCGAAGCAAACGCAACAGCTACAAGAATGGCTAAGGGCTTCGGCGTTGGTAAGGAAGAGACTGCTACAGGCGGCGAAGGACTCACATTCCAGATCGGCGCTAACGGTGTTGAGGATCAGAGACTCACAGTAAACGTTGACGATATGAGCTCCAGCGCACTTGGCATCAAGGATATTTCCGTTGCTAAGCAGGACGACGCGAACGATGCTATCAACAAGATAGATGACGCTATCAAGGCTGTTTCCACACAGAGAGCTAAGCTTGGTGCGGTTCAGAACAGACTTGAACACACAGTTAACTCGCTGAACACAGCTAATGAGAACATGACGGCTTCCGAGTCGCAGATCAGAGACACCGATATGGCGGCAGAAATGATCAAGTACACGAAGTCCAACATTCTCCAGCAGGCTTCTCAGTCTATGCTTGCACAGGCTAACCAGCAGCCGCAGGGCGTTCTCCAGTTACTCGGTTAATTCATTCAAGCTGCTTTGACTGATCTATTGGAAAATAGCTTAAAGCTGAAGGTTAAACCCATTGCGTAGTTACTAACTAAACCAAATTGGATCGCCCCCGCGGGAAACTTCGGGGGCGGTTTTTGGAATTTTACAGGGGGTCAAAATGGACTATTATTACAGACAGCCGCGATATTATTCTTCCTTTCACTGCATCGGCGGGGATTGTCCTGTTTCGTGCTGTGACGGCTGGAATGTCGATTGGTACGATAAAGAAGTGGAAAAGCTAAAAAAGGCTGATATGTCAAACGACCTCCGAAAAAAAGTAGAAAAATTTTTTGAATATAAAGAGGATCGCAAAAGCTGGCTCATAAAAATGAACAGATACGGACGTTGTCCTTTTCATAACAACGAGACCGGTTTGTGCGATATTCAAAAAGAACTGGGCGAGGAGTATCTTGGCAATACATGTACAAGTTATCCGAGAACCTTCTTCCTTAAAGATGGATGCGTTTTTCGTTCAATAAGCAGTTCCTGTCCCCATGTACTCGGTATAATTATCAATGATAAAAATGCGGTCGTACCGGAATCTGTTATGACAAGAAACATAGAGGAAAAACTCGGTGAAACCCTCGTTAAGTTCGAAACGAAAGATCGTGTTGAATCATCGCCGTTTCTGAAAAAACGGTTGCAGATAACAGATTTTTTTCTTGAAATATTACATGGTAACAGAAGTCTCGAAGCGTCGATGATACTTGCGGCTATGGCTGCGAAGAAAATATCGGACGCAGCGGAAAACAACAATATAAATGAAATAGATAATTTAATTCAGATATTCAGGAAACAAGCGGCGCAAAGCTCCGCTGCGCGTGCGGCAGAAGGGATAGAGCCGAACCTTAAACTTAAATTCGTTATTGTAAATAATCTTATGGTAAGCTATTTCGGTGCCGATGAAGCCGGAATCAGCATTTCCGTGCTTCATGACGGTGAACGCGTTATCCCCGAAAATTACGAGCGCGGCAAAAAGGAGTTTGACAAGGCTTTTGAAGGACGCGAGTGGGCAATGCGTAACATTGCGGAGAATATGTTCCTTGATGTGTTCTATCATCTGAACCTTACGCAAGGCACGTTCTTTGAGATGTTCGCCTACTATACGGCGTGTGTTGCCGCTATACAGGTTTTTGCGAGTGCAATAGGCTTTGCAGGCGAAAACATTGAGCAGGATTTCATCAAAGCTGTAGCACACCTGAACCGTCGTATGTCACATGATAAATATACGGCGGGTAAGGTAGTAAATAAAATGAAGGCAATCGGTCTCACGACTCCTGCGCACCTTGCGCTGATAATAAAGTAATTGTAACATGACTAATATACAAAGGCTTGCTAACTATCTTAAGGAAAGCTGTATAACTAACGAGATGCTTTCCTTTGATGAGATAAAGAGAATATGTGGGCTTGATGCCTGCACAGAACTTATGGACAGCAGACGTGAGCTTATGCGTGAAGGTTTCAGTGTGATAAAAGTCAGCGTAAGTACTCGCTCAGTTATGTTCAGCAGAAATGCTTAAGGTGACCCTATGAATGCACTGAAAGATTATATAGAAAGCGGCTTCACCACGTCCGAGACATTCATGTCGGTCTCGCGCGGCGGGATAAGGTACATATATGAATCACCCTCTGAGATCACACTCAACGGGAACAGGCTTACCGCAGAGCTGATCGGGATATACGCACGCGGATTATTCTATTATGTGTCCGACAAGTATCAAAACGTCGGGAAGAGCTTCGAGCAAGAGTTTTTCTCTTTTGTGCAGCTTTATAACGATATGTTCGACAAGCAGATGAAGCAGTACAGTGCGCAGAAGCCGATAGGCGGGAAGATACCGTTAATGCTTCAGAAGAGGCTGGAAGGGTTCCGCGAAAACGACATGGAGCGGGTGGCGCTCGATCTGATCTTCGGAGCCGATACAGCTTCCGAAAAGCCTGTCGATCACAGCTACTTCGAGCCGTTGTTCCTGCGGTATCTGCTGCTCGGCAGCAAGAGCCTTGATGGAGCTGTAAAGGCGGATATAAGCGAGCACGCTGACGAGCTGAATTTTACTATGATATCCGAAAATATGGCATATAAGCGCGTCGCTGAACTTCTGCAAGACGAAAAAATGCCGGATAAAATCGCACTTTACGGCAAAATCAGGCAGTCGAGAAGCAGCGCTTTTACGGCTGCAATAAACTTTGAAGGTATTGTTATCAACAACATTGACATAGAAAAATCGCAGCTCATGCGCATGATAAAATACGGCGAAACATTTATGTACAAGAGCAGGCTTATGGTCTGCTATGATGACATAACGGAAATATCGGACGGCAGGCATGTCGTTCACGGAAAATAAGGAGGTATCACTATGGAGTATTCAATGGTCGGAAAACGTATCAAGGAGTACAGACTCCAAAACAAAATGACGCAGGTAATGCTTGCGGAAAAGACGGGGTTAAGCGAAATGGCGATATACTCGTATGAAACGGGGAAGCGCTTGCCCGCGCTGGAGCCGCTCGTACTGCTGTCAAACGCACTGAACGTATCGACGGACGCTCTGCTGTGCGACTACATAGAAAATCCCGCATCGCCAAAGGACGGCGGGATAATGGACAAAGTGAAAACGCTCCCCACAAAGGAGCAGGACAGAATAATGAAGATCATGGACGCGCTTGTCGATGCGGCGGGATGAGGTTGTCCTATAATGGGTCAGAGGAGTTTTATTATGTTTGTCACCACACTAAAAAGAGCCGGTATTGGTTTTTTGATAGGATTTGCAGCGGGGGAATCAGTAATGCTCGTGTCAGCATTACTGACATCGCAAAAGACATTGCCTGTTTCTTCGTTCCTTATTGGCATTACCGATGACAGTAATGCTTCTTTTTTACTGCAAATGTTGCTGACAGGTATAATAGGCGCCATATCTTATGCCGGAGTAAGTTTCTATGACATAAGAAAATGGAGCAGTATAAAAAGCTATATCATACATTTTTTAACGGTTCTGGCAACTTGTCTGACATGTACTTACTTTCTGGGATTATTATCGAATCTTTCTGAATTGTTGACGGAAATTGTTGTTGTCTCATTGCTATATTTTTTAGTATGGTATATAAGATATAATTATTGTCGCGAACTGACACAAAAACTCAATTCTATGCAGGAGGAATGGCGGAAACACGATCATTCGCCGAACTGACAGAAATTTGGGGTCAAAATCACAACCACGCTATGAATCGATCTGCTTTTCAGTACCGTATTCGGAACGGTTTACACATCTTAAGCATCTGTTTTTTCTTTTTGATCCGTTACTCTGAATGCACACGATCAAACACGCCGAGCAACTCAGAATAGAATCATATACCGAGTTGGGATCATTTAATGACGAACTGGAAGCCCTAAATAGGGCTAAAGAAAAATACAGTGATGCAAACGGCTGTGCTATATGCTGTCCAAAAGCTGATACTGACAGAAATCACAGCAGATAAACAAACAGCTCGATCTTCGGATCGAGCTGTTTTTGCTGAAATATGGATCATGTCTTTATTCTGTAGTACGCGTATTTTCCTTTACCCTCCGGCTGTAACTTACCATCATCGACCATACTTTTCAGCAACCTGTATGCCTGCTGAACGCTTATACGTAGCAGTTCGGCAGCGTCCTTTCTTGTGATGACGCCGTTGTTGTTTTCGGCGAATTTCAGTATCATTTCCGGAAATCTGGCTTTATCGATGCCTGTCTGACGGACATAGCCTGTGACGTTATCCCCGCGCTTGTACACATTCACGCTGAGAGTGTAGTATCTCGCGCGCCCGCCGCCGACTGCTTCTATCAAGCCGGATTCGACAAGGCTCTCGACCGTGATACGGAGCTTGGATTCGCTGATATGCGTTGAGTCTGCAAGCTCGGAAAGCGTTGCTCGCCTGTCAAGTTTAAGTTCGTTCATGACAAGCAGCGAATTTATGGGCAGTTCATGCCCCAGTCTGTTCTGCTCGTCGGAAATAAGCTTTGTAAACTCGCGGTCGGGCAGGCTTTTCGGTATAAAAAGTCTTACCATAACATCGTTGGATTCCGAATAGTCGGGAAGCGGCTTGCCGTACAGCAGTGAGCCTTCAAAAATACGGTCTATACCGCGTCCTGTGCGCTCTGCAAGCCCTATTCTTTTCAGCGCATCTGCAAGCGCAAGATTACGTCCGTGCGGTTCGACTGTAAGCAGGTTGTCAAGTGTGACCCCCTCGATAAAACCGCCGGGATTGCTTATTGTCAGTCCGTTATCGTCCAGCAGCACCCTGACCCGACCGAGCATAGTGTAATCCCTGTGGCAGAAAGCGTTTACAAGAGCTTCTCTGAACGCGCGTTTGTTGTAATCGGACACGGATATTCTGAAAAAGCCCATTTCTATTTCTTCTTCGGAGTTCCTCGCGTCCATAAATGTGGCGATCTTCTCAAATGCCGCAAGAATAGGGAGATTGACGGACTCGTTCATTACAACGCGGGTGCCGTTCATGACCTGAAATGACGCTTCGGCAGTAGGAACGCGCAGCCTGAGCCTTTCGGGATTTCCGATAAGCAGCATTCCGGTATAGGTCGGTTTCAGCTCACCGTTTACATCATCGACAAGCCGGAGCGCTTTGTCAAGCTCCTCGTTGTCGAGCTCCAGCAAGGCTTTTTCGCCGTTGTAAACGCGGATAATATTGCGAAGCCGCTCGCGCTCGGTATCGTCGAGGTCGGCATATTCGGAACCGGGAACGCATTGAGCGGAAAAGTCCAGCAGCCTGAGATCGGAAAGCCTTGAATGTATCTCATGCGGATAAAGCGGAACATTTTCGGGTGTACCGTCGGCTTTTATCCTGCGGCGCAGTATTTTTCCGGACGATGAGGCGACAATGCTCCTGCACTTTGGAACGATTACCTTTATATGTGTGTCGTCCTCGCTCTTTTCGACTTCTACGGTAACGGGCGGAACGGTCTTGTTTGCAATAAACGCAGCAAGCTGAACCGCGTCGGTGTGCTCCTTGTGCAGTCCGGTTATCTCGCCGTTATCCTCAACGCCAAGATACAGGTTGCCGCCGTTTGTATTGGCAAAGGCTATGACTGCGTCAATTATATCCTGATCCGGCAGCTTTTTCCGGTCGCTTTTGAACTCATTTTTAAGGTCTTCTTTAAATCCGATATTCATTTTAACACCTCATTCAGCACATCATCTAACGCTCGCGAGCGTTAGATTTTATACTATTATATCATCATTGTAGCGTTAAGTCAATACCTTTGACGCGTTAATGATGTGTTAAAAATCGATTTTTATCGCGCGCGAGTGTTAAATCTATAGTAACCGGTAAAAGTCAGCGTAAATTCAGCGCAAGCGGGTTAAATTCAGCGAAAACACGCCAAAAAGTCAGCGTAAGTCAGCGAAAATCGTACAAAAATAGTGTAAAATACTGACCTCCGCAGTAAAACTTGACATTTTTGATTACATGATGTATAATGTATTCAACAGAACCCGACATGCCTCTCAACGATGCGGACCACGTCGGGTCATTAAATTATCCGTATGGTTAAAGTAATTTTAGGTAATTTGAAGCATCTCGCGAGAGATATATCGTTTGTTATATTAACTATACATTTGGAGCCGATTTTTGTTGACAATTTGTTGACACAAGCCACAAAATGGCATTTAAAATCATCTCAAATCGCTCGAAATGGTTTGAAACACTAATCCGGAAAAGCCGCATAACAAAGCCAATCACGACAGATTACCCGAAATCGCGATAACAACGGAGCGGGCTTCGCAACGCGGAGGTCAGGAGTTCGATCCTCCCCGGGTCCACCACGGCATACGCCGTTTCGCCGTATGTTACTTCGGTAACATACGGTATTTTTCTGAGTCTGTCGGTCAGCCCCTCTGGCTCCTGCGTCGCCACCTCCCCGATAAGCGGGGAGACCACCTCGCTGTCCAGAGTGCAGATATACTTCCTGTAATGAAATCCCATAGCAAATCCGCTCAGGCAAAGGCTTGAGCGGATTTTGGGTTTAGTATAGCCAATTATAAATTTTATCTCATTTCGGGGTTTTGTTCACAATTTGTCCGCACCCGATCCCGCAAGCCCTTTATTTATCTCGTTTGAGGCGATTTATCGTATGAGCTTGACGGGGCTCTTATATGTTGTGAAGAAATCATACTTTGTGTTGCCATATTGATTTAGTCGGCACAATATGATATAATAGTCACAAATTCAGCAAAGATCTTTGCGGAACCGACATGCTGTTCAGAGCCGTGGACTTGTCAAACTAATGCTGAAGGAACCGGAGGATAAGATCATGACAGATTTAATAAAGATTCCTTGCAATAAGAATTCCCAGCAGTGTGTCAGAAATGTAATGAGTTTTCTTGCCGACATTTCGGGCGATAAGATAGTCACAGGTCAGCACACACAGACCATGGAGATGGAGGAACTGCACCATATCCGCAGGGTAGCAGGTAAAGAGCCGGCATTGCTTGGGTTTGAACTGCTTTCATATTCCCCGAATATAAATTATCTCGATACAGACGATGAGTGTATGACCGAGGTAAAAAATAACCTCGGTACATTACGCCGCGCTTGGGAATGGGCGAACAGAAAAGGTCTGATCACTTTTACATGGCATTGGTTTTCACCGCTTGGCGGACGTTCAAAATCATTTTTTACGGAAAACACCGATTTTGACGCGGAAAAAGCAGTAATCAGCGGTACAGAGGAGAACAAGGCGCTGCTGTCTGATATAGATGTAATGGCAGGCATACTCCGCCCGTTCTGCAAAAAGGAGATACCGATATTATGGAGACCGTTTCATGAGGGTGAGGGAAAATGGTTCTGGTGGGGAGCAAAGGGCGGCGAGCCGCTTATAAAGCTTTACCGTACAATGTATCGGAGATTTACTGAAACACACGGTCTCAACAACCTGATATGGGTGTGGAACGCGACACTTCGTGAATGTTACCCGGGAGATGATGTCGTTGACATAGTATCCCGCGATATGTATCCCGAAAAGCACTGCCATACAAGTCAGAGCGATATGTACTATGATATGCGGAAAATAACCGAATGTCCGAAAATCATACTTATCGGCGAGACCGGTACACTGCCCGATCCGAAAGCCGTACACGATGAAAAAGTCGGATGGGCAAGCTATATGACATGGTCCGGCGATTTCTGCATGAGCGAAGAATTCAGCACGTCGGACAAATTGCGCGAGGTCTATTCAAGCCCGTTTTCAATCACAAAAGAAACTCTGCCGGTGCTTTACTGACGGAAAGCGCATAATTCAAGGGGCAGACAATCGGAATCATATTTACTGTTTAGACAAAAGGAGCACAGCTGATGGAGCTGATAGAAAACAAAACATTTGATCGGGAAAGAGCCTTATATAACATTCAGGACACTGTTGTCAGGGCGTGTACCTTTGCCGGACCTGCTGACGGCGAATCTGTCCTGAAAGAAACAAGGAATGTTGTTATAGACGGCTGCACGTTCTCGCTTCGATATCCTGTCTGGCACGCAAAAAAATACGAGCTCAGGAATTCAAAACTTGACGAAATAACAAGAGCATCTCTGTGGTACTCTGATGACGGCTTGATAGAAAACACGGAGATCAGCGGGGTAAAAGCGCTGAGAGAATGCAGGAATACGGTTATCCGCAATTGCAGGATAGAGTCGCCGGAATTCGGTTGGAAAACCACCGATACAAAAATATCGGACAGCAGCATAGTGTCGGAGTATATATTCCTTGATGCATCCGATATAGAGATAGACAATATCGATTTTAATGGTAAATATTCATTCCAGTATGTAAGGAATTTAGTGATAAGGAATTCAGAACTCGATACCAAGGACGCATTCTGGCATGCTAAAAATGTCACAGTAATGGATTCGGTCATAAAGAGCGAGTATCTGGCGTGGTTCTCCGAGGGTCTCACACTTGTAAGGTGTAAAATAACCGGTACGCAGCCGCTATGCTACTGCAAGGATCTGAAGCTGATAGACTGCGAAATGACAGATTGTGACCTTTCATTTGAATACTCTGATGTCGAAGCGGATATCAGGGGGCATATCGATTCCGTGAAGAATCCGCGGTCGGGAAGGATATGTGCGGACAGTATCGGCGAGATAATAAAAGAAGATTCAATCATGGAAAGCAATGCTGTTATCATTGCTGATACGCGGCTGTGTGAACGGTGAACCTGTCACGGACACCGACAGGTTCACTGAAGGATATGCAATAAATCCTGCCGGACGCGCAGCGCCGTATCCGTCAGAAAAAAACAGGCTGATAATTTATCAGCCTGTTTTTCATCATTTTACTATCATCTGATCCGCGCTTATATATGCGTAAGTCTGTCCTGCTTCCTCATAGCTCCCGAGTACACCGCGCACCCGTATGTCTGTTCCGGGTTCGGGGTAATCGTCCGGATAGACCTTATCATCGGGGAGCTTGAATTCAAGACCCTGAACGCAGCAGGCGGTGGCGTCGGGAACTACCACAAAGAAATACCGCGTCTGGAACTCGTCGAGGTACATAGTATCGAAATAACCGTCAACGATCAGGCTTTTTCCGTAGTAATCATTCGGCTTGACCATAAGGTCATAGATGATCGAATATATCATCGTCGCGTTCATCTGAGTGAGGTCCATATCCACAGGATCAAGCTGTACCGGATCTGTTGCTTCGGAAGACGGCGGATTCGTGCCAAGTGTAAGTTCGGACGAGATCTGAACCTCCGAAGTAGTTTCCGGCGCGGTCGTTGTCACGCTCTTTGCCTCGTCATTCATGGCTGCCGCAGCATCCTCGGCTGAGATCTGACTTACTATCTCGTCTATGAGCGCGTTCTTTCCTGCGGCGGAATTATCCTTGCAGGAACAGAGAAGTGCCGACGCAAGCAGTATCGGAACAGCTGCTTTCAGATATTTTCTCATTGTGATCTCCTCCTTGTGAAAAGTGACACTATGCAGAATATGAAGAATACCAGAATGTCTGTGACAACGATAGTGGAACCAACAGGCGTTCCCGCCATTATGGATGTGAAGATGCCGACCCCCGCGCAGAAGACCGAAACGCACGCGGAGCATACCACAACGCTTTTGAAGCTTTTGAACACACGCATAGCCGACAGTGCGGGGAAGATTATCAGAGCCGATATAAGAAGCGAGCCGACAAGATTCATTGCAAGCACGATTATCAATGCGGTTATTATCGCGATTATTAGGTTGTAGATGTTCGCCTTTACTCCTGCGGCTCTCATGAAATTCTCGTCGAATGTTACCGCGAAAATCTTGTGGTAGAACAGCAGGAATGCCGCTATAACTATGACCGACATAATAATGCAGACGATAACGTCCGCTTCTTTCAGAGTCAGTATCGAGGTCGAGCCGAAAAGCGTCGTGCAGACATCTCCCGTCACGTTCGCTGATGACGGGAACACGTTCATAAGCATATAGCCTACAGCCAGTGCGCCGACTGAGATCATGGCTATTGCCGCGTCACCGTTTATCTTAGCATTCTGTCCCGTCCGGAGAAGTAATATAGCCGATATGACAGTTATCGGGAGGACGATGTACATATCGTTGGTGAGCCCCACAAGTCCCGCGACAGCCATAGCGCCGAACGCAACGTGTGACAGACCGTCGCCGATGTATGAGAACCGTTTCAGCACGAGCGTCACGCCGAGAAGTGATGAACACAGTGCTATTAGCAGTCCCACGATAAGAGCGTACCAAACGAACGGGTAGCTGAAATATAGCTGGAGCTTTGCTGCGAGATCACCCATTGCTGTTCACCGTCCCTTCCTTTTCCGGAAAGTCACGCTCTGCGAAAAGTTTTCCGACATCGCTTGCAAGGTAATCGGCGGTCGTACCGAAGAACAGTTGGTGATGCGCTCCGATATGGAGAATGTGCGATGCGTATTTTGTTGCCGCGGCGAAATCGTGAGAGACCATTATTATCGTGACTCCGCTTGTATTCAGTTCGGAGATAAGCTCGTAAAGGTCGAGCTGGGCTTTCGGGTCAAGACCCGTGACCGGCTCGTCGAGGAGAAGCACTTTCTGCGCGGCGCATAACGCGCGGGCAAGCAGGACACGCTGCTGCTGTCCACCGGACAGTTCGCGGTAGCAGCGGTTTGCGAGCTCAGTCACGCCGAGACGCGACATCGTGCTTTCGGCAAGCTTTTTTTCCTCTTTCGTGTAGAACGGGCGCAGTCCGCATTTCGGCAGACAGCCGGACATTACTATCTCGCGCACCGAGGCGGGGAAATCCCGCTGTATCGCGGTCTGCTGCGGAAGATAGCCTATGTCTCCGACCTTTATATCCCCAAGCCGTTCTATCGTTCCGGATATTGGCTTGTTCAGTCCGAGCAGAGCTTTTATCAGTGTGCTCTTCCCCGAGCCGTTCTCTCCGAGTATGCAGAGGTAGCTTCCTTCGGATATACGGAAATCAAGTCCGCTTACCACGGTGTTTCCTTCATATCCGAGTGCCGTATCCTTGCAGTTAAGCAGGTCACTCACTTGTGTCACGTCCCTTTTACTTCAGTGTTTCCTTCAGAACTTCGTAATTTTTCCGCATAAGCGAGACATAGCTGTCTCCGCCGTCTGCCTGCGTTTTGCTTACCGACTGGAGCGAGTTCAGCTCGGCCGTCTTCTGGTCCTTTGCAGCGGTGCTGTTTATAATAGTATTGGCAATGGCTTTGTCCGAATTTTCTATCGTGTATATCGTCTTTGCTCCGAGTTCGTCCGCCTTCTGTGCGAGGAATACGATAGTCTCGAAGCTTGCCTCTGTTTCAGCGGAGCAGCCGACAAACGCTGCGTAGTAGTCAAGACCGTAATCGTCGGTAAAGTAGCGGAACGGGAATCTGTCGCCGAAAATCAGCGTCTTTTCGGACGCACCCTGAACGAGAGCCGTAAAGTCGCTGTCGAGCTTATCGAGTTCAGATGTGTATGCCGCGAGATTGCTCTTATATAAGCCGGAGTTCGTCGGGTCGAGCTCGCACAGCTTATCGGCGATCTCTGTGCATATCAGTTTCGCGTTCTTTACCGAAAGCCAGACATGCTCGTCGTATTCCGGCTCGTCTTCGTGATGATGCTCGTGTTCATCATCGTGGTCATCGTCATCGTCGTGATGATGCTCTTCTTCTTCCTGCATACCTTCTTTTATCTCTTCGGTCTTGGCATTGTTTCCGACCGCTTCGAGAAGATTTACTGTCTTCATATTCTTGTTGACTGCGTTTTCAAGAGAATCATCTGCCCATTCATCCGATTCGCCGCCGACATAAAGGAACAGATCGCAGCCGGATATTTTTATGATGTCGTCCGCTGACGGCTGATAATTGTGCAGATCGATACCGTTTCCGAGAAGATAGGTGATTTCCGCGCCGGCGGCTTTGTCTCCCATTATCTGCTTTACCCAGTCATATTCGGGGAATATAGTGCATACAATGCTTAATTTCTTTTCCTGCGCGGGTTCAGCCGCCGCAGGCTGACCGCAGCCGGAAACTCCCGTGATTATCATTGATACTGCCGCAAAAAAAGCGGCAAATTTTATTTTTGACATAATAAAAAGACCTCCGTAAATGAAATGTTACGCGCCGGAAAGGCGCACCTGTGCCTGATAATTATCCGGCAAGGCTCAACTACGAAGCTCTGTTCTGAGTGATATTAACGTTGTCGGGCGCAAAGCTGTTTCCGAACGGGAGACAGCCGCCGCTGCCGTTATAACGGCGAGTGCGCAGATAAGAGCCGTCGCTGCGGCAATCATGAAGCGCGCTGAATGAATACACGCGTCTATCATACGGCAGACCGTACAGTCATCATTGTGCGTACAGTCATGCGCCGCATTCACGGCAACAAAAAGAAAAGAGCCGAATAAAGCGAAACAAAGCAGCACTGCGGTTATCACAAAAAACACGCTATGCTTTCTGCCTGCCATACAGCTCACTTCCTTCCGGTCAATTTGATAATGAATATCAATTTCATTTTTGTATTATATCAGTATTTTCCGGATTTGTCAAGTGGTGTTTGAAAAAACAGTTATCTACTCAAACTCCCGCAGCACAGGAAATCCGTTTTTATACTCCTTTATCATCCAAGGATGATTTTTGGCGTATGTGATTATCCTGTCCCCCGTTTCACTGTCTGCGAGTTTTTGCATTACGGCAACAGGTTTTGAGGATATTACCGGGCAGGTCGGCGTAAGACATATCGCAAGCCTTCCTTTATAGCGCATCACACGCAGCGGCCAGATGCTGCAGTCAAACGGTTTATCCTCGCCGTTCAGCACGCAGCCGTTTTTGTTGAACGGGCAGAGTGCTTCCTCTTCGGGGTCATCTGTCATGTAGCAGTCGTCAATATCTATTGTAAACACATCTCCGCGTGGTTTGAAATGAGCGTCCGGATAAAGCGCCGGGAGACGATTTACGCTTTCGCCGTCGAAAAGCGGTGTCTCCCACAGGCTTTGTCTTCTGAATGAGCAGCAGAACCTGCATTCCGCACATTCTGTATTGGAAAGAACAGTTTTCAGCATTTGCACACCCCATAATACTTTTTGACTCTGAATGCGGGAAAATAGGATTCCTTTGCTGTGCGCAAGCCTGCTATCCCCATATCTTCCTCGCGGTTTATGTATTCACACGAAACGGACTCCGAGAATTTCTGGTTTATCACAGCGAAAGCGCCGTTTGCGGCATACTCGCCGTACGATTTTTCATAGTGGACATCGGTCACGGCTTCGGATATGGCAGACGCTGCGGTCATAGCCACGGGAGTTTTCCCGACATAGAGCACTCCGCCGAATATCCCAAGTTCGTCCATACAGCCAAGCGCCCGTGTTATACAGTCAAACTCGCCGCGTTCATCGGCAGAAACACTGTCTCCCCGTTCTTCGAGCCATTTTTTCGCGATTTCGAGGGCATCTGCGCCGGTTGCCGCGCTTAACGGTCTGTATTCGACATCATCATACAGGCGCATGAAGTTGTTGATATGGTTGCGTTTGCGGTGGAGCTTTTTACCTGCCAGCGCCGCAAGGCTCTCGCGTTTGTATATATAGTCGCTGTCGTCTTCGGTGCATTTCCACTCTACACGACAGACTGTGTCTATCGCGGCTTTCTGACGCTCGTCGCAGAGACAGAAAGCAAGCGGCACTCCGCGATCTTTCGCGTCGTCGCGCAGCAGCCCGAATATTGCGTCAAAGCCGCTGTCGCCGCGGAAAAGCGGAAATCCGTAGCCGCTGCGGTTAGGTTTGCCGCCGTCGTAGTATCTGAACAGCACGCCGTCGAACACAGCGATTTTTGTGTTGTATTTTGCCCCGAGCAGTATTATGTTCGCGGCGGCGGTGTCGCTTCCGAAGCGGCGGCTTTCGTTCCACGCACTGTCTGTTAAGACGGTTTTATCGGGCGTGTTCCAGTTTAGCATTTATTTCATTCCTTATCTTTCTTTTGTTCATAGCCTACATACGACTGGCTGATTTATTTTACGTCAACTTCCCCGAGCTCGAACGAGTAAAGAAGTTTCTGCTTTACGTTCAGCCCCGTAGCTTCAGAAAGCGCTCTCGCATATACTTCAAGCTGACCGCGGTATTCGTCGATGAGCATTTCCGCTGTGGTGTTGCTGTTGGTTTTGTAGTCAACAAGTACGATCTCCCCGTCCTCGATGAAGAACATATCCGCGATGCCCTGAATAAACGGCTTTTCTTCGTTGGTCCAGTCCGCTATATTCCATTCGCCCGCAGTCGGGACGTATTCACAG
This sequence comes from uncultured Clostridia bacterium, assembly GCA_947168885.1. Taxonomy (GTDB): domain Bacteria; phylum Bacillota; class Clostridia; order Oscillospirales; family Ruminococcaceae; genus Ruminiclostridium_E. Next base: position 43,695 of record CAMVNQ010000004.1, on the reverse strand, counting down.
AAAATCGGGAATTCGCGGTTCACATCGCCGCTTTTTACCGCGCGTGCGCAAAGATCGCTCGCGAGGAATTCCGCTATATCAGTTTCAGACACGGTAAGACGCTCTGCGTCCGAGAGTTTTCCGTTTTCGTGCAGCTCGTCGAGAATGCGTGGGACATCGTCAGCCTTTGCCGAGAAATCGAGCAGTTCCATAACCTTATGATAAGCGTCGCCGCGCTTTTTCCCGGTGAGACGCGCCGATGATGTTTTTGTGAGGAACGACGGAAGCCGCATGAAGCGTTCTATTTTATCTGAGCTTACCGCATAGTCATCAACGCTTTTTACGCCTATCTGTGTAGCGGTGACCTTCGCGGGAACGATCGAAACATCGCTGTGCCTATAAGCGCCGAACGCCGGGAGCTTTATATCCGCGCTGTCGCCGGCGGGAGCTTCGGCTTCGGCCGTCGGCGTGTACTCTGCGTAATTGCGCACTTCTATAAGGCCGTTTTTCACAGCTCTGCTGTTAAGCACCCAGCCGTAATGCAGTCCGGGTTCGCCGCGGGACGTCGGGGCGGTGAAGATCAGCTTTTCCTTTGCGCGCGTAGCCGCGACGTAAAGCAGACGCATCTCCTCGCTAAGGCTGAGGCGGGCGTTCTCGTCGGCTGCCATTTTATATGTCTGGGTGTTGATCTTTATCATTCTCTCCGAGTCGCAGACCTTCATACCGATTCCGCAGTCGGGATCGCAGATTATTTCGTCTGAGATATTACGCGGTCTTGACGAAAGGTTGGATACGAAGCAGACCGGAAATTCAAGTCCCTTTGAGCCGTGTATCGTCATCATACGCACAGAGCCGGTGCTTTCGCCCTTCGCCTGTGCGAGAGTTATCTTACCCTTGCGGATGTTGTCCATGTAGCTTATGAAGTCATAAAGGCTCGCGCTCTCGCCGCCCGAGAACATCTCGGCGTAATATATGAGTTTGCGCAGATTTGTGCTTCGCTTAGCGCCGTTAGGTGAGACCTCGGCTGCGGGTATAAGCATGCTGTCATCGCATATCTTACGGATAAGCCGTTCGGCGGAATTCTCCTCCGCGAATTTACGGAAGCCGTTTATCTCGTGCAGCACCGCAGCTGCGTGCCGGTTATCGGACGCGTATCTGTTGAGCCCCGTCCAGAGGCTTTTGCCGCGGCCTGCCGCAAGCTTTATCTCTGCCATGTCGTTTTCCGTGAGCATATACGGCTCCCGCATAAGAACGGCGGCAAGGTCTGCGTCGCTGTACGGGTCGTCTATTACTTTCAGCAGAGAGATAGCGTGCTTAACGTCGGAGAAATCGGTGTATTCCTCGGTATCTTTCGCGTCGTATGGTATCCCTGCCTTGTCGAATGCTGCCTTGTATGTCTCGATATTGGCGCTGTAACGACCCATGAGCACAGCGAAGTCCCCATATCTGCACGGACGCTTCACGCCGTGATCTGTTACCCTGAAACCGTCGGCTGTCATCTGCTTTATACGGTCGGCAATGTATGCGGCTTCGTTCCTGCGGCTCTCTTCGACGTTCTTTCCGCCAAAGGTTATGAGCTCGGTGCGGTTTTCCTCGCCTGTCTCATAGGAAGCGCCCTGCACGAGTGCGCATCTGCTGTCGTAATCCACATCGCCGAGTTCTTCGGTCATGGTGCCGGTAAAGATTCCGTTGACCGAGTCTATTACTTCGGCACAGCTGCGGAAGTTCGTATTAAGGTCTATCACCGTGAAATCGGGGTCTTTCGTAAGCCGCGAAAAAACGTGGGGATCCGCGCCGCGGAAACGGTAAATAGACTGCTTTATATCACCGACGAAGTAGAGGTTCCGCTTATTGTCTGATATGAGCCGGAATATCTCGTATTGTATCTCATTGCTGTCCTGAAACTCATCGACGATAATAATTTTTACGCTTTTCGCTGTTTCTTTCGCTATTTCGCTCGGTTCGCCGTTTTCGTCCCGCAGCATTTTCAGCGTTATGAGCTCTATATCGTTGAAATCAACGCGTCCTTTGTCGCGCTTTCTTGCCGAGAATTCGTCGTCAAGCCGCTCAACAAGCTTTATAAGAGTCCGCAGCACCGGCAAACAGGTTTTGAGATCGCCTTTTCTGCGCGCGAAAAGTCCGACAGAGAGCATAAATTCCTTCCATACGCCGGTCAGCTCCGTGTGTATTTCCTTCAGCGCGGAATTGTCGAAATTCTTTGTTTTTCGTGGGAGCACGGGAACAGATGCGTCTGCGAGCTGAGTGCTGTATATAGTTTCACAGTCGGAACCTGTCTTTATCTTCTCTGCCGTTTCACACAACGCTCTCCATTCCGCGGCACAACCCTCGGCGGGAGTATCGGCGGCTGCCTGCTCAAATTCATCGCACAGTTCGCGAAGGCGTGGTACAGCGGATGCAGTCTGCCGTTCAAAGAAAGCCGAAGCCGCGGCTGATCCGGCGCTGTCCGGGTCGCTGTAATATGAAAGCTGGTCAGAAAAGTATTTTGTGGCATCGGGAACGCGTTTCGAGAAATTATACAGTATATCCAGTGCATCTTCTATTCTCTTGTCAGTCTCACCCGCGAACCAGTCGTAGAGCCGGTCACGCTCGACGGGGTCGCCGTTTTCGCAGAATTCTTCCATTATTGCGGTGCGGGACTGGTTGTATATAAGCTTTCCTTCGCTCTCGTCGATAACGGAGAAGCCAGGGCGCAGACCTGCGGCTGTGCTGTTTCGCCGCAGAAGCGTAAGGCAGAACGAGCTTATTGTGGAGATGTATGCGTCCCCGAGACGAAGCCGCTGTTCGATAAGGCGGCGATCATTCGGTCTTTTTATCAGTTCGTCGTCTATTGCCTTGTTAAGCCTTGCTTTAAGTTCCGCGGCAGCCTCGTTGGTGAATGTTGAGATCACCATTTCGTCCGCGTTGACGGGGTCGTTCCCGTCGAGTATCAGTCGCTTTACGCGCTCGACAAGAACAGCGGTCTTACCGCTTCCCGCGGCTGCGGAAACGATGGCTGCGCCGCCTCTGTATGTTATGGCACGTTCCTGTTCGGGCGTCCATTTTATCTCGTTTGGCATTGTTCGTCACTCCGACAGCGCAAGGAGATAACCTATGCCCCTTGCTGCCTTTATAGTAATATTACCGCCTATTGCGGCCAGCTTTTTGCGAAGTCCCGAGATGTTGACCCAGACGACGTTTATCTCTGATTCGCTTTCGTATCCCCAGATCTTTTCGAGGAAACGCTCGGTCGGGATAGCCTGATTGGGGTTCATCATGAGCATTTCGAGCATCTGGAACTCCTTGTTTGCAAGGCGCGTGTTCCCGTCGGGGCCTGTTAGTGTGAAATCTCCGCGGCTGAGCGTGACATTGCCGCAGGACAGCAGGTTGTTGGTCATCTCGGGCATTCTTCTTGTCATGGCGCGGACGCGGGCGAGGAGCTCCTTTGATGCAAATGGTTTTGTGAGGTAGTCATCCGCACCGCTGTCGAGACCCTCGACACGGTCGTCGATCTCGCTTTTGGCTGTGAGCAGCAGCACGGGGATAGTTATGCCCTGTGCACGTATATTTTTGAGAACGGTTATCCCGTCCATTTTCGGCATCATAATATCGAGAACGGCGCAGTCATAGTTGCCGGCTTCAATGTAGTCGAGCGCATCCTGACCGTTATATACTGCGTCAACTGAATAATTGCTGTGGGAGAGAAGGGTCACGAGCGCGTCGGAGAGGGTGCGCTCGTCCTCGGCGAGTAGAAGTCGCATTTTATATCCTCCGGATTTATATTCAGGATCTTGTCGGGCTTTGTGCGGCACTTCCGCACGATTCGTATGTTACAATGATAACAAAAATCATTCCATTTGTCAATGATTTTTGTACTTTACAAACCGGTATAATTATAGTATAATAAAACTGTTCGGCATAGTCGGACAATACATAATGTGAAAAATGATTTAAAATCAACAGAGGGTATATAGATGACAGATACAGACATTATAAACGGACTGTCGCCGGAAGAAGCTGCCAAGCGTACCGCAGAAGGCAGAGTCAACGGCTCCGGCGAGATAAAAACCAAATCCATAGCACAGATCGTGCGTGATAATACGCTTACATTCTTCAATTTCCTGAACATAGTGCTCGCTGTTCTTGTACTGATTTTCGGCGAGATCAAAAACGCCATGTTCATAGGCGTTATCTTCTGCAATACCGGTATCGGTATCTTTCAGGAGATACGTGCAAAACGCACCATTGACCGTCTTACGCTGATCTCTGCACCAAAGGCTCACGTAATTCGCGGCGGAACGGAGATCGAGATACCGAACTCCGACATAGTCGAGGGTGACCTTGTTGTGTTCCGCGCAGGTGTTCAGGCTTCCGCAGACTGTGAGATCGTATCAGGCGAGTGCGAAGTAAACGAAAGTCTCATAACCGGCGAAAGTGACCCTATTTACAAAAAAGCCGGTGACAAAATACTCTCCGGCAGCTTCGCAGTCAGCGGCGAGTGCCGCGCCGTAGCGGTCGGACTCGGTGCCGAGAGCTTCGCCAACAAGATCACGAGCGGTGCAAAGTATGTCAAAAAGACCGACTCGAAGATGATGAAAGCAATCAATACGATACTTAAAGGTATATCAATTTGTATAATTCCGATAATGTTGCTCTTGGTGTATAACGGAGTGTTCGTAACAGGTCAGACCGTGAACAGAGCAATGGTCAGCACCGTAGCCGCAATAATCGGTATGATACCCGAGGGTCTTGTGCTTCTCACAAGTATCGTTCTCGCGGTAAGCTCGATACGTCTTGCGCAGAACAAGACGCTCGTGCAGGATATGTACTGCATAGAAACGCTCGCGCGCGTAGATGTTCTCTGTCTCGACAAAACAGGAACAATAACCGAGGGAAGTATGCAGGTCTCTGAGGTGAAGCTCCTTGACGAGAGCGCTGACGTTGATACTGCCATGACCGCTCTCGCGACAGCTCTTTCCGACACAAACCCGACATTTATGGCAGTAAAAGAGCACTGGAACGGCTCGTCACAGCACAAAGCGGACGCGACAGTTCCCTTCTCGTCGGCAAGAAAATGGAGCGGCGCACACTTCTCCGACATAGGAACTTACGTTATGGGAGCCGGAGAATTTATACTCGGAGACAAATACAACGAAATAAAACAAGTTGTTGAAGAATTTTCCGCCGGCGGCCGCAGGGTCATTCTGCTTGCGCACGCGGACGGAAATTTCGCAGACAAAACGACGCTCCCCGAAAATATAAAGCCCCTTGCGCTCATAGCGATATTTGACAAGATACGCGCCGAGGCTCCCGCAACACTCAAATACTTCGCGGAACAGGGCGTTGACATCAAAATAATCTCGGGCGACAACCCCGTAACCGTAAGCTGTGTTTCACAGAAGGCCGGTGTTAAGAACGCCGACAGATACATAGACGCTTCGACCGTTGAGCATATCGGTGATGTCGTTGACGATTACACGATATTCGGCCGTGTGACTCCGCCGCAGAAGCTTGAACTTGTAAAGGCGCTTCAGGCGAAGGGTCATACCGTCGGAATGACGGGCGATGGCGTGAACGACGTTCTCGCGCTCAAGGAAGCGGACTGTTCGATAGCTATGCAGAGCGGAAGCGACGCTGCGCGAAATGTGTCGAACCTTGTCCTGCTTGACAGCAACTTTGCGTCTATGCCAAAGGTCGTTGCGGAGGGCAGACGTTCGATAAACAACGTCGAGCGCTCTGCGTCGCTGTTCCTTTCCAAGACGACATACAGTCTGCTTCTTGCGGTACTGTTTGTGATAATACATCTCCCGTTCCTGTTTGAACCGATACAGATGACGCTTATAAACGCGCTGTGTATAGGTGCGCCGAGCTTCCTTCTTGCGCTTCAGCCGAACAAGGAGCTTATCCGGGGAAGCTTCATCTCGAACGTCCTCAAACGCTCGATACCTAACGGCATCTCCGCTGTGCTCGCGTTGTCGGCTGGTATAATCTGCGGTCAGGTATTCGGCTTCACGACCGAGCAGTTAAGCACGGTCTCGGCATTTATACTTGCAGCAGTTTCGTTTGTAATAATCCTGCTTGCCTGCCACCCGATGCGCTGGTGGAAGGTCGGTATGCTTGTGGTGCTTCTCGGGGCGTTTATCTGCGGACACGTCTTTTTCGAGGGCTTCTTCGGCTTTGTTCCGTTCACCTATGAGATGTTTGCCGTAACGCTAATCATAACCGCTGCGGCAACGCTTTTCACGGTAATATTCAACCACACCGTCGTGAACATCACGGATATAATAAGACGGCGCGAGAAAGTCGGTCCGTATATCACGGCTGTGCTGCTTAAAATAGTTCCGGGTATAATCGCCGCTGTCGTTGAGATAACCGCGTCCGTTATCTGGGGAAACTACGCCGGACTTGTGAGAGCCGAGCTTGCGGCTGTCGTCGGATATGCGGTTGCCGGAGCAGCTTTCCTTATGATAATACTGCTGTCGAGCCCGATGAAGCTCGTCAAGACCGGAAGTGTCGTGCTTGTTATGATAATTTTCATCTGGGGCAGCATGTTCACGCTGAACTTCTTAGGCTCAGAACTGTTTAAGGGAAGGGTCATCGCGATAATAACAGGAGTCATCATTGCAACGGGCATCTTAACGTTCATTATCCGCTTTGTCGGAGTCCGTATTGCGAAGGCGATAGCAAGATCTCACAACAAAAGATAAAGATGCAGGAGTGCGTTTCAGGATATGAAAAGACTTGTGATAGGAATGACCGCTCATGTTGACTCGGGGAAAACAACACTTGCCGAGGCAATGCTCTATACAAGCGGGAATATCCGTAAGCTCGGGCGTGTCGATCACGGCGACGCTTTTCTTGACACGCACTCGATAGAAAAGTCGAGAGGTATAACCGTGTTCTCGAAGCAGGCAGTAATGGAGCTTGGCGGGGCGCGGTTCACGCTTCTTGACACACCCGGACACGTCGATTTCTCTGCCGAGACCGAGCGCACATTCTCGGTGCTTGACGCGGCGATACTCGTAATAAGCGGGACAGACGGCATACAGAGCCACACAGAGACGCTCTGGGAACTTCTCGGACGATACCGTGTTCCCGTTTTTATCTTTATAAACAAGACCGATATTGCCGGCACGGCTGTGGGAGAACGTATCTCGGAGCTTACACGGCGATTCGGAGGCGGTATCATCGATTTTTCCGCGGATAAAGCGGAAATAGACGAAACTGCGGCGACCTGCTCTGAACCTCTTATGAACGAATATCTCGAAAACGGCGTCATCACGGATGCGTCGCTCGCTGAAGCCGTTATGAACAGAGAGATATTCCCGTGTGTTTCGGGGTCGGCGCTTAAGCTTACAGGGATAGATAAACTGCTCGATGTTCTGATGCGGTTTACCGTGGAGCCGGCGCGCGGAAGTGATTTCGGCGCACGGGTATATAAGATAGCAAATGACGGGAACACCCGTCTTGTACATTTGAAAATAACGGGTGGGAGCCTGAAGGTAAAGTCGGTCATAGAATGCGGACGAGACCCCGTCCCCGAAAAGGCGGACAGGCTTCGTATGTATTCCGGCGCGAAATTTACAGCCGCAGACGAGGTTTTCGCCGGAGAACTTTGCGCGGTGGAAGGACTTCCGTCTGCGTATGCGGGAGAAGGGTTCGGGACTGAGCGCGATGCGGCAAAGCCGTTCCTTGAACCTGTGCTTTCATACAGGGTGATATGTCCCGAAGGTGCGGATTCTCACACCGTTTTCATGAAACTGAAACAGCTTGGTGAGGAAGACCCGGCGCTCCGCGTTTCGTGGAACGACCGGCTGAAAGAGATAAAGATAAGCCTTATGGGCGAGATACAGCTCGAAGTGCTGCGCTCTGTCATATCCGGGCGCTTCGGCTATGATGTCGAATTTGACGAGGGTCGTATCGCCTACAAGGAGACTATCTCCGGCAAGGTCGAGGGAGTCGGGCATTTCGAGCCGCTTCGTCACTACGCCGAAGTACATCTCATCATGGAGCCTCTTCCGGCTGGAAGCGGACTTGTGCTTGAAGCGGACTGTCCCGAGGAGAAGCTCGCGCTGAACTGGCAGCGGCTTATACTCACGCACCTTGCCGAGAAGACTCATCTCGGAGTGCTTACGGGCGCTCCTATAACCGATATGAAGATAACCGTTGCAGGTGGACGTTCGCACCCGAAGCACACCGAGGGCGGTGATTTCCGTCAAGCAACTTACCGCGCGGTGCGAATGGGACTTATGAACGCGGAGAGCGTACTGCTCGAACCGTATTACGATTTTCGCATAGAGCTTCCCGATGAATTTGTCGGGCGCGCTATGAGCGATCTTACACGTCTCGGCGCAGACTTTTCACAGCCCGAGCCCTCTGCCGGGAACGACGGTGTCTCGGTTATAAAGGGAACCGCGCCAATCTCCGCTATGCGCGGGTATCAGACCGATGTTTCAGGCTATACCAAAGGCAGAGGCAGGGTCACGCTCTCTTTCGGAGGGTATTTCCCCTGCAAGAACGCGGAAGCTGTTATCGAAGCGGCAGGGTACGACCCGGAGGCAGACCTTGACAATACCGCCGACAGTGTTTTCTGCTCACACGGGGCAGGATTTGCCGTGAAGTGGAGTGAAGTTCCGCAATATATGCACGTTCCGTCAGTGCTTGCCCCGGTAAGGCGCGAGGAACCGGAAGCTGCACCGGCAAAGCGTCGGGCGGCTCCCGCAGCGTATGACGACAAGGAGCTCATGGCAATATTCGAGCGCACCTATGGCAAGATAAACCGCGACCCGCGGAATGCTCTTAACACGGAGAAAAGCAAGCCCGCGAAGGAAAAGGAGTACGTCTATAAGCCCGTCATGACGGGAGAAGAATACCTGCTTGTTGACGGCTATAACATCATTTTTGCCTGGGACGAGCTGAACGTTCTTGCGAAGGACAATCTTGAACTCGCACGGACAACGCTCATCAACGCCATGTGCAATTACCGTGGATTCACCGGCGGAAATCTTATACTTGTGTTCGACGCATACCGTGTCAAAGGAAACGTCCGCGAGGTCGAGCAGATCGGCGGCATCTCGGTCATTTATACGAAAGAAGCCGAAACGGCGGATATGTATATCGAAAAAGCGACACACGAGCTTGGGAAGAAGCACCGTGTCCGTGTCGCCACATCGGACAGGTTAGAGCAGATAATAATACTTGGCAGCGGTGGTTATCGTATGTCTGCGTCCGAGTTCCACGACGAAGTAATGCGTGCGGAGAAAGAGATAAGAACAAGAATTTTCGAGAATAACGCAAAAAACGAGCTTTTTAAGCAATAGCTCTGTTATTTCGCGCGAAGCAAAGAGGTTTTTTGGGGAGGGGTCTGGGGAACGCCCTTTTGTTCACAAAAGGGGTTCCCCGGTCTTGAGCGAAGCGATCTAAATGCATTCATAGATCCAAGACGGAGTCTTGGCCTGGCCTGGCGCGTTTTTTGCAGAGCTCCGCCCTGCACCCGTGAGGGGGCTGCGCGCCCCCTCAACCCCGCGGTCGCGAGCGCGACACGCAGTGCCGTAACACGGAGATTACAGAATCCCTGAACAATGAGGCAGTAAGCTGCTCGTTATAGACATTTTTAAAGGAGCAATTATGGAAAAAAAGACAGTATATATCTTCTCGGACGGGGCATGCTCCGGAAACCCGGGTCCCGGCGGCTACGGGGTGATACTTCGCTACGGAGACAAGGAACGAGAGCTTTCCGGAGGAGAAGCCCACACGACCAACAACCGCATGGAGCTCATGGGCGCGATAACGGGGCTCGAAGCCCTCAAATATCCGTGCCATGTGATATTGCAGACAGACTCGAAATACGTCGTTGACGGAATCACGAAAGGCTGGGCGGAGTCGTGGAGGAAGCGCGGCTGGGTCAAAAGCGACAAGAAGCCGGCTCTAAACCCCGATCTATGGGGGCGGCTGCTCGATCTGCTAAAAGTCCACGATGTAGAGTTCACATGGATAAAGGGCCACGCCGGTCACGAAGAGAACGAGCGCTGTGACAGGCTCGCGGTCGCACAGCGCGATTTTTACGCCGGGAGATAAAGTAGCAATATCCCCTTCAAAGGAATAGACTGATACAGACGATCACGTCTTTCCTTTGGAGGGGATAATATGTTTTTTGACTTGCTTACGGGGCTCGGGCTCCCGTTTTTAGGAACGTCGCTCGGTGCGGCTTGTGTTCTTCTGATGAAAAAAGCATTCGGTCAGCGCACCGAACGTGTGCTCAACGGCGCGGCTGCGGGAATAATGGTTGCTGCGAGCATCTGGAGCCTTCTTATCCCTGCGATAGAACAATGCTCCGCGGAAATGGGCTGTTTCGCGTTTTTGCCTGCGGCGTCAGGGTTCGCGCTCGGTATCGTGTTCCTTGCACTGCTCGACCGGTTCATACCACAGCCCGATATTGCAGACGGAAAAGCCGCACAGGTTGCGGACAAAAGACTTATGATACTTGCGGTGACGATACATAACATTCCCGAGGGAATGGCAGTCGGTGTCGTGTACGCAGGGCTCATCTACGGCGGCAATGACGTTACCGCGGCGGCAGCGCTTACCCTCGCACTCGGGATAGCGATACAGAATTTCCCCGAGGGCGCGATAGTTTCTATGCCGCTGCACGCGTCGGGGACCGGAAAAGCGCGCGCGTTTCTGACGGGTGTGCTTTCGGGAGCCGTCGAGCCTGTCGCGGGAGCTCTCACGATAGCCGCGGCAAGCCTTGCTGTGCCCGCGATGCCGTACCTGCTGAGCTTTGCTGCGGGTGCTATGTTCTATGTCGTTGTCGAAGAGCTTATACCCGAGATGACAGAGGGCGAGCGGTCATATATCGGCGTTCTTGCATTTGCGGCAGGGTTCCTGATAATGATGTCTCTTGATGTGGCACTCGGGTGATATGCATTTAGTACAAATTGCACAGTAATTTTTTGTTGACAAATAACAGTAAAAGTGATATAATTTATCAGTCATTTATAAAAGTACAAAGGCGTGCAGCCCACAGAAAAAGGAAGTAAGACGATTGAAAAGAGAAGATTTAAGAAATATTGCAATTATAGCTCACGTTGACCACGGCAAGACCACGCTCGTTGACGAGATGCTCAAACAGAGCGGCGTTTACCGCGAAAACCAGACCGTTGTTGAACGTGTAATGGACAGCAACGCTCTTGAACGCGAGCGCGGCATTACGATACTCGCAAAAAACACGTCTGTGAAATATAAGGATGTGAAGATAAACATCGTTGATACTCCCGGACACGCGGACTTTTCCGGCGAGGTAGAGCGTATCCTTAAAATGGTCAACGGTGTTCTCCTCCTTGTTGACAGCTTCGAGGGCACCATGCCCCAGACGAGATTCGTGCTCCAGAAGGCGCTTGAACTCGGACACAAGGTCATCGTCGTTGTCAACAAGACCGACCGTCCCGACGCAAGACCGAAAGAGGTCGTTGATGAGGTTCTTGAGCTTCTGCTCGACCTCGACGCGGACGATGAGCAGCTCGAAAGCCCCGTGATCTACTGCTCCGGCAGAAACGGTACGGCTTCGCTTGACCCGGATGTTATGGGCGAGAACTTTATTCCGCTCTTCGATATGATACTTGAACATATTCCCGCTCCCGAGGGTGACCCGGACGGCGAGCTCCAGCTTCTTGTATCGTCGATAGATTACAGCGAGTATGTCGGAAGAATAGCTATAGGCCGCATAGAGCGCGGCTGCATAAAGCAGAACCAGGAAGTCACGGTCTGCGACTATCACGGCGCAGTTCAGCCGTTCAAGGGCAAGATCGTGAGCCTTTACGAATTTGACGGTCTCGGAAAAACTCCTGTTCAGGAAGCGTCGGTCGGAGACATTGTATGCTTCTCGGGCATCGAGGGCATTACTATCGGTCAGACGGTGTGCTCTCCGAACGCGGTAGAGCCGCTTCCGTTCGTTAAGATAAGCGAACCTACGGTTGAAATGACTTTTGCGGTCAACGACAGCCCCTTCGCCGGACGCGAGGGCAAGTTCGTAACTTCGAGACAGATACGCGAAAGACTTGAAAGAGAGCTTCTTAAGGACGTATCTCTCCGGGTAAAGGAAAGCGAAGTGCGTGATGCGTATGATGTAGCGGGACGCGGTGAGATGCACCTTTCGATCCTTATAGAGACTATGCGCCGCGAGGGTTACGAGCTCTCGGTAAGCACGCCGCGTGTACTGTACAAGGAGATCGACGGAGTTAAATGCGAGCCTATGGAAAAACTCGTGATAGATGTGCCGGACGAGAGTGTCGGTGCAGTAATGGAGAAAATGGGTGTCCGCAAGGCAGAACTGCTTGAGATGCACCCTGTCGGCTCGCGCACAAGGCTTGAATTCAAGATACCGTCCCGCGGACTTTTCGGTTACAGAAGCGAATTTCTGACCGATACAAAGGGTGAGGGCGTACTCAATACGCTGTTCCTCGGCTATGAACCGTATATGGGCGACATTCCTGTCCGCACTACAGGCTCGCTCGTCGCGTTTGAGACCGGTCCCGCGAGCGCGTACGGAATATGGAATGTTCAGGATCGCGGTGCTATGTTCATCGATCCTGGCATCGACGTATATGAGGGTATGATCGTCGGCGTATCTCCGAAGCTCGGAGATATTACGGTCAACGTGTGCAAGAAGAAGCATCTCACGAACACGCGCGCGAGCGGCAGTGACGAAGCGCTCCGTCTTGTTCCGCCGAAGCACATGAGCCTTGAAGAGAGCTTAGAGTTCATCTCGGACGACGAGCTTGTCGAGGTGACGCCGAAGTCGATAAGACTCCGTAAGCGTATCCTTGATCATGACCTGAGAATGAAGGATGAAGCCAAGAGAAGAAAGAACTGATCCGGCGCGACCGGGGGAACCCCTTTCGTGGATCGAAGTTTTCCTCTTTATGCGCGCGTCGTGCGCGCTTTTGGAAAACTTCTCCTGCGCATCCTTGCGGAACGAAAGGGAGTTCCCGTTCCACTCCCATTAAGAAGTTTTCCTAAACCGCATCAACAGACAGGTTGCGGCTAATCGGTTTGTACTATTATAATGTAATACCGGAGGAAAACATCTATGGAATCAATAATCAGCAAACTTTACTATGGTGAGATTAGCCCGTGCGAAAAGCCAGCGCCGAATACGGAGCGTTTCAGAGAAAACCGCAACACGATACGCAGTACCGAAGAAAAGCTGCTTGAACAGTTTCCAAAATGCAAGGAGTTGCTCAACGACTATACAGACGCACTCCGCATTGAGGCACAGTTAGAGAGCGAAGCAGACTTTGCTCGCGGCTTTCGGCTCGGCGTGCTGATAGCGCTCGAAGTAATAAAAACTGAATAAACGAACAAGCGGTTTCCGTATTTATTTTGACCCCAGTACTTACGATTGACGCTTTATTCAAAATCGAATAATCAAAAACTCCGCTCGCAATAAACGGGCAGAGTTTTTTGTGCAAAAGAAAAAGCGCACAACCTACAATTGTAAGCTATGCGCTATACTATTATATTGGTTATTGCTTAGGTGTTAACATTCACAAGGCTTATTAAGTTTTTTGTCCCTGCAAATTCCATTAATTGATTGGTACATCGTTTGTTTATTGTAGTTTAAATGATGTTAAATAACAAAATACATTCACTATTTCTGTCAAATGGGGTAGTAGCGACATTTAACAGGAACACAAACTATTTGCTTATCTTATATCTGAAATATTCAGAAACCTCATTTATTATATCTGTGCCTGATAGTCCAAACCACAATATTCCGTCATATTTACATACGATGCTTTCTAAATTATTCTCCAGCTCTATTGTCCAAAAATCAGCAGACCTATAATCGTCCGAATACATCATCATCAAATAATATCTATTATTATCAAAGAATAGATCTCTGATGATATATTCTTTTCCATCCAGTTTTACAAATCCTTTTGTTCCAGTTTTCCCAGTAACATAAAAGGTAGCCTTAATGTTAATTTCAATGCTCATCTCGTCTTGAACGGGCGTTAAATCAGAAATAACCATATCCTCAAAATAATAGAGTTTCGTATCTATAACAATATCTTTACTTTTGGGAATCGCAATAAATACACATATCACAAGAAGCAATGTTATTGTTATTATAAATATATATTTTTTCATAATCCAAGCGGACTGTTGGGAGATAACACATCGACGATCAGTGCTCCCTTATATTGGCTTACCAACCTCACATCTGTTACGCCGAGATTCCCCGAAGAAACATAGGGGGAAGCTTGCATTGCTTTATAAATAGTTATAGCACTATTAATAGATGAGTTAAAACCTCCATCGATTACTTTCATCTTGTCCACAAAAGGAACTGTATACGGAGTACCGTTTATCGATAAATATGAGGTAAAGCTTGGTTCAGCTTTTACTTTATTACTTGAAAGGGTCTGAACCCAGTCACCATTACTCTTTTGTATATAAGTAAATTTCACCGTTGTGACTGTATTCAATGCCAATAGCAAAGCGTTTCCATTTGCACTTATCTGATTTGCGGGTTGATTTCCCGAAACCAGTTTATCGGCAATATATGCATATGGAATCACTTTTCCCCCCGGCATCAAGCCTGTTATTAAGGTCACACCAGCCTGTGCTACGAGAGAAATAGCCTCATTGATCCACTTGTTGGCATCAGCAGATCCTGAAAGAAATGATCCGTATAATAGTTTGAATCCTGTTTTGTGAAGAGCAACTGCATTTGGTTTTCCCGCATCTGTAACGACAACTTCAACAATTTTATGTGATTCTCCGTCTATTGTGCGGGTAGAAGTTGTTGCATATACGGAGTATAATTGTTTAAGTTGTGACACAAGATTTTCCCTCGGATCAGAAACTCTTCTTATTCCATTTGCGCTACTTGTTCTTGAGTTAGTATCTTCATCTCTATATTCTGCGTTCATTATTATATCAACTAATTCTGAATCATCCAGCGTCATAATGTCACATCTGCTGATTTGCTTTTTTATTGTTTCAAGTTCTTGCTCTAACGAGTGAATCTCTTTATCATATAAATGTTCATAATTCACTTCATTCAATGAAACAAGCTTTAATTCACAATTTTCAAGTTCTTCAATATAATCATAGAACTCTCTATTTAATGAATCATCCCAAAGGTCTGCATCCTTGAGCTCACATGCTTCTGTTATGTCTAATGTCGTTTTGTTTTCCATACTTTCATCAATAACACTCAAGTTGTTTGTTGCATAACTTGATATGCTTGATGTTGATAGTATAATAGCCGACATAACTATCGCTGTGATTTTCTTTGTTGCTTTCAACATAAAAGTATCCTTTCTGTCAAGTTATCGCTTGACTTTAAATTTTCAGGTTATTCGCAGATTTTAGTGGGTAGATTAGGACGTGGAATGAGCATTTATTCCGCGTTCTCATTGACAACGAGTCTCTATCAGCATGATTAGCAGGCAAAGGCGGCAGGTGCCGCAGGCGCAACACAGTCCATCTGTGCCGTCTGCCGGCTTACCAGCCTACCATACTGATACTCATTGTCAACGAGCTTTCGCGGCATAAACGCTCTGTGGATGACGTTTGGATTTACCTACTAAAAACTGCGAAAGACCAATTTTCACACCAATATTATAGATTTGGTTCCCGTTTTACTTCACAGTTTTTTCATCACTGTAAACAGTGATCGTTTCGGTTTTTCCGTCTTTTGTCTTAACTGTGAATACTGTTTTCAAGCGATATGTACCGCATTCAAGGTTTGCTTTACTATTGGTATAGACCGCATAATCGGAATAAACAGTTTTACTCCAATTAGTACCACTCACTCCAAAGAACAGTCCAAACGTGCTCTTCTCCAATGTTTGCTCTATTTTTACATAAGAGATGTTACTGTTTCTGTCGGAGTATGTACTTTTACAAGTAGCTTTTTTACCCGAAATAGAAAGCCTTGAGATTTTACTTGCAGAATTAATATCATCAACTACAATTACGCCGTTGATGTTTTCCTCTGTCGTGTAAGCAGCGGTATCTATTGCGAAGGCTGAAGAATAGATAAGTATTGCAGCTAAAACGGCTGAGATCTTTTTCATCGTTTTTTCCTCCTTTCCGTTTATTTGACCTTCTGATAGATATAACACTAAAGGACAAAAAAACGGACTGGTAAAAATAGCCAAAATCGCAAACGCAATTTTGGCTATCTGTACAAATGCTATTCTTTTTGTATTGATTCTATGATTTTCTCTGCCATTTGGAACGGTACGGTAAATTCAAATTCAAATATATAATCACCGTGATCCCAAACCAAACATTGATATCCGTTTTCAGTTTCAAAATACAGCATTTCTGTTCCGTTTATTGTTATTTTCTCGATTCCGGAAAATTCGGTATTAAGACGTGCATTTTTATACAAAGATTTTGGAGAAAACGAGAAACTTATTCTGTCCGTTTCATTTTCATACATTTCCCAATAAAGTATCTCATCATTATCTACAATTATATGTTCATAGCTTTCTAAATTATATGTTATCCTGTAATTATCCTCTATGAATTCAGGTGCATTTTCATCATCTAAAGAAAAGACATCTGAATGATCCGAATACATTTTAGCTTTCATTCCACCTATCAGATATGTCACATATATCGACGCGCCGGTCAGCAGTAATGCTGTTATTGCTGCAAGCAAAGCAATTCGTATTCGTTGATAGAATCTGAGTTTTCTGTATGAACGGTCAAAGTTATCCGAATTATTCAGCGTCTTTAAATAGGCTTTAAGCAGTGCTCTTTTTTTCAATCGATAACTAAGCGAGAACTTGTGAAACGGAATGCTTTGGTCAATTGAATCATCGAGTTTTTTCACTTGTTCCTCAAGGAGCTCATAAAACAAACTGTTAGCATTCATTATCGTTTCCTCCCGTCAAAACCCTATAAAGAGCAGATCTTGCTCTGTCGAGTCTTTTTCTTACAGCCTCATAGGAAATATTCAGTTCAGATGATATACTATCTAAACTCATATCATAAAAATATCGCATAAGAATTATGCTGCGCTGATCATCATTCATTTTATTCAGCGCTTCCCTGACCTTTTCTTGTTCCTGCTTGTTGGTTATACTTTGTTCCAAGTCAAAATCATCTGCAGCTTCCGGTTGATCTTCATCATCTATATCGAAATGAGCGTCCTTTTTCCTCTTCCTATATATGTTAATAGAACAGTTCCTACTAATAATAACGAGAAAACCTCTTAATTTCGGACGGTCGATCTGCATAATTTTATCAATGTTCTTAACGATTTGTATAAATGTATCATGCACAGCATCTTCGGCGTCTTGCTTGTTGTGCAAAATACTGAGGGCTACTTTGTATAAATCCTGCTCATATTGAATGTACACATTTTCTACAAAACTTTTCTGTTCTTCTGTCTCCACCATGGAGAGATAGAATGAAAGCATTGAGATTCCCTCTTTCTTTTTAATCTGCATATATTGTAACACAAAGCCCTAAAAAACGCAATAGTTCCTGCGTCGCTTCACGTTCGCCCAAGCGACCGCATTTCGGGGTAGGTCTCGGGAGGGCGCTCCCTCCTGAGCAGGTAGTACCGCGCAGTCTATGCAAAGCCCGTCGTCAGTCGGGATTTGTATAGCCAGCGGTGCTACCTGCCTATCGCCTCTGACCGCCGTAAATTTATTGGTTTGGCTATACTCGGCGGACAGAGGCGATGAAAACAGCGGGCGCTACCAATTTTCAGCAGATTTGGTGTAAGCGCAGTATCATTTTTTGCGCCGATTGGTGCAGACTTTTCAGAGTGCGAAATCCGTAGTATCACAGTCGGGAGAAATCAGTATCATTTGCGGGATAATCGGTATTAGAGACGGTAATTATTGGTGTCATCTGAAAACAGTAGAAAACGCGCCGAAAATCGCATTTTCTACAGAAATATGTGCGGCAGAGTAGTCCTCATATAACAATGATGACCCGTAGTATATGCTGCGGGTCGTTTTTATGAATTGTGAAAGCGTAAAATCGCGCATTTGGCTACTCCCCAATTATGTTTTCCACAGTTGATGAATTTACGGAAATCCTTTCACCAAACCACATTATCTGCATTACAATTTTCACTTTTTCATATCCCTGACATACTCATCATACTCAACCTCCCCGTCAAGCGCCTTAGTCCGCATCTCGATAGCATAGTCCGCCCACTTCTGAAACTCAGCCTGCGTCATCTTCTTTTTGAGATAACGGGCATAGTGCGCCTTGTATGCCTTGTGGTACACGCTCCAGATCGGATCAGTTTTAAGCTTGTCGTTAAATCTTTTGCGATGCCCGAGATCGCGGCAGGTTTTATCGGGCTGCCCCTTGACCGGGCGCTTGCAGTAATTCGAGTAGAAGCCGCGCTCCAGCACGAAGTACCGTCCGCACAGATCGCATTTTCGCGGCAGGTAGCGGTTTTGAAGTCCCTTGAACAATTCAATATACAGGAAGCCTCCGATCGTCGAGAAGTGATAATTCTCGCAAAGCACGGAGGTTTTCTTGCGTTTAAGGACTTTGTAAGTAAGTGTCATAGTCCCCGACGGTATGAGTTTATCATAATTGTTTAATTTCTTGTTAGCTTCGGTGTTGAACTCATCGAGAACTTCCGCAATTTCCTCATTGGTCAGAAATTCCTCACGGCTGTGTATCTTTTCAAGGAACGGTTCGTAAGCACGCTTGACGCGCAGCAAGTCCTCAAAAATTGTGATGTAGTGACAAATAAAACTTTTCAGTTGAGCATTAAATTCGATTATCTCATCAACCTGATCGGGATCACTGATCTCATCAAGCGGCTCGGCTATGCGAAAAGAAGTCAGCATTCGATCATGAAAATAGTTTGGCTCATGGTCAGCATATTCATTTTCATCTTCGTTGTAGTCATCGTAGCTGTCATATTTGTCGTAATCGAACCATTCATGCTCGATTTCGTTATCGTCGAACTTGAAAAAGACGCTATGCTGATTGAAAATATCGTACAGTCCGCTGTCACGAAGCGGGAAAGTATTGTACGGCGGCAGAGTATGTAAATATTCTTCGGCGCGGTCGAAAAATGCAATAGCTTCCGGGTATATAATTTCGCAGTCAACTATCTGTCCGCGAGTTTCGGGGTAGCGAAGAAGCCGTAAATACTCCTTACAAGCCGACAATTTGTCCTCTGCGCCCTTGAACGATTTTTGCAGATATTTTTCAAGTATCGAGCCCAAAGTGTACTCTTTAGTACCGTTAATATAAAATTTTTCGTCATAGTAAAATGCGTCAAACTCAGTCATAATACAGTTTCTCCTTAACCTCGAAAAAATATTTTTCAGAAATTTTCAAAAATAGAAGTCAACTAAGAAAAAAGTAGAAAGTATCGAAAAATAGAAGTCTATTCATCTTTTTATAGACATATAATACCAAATCTATTGACATTTGTCAAGCCTTCGCTATAATAGAAATTGAGCTCAGGGATAAAAGCAATTATCCCACAAAATGAAGTCCGGACTACGGAAAGGAGGAAAAGCCATAGCTAACGAAATTGTGTTTTCGGAACTCAGGTTCAGGAATGTATCACCTGCCAGACTTGCAAAAGCGCTGGGACTTACCGAAAAGGTCTTGATGCAGGTTTTGCGTTTTGAGCTTGACGAGCAGGAGCAGCTCCGTATGGTGCAGTTGATAAATTCCATTGCGAGGTAGCCGAGCCGGAAAAGAAAAATGTCAAAAATGAAATTCCATATATCGAACGATAAGTCCGAAAAAAGAAATTTATTCTATTTGTGGCATATACGGCACGGCTCGAAAAAGTATGTTATAATAATGTCAACGCCGATAGCAGAAACCTCGGAAAAGTCGATTTTCGCCGAATCGTCGGAAAGCGGTCAGACCTCATCGCCGCAGTTTGTCCGTTTTCCATTTTTCCGGCTCGCCCTTGCTGTCGTCGAAATAAATAAAAAAGAGAGGAAACAGTCCAATGCACAGAAAAAGTTATGAAAAAGATAGGCAGCCCAAAAGTCGGAGGCTGCCCGAAAAGCAGATCGCAAAGCCGGAAAATTTTTCAGGGGGTCTTCGATTTTTAATCAAGTAAATCGTTAAGTTGACTAATCAACGCAAGCATAGATCGGTAATATTACCGATCGCGAAAAAATCAAAAGTATACGGATACTTTTGATTCCGAAAAATGGGACCCTGACCCATTTTCGACTATGCAAATTCGCAGAATTTCATGAAGGGAGAGAAGAAATGCGAACAAACAGAAAGCATAAGGTCTTGACGTTCACCTTTGACGAGTGGGCAAAAATAGAGAAGCTCGCAGCGAGATGTAATATGAAGACCGCAACATTTATCAAGACTTCCGCGCTGAAGGGTAAGGTGCTTGTAATCGACCTGAAGGAAAACCATGATTATGTGGTAGCGCTTAACAGGATCGGCTCGAACATAAATCAGATCGCACGGATAGCAAACGAGACCGGGTATATACACCCCGATGATCTTGCAAGGCTCGACGAATTCAAGGAGGAGATTTGCCGTATATCAAAGTCATATCAATCAAAGATTCAGTCGCTGGCTGCCTGAATTACATTGCCAACCCTGAGAAAACGGAAGATAGGGAATTGCTGACGGGTATCAACACTTCCGCAGATCTGAAAGAGGCTTTGCAGGATTTCAAGCTGACATACGAGGTGTGTTCGCACAAAAGTTTTACTGCAACGCCGCTTGAGGGTAAGTCGCCGATTAAGGCATTTCATCTCGTCCAGTCGTTCGCGGCAGGCGAGTGCAGCGTAGAAACGGCGCACAGGATAGGTGTGGAGTGGGTGCAGAAAGCGTTTGGCACGGACTATCAGGTGGTCGTGACCACCCACGTTGACACCGAGCATATCCACAATCACTTCCTGCTATGCCCCTACGATCTGAACGGCAAAAAGTTCAACAGCAACAAGGCAAGCCTTGACCGGGTTCGCAAGGTTTCGGACGCTATCTGCCGCAGTTATGGTATCGGAGAAATGGAGAAACTACGCGCCCAGCCCGACCACAAGCCTTACGCGATTTGCTATGGCGAGTGGCTGCACCGCAAGCGGGGGACGTCGTGGAAAGTGCATATCGCCGAATATATCGACCACCTGATACCCCTTGCGAAAAATCTCGACGAGCTGTTGAAAATCATGGAGGCGCACGGCTACACGGTCAAACGTGGTTTCTACATTTCTGTCAAGGCTCCGGAGCAGGGACGGGCGGTACGGCTGAAAACACTCGGCGTGGACTACACGGAAAATATGCTTCGGCAGCGCATACAGGATTATCTTGACGCACAGCCAAAGCAGCGGACGATCACGGAGATATATCAACTGATACTTCGGGATTTTGAGCGCGAGACGCGGAATATCTGCTTTGCGGCGGGAGTAAAAGACACGACCGAGCTTCTCGTCAAGCAGCTTGCGCTCATCAATTCCGAGCATATCACAGGTGTCGGACAAGTTGAGGGACTTCTTGAAAAAACGCAAAAGCGGATAACTGAGCTTGAAACGGATATCACGGATTTGAGTGCAGAGATACAGCACAAGCAGATCGTGGTTGCCGCCGCCGAACGATTCTTCGGTAAGACCAAGCCTTATCCGGCTTCGCAGAAAAAGGCGGACAAGCTGATACTGAAAAATGCCGGGATCACAGCACTTGCCGATGTTACGGGGTATGCCGAAGATGTCGAAAAAGATAAAGCACGGCTCGTGGAAATGCAGTCGGAGCTTGCGGAACTGAAAAAGCGTGAAGCGCTTCTGCACAACATCATCACGACCTACAACGACCGCGACGACTACATCACGAAGCTCGTCAAGCGCACCCGCGAAAAGCTTTCGGAACAGGAGCAGGCGAGGGTTGCCGAGCTCAAAGCAAAGATGTACACGGTCTATACGCCGATCGAGACCAATAATTTTCATGTTGCGAGGGCAAACATAGACTACTATAAAGAGAGTTTTGAGCAGAGCGTGTTTGATGTTAGTGCTAACCCCGATAACATTGTCGAGGTGCTGACAACTATCAGAGATACGGCAGATCTGTATGCAGGCGACGTTATCTGTTTAGACAACGTCGGGTACTATCTGGATTACGACAAGATCTATCGTGTCGATGATTTTATGCAGTCCCGTGCCGAAGTCGAGCACCAGCGTCAGGAACAGATTGAGCGTGAACGGCAGGAAGAACTTGCTCGCAAGGAACAGGAGCGCCGTGCCGAAGAAGAACGCCGTCGTAAGCAGGAAGAGCAGGAGCGCAAAAAAGCGGAAGAAAAACAGAAACAGCAGTCCGCACCAAAGAAAAAGAGATCAATTTAAGTGAGAGAGGAAACATAAAACCGGCGACACCACAGAAAAATAGAGGTGCGTCGGTAAAGAATGGAGGTCTATTTGAGAAGAAATGAAATAACGCCCGCCGCAGCGAATACGGCAGAACCGCCCGTTCAGACGGACAACGTATCAATTTACAGGTTTGGTAAGGCAGTCTATAAGGTTACGGCGCACTTCAACCTTGAATGTACCGAAACCCTCGCCGATGTTGTCGGTAGGCTGATCTTGCAGGATTTGAACGATACGGACAACTAATTGCAATTAAAAGCGGCGGTTTATTGAAATAAAACTTTAAAGCCTTGACAAATTTCTTGCAAAGGTGTATAATAATAGCACAAACCGATAGCCGCCGCTTGTTTGTTGGGAACAGGAGGAAAAATGACAAACAAGATAACGGCACTTTACTGCCGCCTCTCGCAGGACGATATGCTAGCGGGAGAAAGCAACAGCATTACAAATCAAAAGGAAATTCTGCTCAGATACGCAAAAGAAAACGGCTTTGTCAATCCGCAGATCTACGCTGACGACGGTTACAGTGGCACAAACTTTGACCGACCGGACTTTCAGAGAATGAAAACGGACATCGAAAACGGCAAGGTGTCAACAGTCATCGTAAAGGACTTGTCCCGTCTCGGGCGTGAATATTTGCAGACCGGCTATTTCACGGAAATGTTCTTCCCGGAGCATGACGTTCGTTTCATTGCCATTCACGACAATGTGGATTCTCAGCATGGCGACAACGATTTCGCACCGTTCAAGAACCTGCTTAACGAGTTTTACGCTAAAGACGTTTCGCGCAAGGTCAGAGCGGTTTTCAAGGCTAAAGGTCAGTCGGGGAAGCATTTAGCAACCCGTGCGCCATACGGATACAAGAAGTCTGATGAAGACAAAAACGTATGGGTGATCGACGAACCTGCCGCTGAGGTCGTCCGGAAAGTCTTTAAGCTCTGCATTGAGGGCTATGGACCGCTTCAAATCGCAAAACGATTGACGGCGGAAGGCATTCCGACACCGTCGGCGCACTTCGCGGAAATGGGAACGAACGGCAGTAACCGGGTAGGTTCCAAGTGGGATCAGCGCTCCGTCCGGGATATACTGGAAAAGGTCGAATATGCCGGGCATACCGCGAATTTCAAGACAACGACAAAGTCGTATAAGTGCAAAAAGCGTATTCTTTTTCCAAAAGAGGACTGGCTGATTTTCGAGAATACCCACGAACCTATCGTTTCGCAGCATGATTTCGACCTTGTTCAGCAGCTTCGCGCCAACAAACGCAAGCCGCAGAGGAGCAATGAGCCTAACCCGTTTTCGGGCATCGTCTTTTGTGCGGATTGCGGCGCAAAGCTGTATCTGAATCGTGGTAAGGGCATTTCGCCAAAGTATGAATCTATGAAATGCGGGACATATTCGCGCCAGTATCACGAATGTACCGTGCATTACATCAGGACTTGTATTCTCAAGGAGATAGTGCTCGGAGAGATAAACAAGCTGCTTGGGAGCGTTCACGACGACGAGGATGGATTTGTTCAATGGTCAATGGAGAAAGCCTCAGCATCGCATCTCGATGAGGTCAAGAAAGCTAAAAAGCTTCTCTCAAAGGACGAGCGCCGCATTGAAGAGCTTGACAGGCTGTTCAAACGACTGTACGAGGATAACGTTCTCGGCAAGATCGACGACGAGCGCTTTTCGCAGATGTCGGCAAGCTACACGGACGAGCAGAAGAAGCTGAAAGAGGAAGTAGCAAAGCTCCGCGCTCTGATTGACGAGAAAGAGCAGAAAAGCAGCGATATATCGCATTTTCTGGAAATCGTCCGCAAGTACGAGCGCGTTTCGGAGCTTACACCGAAGCTGATGCACGAATTTGTAGAGAAGATCGTCGTACACGAAGCCGACAAGTCAAGCGGACACCGTGAACAGGAAGTTGAGATTTACTTCCGCTTCAACGTTTATGTCGCTACGATCACTCTCGACAGCAGAGAATACAAGAAAGCGGCAGCGTGAGAGATCGCGCTGCCAAAGGAAACAGGGGAACTTCTATATGGGAACGGAACTCCCCCGAGCCCCCTCCTCAAAGGACTTTAGCCGCTTTGCGCTTGAAGTGAGACGGACACAGCACAACAACGAAAAACAGCAGACCCGACTATCGAGTCTGCTGTTTTGTTGTTATTTCGCCGGTGCCGGCATTCCGCATTCAGCGCAGAACTTTCCGGTGTTCTCGGTTCCGCAGGCGCAGAGCCACTTGGTGTCGTCAAGCCATTTTGCGTGCTTTGCCGGAGCGGCTGCTCCGCACTCACAGCAGAACTTTCCGGTATTCTCGGTTCCGCAGAAACAGCGCCATTTGCTGTCGTCGAGCCATTTCGCGGGCTGAGCCGGAGCGCGTGAGCCGCATTCGGTACAGAACTTTCCGGCATTCTCCGCGCCGCAGGAGCACACCCACTTCTCTTCGTCAAGCCAGTACGGTATGCGCATTCCTATTCCCATAAAACCGCCGTTGCTCATCATAGGCGGAGGACCGTATGCCATCTGCATCGGAGCGATGTCGGGGTTCGGAGCCTGAACAAGACCCTGGAGCATGGGCTCGCGCAGCATTTTCTCTGTGAGCTCATCGTTCGCCTCGTCGCGTGTGCCGTTCAGCATTTCCGGAGGACCGTAAAGCGGCATCGCCTGCTGCGTTATCGGAGTTGTTTCCGGCTCCTTTTCGTCGTGCTCAAGTGCCGGTACTATGCCCTGCACCATAGGCTTTTCGTTCAGCTCGTCTTTAAGTCCGGGAGTGAGATCCTGTTTTTTCATTGCGCATTCTCCTGTTCCTTGAGCTTCTCTTCAGCGCTGTTAAGGTCAACGCCGCTTCTGCTCATACGCAGGTTGATTATTATGCCTATAAGTATCGGCAGGTAGAACGTCAGAAAACGCCATATAAACGTCGATACGCCGGTGTAATAGTCGCCGAAGATCCCCTTGAAGAAGGCTGCGTAGCTGCCCTCAGCGGCACCCATTGCGCCCGGGAGCGGAACGAACGCCGAGATCATCAGAACAAACGCCTGACAGGCGATTATTGTAAAAAAGTCGGTTTCTGACATACCGAAGCCGATATAAATCACGAATGTTATCGAGAAGTAGAATAAAAGCTGTACCACCGTAACGAGGAACATTTTCAGTATCATTACGGGTCTGCTCTTTATAAAGAGGAAGTTTTCGTAATACGTTGAAAGCTCTTTGTCGATGTACTCTATCTTGTCGTCAACATCCTTTATTATTCGCACCTTTCCGAGCAGACGTACTACCCCATGCGCGAGCTTTGTTGTCGCCTTGCGGAAGAAAGCGAGCATAAACAGCAGCGCGATGACGAACGTGTTGATGACGAATCCTACTATAACAAGGAACGTAAGCGGTTTCAGGTCGCCCTCGGTGAACATCGAAAGGCGGAATATAAGGAATACGATCGAATAGAGCGTAAGAGTGAACTGATATACGATAAAACGGCTGAGCAGCGCCGTCATAGCGCTTCCGAGCGGCATTCCGCGCTTCATGAAGGTATAGACCTGCATAGGCTGACCGCCGGAAGCGAATGGTGTGATGCAGTTGAAATACTGGCCGATCATCGTTACGAGGAGCGTTGTGCGAAATTTCGTCTTCGGTTCGAGACTTTTCGCCGCGAGATGAAGGCCGTAAGCTTCGCCGAGCCAGTACACGCCCATGCACGCAACAGCTATCAGCAGAAACAGCGGGTTGAGCTGCCGAAGCGCGTTTACAATGTTCTCAACGCCCTCGGAGAAAAGCACCGCGAGCATTATCACAAACGCCACGCCACATATTATCAGGTTGACTTTGTTTGTTTTCTTTTTGCCCATTTACTCACCTTACAGTGCTGCCGTTCGGGATATCCGCGTCAAGGAATACGACTCTTGCGCCGCCGTCTTCGGTGTCGCAGGCAAGCAGCATACCCTGGCTTTCTTCTCCGCAGAGCTTTGCGGGAGCAAGGTTTGCTACGAAGATTATCTTCTTTCCTATAAGATCTTCGGGCTTGTACCACGCCGCGATTCCGGAAACGATCTGTCTGCCGTTCCTTCCGTCATCGACCTGTATTTTCAGCAGCTTCTTCGACTTTGCTACCTTTTCACAGGCGGTTATCTCACCGGTGCGGAGCTTTACCTCGGCAAACTTGTCTATTGTGATGATGCCCGCCTTGTCGAGGTCTTCGTCCTCTTTTATTGTCTTTGCGGGGGTAAGCAGAGCGTTGAGTTCGTCGATCTCCTTGTCCATGTCGATACGCGGGAAGAGCACTTCGCCCTTGTGAACCGTTACGTTCGCGGGGAGTACGCCGAATGACGCGGCTTCACCGTATGTCGTTGTTTCGGCGGAAGCGCCTATCTGCTCCCACACCTTCGGCATAGTCGTCGGCATGAACGGGAACAGGAGCGTCGAGCATATCCTTATCGTTTCGAGAAGGTTGTAGAGCACCGTTGCGAGGCGCGGCTTGTTTGCCTCGTCCTTCGCGAGAATCCACGGCGACGTTTCGTCTATATACTTGTTTGCGCGGGAGACTACTTTGAATATCTCCGCGAGAGCGAGAGAGTGCTGGGCTTCGTCGATATACGCGGCTACCGGTTCACGCAGAGCCTTAGCCATACCGATGAGGTCGTCATCGAGCGGGTCATACTTTCTTTCCGTGATGAGGGTTCCGCCGAAGTACTTGTCCGCCATAGCGACGGTACGGGACACGAGGTTGCCGAGGTCGTTTGCAAGGTCGGTGTTTATGCGGCTTATCATTATTTCGTTCGAGAAGTTTGAATCCGAGCCGTAGGGCATATCTCTGAGTATCTGATAGCGCACAGCGTCAACGCCGTATCTTTCACCGAGAACGAACGGATCAACGACGTTTCCGAGCGACTTTGACATCTTCGCGCCGCCGAAAGTGATCCAGCCGTGACCGTAAAGGCGCTTCGGGAGGGGAACTTCAAGCATCATCAGTATTGCCGGCCATACGACGGAGTGGAAACGAACGATCTCCTTTGCGGTCATGTGCATATCCGCGGGCCAGAATTTGTCGAAATCATTGTAAGTGCTGTTCTCATAGCCGAGGGCGCTGATATAGTTTATGAGCGCATCAAACCAGACATAGACGGTATGCTTTTCGTCAAACGGGACAGGTATTCCCCATTTTACCGAGGTGCGGGAGATGCAGAGATCTTCGAGACCGTCCTTTACGAAGTTGTTTATCATCTCGTTTATCCGGCTCTCGGGGCGGAGATAGTCTGTGTTCCTGAGGAGGTCGGTTATCTTCTCCGTCATCTCGGACAGCTTTAAGAAATACGCTTCCTCTTCGGCGTCCTTTACTTCTCTTCCGCAGTCAGGGCATTTGCCGTCAACGAGCTGGGTCTCCGTCCAGAAGCTTTCGCAGGGAACGCAGTATTTGCCCTTGTATGTGCCCTTGTAGATATAGCCCTTGTCATAGAGCTTCTGGAAGATGTTCTGGACTGTCTCTATGTGGCAGGGGTCGGTCGTTCTGATATAGCGGTCATAGCTTATATTCATGAAGCTCCAGAGTTTCTTGAAGTTTGCGACTATGCCGTCAACGTACTGCTGAGGAGTCATGCCCTCTGATTCGGCTTTCTGCTGTATCTTTGCCCCGTGCTCGTCGGTCCCGGTGAGGAACATAACGTCATAGCCCTGCATTCTCTTGAAGCGCGCAATGACATCGCACGCCACAGTGGTATAGCAGTGTCCGATGTGCGGATTACCCGACGGATAGTATATCGGGGTGGTTATATAATATTTCTTGCTCATTTTATCGTCTCCTTCGGATAAAGTGTCCCGGAAAACACAATTAAACGCGGTCTCCGGTAAGGTATATCAAGAATTATTATACCACGAAAAGCCGGTTTTGGCAATATATAAAAAATTTTATAAGAAAAATTTACATTTTTCACATAAAACACTTGATTTTTTTTGTGTTTTCTATTAAAATAGAAGTATGTATAATTTTGTGTGGCTTTATAATGCCACAGAACGAAGAAATGCTGCCCGTTCGTCCGTAATGTGCGTGCGCTTCCCGCAGAATGCGCAAGAGTCATCGGAAAACGGCGGCGGGCCCGGCTGATGCCGCAGAAAGGACAGGTCAGAAATTATGTCAAACAGATTGTTCCAGGGAGTAGTTCACCAGATGAGAGATACCGTCGGAAGAGTTATCGGCGTTATCGACGAGAACGCGACTATCGTTGCTTGCAGCGAGCTGTCGAAGATAGGCACCTCAAACGACTTTTTCTCGATAGAGTTCGGCGATTCTCACGACATCTTCATCCGCGACGGATATACCTACAAGCCGTTCGGCGTCCATGTTAAACCCGATTATGCCGTTTTTGTCGAAGGAACGGACGAAATGGCGGGTAAATATGCGTCAATACTTGCTATCTCTCTTTCAAGCATAAAGCAGTACTACGATGAAAAGTATGACAGAAACAACTTCGTCAAGAACATAATCCTTGATAACGTGCTTCCCGGCGATATAAGCATAAAGTCCCGCGAGCTCCACTTCAACGCCGATATAAACCGCGTGGTCTTTCTCATAAGCATAATCTCGTCCAACGACGTTTCGGCTTATGACGTTATCCAGAACCTCTTCCCTGACAAGAACAAGGATTTCGTATTCAACATCACCGAGAGCGAGATCGTTCTCGTAAAGGAGATCAAGAGCGGAATTGATGTAAAGGATCTCGAAAAGCTTGCCCGTTCCATAGCCGACACGCTTCAGACCGAGTTCTTCACCCGTGTCAACATAGGTATCGGTACTCCCGTCATAGGCGTCAAGGATCTCGCGCGGTCGTTCAAGGAAGCGCAGATAGCTATTGAAGTCGGCAAGGTGTTCGATACCGAAAAGAACATAGTAAGCTATGACAACCTCGGTATAGCAAGACTTATCTATCACCTCCCCACAACGCTCTGCGAGACATTCCTCAAGGAAGTGTTCAAGAAGGGCTCTATCGAGTCCCTCGATCACGAAACGCTCTTCACTATCCAGCGCTTTTTCGAGAACAACCTCAATGTTTCCGAGACGTCAAGAAAGCTTTTCGTACACAGAAATACCCTCGTTTACAGACTTGACAAGATAAAGAAGCTCACGGGACTCGATCTCCGCGAGTTCGACCACGCTATCATCTTCAAGATAGCTCTCATGGTCAAGAAGTACCTTTCCGCTGACCCCGTCAAGTTCTGATATCCGAATATCGTGACAGTATCTTCCCCCGCTTTAACGGCGGAGGGAAGATACGGTTTTGTTTTTAAATATACGGGAACCTTTAAAAACCCATTTTAGAGAAAAAGAGCTACTTGCGCCGATAGCTGTGTCAAGTCTCCTCACCTTGCGCCAGCAAGCTTTCGGAGCCTTTCCTTGCTCTCGACACAATTATCTCATTTTCTCCTTTCAAAGCGGTTTTTGGAGGTACCCTATACGACAGACCGCGCAGACAAATATGTCTCCCGCCGTTGGCAGGGAGCACAAATAAAGAAAACATCGCACTTATTATTTAAAGGAAGATATAAATGGTTGAATTGAAGAATGTTGACGTTCACTATGTTGACGGCGCAAAAGGCGGCGTTGACGCTCTGAACGATGTTAATATAAGGGTCAATGACGGCGAGTTCGTATTCATCGTCGGCGACAGCGGTGCGGGCAAGAGCACCCTGCTCAAGCTCCTCACCAGAGAGATACAGCCCACAAGCGGACGTGTTTTTGTCAACGGCTATAATCTCTCGAAGCTCCGCAACCGAAAGCTGCCGTATTTCAGGCGCTCCCTCGGTATGATATTCCAGGATTTCCGCCTTATACCTACGCTTACCGTGTATGAGAACGTGGCATTCGTGCTTCGTGTCATAGACAAATCGAAAAAGTACATACGCCAGCGTGTGCCCTATGTCCTCGACCTCGTAAAGCTGAACGACAAGGCAAAGGCATATCCGGGTCAGCTTTCCGGCGGTGAGCAGCAGCGTGTCGCGATAGCGAGAGCGTTTGCCTGTGACCCGAAGATAATCATAGCGGACGAGCCTACCGGTAACATCGACCCTAAGCTCTCGTATGAGATCGTCGAACTCCTGCAGGATATAAACGAGTGCGGGACGACGGTAATAATGGTAACGCATAACCACGACCTCGTGAAATATTTCGGCGGCCGTATCATAAACCTCAGGGAAGGCGGCATTGCCTTCGACGGATATATAGAAGGAGAATGAGCTTTCAATGAGAATGAGCAACTTCAACTACCTCGTCAAGCGCGGGGTGGGTTCGGTATTCAGAAACGCTATGATGTCCATAGCAAGCTTCTTTGTGCTGCTTGTGAGCCTGCTGCTCATAGGCGTGTCGGTGCTTGTGGCAATGGATATAAACGTTATTATGACGAATATCGAAGAAAAGAACGAGATAGATGTATATGTTTACGGTGATGTTGACCAGGCCGTCCTCAATCATATCTATGATGCACTCGACAACAACCCCAACCGTATGAGTGTAGTATTCTACTCAAAAGAAGAGGCGTGGGAGGACAAGCAGAACGAGATGCCCGAGATGAAGGAACTTTTCGAGTACCTTCCCGAGAACCCTATGCCCCACACATACAGAGTTACGGTCAAGGATATATCGAAGATATCCGAGACAGCCGATGAGTTCCGCACGATAGAGGGCGTTGAGAAAGTCACCGCGCCTTACGACTTTGCCTCGGCACTCGTCAATATACGTTCGACATTAACGGTCATAGCGGGTGCGATACTCGTGGTAATGGTCATAACGAGCGTCATCATCATCTACAACGCGATAAGAAGCAGCGTTTTCGCGCGTTCGAAAGAGATCAATATAATGAAGGTCGTAGGTGCTACGAACGCTTTCGTAAAGATACCGTTCTTTATAGAGGGTATGTTCATAGGCGTTGCGGCGGGCGCTGCGTCGTGGTTCATCACCAAGATAACCTATGAAGCGCTTGTCCAGCTCTTCCGCGAGGACATTACGATCTGGCAGATATTCGGACTTTCGAGCATGGTGCAGTTCGATGATGTTACGTGGTATTTCCTCGCAGCAAACTGCATTCTCGGTGCGCTTCTCGGCGCGGTCGGAACTATCATAAGCACCGGAAAGTATGTCAAGGTATGACCGGAGGTGCGAGATGAAAAGAAGAACATCGGGAATACTGCGCGGTGTGACCGCCGCGGCGCTCTGTCTTGCAGTCGCGGTATCGGGGAAGCTTATTGACGGCGGGAACGGTTTCCCGCAGCCTATAAGATCATTCGCGGATACCCAGTCCGACCTTCAGCAGAAGATAGCGGACGCGGACGCGAAGATAAAAGAGATCGAGCAGAAGATCGCCGCTGCGGGCACGGACATCGAGTCAAACAAGGAACAGCAGGACAACTACTGGAACAAGCTCGTCGCGACACAGGAGAAGATAGACCTTGTCAATCTGTCCGTTTCAAACAAGGAAGATGAGATCGAAGCGAAAGAAGCCGAGATAGCAAATGTCGAGCTTCGCATACAGGATACCGAATTCCGCATAAAGGACAAGGAAGCCGAGATAGATATGCTCGACCGGAAGAATAAGGACAACATCTACCGCTTCGGACAGATAATCCACGCAATGTACATCACCGACTCGGACGATTACCTCTCAATAATCGCGGGCTCGGCGGATTTTTACGACATATTCGTCAGAAGCGAGATAATGAAGAGCGTAAAAGAGCAGAACCTTAACTTCATGAATATGCTCCTTGCCGACATAGACAAGCTCAAGGACGACGAAGTTCAGCTCGAAAATGACAAAAAGCAGCTTCAGGCGGACAAGATAACCCTTGAAGAGGAAAAAGACGAGCTTCTTAGTCAGAAGCAGGAGCTTGACGAAGAGAAGAAGTACTACAACGACCTTAACTCCGGCTATTGGGACGAATACAACACATACGCGGTAAAGATACAGGACCTTGAAACGCGTCAGGCGAACCTTCAGTATGAGAAGAAGGTCACCGCGGAAGTACGTGAAAAGGCACAGAGAGAGCTCGAAGAAGAGATCAGACGTGCACAGGAACGTGCAAAGCACAACACCGTATATGATACGGGAGAATGGGCATGGCCGGTATCGCCGAGCTTCACCCTTATAACGACGAACTTCGGCTATGATGCATGGAGAGGCGGTAACCACGGCGGTATAGACATAGGCAACAGCGGTATGATGGGTGCGAACATCTACGCTTCCAAGGGCGGCGAGGTCATCGTGGCAAAGACTACATACGTTCCCGGCTATGACTACGGAATGTATGTCGTTATCGATCACGGAAGCGGCTATCAGACGCTTTATGCTCACTGCAGCGCCATTTACGTCAGCGTCGGTCAGGTCGTCAACAAAGGCGACTGTATAGCGGCAGTCGGCGCGACCGGCTGGGCGACCGGTCCTCATCTGCACTTTGAGGTGCGCAAGGACGGCGTTCGCATTGACCCGCTCGGCGTTGTTCCGAAGCCTTAAGGCAATACCACACAAATAGACGCACGCATCTTGCTTGCATATTATTCCGTCATCTTGACCAAATTTTCCTTGACTTGCGTCAGCAAGCCTGCGTCAAATTTAGCCAATCTGACGAAAAATCTGACTGCGCAATCTCCGCACGCTCTTTGTGCGGTATAGCCTTAAAAAGAAATCCATATCAAGGAAAAGTTATGAACAGAAAAATTTCGATAGGCATTGCCATAAGTATTGCGGCTATTGCCTGCGCGATAACGTTCGTCATCACTATGACCGTATCGCTCAACAACTATAACGACAAGATAGCCGATGTCCAGCAGCGTGGCGAGATCTATACAAAGCTTCAGGAGATAGACGCTTACGTCCGCAACTACTCGCTCTATACGATAGATGACGAGAAGATGAAGACCGGTGTTTACTCGGGTTATCTCACCTGTATGAACGACAACGGCGCGCGGTATTACACTACCGATGAATACTATTATAAGACAAGGCTCGAAAGCGGCAATGTCGTCGGTCTCGGGTTCGCGTTTGAAAAGGAAGAGAGCGGCTATATCAAGATAACCGATGTTTATGCGGGGTCCCCCGCAGCGAACGAGGGGATACTTCCGGGTGATGTCATAATCTCGGTCGAGGGTGTGAGCGTCCTTGAATCCGGCTATGCGGAAGCGGGCGAACAGCTCCGTTACGGGGACGAGGGAACGCGCAGAAAGTTCGTCGTAAGACGCGACGGAGAAGAGACAGAATACGACATTGCGCGTATGGCATTCAGCATTCCCACTGTTGAGGCGGTACTCCTCGACAACGGCATACTCTGCTTTACTTTCTCGTCTGTGAACGAAGCTACCGGTGCGAAG
Source organism: uncultured Clostridia bacterium (assembly GCA_947168885.1). Taxonomy (GTDB): domain Bacteria; phylum Bacillota; class Clostridia; order Oscillospirales; family Ruminococcaceae; genus Ruminiclostridium_E. Next base: position 10,035 of record CAMVNQ010000004.1, on the reverse strand, counting down.
ATGAACGAGCTTCTCCTGCAGTATTCCGACAGTCCGGTCACGGGATATATCTTTGATCTGCGCGGAGTTTCGAGCGGCGTTTACGCTCCCGTTGGCGACATCATGAGCCATTTCTCCGGTGAGGGGGAGATAGCTTCCGCCGTTTATAAAAATAATTCGACAAAGATCATCGCACAAAGCGTCGGCGGGGACTTTACAAAGCTTCCGATAAGTATTATAATAGATGAAAAGACCGGCGGCTCAGCGGAACTCATTGCCGAAGCTCTGCGTGACCACTCGGACGGCATGACGGTCGGCGAGAACACCAAGGGAGAAGGAACGCTTCAGGAAACAAGGACGTTCAACGACGGTACAGCTATCGAGATCTCCGTAGCGGTGGTACACCCGTCGTCGGCAAACGGATTTTACAACGGCACCGGAATAGCGCCGGAATTCCTCGTTGAATACGACGGCGAACGTGAGCCCGATCCGGCACTTTATGCTACGTCAAGTGATATTCAGCTTAAGAAAGCTATCGAGATCATATCAAGCAAGGCGGCACTTACCGCCGAAACACAGGCAAATCAATAAAACTCATATAAACAGAAAGGAACACTATTATGGCTGCAAAACAGACAGTATTAACACAGGAAGGTCTTAACGCGCTCGAAGCCGAGCTCGAAAACCTCAAGACCGTCAAGAGAAAGGACATAGCCGAAAAGATCAAGGTTGCACTCTCATTCGGAGACCTTTCAGAAAACTCTGAGTACGATGAGGCGAAGAACGAACAGGGTATAATCGAAGCGCGTATCGCGGAGATCGAAGCGACCCTCAAGAACGTTAAAGTCATCGATGAGGAAAGCCTTTCCACCGAGCACGTTCAGCACGGTAACAAGGTTATTGTCAAGGATATAGAAGAGGATGTAGAGCGTGAGCTTCACATCGTCGGTTCTAAGGAAGTTGATGTGAAGGCCGGAAAGATCTCGGACGAGTCTCCTATCGGAAGGGCTCTTCTCGGTCACAAGAAGGGCGACATAGTTGATGTCGAGACCCCCTCGGGTATTCTCCAGTTCGAGATACTCGATATAGGAAAGTAAGCACGGGCATCCGGTCCCGCTTTTATAACACAGAAAAGGACGTACAGAATATGGCAGATGAGATAAAGAACGAAGAAGTCGAGATGACAGAAGAAGAGATGCTTGCGAACCTTTCCGAGCAGCACCGCATAAGGATCGAGAAGCTCAACAAGCTCAAAGCGGAAGGCAAGGATCCCTACGTCAACACAAAGTATGATGTTACACACCTCGCAAAGAATATCCGCGACAACTTCGATGCACTTGAGGAACAGACCGTCGCTATTGCCGGACGTATGACGAGCCGCCGTATAATGGGCAAGGCGAGCTTTGCCGATATACGCGACGGAAGCGACAGAATGCAGATTTATGTGCGCATAGACGAGGTTGGCAAGGATGTCTTTGACGAGTTCAAGACATGGGATCTCGGCGATATTGTCGGTGTTACCGGCTATGTTTTCAAGACCAAGACCGGCGAGATCTCCGTTCACGCAAAGAGCATAAAGCTGCTCTCAAAGTCCCTGCTTCCGCTGCCCGAGAAGTGGCACGGCTTAAAGGACAAGGAAGAGCGTTACAGAAAGCGTTACCTCGACCTTATCGCGAACCCCGAAATAAAGAATACCTTTGTTACCCGTTCGCTCGTGCTCAAGGAGATACGCAATTACCTTGACAGCATAGGCTACATCGAGGTGGATACACCGATACTTCTCCCGCTTGAGATAGGCGCGGCTGCAAGACCGTTCAAGACACACCATAACGCGCTCGATATAGATATGTACCTTCGCATAGAGACTGAGCTTTATTTGAAGCGCCTTATCGTCGGCGGTTTCGACCGCGTTTATGAAGTGGGACGTATTTTCCGCAACGAGGGCATGGACGCGACGCACAATCCCGAATTCACTTCCATCGAAATGTATCAGGCGTACACCGACTACTTCGGCATGATGGACATAATCGAGGATCTTTACCGTACGGTTGCGAAGAAGATCTGCGGTACGGACACTGTTACCTATCAGGGCAAGGAGATCGCGGTCGGAAAGCCGTGGGAGCGTCTTACCATGATCGAAGCGGTAAAGAAGTATGCGGGAGTTGATTTTGCGGACTGGACGGACGATGAGACAGCGAGAAAAGCCGCCGCAGACAAGCACGTTGAGCTTGAAAGCAAGAACGCCACAAAGGGCGAAGTGCTTATTGCGTTCTTTGAGACGTTTGTCGAAGAAAACCTCATTCAGCCCACGATAATCTATGATTACCCCGTTGAGAACTCGCCCCTCGCGAAAAGGAAGCCCTCCGACCCGATGTTTACGGAGCGTTTCGAGTACTTCATCAACGGCACCGAGTTCGGAAACGCATTCTCGGAGCTCAATGACCCGATCGACCAGCGCGGACGTTTCGAGAAACAGGTAGCAGCAAAGCGTGCGCAGGGCGGTAACGATGCGCAGGTAGATGATGACTTCATTACCGCGCTTGAATATGGTCTCCCGCCTACAGGCGGTCTCGGCTTCGGCTTCGACAGACTTGTCATGCTTCTTACCGACAGCGCCTCCATACGCGATGTACTGCTCTTCCCCACAATGAGACCGGAGAAGAAGTGACCGGCGCCTACGCGCGCCTTGACAGGCAGTCCCGGGCTCGCGCCGCCCGGACCCGCGGCAGGCATTCGCCTGCACTATCAAAACAACAAAACGGTACTGTCGATAGGCAGTACCGTTTTTGATAAGTGGATATAGTGCACCGATTATTGCGTTGTATGTAATGCACAAAAATAAGCGCATATTATGATGTAAATTGCACATTTAGATAATTGATTTATTTTGCTAAAAGAGTTAAAATAAATTAACCAGATTAATTCCGGTATGAATCTTTAGGAGGATTTACTTATGAAACTCAGGAAAATAGGTGCGGCTTGCCTTGCTTCGGCAGTTATGATGTCTTCTGCTGCTGTTATGGCTTATGCCGACGAAGCAACAACGGAAGCAGAAACAGCCGCAGTTGAAAGTGTGACCGCTGAATTAACAGCAAGCGGATTGACACAGGAGCAGGTAAGCGGACTTATCAAAACAGTCTTAGAGGTTAAGAGCCGTGAGGAGATAGCCGAATTTTTAGGCGGTCTTGAATCCGTAAAGGAAATTCTTGCCGGCTTTGAAATGGATACTATCGGAGATGAGGATCTCGGTACCCTCATCGCTTCTATGAGCCCCGATGATCTTGCTGAATTCACAGCATGGGTTGCAGAGGCTAAGCTCGAAACACTCAGCGACGACGAAGTCAACGATCTCGTAGAAGAAGCTTTAGGTGATATGAGCGAGGAAGATCTTGCACAGCTTCAGGAGCTTATCCCTACGGATTTCACACTTTCCGATGAGGAGATCGAGGCTATCATTGCCAATATGCCCGAAGAAGAATTACAACAACTCGTTGGCACATTCTCGGTAGATATTGCAAACGCACTTGATTCTATCAGCAGCGAAGATCTTAACATGATCTGCCAGAGTGTAATTCCCAACCTCAGTGAAAAGGATCTCGAAGAACTGCTTATTATGCTTGGCGTTGCCGATCATGACACAGTCAGCACGATCACAGCTCTTCCTACCGAAGAAATACAGACACTTATCTCTATGCTTCCCGAGGAAAGCATGGATCAGCTCAAAGAGACCCTCAAGGTTGCTGCAGCATACATCACAGCATCTGTTACAGACATTCCGGTTGCCGGTGATGTTGGCGCTGCTACAGACACAGGCAGCAGCAAGGGCTCGCCTGACACAGGTATCGCAGACGTTGCGGCTGTTGCAGGTGTTGCAGTTCTCGCTATCGGCGGCATAATGATCGCTAAGAAGAGAAAGTAATTTCAGACTGAATAAAAAAACGGTACTGTCGGTCGGCAGTACCGTTTTTGCTATTGGGTGCAGCGTTACGCTGCCGCGGGGTTCGGGGCGGCGTCAGCCCCGAAACTGCCTGTTAAGGCGCGCGTCAGCGCTTACTCCACTATCTCCGCCTCTATCTCCGTTTTCGGAAGCTCCTCAAATCCGGACAGCTCCACGGAAAGGTCTGCCGCATCGCATGAGAATGCGAGCGGGATCCCGTCTTTGTCCAGAACGACACTGAACTCTCCGAGCGGGCAGGTGCCTGACATAGTGTATCCGTCGTCCGTCGCCGTGAACGAGCCGGACGACTTCACCGCTGCGTCATAAGCCGAGGCTATCGCTTTCGCGGCACTCACGGCGTTATCACCGGTGTCCGCCGACGCTTCGAGCCCATACATCGTGACCCGTGTCTCATCCCCGCAGAGCTCGGTTTTCAGTCCTTCAAGCGGGTACGGCTCTGTTACTGTGAGTTCCCATTTTCCGGCAGCTGTGCGTGTTATCTCTGCTGAAAATCCGATGCTGTTGTATGACAGTTTCGCATCGGCTCTGAACGGTATGTCCGGCAGCGCGACAGATGAAGCTGTCGGAGCCTGACTGCAAGCGGAGAGCGCAAGGAGTGCAGGGACTGCAAGTAATACTATCTTTTTCAAAAAATCACCCTTTTCTGTTCGTTAAGAAAGAAAAGGGTGTTTGATTTGCTTTTTTCGTGCGCCGTATCTTTGCGGTGTTACGAACCATTCTGCTCGTCGTACGGATGCCGCAGCTTACTGTCTGATTATTTCCGGCAGTACCGTTGGTATATCGCGCGGAAGTATCCCCGCGAGTCCCATGTTCTGAGCAAGTTTATCCGCTGCAAGACCGTGGAGGTAAACGCCAAGAGCTGCCGCATAAAACGTATCTGTGCCCTGTGCAGTCAGCGAAGCTATCATACCGGCGAGTACATCTCCGCTTCCGCCGGTCGCAAGTCCGGCGTTTCCGGTGGTATTAACGAATGCCTGACCGTCGGGGGCGGCTATGACTGTATTCACGCCCTTGAGCACGGTTATGCAGCCGTATTCCTTCGCGAAAGCTTTTGCCGCGCCGAGGCGGTCGCTCTGTATCTCGTCGATGGTTTTGTCCGTCATCCTCGAAAATTCCGCGGGGTGCGGCGTTACGACAACGCCCTTCTTTCTTTCTTTCAGTACATTTATATTCCCCGCGAGGGAATTAAGACCGTCCGCATCGATAATTATCGGACAATCTGCGTTTTTAATGACGATTCCTGTCAGCTCCGCAGTGGTCTTGCGGTCGCCGAGCCCGCAGCCCAGCAGTATCGCGTCGTATTTATTGTTTTCAAGCGCGACCATGACCGTATTGACGGAATTGTCGTTTATGAAGCCGTCGAAATCCTGTTCAAGCGGTAGATAAGTCGTTTCCGGGACTGCCGTCGCAATAGCGTTGATAACGCGGGTCGGTGTCGCGAGAGTGCAGAGTCCGACGCCCATACGCAGTGCGCCGTCTGTCGAGAGCAGAGCCGCGCCGGTATAGAATGCGCTTCCGCTGATGTTGAGCATTCGGCCGTATGTCCCCTTGTTCGAGACACTTTTACGTTCGGGGAGAAACTCACGAAGAACATCGTCGGTGAGCGCGGCTTCGCAGGCTTCATAACAGTCCGCAGGTATGCCTATATCCGCGAGCATTATATTCCCGCAGCTTTCATAAGCGGGGTGGGAGTAAAGCCCCTTCTTCATCGCGCCGAGAACTATTGTATAGTCGGGCGAGAACGCGCCGTTCGCTATTTCGCCGGTATCGCTGTTGATGCCGCTCGGGACATCTACGGAGATCTTCACTCCGGGGCAGCCCTCCCGGACAAAAGTGAACAGATCAGCAAGGTTTTCTTCAAGCTCGCCGTGGAAGCCAGTACCGAAAACGCAGTCTATCACCGCGTCGCAGTTCCCTATCGCGCGCTTGACCGCGTCCTGTCGGTGAACATAGAGCGTGGATTTTACCACTTTTTCGTACATTGAATAGCACTGGCGGGCAGTGTCGGACTTTGGAAGATCCTGCACGAAAACGAGGATAACGACCGCGCGCGCTTCCGTGAGCATATTTGCTAAAACAATGCCGTCACCGCCGTTGTTTCCGCGGCCGGAGAGGACGACGAAGGTTTTTTCCTCAACGCCGCCGAGTATCTTTGAGATACGCGAAAAACACGCTTCGCCCGCATTTCTCATTAGTTTCATGTATGATATTCCGTTTTTATCGGCGTTCGATTCCGCCGCTTTCATCTGTTCATTCGTTACGGTAAGCCGCATTTAATGCCTCCTGCGATCAATATAGATATGTTTTCCCCCACCGGAGAGGGCGGGGGAAAACACGTTTCAAGAGCTTATCAGAACTTATATGAGCCCTTTATGAATACAAATTCCTGCGTATCGCTGCTGTCGCTGTAGTGCTGTGTAAGCGTAAGCTTTCCGGATCCGTCATACTTCACGTCGAAATATGTCCACGAGTTGTATGTAAGTCTGCAGGTTCCGGACTTGACCTTTCCGAGAGTGTAGATCTCGGACTTCCTCGAAGTCGTGATGACTGCGGAGAACTCGCCTATCGAGAGGTTCATAGCAAATCCGTCTGCCGTATCGTCATACTCCTTGCAGTATTCGGACGAAGTCAGACCCTCGTAGGTATAGAGCGTCCAGTTGCCCATATAGGACATCTTGGTACCGGACTTCTTCTTGGCGAGTATGGTCTCCTTGCCGTTGATCTCAAGCTTTATACTGTCGGTCTTAGCGCTGTAGCTTAATGAGCCGGTCTTGGTCTTGCCCTTTTCATAAAGGTCGAAGCCGTTCTTGGTAGATTTGAGCACCATGAAGTCGGAGTTGCTGAGCGTACCGTCGCTGTACGGGGTCATGATGTAGTTCGAGCAGATAGCGTAGGTAGCGTTCTTGCCCTGCCATACGCCGACAACGTCGCCTATTTCGGGATTCTTCTTTATTGCGCCGAAGTCGGTGGACGAGCCGGTGTCGGGCTTTGTTACTGTAGTTTCTTCGGGTGTTTTGGTTGTGACTGGCTTTGTTGTTACCACAGCGGGAGCCGTTGTAACGGGCACATCGTTTTCGTCAACATCTCCGTCACCGTCGGTGTCCGTAACGGGTTCGTCAATTCCGGTATCTGTATCGGTATCGGGCTCGCCGTCGCCGTCATTGTCTATAACGTCCGCCGGAGCTTCACCGTCGGGAAGTATCGGGCAGGTGCCGACAACAAAGTTTCCTATCACACCGGTATAACTGCCTCCGCCCCACGGATAAACGCCGTAAGTGAAGTCTCTTATATCGGGCAGACCGGAGGGAAGATCACCGGCGCTGTCGGTAAGTACGACCGTAACGCCCATGATAGTATCGGAAACGGTTCCGTCATAATAGGCCAGAGCGTAAACAGAGCTTAAGCCAAGGTGGTCAAGGTCGATGCCGTCTACGCCTGCGGGGTCGATAACCATGCACTTGCCGTTTACGAAGTACATCTTTATCGTACCGCTTGCTTCGCTGTTTGCGGCTATAGCTGCGGAGATATGCTCCGCGAGGTTCGCACTTATCTTTTCGGCATATTCCGAAGCCTTGTCACGGCTGTTCTCGTCGTATGCGCTGTAATGTTCGATGAAGCGCTTGTTCGGGTCGAAGTCAACGAGATTGGAAACCACTCCGTTACCGCCGTCAACTTCCGCGGCTTCACCTGCGAGCCACGCCATCGCTTCTTCGATGACACCGGACGCAGCCTTGCTGTCCTTTCCGCTGATCGCGGCGGACGTGTCGGGCATTGCTGCACTTTCGCTCTTTACGTCGGCTTTGACATTAAATCCAAACGAACCGATATTTCCTGCCGATAAATCGAAGGATACGGTGTGAGTGCTACCGGTGACTGTGCTCTCATAAGTGAGTGTGAGCTTGCCAAGCTCGGCGGGGAGATCGCTGCCGCCGATGATAGCGACAGAGGGGGAGCCTTTCATATTTTCGGCGATCGTGCTGCCTTCGGCGGGCTTGATGATATACTTTCCTACAAGCACATCTGAGCCGAGAAACTCCTTTTTCTTTGAGCCGGTATATTCGATCTCGAATGCGGTATTGCCGCTGCCCGAATTTATAGTGATATAAGCGTTGCCGTCGGAGCCGACTCTTACTTTCTTCGCGAACCCGACAGATACATCTTTATAAGAGAGAGTCGATATTTCGAGCCCGTCCTGCTTCGTGTTCCTGAGCTCGGCGACAGTCGTGCCGTCCGCACGGTCAAAGGAGATGCAGGTCGCAAGGATATTGTTATGTACGTCGGTAAGATGACGGGCAGTGAGTGTTGTGCTTCCGTCTGCGAGGGAATCGAGAGCCTCATTCACGTTTATACCGAACATCATGAAGCAGCCGTTGAGTGTGTTCGCTGCATCGGGGCTTGCCGCGAGAAGATCCTTGATCTTTCCGAGGATTGTGCTGACCTGTGCCGCGGTGAACGTCACTTTTATCTCGCTTCCGGATGTTTTAGCGGAGAGCTCGGTTTTGCCGCAGGTGAAGTCCTGCGTCTGCTCAACGCCCTTGCCGAAAGACATCTCTGCGCTTTCAAAGCCGTCAAAGAATATCTTTGCCGCGTCGCTGCAGAACTTCTTGAACGAACTGCGGTCAAAGCTTGCCGGCGCACCGCCGAGTTCGTCCTTAGTGAATTTTACTGTCTTGTCGGTTATGCCCGGGAATGCCACAACAATGTCGCTTCCCTTGCAGTATATGTCCGCGGAGCCGCTCTTGCCGTCCGGGGCATTTATACCTACGGAGATCATATCGGTGTCGCCGTTCACGAGCTTGGCGGTTATTTTGGTGTTTCCGAGAGTTTCGGCAACTTTCTGTGCCGATTCACTGTCGATAGAAGCACATTCGCCGAGCTTTACTTTAAGCGACGCTTCAAGGGTAAGCGCTTTCCCTGCCGGAACAACGTCAAAGATGTTGTTTAGCGCACCTGTTTTTGATACGAGATCGGGTAAAGAAGCTTCTCCGGCTGTGCCGAGACCTGTAAGTCCGGTTAATGCGTAGCCTGCGAATCTGTCGGATGTTCCGTCGGCCGGGATAATATCCTTTATTGCCTGGCGGCTTATCATGCGGGCGTATTCCTTGTCGCCCATGGTCATTCTTGTTATGTCGTTGTGGAAGCCGAAATAACCTGTTCCCACGCCTCCAAGAACTACTGCTGCGGCTGCGGCACCGATAATGATGCCCTTCTTTCCGCTCTTTTTCTTTACCGGTTTAGCGGGGGCAGAACTGCTCTGTGCAGAGGGAACGGGCGGCGGAGGCGGTGTACGGCGGAAAGGATTATCCTCCGCTGAAGAACGCTGCGGCGCGGTCGGCGTGTCGAGACGCTCAAGGCGCTGCGGCGCAGGTCGTACAGAAGCATACTGATCCGGCTCGGGCTCGGGTTCAGACTCGGTATCAGCCTCGTTGTCCGGAGCAGCTATGGACGGATTTATATTGTCGATTATACTATCGAGTTCCTTGCCTGTTCCGGTGCTTTCCGGAGCCGCATCCGAGTGCGCGGAAGAGGAACCGAAGCTGTCGATTATTTCATCTATCTCCGAAACTTTGACGGGTTCGGGGAACCTGTCATTCTTGACCGGTTCGGAAACCTTTTCAGGCTCCGGTGCCGGTTCGGGAGATTTCGGCTGAACAGCATCGGATTGAACGGTTTCGGGCTGAATAGTCACCGGCTGTATAGTCTCCGGCTGAATAGTCTCCGGCTTTTTTTCTGCCTGATCGGTTCCCGGTTCGTTAAGAGACGGGAACGGTGAAGCGGCGGGTTTTATATTGTCCGAATTTTCGAGTATTTTTCCGAGCTCGGGGTTCTTCTGCGGCTCGGATTTTTCCTTGGGTTGATTGAGTGACTCGAACGGCGAAGCGGCGGGCTTGATATTGTCCGAATTTTCGAGTATTTTTCCGAGCTCGGGGTTCTTCTGCGGCTCGGATTTTTCCTTGGGTTGATTGAGTGACTCGAACGGCGAAGCGGCGGGCTTGATATTGTCCGAATTTTCGAGTATTTTTCCGAGCTCGGGGTTCTTCTGCGGCTCGGATTTTTCCTTGGGTTGATTAAGTGACTCGAACGGTGAAGCGGCGGGT